>CAJIZY010000010.1 GCA_905181965.1 Akkermansiaceae bacterium
GATTCGAAATTTTTCCATAGACTCTCTGAGGAATGGATATCACTCGAAGAGATTAATTCTAAAGAGTCAGCGTCATAACGATCGAGCTGAATGTGATCAGACTCTGGGAACTTTATGGCAGCTAGAAGTGTCTGACTCTCTTCGAGATAACGATACTTAATAGAACTGGCTCGGTGGGCTAACTTAAGAGATTTTTCAGCGTGGCCATTCAGGTCCCATATTAGGAGCTCAGGTGGGGAGAATTTAGTGCATAAAAGGCGGTCGCTTGAGATCCAATAGGCCCTCGAAAGATCTGCTGGCACCCCTTTGAGAGGTCTCTCTATATCTCCGCTTAAACTAGGTGTTCCATTTCGCAATGAGACAACTCGATTTCCGCACGGTGAAACTTGGGAGTGATTATCCGAGATAAGTAAACCGGAGGTTTTTAGCGAAGGTTCTGTCACACTTTTGATATCCCAAAGTTTTATTTTTTTGTCTTTTTGCTGAGCTAAAGAGCTGGCTGCCGTCCAAAGAAAAGTCAACAGACCAAACCTCATCGGTATGGCCCGACAAGGTTGAAAGCTCAGACCAATTTTCAGTAGACCAGAGTTTGATTTTTTGGTCAGCACTTGACGATGCGAGCAGTTCTCCATTTGGAGAGAAAGTCAATTTGGAGATAAAACCTTGATGTCCCAGAAGAGAAGTCGGTGGCCCGGGTTTTGTTAAGTCAAAAATCCAAATCCTTGGATCCCACCATATACAACCAACCGCAAGATTTTTGTTGTTAGGGGAAAAAGTAAGCGTTGTGATGTCTGACCATTTTGGAAGGTTTAACTCTGTTCGTGACCAATCCGATGTGTCGAGTATTACAACTTCCCCTTTTCGCCCACCAATAGCGATTTGTTCCCCGTCTGAAGAAAAACAACAGGCCCCTTCAGTGTCCAAATTTGAATAATTCCCATCATTGAGTCGTTCACTATATAAGATCTCTGCTGAATCAATCCTGATGATGTTAGCGGAGCCATAAGCGGGTAAGAAGTAGGCTAAAGTTTCGCCATTTGGAGAAAGGGCTAGGCCGGTCGGCCGATGTGGGCCGATGTGGATATTATGAGTGGGGGGCTTACTGAGATCGGACCAAATTTTGATATAATAATCATTACTTTTTTCACGAAAGCTGAGACCGGCGAAAATATTACCATCAAAATTTTTGCAGAGAAATCCACTGGTTGAACCGATACGAGCTTCTTCACTTCCCACGGAAAGAACAGTTTTCTCTTGATCATCATTTATGTTGATGAGCTCGATGTGTCCCTTGTCGCGTAAGCTTATTATGCTGCTTTGGTTTTTCGTGAAGAAGCTTGTAAGAACTCGCGAAGGATGGCTCCCAATTCCAGTGACGCCTTTTTGTTGCCCCTGTTGCCAAAAGTATCTCCACTCCCATCCTCGAAGGTCCTTTTTGGATAAGCCTTTGCTATATTGATTTAAGAGGCGCCTAGTTTCGCGAAGATTTCCTTCGTTGATACTATTCGCTATTAATTGCATATCAGCGACGTATGCGCGTTCTTGAGTTTCCTCCTGCCCTTCTATCGCCAAGCGTTCTGATTCCTTAGCCTCTGCACTGAGTTTGTCAGAATGAATTCGTAGTTCTCTTTCCTTCTCACGGGCTTGTCGTGCCAAGGAGGCATGATAGGCGCTGAAGAGGGCTGAGAAACAAACAGCTAAGAGGGTTGCCGAGGCAGCTACGACCGCAAGCCGGTTTCGCCGAAAAAACTTTTGGAAACTATATAGCCGGCTTGGGGGTCTTGCCTTTATTGGCAGATTGGACATTGATCTTCGAACATCGTTCAAGAGCCCAATGACAGTGGCATAGCGTTCTTTAGGATCAGATTGGAGTGCTTTCATCGGGATGCGTTCAAGATCCTGGGCAATTCGGCGTCGTAGTTCTTGAGTACTCAAATTCCGTTTACGTGCGAGTGCGATACGATCGGAAGCTTCATAGCTTCTCAAAGCGGCAGATGGTGTGATGAAGTCGAGCTCTTCACGTAATAAACCTTCTTGAGATAGATGTTTTGATTTCCCAGAGCAGTAAGGGGGGCTTCCAATTAATAATTCATAGAGAATAGCACCGAGTGAATAAATATCTGAAAGAGTATCGGTTGCTTTACGCGAGTGAAATTGCTCGGGCGCCATGTAATCTGGAGTGCCCAATATTTGACCTTCGGCCGTGACGACTTGTGTTAACCGAAATTTGGGAGTTTGAATGACTTGAGAGATTCCAAAATCGATTACCTTAGCGAGGGGGCCGTTCGCTTGCTCAATAACGAGGATGTTGGATGGCTTGAGATCACAATGAATTGCTCCTTTTTGATGGGCGTGGTTGACCGCAAAACAAACATCGATGAAAAGGTTGAGTCGCGATGGAATATCCAAACATTTTTCATCACAATATTTTGTAATGGGCAAGCCTCTCGCTAATTCCATGACAAAAAAAGGTTGCCCGGTCATTGTAGTCCCAGACTCAATCAGACGGGCAATATTGGGGTGATCCATCATTGCCAGAATTTTTTGTTCAACCTCAAAGCGCTTGAGGATGGCTCGCGAATCCATTCCAAGTTTCAGGATTTTTATCGCGACCTCTCGTTCGTATGGCTCGACTTGCTTCGCTAACCATACCACACCAAAACCACCTTGCCCGATCTCGGATTCTAATCGGTAAGATCCAATTAGGGTCCCGGTCTCAAAAGAGGGTGCAATGGTTTGCGAATGATCCTCGGCGCCCTCGAGAGGGGGCTGATCATGCATTTCACGGACTTCTGTAGAGTCCATGAATCGTGTGGGCATGTTATTATGAGCTTCTAGAAGCTCCAAGAGGGTTGATTTAAGTTCTTCAGTCAGATCGGTCCGCTTTCCTAGCTCGGGCCGCCAACGATCACTTGGTAAGGTTGAGAGTCGCTCGAATTCAGCTTCAAGCTGATTTGAAAATTGGTGATCTTTTGGCTCCTGCTCTTTCAAAATCCAAATAGTTAAGAATGAAGTTGATGTTAATAAACTAAGAGGGGAACGTAATCAATTTATCTTCGAAAGAACAGCTCGGATACCTCCGACTAAACTAAGAGTGGTCATCTTTGAGCTTCTTCCCCAGAAGTTCGATCAAAGACATCAAATCTTTCTCCTGAAGCCGTGATTGCTTCGTATCGGATGGTTCCCTTTTTAAGAGAGACTTTGATTAAGTGGTTACGCGACTCTGCATGAGCTAAAAACGGGCGAGTTTTGAAAACTTCCTTTGATAGACCTCGTGTCCTTGTTCCCCAGGCCCCATCACCGAGGTAAACTACGCCTTCCGAATCATCGCGCTCCCCCCCTTTGAGGGGATAAGTTCTTTTATAAATGTGATGATCATTTTCAAAAGCGGCATCAACGTGATACTCCTCAAAGAGAGGGCACCATTCTTTTTGGATTTCGAGGGAATCACCTTTAACACCCGTTCCCCATGCTGGACGATGATAACATGCAAACTTGAAGGGGAAGGATCTTCGGGTATGGAGAGTTTCTCTTAGCCATGGAGCTTGTGATTTGATGTTTTGTGTGTGACCTGAATCGAGAGCAATGACACTCAGGTAATCTCCAAAATCAACCGTGAACATACTCCCTTTTTCCATACCAAAAAAAAGACTATAGAAAAAGGGCGCGGCCTCTTTGGTAGGGGCATCATTGGGGCGATAGGAGGCTCCTTTCACCTCATGATTTCCAATCACCGGTATCATTGGGATAGAGTATCCATAGGGCGTAGTGGCACATTTGTTCCAGGATTCGACCCACTCTAACCAGCGGTCTCCATCGCTCCCATTTGCATAGGCAAGATCGCCGCCTAGGAGAGCGAAAAGGGGGTTTTCGGTGCCCGCCCTTCGATTCATCGAATCAACCATTTGCCGGGTGTGAAACATATCTCCGCCGGTAACAAACACCATTTTATTAGGGAAAATTAGAGGTGCGGTTTTGAAGAGGTTCTGTCCAACTTGGACCCCATGATCTAAAATTTGAAATTCATAGCTTGAATCGGCGTTGAGCTTACTAAGTTGAACCGAGTGAACCCAATCGTCAGTTGGGCCAAAAAGTCGTTTGCTTATTCGTGCTTCTTTCCATTGAGGGTGTCCAATTTTTCGGTAGGCGAAAATAAAATCGCGGTCTATTTGAAGAATTCCAGGAACAGGCGGGATACGATTCCAATCAGAATTTGGAGTAGAGGTTAGGGAGCGGTTCCACAAGCTCTTTGCATCAGAGAGGACGATGATTTCTTCTTGGTCTTGAATGAAAACACGAGGAGCTGGTATGGTCTTCGACGCGGTTTTTGATGTCTTTAGTAAGGAGACAGCAAGCAAGATTGGCTTATGAGGTTTTTGAGAGTTGTTTAGTAAACTTACCGCCTTTTTTCGCCCGGGAATCGTCTCTATTCTTTGACCATCGATATCAACTGTGATGGTGGTATTCTTTGGGGATTCAATCACAAGAGTCGCTCCTTTCGAGACTGTTTTGGGAATTTGAAGCGGTCTTCGTAGTAGGACAGGTTCTTGCGGCTCACTGCGAAAGGGGCCAGTTTCAGAGGTCCATTTTTGTGGAGTCTCCTCCAGTCGTTCGATCCAGTGCACGGACATCGTAGTCGATGGATCCTGATGCCATTGGCAGATTGGGCCAAAAATTGCCCCTAAGCCGACGAATGGTTGTAGGAAGATGGCAAATAACGCGACTCTCATATTTTGCTGAGATTATAGGATTTAGGTGGGGAAGTGATTTAGATCTTTGTGCCCAATAAGGATGTTTTGATGTGAGAGTCCAAAATCATGACCTCTGACTAACCTTGGAATTAGGAAGAGCTTTAGGGGGCAGGATAAACTCTAGCCTTTTTAGAAAGGTCCAACTCTTAGTCGCTCGACTGTAAGATAACAAAAATCATAATGATTAGAAAAGATTCAATAAGCACCCTCTTCAAGAGGGTGATCTTTTTTCGGCAGTGATGGCATTTGGGGGAGGCTGTGCCTTCTAGAATTTGGTTGAGACGGGTAACGCTTATTTTGTGGCCGCTTAAAATTCTGGAGCATTTTACACAGCTTTGTCTACCTGCGGCCCGTAATTTGAGCTCTATTTCTTCTGAGCGTTCGGAGCTGCTTTTTTTGGTCCTGCTTTCCATCGTCGAAAACGAATCGGATTTACGAGATCTGAGTGGTGATCTGGATTGATAAAGATCACTCTAGGTAGATCTTTTTAGTTCTCCTCCAATAGGTTCATTATATCAGCGACTATTCTTTAAAATCGCGATAACGTCATCGAGTCCTTTGCTCATAGCTTGCTCCAAGGCAGTTTGATTTTTTCCGTTGTTATCCTTGAATCGAAGATCTGAATTTACTCCATTTTTTAGAAGGATCTTGAGCGCCTCAAGCTGTTTTTGATTCGCGGTATTTTGTCCACGTTCCATTTTTTGGATTGCATAGTGCAAGGGAGTAGCACCATTCTTAGCTTGGAGGTTAGGACTTACCTTAAGGTCCTCAAGTATGAACTCAAGCATCTCTGGCTGCTCCCAGAAGACAGCTTCATGAGCGATGCTGCCCCCATTGTAGTTGGTTTTGAATTTAGCTCCGCTAGCAATGAGGAGTTTGATCGCGGCAATTTGAGGCGACCCTGCCACAACACTCAGGGGAGATTTCATAAATCTTGATTGTTTATTAACGTCTGCGCCATGTTTGATGAGGAGTTGCATAAGTTCTAAATGTCCTCCAATGCCAGCATACCCCAATGCAGTGTAGGAATTAGGCGAGGTGACATCAGCATCGACTCCAGAATCCAGGAGTGTTTTCACCGTGTCGATATTTCCGTTTCGGGCCGCAATAAGCAAAGCCTCTTCAGGGTGAGTGACTTTTCGGTAGAGACCCGAATCGTTATTCCTTCCTGAAGATGTCGAAATTCGAAGCGAGTTCTGCATAGGTATAAATTCCCCTTCAATTGATGTTGAGAGATTAATTTGCCCTTGCAGATTAGCTCCAACTGCCGGTAACCAACCATCTTCATCGGGGATAATACCGAGGAAATTCTGAGCCTGCTCGCTTGAGGCATTACTAGTGACTAAGAAGTTATCGACAAAAAGCCTAACGCCTTTTCCTTTTTCGCTAATGGCTACAAGGTGGTGCATTTTACCATCAAGAACATCTTTAGTGTTTCTAACCCATCTTCCTGCGGCGTATGCCATCGTGTCAGTCGTCCCAAATCTATGGACACGCCAATCAGTCCAGGAATCCCCCATTGAGACTAAAGTTTGCCAGCGTTTGTCGAAGGCATCCGCACTAAACCACATAGAAAGCGTGATGTTTCCGTTTTTAGGGGTGTAGTCGGCGGGTTGACCTCCCAGTAGGACGTATTGATTTTTGCCATTCAGATCTAGGGCTTGTCCGAATTGACCTTTGGCAAATCCTGGTGAATTCTTCCCTGCTGCATGACGTTTGTTGCCACTAGCATCCTTTAAATTGCCATCGAACGGCCAGTGTCCAATAAGACCCTCTGCAAGTTCTTTAGAAACTTTGTTATTGCCTTTGCCATTATTCCAGAGGCCCAAAACTTCATTTTCGCTAAGAGCTCTCTCCCAAATCTGAAGATTGTCGACTTTGCCCTTCCAAGTTCGATCCTTGTCATACCCATTACTCGATGAGTCAACATGTGTAACCTGGTGGCTGGATTCTACAAAGCTTCCAGTGCCTCCCATGAGAATTTGAGGATCCAGAGTGAAGTCACTGCTTTCTAAATTTGTGTTGATGCCTTGAATTGCAATGACGTTTTTTCCCTCTCGAAAGGCGCTGGCATACTCACCAAGAGAAAAGAACTCTGAGCCATTGGCTTCGTGGTTTTTGACGGTGATTTCCCCCGTTTTCTTTTCCACACTCACGTTGCTTGATTCGAAGAGTCGGCGCCCGTTGGCATACAGTATAAAGCCGTCGTCGTAGTTGATCAGTAAGCCAAGGCCTTTTAGTTCAGCTTCCTTTGGGAGCTCGAATTCCCGCCTGATGAAGATGGATAGATATTTGTTCTCCATGTCGGTAATGATCGTTTTATCGTCATTATCGGCATATCCAAATCCTGCTTTCCCCGTTTTCCAGTCGGAAGCCTTAGAGTCAAATGAGAGGTTTGTCCAACGAGAGCTTTCTGGTCTCTTGCCGCCATCCAAATATTGCCACTGCGCTCCCTTAGGGATTATGAACTGTGCTTTACCCTTCCCTAAGGAGGTGAGTTTTAAGTGCGAATCTTTTTTGGATCTTAGCGTTCCATTCCAACGGTAAAAATTACTTTGGGTTTTCTGATTCGAGATCTTTTTAATTTCAAAATTATCACCTCGGTAGATGATCCACTCACCTTCTATTTGTGATGCAAGATCTGGGGTCTGCTGAGCAAGACTGGATTGGAGAAGGATACCCGTGAAAAAGAAAAAATTCGTCAGATTATAAGGTGATCGGATTTTCATATTGATTTGCGATTAATTGATAGACGTAACAGTCTTCTTTTATACATGCGCAAAACTTTGAGATTTGTGTCGTCTTTTTTTGGGGGGTCCCGAAAAGGGAAAGTAATGAGGGCCAATTACTTTTGTTGGAAAGGAGATTTCTAGTTGAGGTAGAGTTTAAATCTCGATAATTTCGGTCGATTGCGAGGTGAGGTTTTTTGAGCCACCGGTGGTGATAACAATGGTGTCCTCTACTCGAACACCGAATTTTTCATCAAGATAAATTCCAGGTTCGATAGTGAGAGTCATGCCGGGTGCGAGGGGGATTTCGGGAGCGTTTTGAGATAGGTTAACTCCGGGATCGTGGGTTTGGAGACCTATGCTGTGACCGAGGCCGTGGGTGAAGGTTTTACCGAGGCCAGATGCTTCAATGATGTTTCGGGCGACACGGTCAAGATCGTGGTTAGTGATACCCGGGCGTGCGGCATCGATGGCAGTTTGGCGTGCTAAATTGACGACTTGGTGGATCTCTCGCATTCTCTCCGAGCTATTACCAAGGCAGACCATGCGGGTCATGTCGGAGGCATACCCTTGGTAGAAGACGCCGTGGTCGAGAAGGAGAAGATCGCCGTAGCGGCTGACGGATTGGTCCGGAAGGTGGTGGATTTCCCAGCAATTGGGCCCATTGGCTACGATGGGTGGAAAGGAGTATCCTTCGACTTCCTCCCGCTTGGCCATTTCAGCAAGGATGAGTCCCTGTATTCCTCGTTCGGTCAGATCAGGTTTGATTTGCGGAAGAATAGCATTGAGGATCGTTTCGTTGATTTTTTGAGACCGCTGGATGATCGAAATTTCAGCGGGAGATTTGGTTTGGCGTATCGTTTCGATGATGGAGTGAGGCTCGACTTCGTGGGGTGCCAGTTTTTTCTGCCAATGGACGAGATTGGCTGCTGAAACATTTTGATCGATTGCGATTTTGAGAGGAGGAGTTGGTAATCTTTTTTTGATGAGTTTACTTGGAGAGCTGGTGGTCGAGAGTTCGATTTCTTCTTCAAGGAGCTTGGTTTGTTCTCTTGCCCAGGAGATGGTGCGAAAAGAGGTGAAAAGAATGAGGGTGTCAGGAAGGATCAGTAGACTTCGGGGTTCTCCTTTGAAGCCGGTCGTGTAGCGGACATTGGAAGCATCGCAGGCGATTATGGCCCCGAGGTTGAGGTTTTTCATTTTTTCCCGAATGCAGGCGATCCGCTGCTGCATTTCCGTAAGAGTAAATAAATTTGATGGAGCCATCCAGATGCAGGTTTAAGAGATAATGTTGAAAAGCAAAGCGCTTAGGAAAGCTTTGGGAAGGAAATACGTATCAGAGAATATGATACGGTTTGTGGGGCTTTTCATGCTATTGTCGACCCTACTTCATGCTCAATTTCAGGGTGAGCGTGACAAAGCAGCGAGGGCACTCAAAATTCTTGATGGATGGCATAAACAGGATTCAAGGGAAGGTAGGAGAACCCTCCATTTTGTGTTGTGGACTCCGAAAGGACGTCCGCCGCCGGTCCGATATGAGGCTCGATTGACCCGAATGATGATCCATATCCAAGATTTTTACAAAAAAGAGATGGAACGTCTCGGGTTTGGCCCAAGGTCGATCAATCTCCCAATGGAAGCTGGGAAGTTACGGGTTCACCTAATCGACGGTAGAAAGCCTGAATCTGAATATGGGATGTCTTCGGGCAATGAGATCAAAAATGAATGTCTGCCAGTTTTAGCAGAAAAGGGAATCAAGGGAAAAAAAGAGACCCTCGTTATCTTTTGTAACCTAGCCTCTTGGGATGACGATAAGCTGATTTTCACTCACAGGTCTCCTTACTATGCAGGGGGCAACTTCCAGGGAGGAACGGCTTGGCAATTAGACTCGCCCGAGTTGGATACTTTAAATTTAGCAAAAAAAACTCCGATGATGCGAGATGGTCAATATGGTTGGATTTCTCTGGGCAAGCATAATTCGATTTTTATCGGGGGGATTGCCCACGAACTTGGTCATGCCCTTGGTCTTCCCCATTGTAGAGAACGGCCTGATGAGGCATTACGTGGAACAGCCTTGATGGGGTCGGGAAACCGTACCTACGGTGATGAATTGCGGGGCGAGGGCAAGGGGTCTTTTTTGACTTTGGCTCATGCCTTGAGATTGGCGTCGCATCCCCAGTTTTCGGAATCGCTCAAAGGAATGAATCTTCCTGTGAGCGCAACAATTGAGGGATTGAAGATTATGGCTAGGGAAAAAGCGATTCATGTTTCTGGAAAGCTGGTCGCGAATCCTCCAGTTTACGCGGTTGTGGCCTACTTTGATCCAGAGGGAGGTGGGGACTATAATGCAACGACTGCAACTACAGTGCCGGATATTGACGGGAATTTTAGTTTTTCCTGCGACGCGCTTCCTCCGGGAAAGGCAGGTGAGTTGCGTTTAATTCCGCTCCACGTCAATGGTTCGACAGGTGGATGGATGTCGCAGACGAAGTTTAAATATCCTTACTCGGTTGGTAAAGATGGCACACCGGATCTGGCGATGTTCCAGATTCGTGCGGCTATGACTCCTTTTATTGAGGCTCTGAGTAAGAGAAACCGTGAAGCTGCAGTGGCCGAGGCACGACAACTGCCTGAAGGGAAAATGCGGCAGATTGCCGAAAAAATCTTGGAGCGTGGGCGCAAAGCGGTGAAGTCGCCCGCACAAGCCGGGCAGAATCAAACCGCGGCTGATTTAACGCAGTTTAAGGCATCTGCCTCCAAGGTGGGTTGGGGGCGTCCTGCCTACAACTTTTTACCAGAGCCACCTTTCCTTCTGGAAGCGGGGGGAGAGATTTTTTCGACTGGGATTTATGGTCATGCTCCGGCCAACCATCGTTACAATCTCGGGAGGAGATGGAAAACTTTGCGCGGGAAAGCAGGGATGGCTACCGGGAAACAGGGTACGGTTCGGTTTGATATTAAAGGCGATGGCAAAACTCTTTGGAAATCGAAAGTGATTAAAGCTGGTGGCTTGGTGGATTACTCGATTGACGTGTCTGGGGTGAAGACACTGGAGCTGGTGGTGGATCCCTCGAATGACGGGAATAGCTCCGATTGGGGGCTCTGGCTTGAGCCCAAATTGAACCGGTAGAAAATTGCGACATCTTTGACTTGGGTCGCCTTGCGTAAAATATGATCCTACCGACCGGTGAACAAGCAAAGCACGATCAATACGGATCAGAGCCAACTGATGAAGTTGGTTGGGTTATCGAAGTCGTATGACAGGGTGGTAGCCCTTGATGATATTTTTCTGCAAATGGGAGTGGGTGAGTTTGTCGCCCTTCGTGGCCCGAGTGGGGCGGGAAAATCAACTCTTTTATATGTGGTGGCTGGTTTGTTAGGTCCTGATGCAGGATCGATCGAGGTTGCTGGTCGCGACGTCTCAAAAATGAGTGGTTTTGAGAAAACGCGCTTTCGCAAAGAGGTGATTGGATTGGTATTTCAAGATGCAAGACTGATCCCCTACCTTGATATTCGAGAGAATATTCTCGTCGCTGGCGGAGATCAAAATCGGGCGGATCAGTTGATAGTTTCGCTGGGACTTGAGGGGAGGGCGTCCCATATTCCGGGGGAGTTGAGTGCAGGAGAGCAACAAAGAGTAGGCCTAGCCCGGGCCTTAATTCACTGTCCGAATTTAGTTTTGGCAGACGAACCAACGGGGAATTTAGATGACGTGAGTGCCGAAGCAGTGATCTTTGGGCTGCGGAATCATGTTAAGGATGGAGGTTCAGTTTTGGTAGTGACTCATGACCCTAGAGTTCTTGAGAAAGCAGATCGGGTAATTACTTTAGAGAAAGGGAAGATTCTATTGTGAAGTACGAAGATTATTATACTTGGCAGGAAGATGTTCCGGGATTTGGAAGTGAGGCTCAGGAGAAGTTGAGAAACTCAACCGCGTTAGTTTCACGAGTGGGTGGACTGGGCGGGCCCTTGGCCTTGTCTCTGGCAGCAGCAGGAGTGGGGCGAATCATTCTTGCGCATGGGGGAGAGTTGAGACCGGATGATTTAAATCGTCAGATTCTGATGACTCATGAGGGTCTAGGTAGCGGGCGTCACGTTCAAGCTGCGGAGACATTGAGGCGATTTAATCGGGACCTTGAGATTGAATCGATGGGGCAGAATGTTTCGGAAGAGAATATTGCAGGGCTTGTTGAGCGAGCTGACATTGTGTTTTCATGCGCTCCTCTTTTTGAAGAGCGTCTCTTGATGAATCGGGAAGCGATGAGTCAGGGTAAATTTTTTGTTGATGGTGCGATGTGCTCGATGGAGGGGCATGTACTCGCAGTCGACCCGGGTAAGTCGGCTTGTCTTGGGTGTTTAGTAAAGGCTCCTCCTGCTTATTGGAAACGTCGCTTTCCGGTAATTGGGGCGGTCTCAGCAATGATAGCTCAAATCGCGGCTTTGGAGGGTATTAAGCTTCTGACCCGCTTCTCCGAACCAGCGGTGGATCGAATGATCCATGTTGATGCGCAATGGATGCGGATGAAAAAAGTGCGCCTTGTCAGAGACAAGGACTGTCATCACTGTTCTGGTATTAAGTCATGAAACGACCTGTTTTTGTTATTGGAATTTTCGTAGTCCTGCTTGGAGGTGCTTTTTGGTGGCTGAAGGAGGATAATGACCGAGATGGACCGGGGACAGGGGACTTGCTCTTCCACTGTGCCGCGGGATTGCGAAAACCAATGAGTGAGATTGCCCGCCTATACGAGGAGGAGTTTGGGGTGAAGGTCAATTTACAGTTTGGTGGATCAGGAGCTCTGGCCAGCCAACTTGAAGTGGCAGGTGGTGATCTTTATTTGCCTGCAGACCAGAGTTATATCGACTCGGCCAGAGATAAGGGCTTGATGAAGGAGGCAATTCCGGTGGCGCTTTTGACTGCTGGGATGGTGGTTCCGAAGGGCAATCCGCGAGGTTTGACGAAACTCTCGGATATGGGGAAGAAAGGATTGAAGATTTCTTTGGCCGAAAAATCAGCTTCGGTGGGTAAGTTTACCTGGAAGGTTTTGGAAGAGGAGGGCTTATTAGCGAGAGTTAATCCTAACGTGGTTGTGACTAAGCCAACCGTGAATGCGATTGTAGAAGATGTTGCGACTGGTGCTGTGGATGTTTCCTTAGCATGGGACGCGGTAGCGAGAAATTTTTCTGAGGTGGAATGGATTGCCGTCCCAGAGTTTTCCAAAAGAGCGAAAAGAGCTTCGATTGGAGTGCTGACGTCGAGTAAGGACGCGAAGAGGTCACTCCATTTTGCCCGTTATGTCACAGCGCAAGATCGTGGTCGGAAGATCTTTCAGAAGATGGGGTTTATGGTTCCTGATGAGGGGGATAAATGGTCGGATCAACCGGAAGTGACCTTTTTTTCGGGATCAATGTTAAGGCCGGCGATTCAGGAGCGGGTTCGAGAATTTGAAGCGCGTGAGGGGTGCCGGGTGAATACGGTTTTTGAGGGTTGTGGGACCTTGGTCGCGCAGATGGATGCTGGGGCTAAGCCAGCAGGATACTTTGCTTGTGATACGAAGTTTCTAAACAAGGTTCAGGAACGGTTTTTTGAGGGGCGGATCATGACGCGGAATGAAATCGTCTTATTAGTTCGGATAGGGAATCCAAAGGAGCTTCGTAAATTGGAAGATCTTGGAAAGCTAGGGGTGAAGCTTGGAATTTGTGATGGTCGCAAAAGTGCGCTGGGAGAATTAACGCGGATCATGCTTGAGAGACGTGGATTGACCGAAGCGTTGGAAGCTAATGTGGCTGTGAAGGTTGCGAAAGGAGATGACCTTGTGTCTGCGTTACAGGCCCGATCACTCGATGCGGTTTTGGTTTACCGAAGTAACGCACTCGCTAGTCCGGTGACTTTGAAGGAAAATGAAATTGTGGAGTTGAAAGACGAGTTGGCTTTTGCTGAGCAGCCATTTGCGGTGGCAAAGGAATCGGCTTACCCCGAATTGATGAAGAGATTAGGCAACTTTCTGGCGACTCCGGAAGCAAAGGAAAGATTCGAGGAATTGGGATTCCAATGGGAACTCAATTGACGATGGTTATTAGTTGTCGCCTAGGATGGAAAAGCTTTTTTTCGTGGGCGCCCATTGTTTGTTAGTTATGTGCAATCTTGGGAGTTTTCATTGTGAAAACGCCGGCGTAGGGTTGACTTATGGCAGCGTCGGTGGAAGCGAAGATTGATTATGATCAGTCGCCATTTAATTCTGTTGAGGCATTCAAGAGTTGAATCTAAAAGGCGAAATGGAGAAGGGCATCATTAGTGATCAAAAGATTTGGAGGGTTAGGCCGGAGTGGCCTTTTCTTCTTTTTCTGGTCTTTGTGGTCGCAGCCTACCTAGGACTCCTGCTTTTACTGGTCGGGGCAAATATGCTGACGGTTTCGTGGAGCCAGGCGAGTGAGATTTTGAAGGATGCTGATATTCAGCATTCAATCACATTGACGTTCGTGACCTGTACGGCGACAGCAATTCTTTCAGTATTGGTTTCAGTCCCGGTGGGCTATCTTTTATCCCGATATCAATTTCGGGGAAGAGCCTTGGTAGATACATTTCTGGATATTCCAATTTTGCTACCTCCCTTGATTGTGGGCTTAAGTCTTTTGATTTTGTTCAATCGGATCCCACCATCGGCCTGTTGTGGAATGTTAGCGGGTGGTGCACTAATAGCTGCGATCTGGGGAGCAGCTCGGAAAGGGAATGGGATTGTAATACAATTTTTGGTCGGAAGCGCAATTTTATTTGGGCTTCTGAGTTTTGTGTTTGCGGGGAGTCAGAGATCACTTGAAGGCATTGTAAGTGAGGTTGGTTTCCCAATGACCTTTCATCCGTTAGGAGTGGTGCTGGCTCAGTTTCCGGTGGCGGCGGCTTTTGCAGTTAGGACGATGAGGACGACTTTTGATCAGATTAGCCCGCGTTATGAAGAGGTCGCGATGACTTTGGGATGTAACCGGGGGCAGGCATTTATGCGAGTTGTTTTGCCATTGGCTGGTAAGGGAATAGTGGCAGCAGGAACAATGGCGTGGGCGAGGGCGCTGGGAGAGTTTGGGCCGATCCTAATCTTTGCGGGAGCGACGCGTGGCCGGACCGAAGTATTGGCTACGTCGGTTTTTCTTGAGATTAATATAGGCAATTTGCCAGGAGCTGCGGCACTTTCGCTACTAATGATTTTGTTGGCAGTTTCAACCCTTTTAATAGTGAGGTGTCTTGCAGGAAGAGGAGGAGCGGTATGAGTGGGGGGATTTTAGTTTTGGAACAGGTAACGGTCCAAGCAGGGGATTTTGTCCTGTCCCCCTTCTCGTTGGAGATTAGGGAGGGTGAGTGTGTCGC
This sequence comes from Akkermansiaceae bacterium, assembly GCA_905181965.1. GTDB lineage: Bacteria > Verrucomicrobiota > Verrucomicrobiia > Verrucomicrobiales > Akkermansiaceae > SW10. Next base: position 14,838 of record CAJIZY010000010.1, read on the forward strand.
TCTTATGGGGCCGAGTGGTTGCGGGAAAACGACGCTCCTCGAAACGGTTTGTGGATTACGCGAAGGGCCAGTTGGCGGGCGTGTTGTACTTGATGGACTAGAGGTGAAAAATTTACCGCCTGGGGCACGGGGAATTGGTCTAGTGCCGCAAGATGTTGTGCTTTTCCCCTCTTTGACGGTCCGAGAGCAAATAGAGTTTGGTCCTAAGCTTCATGGTTGGAAGCCTGAGGAAATAAAGGAACGAGTGGAGAGCTTGGCAAGAGATCTTGGATTGGAGGGGCTTTTGAGTCGCTTACCCGAGGGGCTTTCAGGTGGTGAAGCTCGTCGAGTTGCTTTGGGTAGGGCTCTGGCGCTGAGGCCACAATTACTCTGTCTGGATGAAGCTCTATCCGGTTTAGATGAAGCTCGTCATGATGAGGTGCTTGGCGTAATTCGAAAGATGATTGAGAGGGAGGGCGTGACTGCTTTACATGTCACTCATTCTAAAAAAGAAGCGGAGGCCATTGCAGACCGGGTGGTGGTGATGGATTAGCAATTTTCAATTGCTTCGGAGCAGGATAACAGAATCGCGTGTGAGAGCGTAGATGGTCGAGAGCCACGTTGCAGCGGCGCTAACGGTGGGAATGAAAAGCCAACTCATGGGAGGAAAGGAAAATGAGAAGGCTTTAGAAATGGTGAAGGTCAAGCCGGTTGCGAGAAGGCCGATTAGAGCAGCTCGGGCGAGCAGGAGTTTTGCAATTTTGAAATGACTGACACCAATCGCACGAAGAGTGCCAATTTCCGGAAGTCGTTCACGGACGTTAGCAAAGGAGAGATATGCGAGAGCGAGAAAGGCGCCGCTTGCAATGATTGGGGAGAGAACTGCAGAAAAACGAGCACGTTCGGAGCGAGCATTTTCACGGCTCTTTATGATTGTAGCTTTGGCTTTTCTTGCCCGGTCACCAGTTTTGTTACGAGCTTCGGCACGAACCATGGCGGATGAACCGAGTTCGATGATTTGAACCTCGGGAAGGATTTTTGAAATCTCTGAACGAATTTCGCCGAGTCGATCAATAGAGGCGCAATTACACCCAAGGGCTAAAATGGCATTAATTCGATTAGGTTGGTCAAAGAGTTTTTGGGCATCATCAAGGTGTATCCAGGCCGAGCCATCGTCGCGGAAGTTTCTTGGAGGATAGGTTTGGGCAAGAGTGTAGGTTTTGTCGTTAAGGATCACCTGATCCCCTTTTTTGAGTCCGAGGGGTTCGTGTAGGTCATAGCCGAGATTGATCGTCCCCAGAGTAAGAGGATTCATGATGGGTTTCTTTTTGGATCTGTGAGCGATAGGAACTTGTCCTTCAACGCCGATAAGGAGGATCGATCGATTTTGTTCTTCCCAGCGAACTCGTTTTGATAGCTGAGGAAGAAGGTGGTTAACGGTGACGATTTCGCTTTCAGCAAGTTTGTGGACTGAGTCTTCAGAGAGTGTTTGTTCGGAGTATCCACGCTCCTTAATTTGCCAGATTTCTTCGCCTTTGGGGAAGAGGAAGACGTTGAAACCAAGACCTTTCATTGTTTTGCGAATGTCGTTCTCAAGCTGGATCATCTCAGCCTTGGTTTCGTCTTCTAGTAAACTGAGCTGGGCTTCGGTATTTTGGTCAAATTTGGCTAGGCTTTCTTCTGCGGAAAGCCAGATACAGATAGCAGCTGCTGCTGTTACGGTGGCGATGATGAAGTTGAATTTCCGGTGTTTGATTTCTGCCAAGAGCATGATGAAAAATGGATGAAGGGGCGTAATCAGATTCGCGAACCAGCGGAGATTTTAATTGGATTTCTTTAGGAGGAAAATGGTACCTATGAGGAGGACCACAGGAATTGCCAACAAGAGGATCTTGGGAGAACTGACAACGTAGGATTTCAGTGAGGAATTATCTGCTGGTGATTCCTGCTTAGGTAACGATTCGTCATTGAGCGAGGGCAGAATGGTGGGGAGTGACTTGTCGATTACGACGAGGCCGGATTGAAGTTTTTCTTGCCAGTCGGTTTGAAAGAGTAGATCGTAGCCAGGGTTGCCGCTTTTGACCTGACAGGAGCAGGCACCGCAAAGATACTCACAGGCTGTCGTAACGGTTTCCGCTGTTATAGAGCTACCTAGAAGTGGGCCTGGCGTGCGACCACGACCAAAGACCGGGACGACAAGTGGTTCTTCGGATGGGGAATGCCGGTTGGCGGTAAGAATACGGAGGAAAGCTTGTTCGGCGGGGTCATTGCGATTGACCCGCTCGATTTTAAAGGAGATCTGGAGTGGAATGGATGAGCGGAGGACATCGTCGAGATTGATGTCCTCGCCAACTTTTCCAGCCTGATCGGCCTGAATGACACCTTCGGGGATCTGGATGTTTTTTTGAGCCTCTAGCAGAGTGTCGTTGAGGAGTTTGAAAATGGATTCATTTGCGGTTTGGTCGGTTCCTTCGACAAGGATCCAAACGGTGGATTGCCCTTCAAGGATGCCGTCCTTAATTCTCTGGCGGAGGGGCGAGTCTATGATGCTTTCAAGAGTTGATTTAGTGCCAGGGAACACAAGCGGTTCGTTGTTTCCCCAGCTTTCAGGAGGGTGAAGGAGGAAGGCGGGATACTCGGTGAGTTTCTCGAGTCCAATAATAGAGAAGCGTTCGTTGGGAGTAATCTTCTCAAGGTTGACAGATTCAAATTCAAGGTTGAGGTGCTTTGGTCCGAACGATAATTCGGCCGGTGCTTCTCCCCGGTGAATCAATTGCAAGCGGAAGGAATCGGACTGCCACCGCTCCAGAGCGTATCGAAAGACGGGAACCTGACAGGCCAGAGGGGAGGCGGTGACCACCAGAAAAATCAGAAGATATTTCACGGTTTTTTGTGGAAAGTATGAATGTAGCCGAGGTCAGTAGAAACGATGAGGCGGCCCTCGGCAGGAGTGAGTCCGTAGGCTCTTCCCGTAACTTTGTGCTGCCAGAGTGGCTTCCCGGTTTTGATGTCAAGAATGGAGACTTGATTGTCGAGACCGACGATAAGCTGAGCGCCTGCGACGACGAGTTCGAAGGGGGCAGGGTGAGCAATGGTCCAGAGAAGGCAGGATTTGATTTGAGTCTGGAGTGTGGAGATTTCCTTTTTGAGGACTTCAATTTGAGCGAGATTTGTTTCAACTTTTGGGTCGAGTTTTTTGAGACTGGCCCTTTGGTTGCTGAGTAGCGTTTCAAGCTGAGCTTTGCGGGTGAGGTCAAGGCATTGCAGGTTACCGATGGAATGGAGGTAGGCCTTTCCTTCCGTGACAACGACTCGGGTGGTGTTGTTGAAGGTTGTAAGTCGCTTTCCGGATTTGGGGTCGGCGATGCGTAACTGTTCGTCCCGTTCTTTTTGGTTGGGTGGGCCTGCGATGAGTTGGTTGTCCTCTGTTAAAAGGCAAAAAGTTCCTCCGGCCTGCCCGATCGTTCCGGTCTTTTTGCCGTCGTTTTGATTTAGAGTGATGGGCGCGGCCCGGCCCTGGGGGATATAAAGGCGGTCGCCGCCAGCTAGCATGGCGCCCTGAAGAGTGACGCCTTGATGCTCGGTGAGAAAGGCCCGTTCCGCTGTCTTGGCATCGATACACCATAGATAGCAGGAGCCATGGCAGGAGTGAGGCTGCGAAAAAGGCGCGGCCGTTTTCAACCGTGATTCCGGTTCGAACCGGCCAAGGCGAAATGAGTTTGCCGTTGCTGGGGATCAGGCGATCGGAAGGTGCTGCTTGTTTTTTCCAGAGGGTTTTTCCGGTCAGGGCATTTGCGCAGTAGATGTAGCCATCATCGGATCCAAACCATGCTTGTTCTCCGACGAGAGTGGGAGGGAAACGGACGGAGGAATTTGTGAAGTGTTGCCATTGCTCTTCTCCAGTTGAGGCATCTAGACAATGGAGAGCATTGTCGGACGAAGACCCATAATAAATGAGATTATGGGAGGCGGTCGTGAAATAACAGGGATCGAAGTTGCGCATCGATTGCAGGCCTTCGTTGCTGGAGTAGGCATCCCACTTGGCTGGTCCGGTCCATGCCTGTTGGGGAAGGCCTCCATTGTGGACCCATGCTTCGGTAAGCGGGAGTTGTAAAGAAGAGGGAGACACACCGCTTCGGCGATTGTCATGGCGATAAGTTGGCCAGACCTCGGCGGGGCAGAGGACGCAAAGTAAAAAAAGTGCAAGAGTTGAGCGGAACATGGTGCTTAGGAGGTGGGCTCGGACTGGAGATTGGAAAAGGGCGGCTACTCTTTGGATGGTGTGGGATCTTTGATGCCGGAATTGTTTTTGGGAATAAAGGCAAGTGAAGTTTCCATCCAGCCGCCGCATGAACAGCCGCCGCCGCCTTCGGGGGCGAGGAAGAGTCCCTGGGCGGGAAGAACACTTAGCCAGCAGGAGGGGCGGAGTCGGGGCCAGTGGGATTGTTTCTTAGATGTTTTGGACCAAAAGGTGAGGCTCACATCAATCCCTCGATAAAGTAATCCATAGGCTGTCCCTACGGTGGCGGAGCATTTAGTTTTAGGCCCGTAATTGTGATCAAGCGGCTTTCCGTCGGGAAGGGAGATCCCGGTGGGGTCCGTATAGACCCGGTCCTCGTAAACGACCGGGTGGGTAATGTGTGAGCCGTGGTGGTTGGTGCGCCACGGGGTCTGGGATTGGAATCGGAGATCGCCATTGGCAAGGTCGAAGTAGTGGTAACTGAAGATCCCTTTCCCATTGTGCTTACCGGTCTCTTGGGTGTCGCCTTCAGAGAGGGTGACGAGGAAGCCTTCGGAAGTCATGGATCCATAGGAAACCTGGATGAAGCCTTTTTCCTCGGTCCGTAGGAGAGTTTTGGGGAATGGCTTTTGCCAGAGGATTTTGCCGGTGGTTGCGTCGAGACAGACGGCGTGGATTTGATTCCAGTGATTTTTGGTGCTCTCGCGTCCGGAGGTGGATTTTTGAAGGTCGGTGTTGCGTGTTTCAAGAAAGCAAAGTTTGCCTTTGGCCAATGAGATGGTCGGGTTGATGATGAGCCCGCCCGAGTAGGTCCAGTTTCCTTTCCAGTTTGACTTTGAGTATCCGAAAAGATTGTCGCTTAGAACATTGGCAGTGTCGGATTCGCGGCCGACTTTGTCATACCATGCATCGCCGAAGTATTTTTTAAACTCGGCACCCAGACGAACGGAGGAGCCGATGACGGCATCCCCTTCCTGGGCGATGAAGCCCCACTCGTGTGTCTCCCGGTGGGAGGAGGTGAGCTTTAAGGTTGAGATGCGTTTGCCGGTGGCTCCGTCGAGCACCCAAAGGAGATCTTTGACAGCGACGTATAGTTTGCTGTCATCTGCGCACCAGTTGGCGCTGTCGTGAGGGACGTTGACTCGACGAAGGTCCGGAATTTCCATGTCCCAAAGAATTTGGCCATTGTAGGCGTCGAGTGCCATGAGCCGGTTGAGTCCCTGATGATACATCCGTCCATTGGTCGCAAGCGGAGCGGACATGCGGGGTTGTCGATCAATGCCAAAGTTGGCACCGGGTCTCCCGATCCATTGGAGCTCCAATTCATCGACAGCCTGAGCGCCGCCAAGGCGTTCGTTGGAGTAGGTGGTGTTTGATGGTGGCCCGTATTGATGGGTCCATTCACCGGATCCTGGAATGGGAGGGCGGGTATTGAGGGTCTTGTCAGGCAGGACGGTACGACCTTTTGGGCGGGTGAGTCGGGAGAGTTCGGAAGTAGAACAGGGAGGAGTTTCACGTTCGGTGCAGACGAGGTTGCCGACGCAAGAGGTGAGCGGGATATCCTTGAGGTTGGGAAGGTGGAGAATCGTGATTCTTGAGCCATGAATACCAGAATCTGTCAGCTCTTTCCGCAAGGCGTTGACCTTTGCGAGGTCATCATCAAAGGCCGTCACGTTGAGTTGGCTTTGAGAGGCGATAGCTTTGGCAAGTGAGCCATCGGTGAGTCCTACAATGACAGCGAAGCCGGGTTGGTCAGGAAGATCTCGAAGATAGGTTTTGGCAAGAGGGTGGTCACTATCAGGAGTCGGAGCTGGCATGTAGTTCATGCTGGTGTCAAATTCGTAGAGGGGGCTGAATTTTTCACCGTTTTCGGTATTGGCGCTGATCCGATAGGAATAGCGGGTATGTGACTTTAGGTTTTCGAGTATGACTTCGTGACGCAAGTCTTCTGAACTAGACTCGACGATACTGCCAAGTTTTCGGGTTGTTCCGTATCCAATAATGGCCTTGCCGGGGTGGCTAGCTTCCCAAAACAGGAGTGCTTTTCCTGGAGCTAAAAATCGAACAGCAGGGCGAACCGAAAAGGGAACGACAGCAAATTCTTTTGCGATGCTCGCGAGCTCGTTTTGAGTTGGCGGGGAATCGTGAAATTGAAGCGACTCGATACGGCCGTTTATGGGGAAAAACTCATCTTTGTCTTTATAGGCACCGATTACGAACGGAGTTGGGATATCGGGTAGGACAATAGGTCCGGTAACAATCTGCGAGCTAACAAGACGCCCATTTAAATAGAGGCCCATCTTCTTGCCATCATAGGTTGCGAAGAGGTGATTCCATTCGCCGGGTTCAAATGATTCAGGTGCAGCAACTTCGAGAAGTCGATCACCGGTGGAGAGCCGAAAGGAGAAGCGAGAGCCGTTGTATCCCAGGATCCAACCGCGCTCGTAGCTGCCATTATCTTGACTATAGCTCAAAATTGAGCCCCATTTTTGGGCTTGGTCAATCCGCACCCGAGCTTCAATAGCAAAGTTCTGGAGGGGGAGTTTTTTTGCGGATTCCTCAGGAAGAAGAATGTGCTGCTTTGAGGAGAAAACAAGGTTGCCATCAGTATCGAATTCTGGAACTTCTTGCGCCTCACCTGCTGGATTGAGTTTTTGGTCGGTAAAGTTTTTTTGGTTTAGTATCCAACTTCCGAGGAGCCCAGCATGAGCAATGGGGGAAAGGATCAAGATGAGCAGCAATTGTTTCATTCACTCGTTGGTCTATTTTTTCTGCTGATCTAGCGTCATGCCAAGATCGGCGGCACGCCCTGAAGGGAGTTCCATAATCTGGATTTTCCGAAAGTGTATTTCTGCGCCTTCGGCTTCTAAGCAAAGGTAGCCCTTGCGAAGATCGGCTTCGCGGATGCCATTGACGAATTTGCCATTAATTGAAAGTTTCACGGCACCGTCGACCGCTACGATGACGTATTCATTCCACTCGCCTTTCCCTTTGCAGCGCATTTCAAAGGACATGGACCGCGAACCGCGTGGATTTTCGGGGACCGCTCTCATCCCGCCTGCGCCGAAGAGTTCGCCGCTAACGTAGCCGGGGTGATTTGGCGAGCCGTCACGTTTTTTGTGAATATTAGGCCATTCCAGTTCTAGCATTTGAACCTCCATACCTTTTGGAAGCCGGTTTCCGGATGGCTTGGCATCGCTCCAGAGGAAGACCCCAGAGTTTCCGCCGGCCTTCATGTGTCGCCATTCGATGACAAGAATAAAGTTTTCGTATTGTTTTTCTGACCGCATCACCCCGATGGGCTTACCGGAACAAACGAGGAGTCCGTCTTTGACTGACCAAGTTTCGGGCGAGGTGTTGACGTCGACCCAGTTGGTGAGATCCTTGCCATTGAAAAGGTTGGTAAAGGCAAATTGTGCTGCTGAAGGTGTTGCGCTCTTTTCTTGGGCGGAAAGAGATGAAAGAACTAGAGCTGCCGTGAACGCTTTCTGAAAGAACATACTTTAAGCTAGCGGTTTGGGGTATGCCTTGGAAAGGCTCTTATTTTTTAGAATCGGCAATAAATTGATCCGCGCTTTTGTTCCAGAGTGCGATGAGGGAATTCAGTTTCCCAGGATGCTTTTTCGCTAGATTGTTCGTTTCACTGCGGTCAGCGGAAAGGTGGTAGAGTTCCCACGGTTCTTTGAATGAGGAAACAGCTTTCCAGCCGTCTTTGAGAATGGCGTTATGACCTTCGTGTGACCACCAGAGATCTGGATGAAGATCCTTTTGATCTTCTTTAAAGACCGGGAGGAGGCTCTTACCAGGGCTTTTAATAATAGAAGTTTCATTCTCAATTTTGGCTATCTCAAGAAAGGTTGGAAGGAGATCGATGACGTGAGCCGGAGTGTGTCGAAATTTATTTTTCGCCTCGAAACCTTGCGGCCAGTGCGCGATCAAGGGAGTAGAGATTCCACCTTCATGAGTCCAGGTTTTGTGTTTTTTGAAGGGGGTGTTGGCAGTAGTTGACCAACCAGGGCCGAGGCAAGGATAAGTTGCCGCTGACCCGAGAGGAGCGGTGGGATCGTGGCCATCGCCCCGAACCATAATCTCGGCGCTCGCTCCATTATCGGAGAGAAAGATGATGAGGGTGTTATCGAAACGATCTCTTTTTTTGAGATGGGTAATAATACGGCCAATTTCCTGGTCCATACGGTCGATCATGGCGGCGTGAATAGCCATTTTTCTCGACTGAAAGGCTTTCTGTTCTTTGGTGAGTTTCCCCCAAGGGAGGGGGCGGTTTACTTCACCTGAACCGAGAATTTTGAGTTGGTCAGGGAAGTGATAGGGAGGACCAAGGTTTGGAAGGACTGGTGAAAGATTGACCTTTGGAAATCCTAGTTTGGTCATGCGTTGGTGACGAGCTTGGCGGATCGAATCCCATCCGGGAATGTAGGTGTTTTCATATTTGGCGATATCTTGCGGGAGGGCATGAAGCGGGAAGTGGGGGGCGGCAAATGCGAGGTAGGTGAAAGATGGGGAGTCAGCGTAGTTGGTTTTGTGTTCCTCGAGAAATTCGATAGTGCGGTTGGCAAGTTCGGTAGTGCCATAAAAGTCAGTTCCGCGTTTAACGGGGGAAAGTTTTTGATCGTCAAGGTAATGAGTGGTGGGGCTGAAGAATCGACTTTGATCCTTGAGATAGTAGGACCGGTCGAAGCCGGCTGCGATCGGTTTACTGTCGAGGTGCCACTTGCCGATGTGGTAAGAGCGGTAGCCTGCTTTCTTCAGGAGGGCCGGGGCAAGGGGAGCCCACGGAGGGCGTTTTCCACGCATGCCGCCGCTTTTAGTTTTTAGAGTGTCGCGTCGAATTTGCTGTGGATAGTAGCCAGTAAGAATCGATGCGCGCGTCGGCCAACAGCGGGCGGTATTGTAAAAGTTTGTGAAGCGTAGACCGTTGTTTGCGAGAGCGTCTAGGTTAGGAGTCTTGATCTCAGATCCATAGGCGCCTACGTCGGAATATCCAAGGTCATCCGCTAGAATAATGAGAATATCCGGGTGTTTGGTTATTTGACCAAGAAGCTGTAAGCTTTGGATGGAAATGCAAAGAAGGAGGATGCAGGTTTTCATATTGGCTGAGAGTGATTGGTGGAGGATGCCAAAAGGAGGTTTTAGTTTTTCGAGTGAGAAAATTTTGAGATGTTACGAGAGCCTCATAATGAAATAAGGAATAAAATGATGGAGCGAGTCTTCATGCCGGGTTTCGGCTTGTAATCTCATCAATGGCCCATTTGGCGTGTTCGGCGATGAGGGCTGATTCGTGGGTAGAGAGCTCTCTGAGTTTAGGAAGGTCTTTTTCGGTGCCTGTATTACCGAGGGCAATGCAGGCATTCCTGATGAATGGTTCGAATTTGATTCTCTTGATAGGGGATTTTGCGAAGACACGCCGAAAGTCTTCGAGAGTCATATCAAGAAAGTCCGAGAGGGAATGGGAGAAGATTTCTTCACGGGCGTGAAAGGAAGTTTCGCGGGAGACTCTGGCGAAACGATTCCAAGGGCAGGCATCGAGACAGTCATCGCAGCCGTAGATGCGATCGCCGATAGAGCGGCGGAATTCTTCGGGGATAGAACCCTTGTGCTCGATGGTGAGATAAGAGATGCAGCGGGTGGCGGCAAGTTTTCGCGGAGCGGTGATCGCTTGGGTGGGACAGGCGCTGATACAGGCCGTGCATTTACCGCAGTGATCGCTGGATTTAGGGTCAGGAAGGAGATCGAGAGTGGTTAGCAGTTCGGCAAGGAAGAACCAAGTGCCGAGCTTACGGTGGATTTGGACAGTAGATTTTCCGTTCCAACCAAGCCCAGAAGCAGACGCGAAATCACGCTCAAGAATGGGGCCGGTATCGACATAGTAGCGTTGGAGACCGCCCATGTCTTGCATGGCCAAATCTAGGTCCTTGAGCTTTTCTTGGATGAGGTTGTGGTAGTCATCGTTCCACGAGTAGCGAGCGATGCGATAGTCGGAACGCGGTTGTTTTTTAGCTGGAAGATAATTGAGAGCGAGTGAAACGATAGATTTGCAACCCGGAAGAACTTCCCGCGGATCACAGCGACGTTCGACGTTTTTCTCCAGCCAGCCCATATCACCGGCGTGTCCTTCTTCGATCCACTGTATGTAGTGGTCGGCGTGCGGAGCGCGAGTCGCGGCAGCGATGCGGCAGTCATCGAAACCCAGCTGCCGGGCCACGAACCTGACATTGGCCTTGGCGATGTCCGTATTCATTCTTGGGTGCCAAAGTGATAGCGCGCGGACTCGATGATGCCAGTGGTGACTTCGTCGAACGAGAGGTTGTCAGTTTCGATACCGATGTGGGCGGTATTACGGTAGAGTGGTGTGCGGACGCCTAGAAGATCGCGGATCGTTTTTTCGGGATCGTCGTTGTGAAGGAGCGGGCGATTTGCGTTCCGAGAGGTTCGCTTCAGGATTTCAATAGGGTGTGCGATCAGCCAGACGACGTAACCGAGTTCTCGAAGGAGCTGGCGATTTTCGGGGCGGCCAATGATTCCCCCGCCAGTCGCAATAATATGGCCGGAGTGTTTAATAAGCGACTTGAGGAGTTCGGTTTCCATGTCGCGAAACCCTTCCTCACTGTTTTCTTTGAAAATTGTGGGAATGTTGCGGCCTTGTTGCTCGACAATGAGTTGGTCGGTGTCAATGAGCGGGTAGCCGAAGGTTTGGGAGAGGTTTCGCCCAATTGTGGACTTCCCCGTTCCCATAAATCCGATGAGGATAATATTCTTCTGCATACTCTTGGGAAAACTCTACCTTTCTGAATTCGATTCACGAAGCTGTATCTGCTAAAGATCTTGTGTGGACACAAAACGAGTCGTTGCGGATTTTGAAGATTGGCGGGAGGCCGTGGCGGAAGCCGTGGCTCTTCTGGAGAATGGCGGACTAGTGGCTTTGCCCACTGAGACGGTCTATGGCTTGGCTGCAGATGCCTTTGATGCGGAAGCCGTAGCGAAGGTTTTTGAGGTTAAAGAGAGGCCTTCTTTTGATCCGCTAATTGTTCATATTGGGCACAAGCGCGATCTTGATATTGTGGCGAATATACCAGAGGAACTCGATGAAATCGTTGATGAACTGGTATCAACATACTGGCCGGGGCCTTTAACTCTAGTTTTGCCTAAAAAGGAGGATGTTCCTGAATTAGTGACTAGCGGACTAGAGACTGTAGCGGTGCGCATGAGTGCTCATGAGGTGATGCGGGCGGTAGCCAAGGAAATTCCGGTGGCCGCTCCGAGCGCGAATCGCTTTGGGAGAATTAGTCCGACCTCAGCTGATGCCGTAATGGAGGAATTGGGCGGGAAAATCCCGATGGTGATTGATGGAGGGGCTTGCCGTGATGGCCTTGAGAGTACGATTGTCGCTCCGGAGATGTCAGAGAAGGGACCAGTTTTACGACTATTGAGACCGGGACCTATTTCTCGCGAGGATTTGAGAAAAATCGCTAAGGTAATCAAGCCGAAGAAGACGAAGGCGGACCACATTGAAGCCCCGGGGCAGGTGGAGAGCCATTATGCACCGACGACGCCTTTAGTGGTGATGGACAAGCCGAGTGACTTTGTGCCCGAGGAGGGAGTGAAATACGGTTTGCTGAGTTATCGTGGTGAGGGCAACAGTTCCTTGATGGAAGCGACGGATTGGGCGCATGTTGAAATCATGAGTCCCGGAAAGGGGAAATTAGCCGAAGGCGCTGTCAGGTTGTTTTACTGTCTTAGGAAGCTCGATGCTGCGGGGGTTGATGTGATTATCTCTGAATCGGTCTCTGAAACTGGTATAGGGGTGGCTATGATGGATCGCTTACGTCGTGCGGCGGCAGGTTCGAAGCAGTGATGTGATGGGTTATTAAGGGCTATTCTTGTGCGCGTTCAAACACGTGGTTCCAGAATCTCAAAATCTAAGTAAATTGTTTTTATCCAATAAGTTAGAGTGATTCTTAGGGAAATTAGGTGAAGAGCTTCATTTTGGCAACGTGTTGAAATATAAGGGAGGATTCGTCGTGTCTTGCTTTCCTTAGCTTGGTAGGTAAATCACTGGTATGCTTGCGAAGCGAATCATTCCCTGTCTCGACGTCACAAACGGCCGAGTTGTTAAGGGGACCAATTTTGTTGATCTTGTCGATGCTGGAGATCCGGTGGAGTCCGCGGTTGCCTACAACGAGCAGCAGGCTGATGAGATTGTCTTTCTAGATATCACAGCCTCCTCCGATGGGCGTGATACCATGGTAGATGTGGTGCGTGAAACCGCGGCAAAGTGTTTCGTGCCATTGACAGTGGGTGGTGGTATTCGCGAGGTAGCTGATATGAGTCGTATGTTGCTGGCCGGTGCCGACAAGGTAGGAGTGAATACGGCGGCGATTTTCCGCCCCGAGGTGATTGATGAAGGTGCCAAGGCATTTGGGAATCAATGTATCGTGGTGGCGATTGACGCGAAGCGCCAGGGAGCGGGGAAATGGGGTGTTTATACCCACGGAGGTCGTCGGCCTGTGGATGGACTTGATGCGATTGAGTGGGCTAAGGAGGTCTACAATCGGGGAGCTGGGGAGATTCTTCTTACAAGTATGGATGCTGATGGGACAAAGAATGGATATGATCTCGAGTTAACGCGAGCGGTTAGCGAAGCTGTTGGAATCCCGGTTATCGCGAGTGGTGGTGCTGGAAACCTTGAACATATGGTGGATGTCCTTGATGAGGGGAAAGCTGATGCTGTACTGGCTGCTAGTATTTTCCACTTTGGTCAACATACCGTACCCGAAGCCAAAGACTACTTTCGGGAACGCGGCATTCCTGTCCGTCCGATGGTGTCTTGAGAAATAGAACAAAAAAACGCCACGATCGTTTGATCGCGGCGCTTTTTAAAAGAATGGTGCTCGACGCTGGATTTGAACCAGCGACCCCCACAATGTCAATGTGGTGCTCTACCCCTGAGCTAGCCGAGCGGCGGGCGAAAGCTAGAAGGGGAGGCTGACTCTGGCAACTGGAAAATGTTCTTTTGGTTTAATTTGGGCAATGAGCTTACTCCGGGCGTGAGCGATCAGCTTGCACGAGGGCTTCTAGCTCCGCCTTCATCTCTGCGGCGGTCTCGGGGTGTTGCTTGATGATGTTTTTTTTCTCAGCCGGGTCTTTAGTGAGATCGTAAAGCTGAAATTCTGGAACCTTGGTATTTGCGAGTTTCTTTTCGACTGCCGTATTGCGGGCAGATTTTCCTGAATGTTTGGTTAGTTTCCATTTGTTTTTACGAAAGCCAAATTTACCCCTCCCTCCATTGTCTTGCTGGATGAGACTTGTCCGTCCTCTCGCATCGGGCTTGCCGAGTAGGGCATCGGATACATCAAAGCTATCCTTAAAAGCGTTTTTTGGGAGTGCTGTGCCTGTAAGCTTGGCGAGGCTAGTGGCAAGGTCGATGGTGCAGACCATTTGGTCTGATTTTCCAGCCAAGATTTTGCCTTTCCAAAAAGTGATGAAGGGAGTGCGGGTCCCCCCTTCGTAAACACTGTATTTCCCACCTTTGTATGGGCCTGCTGCTTTGTGAGATCCTAGTTTCTCAACCGCACCGTCTTTGTAGCCATCGTCCATGACCGGGCCATTGTCTGAGCAGAAAACCACAAGGGTGTTTTCGGTTAGGTCGAGCCGGTCCAGGGTTTTCATGATTTCTCCGACGGTCCAGTCAAGTTGAACAATGGAGTCGGCACGGAAGCCATGCGGAGTGACACCTTGAAATCTCTCGTGTGGAATGCGGGGAACGTGAAGATCATGAGATGCATAAAATAGAAAGAAGGGGTCATCTTTGTTCTTTTCGATCCACTCGACTGATTTTTCAACCCATTTATCGGCAAGATCTTCATCCCGAAAGCGGGCCTTTTCTCCACCGGTATAAAAACCAATCCGAGAAATGCCATTGTGAATTGTGGAGTTATGACCATGAGACCAGTCCATTTTTAGAGAGTCGCGATGAGTAACGCCGGTAGGGTGATCTGGAGATGGTTTTTTACGGCCAACCCAAAGTGGATCTGTGGGATCAAGGTTGAGGACTTTACTTTGGGTTACATAGACCTGAGGAACCCGGTCGTTGGTAGTGGGCAGGAGAAAGTGATGATCAAATCCAATTTCGCGAGGCCCAGGTTTCAGCTCACCATTCCAGTTTGGACCCTTACCTTTTTCACCAAGTCCGAGGTGCCATTTACCCACTACGGCGGTTTGATACCCAGCTTTCTTCATAAGATCGGGGAGAGTGAAAGTGCCAGCGTCAATAATTAGGTGTCCGTTGGGAGGTGCGATTCCGGTTCCTTTTTTACGGAAGGCGTAATTTCCGGTTAGCAGCGAGTAGCGGGTGGGCGTGCATGTGGAGGCAGAACAATATCCACTTGTGAAGAGTTGGCCTCCGCTAGCCAGCTTGTCGATGTGGGGAGTTTTGAAAGTTGTGGCTCCATAACAAGATAGATCTCCGTAGCCTAAGTCATCGGCCATGATTACGATAACGTTAGGTTTTGTTTCTGCAGTGGCCGAGGCGATCACGAGAGCGCCTAGAAAGCTGGAAATGAGTTTTGAATATCGGGGCATGATTGGAAGAATGTCTTGGAAGTAAGGCCTAGAAAAGAGAAAAGGGACACTCCGTGAAGAGTGTCCCTTGAAAATTGCTCAGTAGGGAAGGAAATCCTTACTTACGCTTTTTAGCTACTTTTTTCTTGGCAGGCTTTTTAGCTACCTTTTTCTTAGCGGCTTTTTTAGCTACCTTTTTCTTGGCGGGCTTTTTGGCTACTTTTTTCTTAGCGGCTTTTTTAGCTACCTTTTTCTTGGCGGGCTTTTTGGCTACTTTTTTCTTAGCGGCTTTTTTAGCTACCTTTTTCTTGGCGGGCTTTTTGGCTACTTTTTTCTTAGCGGCTTTTTTAGCTACCTTTTTCTTGGCGGGCTTTTTGGCTACTTTTTTCTTAGCGGCTTTTTTAGCTACCTTTTTCTTGGCGGGCTTTTGGCTACTTTTTTCTTAGCGGCTTTTTTAGCTACCTTTTTCTTGGCGGGCTTTTTAGCTACTTTTTTAGCAGCAATTTTTTTAGCGACTTTCTTCTTGGCTACCTTTTTCTTGGTAGCCACGGGTTTTTTGGCGGCCTTTTTGGCGGCCTTCTTTTTTGTGGTCTTCTTTTTTGCAGCCATGGCTTTGTGCTTTTTAATTACGCGGGTTACCGCGGTTTTCTCTTCGGGCGTCATGACGCCAACTGAGATTAGGGAGAGGACTGCCTGTCCAAGGCTTCCTCCAAAACTGTTTTGAACGAGGTCCTGCAAGCGGGGCTTGAGGATACTTTCGCGATCTACCTTAGCTTCATAAACATGTGCCCGTCCCTGAGTATTCCGAACGGCAAGCCTTTTTTTCTCAAGGTTGCGCATGACGGCGAGGGCGGTGGTGTAGGTTCGATCACTACCATCGATATTCATTAATTCATGTACGAACCCTACTGTACTTGGGCCCTCATTCCATAGGATGGCGAGGGCATGAAGCTCTTGAGGGGATGGTTCGTCGTAACTGGACACTGTGGTCTAATCGATTGGTTTTAAGAAGAAAGCCGAATACTGCACCATAGTTCAAGTTTAATCTTACATGCTTGCGATCAAATATTTCTGGTCTTAGTTGCCGTTTTTTGTCCGTGAGGTGCTTTTTGGATCTATTTTTGGAAGTACGGCATCTATCGTAGGTTCGCTTATTTCTGGATTAATAGAGGTCAGAATCTTCCAAAGACGGCGATCGGCCGGGTCTCCGTTGAAAAGGATTTCCCCTTTGTTTGATACTAATACAACAGTGGGGAAAGAGGAAACGCGCATCAACGAGCCCAATGAAAACTTCTCAGTATCGACGAGCCAGTGTGCTATATTTCCTTGTTTTCCTTTAGTAAGAAAATCATCTCCAGCTCTTCTGGCTTCAGTTGTGCTGCTTAAAAGAATGGAAGCTACGGGAATATTATTTTTGATGAGAGAGTCGCTAATGATTAGAAATTCATCCATTATCGCCATTGCTTGACTCGCCCAAGGACTCCAGAAATGAATGAGAAAAGCTGGTGAGCCCCCTGCGATGGATTTTAAAGACTTTGATTCACTCTTCAACCTTTGGTCTTCAAACTTCAGGTTAAGATCTAAGGTGATTTTTTTCATTGCTTCATTGATACGTATGTCATCGATCAAGGGCGCAAATTGGGTGGCGTGAGAAGGGGCTAGCCAAAAGGCTTCGGTAATATGTTTTTTGAAAAGTGTTGTGTCGTTGTCTCGAAGGGCAGCAAGAGCCTTGGTGTATTGCACGATGCTTGCGAAATCTTCTTTGACGGCAAAGAGCATCGTGTCGTCGGGAGAAAATTTTGGGAGGTGTGCTTCAAGCTCCGTTGAGAGAGTAGCAAGCGCCCCCCGATTATCTTCGTTTACAAGAAAGACGAAGCGAGCTTCAAGAAATAGTTGGTCCGGAAGACCCGCTGCTTTGCCGTTTTTGATGGCCTGATCTAGTGAAGCTCGATCAGGTGCATTCAGGAGAGCTTCGAGAAGCTTTTCTCTTTCGTTTGGTAATTCTTGGGTGAGGGCGGGAAGAATGAGAGAGAGAAAGGCCGTCAGTAAGAGTTTCATTTGTACAAAAAGGTGGGCCAGAGGATAGTCTGGCCCACCGATTAATGAAAGGTTCGTAATCCGATTGGTTATCGTCCGGGGATGATGAGACTACGACCTTCAATAATCGTGTCGTTCGTCATACCGTTAGTCTCCTTAACAGCATTTACGGATGTTCCAAACTTACGTGCGATTCCCCAAAGAGAATCTCCAGCTTTGATCGTGTAAACGTTTCCGTTCAGATCGGGTGAGGGAGTTGGCGCTGGACTAGCGGGTGGAGGGGTATAAGGAGCGATTGCAACAGGTGGAGTTCCATAAGGGGTGGGCAGTGGAGCTGCAGGAGGATTGATAGGAGCAATCGGCTGGTAGGGAGGATTGTAACTTCCGGGAGCGCCGGAATTTGGAACCCCATATTGATTGCCGGTGTTGGCTGCTGGAGCGACGGGTTTGCCTTTCTGGCTGCAGGAGGCAAGAAGCGAAACGAGGGCGAACAATGTAAGTGTTGCTTTCATAGCATCAGCATACCTGAGAGATCGGGAAATGCGAAATAAAATTTTGAGAGAGGTGATGTGGGGCTTGCCGGGTAAGGAGAGGGGGGTTAATCCTTCTCATAGCAATGGAAATTTGGAAGGCCATCATCGTGGGGATTGTGCAAGGATTGGCGGAGTTTCTTCCCGTGTCATCTTCAGGACATATCGTGCTAGCCCAGTATCTTCTCGGAATTCGAGACGTGGGAGCGGAGCATCGGCCAGATCTTTCTTTTGAAATCGTCCATAATCATCGACAAGTCGATGCACTCGCTGATCAAAGGTGCGCTCTATCACAAAAATGGTTTCACTTTTCAACAACGAGATGAGGGAGGAGCGAATGATGATTGTTTGGCTCGGGGTGGCTACAGTTCCGGCTGTGGTCGCAGCATTGCTTTTTAAGGATTTTTTTGATGCTGCGCCAGGAAAGCCGGTTTTTGTTTCAGGTCTTTTGATTGTGACGGGATTTATCTTGTTTGTGCCAAGAATATTGAAAGGAAAAGCTGCCAAGCTGGGGCTTAAGAGTTCTGTTGTTATGGGGATCGGACAGGCTTGTGCTATTTTGCCTGGGATTTCTCGCTCTGGCTCGACGATCGCGGCTGGCTTAGTAAGCGGGGTAAAGGCAGAGAAAGCTGCCGAATTTTCCTTCCTAATGTCAATCCCCGCTATCGTTGGTGGATTCGTGCTGACTCTAAAGGAGCAGATGGAACAGACGGGCTCTTTTACGAGAGCCCTCAATTCTTGTTTTAATGCGCCCTATGTTGCCGGCGCGATTGCGGCAGCTTTCGTAGGGTTATTTGCAATTTATGTCGTGATGGGAGCGGTGAAGCGCGGAAAGTTGGAGTATTTTGCTTACTACTGCTTTACAGCCGGAATCGCGGGAATGATTTATTTTAGCCAAAGTTGACTACTCCTTGAAGTAGCTGCGTTGTTTTTCGGAAACTGGAAGTCCAAGTTTTTCCATGATGGCTAGCATATCCTCCCAGACCTTGCGTTTTTCGCCGAGTCCGTCCTCTTGCCTCAAAAGATAGGAAGGGTGGTAGGTAACACGGAGAGGGATTCCTTGGAATTGGTGCCAAGATTCACGCAGTTGGCCAACTGGTTTATCAGAGCCGAGAAGGCCCTGAGCCGCGCTGCCTCCGAGCGCAACGATGACGCTTGGTTTTACGATATCAATCTCGGCCTTCACAAATGGAAGGGAAGTTGCCATTTCTTCGGGAGAGGGTTTGCGGTTGTTAGTGGTTTGGTTCCGGGTGGCAGGCCGGAATTTACAAACATTGGAAATATAGACCTTTTCGCGTGCGAGCCCCATAGCCTTGAGGATTTGATTAAGTTTTTCTCCGGCTGGGCCTACGAAAGGTTCGAGTTTTTGTTCTTCCTGAAATCCAGGGGCTTCGCCGACGAGCATGAAATCAGCTTCGGGATTGCCGGCGGAGAAAACCATAGTATCCCGGAGACTACCAAGGGATCGTGCCGGTTGCCAGGTTTTGGCGATGTTGGCAAGCGAGGCTATCTTTTCGGCCGCGGTGTTACCTTGCGCGACGATTGAGTCCGGCTGTAACTGCTTATTGGTCCCAACTATACTGGGTTTCGCAGGGCGGCGGGCACTTCCGCGGGTGTAGAGCTCGCGAAGAACTGACCGTGCGTGGTCGTCGATTTCTACATGGTCGACTCCCTGTTTTTCGAGCTGCTTTAAGTAATCAAGGAGAATCGGGGCTTCCACACAGCGAGAAAATCATACCTGAAAGGGGATTTCCAGTTCATCCTGTTAAATAATAAGAATGAAAAACCTTAAGGAATTTTCGGAAACGGCTTGACCCATTCTGAATTTCGCATATCTCACCCATCCACCAGTTTTCAAGATTTATGGCAAGAGTATGCAGTATCCGCGGTTCTAAAGTTCGTGTTGGACGTAAAATCCACCGTTCTGGTTTGGCCAAAAAGAAAGGCGGCATTGGCCGTCACGTCACTAAGACGGTGAAGCGCAAAGTTTCTCCTAACCTTCACACCAAGCGAGTTTGGGTTCCGGAGCTCAGTAAGTATGTTCGCGTGAAGGCGAGCAGCGAAGGGGATTAAGACCATCAATAAGAATGGTGCTTACGTGACTCTGAAAAAAGCAGGCCTGATTTAAGGCGCTTTTTATTTTCTACTCCTTCAAAAGCTGGGCGGAAACGGCCGGCTTTTTTCGTGTCAGCCTATGTCATTTAGGCTTTGAAGAAGTTTTCGAGTAGTTTGAGTCCGGCATGTTGGCTCTTTTCTGGGTGAAACTGCGTGGCAAACAGTTTTCCCTGCTCAATAGCTGCACAAAAGGTTTCGTCGCCGTAGTTGCAAGTTGCTGAAACAATTTCAGGATCCACGCCGTCCGGATAATACGAGTGGACGAAATAGAAGTAAGGTGCAGCATTAAACTTGGCCCAGTAAGGAGAGTTCTCTTTCGTGTGGAGGGTAGCATTCCATCCCATGTGGGGAATTTTAAGTTTTGACAAACCTAATTAACGGTCCCGGATACGACTCCTAGTCCGGCAGTGCCGGGCGATTCTTCACTAGCCTCAAAAAGGAGCTGAAAGCCCACACAGATCCCGAAGTAGGGCTTTCCCGCCGCGATCCATTCTTGAAGGGGCTTGTCTAGTCCCAGCCGGTGCAGGCTTTCCATGCAGTCTCCGAAAGATCCTTGGCCAGGGAAGATGAGATGCGTAAATTGTTCTAGCTCTTCAGGCTTGGTAATTAGGGTGGGGTCATGACCCAATGCTTTGCAGGCGTTGATGACACTTCGAAGATTGCCCCGACCGTAGTCGATCATTCCGAGTTTCATATCGATTTAGAGCACTTCCTTAGTGGATGGGATACCTTCGCGGCGCGGGTCGTTTTCCGAAGCGATCCGAAGTGCGACGGCTATGGATTTAAAAACCGACTCGGCAACGTGGTGCCCGTCTCGGCCATAAAGAACTTCAATGTGGAGGTTGCAGCGGAGGTTTGAAGAGAGTGCGCGGCAGAATTCCTCCACGAGGGTAAAAGGGAAGTTCTGAGCATCTGCAGTTTGTTTAGGTGTCCGGAGTTCGAGTTGCGGGCGGTTGCTCAGATCGATCACGCTGCGGCAAAGGGTCTCGTCCATCGGCACGTAGGCGTGTCCGTAGCGTCGAATGCCATCTTTGTCTCCCATAGCGGTCTTGATGCATTCACCGAGGACAATACCAGTGTCCTCTACGGTGTGGTGGAAATCGACTTCAACATCACCATCGACTTCGACATTCAAGTCGATGAGCGAGTGACGAGAGAAGAGGGTTAACATGTGATCAAAGAATGGAATCCTAGTGGCAATTGAGGATTTGCCGGAACCATCAAGATCGAGGCTGAGCTTGATCTTAGTTTCGGCGGTATTGCGTGCCTGTGATGCGGTGCGGTTGCTCATAGAATAGAGTGAAGATAAAATATTTGGGACGAGAAGACACTCACTCGCCGGAGATGACTGAGTCAAGAAGTTCGGTAAGTTCCTCACTCGTAGATATCTGTCCGAGGGCTTCGCCGGCACGAGTGAGGACAACCGAAGCTGTTCCTTTAGCTGGTGGAAGCCCAGTGAGGGGTGTGAGAAGCGGGTTGGCGGATTCCGGGCGAATGGTGAGGAACGATAGATGTTTTGGAGCGTTTAGAATAGAAATGAATTGTTTGCCAAGTTTACTGCCTATATCCCCCTGAAGAATGGCCATCAGAGGGGAATCACCGAGGGAACATGATGAAATGTAGTCGGTATGATACACCACTCTGCCTTTTGCCTGACGGGCGATATATTTTCGGTGAGCGTCTACGATGCCACCATAAGTCTCATTTCCGGTCAGGGCGTAAAGTCGGCTCAAAGTTTGATCAGAGATGCCTAGGGTAGATTCACCAAAAATCATACTCACACTGAATTGCTTTAAAGGAACAATCTGTTCCTCTTTCGTGACTTCGGTCAGAATCTTACCTGAATAGCCGAATTGCTGAATGTTATGGTCTACAATTTCAGTTGCGCTTTTTAGCCAATGTTGGTCGAGAGTAGCTTGGTAAAGTTCGTTCAAAGACCGACCAACTGCCATGACATCTTGGCACCGTGCGGGGACCATTGTTGAATCTGATGAAATGCGGAAAAATCCTTTTTCGGGATTCCAGTAATCAGATAAGATTCTATTTGCGATTGCTTTAGCTGCGTCGAAATGAGCTGGTGATCCAGTATGGTTGGCTCTTAAGATTTGAGCTCTTAGAACCAAGGCTAGATCTTTAACAGTCAAAGTGCTTTCCCTTGTGATTTTAATTTGCTCCCTGCGAAATGTCAGCAGTTTAGATTTTATGGTCTTCACGGCCTTTGAAGCTTCTTCCACCGAAAGTTGAAGCTCGTCGGCGACTTCTTGGGTGGAAGTTTTACCTCGAAGTGAATTGAGGTTGAAATAGTTTCCAAGAGGATCGGTTTCGAGTGGAATATTACCGGTCGGTTCGAGGGAAAATGCGATGGTGGCTACCTTAAGCTGATCTGGATCGAGGATTTTTTTAAGAGTTCTATAATCCCAAAGAAATGCCCCATTAGAACCAAGAATACCATTTGGGCATTTACTAGAAATTTCTTTCGCCAGCCATTCGGTTTCTAGGAGCTCAAGTAATTCTAAACCCTGCTTGGTGAATCTTTCATCACCGAGGAGATTGCCAACTTTCATTAAAGTTGCGGCGACTTTGGCTTGGGAAAGAAGGTCTGTAGAAAAAAAGGGAAGCGTCCAATCGTCTGTTCTCCGCGCGTAGAAATAAAAACCGGTCAGGTGATCCTTGAGAGCCCCCGAGGTTAGTTCTAGGGTCATTACTTTAGCAGCTTCTCTGCTTTGCTCACGAACTTCTCCCGTTAAATTTGACGAACGTGATCCGATAGCAAGAAGTTCGATGCTGCTGGAGGGAATCAATCCTCCAATAAAATCCAGATTCTTGTCTCCGAAGCTATAAAGAGAACTGAGTTGGCGAGTTTCTCTTTGAAAGAGTTCATTTCGTGTTACCGGCTGTTTAAGCTCCTCGACGTTTGGTTCTAAGCGAAGCTGTCTTTTTTCATTTTCGCTCCGACTGTTTTCAACCGTGTATCGCGATGATTTGGTCCAAAGGTCCTCTACCACGTTCGCGAGGTTTGAGACGACGACCTTCAATTCGCGCCCGGAGATATTCCCTACGGGGTCTGAAGCAATGGGTGAGCCCTCATGGCTCAACCAAATAATCATGGGGAAAGCGGCACTTTTTTTCTCTTCTGCAGAGAGACGGTATCCCAAATTAGCCATTTCAGGGTTTACCGTTGAGTCTATCACGGTGCAGATCGCTTGGCTGGAGATTATCCCTCGAAGGTCTTGGTCCTCGTTTAGCTCGTCAACGACGGTGCGCGAGGCGCTTCCGAGAGGCGAACATAAGAGGGCAAAGATCGGGCGCTGAGCATCTTTCGCTTTCTTAAGGATCTCGTGATTCCATTTTTGCCAGGCGATCTGGTGGGTGGATAAAGATCTGAGGAAATCAGTCTCGCCTGTGGCCATTTCATTTTTAAAATCAATGGCGCTATCCGGGACCTCGGCATCAGAAAAATAGTTCTTCTTAACATCTTTTTTTTCCGTGGTTTTTTCATCCGAACATGAAGATAACTGGAAGACGTATAGAAGAGGCAGGATTGAAAAGTATGCTCGCATGATGGATCCACCCTAGTGTGGGCTTTCTGAAATTAAGAAATAGAGAGAAAATGACCAGACAAAGGAGCTTCTAAATGATTCCATTGCGCAAGGCCAATTGGGAATAGGTTTCCCGAATCTCATTTCAGATTTCTTTCAGTGACCACTCTAGCCATCACCAGTCAAAAAGGAGGCGTCGGAAAAACGACTCTCTCCATTAATCTAGCCTATGCCTTCGCCCGCAGTGGCCGCAAAACTTTGCTTGTTGATACCGATCCTCAGGGTTCAGTGGGACTTTCCCTGACTCGCCAATCGCGCCATCTCTCTGGCTTTTACGATTTTCTTGAAAATCCAGTTATGAATGTCGGGGAGCTTATTGTGCCTACCCGTCTTCCAACATTTAGTCTTGTTGCGGCTGGTCAGAGTAGTGCCTACGAATTTGGGAGCGGTCCGGTTTCTGGAAACGTCCACCGAATAAGGGGTTTTGTCTCACAAATCCGCGCAATGAAATACGATGTCTGTATTTTTGATACGGCAGCGGGGTTATTTGGTGTCACTGCTGATGTTCTTGGAGTTTCGAATGGGGTAATAGTGCCCCAGCAATCCGAACCACTTGGGGTTCGTTCAGTTCCCAAGATGCTGGAAGCATTGACCCGGATGCGCGCTGTCAACCCCAGCCTTCAGGTTCTTGGAGTCGTTTTGACGATGGTGAAAAAGGAGCTCCCTGAAAGCTTAGAATCTGCCCAAGCACTTCGAGGACTTCTTCCAGAGGAAATGGTGATGCAGACTGAAATCCCCAGGAATGATCTCTATGTGCAAGCTAGTGCGAGGGGTCTTCCCGTTGGAGTGATGGCAGAAGGCTCAGAGACTTTGGCGATTTTTGAACAACTCCGTCTTGAGCTAGAGGGGCGCATCAATCCTCCGATTCCAGCCTAAAACTATGAACGAGAACGAAGTTGTGAGTCAGTGGCTCGACCCAGACGAAGTCCGGTCGCTTGCCGAAGGATTGCTAGCCAAAACTCCGGTATCACAAATCCCTTCTCACGAATCAGTTTTTGGTGAGGATTTTGAGGGTTTCGACGGGGAACCCAATTCTTCTGCTCCGCCGTTTCAATCGATTGGGTCCGAGCCATCCAATCCGTTTTCTCAGGCTGCGCCAAAACCTAAGCCAGCTCACCCGCCGGTTGAAAAGAACAAGCAGCCGGTCCGACCTGATTCGTTTTATGAACAACAGTCTCCGGTTGCTTCGACTACTTCTGCAAAAAAAGCTACGCGCTCTTCTGGGCTTCCGTCGCTGCCTCGTGCTCTTAGCGCATTTTCAGATTGGCTAAAAAAACAGACTCCTATTCTGGCTGCATTTGTCTGCGATCCGAAGGGGCAGGTTATGCTTGATGAAGTAGGAAGTGAGAAGTTGATCAAAGTCGCGAGATCACTTGTTTATGCTTCAATCACTAAAGGTGTAGTCGATCCCAGCGGGCTTCTGCAGGTTATGATTTCTGAGGATCGAATGATAGAAATTCTCCCGCTCGAATCTAAGGAAGGGCATTCTATTGCTGGGCTGGTAGTCGCTCGGCCATTGACCTCCGAAGCGCTGACGCTGATCCGCCGGAGCTTTAAAACAGCGCTTTCGCGTTCTTTAACGCCGGGTGAGTGAGTAGTTAAGAAAGCTCGCGGCTGGGAGAAGGAAAGCAGTTGTAAGGAGTATCAAAAAGATTCGGCAATACCATTGGGTGCTCAGATTGACGCCAAAGAGGGGCTTTTCTTTTGCCAAGAAAATGTTGGGTTTATCATTTCTCCTGCGATCAAGTCTCAGAGTCTCGGCAAGATCTACCATGTTTTCGACCCGTTCGTTCACAAAGAATTGAGAAACTGAGCGAGTATCGCGATCGAGTTCGGGTTTAACTCCTTCCATCTCCTCTTTTTGAAGTTGTTCTAATTGCCCAAGCGGATCACTTAGGATTTCGTCAGCCTCAGAGGAAGTTTTTGCAACCGATGCAAAGAGAACTCCAATCTTATCTCCGGCCTTTTTGAGTTCATCTTCTTCTGACAGTTTCAGCTCTTCTTTGTCTTTGAGTATACCGATCGTTTTCTGAATGGGCCGGCGAGTTTTTTCAAAGCGATTCGCGGTGGCTTGAGTCACAATGCTGCCTTCAAAAGCATAGCGCAGCGGCATGATGGCTGAAGGCACCGGTTCACCTCCATTATCGCGACCTTCATCCCCTCCGACAAAGAGTCCGCGGTTCATTTCGGTGAAGGGAATGAGGGCGCCTGCGAGTAGAATTTGTGGAACAAGGATCAAAGGAATGGATCCTAGGGCAGTGCGCTCGGATCGCGAAATTACTGAGACCATAAGGGCCAGCGCAGTTCCACAGGATCCCGTAAGAATCATCCAACCGAGGTGATTCCAAAACATGTGACGAAGATCAAGAATCTGATGCGCAACCGCGATGAAGACCGCGGATTGAACTGCTACCGCGAGAATTAGCACTGAGAATTTTGAGCTAAGATAAAGAATGGGGTGTGGTCGGCAATTACGCTCGCGTCTTAAAATCGGGCGATCTCGAAGGACTTCGGTTGCGCTGTTGGTAAGACCGAAAAACATCGCTACCGTAACGGCCAGAAAGAGGTAAGAGGGCAGATGAAGAGCCGAATGGAATTGGTAGCTGCCATCGGGGGAAGCTCTCAAGGTTAGGCCGATCAGTCCTGCGAGTAGTGGAGCTTCCAAAAAAATAGAGTTGAAAGTTCCCCGGTGGCGGAATTTTGATTTAGCGGCCCGTGCTAGGTAGGTTTTGAAAATCATCCACTTCTGCCGACGTCCGTGCGCCGGAGGTTCAGGCGCTGCTACTTGGTCATCGGCGGTTGGTAA
Organism: Akkermansiaceae bacterium; assembly: GCA_905181965.1. Lineage (GTDB taxonomy): Bacteria > Verrucomicrobiota > Verrucomicrobiia > Verrucomicrobiales > Akkermansiaceae > SW10. Next base: position 40,719 of record CAJIZY010000010.1, read on the forward strand.
ATCGAGTTCATCTGCAATGGGGCTGGGCTTTGACAGTGAGAGATGGTCCATTACGCAGTGGTTCTCAAATCTTTCCTGCCAGAACTCGGGCTGGAAACGCCTGCGCGATTTACCAGGGGCGTGGAGCTTCAGCATTGTAGTTTCGAGAATATCGAAAACAAAATCAGCTCCCTGAGGGGTGAGATCGGATTGACGCTCGATCTGTAAATCTTTGGAGGCTTGTTGAAAGTAATTTACTAGATCTTTTGGGGGTCCCAAATATACCATTTTTCCGCCACGATCAAGGAGGAGGACCGTATCAAAAGCTTCTAAGACTTTTTCGCTGGGACGGTGAAGGGAGGCAACCACGATCTTGTCTCTTGCGAAACTGTGGAGGGCATCGACGACGTTTTCGGCATCTTTCGAGGAAAGCCCCGAGATGGGCTCGTCGAAGAGAAAAATTTCACCGCCTCCAACTAAGTCGAGCCCCGCATTGAGTCGGGAACGTTCACCTCCGCTGAGACTTTTGGACTCCGGACTACCCACCCGGCGGTGCCCGATTCGTTCCAGTCCAAGCTCGCCGACGAGGAAGTTTACGCGTTTCTCGATCGATTCGGTAGAGAGGTGGGGGCGGCGAATGGCAGCGGCATGGACGAGGTGCTCGTAAACGGTAAGCTGCTCGGTCAGGGCATCTTCCTGCGGCATAAAGGAGATTAAGGGCGCGAGCCTCTTTGGGCGGTCGTAGAGTGAGATGCCATTCAGCTTAACTTGTCCATTCCTTGGTTTTCGTTGACCAGCTAGGATTTCAAGAAGCGTGCTTTTTCCGCTTCCACTTGGGCCAATGATACACATCATTTGACTACGCTCGAGCCGGAAAGAGAGGCTGTCGATGGCCTTTCCGCCTTTCCAAAAGCTGTGGTTGAGATTCTCCACTTCAAGATGGCGAACGAGGTTCCTTTCTTCATCAAGAATGTTATCTGAGAAGCGGCAACGGAGGGCCTGACGATTGCTGAGACGAATCATCGACCCATCCGGCAAGGGCTCTTCCCTGACTTGTTGGCCATTCACAAGAATAGCCTCGGTGGATTCGATAACTTTCAGCTCGCCAATTCCTGTGTTAGGGTCGAATTCGAGCTCTAAAACAAAGCGCCCAGCAAGACCCGGAGTGAGGAGTAGGCTATCACCCGAAAGTCGGTTGGGATCGTTTGAAACACGAACCCTTCGACGTCCCGCTGGAAGAACAAATCGCTGTCCAGTTTGTTGTGTGATCCGCCTCAGGGCTTCGAGGGAGAGGGGTTCTTTTTCGTCCACACGTATTACGTCATGGTAATCGAGTTGATAGGTGGTTGCAGCAATGAGAGAGTTTCGTGAGCCACCGGTGAGACATCCGTTTTTAAGTGGAGTGACGTGGACGCGGTGTCCGAAAGCGATCTTGGCAAGGGCCAGACGTGACTTGTTTCGGCTCAAGGTGAGTTCTTTGTCTTCTTCGATGAGGAAGAGTGCGGGAGGAATTCCTTTTTCTTCTGCCTGTAAGAAGAAGATGAGATCGTTGTAATTTAAGCGCCATCCTCCGGCGATGACTTCGTCTGAAGGCCGGATGAGTAAAAGGCGATCTGAGTCGAGCTGATAGCCTCTCACCCAGAGAGGTTGATCGCGGAGGTTCCGAATAAGAATCAGTGCTCCCGCTTGGTAACAGCGAAACCGGGGCGGGTCGTCTTCTTCTTTTAGGCGGACATCAGATGATTTATCAGAGCCAAAGTCTACTCGTACTAAGAGATTGTCTTTTGGTGCGTCGAATTGCCCAAGTTCACGTAGGACAGTTGCGGTGATCTTATCATTCCCGACAGCTTGCATAACTTCGGAGAATTTTTCTTTTTCCGCGGGGGCGTCCCCGCCTGCCCTGATGACTGAATAGAGCTGGAGGGCTAAGGGGATCCTGTGTTCCGGATTTAGGTTTTTCTTGAGGTGTTTTAGTGCTTCATCAATCGGCTGGGGCCAAGCAACTGCAGACTCTAGCGATTTCCCAAGAATCCCATGGTCGATATCCGGGAAAACATTACGCACAAAGTCATAAACGATCTCAAGCTCCCGTCGCGACGCGCGACCATCTTGATTAATAAAGGATGCAAAGACTTGTGAGAGCGCTTGGGCTGTTTTTTCATTACGCCGCTCAAGCGCGTCTCGGAAGACGAGACGCTTGATTTGGGCGAGAACTCTCCGCAGGCGCATGATTACGAAGGAGGTATAGCCCTGAGCTCTCTGGAAAACAAGAGAGGGATCATGGCATTGCCATTGGGGGCAAAATGGGCATCTTAATAGAAGTGAAGCGTCTCATCCTTTTTCTTCCCGTGATCGCGGTAGCAGTCTGCTTTGGTTTGGGATTCTCGAGTTGCACTCTTACGCCCCCCACATTTTATGTTAGTAACCCTACCCCTAAGGCAGCGCAATGGTTGAAGAATTGTAATAGGATTAGTTGGCTTCCTCGTCAGGTCAGTGGTCGTTATGATGGCGCGTCTGCCCTAGATAACCTTAACCATGCCGCTGCCGGTTATGCTGTTAAGCGGAGTTCTTACGGCACTGCTCCGGGTGGCTACGTGGGACTGGATCACAGGATGCTTTGGGCTATCTGTGACCTTGTAAGCCGGGGGTATACCTTTCGGGTAATTGCCATAGCAGGGGGGAGTCATAGCAGGAACTCACGTCATTACGATGGACTCGCTTTTGATGTTGACACAATCAATGGCCAGCGAGTGAGTTACGGAAATCGCTATTGGCGAGGGTTTCTGAAGCGTTGCCGAGAACTCGGTGCGACTGAAACCCTCGGTCCGGGAGACCGTGGCCATTCGACCCACATCCATGCGGCTTGGGCGAAGTAGCTATTCTCACTTTAACCTCCCTCAACAAGGTCAAGCGGGGCAGTAGAGCTACGGGGTGGCGAGCGCGAGATTAGGGTCAATGCCGATTTCTAGAGAGTCGCTGGGGTGGTCGAGGGCGGCGAGAAGGGCGGCGAGGGCAATCATACCTGCGTTATCGGTGGTTAGCGCTGGTGGAGTGGGCTGAACTTTCATGCCGGCGTTTTGTGCCGCAAGGGTAAGGGCTTCTTGCAAAGTTCGGTTACAGGCAACGCCGCCGGAAATGGCAATTAAGGTGTGGTCTGTTTGACGAGCCGCTTTAATCGTTTTTTTGACGAGGGCATCAATGACGGCATCCTGAAAGGATGCGCAGAGATCAGCGAGGTGAGCTTGGGGGTCGTCGAGCTTTTGAAGTTGGTAGAGAACCGCAGTTTTAAGGCCAGAAAAAGAGAAGTCAAAGGGAGCGTCTTTAAGATGTGCACGGGGAAAGATGAAGGATTTTGGGTTTCCCTCGCGGGCGTGTTTTTCGATTTCGGGGCCGCCGGGGTAGGGGAGCTTGAGCATGCGGCCGACCTTGTCGAAGGCTTCGCCACTGGCATCATCGATGGTGCGGCCGATGAGTTGATATTGTCCGTGTGCTTGGACTGAAATGAGCATGGTATGTCCCCCTGAGACGATGAGGCTGAGGTGGGGCGGGATTGTGCCTTCTTCGAGGAAAGGCGAGAGAAGATGGCCTTCCATGTGATTAATCCCGAAAAAGGGTTTGGCCGAAGCGGCCGCGAGGCCCTTTGCATAAGCGAGGCCGACGAGAAGGGATGAGGCAAGTCCGGGACCGCGAGTGGCAGCGAAAGCGGTGATGTCATCGAGACTGACTCCGGCATCATCGAGAGCTTGTTGGACTAGAGGGCGAATTCGTTGGGCATGATTACGGCAGGCTACTTCTGGGACAACGCCTCCGTATTGGCGGTGGATTTCGATTTGTGATGAGATCAGGGAGGTAAGGAGCTCAGCCCTCTGGCCTTCCCGCCGGATGATAGCAACCGCGGTCTCGTCGCAGGAGGATTCGATGGCGAGTATCATTTAAGTGGCAGGGGCGATTTTTTGAAGTCCAAGGGCGGCGATAGCGAGAAGGGGGCAGGCAATCAGGACGAGAAGATTTGGAGCAAGGGGAAAGATGATTAAGTAGTCGACTAGGGGAATGGCCGCAAGAGTCCGGGAGACAAAAATACCGACGTTGTGACGAGCGCGAAGGCGTCTGACGATGAAGGCGACCGCTGCGATAAAGAGGACGAGCGGGGGAATAGCATTGCCGTTATTGGTAAGGAGGAGGGGAGCTGAGAAAAAGAAGATGGGAGCGCAAAGACAGAGAATAGGGAATGTCTTACGGGCATCGCTGATTGGGTCCTTGGAGGTTTCTGCTCGCGCGGTGAGGGAAATTCCGAGGATGTATCCTCCAAGGCCGACCCCGAGAAGAATCAGGAGGGCGGTGATGTGGTCTCCTGATTGAGTAAACTGGTTCCAGGAAAGAAGGGAAAAGGCGGCGGTTGGGTAAATGAGGGCGCGTGCTCCGGCCATGAAGAAGAAGCTCGTGGGATTGATTTTGTGCCATTTGGTGTAAGCGAGAATGCAAATTATAATACAAAGGGCGAACAGTCCGGCGGGGGGGCTGACAAACGCGATAAGAAGGAGTCCTCCACCCATGAGGATGATGGAGAGTGAAAGAATGGTTTGGCGAGGCCAACGTCCGGAAGGAATTGGGCGATCTGGGCGGGTCTTAGTATCAAAATCGAGATCGTGCCAATCGTTAAGGAAGCATCCGCCAAGGTAGAGAAAAGAAAGAGAGATACCGAGGAGGGTGAGGCAGATTGGACAAAGGTGGGCTTGGTCGCGGAAGACGGTCCAACCGATGAGAACTCCGAGAAGGCCATTTGACCAAACGGTGGGGAGGTTGGCGAATCGGCTCATGGCGAGCAGGTCGATGACTTTTTGGCGGGTCATAGCTATTTCGGAGAAGATCAAGCAGGGGTGGAGTTTGGAAGTCTAATCGTGAGTTCCTTTCTTTACTCTCCAGCTCAGCTCCGGGAAAAGGCCAACTCGTGATTATCTTCTCGCAGGCGAAAACGATCTCGATAATAAGGATGGGAATCGTTCCGCTTGTTTAAAAAAGATGGCGCCAGCGTTAAAATACTCTGCTGAAACTATCCGTTCAATTACGGAAAGTGTTTCCACGGATCAAAGGCAGCGGGGGAAAAATTCCAGGAACGATGAAGTGGCTTTGGCGGGGCTGGAAAGAGGAGAGACGGTTTCCAGAGCACTCATTACGGTGGGGGTAAATGGGCTATGCTTTTGCGAGGAAAGGGGATTTGAAAGCCTCCTCGAAAGCGTAGGCCTCGCTAAAGTCATCAAGCTTGTCGGAGTCTTGTTTTCCAAAAACTCCGTGCTCGATGAAGATAAATACGATTTCCCCGACATGATGGCATTTTTTGATGCCCCAGTCATCAAGGACGGTGGCGCCCATCGGTCCGTATTCCTGTAGAACGTAGTCGCGGAACCCAAGGAGAAGTTCATGTCCGCTAACGTGACGTTTTTCGTTGTTGGATGCCTTGGAAAGGCGGTCGACTGTAAAATCGAGAGCCTCTCTGACAAGAAAGTAGGCTCCGGGTTCAAAGCGCTTTTCTTTTTCGATAATTGAGGAAACGGCGTGCTCGAATTGGTTGTGCTGCATTTGAAAATCGTTACTTCGAAAAAGCCCGCGGTTTCCAACCAGCGGGCTTTTTGAAATTTGTTTACATGGGTAATTCGATGAAGCCTTCCAGCTTCCGAATACGGGTTGGGTGACGCATCTTTCGGAGTGCTTTAGCCTCGATCTGCCGAATTCGTTCACGGGTGACTTGGAACTGACGGCCAACTTCCTCAAGAGTTCGGGAATAGCCATCTTTAAGTCCGAAGCGCTGCTCGAGAACCTCGCGCTCCCGCTCGGTTAGAGTGTCGAGGACTTCGATGATCTTGTCCTTGAGCATAGCGAAACCAGCCTCCTCCATGGGGTTTTCGGCTGATTTATCTTCGATGAAGTCGCCGAATGAAGTGTCGTCGGAATCACCAACGGGGGCTTGAAGCGAGATGGGCTGCTGGGCCATTTTGAGGACGGCGCGGACACGCTCGACGGGCAAATGAATTTCCTCGGCGATCTCGTCTGGGGTTGGTTCGCGACCATATTCTTGAACGAGCTGTTTCTGCACGCGCATTAGCTTGTTGATGGTCTCGATCATGTGGACCGGAATACGGATGGTCCTGGCCTGATCGGCAATGGAGCGGGTGATCGCCTGGCGGATCCACCAGGTCGCGTAGGTCGAAAACTTGTATCCTCGACGATACTCAAATTTCTCAACCGCCTTCATGAGGCCCATATTGCCTTCCTGAATGAGATCGAGAAAAGAAAGTCCACGGTTGGTATACTTTTTAGCGATCGAAATAACGAGGCGAAGGTTGGCTTCGACCATTTCTTTCTTGGCTTTGAGCGCCTTACGCATCCAAAGGCCGAGACTCTTGTTAGTGTCCTCAAATTGCTCGACGTTGTGCCAGGCTTCTAGAGAGAGCTCCTTGATCGCGGTCTCAGCCTCTGCACTTTTCTTACGGGAGTATTTCCAAATCTTTTCCTGATACTCGGCTACCACATCACAGAAATCTTCGATGACCTTCTGCTTGAAGTAGAACCGACTGTACAGGCGGGCGATAGTTTGAAGGTTTTTCGAGAGGGTGGTCTCGAGCTTCTTCTTGCCTCGGGGTGCTTTGGCCGAGAGTTTTTTGATGATTGCGGTGGTCTCTTCGTGAGTGCTTCGCACCTGATCACAAAGCTTTGGGAGGGCTTTCATATAGCGCTCACGACTTTCGATCTTCTTATCGAGAATAACTCGGTCGAAGCGTTCCTTGCCGCGCATAAGTTTGTCGGCGAGGGCGAGGTATCCGCTGGCAGTGAAGCCAAAAAGATGGAGGAATTTCTGGACCTCGATTTCAGCGTCTTCGATTCGCTTGGAAATTTCGACCTCTTGCTCACGAGTAAGCAGGGGGACCTGACCCATTTGCTTGAGATACATCCGAACAGGGATCGTCGAGGATGTCGAGTTTCTGATCTTTGGTGTCTTCTTCGGAATCAAGATCACCTTTCTTCTTATCCTTGAAACGGTCAACCTCGGAGGCGTCGATGATCTCGAACTCCATTTGACGGAGCCTCTCAAGGATGGCCTTGATATCCTCCTCCTCAATAAGGTTGTTAGGCAGGATCTCGTGAATATCGTCGTAAGTGAGATATTCTTGTTCCTTAGCAAGTTTAATGAGTTCCCGGATTTTTTCCCGAATTTCAGGAGTGTCGATACGGTTTTTTGGCTTCTTGCTAGCTTTGGTCTCGAGGGCTGGAGTCTTCTTTTGGCAGCTTTTTTAGCTGGAGCTTTCTTAGCGGCCTTTTTGGCTGGAGCCTTCTTAGCGGCCTTTTTGGCTGGAGCTTTCTTAGCGGCCTTTTTGGCTGGAGCTTTCTTAGCGGCCTTTTTGGCTGGAGCTTTCTTAGCGGCCTTTTTGGCTGGAGCTTTCTTAGCGGCCTTTTTGGCTGGAGCTTTCTTAGCGGCCTTTTTGGCTGGAGCTTTCTTAGCGGCCTTTTTGGCTGGAGCCTTCTTAGCGGCCTTTTTGGCTGGAGCCTTCTTAGCAGCCTTCTTGGCGGGGGCTTTCTTGGCTGAAGCCTTTTTCGTTACCTTCTTAGCGGTTGTTTTCTTTTTTGCCATGATGGAGAGCTGGGAAGTAGAGATGTTTTGGACACACCTCACCTATTATAGGTCAAGCAGGAGTCTCCTGCCAGTGGCCGTTTCTTCGCGACTGAGAGGGTTTGGTCAAGTTTTTTTCAACTATAACCTTAATCTTGATCCTTTTGCTCTGTTTCGTTGCCGAGATCATCTCGATTAATTAAGTATTTTTTTGCACACCGTGGGCATTGAAGGACGAGCTTGGGCTCATCACCAAAAAGCTCATCGGGTTTGTCTTTCCAAGCGCTGAGTGTCCGGATGATTTTTTCAAGAGAGCATCCGCACGCAAATTTAAATCGTCGTGTTTCAAGGGCCTTGGTTTCCTCGTCGTCAGTAATTTTAGCAACTTGCTCGATATTCAGGCCCTCGAACCATTCCTGATCAAAGTCAGGTTGAGCTGCAATCAATACATAAGTATCATTTGGGAGCTTGAAGGCGCGGCCAGGTCTTTGTTCGGACTGGTCGTAAAAGTGCCGTAGCCACTCAAGCGGATCAGATGTTTCAACTTCTATGGTGGAGGTGCGTGGCTCTTTTTCTTGAGTTGTTGTTTGGGAGTAGAGAAAATTACGATCAGGTTCTCGGACGTCTTCGGTGAAGAGACGGCCAGTGATATATTCGTGAACCGAGGACCCGGTCGCGAAGAAGTTAACGCGTGGAGCTCGGATATTAGCGGTCCATGCAATGGTCTCCGCCCATGGACGGGCGGTAAGGTGAAGCGTTAACATGGCCAGCGCATCTTTAAGCATCTGATCCAGCTCGCCGGGATAGCGGATGGAGTGATCCGAAAGGTGGAGATAGTAATCCATATAAATATCCGAGAACTGCCCACGAACCATCAGGCAGTTGCGATGGCGGATGAAGATGGATTCGATTTTCGTAAAGTCTTCGGGCTGCATGGCTATTTGCGGGATCTCGTCGGCATTCGGGAGAAGGTGCGGCCTCAGTAGATCATAGGGAGTCTTTCGCGAGCGGTTTTCAGGTATTCACCGTCGATATCAAAGCCAGTGAACTTTTCGATGTTCATTCTTTGGGCGGCTAAAGCAGATGTCCCAATTCCGGTGAATGGGTCAAGTAGATGTTTTGTTCTTCTGAGGCCATGAATACGAATGCATTGTTCGACAAGGGCGACAGGGAAGGTCGCCGGGTGGGGGCGTTCTTTGCTACGTGATTGAATCGTATCGTATGGAATGAACCAGTTGTTGCCTCGACAGCGTTTATCTTCGCCGCCAGTATGACTCCATCGAGCGATGTTCGACTTGTCAGCATATTCTACTCCGGCGGCCCGCCTTTCGAGTGGGACCCCACCGGTTTTGGTGAGGTGAAAAACATATTCGTGGCAGTCGTTTACAAAACGCTTTGAGTTGATGGGCTTGAAGTGGCCGGCGGAAATAGTTTCTCCTTTTCGGGTGTCAACACTGATCGACTTGATCCAATGGAAGGTATTTTGGAGGATGAAATTTGGCTCTTCTCGGGTGAGGGCGAGGATGAGTTGGTGCGGGAGAAGTGGATCTTTTGGCGCGGCCCCTAAATTTAGAAAAAACGAGGCTTCATCTTTCATGACGCGATGAATCTCCGAAGCCCAATCCTGACACCAATCAATGAATTCATTAAATTCCAATTTGTCTTGGTAGGTTCTGTAGTTGATTCCTAAATTGTAGGGAGGAGAGGTGACGACAAGATCCACGCATTCGGACGATAGTTGTTTCATGCCTGCGAGACAGTCTTCATGGTGGAGTTCAAGCACGACTGAGTCTCTCTTTCCATTAGGCCGAAAGGAAGTCTTGCTTCGAGCAAATTTGGAGATTTCGGTTCCTCCGGCAGGCCAAAGAGAAAAAATAGTTTAAACAATCGTTTGAAAAATCTCGAAATTGATTTAAAAATTCTAAATAATCGATGGCGAAGATTGAAGGTAAATGTGGGACACGGGTTGCTCTGATGGAGGCAGCCGCCACTTTGTTTGCTGAAAAAGGTTTCGAAGTGGTTTCAGTCCGGGAGATAACCACACTTGCACGAGCTAATGTGGCTTCGGTCAAGTATCACTTCGGATCGCGCGAGGGATTGATCGACGCTGTGGTGGCTCGTATGGCTACGCCGGTAAATGATGAGCGCCTCAGAAGAATCGAAGAACTTGAGGGGCTTGGGGTGGTGACGGTCACCGAGCTTATCACTGCATTTTTTGAGCCTCTCTTTTCGCAGATCCAAAATAGTCCTCTCAGTGAAAAGCTTTTTACTAAGTTGATGGGAAGAGTGGTGGGAGATCGTTCTTATGAATTGCCGGAGGAAGTGATGGGGCAATTCCGCGAAGTAGCCTCTCGCTATGTCCCGGCCTTTATGGAGGCCTGTCCGGGGTTATCTGCCGATGATGTGTTTTGGCGGATTCATTTTTGCTTTGGTGTTCTTGCCAACACGCTAACCCACCGTGATATCCTCAAAAAGATTAGTGATGGGAAAATAGCTGATGAAAAACTTTCAGTTACACTCAAGCGCATTATCGATTTCTGCGACGCAGGTTTTAGACAATGAAAAAGATTCTCCCGTTTATAGTAGCCGTGCTCGCTGGGTGCTCAGCAAGTATTCCTGAATCGCGAATGGACGCAGTGGAAAAGGTGGTTCCATTGCGTTGGTCGGCAAGCCCAGAGGCTTTGGCTGGGATTGATACGAATTGGGTCCGACGTCTTGGAGGATCTCGGGTCGAGGCCTTGGTAAGCGAAGCCTTTCGGCGTAATCCTGATATGCAGGTTGCCGCCGAGAGGGTCAATCGAGCTATCGCTTCAGCGAAGTCGGCTGGAGCAGCGATGAAGCCTCAAGTTTCAGCAGGCCTCAATACGAGCCGTCAAAAGCAACTCTTTATCGGCATACCTCTTGGCGGCGAGGGTGGTATTCCTTCGGCTAACTTCAGTAACTTCGGGGCTAATATGACGGTTTCGTGGGAACCCGATATTTGGGGACTCCGTCGAGCGGAGCAAGCCGCCCTTTTAGCTGACGCTCAAGCCGAAGGGAATTCCTACCGTGCTGCTCGAGCCTCTCTCGCAGCCCAAGTGATGAGATCTTGGCTGGCTTTAGCCGAGGCTAGCGAGCAAATCATGCTAGCAATGGAAACGCAGGAACTGCTTAACGCTACGAAAGATATCGTGATCGATCGTTACAATAATGCTCTTGCTGCCGATGGTGGATCTGCTGCCGAAGTTCGATTGGCCGAGAGTGAGGTTGCGATTAACAAAGCTTTGATTGCCCAGCGCAATGGTGAACGTGAGCAGGCTGTGAGACAATTAGAGTTACTTTTGGGGAGATATCCCAAAGGCGTGTTGAAGGGTTCAGTCTCTCTACCTGAAGTTCCGGCTATACCACCATCAGGGTTACCTTCTGAGTTGCTTTTGCGTCGACCGGATATTCTCGAAGCGGAACGCCGTTTCGCCTCGTCTGGTAGTCTTGTGAAAAAGGCTAAGCGGGCCTCTTATCCTAGTTTTATCCTCACGAGTGGCGCTGGGACGACAACCGATACAATGCGAACGATTTTCAACTCTGATTTTGGGGTTTGGTCACTAGCGGGTGGTCTGACCCAGCCGATTTGGTCGGGTGGAAAGTTGCGTGCAGATTATGTTAAATACCAAGGGGATGATCGTGCGAATCTTGCTGAGCTCCAAAGCGCCGTGCTCATAGCATTCGGCGAAGGTGATGCAGGCGATGTTGTCGCCTGAGAAATTTTTGGTTGCCCAGGTGGCTGCGCGATTACGGGGCACTCTGGTTGCCGATGGTTGCTACAGATGCGGCGGCTAGCGAATATGCAGGTGGTGTGGGAGAAGTCCTGACCTTGATTACTGCACAGAGAAGTCGGATCAATTTGGCTTCGCAAAAAACTACCCTCAGGAGGCTCCGCCTCGATAATCGAATTACTTTCCATCTCGCTTTGGGTGGAGATTATAGACCTCAGAATTAAGTTCGTATGAAGACTCTCATCACAACCATTTTTGCTATAGTCGCCGTCCTTGGATTGACTGTTTTTGGAATCTATGCCTACCATGGTTGCCTAGAGGAAGAAAAAAAGATTGGAAGCGATACCTGTTGTTGAGGTTGAGGTAGTTACTGAAGATTCTCTGAAATTCTCTCTTGAGAGTGAGATACGGGCTACCGTAAGCCGCGTACAGTTCTTTCGTAAGCGATTGGTAGTGGAGCTACGGCGTGGCCGAAGCACATTCGCGCGTCGGAGTAACCTACACCGCAGGGGATTCGTTATCGCAGAAATTGATCCAATCAATTATCAGGCCGCGGTTGCCCAGGCGGAGTCAATTCTTGCTGACGCGGAATTGGCTTTGGTTCAGGAGAAGGCACGGGCGGATCAAGCGGCTAGGGATTGGAATAAAATTGGTGGGGGGAAGATAGCGAGTGATCTCGTTTTACGAGTGCCGTTTTTGAAAGGCGCAAAGGCGCGGGTCGCAGCAGCAATTGCAGCAAGGAAAAAAGCTGAGGCTGATTTGATTCGGACTAAGATTGTCGCTCCCTTTGACTGCCGAGTAAGGTCAACAAACCTGAATCTTGGGGCAACAGTAGTTCCTGGATCTCAACTTGGGATGATTTATGATCCTAAAAATCTCATGATCCGATTGCCGTTTTCATTAGATGATTATGCTCAGCTTCCCAAGGAAACAAACGTCACTCTCTTTACTAACATTGGGGGGGAATTATATGAGTGGAATGCTGAGATAATGTGGGACCTGGGCGAAGTTGGTCAAAAGACTCTTCCGCATTTGTGTTGGCAAGGATTTTTGCAAATGAGGAACACCGATCTCAATTTGTTTTACCTTCACCGGGCATTTTTCTAAATGCTACTATCGGGGGCGCTGTTTTACCCAAAGTAGTCAGCGTACCCCGATCAGCGGTTCGAGGGCGTAATCAAATTTTCGTTCTAAATAGAGAAAATAAGTTGGAGATTAGGGATTTAATGATCGCTAGGCGCACAGCCGATCGAGTTTTTGTAACTCAGGGAATTGCTGACGGTGAGAAAGTCATTCTCACAAAACTTGATATGCCAATCCTAGGGATGAACCTAGAATTGTTTAAGACCAGCGAGCAGGGAGAGGAATTAATACGGCTAATTGAATTCATGCAGAAATCGATAAAATGGTTTAGTGGCAATCATGTCGCGGCCAACTTTCTCATGCTCGCAGTCTTGCTTGCCGGATTTGCCGCGTGGTTTCCAGCTCCGTAAGGAGGTCTTTCCTGAGACGTCTTTCGATGCCGTTATCGTTGTCAGTGTCCCGTATCCCAATGCCACTCCCGAGGAGGGGTGGTCAATGGCGATCGTCATTCCGATGGAGGAAGCGATTGCGGATGTCGAGGGTGTCAAGCGCGTCACCTCTTCTGCCAGTTCGGAATATCGGCGCGCTCACGGTTCAGGTTGATACCGGTTACGAGACGCAGCGATGTCATGGGGGACGTGCAGACCAACGATCGATGCCATCTGCTAACTTTGCTGAAAATGCCGAGCGTACCAGTCCTTCGAAGAGCTCGTCGTCAATCAGCCAGATCCTGAGTCTTGGCGATTACAGTGCGGAGACCGACGAGGCGAGTCTTGCGTGAGTATGCCGAGTCGAATTCGCGATGGTTTGTTGAACCACGTTGCACCTAAGCCGGAGTCAAAAAGCGGCCGGCTTTTTTTGCTGATCCTGGAGGGTTTATTCAGGCCCTCTCTGAAAGGGGCGCCTGAAACCATCAAGAAAGTGGAGTTGGCTTCGGTCCGCCCCTTCTGAAATTTCCATCGAGGTTTCCGAGGACCACTCTGCAGCCAGTATGGTCTGTCCATTGAGGGAGGTGGCTGCCTGCTGTGCGAGTCGTGCCTTCGCTGGATCTCCCTAGTGGTTCGGTGAGAACCGATTCGGGCGAAATTGTGGTGAGAGCTCTTGGCCGTAAATATCGGAGGTGAGGAGTTTCGCGAGGTGACTATCAAGAAGTTACCCGATGGATCCGATTTGAAGCTCGGGCAGATTGCTTCGGTAATCGACGGGTTCGAAGATATTGAGCTTGTGTCCACCTTCAATGGCCGCCCGAGCAGTGGTGCTCCATGTTTTTCGTGTGGCCGAGCAGGATACCCTAGCGCTTGCGAAGCTTGCCCGGGAAGTACGTTGAGTCGTTGCAGAAGCCCGAGGGTGTAGA
>CAJIZY010000011.1 GCA_905181965.1 Akkermansiaceae bacterium
GGAGAAAACCCTAGCTATGTAGATATGCCAATTTGGTATACTCATAATATTAAAAATATTGGAGAGATGCTTGATACTACTTTTTGGATAATGAACCTATAATTCAGAAGATGCAGATACTTTTTTTGAAGAAGTTTAAATTTATAAAACTATAATATGAAAAAATTAAAAGTTTTAACAGTAGTGGGTACTCGCCCCGAAATTATAAGGCTTTCTCAAGTTATATTAAAGCTTAGATGATTCAGAGAGTATTGAACACATACTTGTTCATACAGGTCAAAATTATGATTATGAATTAAACGAAGTTTTTTTAAAGATTTAGGCTTAGAAAACCTGATTATTTTTTGAATGCAGCTGGTAGAAATGCCACTGTAACATCAGGTCAAATATTAATTAATATTGATCCTATTTTAGAAAACTAAATCCAGATGCTTTTTTAGTATTAGGAGATACAAACTCTTGTCTTTGTGCTATTCGCTGCTAAAAAAAGAAAATTCCAATATTTCATATGGAAGCTGGAAATCGTTGTTTTGATCAAAGAGTTCCTGAAGAGACTAATAGAAAAATAGTAGACCATATATCAGATGTAAATCTTACTTATAGCGATATTGCTCGAGAATATTTATTAAGAGAGGGTTTCCAGCGATAGAATAATTAAAACAGGGTCTCCTATGTTTGAGGTGTTAAATCATATGACTAAGCAAATTGAAAGTTCTAATATCTTGAAAAATTAAAATTAAAAAAAGAAGATTATTTTTTAGTTTCAGCTCATCGTGAAGAAAATATTAATTCTTAAATTTTATAAATTTATTGAAAGCTTAAATCTCATTGCTGAAACTTATAAACTCCAATAATATTTCGACACATCCCAGAACTAGAAATAAATTAATGACTGGAGTTAAGTTTACATGAACTAATTCAATTGATGAAACCTATGGGTTTCATGATTATAATCATTTACAGAAATATGCTAAGGCAGTATTGTCTGATAGTGGTACTATTTCAGAGGAGTCTTCTATTTTGAATTTTCCAGCCTTAAATATTCGTGAAGCTCATGAAAGACCTGAAGCAATGGAAGAAGCTTCTGTAATGATGGTAGGACTTAATCATGAGCGGATTTTACAAGGGTTGGAAATAATATTAAATCAAAAAAGAGGCAATGAGCGAAAAGTATATCAAGTTGCAGATTATTCTAAACCAAATGTAAGTGAAAAAGTCTTAAGAATAATATTCATATACAGATTATATAAAGAGAAAAGTTTGGAATGAGCTGTAAAAATATTCTCTTCATTACATTATTAAGAATAGACTCTATTGAAGAAAGAGGTATTTACCATGATTTGTTAAGAAAAATTCAAAGTAAGGGAAATAAAATATTTATAGTTTCTCCTCTTGAAAGAAGGTTGAAATTAAAGACAAATCTTTCAGTAAATGGTAATTCACAAATACTTAGTGTTAAGACCTTAAATATAAAAAAACAAACTTGTTAGAAAAAGGATTAGCTACCCTAGCTATAGAATACCAGTACTTATTTGCTATAAAAAAATATTTTAAAGATGTAAAACTTTTAATTAATTCTGAGATAGAAATGCCCTTATACATTGATAAGTTATTGGTTATATAAAGAAAAAAGATTGTGCTCTATCATATTTACTTTTAAAAGATATTTTTCCTCAAAACGCAATTGATCTAAAATTATTTACAAAAGATGGAATTATTCATAAATATTTTGTTAGAAAAGAAAAGAAATTGTATTCGATTTCTGATTATATTGGTTGTATGTCAAAGGCAAATATAGATTATATAAAAACACACAATCCAAATTTAGATTTTAGCAGATTGTAATTAACCCTAATTCGATCTACCCCAATTTTATAAATTACTCATTATCTGAGAAAAAAATTGTAAAGTTGAAATACCAAATACCCCTTGATAAAAAAGTGTTTATATATGGTGGTAATCTAGGAAGACCTCAAGGTGTCGGTTTTTTACTTGAGACGATTAGACTAACTAAAAGATCTGATGTTTATTTTTTAATTGTTGGATCTGGAACTGAGTTAAAAAAAATTAAAGAATGGTTTAAGGAAAATAAGCCAAAAAATGCTACTCTAATTTCTATATTACCAAAAATTGATTATGATAAGTTACTTGCAGCCTGTGATGTAGGATTAATATTTTTAAATAAAAATTTCACAATTCCTAATTATCCATCTAGATTACTTTCTTATTTAGAAATGAAAATGCCTGTTATTGCAGCTACAGATCCAAATACTGACATCGGTATGGATATGAAAAGAATAAATGTGGATTTGGTATTATTTCTGGTGATTCTGTGGCAATGGAGAATGCTATAAACAAATTAATGGACAATGTTACTAGTTTTGATGAGATGAAAAAAAATTCTTGGAGATTTTTGAATCGAGATTTTCATGTTGATCGATCTTTTAATTTGATTATGCAATCAAAAGATAAAGAGAATCAGGAACATTAATTCGGAAATAATTATCTGCAATATCAACAAAAGGGATGATAATATTATTTGTATCAAGATTGTGCCGAGCAGTTGAGTCCTGAGCAGATTAGGGGCGAGCTTCCAAAACACCACTTAGCTTCGATCAGTCATGAAAGAGAATACTATACCCGTCACCATTCAAGAGATTATCAGCAAGGTCATCGACGCCCCGGAAGAGTTTACACCGATGCACATCCCAATTTTCAATGAGCGGGAGATTGATCTGTTGCGGGAATGCGTTGAGTCAAATTTTGTGTCCTCTGTGGGGGCGTTTTGCGATCGGTTTGAAAGCTCTTTAGTGGAGTTCACCGGGGCGAGGCGTGCGGTTTTAACCGTCAATGGTACCTCCGCCCTCCATCTCTCCTTGATCCTAGCTGGAGTGGAGCGGAACGATGAAGTATTGATTCCGTCGTTTACATTTGTGGCTACGGCGAACGCAGTCCGCTACATTGGAGCGATCCCTCATTTCATTGAAATTGAGGACCAATCATTAGGGGTGGATGTCACCAAATTATCGCAATGGTTGGAAACAACGACCGAGGCTCGCGAGGACGGAGTTTGGAACAAGTCCACCGGCCGGCGAATCCGTTGCCTCGTTCCTATGCATACATTCGGACACCCGGTGAATATGGATGCGCTCAATGCGGTCGCGGCTCGATTTGGTTTAGTTGTTGTTGAAGATGCCGCAGAGTCTTTGGGGTCGTATTACAGGGACCGTCATACAGGCAATGATTCGCTCTGTGCAGCGATTAGCTTTAATGGCAATAAGATTATCACAACTGGGGGTGGAGGAGCTATTCTTACAAATGATGATGATCTCGCAGATCGGGCAAAGCATTTATCAACTACCGCTAAAATCCCTCATTCCTGGGAGATGCGTCACGACGCGGTTGGTTTTAATTATCGCATGCCTGCTTTGAATGCAGCCCTTGGATGCGCCCAGATCGAAAAGTTGCCCGATTTTGTAGTAAAAAAGCGTGCGCTCGCGGCGCGTTATCGTGCCGCATTTGATGGCGTCGAGGGAGTTCGTTTTCTAAACGAACCAGAATGGGCTACCAGTAATTATTGGCTAAATACGCTGGTTCTTGATGATGACTCGGGCGAGGCTCAAGAAAGTTTTCTCGAGCTTGCTAATAGTGAAGGAATTATGACCCGGCCTGCCTGGACCCCTCTCCATTTGCTTCCTCTTTTTTCTGATTGCCCGAAAATGGATCTAACGGTTACGGAAACCATGGCCCGTCGGGTTGTCAATATTCCGAGTACGGCTTCACTTTGAGGTGCGACGATAATTGCTAAATTTTACAGCTATGAATCTAATGGAAGTTATAGGGCGTTCCCGAGCTCTCTTTGATAGTGACGTCCTTTCTCGTAAGCAGGAGCTTCGAGAAAAAGTAAAGGGCGCCCGAATCCTTGTCATTGGCGGTGCGGGGACGATTGGACAGGCGGTGGTGCGTGAGTTTTTTAAACGTGATCCTGCGTCTCTCCATGTTGTTGATATCAGCGAGAATAATCTAGTTGAACTGGTCCGTGATATCCGCAGCACGCTTGGATACGGGAGTGGAGATTTTCAGACGCTTCCATTGGATGTCGGAAGCCGGTATTTTGATGCCTTTGTTGAGTCACAGGAACCGTATGACTACATTTGTAATCTCTCGGCGCTAAAGCATGTCCGGAGTGAAAAAGATCCCTATACCCTAATGCGGATGCTTGAGGTGAATGTCTTCAATACCGTGAAGACAGCACGGATGGCTGCTCAGATGGGTGCGCGCAAGTATTTTGCGGTCTCGACTGATAAGGCTGCCAACCCGTGAACCTGATGGGAGGCTCGAAGCGGATCATGGAGAAATTCCTGATGCGCGAGTCGCTGGATGTCTCTGTCTCGATGGCCCGATTTGCCAATGTGGCTTTTAGTGACGGAAGTCTGTTGCACGGTTTCAACCAGCGCTTGATGAAACGGCAGCCGCTCTCGGCGCCGAATGACGTGGAGCGCTACTTCGTGACACCTCAGGAATCTGGTGAGCTTTGCATGATGTCGGCAATTTTTGGGGAGAACTTAGATATTTTCTTTCCGCATCAAGAGGGTGAACTTGAGCTAACAAAATTTTCTGATATCGCGATTCGTTTTTTGGAAAGCCATGGATACGAGCCGGTCGAGTGCGAGACTGAGGACGAAGCGCGGAGCCGCGCCGAGGAATTGATTCCGAAACGACAATGGCCGGTTTATTTCTTTGCGAGCGATACTACGGGAGAAAAAGCTTACGAAGAGTTCTTCATGGGAGATGAGAAGCTTGATATGGAGTCATTCCAGGGAATCGGAGTCATTAAAAACCAACCTGATTTTGATAGTGGGGCACTTGAGCGATTTGAGCAAAAGATTTCTGAAATCAAAGGATCGCCGGCCCCGTGGGATAAAAAAGAAATTGTTGAGGCGTATCTCGGACTTCTTCCAGAGCTGAGTCATGAGGAAAAAGGAAAATATCTTGATTCTCGGATGTAATCTGTAGCAGAGTAAAATAATATTAATTTTTTGCATTTATCTCAGTACGTTATGTATCTAATCTTTAAAAGAGTCTTAGATGTGGGGGTTGCTTTTTTTGCCCTCGTTATTCTAACACCATTTCTTCTCCCGATAATTATAGGTTTGCGATTCACAGGTGAAGGCCACGTCTTTTACCGCCAGGAACGCGTTGGCCTTAAAAATAAAAAATTCTTAATTTGGAAGTTTGCCACGATGCTTCAGGACAGCCCCAACATGGATGGCGGGATACTGACGACAACAAATGATCCAAGGATAACTCCAATGGGAACTTTTTTAAGAAAGTCAAAAATTAACGAATTGCCTCAATTGCTTAATATTTTAGTTGGGAACATGAGTATCGTAGGGCCAAGACCTGTTGTAGAAGTTAGCTTCAAATCTTATCCAGAAGAAGTTCAAAAGATAATATATAACGTTAGTCCAGGTTTAACAGGAATTGGCTCTATCATATTTCGAGACAAAATATCTTTATTTTTATTTCAAAACAGTCTGAAAAGTTTTTTAGTTTTTACAAAAAAAATATATACCCCTTCAAAGGAGAACTAGAAATTTTCTATCAAGAAAATAAAGTTTTTTATTAGACATGAAAATAATTTTCGTAACAGCTTGGGTAATATTTTTCCCTCAAAGTCAAATTTACAAAAGAATTTTCAAAGGTCTTCCTCAGAGAAAAGTCTAGTGAATTTCCTAAGGTTGATGGGCACTAAGAGTCAAAATCAATTATTTGAACCTATCCAGGTGATTGAACTTTTTTTTGCTAAGGTTGCTTAACCGCTGGATCTAATTTTTTATAAGTTTAAGTCTACCACCAGTCTTCAAAAAATAATCCCATAAAATATTCTTATAATGACAAATCATATCTTTGAAAAAGGATTGCGTATTAGATTGGTAGAGGAAAAATTACTGGAACTATTCCAAGAAGGGAAACTCAATGGGACTGTTCATACATGTATTGGTCAAGAGCTCATTGGAGTGTGTCTTGCAGAGAATCTTAAACATGAAGACTATGTGATTTCGAATCATCGCGGCCATGGTCACCTCCTCTCACGGGAGGATGATCTCACTGCGTTTTTCGCTGAGTTAATGGGGCGTAAGAATGGAATTTGCCAAGGTATGGGAGGAAGTCAGCACCTTTGCACATCAAACTTTTTATCGAATGGCATTCAGGGCGGAATGACTCCGCTGGCAGCAGGTCTAGCCATGGCCCAAAAGATCAGAGGAGCTGGCCAAGTTGTCTGCTGCTTCATTGGTGATGGGACTCTTGGTGAAGGGATTATCTATGAAGCCTTTAACATTGCGGCTAAATGGGAACTCCCTGTTATCTACGTTCTGGAGAATAACCGCATCGCTCAATCCACAAGCATCAAACAAACCTTGGCTGGCGATATCCAAAAGCGCGCTGAAGGATTTGGCTTGAAGTATCAGAAGACTAATATTTGGGATGTTGAGGATATGATCAGAACCTTTGGTGAAGCCGTCTCGAATGCCCGCGAACATTCAACTGCGCAGTTCGTCGAAGTCGATGTCTACCGCTTGTATTCTCATTCCAAGAGTGATGACAACCGCGATGCCTCAGAAGTCGCGAGCTTCCGAGAGAAAGATCTCTTGGGTAAATTTTTAGCGGAAGACCCTTCGGCTACTGATTATGCCGCCGCCACAAAGCAAGAAATCAATGCTGCCGTTAAAAAAGCGGCGGAAGGAGCGTTATTGACTGAGTCTCCCAAGCAGCCACAGAGAGAAGATTCCGTAAGCTTCGCTCCGATAAAGCATATCGAAGGAAAGCGTGTGAATGAGCTCATCTATGAAGCTCTGAAAACGCAGTTCGAACAGGACAATCGGACTGTGCTCATCGGAGAAGATATTCAGTACGTAACCAAGTTCACCCCAGAACCTTATGGAGGTGCCTTTAAGGTAACGAAGGATTTGAGCGAGCGTTTCCCTCACGTTCATAACACTCCCATCAGTGAGGCGGCGATTGTTGGTATTGGCAATGGTCTCGCGATCGGTGGGCAGCGGGCCATTGTCGAGGTCATGTTTGGCGACTTCCTCACTCTGGCCTTCGATCAACTCCTCAATCACGCTTCGAAATTCCGCACCATGTTTGCGGGTAAAGTAAATGTTCCTCTTCTTGTCCGGACGCCGATGGGTGGCAGACGTGGCTATGGCCCGACTCATAGTCAATCAATCGAAAAATTCTTCTTAGGGATTCCTGATCTCTGTGTCTTAGCGTTGAACCATCGTGTCGATCCCCGCAAGGTTTACGCCTCAGCATTTCAAGAAAATGGTCCAGTGCTCATGATCGAGAATAAGGTGCTCTACACACAGATGTTAGATACTGATGCTCCTGCTGGCTTTGAACTCGCACTGACGAATGAAGCCTACCCAGTGGTGAAAATGACCCCGATAGGCCGTTCTCCAGAGGTAACGATTCTTTGTTACGGTGGAATGTTAAATGAAGTCGAAAAAGCGGCTCAGACAGCTTTCGTCGAAGAAGAGATTTTATGTGAAATTATTTGCCCAACACAGATTAATCCAGCTGGTAGAAAAGTGGTTGCTGAGTCTGTTAGATCTACGGGACGACTCGTCGTTGTCGAAGAAGGAAGTAGTGTCGCTGCCTTCGGTTCCGAGGTTGTGTCGTCATTACTGGAAGATGGAGTTCCGATCCGTGCGGTGAAACGTCTAGGAAATAACGAAATTATCCCAAGCTCGTTTGAAGGAGAACTTGAATGCCTCCCAAGCGTTCAGTCCATTTTTAAAAGCATAGTAGAAATAAGCTCATGAGTGGTAAGTATAGCCCTGTTACTGTCGGAAAAGAAGGAGTCAGCGATGATTTTTATACGGTTGTTAGAATTTTTTACAAAGATGGAGATAAAGTAGAAGAGGATGATATTCTTCTTACCTTTGAGACATCAAAAGCGGCAATTGATTTTCCTGCGGATGCAGATGGTTACTTTTTCTCTCTCGTGGCAGAGGGAGATGAAATTGTAGTTGGCGATACCATTGCTGTGATCGCGGAGGAGGAGAGCTTTGACAAAAGTGGCCTCAAAAGTGAGTCCCCACCCTCTAGCTCAGTCGGAGATTCTGCGGACATGCGCGTGTCCAAGCCTGCACAACGGCTGATGGACGAACATGGCTTAACGCTAGAGGATTTTCCCGGGTCAGAGCTCATTTCGAAAGATGATGTCGAAGCGCAAGTTCGCGTAGCAAACTCAAACGTAGACCTTTCGTCTCTGGAGGTGAGGGAAAACAGCGTTCTCATTCTAGGAGGAGGTGGCCATGCTAAAATGTGCATCGATATCATTCGCCAGCAAGGAGCGCTGGAGCCGATTGGAATCACAGATACCATTAAAACTCCAGGAGAAGGCGTCTTCGGTATCCCCGTGCTCGGTGGTGATGAAGTTCTTCAGACTCTCCGAGACAAAGGTGTAAAGCTAGCTGTTCTGGGTGTAGGCGCTGTGCTCAATCATTCTGTTCGTGAAAAGCTTCATGCGAAGCTCATGGAGCATGGCTTCCAAGTGCCAAATATCATTCATCCATCTGCGAGCATCGAACCATCAGTGGAACTGGGAGATGGGAATCAAATTATGCAGGGAGCGATCATTGGTTCCGCTGTGACTATCGGTGATAATTGTATCGTGAATTCCGGCAGCGTCATTTCACACGACTCCTCAATCGCTAACCATGTCCACATCGCTCCGGGAGCCGTTCTCGCTGGCAGTGTCCAAGTTGGAGCAGGATCAGTCGTCGGGATGGGATCTACGGTTTTCCTAGGAGTTCAGGTAGGTCAAAATGTGATGATCAACAATGGGGTCAATATTTTTGATGACGTCGCTTCAGATTCGATTGTTAAAGAATAAAACCCTCAAACAAAGAAAGGGCGTAGTTCTCTCTGCGTTTAATATTTTTAATGCAGAAATGGTCGTTGGTGTGAGGGAGATAGCTCAAGAGTTGGCGACTCAGTTTTTGTCTATACGTCTAGCTCTACCGTGAAATACTATGGAGCTGAGAGACTAATTAGTTTGATCTGCCAGATAGGAGCCGAGCAATTTGTCTCAGACAACGTGATTATCCATCTCGACCGTTGTAACGATAACGCAATTATCCAGCAGTGCCATTGCATTGATCTTCAACCCAGAACATTAGAGCGGGCAGGGTTCTCGAAAAAATAAGCAACAGATTGGATTTTTTATTAAACCTAGATAGACATTAAGTGCTAGCAAAGTATCCTTTGTTCCGAAGGATGGATAATCTTACCCCCACTTACGCCCTTGCCTTCATCGCAACGGCGTTTTTTGTTTCGATGATTCTTACGAGAATCTTCATCGCGGTGGGGCCGCGTTTGGGTTTGATGGACGAGCCTGGTGAACGGCGGGTTCATGTGACGCCGGTGCCTCGTGCCGGGGGATTGGCGATTTGGATGGCATTCCTCATCGTCCTTTGGGTCGCTGATGCCATTTTCCCGAATTTATTTGTCGGTCATCATCACACCAAAAATATTGCTTGGACGATTTCGAGTGCGATATTGATTCTGGTTGGCTTTATTGATGATCGGACTGGCCTTAAGCCGCTGGTGAAGCTGGCAGGGCAGGCAATTGCGGCGGCGGTCTTTTGTTACATCTACTATCCCGAGGGATTTACGATCGCTGGCTTTCAGTTCCCTTATGCCGGTCGCGCTTGTGATTTTCGTGATCTGGTGTGTCGCCTTGATCAATGCCTTTAATTTGATCGATGGTCTGGATGGTTTGTGCGGAGGCCTCGTGGTCGTAAGCCTCAGCATGATTTTAGCGATTGCCTGGAGTAATGGGAACTGGAGAGATTCCGCTTTTATCATTCTTATGATTGGGGCTGTTGCGGGTTTTCTGGTTTATAATTTTAATCCAGCCCGGATCTTTTTGGGAGACGCGGGTTCGATGATGTGGGTTTTTTCATCGCTCTTCGCAACGAATGCTCGGGCTCGAACGCTGCGCTCATTGGCTCGCTCATGCTTCCGATCGCGATCGCGGGGGTGCCATTGCTCGACGTCATCGTGCGATCTGGCGTCGGAGCTCGCGGCGAGAACTTGCAGAAAACTCAGGGCGATGAGAAGAAAGGAGGGCTTTTTTCAGCCGACAAAGACCACTTACACCATCGTTTGCTCGAGATGGGGCTGAGCCAGCGGAAGGTGGCTCTCATTCTTCAGCTATTCGCGGTGATTATCGCAGGTTTGTGTCTTCTTCCGATGGTAGCTGGAGGTAGGGCTGTCGTAGTCACCATATTCGGATTTTTAATTGTTGGGCTCTTTAGTGTGAACCACTTTGCGCGGATCGAGCTGACGGAAGCTGGAAATTTAATGCACGTCAAAATTAAGAGCCGGACTCTGGGGCTCTCGAACCGGGGGCTACACTTTATTTATGATGTTGGAGCTCTCATATTTGCGTGCTTTTTAGCGATGGTTGTTGAAACAAATTTTGGCCGTCGTCTCGATGCGCAGCATGTTTGGTCAATCAATTATCCGCTCCTCTTTATAGTAATCGGGATGGTTCTGTTAAGTTATTTGACGGGCCTTGCCCATAGGTGTTTTTGCTGACTTTTTTGTGGTGGGGGGCGACAAACTACAGCGGTCTTCTGGCTTCCTTAGTTTGGTCCTTGAACAAGGAGGATGTGACATGGTCCGATTATCGAGCGGGTTTGCTAGCTGGGCAGTTTTCACTTTGGTTGGTGCTGGCACCCCGCGCAATCCCAGTCATGTTGCGGGAATTTAAGGTGTGCTCAGACAAGCGCCGATCCGATTCTAAGGATTCATCAAAAAAGCGGTCTTAGTCTATGGCGCTGGAGCCAATGGAGCCCACTTGATCGATTTTATCAAGGTAGGCGGGAGCGAACGAATCTCGAAGTTCCAGATTGTCGGCTTCTTGGACGAGCATCGGAGCTTCAGGGGGAGGCTTTTTAGATGCTTTAAGGTATTTGGGGGCTGGACCAACTTGGGGGAGCTGAGCAAAAAGGAGAATCTCGATGGTTTGGTGGTCACAATTTCCAAGCTTTCGGACGAGCGGTGGGTGGAGCTGATGAATGAAACGAAGGCTCATGGGCTAAAGCTTTATCGCTGGGGTGTGATAAAGATTTTCGCCTGGTAGAAGAGTCCTCAAATGAAAGTGAGAGCCGGGCGGACTCTTGAAGGCTAAGAGAGACGTTAGGTGCTTTTTTTACCGCGCTGCTTTTTGAAAGTGAGAGTAAAAGAAACGCACTGCGACTTGTGATAGCCAAAGAATCAGCCTAGGTTTCCCAAGGCAACAGTTTATCGCCGCACACCTTTTCTAAATGGTTTCGCTTAATTATTTAATCTCAATAAATCTCGGCGATTTCTAGGAGCCGTGTCTTTGGTGCTTGCCTTTTTGTTGCCTATTACTCCGGCTTTCGCGGCTGAAGCTGACCTGTCCTGGACCGATCTATCACAAGAGTATGATGGGCAGTTAAAATCTCCGGTAGTGACCACGGAACCACCAAACCTCGAGGTCACCCTAGAGTATTTCCCAAGGTCAAATTCCGAGGTGCTTTTCCAGCGGATTCCTGAGGTCGACCAACCTTCCTATCCCAGCTACGGGCTCAATGGAAAAGTGGACATAGCGTCTGGCGACTCTGGTTGATTTAGAAATAGATAATCAACGGTTGGAATCGGTCGACGTCGCGATGGTGAATTTCGCGCAAGCCGCAAGTTGGCCTCAACTCGCCGAGGAAAATTCTCGAGGGGTATTTTCATCCGCTCACGCTCACAATCTATCGGGTCCTCGGTGATGATTTGTTCCTTGTGACCGAGAAGACTCAGGATTTTCTCATTCCGTGGCGGCCTGCGACCTTGGATGATGGCGGGGAATATCCTTTTGGGGGCAGGGCCTTTCGGGCACGATTCAATTTTACGGAAGAGCAGTTTTTGGCTGGGTAATCTCGCCCTTGTGATTTCGTATAATACCAATCAAGGCGGCCCAGCACCACTTGGGGTGGCCGGCCCTTATGATAGTCTCAATGTCGCTTTGAATGATGACACTCCATTGGTTGGAAGCGACGATAACCCTTCTCGGGTGATCCGGCAGACTGCCACTAGCATCTTCCAATCTGGAGCTTTTGGAACGAGGGCTCCGATGTTCGTGGTGCGTGGGTTTCCCGCCTCTCCTGCAACCGGCCAGCCCATCGAGGCAGGCGGTTATCTTGTTCGGGCCACTGTTGATGACGGCGACTTTACTGCTGAGGCCTACGAAAATTTTGAGATTACCCCACAGGAGGTCGAGCTTGATTTGCTTGGGGTTCGCCAAGTCGCGGACGGGTCTCCTAAGACCATCGAAGTGGCCGAGATTCCGGAGGGGTCTTCGGTCGAGGTGGTCTTTGCGAAGCGGGATGATCTTCCGGTGGAGGAGGGACTCTATCCCTTCTTCGTGCGCCTGAGCGGAGGGAATTTTTCGGGTTCCCGATCCGGAGTGATGCGTCTGGTGGCTGACGAGGATACTTCACCGCTCGTGATCACCTCAATTTCCACTGCTGCCAATGGTGATGTGTCGCTCACGTGGAACTCACGGGAGGGGCAAACTTATGCGATTCTTGCCAAAGATGATCTGAACGAATCTGATATTAGTCTATGGGATGAGCTCGATGGCAGCATTGAATCACAGGGTGCTTCAACGACGGCCGTGATTTCGAGCGAAGTCGTTCACTCGATCACCGATACCGGTAAAATATTCTTCCGAGTCCGCAAGCAGAGATAGAATTAATCAAAATTACGATTTCTCAAGGCTGCCCGTTTAATCTCGGGCGGTCTTTTGTATTTTATATTGAGGGGGCGGTTCCCTCAACTTTTGTTTTTCTTTTTCTTTTTGGATAGTGATTTTGAACCTTTGAAGTGGGGACGTTGACTCTCTCTTCTAAATTGTATTGGCTCGTTGCATGATCGGTTTTTCGGAAAGAGCAAGTGGCGAGGTTTCGCCTCCCCGGGTCGGCTTGTTTTTGATCGGGACGATTTTCTTGGTGGTTCTCGGAGCGTCCGCCCCTTGGCATCTCCGATTGGGCATGGCCCTTCTTCCTCTGGGGCTCTTGATGGTGTTCTCTTCCGCGTGGTTCGTTTATCCCGCCCCTCCTTGTTTTTAGGATGCGGAATGGTTCTTCTCAGTTTGGGTGCCTTTCTGCCCGCCGATCTCATCGGTCGCCCTGGCTGGCGAGATGGACTGGAAGCGCTCGGCGTGGAAACCGGAAAGCTGAACGTCATCCAATGGCAGATGGCCCTAGAATATCATGCGGTCTATTTGTTCTTAGCTTTTGCCGCGTTCTGGATTTTGGGGCTACGCTTTTCGGCGCGCGCCACTTCTCAATTGGCCCTAGCCTTTGTGATGGCGGTGGCTTTCTACGCGATCATCGCAAAGATTTCTGAGAATCAGTTGGCCCTCAATCGAGGGGGTAGAGAGGCCTTTGGTTTTTTCCCCAATCGAAATCATAACAGTAATTTTCTCAGCCTTGGATTTGTTTGCGGGCTTGGGGCTTTCTTTCAAACGATCCGTTCCAAGCACTTTGTCCGGATGGCCATCCTGCTGATTTGCAATGGAGTGATCCTCTGGGCGGTCTTCAGTTGGAACATGAGCCGGTCGGGAATCGTTTTGTGCCTCCTCGGGCCCTGTTTGTGGTTCATCGGCTTGGGGTGGCGGTATTTCGGGAAAAATGAGCTCAAGGCCTTCGCCTTGATCTTTCTCCTGGGAGTCGGGGTGTTCGTCCTCAACCAATTTGGCGTCAAAGAACGGCTTTCCGGGACAGTCGAAAAAATCGAGGAGACTTTTGCTGATGAGATGTCGCCATAGAGAACAAGCGCCTTCCCTTGACGATGTCGATTTCCGGGTTCCGATCGCTCGGGATACTTTTCAACTGATTGGGAGCTTTCCTTTGACTGGGGTGGGTTCAGGTCAGTTTCGTTGGGTCTTCCCGCAGTATCGCGATCTGACCGTCACGGCTCATACCTCCGTAGCGCCCACCCAGAAAGTAGTTGGTATTGGCTGGCAGCAGAATGGGGGCTTCCCGCGGCTCTTTGCCTCCTTGTGTTGGTGATCTCTCATCTACGTGGGTGGGTATCGGAACATCCGTAAACGGGGCAATCGAGACTCGTGCGCTCCGTTTTGGCTGCCTCGTAGCTTCAGCAATGGTCCCCTTGCATTCCCTTTTTGATGTCCCGGCTCATCGCCCCTCGCTTTTGCTCGCTTCTCTCGTTCTCTTCGTGATTTCCCAGAACCACCAAGCCGCCCCGGAGCTCGCTCCCAAGAAATGGTCCCGGGCTCTCGGAGTGGTCGTCGGATTATGCCTAATAACAACTAGCGTTCTTTTCCTCGGAGCTTCTTCCTTTGGTTGGAGGAAGCCTCTCATTGTGCAATCTGCTGAGGACCTGGCCCAGGGAGCGGAACTTTATAAAAAAACCAAAGAGGAGTTTAATCCTTTGAATCCACTACAAAGTCTTCAAATGAGGAAAGAGGTCGTTGAAGTGGCGGGTCAAATCACGAGGGATGTCCCTCTCGATGGCCGGCTATACCGCTTGCGGGCTCTTGCCTCGCTTCCGCTGGTTGACCGGAACGAAGAAACGGCCGCTGGACTTTGCGATCGATCGCGCCCTCATCCCTTTTTCTATTCGCATCCCCAAGATCCATGCCGCGGCCTCACTTCCCTATTTGGATGAGGAAGTCGCAAAGGGCTGGCAGGCTGCCCTTGAAAATGCCGATCGCGATTGATGAGATTAAGGGAGAAGAAAGCCGTGAGCGGAAGCGGTTAATCAACTCAATCCGTTCGGTGGTGGGACAAAACCCACACCTTGAAGCGATGGCCCTTGAGATCATTGGGATCGAGAAATTTGAGTAATCTGGAGCGGTGAGAAAAGCTCTTATTTGATCGCTGGAAGCATCCGTGGTTAGGAAATGAAAAGAAAATTATAATATTTAGCTCAATTAAATTTAGGCATTTAATAAGATTAAAAAAGACCGCTTGAGACACAGCTTGTTTGCTGGTTCGAGCGGTCTTTTTTAATTTGAGTGTTTAAATAAATGAATTTAAGCAAGATTCCAAGTCGTCCCCCGACCTTTCCCTGTTGGCCTTACATGCCCTTCGCTTTTCAATCGGCTGAGTAGTGGTGAGGCGGTTTCGTTAATCTGCGCACTAATCTCTCCAGCGGTGATTCCAGGGTGCTGCCTTATGAGGTCTTTGACCCTAGTGAGTAACTCTTGGGTCGCCTCTTTCGTTCGGCGGGTATTGTTTTTACTTGATCGGCGCTTTGGTGATTTTTCGATATTAACGCCTAAGGCGCTTAGCTTTGCATTTAATTCAGCACGGATATTTTGTATTTCATTTTCAAGAGCCGTGATTTTATCTTTATATTCTGCTTTAATTTGATTCGCTTTCTTTTCCTTGAACGAATCTAATTGTGAGAGAAATTCGGGGTTAGTCGATAATTCGAGAAGTCGTTCCATCTCTTGATCCGTCGCGCTATTGCTTTCTGTATTAAACATGTAATTATAATTATAATTAATTCTATTAATTATAAGTAATTCTTAGTTCATAGAATTAAAATCTTTTCCTAGCTCCTCCTCGCGTTGCGACCTTCATCGATGAGCTTCCAGAAGTGCTTTGAATCGGCCAGTGCTTCGTCTTCTCCTACGGGGAGTTTCAATCGGAAAAGAAAATCATTAAAAGTTCCGCGGTGAAGGACGCGGTGCACGACGACTTGCTCGTCGACAGCCTCGAAATAGAAGCGCCATTCCTGGGTCCGAAATCGGTAAAGGGTTTTGCCATCCCGCTCGATCTTTCCAAAGCGCTCGTCCTCAAGATGCTCCAGGTCATCTCGCGTCACCTTGAATTCATCGAGGAGCTCGAGTTGTTCAAGGGTATCGAGCTGGGAGATTTCAGCCGCACTGATTTCGTTGAAGACGATCTGTAGCACGGCGGGACCATAGGCAAATTTTTCGCCGGACTCAAACTTCGTGAAACAAAAGGATGAAATGAGTACAAAAGAACACTATATTGTATTTGGTGATATCGAAAATCTACAGTGCTGCTTTGCGCGGGGTCGAGGCGGTTGAAGTCGAGGTGGAGGTCGCGGCGCGTGAAGCGGACGGCGCCAATGCAGGTCGTATCAATATTGTGGGCCTTCCTGACGCCGCAGTCCGGGAATCGGGTGATCGCGTCACCACCGCGATTCTCGCCTCCGCGCTCAACTTTGTTTACGGTGTCCATACTGTCAATCTGGCCCCAGCCGATCTCAAAAAAGAGGGCCCATCTTTTGACCTCCCCATCGCACTTGCCATGATTGCTTGCGAACAGGAGGAGGAATTATCCCAGGCTCGTGATCTCATGATCGTCGGCGAACTCGCGCTTGATGGAACTTTGCGTCCGGTCAAGGGGGCACTCTCGATTGCCCTCGGCGCGAAAGCGGCTGGCCGGAGACGGCTCCTCCTACCCGAGCAAAATGCCCGGGAGGCCGCGATGGTTTCCGGCCTCGAAGTTTATGGGCTGAGGTCTCTTCATGAGGCTTGGCAATTTGTGACTGGGAAGGAGGCCACGCAGCCACCCGAGCCTCGGCCCACTCTCGTCCAATCGAACAATCGTGAACACGCCGCCGATTTTGATGAGGTCAAAGGGCAGCACAAGTGAAGCGCGCGCTCGAGATCGCGGCCGCGGGCGGTCATAATATTTTAATGGTCGGTCCTCCGGGCACTGGCAAATCGATGTTGGCGAAACGGATGCCCGGGATCATGCCCGACCTGAGCGAGGACGAAGCGATCGAGACGACCCGGATTCATTCCGTCGCGGGACTTCTGGATGCCCGCGAAGGCCTCGTGTCTGGACGACCCTTTCGGGCCCCTCATCACACCATCTCAGATGTTGGTCTCCTCGGCGGCGGGCACTCACCCTGGCCCCGGCGAAATCTCGCTCGCCCATAATGGAGTTCTCTTTCTCGACGAACTTCCAGAGTATCGCCGCTCCACTCTCGAGGTCCTTCGTCAACCTCTCGAAGATGGACGGGTCACGATCTCACGTGCTGCGGGAACCTATAATTTTTCGTCCAAATTCCTTCTCGTTTGCGCCCTGAATCCCTGTCCTTGTGGGTTCTTTGGCGACCCCGTGCGACAGTGCCGTTGTTCACCCCGCCAGGTTGAGTCATACCGTGCAAAGATCTCTGGCCCGCTCCTAGATCGGATCGATCTGCACGTCGAAGTCCCGCAGATCGATTACAAGCAACTTTCTTCGAACGAGCAAGGTGAGCCGTCGGCCACGGTCCGGAGCCGTGTCAGTTCGTGTCGCTCGCTCCAGGGTGACCGCTTTGAGGGGATTCCCGAGGTCCGGACCAACTCTGATATGGGCCCCAAGGTGATGCGTCAGCACTGCGCTGTGAGCGCTGAGTGCTCCCTCCTTCTTGAACAAGCAATGGAGCAGCTCAATTTCTCGGCCCGCGCTCATGATCGAATTCTAAAAGTGGCTCGCACGATTGCGGATCTCGCGGGCGCAGGTGAGTTGAGCTCAGACCATGTTCTCGAGGCGATTCAATACCGCTCGCTCGATCGGAAGTTAAGTTTCTCTTAAGACGAGAGGAGTGAGTTCTTGCTGATCTATTATTTGGAAGAGCTTCTTAGATCTTTCTTTGCGAAAAGCCCCCGGATATTTTCCGGGGTCTTTTTTAATTACGGGGTTTGCCGTACTTGGAATTTCCAGTCTACACTCGCGTGTGAAGGTTCCCTGAAGATGGTCTTGTGATTGGTGCCGATGGGAAGGCTCGTTGTTGGTGGTGTGGCGATGATGAAGAATACATCCGCTACCATGATCAGGAATGGGGGAGGGGAACGACCGACGACTTCCGCCTCTTCGAAAAAATCTGCCTTGAAGGATTCCAAGCCGGACTGTCATGGCTCACGATCTTACGGAAGCGGGATAACTTCCGTGCTGCTTTTGCCGATTTTGATTTTCACAAAGTTGCAAAGTTCGTTGCTTCCGATGTTGAACGTCTCGTTCTCGACTCCGGGATTGTTCGGCATCGCGGCAAGATCCTCTCGACGATCAATAATGCGAACCGGGCCCTCGAGCTCCTCACCGAGTTCGACGATCTCTATTCTTATTTCTGCCAATTTAGGCCCAAATCACAGCCTATCAGGGTGAATGCGGCAATCCCGAGTCGCACGCCCGAATCTACCGCTCTCAGCAAAGACCTCAAAAAGCGCGGTTGGTCTTTTGTGGGCCCCACCACTGCATATGCCTTCATGCAGGCCATGGGCTTGGTAAATGACCATGTTCAAGGCTGCCATCGTTCTTAAATAGGGGGGCGAGCATCAATTTGGCTCATCCGGAGAACGAAGTCCGTTCATAATCTAGATTTTGGGGTGCACTTAGATCCTGAATTGTAAAATTTTATTCCTTTAGGTTTCTTAAGTTTAGGCTCGAAACTCATCAGGAAGGCTGACTTGATTCTAGTTTTTTGAATAATCTTTGCTGTTTTTGGAATCTCTAACAGATCTCACTTTTTTTTTGGCCCAAGAGATTCAATTTGACACGCCCCCTAATCGAGTGGGTAACCCTCTGGGTCGCCTATAAAACCGAGGAAAAGTCGATTTTACATTTTTTTTGGCAAGTGCCGAAAAGGGCGCAACACCACAATATATAGTAGTGTGAATAATTTGTGTATACTACATGAGCAAATTTGCCCTTGCCCAAAACCTAAATTTACCTTTAGTCTATCTGTCGATCCGAGCTTTTCCCTGATAATCAGGATTTGCGAAGTAAGCAGCCTGAAACACCCGCACCACCAACTATTTAACCATGTCAACGACCACCATAAACCTTGGAGACCGGACTTTTGTTCTCGATAAAGACAAAGCTGATGCCGCCATCGCTTCTAAATCCGTCATTAACGGCCGCGATACCATGTTCTTCAACATGCTCCCCTTAAAGTATCAGTGGGCTTATGACCTTTATAAAAATATGAAGGGCAATCACTGGGAGCCCGAGGATATTCAAATGCAAACTGATATTCAGCAGTGGCAGGGGAGCGAAATCTCTGATGTCGAGCGCTGGATCATCAAGATGGGCATCGGATATTTTTCAGCGGCCGAGGGCATCGTCGGTGACAACATTCTCCACGTGGTCCGCGAGCTTGTGACTGCTCCCGAGCTCAAGCTCGTCCTCGGTCGTCACGCTCACGAGGAAAACATTCACGCTGACAGTCTCGTTTACATGATTTCGTCACTCGGCATCAACCCACACGAGTGTGAAGCGATGTTTGAGGACATCCCGACCATCAAGGCTAAGAACCATTTCGTTGTCTCAAACTCTCGTGCGCTTCGCCGCGATGTCGACCTCACCATTCTCGAAAACAAGCAGGCTCTCGCTAAGAACATCTTCATGTTTGGCCAAGTCATGGAAGGGACTCAGTTCTATGGTCTCTTTGGAATGATACTGAGCCTCTACCGCCAGAATAAATTCCCGGGGATCGGCCAGATGTTCCGCTATACTTTGCGAGACGAATCCAATCATATTAATGTTTTCCTCAATCTCTTAAACTCCCTTGTCATGGAGAATCCTGACATCATGACTCCCGAGTTCAAAGAAGACCTCCGCCAGACCATGGCCGAAGGGGTTCGCCTCGAAAAAGACTTCATTCGTGACTGCCTGCCCGTCGATTCGGTCGGCCTCTCGGTCGCAGAGTTCGAGCAATACATCGACTACATCTCCGATCGTCGCCTCGTCAATTGCCACCTCGAGCCTCTCGCGGGCGGCAATGTTGAAAACCCATTCCCGTGGCTTTCCGAAGCGATCGATCTCAAAAAGGAGCAAAATTTCTTCGAAGGAAAGGTGACTGAATATCAGAAGGCTTCGGCCCTCGAAGATTCTGGTTACACCGACGACGATCTCTAGCCCGCTTTTGGCGGGAGTTTGAAGGTTCGATTTCCAACCTTCAAACTCCGCAGCCAGATGCTGCGGAGCCTGATTTTTGATCTGGGCCCGCCAACCCCAAGATCCATCGATCAACCATTCTTGTGTCCCTTGTTTCTGATTAATTCCCTTCATCTACTGAGTCCTTCCAATCTTAATTTCCGCCCACTTTCCTTTTGATCCTTATTTAGTCCTGCCTCATGTACCGCTCTTTATCCCTCTCCGAAGACCAAGCTCTCAAAGAAACAGTCGCTAACCGCGCCGCTGCCAGTACTTCTTTCGCCTGGCGCGAAATCCTTGCGACCGCCGAGCGCAATCCCATCCCTGAAATCACCGTCACGCGTGCAGGAAATGAAGAACAGTTTTCCCTCGCCGACGTTGCTGATGCGATTGGTGAATCTCTTACTAACCTCCTGATCTCTCGCGAGACCCCCGAGGATGATATCTTCTCCGAACAAAATCGGTCTTTCGTTTCCGCGGTGGCCCACCGCGTTTCCAAATCTTTGATGAACCAGGTCCAGCGTGGGGGGAACCTCAAGCTCTCGCAAAACGACCTCTACCTCCTCATTGAAAAGGCTCTCATCGAAAATGACGCTTACGATGTTGCTAAATCTCTCATCTTTAAGCGTTCCCTCGAATCAACTGGCGAAATTTCGGTCGATGCCGAACCACAGGAGCAAATTGCGGTCCGCCTGATTCGTCGTAACGGCAATGTCGTCCCTTGGTCTGAAAGTAAGATCGAGCAAGCGGTCGCCCGAGCCTTTCTCACCTTGAAGGAAGACCCCGCTCCTGCTCTCGCAGTGGCCCATGCCGTGACCGACCGCGTCAAAGATGGCGACCAAGCCTTCGTCCATATCGAAGACGTTCAGGATATCGTTCAGGAGGAGCTCATGAAGCAGGGGCACTACAAGGTCGCTGCGCACTATGTCCGCTACCGCGACGAACGGGCCCGTCTTCGTGCGGAAAATCCGGTCGAGGTCGAGGACCCAGCTCAGGAATCTTTCGTCACCGTCACAACCGATGGGACTTCCGAGTTTTGGGATGGCGCCGAGCTTAAAAAGCGCATCCAATTCGCGATGATCGGCCTCAAGCTTTCTGTGAGTGAAGAGGAAATCGAGCATGAACTCCGGCGCTCGATCGGTGCCGAAATTTCACGCGAGGACCTGAAAAAAACCATCATCCTTAACTCGAAGACCCTCCTTGAAAAGGATGCTGACATGGCCAAGTTTGCGGGCCGCATCCTTCTCTCTTATATCTACGAGGAAGTCTTGCCGTGGAATATCCAGACCGATGGCATTGAGTCTCTCAAGGAAGCTCATCGTCAAAACTTCAAAGCCTACCTCCTCCATGGCGTCGAAATCGGACGCCTGAGCCAGGATATCCTCGATAAGTATGATATCGAACGCCTTGCCGATGCCCTCGATCCGTCTGCCGATCTTGACTTCGATTTCCTAGGCATATCGACCCTTTATGACCGCTACCTGAACGTCGACAAAACGGGCGACAAACCACGGAGGATGGAAACTCCGCAGTTCTTCTGGATGCGCGTTTCGATGGGTCTCTTTAAGGCTGAAAAGAGCAACGCCGAAGACTGGGTCATTCGCCTTTACAACCTCTACAAAGGGCGCCGCTTTTGCTCCTCCACCCCAACTCTCTTTAATTCTGGCACTCTGCATAGCCAGCTTTCGAGTTGTTACCTCTACAAGGTCGATGACTCGATCGAGTCCATCATGCACCGCGGTATCGCTGACAACGCATTTCTTTCCAAATGGGCCGGTGGCCTCGGAGGTTCTTGGACTGCGGTTCGCGGCACTGGTGGCTTTATTAAAGGTACCAATGGTGAGAGCCAGGGCGTGATTCCATTCTTGAAGTTGCATAATGACCAACTCGTCGCAGTCAACCAAGGCGGCAAGCGTCGCGGTTCTGGTTGTGCGTATCTGGAGTCGTGGCACAATGATTTACCCGATTTTCTGGAGTTGCGTAAAAATACCGGTGACGACCGTCGTCGAACCCATGACATGAACACTGCCAACTGGATCCCTGATCTCTTCATGAAGCGCATGGAAGCGCGGCAACCGTGGACTCTTCTCCGCTCCAATGAGTGTTCTGATCTCCACGATCTTTATGGCAAGGCTTTCGAACAGCGCTATCTCGAATACGAAAAAATGGCCGAAGAAGGTAAGATCTGGTCCCGGAAAGTTGAAGCGATTGAGCTCTGGAAAAAGATGCTCAAGATGATCTTCGAAACTGGTCATCCTTGGATCACTTTCAAGGATCCTTGTAATCTTCGTAGCCCGCAAGATCACACTGGTGTGATCCATTCTAGTAACCTCTGCACTGAGATCACTCTCAATACCAGCGACGAAGAAACTGCGGTTTGTAACCTCGGTTCGGTGGTCCTCGACACCCACATCACGAAGGATGGCATGCTTGATCATGAGATGCTCCGCGAGACTGTCACGGTTGCGATCCGCGCACTTGATAACGTCATCGACATTAATTTCTACCCGACCGATGCCGCTAAAACCGCCAACTCACGCCACCGTCCGATCGGCTTGGGTGTGATGGGCCTCCAGAATGCGCTCTTCAAGAAGAACCTTCAGTTTGCCTCCGGGGCCGCAATCGAGTTCAACGACGAGTTTATGGAAGCGATTTCCTATTACGCCTATAGTGCGAGTAGCGAGTTGGCAGGCGAACGTGGCACCTATAATAGCTACAAAGGTTCCAAATGGGATCGTGGAATCCTTCCTCAAGACACGATTGACGCCCTCGAAGACGAAAGGGGAGTTAAAGTCGACGTGCCTCGTGGCGGCAAAATGGACTGGCGCCCGGTCCGTGAGGCGATTGCCCAAAATGGAATGCGTAATTCCAACGTGCTTGCCATCGCGCCGACCGCCACCATCAGTAACATCATGGGAACGACCCCGTGCATCGAGCCGAACTACACCAACTTATTTGTGAAGAGTAACCTCGGCGGTGACTTTACGGTCCTCAACTCTGTCCTTGTCAATGACCTCAAGAAAGAGGGTCTCTGGGACAATGAGATGATTGATCAATTAAAGTATTTTAATGGCGAGTTGGCGGCTATTGAGGGTATCCCCGACCATCTCAAGCAAAAGCACCAAACTGTTTTTGAAGTGGGTTATGAAGCCATCATTGATGCCGCGGCCAGACGCCAGAAGTGGATCGACCAGAGCCAAAGCGTGAACCTCTTCTTGGCGCAGCCAGATATGAAGTCCCTGAGCCACATGTATCGACATGCGTGGCACACTGGATTGAAGACCACCTACTACCTCCGGACCCGCCAAGCTTCCGATATTGAGAAATCAACTGTTGCGAAGGCCGACAAAAAATCGTTCACCCCTGAGCAAGTTCAGGCCTGTTCCATTGAAGCCATGATGAATGGTGAAGAGTGTGAGGCCTGTCAATAACGGGGGAGGTAGTTTCCATAGATTACCGGAATAGAAAATTCATCTTGAGGCGTTTGGGAAACCAATCGCCTCAATTTTTGTTCGCTTATCGAGGCCGGTAACGGTCATCATTCGAATAGCTAATGAAAGAAAGGTATCATTTTCTAGACGGGCTGCGAGGTGGTGCGATGTTACTTGGCCTTGTCCTTCATGGGATTTTGTCATTTGCAGGGATCCCGATCTGGCCGGCTATGGATGTGAGATCAGAGCCCGAAGTCATTCTCCCTATCATTGGTTGGATTCATGGTTTTCGGATGCAGCTTTTCTTTTTGGTGAGTGGCTTTTTTACGGCCATGATGTGGAAAAAGAGGGGAGGGACGGCGCTTGTGAAACAACGTCTGCTGAGGATTGGGATTCCGCTCGTGGCGGGTGCGGTGATTCTCTTCCCTACAATGATGGTTTTGGGGGCATGGGGGGGAGAGGTCATAGCAGAGCGTACCGAGATGAGAGCCGAAGAATCTAAGGCTAAGCCAAAGGAAAAGAAGGCAGATCAGAACGCAGAAAGAAAATCAGATCAGGGTCTTCAGGAATAGCATAGTGCTCTTCGGGGAACTATACTCTTGTCAAAGTTGCTCTCAGCCGAGGCGGAGACGTAAATGCCAAAGATGATTCTGGGACTCCCTTGCTCACCTTGGCGACATTAGCAGATGATTGGGCGATGATCGACTTGTTGCTCGAAAGGGGTGCTGATATCGAGGGCCGCGGAGCTGATGGAGGCACTGCTCTGATGAGTGCCTCTTTTTGGGGAAGGGAACAAGCTGCTCAGGCCTTGCTTAGAGCGGGCGCCGAAGTGGACGCTAAAAACAAGAAAGGTGAAACCGCGATTTATCTCGCAAATTTAGATTTTGAGCTAGTTGAATACTTTGGGAAAACCTTCGGGGTTGAGGTGACGGAAAAAAACCGAGCGGCTCGGGAACGGATCGTAAAAGCTTTAGAAGATGGAGGTGCAAAAGGTGATCCATGGGGGTGGTATAAGTTGTTAGCCTTTATTCCAATTCTTCACCACCTATGGTTCCTCCACTACCTTCTGTGGCTCCTCGCGATTTTTTTGCCAGTCGCGCTAGTAGCGAGGAACTTCAAGGGGCGTCTGCCCGACTTCTTGATTGGTGTGCCAGGATGTTTGGTTTGGTTGATCCCGCTGACTTGGTGGTTTCAAACCCTCATGCCGGGAGAGTTCGGGCCGACTACCGCGGTCGGGTTTGTTCCATGGCCTCCATTATTGGGCTACTATGCGATCTTCTTCTTTTTCGGGGCGATGTGCTTTGGCAGAGGAATTTGGGAGGAAAAGGTCGGTCGTTATTGGCCTTTATGGTTTGTGTTTTCCTTAGTTCTTGGGTTGTGGGGCATGGTGCTTCATGAGGAAGGGGGCGACGCAGTGCCGTGGCTTGCGAGCGGGTTTGCCTGGACGACAATCATTGCCATGATGGGTTTTTTCCGGGCATTTTTGAATCAGGGAAATCCCTAAGGTGCGATATCTCTCAGATTCTGCTTATTGGCTCTATTTAGCACACCTTCCGGTGATGATCATGGTGCAGATTTTGATTAGTGGGTGGGAGATTCCTTTAATCATTAAGCTTGTGATTGTCATCGGGGGAGTGACCGCTGTTTTGCTTGTGATTTACGAATTTGCGGTTCGCTACACATGGATTGGAGCGATCTTAAATGGGAGGAAATTTCGAGTTTCACCGCCTCCTCTTCCGATAGAAAAGCAAGAGGTTTGAAATAATGTCGGCTCACGATGCGTCCTGTTCACATGAAGTTCTCTAGTTTTCTTGCCGGCACTTTGATGTTTTCGCCTCTTTTTGGGGCCTTAGAGTTTAAAGATAGCAAAGGGAGGCATCTCGATGTGGTATCGGATGGGAAGGTTTTAGTTCGTTATATGTATGAGCACGATACTTCGACGCCCGAGAAGCATCACGAGACCTATAAGCCTTATTTGCATGTTTTTGATACCGAGGGTAAGAAGCCGATCACGAAGGGCGCAGGTGGTCAGTTCACTCACCATCGCGGGATCTTTATTGGCTGGAGCAAGACAAAGGCGAATGGAAAGAGCTACGATCGCTGGCACATGAAAGGGGGCGATATTGTGCACCAAAAGTTTTTGAAGCAAGAGGTGCAGGACGGCACGGCGGTTTTCACCTCGGTGACCCATTGGATGGACGAATCCGCCAAGCCGTTTATGGAGGAGGAAAGAACCTTTATGGTTTCGGAAGGAAAGCATGGCGGGCGGCTGATGATTGATTTTCATACCAAGCTGTCTCCAGTGGATGGTGATGTCTTTTTGAAAGGGGACCCTGAGCATGCGGGAGTGCAGTATCGTCCAGCGAACGAAGTGGAGAAGAAGAAGACGAAGTATCTTTTTCCGAATGGAGTGACGAAGGTAAACGGGGTGAAGGATCTGCCTTGGGCTGCTGAGAATTACACTTTGGATGGGAAAGAGTATGGGGTCGTTCACATGAATGCGGCGTCGAATCCTAAGGGAACGGTGCACTCGGCCTACCGGGACTACGGCCGGTTTGGAGCCTTCTTTGAGAAAGAGATTAAGAAGGGGAATTCACTCGAGCTGGATTACGGATTCCTGATTTTAGACGGGAAGCTCCCTCCGGTTGAGAAAATCGACGGGGTTTGGAAAACGTGGACGCAGTAGGACTGGATGGGCGGTTGTCAGACCGGCTTCCTATCGTTTTCTGAGGGCGAGGTAATTCCTCGCCTTTTTTCTAAAAAGGGAGCTTCGGGTAAATCCTCCGCCTGAGATTTGGTTCGAAACCCAGAGGTCGCATGAGGTGCCGCCATCGAGGTTGATGGCGTATTTGATATGAAACCCTTCAAAGGGTTGAGCTTGTAGGTTGTTGGCAAGACCCTGAAGCGTTGCGCGGTCGGCATGGCCGATCCCAAAGTGGTCGTTACCATCCCAAATGACGAAGGATCTAGGACGTTCTTTAGATTTTGAGAGCCCCGTGAGGCGCTCTTGATTCCAAACGAGACGCGGCCCGGATTGGAGGAGCTCAGATGATTTTTGATAGCTCTTACGATGGGAGAGAATGGTGTTTTCTCCATCGATGATGCCAGTCCCCAAAAATGAGTGAGGCGTTGAATAGCTCCTCTTGACTGTCCATCGGTGATGACAAGGCCGAGAGGAGAACCATCGGGATTAAAAAATCCGCCGTTGATCGCGGCAAGGCTTCCTCGGCCTGCAAATTCGGCGCGGGCGAATTCGGTGCCGGGGCCTTCTTTTTGATCGATCACTTTTAGAAAGTAGTTTCGTCGATCAAAAGTGACAGCGGTGAAGGTGGTGCCGTTGAGCGAAGCTGAGTTGACTTTGAGAGGGTGACTTTGCGAGGGGAGGGCGCTTAAGATTGGGGAGGGAGGAGGATCTTGAGGAGTAATCATTGATACGGCGCGGGCGGGGAGAGCTAGAGGATCAGCTCGAGATACTGTGGGTAACGGCGGAATCGGGGGCCGAGCGCGGGGAGTGGTGACCGAACAGGAGCCGAGAAGGGCAATGAGCAAAAGAATGAGGTGGGATTTCCAAAGGAGTTTCATTTGGCGGCACTGGCAAGCAGCGTCTGAAAATTCGGCGGGATTTCCTCGCGATCAACGATCGCGGTCTCGACCTCTGAGAATCCGGCGGAGGTGATCATTTCTGCAAGTTCGGCTTCGGGAAAACCAAGCCAAGTGTCGAAGTAGAGTTCGCGTGCTTTTTCGAAAGTGTGCTGGAGGAGATCTAGGACGATGAGGCGACCTCCGGGTTTGAGAATGCGGTGGGCTTCTGAGAGAGCCTTGGAGGGTTGCTCAGCATGGTGGAGGGCTTGGGAAAGGATGGCGAGATCGACGGAGGAATCGTCGATCGGTGGGGATTCGATGTCGCCAAGACGATATTCGAGATTGGGAAGCTCATTTTCTTTGGCGAGCTTTTGGCCAAATTCGACCATTTTTTCTGAGCTATCGATCGCGATGACCTTCTTGGCTCGTTGGGCGATTAGCTGGGAAAGAGTGCCTTCGCCCGCTCCAAGATCGGCGACGGTATCGTAGTTGAGAATTTTGAGCATTGCTTCGGCAAGCCCTTTCCAGGACCGGCCGGGCACGTATTCGCGGCCAAATTTTCCGGCGAGTTCGTCAAAATAGGCTCGCACTTGGTCTTTTCGTTTCCGGAGGATGTGCCGGAGGGATGATTGATCTTTGGCGCATTCGGGGAGCTCGCTGCCGGCCTCGCGGATGATTTTTGCAAGGGCGGGAGGGATTTGGGCCGAGTAAATATTGTTTTTCCCCGAACGTTGATCGGCGACAAGCCCCTCTTTTTTGAGCTGGGAGAGCTGTGTCGAAATCCGCGACTGCCCCATTCCGAGGATTTGCTGGAGCTCGGCGACTGAAAGTGATTCGTCTCCGAGCAGCAGTAGAATCCGCAACCGCGTGGGGTCAGAGATCATTTTAAGGGAATTGAGAATTGACGGCATGTGATTGGTGGCTTAATTCGCATCATCGAATCGCGATTCGATGATATCAAAAAAAGACCCATGAGCAAAAGCTTCATTTTCTCTTCAGAATCTGTTTCCGAAGGACACCCAGACAAAGTCTGTGATACTGTCTCCGATGCTATCCTCGATGCTTGTCTTGAGCAAGACCCCAAGTCCCGTGTGGCTTGTGAAACTCTTGTGAAAGACAACGTCCTTGTCCTTGCCGGAGAGATTACGACTGGCGCCAAGTTTAATTACGAAGAGGTTGCTCGCGAGGCTGTCCGGAAAATTGGATATGACAAAGCATATGCTGATAACACGGAATATAGCTATACTTCCAAGTTTGATGCCGATGGCCTTTTCTTCATGAATCTTCTCGGCAAGCAGTCTCAGGATATTGCGCAAGGGGTGGATGCCGATGCCGCAGATCACAAAGATACCGCCGAGCAAGGTGCGGGAGATCAAGGGATCATGTTTGGCTATGCTGCCAACGAGACCGAAGAACTGATGCCCGCTCCCATCGCTTATGCTCATCGCTTGGGTGAGGCATTAACCAATCTTGGAAAGGATCGAGTGCACACCTGGCTTCGTCCGGATTCTAAGACTCAGGTCTCGATGAAGTATGTCGATGGGAAGCCTGTGAGTGTTACCGCAGTGGTGGTTTCTACGATGCATGCAGCTGAGATTGATACGCCTGAAATGCGTGAGATTCTTAAGCGCGATCTCATTGAAAAGATTATCCCGGGTGACTTACTGAGTGATGATACACAGTATCTTATTAACCCGACCGGGCGATTCGTGACCGGTGGGCCTGAGGGTGACGCCGGTCTGACCGGACGTAAGATTATCGTAGACACCTATGGTGGGATGGGGCGTCACGGTGGCGGTGCTTTTTCTGGAAAGGATCCTTCAAAGGTCGATCGTTCTGCTGCCTACATGGCACGTTGGGTCGCCAAAAATATCGTGGCCTGCGGGTTTAGCGACCGAGTGTGAACTCCAGCTCGCCTACGCGATTGGCTATCCTGATCCGGTGAGCATTAACGTGAATACCTTTGGGACGAACGAGGCTGATGAGGACAAGATTGAAAAGGCGGTCCAAGAAGTCTTTAGCTTCAAAGCAGCCGATATCGTAGCTCAGCTCGACCTCCTTCGCCCCATTTATGGAGAGTCCACAAACTACGGACACTTTGGATATTCCTCTGCTTCGCTTCCTTGGGAACAGGTCGACAAAGTCGATGAACTCAAAGCAGCCCTCTAATTTACCCCAAACACAAAAAGATTATGTCAGATTACAAAGTCAAAGATATCGGCCTCGCCGGTTTCGGTCGCAAGGAACTCGATGTGGCCGAGCACGAAATGCCGGGCCTTATGGCGACCCGCGAAAAGTATGGTCCAGTTAAGCCTCTCGAGGGAGTGCGCGTGATGGGTTCGCTGCACATGACAATTCAGACTGCCGTCCTCATGGAGACTCTCCGGGCCGTTGGTGCTGATGTCCGTTGGTGCTCTTGTAATATTTTCTCAACCCAAGATCACGCCGCAGCTGCGATGGCCGAGGCCGGTTATCCTGTTTTCGCATGGAAAGGTGAAACCCTCGAAGAATACTGGTGGTGCACATGGCAGGCTCTTCAGTTCCCTAACCCGGATGGTGGCCTCCCACTTGGACCCCAGTTGATTGTGGATGATGGTGGCGATGCGACTCTTCTCATCCACAAAGGGTATGAGCTAGAAAATGGATCTGATTGGGTCAACGAACCTGCCTCTTCGACTGAAGAAGCCGTCATTAAAGCGCTGCTCAAAGATATTCACGCCAAACAGCCTGGTATTTTCCATGCTTGGGTTCCCGAATTGAAAGGTGTTTCTGAAGAGACAACGACTGGGGTGCATCGCCTCTACCAAATGCAGCGTGACGGGAAGCTTCTCTTTCCTGCCATTAACGTGAATGATTCGGTGACGAAGTCGAAGTTCGATAACCTCTATGGTTGCCGTGAGTCTTTGATCGACGGAATTAAGCGTGCCACTGACGTCATGATTTCTGGTAAGGTTGGAGTTGTCTGCGGTTATGGTGATGTGGGCAAAGGCTGTGCTCAGGCACTCCGGGCCCAGGGTGCGCAGGTTGTTGTGACCGAAGTCGATCCGATCTGTGCCCTCCAAGCCGCGATGGAAGGTTTCCGCGTTCTCACCGTGGAAGATACTCTCGGTTGGGGTGACATCTATGTCACGACCACCGGAAACTTCAACATCATCC
The DNA here is from genome assembly GCA_905181965.1 of Akkermansiaceae bacterium. Lineage (GTDB taxonomy): Bacteria > Verrucomicrobiota > Verrucomicrobiia > Verrucomicrobiales > Akkermansiaceae > SW10. Next base: position 30,128 of record CAJIZY010000011.1, read on the forward strand.
GCGCTGAGCACATGGAGAAGATGAAGGATCAGGCTATCGTTTGTAACATCGGACACTTTGACAACGAGATTCAGATTGCCGAGCTTGAAGCTCTCGATGGAATCGAGAAGCTGAATATCAAGCCTCAGGTTGATAAATATACTTTCACCAGCGGAGATAGCATTTACATGCTCGCCGAAGGTCGCCTTGTGAACCTTGGTTGTGCAACCGGTCACCCAAGCTTCGTGATGAGTAATAGCTTCACGAATCAGACGCTCGCCCAGATCGCTCTTTGGGAGACTAAAGATTCACGCGAGATCGGAGTTGAAGTTCTGCCCAAGGAGCTTGATGAGGAAGTTGCTCTCCTGCACCTCAACAAGATTGGGGCCAAGCTGACCAAGCTCACTCAGGAGCAGGCCGACTACATTGATGTCCCAGTTGAGGGCCCCTACAAGCCAGGGCATTATCGCTACTAAGCTTCGGAGCGGATCTTAAATTCATCGGCTTAAATATTTCAAAGCCCGCGCTCTTCGGAGTGCGGGCTTTTTTTAAATTTCAAATGACTCCTTTTTAGGAAAAGTGGCGGGACCAATTTCTTGCCAAAGATACTTGTTTTACGGTTGGTCCAACTTTTTTATGTTCGAGATACAGCTCGGAAAAACATCGTCTGAGATGATCTCGATTTAATTATTATTGATTAGTGTGGAGTTTAATTTGGGCTTAGGGTTGAAATGTTATGAGCGGAGTCACTTTACAGGAGAGATTGATTCGGACTTGCCGAGAGAATAGTAATAATGAAGCTCTCGCCGATTCGAGCGGGGCAAGGTTGACCTTTGGCGAGGCCTTTGCAAAAGCGCTTTTCCTCACCGGAAGGCTCGGGGCGATCTTTGTGGACCAGCCGAAAGTTGGCATCCTAGTTCCCCCATCGGTTGGTGGAGCGCTTGTCAATTGGGCGACTTTGCTGATGGGAAAGATCCCGGTGAATTTGAACTATACCTTGTCCCAAGAAGGTATCGTTTCTTGTCTTGAACAGTGTGGAATTACCGATGTTGTGGTGTCGGGGAAGTTGATGGAACGGCTCAAAATAGATCTCCCAGTCCGTATTCATATCCTAGAAGATCTAGCGACCGCGCCACGACTAATGGAGAAATTGCGGGCAGGATTTCTGGCGAAATGCACTTCTTCAAAAGGATTGTTGAAACGACTGGGAGGTTTGCAAGTCGGGCAGGATGATCTGGCCACTATCATTTTTAGTAGCGGGAGTACGGGACCACCCAAAGGCGTGATGTTGAGCCATCGAAATATTATCACGAACGTAGAACAGGTTGCTGAGGTTTATTCGTTTCTGCCTAAAGATTGTATGTTGGGAGTGCTCCCTTTCTTTCACTCGTTTGGGTTCATGGCCACGATCGCCGGGCCTGCCATCGCCGGCTTTGGTTGTGCCTACCATTTTAATCCCATAGAGTCGAAAGTGATCGGACCATTGGCAGAGGAAAATGAAGTCAGTATCATGATTGCCACTCCGACCTTCCTGCAGTTTTATCTGCGCGGGTTGGCCCCAGAACAGCTGGGGAAGCTCAGACTAGTCGTGGTGGGGGCTGAGAAGCTTCCTTCAAAGATGGCCCAAGCCTTTGAGAAGAAATTCGGCTGCCTCCCCTTGGAAGCCTACGGTGCGACCGAATGTTCACCCGGTATCGCGGTCAATGAACAAAACGCGAATCAACCAGGTTCAATCGGGCAGTTACTCAACAAAATTGAGGCTAAGGTTGTGAATCCTGATACGGGAGAAGAGCAATCTTCCGGTGAGCCAGGGCTGCTCAAAGTGAAAGGGCCAAACGTCATGATGGGCTATCTCGGTAGGCCGGATAAGACTGCGGAGGTGCTTAAGGACGGTTGGTATAACACAGGTGATATTGTGAGGATCGACGAGCAGGGTTATTTGTGGATCGAGGGACGATTAAGCCGCTTCAGCAAGATCGGCGGGGAGATGGTTCCTCATGGGAATGTCGAAGAAACTCTTAATGATCTCGCTGATCAAAACGAACAGGTTTTTGCAGTGACTGGAATGCCCGATGAGAAAAAGGGAGAGCGTCTTGCTGTCGTGCACACTGCGAGCGAGGAAGTCCTCGAGGAGGTCCTGAGTAAACTCACAGACGCCACTATTCCAAACTTATGGAAGCCCAAGCGAGGGCAGTTTTTGAAGGTCGATAAACTTCCCTACTTGGGAACCGGAAAAATCGACCTGAAAAGATTACAAGAAATAGCCCAAGGCTGAGAAACAAGCTGAGGCCTTATTCGGTGGCTTCGGTCGCTGGCGCTTCGATCGTCGGCTTTTCGGGCTCTTGATTCCCATCTATCTCAGAGGCCATTATCCCTTTAATAGTGAAAAATAGAACTGCTGCCATGAGCCCAGAGACAGGAACCGTTATGATCCAAGCCGCCGCGATCTTCACAAGCGCAGATCGTTTCACGAGCTCTTGACGGAACTTCTTCTTGAGGCTCTTGCGCTCGGACTTGCTTAGCTCGATGCTGGCGTTCTTCTTTTTGAGTTCGGTCAGCTTGGCGCGTTTGTCCTGCAACGAAGCAGCTTCGAACTCCTGCATGAAGCGTTCAACCTCGGCTTGGTCTTGCCCTTGATGACACCTCTCAATGGAGTGAATCGTTTCAGCATAGTTCTGTTTGATATATTCCCGAAGGAATCCAACTCCAAAAACGCCACCTACCGCAATGTGAGTCGAGCTCACCGGTAGGCCGAGTTGTGACGCAATGATGACCGTGATGGCCGCCGCCATTGCGATACAAAAGGCTCGCATCTGATCGAGTTCAGTAATCTCGCTGCCAACCGTCTTGATCAACTTAGGGCCAAAGAGCGCAAGGCCAATGGAAATTCCGAGAGCCCCGATGGCCATAACCCAGAAGGGGATGGGAGCTTTCGAGGCAACTCCGTCGCTGGAAACGGCCTCGGCAATAGCAGCCAGTGGTCCGACCGCATTTGCGACATCGTTTGCTCCGTGTGCGAAGCTCAGAAGGGCAGCTGCAATATCAGAGGAATGGTGAAGAGTTTGTTGATCGAAGGTTTCTCGTTGGCAAGCGATGCCGAGTGCTTAGAGACCAAGTTTTTCACGACGAAGTAGCTCACGACAGCCAAGACGAGTCCGATGCCGCCGGCTTGGAGGATGTCGAGTTTGATGATCTTCTTGAGCCCCTTCATGATGAGATAGGTGCTGAAGGCGAAAACCATGATTGAGACCATGATGGGAACCATCCGGCGACCGGCTCCGATCATGTCCCTCCGGTAGGTAATACTGCGTTTGATCCAGAAGAGGAAGCCAGCTGCAATCGCGCCACCGATCAAAGGCGAGATAATCCAGCTTGCGGCAATCATTCCCATCTGGTTCCAGTTCGCGATACCGAATCCTCCGGCCGCGATTCCCGCTCCGAGAACTCCGCCGACAATCGCATGGGTGGTAGAGACGGGTGCACCAAAAGCGGTCGCAATGTTAAGCCAGAGAGCTCCGGCGAAGAGGGCCGCCATCATCAAAGCGATAAAGATTTGGGCATTGGGGATAAGGGAGGGATCGATGATCCCCTTTTTCACTGTGCTGACAACGTCGCCTCCAGCGATTAAGGCCCCAGCTGCCTCAAAGATTGCTGCAATCAAAATTGCTCCCAATAAAGTCAGAGCTTTGGAGCCCACGGCTGGGCCCACGTTATTGGCAACGTCGTTGGCTCCGATATTCATTGCCATGTAGCCACCGATCACTGCGGCAATGACGAGTTCAATGCTAACACCTGATCCACCAGGCTGAAGGCTGGCAGCAAAGAAGGCAGTTCCCACTAGGAAGAGGAGGGCCAGCCCCAATCGCTTGAAATCTTGTTTTTTAGAAGCTTGCTCAGAGCGTGTGTCGGGTGCCATAGGTTGGTGTGTTGCTGAAGTTTCTTATCTTCTTATCGTTCAAGGTTTTTTAGGTGACAAATAAGACAGGTCAAGCTGGCTGAAAGGAAACTAAGGCGATTTTTTTTAAATGGTTGGGCTACGGGGAATTTGGTCCCTTAAAGAGTCTTCAAAATATCACTCTCTTCGTTTTTTTATTTAAGCTATCTTAAAAAAAAGCGGATCATGGAAATGGAAAAAGCTACAGCATGAGTTGGGGGAACCCTAAATTTTCAGCTCGCTTCTTTTGAGGTGTTTTTGCTAAGCGAAGGGTCAAGCAGAAGAGCCCGAATTTTCCACAGAAGAACGCCAGAACCTAGAATTGCGAGAGCGCCAATCGCGAGAAACACTTTGTTGGCGGGAATTCCCATATCATTTCGAAACAAGCGCACCAATAAGGCTCCAATACTACTGAACACAAAGGACAGGGCATTCGCAGTCCCGAGGAATCTTCCCCTTTCATCGGGAGGCGAGAGGTGCTGCAGAAGAGACTGTAGTGGCACAATGTAGAATCCCCCAAAAAGCCCTGCCGCCCCCAGAAGCAAGGCGACCGTCCAAAAACTCAGCGGGGCTATACCGAGAAGGATGAAGAAGAGGGTCATCCCAAGCGCTCCCACCGGAATAAGACGGGGCTCGATATGCTTTCCTGAAATAAATCCGGCGATCACGCTGCCGAGCCCGATGGTGATTCCGAGAACACCCAGAAGGTTGTTGTTCATCTCCGGGCTGATTTGTAAAAGCGCGCTAAAATCAGGAAGAACTAGGAGTGCCATCATACCGAGAAGGTAGAAAAACGACCAAGCCAAAGCGACGAGAAGAAGGTGCGATTGCGCCATGTCTTTGAGCGCCTGAGCATAAGGACGGAAAGGATTAAAATCGATGGGCTGAGGTTGGTCGAATGACTTGAGCTTCGGAATAAAAAGCGAAGGGAGGAGGCCAATCATCGCTATGATTACTAAGATCACACCCGGGACCCAGAGCATCTCCGGATTAATGGGTAATTCTGATTCGCTACTTTGAAATCCCGATGAGTAGTGGGTGTAAACTTTTCCTGCCGCGAGTGTTCCACCAATCACAGCAAGATTGGTAAACATGTTGATTGCGCCATTTGCTTTGCTGAGATGCTTCTCCGTCAATAACTCGGGGATCATGCCATATTTGGCAGGACCAAAAAATGCACTTTGCGTTGCGAGAAGAACCATGACGCTAAGACAGGCCCAAAGATTACCCGCAAAAAATGCCCCAAGGGCTAGGGCTGTGATTCCGACCTCGGCAATTTTTGCTAGCACCGTGATGCGGTTTTTACTGATGCGATCCGCGATTTGCCCCGCAATCCCTGAAAACAAAATAAAGGGGATGGTCAGGCAGAGTGCGACATAAGCCTGCCCACCCTCGCCCAATTGATTCGCCCAGACTCCTCCCGAAGCCACCGCTAAGATGATGACCTGCTTGAGCACGCTGTCGTTGATTGCTCCAAAGAATTGCGTGATCAGAAGAGCACAAAAACCTCTGTTGAAAAGTCGGTTGGATCGGGACACGAAAATGGGACGGGGGCGAATGTGAGACCTGAGTCTCTCATAGTTTTAGTCTGGAGCGAGGACAATCGGAAGGGATGATTCTAAACTTCCTGAAATACTGAGTTGATGGAGGTGGGCATAAACGACAGATTGAAAAAAGGTTTAGCCAAACCTTATTTAAGAGAGTCTTAATTTCTTTGTCTCGAAGAGAGTCTTATCGCACGATTTTAAAAATAGTGAGGTTTTGGATGAATTTAAAAACCAATCTGCACGTTTTATTTAATGTTATGAAGAAGATCCTACTCACTACCTTAGCTATGGTGTTGCCATTTTTGGCTATTTCGTGCGCCGATTATGGGACCTACGGGTATGGCACTGTCACTACTCCAGTTCGTAGTTCCGGAAGCTCTGTAATTGTGGGAGGAGGCCTAGCTCCATTACAGGTGGGATTTGTTGCGACCTCCTTTGATCGTTGGGCTTGGGATCCTTATCGCCGACACTACTTTGATCGTTCCTGCCGGCGTTACTGGAATCCTCGGAGTCGGGGATACTGCTCAGTTATTCCTAGTCGTTTTTCAGCACCAATTTATCCAACCGGATTCCGTAGTGGGCGTCGTTTATCTTGCCCGACTTATCTCCCACGCCACTCGGCGGTTGCGATCCATCGCGGGGACTCTCATCGATCGGTTGGTGCTGTCTCAAGTCGTGGGAAATATGCTCCGGTAATTCATGGACAGTCCCACGGTGTGGTCTCCCTTCGGCCCTCAAGCTATTCAACGTCGACGCGCTCAAGTTCGAGTCGCACCGTGACTCGCAGTTCTTTAAACCATACGTCGTCGCCGGGGCGGACCTCAAGTCAATCGACTCAACGGCCTAGCAGTTCCAGTCGATATCAAACGGTGAGTTCGGCACCAAGTCGGACCTCGAGTCAACCAACCCAACGGCCTAGCAGTTCCAGTCGATATCAAACGGTGAGTTCGGCACCAAGTCGGCCCAAAGCGACCCCGGTCGTCCGTTCTTCACCTTATACTTCGAGGAGCACATCTTCCCGTAGCCCGGAGAGCACATCTTCTAGGGGATCGTATTCAAAAACGTCGTCCAGCAGGAGCACATCGGCCTCGAGTAGTCCCTCACGAAGTACCTCTTCGCCAAGCCGATCGGTTAGTCGAGCCCGGCAAAAGACCCGCTAAGGGTTCTAAGATCTGAATTAAGCCCTGTGGAGCGATTCACGGGGCTGTTTCGTAGGGATACCTTATCTCTAATTATCCTTATGTTGGTTTAGATTTCCACCGTTGGCAGAGGATAAAATGAAAACCTGATCTTTTCCATGAACTACTTTTCTAGAGAGTAGATCTTAAGGTCGTCGATGATAGCCTTCTGGGGCACAGCAACTCGGAGGGCCCGTTTTGTGGGGTGAGCGATTCCTTCGGAAGTGAACGATCCGGCTTTCTGATTATTGATTAAGACGGTCATGGTTTTGCCCTTAATTGTGACCGACAGGGTGTGCCACTTATTGGGTTCAAGCCTATTTGCGAAGCGTTTGGTTTTGGTTTTGAGCATTTTTTGCTGTTCTGCCGTGATTGTTTTATCCTGACGGGCTTTGCGAATCGCGAGCTTCATAGTGCCGGTTTTGAGATCATTGATCTGGACATTCTTTGTAGTGATCTTGGTCATGCAGAGGTGGCCGGCGTGGACTTCTTTAAATTTCAGGTCGGCGAAGTTCAGTCCAAGGCTGTCTTTTTCAGTTGGGAGTTTAAAGCGCAGCGTGACGCGACCATCTTGAAATTCTATGGGATGGACCACAGAGACAGCATGATCGGCAACGGGGTGAAAAGTGATATGCATCGCGCCATTCTTCAAATCGACTTGCTTGTTTCCTTTTGCTCGTTTCTTACTGTTCGACGACCAGCCCTTCCCGATTTCCTCCTTGGAATTATTTGCTTCTTCGCGCTCAAAGTCGTCTTCGAAGATCAAGGTGGCTTTTTCTTCCGCGCTAGAAGCCAAGGGAAAGAGTAGGGAGGCAAAGATGCAGATCGTATGTTTCATAGGATGACTAATTACGCGCTGAATGGAAGAGTGGTCGCAAGAACGAAACTACTTCTAGCGATATTCAAAGGTTTGCTTGGGCGGAGAAAATCGTGGGTGGATACGAAAAGCCTGCTTTCCCTCGTATTTTTTGCGTGTTTTTCCCACCGTTAGCGGTTTCCCTCCCGCCCAGCAAAGCTATGTCCGAGAAACGCAAGCCCTACCCTTTCGATCAATTCGAACCCAAATGGCAATCCCATTGGTCCGAGAATAAAACTTACGGCACACCGAGTCCGGGTGAGGAGGGTTTCGATGCGTCCAAGCCGAAATACTACATTCTCGACATGTTCCCTTATCCTTCCGGCGCCGGTTTGCACGTCGGCCACCCCGAGGGATATACCGCAACTGATATAGTGGGCCGCTACAAGCGGATGAATGGCTACAATGTCTTACACCCGATGGGTTGGGATGCCTTTGGTTTGCCTGCTGAAAATGCGCCATCAAAACAGGGCAGCACCCGAGCGTTACCACCGAAGCCAACACGGACAACTTCCGACGCCAGCTCCAGGAGCTCGGTTTCGCCTACGATTGGGACCGCGAGATCAACACCACCGATCCGAAATATGTCCGCTGGACCCAGTGGATTTTCCTCCAGCTCTACAACTCCTACTTCTGCGACGAAGACCAGAAAGCGAAGCCAGTCTCTGAATTGGAAGAGAAAGGATGGACGCAGGAGCAAATTGACGAAGTGCGCCTGGCATTTATTCATGAGGCGCCTGTGAACTGGTCTCCGAGCATGGGGACAGTCTTGGCAAATGAGGAAGTCCAAGAATGGAAAGACAAAGGTGAAACTGTCGAACGCCGTCCGTTGCGCCAGTGGATGTTGCGCATCACTAAATATGCCCAGCGCCTCATTGATGAACTCGAGCCGCTTGAGTGGCCTGAATCGATTAAAGCGCTTCAACGTAACTGGATCGGTCGAAGCGAAGGGGCAGAAGTTTCCTTTGAGGTCGAAGGGAATGAGATTACCGTTTTCACAACGCGTCCTGATACCTTGTTTGGAGCGACCTATATGGTTCTCGCTCCCGAGCACCCACTGGTTTCTACAATCACTTCAGCTCCTCAAAAAGAAGCTGTTGAAGCATACGTCTCGGCATGTGCCAGCAAGTCGGACATGGAGCGTGGCCTTGATAAGGAAAAGACAGGAGTCGATACTGGAGCCTTTGCGATCAATCCAGTGAATGGTGAAAAGATTCCTGTCTGGATTGCTGACTATGTCATGATGGGGTATGGCAGTGGAGCCATCATGGCGGTACCAGCGCATGACACTCGCGATTTCGAATTCGCTCAAAAATTTGAGCTTCCCATTCTTCAGGTAGTTCAGCCATCTGGTGATCAGGACTGGCAAGGTTGCACGGATCCTGGGACGGCCATTAATTCTGGTTTTCTTGATGGTCTTAAAACTAAAGACGCTAAAAAGAAGATTATCCACTGGCTCGTTGAAAACCGAAAAGGTGAGAAGAAGATCCAATTCAAACTCCGCGATTGGCTCTTTTCTCGTCAGCGTTATTGGGGTGAGCCATTCCCGCTCCTTTGGGATAAAGAAACCGGCCAACACTCAGGTCTTTCGGAATCCGAACTGCCTCTTCTCCAACCCGAAATGGAGGATTTCAAGCCCACTGGTGACCCTCGTGGTCCCCTGATTAATTGCACCGACTGGATTAATTATAGCGATAAGCTCCAGCGCGAGACGAATACCATGCCTCAATGGGCTGGCTCTTGCTGGTATTATCTTCGTTATTGTGATCCTAAAAATACGGACCATTTCATCTCCCCCGAGAATGAAGACTACTGGGGCAATGAAGACGGTTTCGTTGACTTTTATGTTGGTGGAAAGGAGCATGCGGTCCTTCACCTTCTCTACTCACGCTTCTGGCACAAGGTTCTCAACGACCTTGGTCATTTGAAGTCTAAGGAACCCTTTAAAAAATATTTCGCGCCGGGACTCATTATGGGTGAGGACGGACACAAGATGTCCAAGTCGCTCGGCAACGTCATCGACCCCGTGCAGATCATCGAGCCGAATACGGAGCGGATTCCCTGCGTCTCTACGAAATGTTCATGGGTCCCCTCGACCAGGATAAACCTTGGGCTATGAAAGGTGTTGAAGGTGTCCACCGCTTTCTTGCCAAAGTCTGGCGCGTCGCTTGTTCTGAGGACTCCGAAGGAAAGTGGGAGCTCAGCGGAAAAATCGTTGAAGGTCAAAATGATGACCTGGCTAAGGTCACACACCAAACGATCAAACGCGTCGAAGAGGCGATAAATTCGCTTCGTTTCAACACAGCTATCAGCGCGATGATGGAGTGCACTAATGCTTACACTGCGGCCAAGGAAGTCCCCAAGGATCTTTTCCTCACCTTTCTGAAGCTCCTCAGCCCCTTTGCCCCGCATCTGGCCGAAGAGATCAACTCCATTCTTGAAGAAGGAGAACTGCTCAGCGAACAAAGGTGGCCCGAGCTCAATGAATCTCTCCTCGTGGAATCCGAAATTCAGCTCATCGTTCAAGTCAATGGTAAGCTCCGTGCACGAATTTTAGTCCCGGCTGACGTCTCAAAAGAAGACGCGGAAAAAGCAGCCCTCGCTGACGAGAATGTCACAGCTCACACCAATGGCAAAACCGTCCGGAAGGTGATCGTAGTCCCTGGGAAACTCGTCAATATTGTCGCAAACTAGGTGAAGCCGACGATTTGCGTGCTTTACCGCGCGCTCGGGTGATCAAAATCAATCCCCTGATTTCAAAACTTTAATAAAGGCATCTTGGGGGATGTTGACTTTTCCGAATGCTTTCATTTTGGCCTTACCTTTTTTCTGCTTCTCTAGGAGCTTACGCTTACGAGAGATGTCGCCACCGTAGCACTTGGCAGTAACGTTTTTGCGCATCGCTGAGATGGTTTCTCTTGCGATGATGTTTCCTCCGATGGCGGCCTGGATGGCGACAACAAACATCTGAGTAGGGATAACTTCCTTAAGCTTGGCGGCTAGTTCCCGACCGCGATAAACGGCTTTGTCACGGTGAACAATGGTGCTGAAGGCTTCAACTGGATCACCGGCGATAAGCATGTCCATTTTCACCATGTTGGCAGCGCGGTAGCCGGCGTGCTCGTAGTCCATGGAGCCGTAGCCTTTCGTCATGGATTTGAGGCGGTCGTTAAAGTCGACAAGAATGTCTGCGAGTGGAACGACGGCGGTGAGGAGGACCCGGAATTCATCGATGGTCTCGGTGTTTTCTAATTCTCCGCGCTTCTCCATGATGAGTTGCATCGCGTCGCCAATGTAATCGCCGGGAAGCATGATGAAGATACGGACCATTGGTTCACGGATTTCCTCGATCGTTTGCGACTCTGGGAGATAGGAGGGATTATCAACAATGAGCTCTTCCCCGTCGGTTTTGGTCACTTCGTAAATCACGCTAGGATAGGTGGAGATGACGTCCATATCGAACTCACGGCGAAGACGTTCCTGGATAATTTCCATGTGAAGGAGCCCGAGGAATCCGCAGCGGAAGCCAAAGCCTAGCGCGGTTGAAGATTCGGTCTGGAAGGTGAAGGCGGCGTCGTTGATCTGAAGTTTGCCCATGGCGACTTTGAGGGCCTCGTAGTCGGAGGTGTCGATGGGGTAGATGCCGGAGAAGACCATGGGGCGAATTTCTTTGAAATCCAGCGAGTGGTTCAGGGCAGGGCTTGTCTTTGTGTGTGATGGTGTCTCCGATTTTTACTTCAGCAGACGATTTCATGTTGGCGATGATGTAGCCAACGTCCCCAGTCTGGAGCTTTTCAGTCTTTGTCATCTTTGGAGTGAAGTGACCGACTTCCTTAATCTCGTAGTTGGTGGGAGTATGAAAGAGTTTGATTTTTTCGCCCTTCTTCATTTCACCGGAGACCACGCGGACATAGGAGATGACCCCTCGATAGGCATCATAAAGAGAGTCGAAGACCGAGGCGCGAAGAAGGCCGTCTGGGTTTTCTACGGGCGGAGGAACGAGCTCCACCACAGCCTCGAGGATATCTTCGATCCCAATCCCCTGTTTGGCGGAAGCAGGGATGGCGTGGTCACCAGGGATGGCGAGGATTTCTTCAAGCTGAGTCCGGCATCGATCGACATCGGCAGCAGGAAGGTCGATCTTGTTAAGGACGGGCACAATCGCGAGATCCTGTTCCATGGCGAGGTTTACATTAGCCATGGTTTGAGCCTCGACACCCTGCGCCGCATCAATGATGAGGATGGCGCCCTCGCAGGCGGCGAGTGAGCGGGAGACCTCGTAGGAAAAGTCAACGTGGCCAGGAGTATCGAGCAGATTGAGCTTGTAGGTCTTACCGTCCTTTGAATTGAAGACGATTGTGACCGGGTGGGATCGGAACAGGACACCGAATCGGTCTCCATCGAATCGAGGTGTTGCGGCTGCAGCCATCTCAATAGCACAGCATTTGGGTTTCTTCCATGAGGCGATCGGACAGGGTCGTTTTGCCATGATCGATGTGGGCGATGATGGAGAAGTTACGGGTGAGTTCGACGGACACGGGAAGATTGTGGAGGGTGAAGAGCGAATAGTGAAGGACGATTGCTACGCCAGACGAGGGCGGGGATAAGGGGTTTCAAGAAAAATGGAAGAATGGAGTGACGAAATGGTGGCATGTTTAGTCCTTCTTTAGCGCTTTTCTCCTCCTGTTTTATCTCTAACATGGCTTGATGAGAGATTCTTTCTTTAGTAGCGCTAGGGGTTATAGAGAGACCATGAAAATCGTTAACCCTTTAAAAGCCGTTCCCGCAGCGCTTGTTTTTAGTTTGCCAGTAATAGCTGATGATGCAGTCGATTTGCCAGATGCCCCAAACTTGGTTTTATCCACCGTGGGCGCCCACCCAACTTTCAATGCACGGAATGATGGATTTGGGGGAAACTCGGATGTTTTGGATGCCACTTTTCTAATCGATGTCGATTTCATCGACAAGATTGAAGGGCAACGGGAGACGATCTTCGAAACTGGAGCAGCTACAATTGGAACTTCCTTCGTTTATGAGGCGCCAAATACTCTTGTCGTCAGGAGTGTTGGGAATGGTGGACTTGCGTTGGTGACAGCCAGTTATGCCCTTCCTCAGCCGGTGATCGACGGAGGGGAAGTTGAGGTTGGGTTCACGATAGATGTTGATGATGGCAATGGATTACAGGCCTTATCGATTGTCGTCGATGGGGGAGTAGTTGAGACACAGGCCGGCACAACGGGTGGCGATTGGTCTGGGGGAGATGGGGCGCGTGTCGGAGCGGCCGGGGGAGTGACTGGCAATGGCGCAAATGGAACACTCCCATCATCTGCTTTCACCTCGGGCACTCTGAATCTCGCGAATGGTCTGCGTTTTTATGCCAACACACGTTGGATTCCGGTTGGGAATGATAGTGATAATGATGGATTGCCTGACTGGTGGGAGCAAATTTATACGCCCGGTGACCTTGACGAATTGACAACCGGAGGGGACGCGGATGGCGATGGCTTGACTGATGATGCGGAATTTACAGCCGAAACAAATCCGATGTTAAACGATACCGATGAAGATGGGTTGACGGATGGGATTGAGGCAAATCCGGCTGAGATTGGATATCTAGGGACCAATCCTCTAAAGGCAGATAGTGATGGCGATGGACGAAGCGATGGAGCGGAAGTTAATGACGTGCCTACGAGTGATCCCTTAGATCGGGACTCGGACGATGATGGCGTTGTCGATGGGATTGAGGTCTTACAGGGGACTGATCCGAATGACGCGGCGAGCCGCTCCGACTTGGGAGAGTTTTTAGTCGCGTATTACTCATTGGACCGGCTTGGTGCGGGACTGGAAGCACCGGACGCTTTCGGGTTTCATCATTTAACTGGATCGAACCTTGATCAGTCAGCTGTCGTGACGGGGAAGAATGGAAACGCGATCGTCTTTGACGCGGCAAAAAAGACGATGCTTGCTCGGACGAGTGGAGCGGACGATAGCTTGCCAGTTTCAAGGCATCCCGAGCATTCAATTGTCATGTGGGTGAATGTCAAAGGGACTGGCCAAAACAATCTCAGTCTTTTTTCAGAAGGTTCGCTGACCGAAAATACGAGTCGATATAATCTCGGGACACATAATACTGGAGCAAACGATAGTCTCGATCTTTACCTTCGAGCTTCCGATGGCTCGAGCCCTAATCACCAGTATTCCACATCAACCCCATTGGATGGAACGTGGCATCATATCGCTTGGGTAGTAGCCGGCGAGCAAGCAACTCTCTATGTCGATGGGGTTGTAGATGCTTCTGATTTCACCTGGGTGGATCTTTATTCACCGGCAGTCAATGCCACTTCACTTGGCGGAATTCAGCGGTCATTGAAGTCTGAGTGGATGACTGGTAAGATTGATGAAGTTTCTTTTTGGAATCTTGCACTGACAGCGACAGACGTGGCTGCTCTTGCTTCCTCAAATAATGCGCTCGCAGTGATTGATGATTTGGATCGTGACGGTTTGCCTGATGCCTGGGAAAGGAAATTTGGGTTGGATCCAAGTAATGCAGGTGACGCTGCGCTTGATGATGATAACGACGATTTAAGTAATTTGCAGGAGTTTGTGGCGGGAACTAATCCAACCTCGCAGGATACCGATGGTGATGGATTAAATGACGGTGTCGAAACCGATGATGGGGTTTGGGTTTCGGCAGCCGCGACTGGAACGAGTCCTCGAAGTGTGGATACGGATCGTGATGGTCTAGATGATGCCGTGGAGGTTCCGAATCTGGCTTTTGATCCAGATAACCCATTTGGTCAGCCCGGAAGTGATCCTTCTTTATTCGACACCGACGGTGATGGGATTTCAGACGGCTCGGAGGTGCTTGCGAATAGTAATCCTGAGGATGCGGGATCTTCTCCGGTTGCCGAAGCTCTTGGGATTTGGCTGGCGGATGATGAAGCTTTGGGAACAGAGTTTGGAGGAGACGGCTGGGCGATGGGTTCCGAGGAAGCTCCGGCAGGGGCAATTCTTGATCCAATCAATGCTCCTGAGGTGGTTAAAATCTCGGCAGCGGGGGCGGCGCAGACCGGCTTAACACAAGCGGTTGATTTTACGGCCAATGCCCAGTTTGGAGTGGCAGCGGAGCCAAATTCTCTCTTCGAGCTGTTTGGGAGCACCACGATAACGGGAGACGCAACGATCGAAATGATTTTTAGCCCAGATTCAGATTTTGGAGGTCACCAGTATCTTTGGGAATCGGGAGGAACCGGTGATGGGCAGGGGATCGTAATCGTCGACACCATGCTCTATCTGGGCGTGAATGATTCCAATGGTGCTCCTTACGGAGGTGCTGTGGTAGGAGTCGATTTGGCCCCGCTGTATGCTCCATCAGGTTTTAGCCCGGATGATTATCTTGTTCTTCGCGCGGTCTTCCAATCCGGTAAAAAGGTGACTCTAGGGGTGACTCATTTGGGGACCGGCCTCTCAGCTGTCGCGTCAGATGAATGGAGTGGGAATAGTTGGGACGGGGGTGATATTATGGGAATGGGGCGTTGGTCTGGCGGTCGCGGGGGTGACCGGAATCAGCAACTCTCGACGTTGCCAGGAGCGACGACGGCATGGCCTGGCTTCGAAGGGCAGATCGCCAAGTTTAGTCTCTTTGCGGTGCCGCTTCCGGCCACAAATTCATCAGTGATAACGAGTGCGCTCGAAATCACAAATATCATTTACGATGAGGATTCGGACCGAATCACACTGACTTGGAATACTAAATCAGGAAAAGTTTATGGGGTCTATGCCTCGCCTGACGGACAAGACTGGGCCACTGAAATCGATGACAGCGTGACCTCCGATGGAGACACTGCAACCTTCACCTTTGGTAATCCTACACCGGGTCTTGAGCGCCAATTCTTTCGGGTCGTGGAGTTTTAAGGTTGCTAGAAGCACGAGGCCGAGCGCGGGAGCAATCTCCCGCGCGGCAGATTAATAATCCATGGGAATGGGATCGGTTGGAAGGACTTCATTACCTTCCCAGATCACTTCCTTAGTCTTGGCATCGTAGGTTAAAATGCGAGAGCGACTTCCGGGAGCGGGCTTACGGCTGACTTTAGGAATCCACTTTTTATGCTCGGCAATGACTTTTGCGTAACCGGGCTTCCCGATCAGGTTTACCCATTCGTTTGGATCCTTTTCCATGTCATATAGTTCCTCGCTGCCGTCTGCGTATTGGATGTAGCGCCAGTTCTCCGAGCGGACACCATGGTTGTCGTGGTTATGTGTTGTGATGGCCGGGCGCTCGCGTTTGGCTTTGGCGTCTTTGAGCTGGGGCATGAGGCTGAGGCCCTCGAGATGGTCAGGCTTTGTTACTCCGATGAGTTCGGAAAGCGTGGGGTAAATATCGAGCAGCTCGGCAGGCTGGCTCGAAACACCTTTGGCAATTCCGGGTCCAGTGAAAATGAGAGGAACCCGGGTGCCGTCATCCCAAAGGGTGTTTTTACCGGTGATTCCTTTTTCGCCGATGTGCCAGCCGTGGTCTGACCAGAGAACGACGACCGTGTTCTCGGCGAAACCATTGCGCTCTAGTGCTTCCATGAGCTTCCCAATTTGAGCATCCACAAAGGTGGTGCAGGCGAGGTAACTCCGGGTGAGGTTCATCCATTCGTTGTGTTCTTCGAGCCAACGGAGACGGGGCTCCGGAAGCGACCAATGCAGATACCAAGAGAAGCGGGGGGTGTCTTTGCGATCGTCGCGTTTGATTTGAGCCAGCTGAGTTTTGTCCTCGGGATGCATGTCGAACCACTTCTCGGTTGCGAAGCAGGGAACGTGTGGGAGAAAAAATCCGGCTGAGAGAAAAAATGGACCTTTGGGTTTTGAATCCAAAGTTTTGACGGCCCATTCGGCGATCTTGTAGTCGCCCTTATCCTTGTCTTGGTGCGGAAAAAGGCCCCAGTCGACAAGCTTCATTTTGCTGGGAGTATCGATGAGCTTTTTCTTAGGGAAGGGAGCTCCAGTGGCGCCGGGCCCAAGGTGGTCGAATTCAGAATCCCCCTTTTTTCTGCCATAATTACCATGATAGATTTTTCCGGCCGAATAGGTGGTGTAGCCGTTTGCTTTGAGATGTTGTGGGAGGGCGGCTAGGTCTTTATAGGGATCCAAATTTCGAAACCAGGGTGCGAGTCCGTAGATACCAGTGGTATCAGGGCGGAGGCCCATCATGAGGCTGGCACGCGAGGAGTTACAAAGGGGTGACTGACAGTGGGCGTTCGTAAAAAGAGTGCCCTGAGAAGCCAGTTTATCGATATTGGGAGTCTTTGCATTTGGATGTCCGCCGAGGCAGCCAATCCAATCGTTTTGATCATCGATCGCGATGAAAAGGATGTTGGGCTTCTCAGCGGCGAGGGAGGTGAGAGAGACAAAGAGGGTCAAAAAAGCGATGCGCATGCCCTACTTTAAGTAGACTTCGGCAGTGAAGTCGACCCGCGAACTCATTTCAGCCTCGCGAATGCGATGGTTCTGAATCACACCCGGACGTCTTTTTTCCCATTCGTCGACCTGCTTAAGCCATTCGTCAAGGGAGCCGGTTGGGCCACTGAGAGTGAGAATGACGTCGATAAATTGTTGGTCCTCGGAGGGGTCGATGTGTGCGTGACGGACGTCGATTTCTTTCGGGACATCGGGAAGTTGACAAGCTGTGGTGATCTGAGCGGCGACAGCGCGGAGGCCTTCCTTTTTCTGGTATCGGTGGAAGAGGAGCATGGCGACCACGGTGGCGAGAATCACCGTAAGGTAGGTCAGGACTTGGCGAAGGCGGCGAATGGACATATTGGGGAACGACTTGCCGAAAGGTAGAGCTCGCATTACATCTCTTCAATGATCTATCTCGATAACCACGCGACGACGGCGGTGCATCCTGAAGTGCTGGAGGCGATGATGCCCTTTTTGACGGAGCATTTCCATAACCCTTCAAGTGGGTATCGGGCCAGCCGGATCGTGAAGAATGCCATCGCAGAAGCTCGTGGGCAGGTCGCGGAATTGATAGGAGCGAAAGAAGAGGAAGTCATTTTTACGGGTTGCGGAACGGAGTCGAACAATATGGTCTTAAAGTCATTGGCGCGGATTTATGGTCGTAAGACCTCGCGAGTGATCACAGGTGAGATCGAACACAGCGCCGTTCTACGGCCTTGTCAGGCGATGGAAGACGTGGGCTTTGAGGTTCATCGTTGCGGGGTAGATGGTGAAGGAAGGTTGCGTCTTAATGAGTTTCGCGAAGCGTGTGAGGGAGCTCAGACTGGCTTCTCTAGCATCATGTGGGCGAACAATGAGACCGGTGTGATTCAGCCGGTGGGTGAGGCCTGTGAGATCGCAAAAGAGAACGGAATTGCCTTTCACACGGATGCAATTCAGGCGGTGGGAAAGACAACGGTCAACGTCCGTGAGATCCCGGTGGATTTTCTGAGTATCAGTGGGCACAAATTTCATGCGCCGAAGGGCATTGGTGCGCTCTACCTCCGCGAAGGTGTTCGTTTTGAACCTTTGATCCGTGGAGGCGGGCAGGAGTTTGGGCATCGTAGCGGAACCGAGAATGTGGCTTACGTTGCGGGTTTGGGAAAAGCGGCAGCCATCATGAAAGCAGCCTTGGAGAAAGACCAGCATGCCGAGATAGCGGCGAATCGTGATCATCTCGAAAAACGTCTTTCTGAAGAAATTGAGGGCGTGACTTTGAATGGCTCTCGTGAGCATCGGGTGCCGACCTGTGCCCATGTTTCTTTTGAAGAATGCGAGGGTGCAGGGTTACTCATCTTGCTGGATGAAGCGGGAGTGCAGGTTTCGACTGGTAGCGCCTGCATGACCGGGAAGCAACAGCCCAGTCATGTCCAGAAAGCGATGGGGATTTCAGACGAGCAGGCAAAGAGTAGTTTGCGAATTTCGTTCTCAAGTTTTACGACGCGCGATGACACCAATGAAGCAGTGGAGCGGATTAAAATGGCTGTGAAGAAATTACGGCAAGTTCAGGGTGGCAGCGGAGTAGGGCCTGTTGTCGTTTATTCCTAAATCCTTGTCGGAAGAAGCCGAGCCGTTTTTCGAGCTGCTTTGGTTTGTAAATGTGGACTGGTTTGTTCTCCAGAGCGCTGCTAGCGCTCATACGCGCAATCGAAGTTTCTGGAAAAGTCGTTGGCGGTTTGCCAATTGATCTCACTTGAAATAGGATCCGTTTCGAATCATTCTTGGCGCAAGATGATGATCAAAATTATTCCCCGCTCTGTTACTTTCGCTGGTCTGTTGTGTTCTTCCGTGGCTTTAGCCGATAAAGAGCAAGCAATCTCACTTTTTAACGGCAAGGACCTAAAGGGCTGGCACACTGATGTTCCTGCCGCTGATAATAATCCCGATGTAAAGCCCAGCTTTATCGTGCGGGACGGCTTGTTGGTGAGTCTTGGCAAGCCAGGGGGGCATTTAATCACCGATAAGAAGCATGCGAATTTTCGTATCGAGCTCGAGTATCGCTTCGTGAATAAACCTGGGAATTGTGGCGTTCTCGTTCATGCTTCTACCCCGCGTGCCCTTTATAAAATGTTTCCGGCCTCCATCGAAGTCCAGATGAACAGCGGACACGCTGGCGATTTTTGGTGTATTGCCGAGAATATCGAGGTGCCGAATATGGAGAAGCGTCGGCCGAAGGGAAAGAATCAGAAATGGGGTGGTCAGCAAGGCGATGCGCGCCGTATCCTCAACTTGACGGATAATTCAGAGAAACCGGTGGGCGAATGGAATAAGATGATTATCGAGTGCCCCGGCGACGAGATTAAAGTTTGGGTCAATGGTGATATGGTGAACCACGGCAAGAATTGTACGGTTCAAAAAGGACAGATTGCGCTGCAGGCCGAAGGGGTGGAAGTTGAATTCAAAGGGTTAACTCTCACCAAGCTCAAGAAGTAAGATTCTTAGTCGCTCGCTTCTTGCTTCTGGAACGTAGCTATCCAAACTTCAAAGCGTGCCTAGCGAACCTATCATCACGACCGGCGAGGTCCTACTTGTCTACAGCGACCGCGCCTATCAGGTCAGCTTGCCGAATGGTAAGAAGGTGATTGCGCATCCGGCTAAGGCGCTCGAATCGCAAAAAGATAAAATTGTCCCGGGCGCGAAGGTCACGCTGGAAATGACTCCTTTTGATTTCGAAAAAGCCCGCATCGCTGAAATTGCTCCTCCTTCCTGAAAATCATGCCTCGTAATTTCATTATCGGGACCGCCGGTCATATTGATCATGGGAAATCTACTCTCGTGCAGACTTTGACGGGCACTAACCCGGACCGCCTTCCCGAGGAGAAGGAACGCGGGGTAACGATCGAACTTGGCTTTGCCCATTTTTCGTTGCCTATTCCTAACACGCAAAGCGATACTTTTGAGATCGGAGTGGTTGACGTTCCCGGACATGCCGACTTCGTGAACAATATGGTCGCTGGGGTTGGGTCGATCGATCTCGCCATTTTTATCGTAGCGGCGGATGACTCGTGGATGCCGCAGTCTGAGGAGCATTTGCAAATTCTCACTTACCTCGGGATCAAAAATTTCATTGTCGCTTTGACGAAGGCTGACTTGGTCGATGATCTTGAGTTCGTTACCGAAATTCTTGCGGATGATTTGCAGGGCACTGCTCTTGAGGGTGCACCTATCATTCCTGTTTCAGCCCCGACTGGACTCGGGATCGACGAGCTAAAAGGGGCTATTGCAAACACTCTTTCGGATGCGGCTGACCCCCGTGACTTTGAACAGCCGCGTCTTGCGGTTGACCGGGCTTTCTCGCCCAAAGGGGTGGGAACCGTCGTGACTGGGACTTTGACCGGCGGAAAACTCGCGGTGGGAACTCAGCTCACGGCCTATCCCTCGGGTCTCAAAACTCACGTGCGTTCGATTCAGAATCACAGTGCTTCACTTGATGAAGCAGTGCCTGGGATGCGTACCGCTCTTAATCTCCCCGATCTTCCGCTTTCTGCAAAAGGAAAGAAAGGAGTCTCGCGCGGCCACCTTCTTGTCGGGGGAAATCCGGGCGAGGCAACGCTTGAGATTGATGTTGAAATCACTCGCGCTCGTCGTCCAATCCCTGGGCAGACTGGAACTCAGCGCCCTTTAAAATCAAACCACCGAATCTTCGTGCATCATGGTTCAGGTCGCACGCAAGCGCGGGTTCTTTTTCCCGAAGATATCGTGCTCAATCCAGGAGATACGTCGATCGCACAGCTTCGTTTTGATCATCCTATTCATACCTTAGCCGGCGAGCGGCTTGTGATTCGTGAGCTTTCCGGCGAAGCCACTTTAGCGGGTGCTATCGTGTTGGATCCCCATCCGACTCGCCGTCAGTTTCGCTCAGTGCAGCGTCAGTCATTCCTCCATGCCCGAGCGGAATCACCCAACGACCTTCAGGGGCTCTTGCGCACTCATCTGGAGCGGGATCATTTTGTTCCGACCCATGTTCTGAACCAGTCGCTTCCGTTTTCGGATGCCGAAGTTAAGGCTGCGCTAAAAAAGCTGACAAAAGCCAACGAGATTGTGGCCCGTGGCGAGAAACATTTCGCTTATGCGTCCTATTGGAAAGAGCTTTTTAAAAAAGCATCCAAAGCGGTTCAGGATTATCATCTCAGTCATCCTGATCATGTGGGAATGTCGACTGATCTTCTGAAAAAGAATCTTGGCACGGCGACGGCTGTTAATGGGCTATTTGATGCCCTTTTGATTCAGCTGTCCGAAAAGAACTTCAAGGTTGCTGACAATATTATCTGCCACAATTCCCATTCACTTGAACTTCCTCCTGAGCTCGAAGCTCCCGCTGCAGAGATCCTCAAAATACTCGACGAATCAGGCTTAACTCCGCCATTACCAGCGGAGTTGCAAGCGACGCCAAATCATCAGGCGGCTTATAAATTTCTGGCACGGACGCGCCAAATTATTCCTCTTGATCCCAAGGTGACTTTGGGGGGGGGGATCTTCCAAGCGACTCTTGATAAGGTGAAAGATTTCATTGAAACAAATGGGCAAGCGACGGCTTCCGAGTTGCGCCAGCATCTTAATACCTCTCGAAAGGTGATCATGCCTCTGCTTGAGCGTTTGGATCGCGATAAAGTCACCCGGCGTGAAGGTGATTTTAGGACCTTAATTTAGCTTTTTGAGCCGTCGTGGGACATTCCGATCCCAGTGCCCGGCAAAGGTAAGTTTTGATTACCGTTTTGCCTAGTTTTTGGATGGCGACTTTAAGAGTTGGTCCAGCCAGTCCATTGATTGAGCCTGCCAAGCATCCCACATGGGGCCTTTGTAACCATTGAGTCCGTGGCCTCCCCGAGGGAGGGGGAGGTATTTAGAAACGACTTTTTTTTCGGCGAGGGCTTTGTAAAACTTTTCGCTGTTGCTAGCGGGAACGACGTAATCATCGATGGCGTGAGCGAGGTAGGTGGGAGGAGTTCTTTCGGTGATATGGAGTTCGTTGGAATAGAGCTTGATAAGCTCGTCGCCAGGCTCGGCACCGAGGAGATTTCGGCGAGATCCTTTGTGAGTACCTTCGCGCATGGTGATGACGGGATAGACGAGAATGGCGAAATCTGGACGGCTACTTTGCCGTTGGATTGGGTCTGTGGCTTTGCTTTCACCAAGATCGTATTTGGTGATGACCATGGAGGCAAGATGGCCGCCAGCAGAGAACCCGATAATGCCAATTCTATCTGCCTTTAGGTTCCAGTCTGCTGCTCGCATGCGGGTCATCCGGAGCGCACGTTTGACATCGAGAAGCGGGCGGAGTGGGTTTCCTCTTGGCAGACGATAATTGAGCACTACTCCAGTGATGCCGTGGGTGTTGAGCCACTTAGCGATGGGAGCACCTTCGCCTTTAACAACCTGTCCGTAACCTCCGCCGGGCGTAATGACGAATGCGGTGCCATTTGGCTTTTCAGGGTGAAAGATTGTGAGAGTGGCATTGGCCTGCTCGAAGTGATCATTGCCAAGTGGAGCTTTTCCCTCAGGCCACAGTTTGATCGTTTCATGAGATTGCTGGGCGAAGAGATTCGCGGTCAGAATGAAGAGGATGGCGAATGTATTACGGGAAAATCGGATCATTGAGAGAAGGGTGGCGGAGAGGATGAATGGCCGCAAGTTCAGTTTTATTTTGCACACGGGTGTGTTCGAAAAATCGGGAACGAAAGAGGGTATCTTTCTTAGAAAAAGTGGGAAGAAGTGGCGCTATCATTTCCCGGTGGGATTTCGAGGTAGCCAGTGCCTTCGAGAGGGGTCACGAAATCGCCCGAGTTTTGTGGAGAAAGTGAGACCGCCTTCCCTTCAGGATTGATTTTTGCGGGGAGGAATTGAGTGAGGAATGGGTGCTGAGAAATAGGCTCTGCGAGTGGCAACGTGATTCCTCCTTCGTCGGGGGCACCGGTCATACGACGGAGGAGAGGGACAACATAGCGGCGGAAAGTGGTGAGGGTAGAGTTGGGATTGCCAGGAAGAGCTACGATGCCTTTCCAGAAGGCGAGTGGCTTACCTGGGCGCTGTGCAACTCCGTGAAAGAGAGGGTCACCACGAAGAACACCGGAGACTGGTCGGACGAAGTCTTTTCGGCCTTTTGAAATGCCGCCGGAGAGAATGACGAGGTCGCATGATTCGAGCGCTTGGGCAATTCCGTTGGTGGTCGCTTGAAGATTATCGGGCAAGTGGTCCCAGCTGGCATCAATAGGCCCCCAATTTTGGATGGCACTCAAAAGAGTGATGCCGTTGGATTGTCGAAGTTGGTGGGGAAGAGGAGTTTCATGAACCGGGATTAGCTCGTCTCCAGTAGTTAGGATCTTGATGCGAGGTAAGCGGGTCACTTTGACTTGAAGAGCTCCGATGGAAGCCATCATGCCAAGGTGGCCGGGGTTGATTCGGGTCCCAGATTTGATCATGAGGTCGCCGGCTGAAGCATCGGATCCTTGACGGTGAATGAATTTTCCAGGAACCGCATCACCGTTGATGGTGGCGTGAGTTTCGGTAAGTGAGACTTCTTCGTAGGGAATCACAGTATCGCAGTCGTGCGGAATGACAGAGCCGGTCATGATTTGCCAGCAGTGTTTTTCCTTAAGCGGTGGCGGAGTGGGGTTGCCTGCGGCATGAATGCCTTGCAAGGTGAGGAGAGAACCCTCGAGGTCGGAAAATCGAAACGCGACACCATCCATCGTGACTCGGTCAAAAGGTGGAAAGGGCCGATCTGCGAAAAGATTTTCTCGCAGAACACGGCCGAGAGAGTTTTCTAAGGCAACGGTTTCGGTCTCGAGGAGATCGATGTTAGAAAGCATTAGGGATTCGGCCTCAAAGGGCGTGATCAAGCTCATGGAGTGAGTTTGGTTCAATCGCGGGAACTTCTCAACTGTCACTCGTTAAAAAATGAGTTAAGCTTTCGTTGTGCGACTTGCTTTCTTGTTTTTCCTCCTCCCTCTTCTCCAGGCCAAGACGATTCGGGTGGCGACTTACAATGTGGCATTATCGCAGAGCGGCGAGGGTCGTTTGGCAGCGCTGCTGCGGACAGGAACCAACGCGTCGGCGAAGCGGGTTGCAGAGGTGGTTCAGATTGTGCAGCCGGATGTCCTTTTACTCAATGAGTTCGATTATGATGCGAATGGCACGGGAGCGACCCGGATGAATGATCGTTTTCTCAACGTCAGCCAGAATGGCCGTGCCGCTCAAAATTATCCTCATCGTTACGTGGCGATTTCAAACACTGGAATCCATTCGGGATTTGATTTGGATAACAACGGGGTGATCGATAGCACGCCAGGTGACCAAAATTATGGGGGTGATGCCTTCGGATTTGGGGAGTTTCCGGGGAAGTTTGCGATGGCGGTTTTTTCCAAGTATCCGATTGATATAGAAGCGATTCGGACTTTTGAAGAGATTCTTTGGAAGGATATGCCGGGGAATTTGATCCCGCCGGGTTTTTACACAGCGGACGAGCAGGAGGTCATCCGGATCTCCTCTAAGAGCCATTGGGATGTCCCAATCGAGATTCTGGGTACTCGTTTTCATTTCTTGGTGAGCCATCCGACCCCTCCGGTTTTTGATGGACCTGAAGATCGCAATGGGCGACGGAATCACGATGAAATCCGGCTTTGGTCGGACTATTTAACACCCGGTTCTGCTGGTTATCTGAGCGGAGGTCTTGAGGAGGGAGAGAGGTTTGTGATTGCGGGTGATCAAAATGCTGATCCAACGAAGGGCGATAGTGTAAATGCGGCGATAAATCAGCTTTTGGATCATCCGCGTGTAAGCGGTGAATTTGTGCCAGCCCGAACGGGTGAAACTACGGCATCCAATCGCTTTAATACCGCGACCTTTCGGCTTCGGGCCGATTATGTTCTCCCCTCGAAGGAGGGATTCCTAATCGAAGATGGAGCGGTTTATTGGCCCACCAAATCAGAGGAAGGCGCTAGCCTCGTCACGGTGTCGGACCATCGACTTGTTTATCTAGATTTAAAATTAGTTCCTTTGATTGATGAAGTGGTTCAGGATCTTTCGGTTGAGAGCTTTGACCGTAAATTGGTCTTTCGTTGGAAAGCGAAAAGCGAGGCTTCATATCGGTTAGAGAAAGCTACCAATCTGGATTTGGATACGTGGATTCGGCTCGATGAAGTTGAAATTGAGATCAATGAGAATAGAGCGACTGCTATTTTTTCCGAGCCGGTGGATCGGTCGTTTTTTAGAATTGTGGCCTATTACGAATAGGATCCAGTCCTTTTAAGGGAATATGAGGAACCTTCCGTCGGGAAAGAAGGAATCGAGGTTGGAAGTTATTAGGGAAGAAATTTTTCCTCGGTGAACTTGCTGCGACCCATTTTCCCCTAAATTTTGACCTTTCTCAAGATTCTCAGAAATCGTTAGTCTCACCAGCATGCGGCTTCTTCTGCCTCTTGGGCTCTTGGCGACCACGATCTTTGTTGCTTGTTCGACAACTGCTCGCTGGGCTGGGCGAGATCCAGTAAAATCAACGCTACCCCGCTCCTCTAAGTCGAGGCTCGCGGAGGCGAATCTGATTCGGATTTCCGAGGTGGATCGCAGCATTGCGATTGATCTACGCTATACCCGGGAATCAGCGATCGCGAAGAAGCCACTTTATTCGAAAAATATGCCGGCTTTGCTACGCCCTGAGACTGCAGTCAGGCTTCGTAAAGCTAATGAGCTGGTGAAACTCTATGGTTATCGCATTAAGGTGTGGGATGCTTATCGTCCTCCCAGCGCTCAATTGGTTTTGTGGGATTCATCCGGCCATGATGATCGTTTTGTTGCGAACCCCTTCAGCCAACCTTCGCAGCATTCTTGTGGAACGGCCGTTGATGTCACTTTAATCGCAAAATCTGGTAAGGCGGTTGAGATGCCCACTGGCTTTGATAGTTTTACCCCGCAGGCGGCCGCGGCCTACCAACATCCGGATCCGAAAGTGATGAAGCGAAAGAAAATCCTTCAACAGGCAATGAGGAAGGCGGGTTTTTTCCCGCTGCCTAATGAATGGTGGCATTTCACTGATCGTAATTTTCGCAACTATCCGAATACAATCCCGCTCTCTTCCATCAAATCGGCATTTTAGTCCTATGAAGCTTCTCGTATTCTTTCTTAGCTGTCTTTTGTCACCTGCCGAGATCAAGCCTTTGATCTCTTCCTACCTCGGTGACAACCAGCGAAACTTTTATGGGAATCAAGCTCCGTCAAAATTACGGATCAAGTGGAAGACGTATATGGGTTCAGGTCAGACCACGTTTGGGGCCGAGGCTGTTCAGAGCTGGAAGGGCGTGGGTTGGACCGGCCAACCTTTGGTGATTCAGGAGAGTGAAGAGCTCTATCTCATTCAGGGAACATTGAGCCATCACCTCAAAAAGATTAGGGCTCGTGACGGGAAGGTGATTTGGTCAACCAGTGTTGGCGATGCGATTAAGGGGACTCCTACTTTTGTTGATGTGGGTGGTCCAGCGGCGACGCGCCACACTCTGATCGTGGGCAGTCGTAGTGGGTTTGGGCAACATTGGCGGAATGGAACCGCCTACAGTCTCCACGGGATTTCTTATACGACAGGGAAAAGATTATGGGCATACAACTCGCAGGCGACGGCATCAATCAGTCGGGACTGCGATGCCTCCGCTGTGATTCTGGGAAGAAAGGCTGCCATTCCTCTCGAGAATGGATACTTCACGGTGTTTTCTCCGGATGTCCGTAATGCGCAAGAAGGTGGGGGATTGCCAAGCCCGGAGATTATTGAACAAACCCGGCTTTTTAAGAGTTCCGATTTTGAGCTTTATCGGAGGGAGTTGTGTTGCGAATCATCTCCCACGATGGTTGGGAATACAGCTTATGTGGCAGCCGGAGTGGGACGGGTCTATGCTAGTGGATTGGGCTTCTTTGGGGTTACTAGCACCAAGCTCGAGATTGGTGGCGATCTCAATGGGACGATGCCGTTAACAAACGACAAGCACCTTTTACTTGGAATCGAGAAGCAGTTTATTTCAGGACAGGGAGGGGTGGTGAAATTCTCGACTAGCGGGAAAGTAAAGTGGTTTCACCCGCTTCCGGATCGAAAATGGTATACGTGGAATGGTGGTCTCGTAGGAAGTCCGTCGGTCAATCATCGATACAATTCAAAGGTTTCAAAAGATCTTGCCTGCTTTGTTGGCATTGATGGTGTGCTGACCTTGGTAAATCATAAGAAATTACAGCCGGGGGTGAAAAACTGGGGGCCAAGACGATTGGAGCAATACCCGGCGCCTTTGGTTTTGGATCGGGTGCAATTACCACAGGGTTCGATTTCTACTCCCCTCTTCGTGGGTGATAAAATCGTGGTGGGCTATGACAGTGGCCTAGATCTTTATCAGGTGACTCCGGCCGGGAAATTGGTCCGTTTAGATCGTTTGGAGGGACCGATGTTTGATGCAACCCCAGTCGTCTGGGATGAACGTGTCTACGCGGGATCTAAGGATGGCTTTTTATATTGTCTCGGTCATTAGTTCAGCGGTTTTGAACAGCCTCGTTGAATCCAGCACGGTCATCTTGTTCCGCGGTCTATCTCGTTTTGGATCGATTGAGAAAAGGACGGGAGCTAACGATTTGGAGGATAAGCTCACGGGAAGAGTCGTTCTTTTTTGCGATTCCAGTCACGATCTGGTTTACGGTGACTTCGTCATAGTATTCGAGTCCGCGACCAGTGGCGTAGCTGATAAGTTTTCGTGTCATGTTTGCCGAGAATTTATCCTTACCCGCTAGGAGGAGCTGCTTGAGTTCCTTCGGTGTGGAGAAGGTGATGTCGCCTGGAAGGGTGGCGGAGCTATCAATGGGTCTTCCATTGGCGTCTTTGGAGCGCCAGCGACCGATCGCGTCGAAGTTTTCGAGGCCAAATCCGAGGGGGTCTATGCGGGCATGGCAACTGGCGCATTGCTTAGCTGTTCGATGGCGGTCGAGCTGTTGACGGAAGGTGAGTCCGTCAGCTTTGGTGTCGTCGGCTGGGAGTTCTCCAGCATCGGGCGGAGGGGGTGGAGCGGGGTCTCCGAGCATGGCGTCGAGGATCC
Organism: Akkermansiaceae bacterium; assembly: GCA_905181965.1. Classification (GTDB taxonomy): domain Bacteria; phylum Verrucomicrobiota; class Verrucomicrobiia; order Verrucomicrobiales; family Akkermansiaceae; genus SW10. The sequence goes on from CAJIZY010000011.1 coordinate 58,165, forward strand.
AAACACCACGGTGTACTGGGCTGGTCCTGAGGGGTAGGGAAGTTGCCGTGAGAATGCTGCCCATACCGAGAATTCCGCCACGGTTTGGATCATGCAGCTTGATCTTTCGGAGTTCGTTTCCAGTTACGGGTTCTTTGAGCTGATAATGACGAGCCAGAGTTGCATTAGCGAAGGTGTAATCACTATTGATAAGGTCAGTAAGAGGGCGATTTTCACGAATGAGATGGGTGAAAAATTCAATACTCTCATAATACATTGAGCGGCGGAGTTCGGGAGTGAAGCTGGGAAAGCGTTTGGGGTCAGGATCGACTTGGTCGATCATTTTGTCGAACTCAAGCCAACGTCCGGCAAAGTGTCGGGAGAGTGCGGTAAACTTAGGGTCAGCGATCATGCGGAGGGTTTGCTCACGGAGGATCTTGGGGTCGCGGAGTTTCCCCTGATCGGCGAGTTTGAAGAGTTCACGGTCAGGCATGGAGGACCAAAGGAAGTAGGAAAGGCGGGTGGCAATTTCGAAGTCGTTGAGCGGCCACTCGTCCTTGCCGGGTTCGTCGTGTTCGGCACGGAAGAGGAACCGTGGATTGACAAGAAGGGCGGTGAGAGGTGCCCGGAGAGATTGCTCGAAATCTTTATCGTCTTGTTGTGCTCTGGCAAAAGCCTTGAGAAGTGGGTCAAGGTCTTCTTCGCTGAGTCGGCGGCGATAAGCTAAGGTGGCGTGGTAGGTGAGAACTTGTCTGGCCGCAGATTTCGGGTCTTCACAGGTAGTTTGAAAATGACTTTCTTTTTTAATGCCGGATCAGCATAGACCGAATCAATTACCTTCTTAGCGGCCGAAAGATATTTTTCGAGCAGAGTGGGGGTGGAGAAAAGAGCGTCTGCCATATTGTCGAAACCTTCGCCACCTGCGCCATCAGCCGGGAAATCTTTGGATGGGTTAAAATTAACCCCGAAGAGGTCACGGACCGTATAGTGGTATTCGTTACGATTGAGGCGGCGCAGAGTCGTGCGTCCGGCGCGTTGGGGGACGTTCCCGGACCTCACGCGCTCGACCACTTCGGAGAGGGCCTTGATCAGCGTTTCACGTTCGGTATCAGTAGGCTGGATATCTTCGTCATCGGGTGGCATTTCCTCGTGTTCGACCTGGTCGATGATATTTTCGAGGAGCTGGAAGTTTTTGAAGGCGTCGTCGATCGAGTCGATTTCGTGAAGAGTGATTCCGCCTTTTTGTTTGTCGGGTCCGTGGCAGGAAATGCAGTGCTTCTTGAAGATCGGATGGGCTTGATCGGCAAAGCGATCGGCAAAAGCGGGAGCAACGCAGCTGAGAAAAATAAAAATGGAAGTGAGTAAAGGCACTTTGGATGGGATACGGCAATTTTGACGCCAATGTATCAGGAGAGATACCTCTTGGCGGCGGCGATAATTTGAGTCATTTTTACGCACCATGATAGCGCGATTTTCTGCAATTTTCTCGATTATTTTTGTTGGGATAGCTTGGGCGAAGCAGCCTAACGTTTTAATTCTTTATGCTGATGATTTGGGATTTGGAGATTTGGGCTGCTATAATAAAGAAGAGTCGAATCCCAACTCCGAATCTGGATCGCTTAGCGAGCGAATCAGTGCGATTTACCGATGGACATTCTTCTTCTGGAATTTGCACTCCATCGCGTTTTGCGATGCTGACGGGTCGTCATCATTGGCGTGACTTTCATGGAATTGTGAATGCTTTCGGAGGTTCAGTTTTTAAGCCCGAGCGGCTGACCTTGCCGGAGATGTTAAAGGAAAAAGGTTACAAGACAGCTGCGATTGGGAAGTGGCACTTGGGTTGGAATTGGGATGCGATTCGAAATAAGGAGGTGAAAGCGATCACGGTTCAAGAGGGTAGAAGAAAGAAGCAACAACTCGGGCCGGAAGCCTTTGATTGGACCAAGTCAATTCCGAACGGTCCGCTGAATCATGGATTTGATTATTACTTTGGCGACACCGTAATTAATTTCCCGCCCTATTGTTGGATTGAAAATGATAAGGTAGTCAAAGCTCCCGACACCCTCATGCAGACAGGTAAGTGGAAGAAGATTAAGGAAGGGGGGTGGGAGTGTCGTCCGGGGCCCATGGTGACCGGTTGGGATCCTTATGAAAATATTCCGACAACCACAAAAAAGGGTGTGGATTATATCAAGGAGGCTGCGAAAGCTGAAGAGCCGTTTTTTCTCTATTTTGCCTATCCTGCGCCGCATGCGCCTATTATCCCGAATGATGAATTCGATGGGAAATCAAAGGCAGGGCCTTATGGAGATTTTGTTTATGAGACCGACCACTCGATCGGACAGCTTTTGCAGGCGCTCAAGGATTCCGGACAGGCCGAAAATACGATTGTCATATTTTCGGCAGATAACGGACCCGAACACTACGCTTATGCGAGGGATGCCAAGTTTGATCACTGGTCGGCTCATCCCTTTCGAGGCTTAAAGCGTGATGCTTACGAAGGAGGTCATCATGTACCTTTTATCGTTAAGTATCCCGGAGTGACGATGGCTGGAACGGTTAATGATGCGCTTGTTTCCCAAATTGATATCATGGCGACTTTGGCTTCGGTGGTGGGTTATGATCTTCCCGACAAAAATGCGGCTGAGGATTCGCACGATCTTTTACCACTTTTGAAGGGTCAGGTGAAATCGATCCGAACGAGCCATATTCACAATACCTTCGACCATACGTGGGCTTTTCGTGAGAGTGATTGGGTCTTGGTGACTGGGAAGAGTGGTCATCACTCGCGAGTAACTAAGGAGTGGTTGAAGAAGCACGATTACCCGAAAACTGAGAGTAAACAGTCTCGGCTTTTTAATCTCAGGGAAGACATTGGACAGCGTAATGATCTTGCCGCGAAACATCCTGAGAAGGTGAAAGCGATGGAGGCTTCATTGGCTCGAATCCGCGAGCAAGGTTATTCGGCGCCGAGGCTGAGAAAGTGATTTAAGTAACGAGGGACGCTTGGCTCTTTTGATTTGAAAAAGGCAGATTTGATGCCAGACCCGAGCGGCATGTTTGTAAACTCAACGTATGTCTCTTCGCCCTTTGAATGAGATGTTGTCACTCACCCCGAGGCTGGGCTTCCCCCTTAAAATCTAAATCTCAAGGCGGCGCCTGGATATTTCATTCCCCAGTAAATCGCGCTCAGCGAAAGTTTCTCGTTGACCTTACGGCTCAAGGAAAGGTGGCTGTCAGTACCGCTATACTGGAACATAAGAGAGGCTTCCTTGTGAGCAAAATTGATGCCGGCGAGTGGTCGTGTTTCGTTTAGGCGGTCAATCCAGACGGCGCCCACATAGGGAGAGGGAGTGATGTTAAGAAATTTAAGGTGGGGCATCGCTTTGCTCACGGTAGCGAAGTAGGAGCGTGACTGTGTTTGAACTCCCTTGGAGGTAAAGTCATCAAAACTTGTCCCAAGTAAAATCGCTGGCTGCCATCCTTTCGGGTCCTCGCTCACGAGTCGATAGGTTGCGTTGAATTTCAACTGGTCGATGAGCGGGCGATAGTCAAAGCCCACACCTAGATCCCGGGTCGCCCAATAGCGCAGGCTCATAAATTGCTGTCCTGCATCAGATTTCTCAGGAATCCAGCGTGCCGTTAGCACAAACTTGTAATGATTTGCCACGCCACTCACGGTGCCGCCTTCGCCTGGTCACATCGGTCAGGTAGGCACCTGTGAGACCAATCCTCCATCGTCGGAATCGATTAGGGTTCCATCTTGGCAAACTTGAGTTTCGGGCCCGACGGCGCTCAACCGTCGAGTGAAAAAAGAAATCTTGCCGCCAGTCGGCTGACTTGGCGAATGGAAGGCATTTCTCGAATTATTAGGTGCTCCCTTTGCGATAGGATTTAATGCGTCTTGTCCATGGCTATTAGATACCATCGAAAAAAATAAGGCGACGCCAAGAAGGTGAATGGGTGTTAGTAGTTTCATAAACTCCTCCGAAAGATATAGGCATTGGGAACTTCGATAAGAAAAAGCAGCGTGATTCATTACGGGTTTTAGCTTCGGGCGATTGCCTCTAGGCCTAAGTCCATTAATTTTTCAGTAGCTCGATGGCTTGGTTTTATCGCAGAAGACGCCGCCACTAGCCCTTACATTGGCAGCTGTTTTCGCAACAGCCGGTACCCGAAGCGTGACCACTCGCGCAGGCTTCACTGCAGAATTCTTTGCCATCTAAGGTGACACGGTGGTCGTCATAGACTTCACATTTGCAATCAGGGCATTCACATTTCACTAAATTTTTGTTCATTGCACGAATACATGAACATATCTTCAGGTATTTGTCTATTGTATTTTTATGATGTTTAAGAGAGTATCAAATGTGGCCAATTCTCCTACGGATAAAATTTGCGAAACTAAGTGTTCCGACCCTCATTCGGGTGCCGCAGGACAGGTGGTTCCGTTGGCAATGGGGAAAGCCCAAAAAATGGGCGAGTTTTTCAATGTTCTGAGTGATCCTACTCGTTTGCGTCTGATTTCGCTTCTGGCGGAAGAGGAGTTTTGCGTGTGTGATCTGGCGATTCAATTGGAAATGACAGACTCCGCCATTTCTCACCAGCTTCGTGCTCTGCGTGCTGCCCGGCTTGTCAGTTACCGGAAATTAGGTCGGCAAGTTTTTTACCGTCTACACGATCAACATGTTGTCGATCTCTACCGCACGGTCCATGAGCACTTGGAAGAGTAGCCCCCATCACTGAGTGAACTATCCCGATTCTCCCCAAACTTGATCCCTGAATCAGGAAAGGGAGGGGGAGTAAATCAGGGGTGAGGAATGTGGGGTTGACAGCATCAGATCCTTCTATCACTTGGCGGTTACACATGAGATGCGTAACTAAGATATGACGATTGGGGACTAGTCTGAAGTTTGGCAAAATGACCTGGCTCAGCCTTTATTGTCGTAGTATTTCCATTTTCCTTTATGCCGGCGGAAACGAGAGTGCTCGCGGAGTTGCTGAACTTCTCCCTCCCAGTAGTAATCCGCGATGAATTCGACTTTTCCTCGACTTTCATTTTTTTTGCCTTTCGAAATGGAGACGATGGTGAGGAATTTCCAGTCGGTATGGTGGATGGTGTCTTCGAGTTCGCGTTTAAGGTTCTGGCTGCGGTTGTCGGGATGAGTGGTTTCGATGAGGTAGTCGACGAGGCGAAAAAAGAAAGCGCTGTAGCGTGAGCGCATGAGTGCCTCGGCGGTTTTGGGCAGAGCCTTGTTCTGATGAAAGGGCAGGCAACAATCCTGATAGCTCTTTTTGCTCTTACAGGGGCAGAGCGAAAGGTGGCGTTCTTTTGGGATTTTTTCAAAGGTCTCGGACACAGGCGAGTGTTGGAAGCATCTTCTTCGATTGCAATTCCATCTTTTGCCGTGGGCCAAGAAGTCGGTTCCGTTGTGTGTTCTTAATTCGGGTGTTCTTCGAGGAGATCGGCCGGGGCGAGGAATCCGTTTTGAGCCTTCGTGGCCTTGCGGACTTCGGCGACTTTGGCTGGCGTGATCATGGGAGCTTTATTGCTAAAAGTGTTCCTCACGTAGGTCAGGACAGCAGCAATTTCTTCGTTGCTGAGTTGCTGGAAGGCGGTCATGGGTACTTGGCCAGGGTATTTTTTACCCTTCACCTCAATTGGGCCAAGGAGGCCGTGAAGAGTTAACTTGATAAGTCGTTCTTCTGATCCGTTGATCCATTTGGTTCCCGCCAGTGGTGGGAACATGGCGGCGGGGAGACCTTTGCCATCAGATTGGTGGCAGGTAATGCAGTGCCCTTCGCGGCTGTAAACTTCATGGCCCTTTTTGAAAAAGGTGAGGGCTTCACCTTTAAGTGGCGAAGTGGGTTGGGCAATTTTTTCGGCGGTGTCACTTTTAATTCCCTGGCCTTTGAGATGGGCGGTGGCGGTTTCTAGGACGGGTGAGAGCCACTTGTCGGACGGATTTTTTGCGATTTCTTTAAGGATGGAAAGTCCTTGTTTTGGCGCGAGCCAAGAGGCAGCGACGGCGGTTGCAAGACGAACGCGGGTGGACTTGTCGTGGGCGGTTTTTTGAAGAAGGGTTGCCTGTTTTTTGATTTGATGGCCGGAGTAGCGAAGGACATCGACGGCGGCGGCGCGGACACGGTCTTCTCTTGCGGTAAGGAGATATTTTAGAAGCTCCTCATCAACTTCATTGAAGCCCCAAGTGACCCAGAGAGCTTCGAGGTAGTGGAGCTCGCGGCTAGGATCTTGGAGGGCGTGTGAATTTACCCATTTTTTTAGGGCAGGGAGAACTTCGCTGGCGGGGCGGCTACGGAGTTCACGTCTCGTGCGGTAGCGGGTCCGGAACTCCGGTAGAGTCAAGTTTTCGAAGAGCTCTTTAAGAGATGCGTTGTGGATTTTTGCCAGTTTGACGAAGACCAGGACGGATAGGTGATGCGGTAGATGCGGCCGTGCATGTGATCGCGGAGGGGGTCGCGAGCGCTGTGTTGCATGTGGCCGACTAAGACGTTGTGCCAATCACAAAGGTAGAGTGAACCATCGGGTGCGAATTCGAGGTCAGTAGGGCGGAAGTTACCATCTTTGGAAGTGAGTAGGTCTTGACGATGTTTCGTTTTGTAGCCGGAATCAGAGTCTAGGACTTGATGCTGTTTGGTGCCGAGAAATCCGATGGTGTTATTTAACAGGACGTCATCCTGAACTTCATCGGGGAAATGCCGGCTCGAAATGAATTCGAGTCCGGAGGTGGGGCGGACACGTTGATTTCTTTCCAAGATAGCAGGTGGCTTGGGGCAAAATTGACCATAGTCGACTTTAACCGAAGCAGGGGTCATCCAGTGGAGATCTGGGTCTGAGGTTTCGAGAAAGAAGGGTTGACCGAAGCGGTCAAAGGCGGTGCCCCAGGGATTGGGAATGGAGAGGCGGGCCGTGCGTTCAAGGTGGTTGCGCTGGGGGGAATAGCGAAAGAAGCCGCCGTTGGAACTACGAATCGGGCCGTGTGCGGTTTCGATATTGCTATGAAGGAAGGTCCCCTCCCCCATGTAGATCGCTCCGGAGGGATCGGCACAAAAGGCACTGATGACGTGGTGGGTGTCGTGATCATCGAATCCGCTTAGGATGATTTCGCGGACGTCGGCTTTGTCGTCGCCGTCAGTGTCTTGGAGTCGGATAAGGTGGTTCCCTTGCGCGACATAGATCCCGTCGTGTGAGATTTCGAATCCGGTGGGGAGGTGGAGCTTCTCAGCGAACACGATTTCCTTATCGGCTTTACCATCGTTGTTGGTGTCCTCGAAGATGAGGAGTTTGTCATTGGGTTTGGGTTCGCCGGGTTTCCAGTGTGGGTAGGTTGGCATGGTGGCGACCCAGAGTCGGCCTTTATTGTCGAAGGTGATTTGGACTGGGTTGGCCAGGTTGGGGAATTCTTTTTCGGAGGCAAAGAGGTTGATTCTGTACGCCGGACGTGGTGAAGGAGGCGAGGGCTTCGGCACCGTAGAGGTATTTGGTGGTGCCGTTCTTGTGGCTGGGCCGGTAGTTGGTTTTGATTTTGGGGAGCGGGGTGGTTTTGGCATCGGCGGCAGCGAGATCGAAAGGTTTGCCTTGGGCGGCGGCCCAGATGGCCTGGTCGCGATTGGCGGTCATTTGCTCGAGTTTTTTAAGTTCGGCGGGATAGTTTTTTGGGCCGAAAGGATTGTGGCGCCGGCCGTAGACGTGGACCCCGTTTGGGATTTTGTAGTATTTTTCCCAGTGCCAGTTTTTTTCGCGGACGGCGTGATAGATGCTTGAGTCGGTTGCACTGGAAAGGCGACCAGAAGTGCCAAAAAGGTCGTTGTATATTTTTCGGGAGATCTTTGTCTTCCATTTGGTAAGGATTTCCTATGTTTTTTGGGGAAAGAGTTGAGGTTGAAGGGATCTCGTTCGCCTGAGAGGTTGGAAAAAATAACGGACTCAGCCCTTGCAATTTCATCCATGCCTTGGGTGTAGAGGATTAGGTTTGTGCTGACCTTATTTTTGTGGGCGGCATCCGGATGTTCGAAGGTAGTGGGTGAAACGAGGGCGATTCGGGGGGTAGAAGTTCCGTTGTGTTTTTGAGATTTGGTGTGCTTGATCCAAGCTCGGAGCTCGGCCTTAAAGTTTTCGAGTCCGGCTTGGCCTTGGAATGATTCGTTGTATCCGAAGAAGGCAATGATGATGTCTGGCTTGAGTTGGGTGAGCCACTCATCTGGTGTGGGCATAGAGCCAGTGCCAGTGTGGCCGGAGCCCCAGCGGTCTTTTGCTTTGGAGAGAGGCGGGTGGAATTTTTCGGCGCCTGGGAATGCCCAGGGGTTGGAGCGGGCGGAATGAGGGCGGAAGCCTGGAGTATTCCCTTCATCGCACATATTACGGATGAAGAGGTTTTTCTCGGGGTGCTGGAGGTGGAGTAAGGTTTCAAAGGAACTAAATTGTATCATGCGGGAGCCGAGGCCGTTGCCAACGAGGACGACACGTGATCCCTTCTCGAGTTCGAAGGGAGTGGCGGTTGCCGAAAGGGTGGCGAGGATAATGAAGAGAACGACTTTCATTGCTAGAGAGAGTAGGGGGGAAGAAAAGGGGAAGCAATCTTGAGGATTTGAGTCTAGCGGTTTTTTAGAGTTGAAATCGTAATTATCGAAACTCTACTGGGGCATGACTCAAAGGAAATGCCCCCCGGCCAAATATCGCTCTTTTTTGGTCGCGTTGACGGTGCTCTTCAGTGCGATAGCCTCTCTGTCCGGACAGAATGCCTCGGTGAATGCCAACACGTCCAAGACTGAGAAATATCGCTTGGTGTGGTTTGAAGATCCGACGACGACGGCGACCTTCGTTTGGAATCAACTGGAGGGAGATCCGGCGACTCTCTATTACGGCCTTAAAAATGAGGGCCGCAATAAGTCAAAATATACTGAGCGGAAGGAAGTGGACCGTGTGGTGGAATACGATGGGATGAGGAACTGCATGGTAACCTTGGAAAGTCTAAAGCCTGACAGTTGGTATTTTATGTGCCTTGGCGATGGAGCGGGGGTGAGTCGTCTTTTTTACTTTCGAACAGCTCCCAAGCTGCCAAAGCCTTTCACTTTTATTTGCGGAGGAGACTCGCGAAACTTTAGAGATATTCGTCAGGCTGCCAATACGATGTGTCGAAAGCTTTCGCCGCTTTTTGTGGCCTTTACTGGTGACATGATTAGTAGCGATAATGCCGAAGGGTGGAACGACTGGCTTGATGACTGGCAGCTTACGATGAGTGATTCGGGTCAGCTTCTACCCATCGTGCCGCATCGCGGAAATCACGAGTCGAGGCCTGAGAGCATTCCTTCTCATTTTGGGACGTCCAAGGATTCCTATGGAGCTTTCAATATCGGGAGTGGTCTCTTTCGCTATTATATTTTGAACAGCGAGATTCCGGCAGATGGGAGCCAGGGGAATTGGCTGAGGTCTGACTTGGAAAAGAATGCCCAAGGGATAACCCATCTGGTGGCTGGTTACCACAAGCCGATGCGTCCCCACACAAGCGGAAAGGCGCTTGGTCGGAATTCCTATAAGTGGGCCGAAACCTTTTATAAAGCAGGCTTTGACCTCGTTATGGAATCTGACTCCCACGTTATGAAAAGGACTCTTCCGCTCAAACCTTTCACTGGAGGTGGGGAGGATTTCAAGGCGGAGCCAAACGATCCCAATGCGACCGTTTATCTAGGTGAGGGATGCTGGGGAGCCCCGCTTCGTAGGGCTGATGTTAATTACTCTTGGACGGTTGGCACGGCGGCCTTTAACGGCTTCGATTGGCTTCATGTGACACCCGGGGCAATCTTTGATAAGACAGTCAAGGTGGGAAACGTGGCTCAAGTCGGCCAAGTGGATCCTAAAAACCCCTATCGCAACCCAAAAGGCCTCAAACTTTGGGCTCCGAACGGAGGGGATGAGGTCCTGAAAATTCCGGCGGACTAAGCGAGGCAATGGATGATTCAGAGGGGAAGGAAGCGGTGACGTGGCTTGATCGGTTCTCTCTGGGAATCCTGCAATTTATCGTGAGTGTTACTTTTCTAGCCCGTGGCTGGTTAACGTGGCGCTGGGACAGTCCGATTCGTGAGCTGATTTGGGAAGAGAAGTGGTGGTCGCCGATTCTCAAAAATTATGATGTGACGTGGAGCCATTTTGCTCGAACCTCGGATCAATGGATTACTCCAACGCTCGAACGACTGGGGATTTTCCTTATCGTTTCGTCTCTCATTCCTTGGATTGCGGGATTTTCTCGTCTGCGCTGGCTACGTTGGTTTCTAATTCCGGCAACTTTGATTCTGATTCTTGATGGTTTCTCCCGTTGGGTGGCGAAAGACATGCAGGTGGGCATGGCTATGGAGCATATTCTCCAAATCTTTGTCCCGTTGGCATTGTTAATCTCCCTCGGCCGGAAGTCTCCCAATGCGCCAAAACGCGGGGCTATTGTGAGATGGTTACTAATGATTGCGACGGCGGTGACTTTCATGGGACACGGACTTTATGCCGTTGGTTATTACAGCGTCCCCCTGCATTTTCAGATGATGGCAACCGAGATTTTATCGCTTTCGGAGGGTGGAAGTCTCCGGTTTTTGAAAATCTTTGGGTGGCTTGATTTTTTGGTCGTCCCTTTTGTTTTATTCCGGCGGACTCGTGGGGCCGCTCTTTTCTATATGTTCTGTTGGGGTGGAGCGACCGCTTTAGCTCGCATTCTGGCTAATTATAATGAGACTCTTCCTTATAACGGAATGGACCCTTGGTTTGCCGAGGCGATGGTTCGAACTGCACATTGGGCGATTCCATTTTGGCTATGTTGGCTGCTTTGGAGAAGCCGAAAGCAGTTGTGCTCTCAAGCCTCGGTTCAATCTTGAGCTTTCGGTGTCTTGGGATATGACCGCGTTATGACTTCTATCGTTCGCGAGGGGCGGGCGACCTTAGTCCTTGCGCTTCCTTTGATGGCTGGGCAGGTCAGCCAAATGCTCATGGGTCTGGTCGATACCTATATGATCGGGAAGATTGGGACAGTTGAGCTGGCCGCCTCGACGCTAGCGCATTCCATTTTACATCTACCGCTCATGTTGGGGATTGGAATTGCGATTGCGGTATCTGTGAAGGTCTCACAGGCGCGTGGCGCGGAAGATCCACAGCAGGCGAAGGCTGCTTTACGGGATGGATTCTTGCTCAGTTTGGGGCTGGGGGTCGCTACATTTATTGTCAGCTGGTTGAGTCTGCCGTTGATTTCTCTTTTGGGCCAGGATCCAGAGGTTGTGAATCGATTGCCCGGATTTTATCTTTTGGTGAGTGCTTCGATGACTCCAGCCATCATCACGATGGCAGTGCGGAATCATTCGGACGGGATGGCGAAGCCCTGGCCTGTGTTCTGGATCGTTCTAGCGGGAGTCTTTTTGAATGTTTTTCTGAACTGGTTGTTCATTGACGGAAATTGGGGAGCGCCAAGAATGGAGCTAGAGGGAGCAGGCTTGGCAACCTTACTGGCGAGGCTGGCGACGATGATCGGGGTCATGCTCTGGTGTCGATTCAGCCCTGACCTGAAGGCTTGGACACCTCATCGTTGGTTCTTAAGGCCCGATCGTAAGGAGTTGGTTTCGTTTTGGAAAATTGCTTGGCCTGCTAGCCTACAGGTGTCGGCCGAGATTAGCGCTTTTGTGATGGCGGCCCTTTTGATCGGAAGTTTTGGGGCGGCGGCTTTGGCGGCCCACCAAGTTGCTATTATGTGTGTGGCGACGACCTTTATGGTTCCCTTAGGGCTCTCAATGGCCTTAACGGTGCAGATTGGTGAAGCGAAGGGAGCAGGGAAATTTGAGCGGATGAGGCCGATCGTATTGAGCGGCTGGTTGATGGGTTTGGTGGTTTCGTTGTTTTTTGTGGGCGTCTTTTTGATTTTTGACGAAGATCTAGCCTCAAGTTTTGTGAGCGAAGTGGAGCCGATGAAAATTATCGTAGGCTTGCTTTGGATCGCGGCCATTTTCCAGGTGTCGGATCATTCCCAGATTTTATCGTCTGGTGTTCTGCGGGGGATGGATGACGTCAAAATACCGGCTCTTATCATGTTTGCTTCGCACTGGTTGCTCGGGGTGCCTTTTGGAATTTATTTGGCCTTCTTTTGTGGAGTTGGAACGGCGGGAGTTTGGTGGGGTCTGAGTGTTGGATTGATTATGGCGGCCTCTCTTTTGGGATCACGGGCGTGGAAGATGACCTCGGTTTCGAATTTGAGGTAAGGAGTTAATTACAAAAACTCCTTCTTGCGGCTTTTCACTGTTAGGTTACTTCTCAGGGAGTAAATTTTTCAGTCATCGACCATGAGTTCCTCCCTAACCGTAGAAGAAGCCCGCGCGCAAGTTGATTCCCAAACCAAAGAATTGATCAATTGGCACTTTTCACCTGAGACCGGATGTCCCTATTGGTTGGACTGGGCTAAGAATGCTGGCTGGGATCCTCGCGAGAAGGTGCAGACCTTTGCGGATATGCTTCACTTTGATAATTTTGATGATGAAGTCCTGCGAAAAGAGGATCCGGCTAAGTTTATTCCAAAGGCCTACGAGGGTCGACCCTACAATGTCTTTGAAACGGGTGGAACCACAGGCATGCCGAAGCAGCGGATCGGTTGGGAAGACTACAAGACCGACTACACTGAGTTTTCCGAGCACTATGGCCCGGATTTTTTTCCACAAGGTGCTAACTGGTTGATGGTAGGGCCGACCGGCCCACGCCGTTTGCGTATGGCGATCGAGCATCTTGCCAACATCCGTGGTGGTGCATGTTACTTCATTGACCTCGATCCCCGCTGGGTAAAGCGGCTGATCGGGATGGGCGAAATGCAGATGGCTAAGGCTTATCAGGAGCATGTCATTGATCAGGCTGTGACCATCATCCGCCATCGCGATATCAAATGTATTTTCACTACGCCTCGCTTGCTCGAGAGCCTTTCGCTACGGATGTCGCTCGCTGATGCAGGGATCCGCGGTGTTTTTGCTGGAGGGACAACGATGACTCCCCAATACGTAAAATTTATCCAGGAAGAGGTTCTTGAGGGAAAAATAAACTATGCCCCGACTTACGGGAACACTCTGATGGGTCTCGCCATTTCAAAGAAGCGAGAGCCGGGAGAGTATTCTCTGACCTACTATGCGCCGCAGCCGCGGGCGATCTTGCGAGTCGTTGATCCAGACGATTCCACCAAGATTGTCGACTACGGCGAATACGGTCGGGTTGAGCTTACAACGATGACGAAGGAGTTTTTTGTGCCAAGGTTCCTAGAGCGAGATGAAGCGATTCGTCGTCCCGAATGTGATGAATTTCCGTGGGATGGCGTCGGTGATGTCCGACCGTTCCAGAGCGGGACGAAAGCCGTGATTGAAGGTGTTTACTAAAATTTCGAACAATGCAAATTCCCATCCTACGCCTTGGCGAGACTTACGAGTCTGCCGACCTAGTCGAGCTCAACGAGAATCTGACGACGCATACTGCGAACCCGGGATTAATCCGGCGTGATCTCTTGCGAATCAATGAATCAAAAGCCGCGCTCGATGCGATTCCAGCTGAGACACTTGCGGATTATTGCGAGAAGGCAGCTGAACTTTTCATAAATGCTGAATTGCCTTGCGGTGATTCGATGCAAGGCCCTGATGATTACGTTGAATCGCTCTCCGCTTTGACCCGTCTTCCGCATACTTTGGTGAAGATGAACATGAGCAAGATCCATGCAGCGATGTCTCAAATTCGTACCGTCATCGGAGGGCTGACTCGAGGGATGCCTTTAGAAATTTTTGATAAAGGGATTACTTCAGTTGGTGGCTTGGAGGTCAATTACTACCCAACCACAAGTTCACTTGGGGTGTCTCTTCCGAGTAATGCTCCGGCTGTGAATTCACTGTGGCTTCCAGCCTTGGTAATGAAGATCCCGGTTCTTTTGAAGCCGGGGCGTGAGGATCCTTTCACACCGCTCCGAATCGCGCAGGCAATGATTAAGGCAGGGTTCCCAAAAGAGGCCTTCGGTTATTATCCAACAACCCACGAGGGCGGTGATACATTACTCACTTCTTGTGGTGCTGGGATCTCCTTCGGTTCGGATGTAACGGTTCGGAAGTATGCTCCGTTCAAGAATATTCAGGTTCACGGAACCGGACGTTCGAAGATTTTGATTGGAGAAGACTATATTGACCGCTGGGAGGAGTTTCTTGATGTGCTCGTGACTTCGATTTCGGCTAATGGAGGACGAAGCTGTATCAATACTTCAGCGATTTTGGTCCCATCCCATTGTAACGAAATTGCGGAGGCTCTGGCTGCCAAATTAGCAGAGATTAAGCCTCTGGCCCGCGATGATTCTGATGCTCTTCTTTGTGGCTTTGCAAATACCTCATTGGCAGAGGGAATCGATGGAATGATCGATGACCTTCTTAAGGAAGAAGGTGCCCGTGATGCAACCGCAGATCATCGCGGCGGTAGTCGAAGGGTAGAGGCTTTCGATCAGACCTATCTTTGTCCAACCTTGGTGGCGTGTGATGACAAAGACCATCAGTTGGCAAATACCGAGTTCATGTTTCCCTACGCCAGTATTGTGGAGATGCCTCAGTCGGAGATGTTGGCTAATATTGGTGAGACTCTTGTAGTGAGTGCTTTCACTGAGAACAAGGATTGGATCCAGGATCTCATGCTAAGCCCGGATATCGAGCGTCTCAACATTGGTCCGTTCCCGACAAATCGTGTCCAGTGGGAGCAGCCACACGAGGGGAACCTTTTCGAGTTTCTCTACCGACGTCGGGCGATCCAAGGTGATTTGTCTGTTGCGGTGTAGTTTCCGACTGAAGGAGGGTGACTACTCGGTCTGCCGTCTAGGGAAATTAAGGGGATTTTTTCCAAGCTCGAGGCACATGGCGGCACCGTCGGCGTCGCGGATGAATAGCTTGCTTTTGTGGAGAAGTGGAGGCGTCCAAGTCCGTTTGCCAAGGCCTTCGTGGCGGGCAAATTCCTCGAAGCCCTCAGGGCTCGCTTTGGCAACGATCAAGCTGCCATTCCCGGTCAGGATGATCAGCTTGCCATTCGAGAGAATGAGTGAGCCGCGGAGGTCGGGTTGGGACCAGACTGTTTTACCGGTCTTGATATCGAGGCAGCGGAGGAACGATTTAATTTTCTTTTTATGGACGGGGCCGTCGAAGCCATAAAGGTGGCCTTCGTGGACTACAGGAGGGTTGATGTGGTTCTGGAATTTTTTGTTGGTCCAGATGGGCTTGGTGGAATCCAGGTTGGGATCGAAGAGGGCGGCCCCCTCACCCCACCAAGAGGAGAGATAGAGCTTGTTGCCAATGATGAGTGGGTCGGCGGAATTTTCGCCTAGGCGGGTGGGCCATGCGACTTTCCAGAGAACTTTACCATCAGCTTGCGAAACAACATGCATGATTTTATTTCCAAAAATGGCAACGGCCGCTTGACCTCGGCAGTTAAGGGGAACGGCGGCGGCATAGCCACCGGAGAATGGAGGAGAATTCCAAAGTATCTCGCCGGTATTTTTATCGAGCGCGATGCCGAAGCTGTTAGCGTTTAGGAAGAGACGATTGCCGACAATGACGGGAGCGGAGGAGAAGCCCCAAGTTGGCATTGGCGCTCTGGCAGTAGTCGCGATGTTGGTGGTCCAGCGAGCTTTGCCGTTAGCTTTATCGCGTGAGGAAACGAGGCCTTGTTTGCTGAACGTATAGAGCCACTTGTCATCGATGACAGGTGGGGCATTGGGACCACCAGGATTGTATTTTGGAATTAAGTCCTGTGGATAGTTTTCGCTCCAGATTAATTGGCCGGTAGTGACATCGAGGCACTGGATAAGATCGTCGCCTTCAAAGTTGCCCAGTGTGTAGGCGCGATCCTCGCTCACCGCGATGCCTGAATAGCCAGTGTGAACCTTGGCTGTCCAGAGTGTATTGGGGCCTGAGGCAGGCCATTTGTGGGACCAATGGGTTTCGTGATCAAAGTTTCCATTGCCCTTGGGGCCACGCCATTCGGACCAATCGGACCAAGCCGAGAGGGTGCTGAGAATAAGGAGGAAAAGCTTCATTTTAGACGTGGGATGATGCCATGAGGTCGACTGAATAGAAAATTTAAAAGCTCGCGTTGAAAAGCGGTGGAGAGCCGCTAGGATCAAGCCCAGAAAAATCGTGACATCACCTTCTCAAATCATCATCCATCGCCCGGGCTCCTTGGGAGAACTCCCCTCGCACGTTTCGGGAAAAGTTTTGATTGTGACCGATCCGGGGATCGTTGAAGCAGGGAGTTCTCGACCGAGCTGCTGCGCTCTTGGAGGATGTGGTGGTTTTTGATCAGGTAAGGGAAAATCCAACGGAGTCCGATGTCGCACAATGCGCGAAATTTGCACGAGCAATGAGTCCGGATTTTATCGTGGGCTTGGGCGGTGGGAGTTCGATGGATACTGCGAAAGGTGCTTTATTTTTATTGAGTGGCGGTGGGGTGATGTCGGATTACCAGGGCCATGGAAAAGCGAAGGGTCCAATGTTGCCGTTCGTTGCTATCCCGACGACCGCAGGAACGGGGAGTGAATGTCAAAGTTATGCTGTTTTGTGTCGGGATGGCTCCCATGAGAAAATGGCGTGCGGTGATCCTCGCGCAATGGCCAAGGTTGTGATTTTGGATCCTGAGCTGACCGAGTCAATGCCATTGGCGGTTGCTCGACTGACCGCGCTTGATGCTCTTTCCCATTCCTTAGAAAGTGCAGTTTGTAATAACGGAACCGACAAATCAAGGGAGCTTTCATTTCAGGCTTTTAGGAATATTGAGCCGGTCATCGAAACGATTTTAAAAGGCGAGGGCTCGCTAGAGGATCGCAATCGAATGCTGGTTGGTTCGGCATTGGCGGGGAGCGCCATCGAGGCGAGCATGTTGGGTGCAGCTCATGCCGCGGCGAATCCCTTGACAGCTCATTTTGGTGTCGTCCACGGTCACGCAGTCATGTCAATGCTTCCTAGCGTGATGCGCTGGAATGCTCAGGTAGTGGGGTGCGTTTATGACGAATTGAAGCCCGGGCTTATCGATTGGGTCGAGTTTTTGTATGAGCTTGCTGAGTTGCCTCCGGTTGTGGTGCCCTCCGAAATGATCGCGCAGCTTGCGACAGAGGCGGCAAAGCAATGGACCGGGCAATTTAATCCCCGGCCATTGACCGTGACGGATTTTGAGGTGCTCTATCGACGTGCTTTTGGTGAAAGCTGAATTGATCGTGGTGGAATTTGTGCCAGAGTGAGGACATGAAGAAGATGATCTTAGGAATGATGGCACTGCTACTGGTAGGGTGCCATGCTGACGAAAAAGGAGCGCAGAAGAAGGACCGTGATGATTGGCCGGTGGCGCGCGGAGGCGCTGGGTTGTCGGGGCAAGTTGGAGTAGGCCTTCCTCCAAAGCCGGATATTAAGTGGATGGTTCAGACTGAAGGAGCAATCGTGGGAGAGACAGTGGTTTCCAAGGATATCGTGGTCTTTGGAAATAGCGCGGGGCTTTTGACGGCAGTCGATTTAAAATCCGGAAAAAAGAAATGGCAGCGAGAATTCGAGCAAAGTTTTGAGGCGGCTCCAGCAATTTTTGATGATACCATTTTCATTGGTTGTGAAGATATGAAGCTTTACGCGCTCGAGTTGGAGACAGGTAAGGATAAATGGTCAATCGAGACTGATGATAAAATTACGGCAGGAGTGAATCTTACAAAAAGTCCGGACGGGAAGGCATACTGGATTGTCATGAATGGTTACGACGGGGTCTGTCGTGCGCTGGATGCAAAATCGGGAAAAGAAATTTGGAAGCATGAGACCGAACAGCCGATTAATGGCACCCCGGCTGTCGTTAACGGAAAGTGGGTTGTTTTTGGGGGGTGTGATCACTTTCTTTACACGTTGAATTTAGCGGATGGGAAACCGTTGACTAAAGTTGAAGGCGAAGCGCCCATTGTCTCGACGGTGGGAACTGAAGGGAGTTTTGTAGCATGGGGGGATCACTCGAATAAAGTGATGGGAGCTGATTTGGCTTCAGGCGAATTGGAGTGGAAATACAGTGATCGCAAGTTTCCCTTTATGGCAGCGCCGGCAGTAGATAAGAAAAATGTTTATATCGGCGGTCGGGACAAAAAAATCCACGCAATCTCGCGTGAGACCGGAGATGCGGTCTGGAGATTCAAGACGGGTGGGCGTGTTGAGAGTTCGCCAATTCTCTTTACCGATGGTGTTGTATGTGGCTCAAGCGATGGTCGATTGTATGCCATCGATTTAAAGAGCGGAGACGAAGTCTGGAAAATTGATCTCGGGGAATCGCTAGTGGCTGCTGCAAGCTATGCCAAGGGAATAATCTTAATTGGAAGCGAAGACGGAACTCTTTTTGCGCTGGGGAAAAAGTAGAGTCACACTTTTGTCTCGAGCCACTTTCCGCGGAATGCGATTGCGATGAATAGGCCCGCTTGGATGAAAAGATCGATGCTCATAAAAGTCCATATTTTGATCAGGGTGAGTTCGTAGAAGGCGTCATAAACGGTTATCCCGATGATTCGAATGAGGATCAGGCAGGTAAAGGAGCATGTCATAACGATGCGTGTCGCTCCGGCGCCGCGTAGGCAGGTTTTCAAGACGATAGTGGTAGCGAGCGCGGGTTGAAAAATCCCGCAGATGAAGACGAGCGGTCCGGCGACCGCAATGAGTTGGGTGGCCTGGGTGTCGGTTTCGGGGAGGATAAGACGCACGATGATTTCTGGTGCTAGAAGGAAGAAAACGCCAATGGTACTCATGAAAGCGAGAGCGAAGAGCCAGGCGGTCCGGAGAGCTTTTAGAGCCATCTTCGGATTATTAGCTCCGAGATATTGTCCGACCAAGGTGGCTGTGGCAGTGCCGATGGCAAAACCGGGAAGGAAAGAGAGGGATTCGACCCGGATAGCGATGAAGTGAGCACCAAGGGCGCCGTCGAAAGCGAGCCCGGTGATAAAGCGGAGGACGTAGGCGTGGATCATCCACATGCCGAGCATTTCGACGCCCTGAGGCAGTCCAACCCGGCCGATGCGCGCCATCATCTCACGCTGCGGGGTCCAATCTGCTTGTCGGAGGGTCAGGGTGATTTCTTCTGATTCGGGCTTGTGTTTTCGGCTGAGTATAACGACCACTACAAGGGTGCCGAGAAGCCAGGCGAGGAGACTTCCCCAGGCGAGTCCGGCGATACCCATACCGCCGAGAGGAGGATCTAGAAATACGAAAGCGGCACTCAAGATCATATTGCACATATTGATGAAGAGCATGATAAAGAAGGGGGTCCGGGTGTCCCCGATGGCGCGCAGGGCATTAGTGCAGGCGTAGAATATTCCGAGGAAAGGGCAGGACCAGGCGAGGATTGAAAGGTAGTTAAAGGCGTATCCTGAGGCAGCGTCCGAGAGGCCGAAAATCTTGATGATTTGGGGAAGACTAAGTCGGATGATGAGTCCAGAAAGTATTCCCATGAAGAGCCCGGCGAGGATACCTTGGACAAGGCCTCGACGCGCTTCTTCCGGTTTACGTGCTCCAGCGGCGCGCGAGACAATGGCGAGGACTCCAGTGGCGACAGCTCCTTGCAATATCATCATGAGCCACATCGCGTAGCCACCAAGGCCGAGGGCGTCCATAATGGCAACGCGGGTGTTGCCATCGGCCATGCGGGTGGCGAGGATAAGATCCACGGTATTGACCATGAAGCTTAGGATTTGTTCTAGGAGCGGCCAGATGGCGAGAGTGATCACTTGTTGTCCGAGCGACATTCGACCGAGCCGTCCGGCGAGGGTGCCGTCGACTTCTTGAATGCTGGAGCGTTGCTCGGCTTCGATGATTTTCCCAGGGCGGGCCATATTGACGCGCAGGGACATAGCTGACAGTTGGCTTGGGGGACATTTAATAAAAAGTAAAACCGCTAGAACCTCTGTTGGGTTTTAGTATTTCTTCCCGGTTTTTTTTGGCGCGGAGCTGAGGAAAATTATGATTCAACCTATCTGAGGCCCCAACCGGAAAAACTTGTTTTGGAAACAAATGAATTTCAGGACGGTTCATCGTTCGAGAGTTTTTGATGTTTTTTTTGGTTGGGTCAACTTAACTTATGGCGATGAACATGCGGGGGGAATTAATCAAAGAAGCGAGTCGGTTGATTCGTGAGGCGCGCAAGCGGTGGAATGCGCATGACAAGAACCAATCGTGTCGTCAGGCCAGAGATCGTGCTCTCGTAGCTTATGAAAAGTTGAGTAAAGAGGAGCGTAATGAGCTCCCAGAGGTCTTGAAAGTTTGGTTGCGTTATCGTAGCGAAAAGTATTTTGGGACAGGGAGAAATGGGAATGGGATGAGCTCAAAATCATCAAAAGATAAAAAGAAGGAAGCGGCTCCGAATCATGCCGTGGCGACCCGGAAGATCATGAGTGGGGTGGGTCCGCTTTATATCCTGAGTTCTAAGAGAGGGATTTGTGGGCTCTTTTTCGGCCATCGCGTCGAGCCGTCGACTCTGCCAAAAGATAATTCGAGGGACCGCTTTTTGAATCAAGCTGAGAAGGAACTCGGTGAGTATTTCGAAGGTGATCGCGAAATTTTTGAGGTAGCGATCGACGCTCGAGGGAGCCAATTTCAGCGATTGGTTTGGCGTCAGTTGAGTGCCATTCCGTTTGGTGAAACCCGTGGGTATGGAGAAATAGCGGAGAAGGTGGAAAATCCCAAAGCGGTTCGTGCGGTCGGCACCGCAAATGGAGCAAACCCGGTTTCAATTATTGTTCCATGCCATCGAGTGATCGGGAAAGACGGCTCGTTGACTGGTTTTGGAGGAGGTTTGGAAATCAAGAAGAAGCTTTTGCAACACGAGGGGGTTTTATTGGAGGCGATCTAAGAATAAGCGTCCGATATCACTGGATTGAGCGAAGGCATAAATTTTTCGGTTGGAGGTTTTACGCAAGGGTAAGGTATCGATCATCTCCGATTTGGCTTTTGCGAGGGGTTTTGGGGGATAGTTCTGCGTTCTTAAATAAGGAGGAGAAAAGTTCCGCAATTTAAGAAATTTAGGTAGTTTTATCTTAAGTGACTCATGAGGAGTTACTTGTGAGTATTTCACTGTGTATTTTTCTAGGTTTTTTTCGAGAACCAGGTCCATTTCATAGTTGTCACGAGTTCACAATGTGTTTACATAGTGTTCATCATGAAAGCACACAATGTTCGACATGCGGTCAAGGGATTCGCCCTTATCGCCACGATATCTGTTCTTCTCCTGCTCACGATGGTGGCTGTCGCATTTCTCTCGCTCTCGGCTCTAACGGTAAAAACAAGCCGATTTGAGTGGGCACAAGAGGAGGCACGGGCAAATGCCCGCTTGGGGCTGATGATTGCAATTGGTGAGTTGCAGCGGGACTTGGGCCCTGACCAGCGTATCGCGGTTAGCGCTTCACTTCTTGATAGCAACCCAGACACTTTGGCAATTGAGGGTGTTAGTAATGAGCAGTGGACGGGTGTAGTCAGTTCACGTTTTGACCAAAATCAGAATGGCAGTCCCTTCACGAGGGACATGGATGATGGGGGGTTACAGGATGCGCGGAATGGCACAAATTTCCGAGTAAGGGATCAGGTTACTAATTATCTCGTTAGCGGTAACGAGGGCGGCCGAGACAAGATGCGAGGCGCCCGCCAGTATCAGGATGCGCTGACCGAGAACTTGCCCCTTGGGAAAGATGTTGTTGAAATTGTGTCGCGGGGGTCGGTTCGCAATCCTCGAGACTTTGTGCGTGTTCGCAAAGTGGTAACTGAGAAGCCTAGATTGACTCCTGATGGACGAACCGAAATTCGTCCCAATGGTGGTTATGCGTGGTGGGTTCAGTCCAACAACCAAAAGGCCCACGTCGGACGCCCTGACACCCACAGAAATAGCGCTATTGACCACAATAATGGGACGGGAATGCAGCGGATGCTCCATCCACAGGATGCTGAGCCTTTCGTAATTGAAGGAATTGCTCAGGGTCAGGAAAATCGTGATACACGGGTGCTTACGCCCAAGACCTTCACCATCATTAGCGAGTCAAACCGTATCGGAGTGCTGAATAATTTTCATGCGATGACGAGCTTCTCCAGTAGCGTGATCTGCAACGTCCGGGATGGTGGGTTGAAAAAGAACCTCTCTGCCTTCCTTCACAATTCAGACAACGGACAAGCACCTGAGATTCGTGATCTGAATGATCCTAGCCGCCCTTGCTACATCGGAGTTTCCCCCGATGACTTCTTGATTGGACCTCCGAACGAGCGCCATGCTGCGATCCGCGATGTCGATTTCAATGACACCCAGTTGCAGGATATTGCCCCGACTTTCGAGCTTCTGTGGAACTGGGCGAATCTCGCAAATGAATTTAGTTTTGGTTATGCCTCCACTGGAATTCGTGAGCAGAAAATTTGGCGGGGAGCTCCTTCCCGTAATGGTGGTGCTAACGTTTATGATCAGGAAAATCTCCGCCCGGCGGACCCCCGGAACCTTTCCACGATCAAAATCACTCCTGTAATCGTTGAGGCTTGTGTTTATTACAATCTCGCAACCTACCCACGAGGGAGTGGATCGGAGCAAGAGCACGCTCTTCGTCTCTGTCTCTATCCGCGGATTGGACTCTGGAATCCTTATAACGTCGAGATGCGTCTCGATAAGCCGATGCTTCTTCAACTCTTTTTGAATGGTAAGAAAACAGTGGAATTTGACGGTAAGGTGAACTTCACCCGTGAGATTTACTACGGGGGACGCCGCAACACCTTTGACGGCCAATACGGTGGACAGGTTTACTTTAAACTTCCTGCGGTGACCATTCCTCCTGGTGAGACATTCATTTTCTCGATGGGTGGCGCCCCTCGTGAACTCAATATTAACCAGTTCGGAGCCAATATTCTTCAAGCCCGTGAGGCGCCCTCGTCAGACAGCTATCTTTTCAAGGACTATCTCTTGGCAAATACCTCTCGCGGACAATATGCCCGAGATGAGGATAACAAGCAGTCCGAGTTAATGCCAACGCCTCCGACTTCATATCGGGAGCGCCCATTGAGCTACAAGGAACATGGTGCAGATAACTATATGTTCATGCTCAAGTATCTGCAGAATAATCCCAACCCCACGATTGCAAGTTTCCGAAATGAGCCTGCGCTCGTGTATGCCAGTGTGTCGTTGCAGGCCGGAGGAGGAGATGAGTTTCCGCTCGAGTGGCCTACTGGAACTGAGGGTGTTGTTCACCAGTTGACCGGTCCCGGTGATCATGTCGATGCCGGAAATCCTCCTCACCCCTTCTCTCGGGATGGATTCCGGGTTCGATGGCTTGACGAGACTGCCTCAAATAAAGGCGTTAACAATGAGTTGTTTCTCCAAGAAGCTCCGCTTGGGAATTGGAACCTCCGCGCTTCCTATATTTGTCGTAATCCTTATGATAATCTGACCAACCGGGCCCCTTACTTCCACGGAATTTACACCCGCGATAATCCGAGTGACGAACTCAGTTGGGATAACCTTAATCCTGTTCTGCGCAACGGTTTTCAAACTGGGTTCCCTTTCGGGAAAGCCAACTTCGGGGTTGATACAGTGGTTGCCTTTGAGGTGCCTACTCGGGAAGTCGGGATTCCCTCTTTGGGTTACCTTCGGCACCTCCAGTTATCCGAGTATGTCTGGCACCCGAGTTACACGATCGGAACCTCGGTCGCTGACCCTAAGGTACCAACTACGGGAACTATCCCGACTGAAATTCCCGGGAACAACCGAGGGTGGTCTTCGGCTGGACTGGGAACCGGCTACTGGGCGCAGCTCTTTAGTGATATCGTATTCTACCTACCGGAAAAAAATCACTTAATCTTCGATATGAGCTATGAGGTGAACCATAATCTTTGGTCTGACTTCTTCCTTACTGGAGGAACTCAAAACCAGGTCGCTAATTTTGCTCAAGATCCGGTTCGAAGCCCGCTCAATAATGGCAACCTAAGACTCTGGGATCGTAATGGAGACCCGACCAGTGATTTGAATGATATGTTCCGCGCCGCGGGCCGTCTCATGATCGATGGTGGGTTTGATGTCCATTCCACTAACAAGGAGGCTTGGAAGGCTTTGCTCGCGACGACTCGTGATACTGGTTATGGATCACCAAACCGGACTCCGTTCCCCCGCACGCTCTTCCCGCAGGGTCAGGAGAACGACAAGGCTGAGTATTCCACCAAGGTGTTCACAGGTTTCCGTAGTCTGGGTGATCAAGAGATTGACTCGCTCGCCGAGGCGATCGTCCGTGAGGTTAAGGTGCGCGCTCCGTTCTTCGGGCTTTCCGATTTTGTGAATCGTCGTCTCACCGAAGATCCGACTGGACGGAACGGTGCGATTGAGGCCGCTCTCGAGCAATCACTCCCCAATCGTGGTCAGAATCAGCAGTTCCCAATCACGAAGCAGAGCCTTCCCAATCAGGGTGGTTTGGTGGCTGAGGGGAATCCTCGGCAGTCTGATCTCACTCGGAGTGACCAGCTTCTCAAGCCAGCTTCCACAGGTTATGGAACTCCTGGATACATCACTCAAGGTGACATTCTCCAAGTTATTGGTTCTGGACTCTCTGCTCGCTCAGATACCTTTACGGTTCGTTCCTATGGCGAGTCCCGTGATATTAATGGCAGAGTCCTTGCAAAAGCATGGTGTGAGGCAGTTGTTCAGCGCACTCCAGAGCCCGTTAGGCCTGATCAGGTCACTGGATTAAACCCACGGGTCCCTGAGGATGGCGAGGTGAACTTTGGACGTCGCTTTCAGATTGTTTCCTTCCGCTGGCTCCACGCCGACGAGGTTTAATCTTACCTGCAGGAAGAGCATTTTTTGCCCCCAAAAGGCTTCGGTGTCCCGGAGCCTTTTTATTTTTCCACTCGACGGCTCGCTGTGGTTGGGTGAATTTGCTGAGAGACATCAATTTAATTTGTTATGAAACCACTTTCCTTTTTTGCATCTGCCTTGGTTGCCATTCCATTCTTGCTTCATGCCAAGGCTCCCAAGGAACTTTTAAAAGAAGCCCAGGCTAACGCGGCTCAGTCTAAGAAAGATGTTCTTATGATCTTTTCAGGCTCGGCTTGGCACCCTCAAAGCAAGTCTTTTGAAGAGAAGGTTCTCAAGACCGACCCATTTAAAAAGGCGATGGGTGAGAATTTTGTGCAAGTGCTTTTTGATATTCCCCGGACACGGGACGAAGCTCACGAACATATTCTCGAGCTCGAGCAGGATTATCATTTCAAGACAATCCCATCAGTAGTCCTCACCGATTTTAAGGGTAGGCCTTATGCTTATTCGAGCGAGACTCGTGAGAATGCTACCGAGTATTTAAAGTACCTTGGGGAGATGCATCAGGTTCGAGTAAACCGTGACAAGGCATTTGCTGCCGCCCTTAAAGAGAAGGATCTTAAGCGTGCAGAGCTTTACGTAAAGGCACTGAAGGCTCTCCCTCAGAATTTTATTCGCGATTATTATGCTCCAGAGTTAACGCTTATTGCTGAGGCCGACAAAGATGGGAAGACTGGCTATGTGGCTGAGATCAAAAAAGCCGAAGCCCTTAAACAGGAGAAAGCGCGATATAACATGATGTTTCGTGATAAGAAATATGAGGACATTGTTAAAGCATCCAAGAAGGATGGGGAAAACCTTAAAGGGGAGGACGCCCAGCGGATTAAGATGTATGAGGTCCAAGCTCTTTATTCTTTAAAGAAGTATGACGAAGCCGTCGCTGCGATTGAGGCCATGAAGAAGCTTGCACCTGAGTCAGACCTTGGCAAGCAGGCTGATAAATTCAGCGATCAAATCAAGGGGGCAAAAACCCGGGCCGCAAAAATAAAGGAGATGGCCAAAAATCCGAAGCCTCGCAAACCAATTGTCTCTAAGCCGGTGGCTATCGTCACTGATATCAATGAGCTAAAAAAAGACGCTAAAACAGCAGAGGAGGATTTGGTAAAAGCGATCGCTCGTGAGAAAGATTTACAGACGGCTAAAGCCGAGGTTGATCAGAAAATAAAGACGGCTGAGGCGGCTTTAAACACACTTCGTGATGCCGGAAAGAAAGCTGATACTGCCCTGAAAAGTGCCGTTACGGAGCGTGAGAAACTAGCCCGTAAAGCTCAAGCAATGAAGGACGTGGTGGAAAATCACGAGGCGATGGAAAAGCGTAAGCGTGATATTAGCGAGCTGGAGAAGCGTGCTGCTACTCTGCAAAAGCAGGCAGATGATCTCCGGAAGCAAGCCGATAAGATCAAGAAAGGAAAATAGTCCGGTGTTTCGATTGGCCCTCATTTTAGTCCTGATTCTTCCTCTTCAAGGGGCTTGGCTCACTGATCTTAAAGAAGCTAAGAAGCAGGCGTCTGAAGAAAAGAAGGATGTTTTTGTGGTCTTTCTAGCTACTGAAATTTCCGGAGCATGCGTTCAATTCAAGAAGCGTGTGCTCTCCCAAGACTTATTTCAACAAGCTATTGTAGACCGTTTCGTGCCTGTTCTTTTCGATGTTCCTCTCAAACAGACTCCTGGGATGGTGTCTCCGCTTGCTGCCAATCGAGAGGTGGCAGAGAGTTTTGGAGTTGATCGGTATCCGACGGCCGTTTTTTTGAATTCTAAAGGGATTGTTTATGCTCGGGAAACCGGGGCAGCCATTAATGGACCATTAAAGCACGCTGCTAAAGTCATTCAACGATCCAATGACCAGTTGGCGAGATTGAAATCGATCAAAGAAGCTTATCAGCAAAATGGTCTTGCGAGGGTTAAAAGTCTGATCGCTTTGGTCAAGAGCACTCCTCAGGGAGCGGATCCTTCCCTCAACGCTGACCACCTTGAGGAAATCGCAAAGCTTGATCCCGATGACTCGCTGGGCTTCCGAAAGAATCATCTCGCAGAAATGGGATTTGCGATTCTGGATCGAGGCCTCAAAGAGGTGTTCCATAAGGATTCCTATGATGAGGTGATTCAATTGGTGGACGATTATATCACCAGATTTGAACCTAAAGGAGCGCTCCTACAAAAAGCTCTTTTTCCTAAGCTTGCTGCTTTAAATCATGGTAAGCAAAAGGCGCAGGCGATTAAAGCTGCGGAGGCAGTGATTGCAGTCGATGCCAATTCGGCACATGGCAAACTAGCCTCTCAGATCCTGAAGCGGCTTAAGTCAAAGTAGCGGGGTGGATCATTAAAGCGCTCGCGCGTAGGAATCACAGCGGTTGTGCCAACCTGGTCTCCAGCGTGACTCACCGCGTGCTTTCGGAGAATTGGTAATTCTCAGATTAAGCCTTCTTTTGGCTGCTGCGCAAAACTCGCGTGCGGCGGTTTGTCCTGCCGGGACATCCTTCATCTCCATGAGAACCCACATTAGCCCCCAGCCTTGATTGTTATAGCGCTCGGTGGGGTTTGTTCCATCGCCCTTAAAGTTGACGTAGTCAACCAAGGCATAAACGCCATTTGCATTTGAGGCCACTTTGTCGTAATTCGCTTTGATACGCGCCCGCTCTTGGGTTGGTGCGGCATGCATGATCCTAGGAAGAGCCGCTTGCGATTTGTAAGCTATGAACTCGGTCTGGATCGTCATGTTCGCCGCCAACCATTTGCGAAGACCGGCCAACTGCGGGCCGTTGAAATCGCGGACGAAGGAGGGCTTGTTAGGCCAAGGGCAATTGCGGTTTCGGCCAACTGTGGGAACCTGCAGACCTCGCTGTATAGCGTAGTTGACGAACTCCGGCCAAGTCTCGCTCCAACGTCCGTTGAAACCTCTTGGGTACCAGATGAAATGTCCGATTCCGAGTGATGGGAATTCCTCCCCGTCATTCCAATGAGTTAAGCCGGTGATCTTACCTGCTGATTCATTTTGCCAAATTTTCCGACCAATTGATGATTTTTGAGCCGCGGTGAGCTTCAGTGCTCCGGCGTTCGGAGCTGCTGTAGGCTCAATTGCGCGAGGTCCGGACGGTCGGGGTTGGCCACCTGGCGGGTCCGCCGAGCATCCAGACATGAGGCAAAGGATAGGCAGAACGAATCGAGCAACTTGCATATCGTGAAGAATGCGCTCAAAGTCGAGACATCGCAATGGACAAAAACGAACTTCTCAAAGTCCTCACGCCCAGTTCTCAAGATGTGGTGAAGATTTTTCTCACGGCGGTCATTATTCTTATCGTGACCAAGCTTCAGCTATTGAGCGATCGACTCTCGGCTCTCCTTATCGCCCTTCCGCTTACTTCAATTCTCGCCATGATCTGGATGAGGCATGAAAGTAAGATTCCCAATCAAGCCACCCGGATTGAGAGTATTGCCAATCATGCCTACTATACCTTCTGGTTTGTTTTGCCGACTCTTCCGATGTTTCTTGTCATTCCATGGATGCTTCGTAAAGGCCACAGTTTTTATTTCACCCTCTTTGTAAACGCAATGCTCACCACTGCCCTTTTTTGGCTATTGGTGGTGATCCTTAAAAAGTTTACCAATATCGAGTTGATGTAATGAAGTTCGTTTGCCTCCTTCTATTAACTGTGATGTCACTTGCCGCGAAAAATCGTCTCTCTGAAACTGATGCTAGGCGTTTCGCTTATCTCGCGCTTGCCGGGCTTAATCGGGAATTTCCTAATAAGCCGGGAAACGTTTTACGTTCTCCGGAGGATGCTAAAGCTCCTAGCCAACTCACACCCGTTTTTTTTGGCCATTTCGATTGGCATTCGTCAGTGCATGGTCATTGGACTTTGGTCCGTCTCGTCCGGTTGTTCCCAAAGGCGAAATGGAATCAATCGGTGCGGGCGGAGCTGGCCAAGAAGCTAACGCGAGAGGGCTTAGTAAAAGAGGCGATCTACTTGAAAAAGAATCCTTCCTTTGAACGCATGTATGGTTGGGCTTGGGCTTTGCGCTTGGGGATTGAACTTCGCGCCCTTGATGATGCTCAAGGAAGAGAGTGGGCGACCTTTTATCGGCCTGTCGAGGAGGCGATCGTCCGGAATGCAAAATCATACCTTCCCAAACTTGATTGGCCAATCCGATGTGGTTTCCATCCTGAATCATCTTTCGCTTTCGGGCACTTGTTAGACTGGGCTCGTGCGACTGGAGATCAGGGCTTCGAGGATCTCTTGGTCAGAAAGGCAAAAAAGTTCTACCTTGAAGATGTGGCTTATCCGGTCCGCTATGAGCCCAGTGGAAACGATTTCTTCTCACCCGGATTGAATGAAGCAGATCTCATGCGTCGAGTTCTCTCGGCTGCTGAATATCGCGTGTGGCTTGAAAGATTCTTTCCGGGATTTGAGCTGGGGAATCTCAAAACGCCGGTCACGGTAAGTGATTTTGAAGATGGCCATTTGGTTCATCTGGTTGGCTTGAATTTTAATCGAGCATGGAACTTACGAGGGATTGTAAGTGCGCTGGATGGTGATCCCAAATCCGAATTATTGAAGGTTGCGGATGCCCACGAAAAGTCGGGTCTGCGTGACGCCATCAGCGGCCACTATGAAGGAGATCACTGGCTGGGAACCTTTGCCGTGTATCTTCTCACCGGAGCCGGGGAAACCGGAAGTAAATGATGAGTCTGGATAAAATTAACAGCCTCCTTACGGCGCTTTCGACCAATCCATTTTATCAGAATAAATTGAACGGGCTGACTTCCGTAACTTCGCTTGAGGAATATTCGGAAAAGGTGCCTTTTACTACCAAGGCGGAGTTGGCGGCTGATCAAAAATTGCACCCACCTTACGGGAGTAATCTGACTTTCCCGCTCGAGACCTATCATCGCTTTCACCAAACCAGCGGAACCAGTGGGCAGCCGATGATTTGGCTTGATGATAAAGCGGGTTGGGAGTGGCTATGCGAAAATTGGGCATGGGTCTGGGAAAAGGCCGGAGTGACTCCCGGGCAAGCCGCCTTTTTTCCATTTTCCTTTGGCCCGTTTTTAGGGTTTTGGGCGGGTTTCGAATCAGCCGCCGGACTTGGAATTCGCGCCATTCCAGCGGGCGGACTCTCCAGTGAAAATCGTCTCAAGATGATGGAGAGACTACGTCCTGAAATTCTCTGCTGCACCCCAACTTATGGACTTCGATTGGCCGAAATCTCGGATGATGCGAAAAGCCTTGGGGTTGAAAAAATCATCGTGGCTGGTGAGCCCGGAGGAAGTCTGCCGGAAGTTCGCAATCGTCTTTGCGAAGCGTGGGATGCCGAGGTGATTGATCATCATGGAATGACGGAAATCGGACCGGTAACAGTGAGTGATATTGCTGATCCCGGACGATTGCTTGTTCGTCATGAGGCTTACTTTTGCGAGGTCATCAATCAGAACGAACAGGGGATTGGTGAGCTGGTTCTTACGACTTTGGGGCGTCACGGTTCGCCGATTTTACGCTATCGCACGGGCGATCTTATACAGCCGGATAAAGACTTCGCACTCAAGGGCGGAATCATCGGGCGCGCCGATGACATGGTGGTGGTTCGTGGCGTGAATCTCTATCCGGGAGCGGTTGAGGAAGTCGTGAGTTCGGTAGAAGGAATTCTGGAATATGAAGTCTTGATTGAGGAAGTGAATTCCATGGTGGAAGTCCGCCTTCGTGCCGAGGGATCTGGAGCGAGCGAACTTGAAGGTCGTCTGCGCGAGGTTTTCAGCCTGAGGATTCCGGTGGAGGAAGTTCTGGAGGGAACTCTTGAGCGATTTGAGATGAAATCGAAACGTTGGAAGCGTCGCAATTAACTTAATTTACTTCCTCCAGCCGATTGGCTGGGTCCACGCTTGTTCCTTTTGATCGGAGTAAGATGGATTTGGGTGCTCGCGAGTGGAGGTGATGACGGCGCGCACATAAAGTTCATCTCCGCTGAGTTGGTATTCGGCAGTGGGGCCGGACACGGTTGCAAAAACTTCGCCAGTTGTGTCCGGGGTGCTGCGACGCGTTCCGATAAATTGGGTTTCAAAATCCACCCCTTCCATAGGAGTGATTTCGATGAGATGTTTTCGGGATCCTTGGTCGTATCTCACCTCATCTAGCACAACGCCGGTCGAAGCATAAAATTCTCCCCGCTCCATTGATTTGACCAATTGATTGGCGTCTAATTCTTTGGCCCAAACCATGACCCATCCCCGCCCTGGCGATACGTTTCCGCCGTGGTAATAGTGGGAGTCGTCAGTCGCCACTCCAAAGAGTGGGGGAGCATCGTGTGTGAGCATGCGCAGAGTGTTTGCCATATCCCAGATTGCTTCATCACTTGGGTGGTCTGTGTCGCCAAGGTGGTTGATGCTTGGGTGGCCGTTGTAAACCTCGAAAAATTGTTCTTCCACGACTTCGGCCAGTTGCTGCGGAGTGACGGACCAATGGAAGTTAGGGTGATTAAGGTGGGTGAGAATAGGGCGCTTCAGTCGTTCTGACTGCTCTTTGACCGCTCGCAAATTATTCCGCATTGTCTCGACCACGGAGTCACCTCCCTGCGGTTTTATGACTTCACCTAAGTTAATGGCGTTAATATGAATGTGATATTGCCGGAATTTATCGGTAATTTCTTCGGCTTCGATGAGAAGAAAATTACCATCGTTTTCAAAGCGGGGGCGAATTTCCTCAAGAGTTTTTAAGCGGACTTCTTCACTTCCGGGCTCACCCCGAAGTTCCACCCAGTCTTCGCCGAAGCGCTCGAGGTATTTGGCCACCGTGCCGCTATCTCCTTTTTGGCGGCGTTTTTCGACTTGTTTAACGGGCATCCATCTCTGGCCGCGGCTAAGTGTGTTGTGATCGGAGAGAGAGAGGAAATCGTAGCCTTCTTTTTTATACCAATCTACGATCATTTCCGGCAGATCATTGCCATCGCTCCACAAGGAATGGGTGTGCGTGTTCCCCTTGAACCAGCGACCCTTCTCGACCCACTCGACGCTTTGTTCATCAGGTTCACGCCACTCTCGGTAAACGATCACGAAAACTACTGCCAAAAGGAGTAAGAGTGGGATGTATATTCTTGCTTTCATTATCGGGGATCCTCACCTCGTATAAGATAAGGAGTTGGGTTGCGAATGAATTCGTGACGTCGGGTGGTTACGATCAGAATTTGAGCCCCGCAGGCCAGCCTGATTTTTAGGGTCACCCTATTGTTCGTCTTGATGAGGAGTCAGCCTCTTCACTTTTTTTTAGATTTCGTGATGTGTGGTGGGCGAAGGTAAAAAGCTTCGACGGGCATGTTTAGGAGATCTTCCTGCTCTTCCGGCGAGCGTGCGAGCCATGACTTGAGAAGCCCTTCGGCATCTGAATGACTTTCTAGGCAATCGATATTCTCGGGAAGGCGATGGAGTGTTTCAAATGTGACTTTGGGTCCTTCGCACTGAGCTAGTAAGATAGAAAATTCTTCTCTATCTAGGAGCTTGGGAGGGATTTGAGCCCGACCATTTTGGACTGGCATGAGAAAATAGGAGTCCCGCCGCGCGTCTCCCACGGCCCAGATCGTTTCGTTAAGAAACGCCTCGGGGACTCCCTCGAACGAGCAAAGACCAGCGACCCGGCATCCGTGGACTTGGGCGATCGCCTGAGCTGCTGCAATACCCACCCGTGTCCCGTTGTAGGATCCGGGGCCGATACCGACAACGACAGCGGAAAGTTTTTCACCGGAGGGGATTTTGCTGAGCAGATCTAGCAGGGGAGTGAAGAGATCACATTCTTGAGATCGTTCGCTTCGAAAGGATTTCTGGGAAAGAATGCCGCTTTTGCTGGCCAGGATCATGGTAGCTTGGGCAACACTCGTTTCTAGGGCGAGGATTATGTGGTTCTTTATCATCGGCATCTCCGGAAGACAGTTAATTTTCTCTAACTAAAAAACTCAAACAATCTTTGCGGGAAACCCTTGCGAACTATTGTTGGTGGCACTATTGCTCTGTATCCCTAACTTTCACCATTTCTATTTTTATGTCCGATTACGCCAAAGGTCTCGAAGGAGTTATTGCCAATGAATCCGCACTCTCAAACGTCGAAGGTCTCGAAGGCCGCCTTTCTTACCTAGGTTATTCTATCGATGAGTTGGTCGAGAATTGTAGTTTCGAGGAGACTACTTATCTTCTGCATTTTGGTAAGTTACCAAATACAAGTGAGTTAGCTGATTTTGAAAAATCTCTTCGGACGAATCGCGACATTCCTCAGGGCGTCATTGATTTCTTGAAATCCGCGCCGAAAGACGCCAACCCAATGGACGTGCTCCGGACCGGAGTTTCTATGTTGGGGCTTTTCGATAAACGTGCCGGGATTGGTGAGCCGGATCAAGATGCCAACCGTGAGGTTGCTATTTCCCTCTGTGCTCAGACTTCGGTTATCGTCGCTTACTACCACCGTGCCCGTCAGGGGCTGGATTTACCGCCTGTGCGCGATGATCTTTCTGAGGCAGGTCACTTCCTCTACCTCATTACAGGCGATGAACCTTCCGAGGCTGCGACCAAGACTCTTGATATTGCTTATATTCTTCATGCCGATCATGGCATGAATGCTTCGACATTTTCGGCTCGTGTGACCGTTGCGACTCTTTCCGACTTTTATTCCGCGATGACCTCGGCTGTTGGAACGCTCAAAGGCCCTCTCCATGGAGGTGCCAACGAGGGCGTGATCAAGATGCTTCAGGAAATCGGTAGCCTTGATAAGGTCGATGCCTACGTAAAGCATGTGCGAAACTTTCTGGGGTATCATGTATCGGCCACCGCGTCTACAAGGTGCTCGATCCCCGCGCTCCTCATCTCCAGAGGATGGCGATCAAGCTTACCGAGGAATTGGGCGAGACCAAATGGATCGACATGTCCGAGCGGATTGCCACTATGATGCGTGAGCGAAAGGGGTTGAATGCCAACGTCGATTTCTATTCTGCGACCGTCTACTATTCTCTCGATATTCCGACCGATCTCTTTACACCAATTTTTGCAATTTCACGTATGGCCGGTTGGACTGCACAGGTTCTTGAACAGCTTGAGGATAACCGTCTCTACCGCCCGCTCACCAAGTATGTTGGGCCGAGTGAGCTTTCGAAAGTCGTTCCGATTGAAGAACGCTAGAGGTGATCTTCTAGCTTCGTAGAATCATAATTCTGGAGTGTTGACTCGCTCTTGAACTAGGATTTCTAATTGATTGTAGGTTGTTTACTAGCCTATTCACCGCTCGCAAGATTGAGCGTCCAGACGCCAGCCTCACCGTCCTTGGTGTAGGACTTATCAGTGATTTTGATTGTTTCTTTTTTGAGAGGGCCAGTGGTTTCGCTGTGTCCTTTAAATTTTGCTTCGTTGTGGTGAAGCGCGATTGATTCGGTGGCGGTGGGACTACCACTGCTGGCTTCAATCCGAATGAGAGAATCACCTTCTTTTTTCACTTCCGAGAAAATTCTGGTGATGAACTGAACCTTGGGATTCGCTGCCAAAGCAATCGCGGATGAGTATGAGAGTTCTTTGGTGTCGAGTGGGTCAGCCGAATACCAAGAGGCGCTTTCCTTCGTTTCTCCAGCGTCAAATTCGATCTGCCGCATGTTCTTGAGGGAAACGGTCGCGGTGGGTGAATTGGTATCACGCTCTAAAACCAGGAGGGTAAGATTACCTTTGCGGTGGGCGAAGGTAGGAGTCCAGGCTCGCGGAAGAAATCCGTAAGCACTCAATTCGAGATTTGGATTGGTGGGAATGTCAGTAATTTTAATTTTCCGAAAATCCGGTTTTTGGCCGCTGATTGAGTAATAACGTGCGCCGACTTTAAAGATGCGTCCCCCATCGTTAATTTCCCGCTTTTGATTAATTTTCCCTCCCTCGGCATTCCATTTGATTAAGTCGACTTCGCGGATTTGTTTTTTTGTGACAAGACTGGGGAGCTTCTCGATGATTCCAGCAACGGTGTCATGCTCCTCTGCAACTGATTTCTTGATGAGGTAGTCGCTGAATTTGTTGGGCATTTCGAGGATCCAAGCCTCTTGTGCGGTAAGCGTAGTGCTGAGTGTCATCAGCAATAACAATAATTTTGGAAGGAGTCTCTTCATCTCCTTTACAAAGTCATGGAGATCACGGTCTTGTCCAGCGCAAAGGAAGGCGCTATGGCTAGCGGCGCAGATGAGTGATTATCA
Organism: Akkermansiaceae bacterium; assembly: GCA_905181965.1. Classification (GTDB taxonomy): domain Bacteria; phylum Verrucomicrobiota; class Verrucomicrobiia; order Verrucomicrobiales; family Akkermansiaceae; genus SW10. Next base: position 93,212 of record CAJIZY010000011.1, read on the forward strand.
AGCAACGAGTCGATTTGACGTTAAGACCCTAAAATTGGGTTCGGCGATGCATATGCGGAACCGCCATCCAATTTTCCTGATGTTTCGATATTTCTATCTCATTCTAGTTCCGATCGGAGCGCTTCTTCTCTTTCTCGGTGAGCGGACCTTTGGTTTTCTCTGCATTCTCGTTGGCCCTTTGCTTTTTATGCGTAAAACCTTCTGGCAATACCGCCTTATCCATGGTTCCAAATCTTCCCCTGAGGCGGGTCAGATGCTGACTTGGAGTTTTTCTGATAAAATGGTCCATCAGGAATCAAAGGGTCATGAGAAGACCCTAAAATGGCGAGAATTTGAGGATCGCTACTTGTCTCCCAAGGGGATTTTGCTCTATCTGAAGAAAGATCAATATTTCATTTTACCGAAGTCGGCTTTTTTGTCGCAAGAGGATTTTGAGGCCGTGAGCAAAATGTGTGAGACTAAGATTTCCGCTTTATGAAAAGGGTTGAAATTTACACAGATGGAGGGGCCCGCGGAAATCCTGGGCCGGGGGGATTTGGGGCAGTCGTCATTTTTGGCCAGCATTGTAAGGAGCTGAAAGGGGCATTTGATCATACCACTAATAATCGCATGGAGCTTATGGCGGCGATCACGTCGCTAGGAATTCTCAAGGAGCCGTGCGCGATCACTTTGTATTCGGATTCTAAATATCTCGTCGACGCGATGACCAAAGGGTGGCTGGTTGGTTGGAAGAAGCGTGGGTGGATAAAATCGGATAAGAAACCAGTGCTAAATCGTGACCTTTGGGAGCAGCTTGATCAAGAGGCTGGAGGGCACACTATCGCCTGGAAGTGGGTTAAGGGACACGCTGGCAACACATTCAATGAGCGTTGTGATGCCTTGGTGCATGAGGCAATTGATGCTGGAAAATTTATCGAAGACTCGGGCTATCTTGCTCAACAAGCTCAGGATCCGGAGTTATTTGGCTAGGGTGCATTTTTTGATTTTGTGGCGACAGCAAAGCGAATCAGGGCTACTTTACTTTAACGTGAAGATAATGTTGTTATTGGCGGTCGTAGGGCTTCCGGCGAGTGGGTTGATTTTCCGAGATGGTTTAAGCCCTACCGCGAATACACGTACTGCGCCCACTGGTGATTATGCGGGGAGTGGTTGGCAGCATCAGCTGCGATATTTGACTTCGCATGCCACCATCATTTCGCCCAAACATTTCATTACCGCGAACCATCTAGGTGCTAGTCAGGAGCAGGTGACGCAGCAGGCCTTTTTTAACGGGGTTGAGCTCAAGACTTTTGCGATAAAAGGAACTCCGGTGAGAATTGGGGATTCTGATCTGCGGGTTTTTGAGATTTGGGAAACTTTCGAAGACTATGCCTTGCTCTACACGAAGTCCGATGAGGTCGGCAAAGAGATGGTTGTTCACGGGCGGGGTATTGATCGTGACGAGGAGGTCGCAGGGAGAGGTTGGAAGTGGGGATCTTATGCCACGCAAAAATCTCGATGGGGCCGTAATGAGGTGGGTGGTTCCGTAGATGTCGAAGGGAATGAACTTCTACATTTTAATTTTTCAGATCTCTTGGGCGAGGATGAGGCAATTGTCTCCCCTCGCGATTCGGGTGGGGGTTGGTTTATCAAAGATGGCCCAATTTGGAAGTTGGCTGCGGTCACCTTTTCGGTGGATGCCTCGTATTCGTCTTCCGCGATTCCTTCGAATCAAAATCGTTTTAACGGAGTGTTCTATGATGCAGGTGGTCTCTCTATTGGTAACGACGATTCTGGATGGAACTTGATTCCGACTTTTGGTCAATCTGAGGATCCATCTGATATCCGCTTCTACCGTCAGACCAATGGTTATGGTTCACGAGTCAGTGATCGTGCCGAGGAAATTCAGGCCCTTATTGACCCTGCCATTGAATGGAAAGATCTAAGTCCGGCTGAGAAGTTTGACAATTGGCTCGAGGGGGCAGGGATCTCCCTCTCGGGATTTTCTGATGACCCGGATCACGATGGTTTTTCCAATCTCGAGGAATATCTTGCTGGTTCTGACCCGAGTGATGCGAGCACAGGGGTAGGGCCAATGACGATTGATTATCTTCCGGACGGTTCTCACTCCTTCGTCCTAGTAGAGTCGTTGGATTTGGAAGGGCGACACCTTAGCTCGGTGCTGGAATCCTCAATCGATTTGGACAACTGGGCTCCAGCTGGCGATTTAACGGAGATCTCAAGTGTTCGGGACAATCCAGCTGGATTGCAAACTCGCTCTTTAACTCGAACACCCGAAGAAAATGGACCTCTTTTCTACCGACTTAGAATCACAATGGGTTCGTCGAATTAGTTGGAGAAGCGACGCGGAAATCAGGGTCAAATCTTTTCGCTTAGGATAGGCCGATTGTCCTGGCGGAGGCCAAGATTCGTCCCGATAAAATGATGGGCCATTTCGTCTGCTGGAATATGTAAATACACACCGGAATTCTCTGCCTTAAAGTCACAACGTTTTTCAGCGTTTGGGAGTAAAGTCCCAAGCTTCCGTTTTCTCATCGAGCTTTTCGAGAAAGGCGCCAGATGAGAAAGCGAGGAAGAGCGCAGCGTCGTCTTTCTTGTGGCGGTTAAGGGCGTAAATTTTTTTCATGGTGGGGACAGCTTGCTTAGCTTTTGAACCAAGGAGTTCGATCGCACGGCAGGCACGGAGTGCGATAGGCCAGCTTGAGTTTTCCAGTTCGTCGATAAGCACCTTCATGGCTTTTTCCGAGTAGCGACTTTCTGTGGCTAGCCAAGCGGCAGCTTCGATACTCGCTTCAGCGCTCCTTGTTTGCCCTAGGTAGCGGAAGGCATCATCTTTATGTTTGTGATTAGGAGAAGAGGCTTTGAGGGCGTTGACCACCCAAAAATTGATTGAGGGATCGTTTGACCCAAAAAATTTAAGGGCGGATTTACTTTCTCCCCCAACCGAATCAGCGACATTCCAGACTTGATCAAGCTTGAGCTTTCCGTTCCGAGCAAGATCTGCAATCGATTCTCTATTTTTCTCAACCAAGTCAGCCATGACTCCTTCAGGTAGGCATCCTACGTCTCGAGTTTTTTTGCGAATCCTTTTTAGGGCTCGTTGGGCTTTTTCGAGCGAGACCTGCTGAGTGGGGCTCAATTTTTCGAGGGCAAGGTTACGGGTGTTCTCGGGGTCGGCAAGGCAATCATAAAACTCAATAGGAGCCCGCTGTGGTGAGATGTAATGAATTTGTTCACTTGAAAGGCGCGTCCGAGTATTAAGTGAATAATTGGTAATTTCATTCCGGATTTCACCTAGATCTGAGAAGACGGAAGGCTGGTTCCAACCGAGAAATGGGTGATAGTTTCGAATGTATAGCCAGCGGTCGTTGCGAACCGAACGGGAGCAGTCAAAGACCTCGTCGACCCGGTCACGGGCACCATAGACCCATTCACGGTTGTTTTGTTGATTGAGAAAGTTGTGTCCCTGCATGTAGGCCGGCGCATCAATCCCGCAAAGCGCGAGTACAGTCGGTGCGAAGTCGACAAAAGATACCAACTTGTTATTTTTGCTACTGCGATTTTCGGACCCGGGGATAAGATGTTGCCATTTTTTAGGAACTCTAACCATGAGGGGAACTCGCATTCCTGAGTCGGTGAGAAGTCGCTTGTGACGTGGCATCCCCGAGCCGTGGTCGGAATAAAAGAAAACGATCGTGTCTTCGGTAAGGCCGTCTTTTTCGAGCTCAGCAAGAATCTTTCCAGTATTCTGGTCCATCACGGTGACGCAGTCATGAAATCGCGCAAGTTCTCGTCGGATTAGCGAGGTGTTGGGATAGTAAGAGGGAACGCGAACTTTATCCGGTTTGTGAATTTCGTCAGGAGAAAGCTCCGCTTGGATTTCCTTTCTAAATACTGAGTAAGGCCAGACCATGGTGCGCGACTGGTGGGTGGTCATATCGTTAAAAATCGCAAAGAAAGGCTGGCCTTTTTTGCGCGTCCGCCAGTGGGCCTTCGAGCTTGATTCAACCCACGAATTTTTGGTGAGTCGCTCTGCATCTGCAGAGTTATAGTCAGTTTTGACATTATTAGTTGTGTGGTAACCAGCTTCACGGAGGTATTCCGGGAACCCTGTTACTCCGCGGGGGAGTGGGAAAGCAGACCGCATTTGTCCGGTTCCAGTCGTGGAAGGATACATCCCGGTGATGAGGCAGGAGCGTGAAGGAGAACAGACCGGGTAAGCTGCAAAGGCATGGGTAAAGAGAATGCTTTCCTTGGCGAAGGCATCAAGATTTGGAGTACGAGCATCGGGGTGGCCGTAGCAACCGAGAGCGGGGCTGAGATCTTCGGCGACGATCCAGAGGATGTTGGGTTGCTCAAGAGTTGACGTTTTAGGTTCAAGCTTGCGGGCCCGAATTTTCCGAAATTTCACAACGCCCCCTTTGCCGTGATGCTGAATTCCGAAGTAGCCTTTGAGTTGTTTTTCCTCACGAATGTCGGCGACGAGTTTTCCGTTAACGAAGGTCTCAATACGATTTCCTTGAGCGATCACGCGGAAATGATTCCACTTGCCTTCTTTAAGTATGCCCTTCTGCTTTGTAAGCCAGCCCCCAAGTCCAATTCCGTAAATTCCACCGGGAGCTTTTCGATCGATCTCAATTTGATAGCCTTTTGGTTTTCCTTTTACTCCTGAACAACGGAATGCGAGGCCGGAATTAAACCCTGGTTCCTCAGGGAGGAACACCTCTAGCTCAGCTTCGAAATCGCCCATTTCGATCTTGGAGGTGACCCAGACATTGGTCTTTGCGAGAAGGTGGAGTTCACCATTAATGGCTTCGAATTGCTCGACTTCGGCGCGCGGCGTCCAATCTTTAGTCGATTTTCCATCAAATAGCTCAATCCAATTGGCATGGAGTGGCAAAATGGCGAATGCAGTGACTAGGAATAATCGCATCCCGGGATCTCACCTGATTTTGCCCGCGAGTTCCATCGATAAAAAACTACTTTTTCTTTTTCAAAGAGTGGACTTGAAAGCAGGCGCCAAATCGGGTGTAGTTAAAGATGATCAATTTGATCATCCGTATCTAAATCTACTCTCTATGAAATATCATTTTCTGATTTTGACTCCTTTGTTGGCTAATCTGTCGACTCTCCACGCCCAAGTCTCTATTTCCGACGCTGGGCGTTGGAACAAGGAACAGGTCAAGAATGAACGCCCGGCAGTCGTGACACCTCCAGGTCATACTACCGATGCCAAACCTGGCGCAGTCCCATCCGATGCTATTGTCTTTTTTGATGGGCGTGACCTTTCGAAATGGAAGGGCCGTGCAAAAGATGGAAATGATGGTGCAAATTGGCAGGTGAAGGATGGTTTTATGGAGGTGGTGCGAGGAACTGGATCGATTCAAACTCGTAATCAGGTCGAGGGAGATTGCCAGTGGCATATTGAGTGGTGCACGCCGGCCGAAGTGAAGGGGAATAGTCAGGGGCGCGGCAACAGTGGCGTCTTCATTGGAGGATATCCCGAAGTACAGGTGCTTGATTCATTTGGAAATGATACCTATCCCGATGGCCAAGCTTCCTCGCTTTATCAAAAGAGTGTCACTTTGGTGAACGCGAGTCGCGGGCCGGGTAAATGGCAAACTTACGATGTTATTTGCATTCGGGAGAAGAAAAGCGCCGACGGCAAAGTGATTCAACCGGGATCGATTACTGTGTTACACAATGGTATCGTGACGCAATTCGCAGTCCAAGAAGGAGGGAAGGCGAAGTCCGGCGGACTCTCGCTTCAGGATCATGGTAATCCGGTTCGCTTTCGTAATATCTGGGCACGAAAGTTGGTTGTGCCGAGAACTAAGCCTTCCGGAAACTAAGGCTCAAAGATTGTCTGATTTTTGGGCATCGTTTTGTTCTGGTGACGATGATCTTTAACAAGAAATCCAAGAGACGGTTACGAATAGATGAACGGCTGCATAATTTTGTATCGAGAGTAGATGGGCATGTTTGGGCGGAGATTACCGAGAGACTCAGTGCATTGCGAGCTAGGGAGTTGGGTTTACCGAAGTTCACGACTACTGCGAACAATTTTGGATTTTCATTTGGATCTTGCTAATCAAGTTTGCGCACTGAAGGAGGAAAATTGAGAATGACTGGTCGTTCCGGAGTTCTTCGTGAGTGAAGCGAGTGAGAGCTTCCAACTTTATCTCGGTGACGCGATCTAGATAGCTTTTGAGCATATCAATATCAGTGGTTTGCATTTGGGCACGCTCCACCTCAAGAGTCTTATTGAGGAAAGTGTCTAGCTTGTCTTTCTGCTTCTGGATTATTTTCACTTGTTGTTCTTCCTGCTTCTTTTTTCTGCGGGTCCAGAGGAGATAGAGCCCAGCGGCTATGGCTACTGATAGTTCTTTGAATGCTGCCAATGTTTCTATAGTTTCAGTAACTTGACTGACATGATCAGGTGGATTGAAAAATGTTCGTGATTCGAGATTGAGAGTTAGAGGTGACTTTTTAAGGGCGTCTTCCTTGGAAATCATGGTTGGAAACTTGAGTGCTACGCCCCCGTTGTAAATCGCTGCAAGAATCTCTTCGATGAGGAGTTCGTTCTCGTCCTCCTGTGCGACCAGCAAAGCGGTCGCGGCTACTGATGGAATATTTTTGGGAGGAATGGAAGGTCCCTCGCGGTAAAGTCCACGAGGAATTTCGCTAAGATGGAAAACAGGATCCTTGGTCACGATAGCTTTCGAACTTTCAACTGAGAGTAACTGGAAGTGGCCGCTCGCAAGCATTCTTTGAAGATCGCGATTCATAAAGCCAGTGGTGACGATTGCAGCTTCGATTTTTTCGTGTTTTAGGAGATCTTTAAAATAGACATCACTGGTGGTAATGATGTCTTTTGCGATGCCATAATGTTTCAAGATTCTCAGCGCGCTGGATTGCATTCCGGACCCTTCAGGGCCGATGATAACTCGATGAGATTTGAGATCATCAATAGATTGAATAGAGGAATGATTACGGGCTACGATATGTAAGACCTCGGGGTAAAGGGGGGCAATTACCGAAAAATTATCAATCTTTCGAGAGCCGCTTTGTATGATGGCAAGATCTACTTTGCCCTCGCTCAAGAGCTTGGCATTCTCCCCTGAACCTTCCGTCTCGACGATGATAACGTCACAGCTCGTGTTTTTCTCAAGTGACTGCTCAAGTGCTTTTCCAAATTCGTGATAGAGCCCTCCCTCGTTCGCTGTGGCAATCCGTATAGTTTTAGGGAGAGTTTCTCTCGTCGAGAACCAAACAATGATCGAAATTAAAATGATCACGACTGGAATAAGAGCAAACCAGCGGCGCCCAATTTTTAGGTAGTCTGTTGGCATTAAGGCAAAGACTATGCCAAAGAGGGCACGTATCAAAACAACGATTTATTACTTTCTATGGGAGCGCCATCTCAAGCCGGTATTGTTAGGAAAACAATTAATTTGGTTTCTTTTGTGGACAGGTGTTGGGCGAGTTGGAGTGATAGGCTGATATTTTTGACGAATATGTTCGTAAGATTGCGGATGAAACGGGGAGTCGTTGTGGTCTTTGTGGTGCTGATGAGCTGTTTGAAGACTGCTCAGGCCGGTGACCGGCAACTTTCGGTGGTTGTTCAGCAAATTAAGGATAAGCCGGTAATTGATGGAGTTTTGAATGAGAAGGAATGGATGCGGGCGAAGGTGATTAGAAATTTTGGGCAGGTGGAGCCCCGCGAAGGGAAAGAAGCATCGGAGCGGACGGAAGTTTTGCTGATGCGCACGAATGAAGCTTTATATCTGGGAGTAAGGTGTTTTGACCAAACTCCAACGAAGGTTTTAGCTAGGGACCGGAGGAGGGACTCCACGGGTTCGGGTGACGATCGACTCAGAATCGTTATCGATCCGTTTGCGCGCGGAACTGAGGGATATTTTTTTGGGATTGCAGCGGGGGGATCGAGAGGGGATGGAATTGTGCGCGCAGGAAATCGTCCGGAAATGGAGTGGGATTGTATTTGGGATGTCAGGACGCGTGTCACTGCCGAAGGCTGGGTGGCAGAGGTAATGTCCGTTCCGAAGCATTGCCTTCGAGCCGAATCAGGAAAGCTGGGGATTTAATGTTGAGCGCGTGATCAGGCGGAAGGAAGAGAAGTTACGGTGGGCATCACCAACGCGGAAAAAATTACTTTATGCATTAGAGGGAGCCGGGCGGATCACTGGGATGCGGAATTTAAAGACTGGGCTGGGACTGGATGTGCGACCTTCACTGGTATCGCGTTGGCGGGAAGAAAGGGATGGTGCGAATACCTTTGAAATTGAACCGTCGATTGATGCATTTTTTAGGGTTACACCATCATTGACTACGACCCTGAGTTGGCAGACAGATTTTGCAGATACGGAGGTGGATAAACGGGTGGTGAACACCACAAGATTTCCTCTTTTCTTCCCTGAAAAGCGGGCCTTTTTCTTAGAGGACGCCCGCTATTTTCGCTTTGGTGGAATCCGGAGAAGCCCGCTTCCATTCCATTCGCGCACAATCGGACTGTCGGGGAATGGGGAGCGGGTGCCAATTGAGATGGGTGGAAAGTTAACAGGGAAAGTGGGGAATTGGAACCTAGGTTTACTTGGAGTGGGATTAGAAGGGAAGGGGGTGTTGGAAGCTGATGACGTATTTGCGGGCCGGGTGACCTACGATTTGTTTGAGGAGTCCCAAGTGGGAGTGATTGTGACGGATGGTGATCCTCGCGGTAATGGTTCGGCACGCACTTATGGCTTAGATTTTCAGCTGAAGGATAGTAGTTATCGAGGGAGAGGGGAAAAAACGGGTGAGTTGATTGGCTGGTTGATGCAGACGGACAGTGATGGTGTAGATGATTACGGGTGGGGTTTGACTGCGATCTATCCGAATAACCCTCTTTACATGCGGGTTGGACTACAGCGAGTGGGTAAAGATTTGGATCCTGCCATGGGATTTGTGAGGAGACCGGGAATCTACGAATTTGCTTCGTTCTTCTCGTATGAATTTGAGTCGGGTGGGAGGAATTGGAACGAGATTGATTTTGATTTTTCGGCGGGCTTTGATACCGATTTGGAAGGACAGGTTTTATCGGAGGATTTTGAATTTGACGTGACTTTTGAGAGGAAGGGTGGAGGTGAATACAATCTGGGTATTGAGCACGAACGCGAGCGCTTCTTGGAAGATTTTGAGATCTTGGATGGAGTGATTATTCCCGTGGGCGATTATCGTCAAACGCAAGTAGTTGGTGGTTTCAGCACGCCTTCGTCCTGGAGGTGGGGGTCCAGATTAAAACTGAGCGCAGGGGAATATCTGGGAGGGCAGAGGCAGGGAATTGATGTGGAGATGTTTTGGAAACCGAGCTCTCAATGGGCCACGCGCGTCTCGGTGAATAACGACTGGAATCAACTGCCTGGAGGGGACTTTGAAACCTTCGTGGTGAATGGTGCGCTGCAGTGGACACCGACCACGGAACTACTTTTGACGACCGATTTACAATATGACAATTTATCGGAGAGAGTCGGAATCAATGGGCGCGTGAGATGGACGGTGAAACCAGGGAGTAATGTCTACTTTGTGGTGAACCAAAGCCTGACTAAAGTGGGGCCGGAGCGGCGTTATGAAAGCTCGGGCAGAGAGGCGGTGGCCAAAGTGGGTTGGACTTGGAGGTTCTAGTTTTTGCGCTTTTTACGATTGCTGAACCTAAATTTATCAGGGCACTCTCAGTAATGTGTGGATTGTATTTATCTTCCGGGCGGGGACTAGTCACCTTCAGGAGATGATTTTACATTGGAGCAATTCTCCGACTGCCGACATCAGTGGTTTTCATCACATGGTCATTGAAGCTTTCTAAAATAAGTCGGCTTTTGATTTGGGCAGAGACCGGATCGTCCCAGAGGTTTTCGAATTCATTGGGATCGGTTTCGAGATCAAAAAGCTCGCCCAGACCATTACGATGATAGACGACCAGCTTGTATCTTTTGGTCCGATACATCGTAGCGAATGACGCGTTGCCATTACAGAATTCTTTCGCGAGGGCATCGAAGTATTCGGAACGAATGCTATCGCGATGGTAGTCGGCCGGAGCATCTCCACATAAGATAGGCCGGAGGCTCGTGCCTTGAAAATACTCAGGAAGTTTGATGCCGGCAAAATCTAGAATGGTCGCGCTCATATCTAGAAGTTCGACAAGTGCATCGCTTTTTAGGTTGGCTTCGATCGAGTCCGGGCAGTTGAAAATGAGAGGCACGCGGACTAAGCCATCGTAGAATCGGCATCCTTTGAGTAAAAGACCATGATCGCCGAGTGATTCTCCGTGGTCACTGGTGAATATAATGATGGTGTTTTCGCGTTGGCCCGTTTCGTCGAGGCGTTGAATGATACGTGCTAATTGATCGTCGATGAGGTTAATCATCGCGTAGTAAAGTGCCTGGATTTTCTTCGCGTCTCGCTCTTTCGGAGTCAGTGCTTCAGTTTGAAAATCGACGGGTTTGAGCTTGGCCTGTGCCGCAAGATCGGAATCGCGAAAATAGGGTCCGGGCATGGTCTCGGGATCGAACTTGTCGGCGTATTCTTTTGGTGGAATGAAGGGCGGGTGTGGGTCGTAGGGATTGATGTTGAGCATCCACGGCTTATCGATGTCTTGAGTTTCATCGAGAAATTCTAAGGCGCGCTCGGTGGCCCAAGTGGTCTGGTGAAATTCGGCGGAAACACGATCTTCACTCTCACGCATAGCATCGAGATCCCCTCCCTTTTCTTTGACCCAATCGGCATAGTCATGCCCTTCTTTCCAATCATCGCGGGGAGCGTGGCTGAATTTCCAGAAGGTGAAACCATCATCGAGTCTTGGCTCGGTGCGTTTGCCCGAGCTTTGTAGATGAAACTTTCCGATGAGGCCACAATGGTAGCCGGCTTCGGCGACCAGCTTGCTAATGAGCGGAGGGTGGCCTTTGAATGACTCGTTGCCATTGCGCGTGTTGTGCGCGCGAGTGGCGTAGAGGCCTGTCATGAAACTGGTTCGGCTAGGGGTGCAAATGGGGCTTTGACAGTAGGTGTGAGTGAAAGCGGTGCCCCCTTCGACAAGGGCGTCAATGGTCGGAGTTTGTGCATGGGGGTTGCCCAGTGCCCCGATGGTGTCAAAGCGCTGTTGATCAGTACCTTACCAGAGGATGTTTGGTTTTTGAGTCATTATAGATTAGGCTGAGGAATTTGAATTTTTGGTGGGTGAAATGGTATTTCGCTGGCGGAGGGACCAGAATAAAAGAAGGGTAGCAATGATCAAAAAGGCAAGCGAGTTTGGCCGGGTCAAAAGTGGAAGCCAGCTTCCACCGGAGCTCATGAGGCCCGTGGCCATCGATTCTTCGCCAAGAGGAGCAATTACGAATCCAATTACGAGAGGTGCGAGCGGGATACGCCAGCGTTCGAGTAGAAGACCAGCGATGCCGAATGAGATCATCACCCAAACATCGAAGTAACGGTTTGCTAGGGCGAACGAGCCAAGGACACAAAACGCGGCGACGATGGGAATCAAGGTGTGATGCTGGATACGGGCTAATTTGGCGACCCAACGGGCGCTGAGGAGCATCAAAAAAAGCATCGCAAAATTTGCCCAAAGGTAGGACGAAATGATGGTGCCTACGATCTTTGGGTCGTTTGTAAAGAGCATTGGCCCAGGTTGTAAGCCATGGATCACAAAGGCTCCTAGCAAGATGGCATCAATGACACTACCTGGAATTCCGAGCGCGACTAGTGGGACTAGCGCGCCTCCAACGGTGGCGTTGTTAGCGGACTCGGACGCAATGATACCATCATCGCATCCAGTACCGAATTTTTCCGGATGTTTAGAGGTGGCGCGGGAAGTCGAATAGGCAATTAAAGAGCCGATGTTAGCACCAATACCGGGGAGGATACCGATTCCAGTTCCGATGGCGCTCGAGCGCAGGAGGTTGAGCCAATGTGATTTCCATTCTCTTAGCTTTAGAGTGATGGGTCCATTAATCTTGGTGCTGATGACTTGATTGGTTTTACTAGATGACGGTAAAAAGACGCGACTGAGAGCAAAGAGCCCGATAAGGACGGGTAGAAGTTTTAGACCATCATCCATTGCGCTAAAGCCGAAGGTGAGTCGTAGTTCCCCGGTTCCGGGTGCTGTCCCCGGAAGGGCGCAGAGGATTCCCAAGAAGCATGAGAGAAGTCCTTTTGAAAGCGAGTTTCCGCTTACGCCAACCACTAGGACTAGGGACATCACGACGAGTGCGAAGAATTCCCACGGGCCAAGAAGGGTTGAGAATTCTGCGATTGGTTTGGCGACCAAAGCAAGAACCGCCCAAGAAATGAGGCCGCCGATAAAAGACGCTCCGATGCCGAGACCAAGTGCTCGGCTGGCTCGACCCGAACTGGCCATGGGGTAGCCGTCGAGGGTAGTAATAATCGAAGCTGGTGTACCTGGCATTTTCAGTAGCGTTGCGGTGATCAAGCCTCCGCTTACTGACCCAACATACATCGCGACGAGCAAGGCGAGTGCGCTTTGACCATCCATGCTAAAAGTCAGCGGCAAGGTGAGCGAGATCAGCATAGCTCCGGTAAGGCCAGGGATCGAGCCCACGGTGATTCCAAGAGCAGTGCCCAACATGACAAGCATGATGAGTGATGGTTGTGAAAGGACTTCGAAAATCATCGCTTGATTAGGGAAGGTCGATGACTAGGAATTTGGTGAAAATGAAGAAGGATCCCCACGAGATGGCGATACCGGCTCCTGTAACCTTTAAAATGGCGTGAGGACTACGTGCTCCGATGGCCACCGCTAAGACTGGGATGAAGATCATGGTAGCGATCGGATAAGGAAGATCAATCACCTGCATAGAGAGAAGATAGCCGGCCAGAATTACGAGGGTGAGGGAGCTCTGGCGCCAATCAAATGGGGGCTCACGATTTTTTTCTTTTTTGGTAAAAGAACGGACTAGGACCCAGACGCCGGTGCCAAGAACCAAGACGAGTATTGGAACTGCCGGATCGGGCAAGCCTTGGTATTGAACCAAGGCGACGTCCTGAAATTCTTCTTCTCTTGCGGCGAGGTGGGCATCGAGTTCATTACCACGAAGAAAAAGCGGAGCTGTTTTAGTCTCAGCAAGTTTTTTGCGAACGTAGTCGGTTGTCATAGCCGCTTCCAACATATCGGCGATCTGTTCAATTACCGCGGGGGGAGTTGATTTGGGGGCCCACCAATAATGAACGTGTGGCATAACGACATTGTAGCCGAGTTCACGGCCTGTCGAAACGTCTGGCAAGTCCGGGTGACGCTCCGGGCCGAGGTAACCGATGGCGCGAATGCCACTTCCTTTGAAGCCAATAAATTCAGAGAGCGAAAAAGGAGTTACGTCGATGTGCTTGCCGATTAGATCGTGTCGACGTTTCGATCCGCCGCCACTTGGGACCATACGGAATTTTGTTTCTCCGCCCGCGCTTTCTAGTCGGCGTCCGGCAAAATGAGTTGGCGTTCCCGGAGCCATGCCAAACAAGATCGAGTCGGGCTTTTCAGCCGCGGCTTTGAGCAAGCCGTTTAGTTCCTGAAAGGGAGAATCATTGCGCACGCAGATCACGAGGTTGGACTCTGCAGTGGCAGCAATCGGCTGAAAGGCCTCTGGGCCATAGGTGACCCGTCCCGCATATTTCGAAGTGAAAATACCTTCGTGTAAATTGAGAATCATGTGGCCGTCTGGTGGCGCATTTCGAACACGTCGGCTTCCAATCGTTCCCCCTGCTCCCGGAACATTTACGACCACCAGCGGCTCGGGAAGCAGGTCGTGATCTTCGACCGATTTTTGAATAATACGGGTGAAGGTATCACTATCGCCACCGGGCCCGAAAGGGACGACAATTTTGACGGGTTTGCGGGGGAACTCGCCTCTTTCGGGCTTGATTTTGTGATCTTGGCAGGAGGTCGTTACAAAACCGAAGAGAGCGCCAAGCAGGATTATGCGAAACATTGTATAATTAGTGATTTGCCAGTTCCGCGGGACTAAGTGCTGTCATGAGACACCTGAAATGTTGGTGAATAAAGGATTTTTCCTTGAGGGATTCTTAAATCGAAGATCTTTCTCCGTAAGCTTCCCTGTAGAGATATCTAGAGCGCAGCAGATATCGGATGGGGGGATTGTGTGTGGAAAGAGAATGGCCAATCCTTTGTTCATATTCGAAGAAACTAAACAGGGAGTTTGGAAGGACCAATCTCTAACTATTCGGGAGATGGTTTTAGATGAGTAATCGGGGCCGGAAAAGTTTGCTTGAATATCGTGTTTTCTCTCCAGTTGATCTATCTATTGATATTGATCTTCAATTAAGCCCTAAGAGAGTGCTGGTCTTAATTCTCTCGCCGTGGTCAATTTTTTTATGAGAAAAATAATTCATTCTGCCTTCCCAACTGAAATTCCGCACTAGAATACCTTCAATGGCGAATAATGATTTTCACTATGAATTGAGCGATCGGGAATTAGCGGGGCGGATATGGGTCCGCCTACGACCCTATCGCAGACGAATCGGATGGGCTTTGACCCTTCTTGTCTTTGCCGTTCCTTTCGTGAATTTTCATCCTCTCGTGTGGGGATTTGTAGCTGACGCTTTAGTTGATCAAACCCTCACTGCCGGGGTTCTCGTGATGTGGCTCTCTATTATGCTCGTGAGCTATTTGATCGGAATTGCGGCGGGCGCGGTTCAGAGTTATCTCCTCGAAAAGACTGGTCAGGCTTTCGTTCGAGATATTCGGGCCGAGCTTTTTTCTAAGTTCCAGGAACAGTCACTAGCTTACCACCGGAATTGCAGGACTGGCGAGCTGGTGACCCGTATCACTAGTGATGTTGATGCGATGGAGCAATCGGTCCTACAGGGACTGACTGCATTGATGGAGGAGGTTGTCACTTTTATCGTGGTGGCGGGAATGGTTCTCTGGATCAGCCCGGTAGTTGGGGCGGCTTCTATTATCCCGCTCGCCTTCGCTTTTATTTTTATCCGAAAATACAATCGTAGAGTTAAATCACTCTATGCCGGAGTGCGAAAGAGGCTCGGGAACATTGGGTCCTTCGTGCAAGATCGATTGGCTGGAATCTTGGTCACTCAATCATTTGGCCGCAGGGAGCATGAGACGGAGACGTTTCGGGAGAATGCCGATCACTTTTATGATTCAAGTGTCAAGGCAAGTCGGCTTCGTAATACGTATTTTCCAATCGTTTCTGTTTTTGGCTTTATCAATAATCTCATCATGCTGGGCCTTGGAGCGTGGCTCATCATGAACGACAGCAGTCTCTTTTCACTTGGAGCTCTTCTGGCTTATCGTGGTTTTTGGTGGCGCCTTCAAAGTCCTATCCGGACGATTGCCCAAACGAGTGATATTCTCCAAAGAGCTCGAGCAGCGGCAACACGTATCATGGAGCTTCTCGATGAACCTGTTCTCATTAAAAATAAGCCGGAGGCCAGATCATTGGAAAGCGTGAATGGAGCGATCGATTTTAATGAGGTGAGTTTCTCATATCTCCCTGGAAAGCCTATTCTAAAGCAGGTGAGTTTCTCGATCAAAGCTGGCGAGTTTGTGGCGGTTGCCGGGGGGAGTGGTTCAGGGAAAAGCACGCTCCTCAATTTAATCCCCCGCTTTTATGATGTTGATTCTGGCTCGGTTACGATTGATGACACCCAAATCAAAATGGTGACCCTCGATTCTCTTCGCAAGAAAATCGGATATGTTGGGCAGGACCATTACCTTTTCGATGGCACAATATGGGAGAACCTGATTTATGGGGATCCGGATGCCACTGAGGAAGAAATTTTCTCAGCGGCCAGGAAGGCGAATGCTCATGATTTTATTCGGTCCTTACAGAAAGGTTATGAAACGCAGGTCGGCCAAAATGGAGTGAAACTTTCGGGAGGCCAGCGTCAGCGACTGAGCTTAGCGCGAGCTTTTCTAGCCACGCCGCGTATCCTCTTACTTGATGAACCAACCGCTTCAGTGGAGCCCGAAAGCGAATTTTTAATTCACGACGCAGTTTTGACACGCTCACGGAAGAGTGGAGGGACCACGGTTCTCGTGACTCACCGTATTGATCTTCTCCGTCAGGCTCCGCGAATCCTCTTTTTCGATCAAGGAAAATTGGCTGCAGATGGAGCCCATCATGATCTGGTCGAAGGTTGTTTAGCCTATGCAGAGGCCTACTTACGTTGGGAAGTGGAAGAAGCGAACCAGATTTCCGTTCTTCGGTAAATTATGGTTCGCATTTCTTGGTTGGTGGCGATGTATTAAGAAATAGTTACTTGGAAGTAATACCAAGCAACGGAGAAAATCTCTTGGCCTTCAAGACAACCATGACCATAGAAAAGACACAGGAATTCTTAAAGGTGTTTGGCTTTATCTTTTTTCTAATTTCTTCTGCGAAGGCGGATCAGGCAGGTGGTTGGAATCGTTTCCGGGGTCCTCACGGTTCCGGAGTTGCAGTTGGCTGTCAACCACCCGTCCGAGTTGGGAAAGATTGCGAAGCTTGGCGGGTCCCAATCCCGCAGGGGCTGTCTTCTCCAGTTTTATCGGAGAGCCAGATTTTCCTCACTGCCGTTAGAGAGGACGAGTTGATGACAATTGCTCTAGACAAACAGAGCGGGAAGGAACTCTGGCGAAGATTTGCTCCAGTAAAAGCGACGGAGAAGGTTCACCGTGCCGCGAGTCAAGCTTCTTCAACTGTTCTGGTCGATGAACAATACATCATCGTCTATTTCGGGTCGTATGGATTGCTTTGCTACGACCATGATGGAAACGAAGTTTGGAAGAAGCCGATTCCAACTCCCCAAACCTTATATGGAATGGCAAGCTCGCCGATCGGTTTTGGTGAAATGGTGATTATGGTTCTTGATGACGACCGAAATCTACCTGGCAGCAAGTTAAGCCGTTCTAGGGTCGTGGCCTATGAAAAAGCGACCGGAAAGGAAGCTTGGAAGACGGCACGGCCATTTTCTCGCAGTGGGTGGTCGACGCCTATCATTTGGTATCACAAGGTTGGAACGGATCTTGTCGTTTTGGGAGACGGACGTCTCAATGGTTATGATCCGAAAACAGGCGAGGGGAAGTGGCACACTACTGGTTTTTCTCGCGAGACGATCGCGGTTCCGGTGGCGAACCGTGATCATGTTTTCGCTTCTTCTTCAAGAAGGGGTGGTGATGGCGACGCAGAGACCAACCCAAAGCCCTTCTGGGATGCAATTCTCCCCTTTGATAAGAACAAGAATGGTAAGATCGAAAGATCGGAAATGAAGGTGCCTTTTACTTTTCCTTTCCGCCCGGAACTTCCGATTGATCACCCTGGGTTTGGCTTCCCCATGCCTGTCGATCTAAAGAAGCGTGAGGAACGTGTGGACTGGATCTTGAGTTGGTTTGATAAAGATAAAGACCAAGCCTGGAGTGAGGAGGAGTTTATGAAGGGGTTCAAGGACAAGCCCGGTAAACCACTTCTCGTGGCAGTTCGTCCGGGTGGCTCTGGGAACGTTAGCGAAACCCATGCAAGTTGGTCAGTAAACCGTAATATCCCAGAAATTCCTTCTCCGCTTCTTCACGATGGGATTATTTACCTGATCCGGGCAGGAGGAGTTCTCGCGGCGACTGACGCCCAAAATGGCGAGATCATTTACCGCAACAGAATTTCGAGTCTTGGAGGTCAGTGCACCGCTTCTCCGGTCTATGCCAACGGGCACCTTTATCTTGTTGCCAGTCATGGGGTGATCTCGGTTGTTGCGACCGGCAGGAAATTTAGGGAGATTCATTCGTATGACCTTGGCGAAGAATCCGAAACGACTCCGGCGATCGACCGAAATTCAATCTATATCCGCACGGGAAGACACTTAATATCCTTCCGTAAATCGAAGTGATGTTTTTTATCGAAGGTTGAGGAATGCTGGATATCTTTTCCCAACGAAGGAACGCGGCAAATGGCAGAATTAACTGAATCTCAGACCAGTCCAAGTGTGACCCTACCTCCGGCAACTAAAGCTGGTGGTCTCGCAAGGGTTTGGCGTCTGATTCTACCTCTAATGTTTCTGGGAACGGGATGGTTTGCATTCGATCATTGGATGCAACCAGAAGTCCGGGAAAAGCGGCAGCGAGGTTTACCCCAACTGCCAAAGACGAGAGTGATTGAATTGACTGTTGTTGATTTTGAACCGCAGATCGAAACCAGTGGAGTGATCCGGGCACACAACCAAATCACTCTCACTTCGCAAGTCAGTGGACGAATAGTGGCAACTCATCCTCAGTTTGAGGATGGTGCCTACTTTGAGGAAGGAACGATTCTCGTGGAGCTCGACAAGGCGGATTTCAAAACAGCGGTTGCAAGTGCAAAATCGCAGCAGGCCCAAGCGCTTGCGATACTTGCACAAGAGCAAACACGGGCTAAGCAGGCTCGCTTAGACTGGGAGGATCTTGGTTACGAAGAGGAGCCCAGCGATCTCGTGCTGCGCGTTCCGCAGTTACGCGAGGCAGAAGCTCGTGTCGAAGCTGCTGCTGCACAGCTGGAACAGGCTGAGCGTGGTCTTGAGCGTTGCCAAATTCGTGCTCCATTTGATGGGCGAATGCGTCAGCGCATGGTGGGAGTCAGTCAGACGATCGGCAGTGGAACGAGCCTCGCTTCCATCTTTGCGGTAGACTATGCCGAGGTGCGTCTTCCCATTGAGGCTAGGCATATGCGATTTCTTGAATTGCCAGAGGAAGCAAGTGACTCACCCGTCAAGATCATCCTTCGAGATGCTCTGGATGAAAGTAATAAGGTTGAATGGGAAGCGTGGATTGTTCGAACCGAAGGGGCATTGAATGAACAATCGCTCGATCTCTTTGCGATTGCTCGCATTGATGATCCTTTCGGTCGGGAATCTGGGAAGGCACCGCTTCGGATTGGACAGCCAGTTTCAGCAAAAGTGCCTGGGCGGCCCTTCGAGAAAGTCGTTGTGATCCCGCGCAAAGCGGTTCGTCAACTTTCACGTATCACCGTTGTTGATCGAGATTCCCATATTATTACCAAACGCATGGTGACTCCGCTCTGGGAAAACGACACCGATTTGATTGTCAGTGACGAGTTCCTCGTCGATGGCACTTTGCTTGCAACTGCTTATCTCGTTTATACTCCGGACGGAACTCCGGTTGAGATTTTGCCGGACCCTTCCCCGGAAGGCGAACCCCCTGTTGCTACGAATGGCAACGATGACAAGACGGACTGATGATACGCTGGTTCGCCAATAATGGCATCGCAGCCAACTTGTTAATGTTTGCGATCCTCGCGGCTGGCTTCAACGCGGCATGGAACAAGGTGCCCCTAGAGGTTGTCCCTGAATCAAGCGCATGGGAGATCGTTTACATGGAGATGCCCTATCGCGGAGGAACCCCGAAGGACATTGAGGAAAATGTGCTGATTCCCGTTGAACGTGCGCTGGAGGGAATTAGTGGGATTCGCGAAGTTAATTCCGATGGAATGCCGGGGATGGCGAAGTTTTACTTCAAGGCAAAGGAGGGAGTCGACCTTGATAAGCTGCTCGATGAGATCAAGAGCCGTATCGATACCATCTCGACGTTTCCCGGTGAGACTGAGCGGGCGAAGATTATTATTCCTGATTCCAGTGGTCGGCTGCCGGTGCTGAGTGTGGCGGTGACTGGTGAATTTGATGAGGCGGCTTTGCTCCAAGTCACTAAGAAAGTGCAGCGGGAGATTCTTGAATTGGAGGGGGTAAGTCGTGCTGATATCCAGGGCGTCCGCAAAACTGAAATCTCAATTGAGGCAGATCTTGCTAAGTTGCGTGCCTACAAGCTCACCTTCCGTGAGCTTGCTGATGCCATCCGCAGTTCATCGATCAATCTGACAGCGGGGACGATCCGCAGCGATAGCGGCCGACTTGTAGTCAAGACTCGTGGTCAAGCCTACCAGGCTGCCGAGTTTAAGAAGATCTTGATCCGAGCTGCTAACGGTGCTGACGTCATGCTGGGCGAGGTTGCTAAGGTAAACGACGGGTTTGAGGAGGATCAAAAAATCGTCGAATTTAATGGGCGACCTGCCATGTTCATCCAAGTTCGCCGGGCACGCGGTGAGGATGCGATTGAAATTTCAGATCGTATTAAGGAATACGTTTCGACGCGCGCTCCCGAAGGAGCACACCTTTATGCTTGGAATGATAGCTCATTATCGATTCGGGGTCGGCTGGGCACGCTGGCCAGTTCGTTACTTCAGGGGTGCGTTCTGGTTTTTTTAATTCTCGGCTTGTTCCTGCGCCCGCAGGTTGCGCTGTGGGTTGTTCTAGGCATTCCGATCAGCTTTGCAGGCGGTGTTCTGGTGATGTCGATGGATCTTCCATTTTTTGAGATCTATCCCATCACCGCTAATGTGATGAGTCTTTTTGGGTTCATCATCGTACTCGGAGTAGTAGTCGATGATGCAATTGTGACCGGAGAAAACGTTTTTGCGAAGTTACAGACTGGAATGGATCCGCTTGAAGCTTCTGTCCTTGGGACGAAAGAGGTCGCGGTTCCGGTGACCTTTGGAATCTTGACCACGATAGCGGCCTTCGTACCCTTGTCGCACGTCAATGGAGGGTGGGGAGATTTTGTGAAACAGATCCCACCGGTCGTCATTCCCGTGCTCTTATTCTCGTTGGTTGAATCCAAACTCATTTTACCATCACACCTCAAGCACGTGCGTCCGCGGGGACAAAACATTGGTGTTTTTGGGCGCTTTCAAAAGGGAGTTGCTGATGGGATGGAGCGGTTCGTTGACCGAGTTTATGTCCCAACTTTAAAAGTCGCGGTGCGTTACCGATTTTCGGTTTTGGCTTTCTTTATCGCACTAGCAATGGCGATGGCCGGATACTGGGCTGGTGGCCGAATGGGATTCGCTTCTTTTCCAGCGGTGGAAAATTTGCGTATTTCTGCGGACCTAAATTTACCCAACGATTTGCCGATTGAGCGGACACACGCCTATGTCGAGCGTATTACAGCTGCCACCGAGATCCTGAAGAAGGAATACACCGATCCAAAGACTGGGGAGACCCTGATCCGAAATGTCGCTCGGATCACTGGATCTTCTGACTTTGAAGGCCGGTCCGATTCATCGCGCGGCAAGGTTGTGGTCGAGGTAATGCCGCCAAGTGAACGTTCCGAAGCTGGGCCAACCAATGCACAAATCGCAAAACGTTGGACCGAATTGGTTGGCGAGATTGAAGAAGCAGATTCGTTTTATATTCATGCCGAAATTACCGGGAAAGAGCGTCGTGAGCAGCAGAAAGAGAACGCCGGCAATGGTGAACCGATGGCGCTTGAGCTTCGGGGGCCAAATTCGGAAGCGAAGAACAAGATCGCTGAGGAAATAAAAAAATTGATGCGCGGGTACGAGGGAATTGGTGGTGCTTGGGCACAGATTAATCGCGGCCAAGACGAAATCGAGTTTACTCTCAAGCCTCGCGCGGCGGAACTTGGGATTACCCAAGGACTTCTTGCGCAACAGGTAAGGCAGGCTTTCTATGGAGAAGAGGCTCAGAGAATCATCCGCGATAGCGAGGAGATTCGTATCATGCTTCGTCTGCCTAAAGACGATCGGAAATCGCTTCACACTTTATCGAGGCTGAAGATACGTTCTCCAAGAGGCGGAGAAGTTTCGCTGAATACGGTGGCGAATTATAGATTCACTAAGGCTCCGACCTTTGTTGAGCGAAATGATGGTGCCGAAGTGATTCGAATTGGTGGCATGCCACAAGACGACAGTGTTGATATCGTTGGTATCGCCGGAGAGCTTGACCCTGAGATTCGCAAGTTAACTGACAAAGTGAAGGGGCTTTCTTTTCTTTGGACCGGATATGTTGCGGAGCATGAAGCATCAGTGAAGAAAACATGGCTTAATGCTGCCTTCCTGATTTTTGCGCTCTACGCACTCTTGGCGATTCCATTCCGCTCTGTCGTTCAGCCGATTTATGTTTTGTTGGCAGTACCTTTTGGGGTGATTGGTGCTTTGCTGGGACATCTGATTATGGATATCACCCCCAACTTCCTTTCGGTTTTTGGAATGCTTGCGCTTGCTGGTGTTGTGGTAAACGACTCGCTTGTCATGGTTGATTTTGTGAATAAGAGGCGTCGTTCTGGAATGCCTCTTATTGAAGCGGCGCTTGCCGCCGGGGCACGACGGTTCCGTCCCATTATCCTGACATCTCTTACGACCTTCGCAGGTCTTGTCCCCTTGCTGCTGGATCAATCTCTTCAAGCCCAGTTTCTTATTCCAATGGCAGTTTCATTGGCTTACGGCATTCTTTTTGCCACCGCCATCACCTTATTCCTAATTCCCTGCGCTCTCCTTGTTGCTGACGATATTGGCCGATCTTTGAAGCGTCTGTTGGGCGTTCATTCTGATCGTTCATGAGGGGGTGGGTTTACCTCAAGACCGTTTTTGCGGTCCTGATAGCTTTTTCGGATGGGCACTCCTAGGTAGGTCGCCCAAATTTATTCAAATCCCCTGTGAGGCAAGAAGCTTCTGCCCTCGCTTTGTTTCCCACGCCGCTACCTGAAGAAGAAAATTTGGGTAAACAGCGGATTCGTTATAGCGGTTATGGAATACCGATGTTGCAGAACCTGAAATTGGAGGAACGATCCAACTCCATTCTGCTCTGACATCTCGTCCTGCTTTTGTTTCTTGTTTACAGAAATGCAGAAAATCGTCAGATGCGCCATGATGGTCCGCGATCCCTACACCCTCAGTGTCAAAAGACCACAAGACCGCTTCATTGAGAATTACAAGGGCATGATCTTTCCAGAGACTCCGTCGATTGTTGGTGTCAAGGCCGAGCCCTCTCGCAAGTTCGGGTAATAAATTATAGCGGTTTGGGTCTGCAAAATTACGCGCCCCAATTTCCGTGCCGAGATAATATCCGCTGAAAGGAGCACACGAGTGAAGAGTAGAACCTGTCGCAAAAATCATATCCGAAACAACTGGAACTGCATGCCACTTTAATTCCATTTGCTCAATGCAGGGGTATTTGGGATGCCGGATTTTGACTTCGTGAACTTCATGCTTAGGGAGTTCGTACCATTGTATTTTTTCTCCCGATTGGATAATAATAGGGAGGAGGTCGAAATGACCTCGTTCCGATGGCGGTTGCCATCCGAGTTTTAGTGCGAGTCTCGTGAGCTCGACATTCATCGGGTCACCTAGCCTTTTCCCATTCGTAGTTTCGTAACCCGCATAGCGAATCAATTGATGGTTCCAAATTCGGATTTCGGGGGCATCTGAAAGCCATTCTCGAAACACCGTCATGACGGGAATGATCTTTCCACCGTTGGTGGCTTTGCGGAGGTGAGTGAGAAGAGCCTCAAAAATATCATCAGGTTCCTTAAGGCTTCGTGCATCGATCACATCCAACCCTTTCCAAAGTCTTCTTCCGATACAGCGGACGGAATTTCGCCAAGCTAATTTGGCGGATTGCTCAAGACTTTCGGCATGCTCGCTTGGAATCGGACAAAGGCGATCCGCATCTTCTGAGAGATCCCAACGAGTATCATGATATTCTAGAGGGGGCGGGGGAATTGATTGGTCTCCTGAGACTGGGCATTCTGAAGGGTGTTCCTGATTCATTCAAAAGAGTATAAGTGACTGGCAGTAACCTTCTGTAGCTGATCGTAGAAGTGCTAAAAAGCTTAAGGAGGGTAAGGAGTGTCCCGCGGCGAAATGAAGAATTTAAACCAGCTATTACGGCTTAAGGAGATAGCATTTAGGTATGATTTGGTCAACTGGCAGGTCGACAAAGAATTGGATGAGTTAGGTGTTTTTTGGATTTGGGTTCTCTGGAGGAGCCCCTCTCAAACATACCCAAGTGAACTTAATCTTGGCAAAATCAAGAAATCAACATTGTCTCCTCTGATAAAAGTGTGGTGAGTGCGATTTTCAAACCGCTTGACCCTCCCGAAGAAACCCTTTGCTGGCCCCTTCATTAGGCATTAACAGCGAAGCTTACTAAATCACTCTATGAAACGCCTTCTCGTTCTTCTCCTCTTTGTGCGAACTTTGAGCTCCATCGATCGCAGTCCCTGCGAATAAGAGCCAGGGCGAAAGCTCTGATCGTCCTAATATTCTCTTTATCTTCGCTGATGACTGGGGGTGGGGTGATCTTGGTTGTCACGGACATCCTTATGTCAAGACGCCCAATATCGACCGCCTTGCCAAAGAAGGCACCGATTTCCATCGCTTCACCGTGGCCAGCGGAGTTTGTTCCCCGAGTCGTACCGCGGTGATGACGGGGCACTTTCCCGCACGTTATGCCATCGACGGCCATTTTGCCTGGGTTCCCAGCAATGCCAAACGTGGCATGCCGGACTGGCTTGATACCAAGGTTCCCACTCTTCCGAAGATGCTTCAAAAGGCGGGCTACGCCACTGCGCACTATGGGAAGTGGCACCTCGCCAATAACATGATCCCCGATTCGCCCACTCCGGCTGAGTATGGTTATGACGAATACGGTGCTTTTAATTGCTCCGGCGAGCAAATGCCGGTCCACGAAGACGCGATGCACACGAATGCCTTCATTGAAAAAGCGGTTGCGGCGGGTAAGCCCTTCTTTGTCAATCTCTGGGTCCATGAGCCGCACACTCCTTTTCATACCGTGCCGAAATACGAGTGGCGATTCCGTGAGATGGAGAGCCGGCCCGATGCTATTTACGCCTCCGTTCTTTCCCACGCCGATGACCGCATTGGCGAAGTGCTCAACACTCTCGACCGTTTGGAAATCACCGACAACACCCTGGTGATCTTTAGTTCCGACAACGGACCGGCCCGCGCGAGTACGGCCGGCGAGCTCAAACTCAGCTATGACACCGCAACTGGTGCGGGGTGGGGGATCAATGCCGCCAAGGGAATCACGGCGGGACGAAAGGGTTACAAGGCTGCTCTTTTCGAAGGCGGCATCAATGTTCCCTTTATTGTTCGTTGGCCCGGGGAAATTGCGGCTGGGAAAATCGACAAGGGCTCGATGATCTCAGCGGTGGATCTTCTTCCGACCTTTTGTGCGGTTGCGGGGGTTGCCTTGCCTGAAGGTTATCAGCCCGACGGGGTGAACCAAATCGAAGTGATGCAGGGATCAAAGAATGGCAGCGTCCGGACCAAGCCGCTTTTTTGGAAATCCCACTCGGCCTGGCCTGCTCGTAAATCCAAGCCCGATCACTGGGTTTCCTTTGCGGTGGTTTACGGTCAATGGAAACTCGTCACCAACAACGACAGTTCCTACAAGGAACTCTACAACATCGTCGCCGATCCTTTCGAAAAGACCAATCTCAGTGAGACCAAAGAGGAAGAAGTCGTCCGCCTGACCGCTCTGATTGAGGGTTGGAAAAAATCGCTTCCCGCTGGACCAAGTGGAGAAGTATTCTCCTCACTCCGTCAGGAGAAAAAATAAGCTCTCTTTCCCATGAAATACATCCTTGTCCTTTTCGCCTTCTTCTTTGTTCAAAGTTCATCCTCACTGTTCGCTGATCAAAATTCATCTCGTCCCAACGTCGTTTTCATCCTCACCGACGACCAGCGCTCCGATGCCCTTGGCTGCATGGGGCATCCGCATCTCAAGACGCCTCATATTGATCGTCTCGCTCAGGAGGGTCTTCTCTTTAAAAACCATTTTTGCACCACCTCGCTTTGCTCACCCAGCCGGGCCTCCATTCTCGGAGGCCTCTATGCCCATTCCCATGGCGTCGTGAATAATTTCACCGACTATCCTAGGGATCTTCCTACCTTTCCCCGTCAGCTCCAAAGCAACGGGTACACCACCGCCTATATCGGCAAGTGGCATATGGGCGAAGACGATGACAGCAAGCGTCCCGGCTTCGACCACTTCGTCACTCATCGTGGACAGGGAAAATACTTCGACACCGAATTCCGCGCTAACAACGGTGAGCGGAAAGTTGTTCCCGGATATTACACAACGGTGGTGACCGACATGGCTCTCGATTGGATAAAGCAGCAGGAGAAAGGCGGAGAGAAAAAAAGCCCTTCATGCTTATGCTGGGTCACAAGGCTCCCCACAGCTTTTATTTTCCAGAGAAGAAATACGAAAAGAGCTTTGATCAGGTGAGGGTTCCGTATCCTGAAACGGCCTTCCAACTTGGCGATAAACCTAAGTGGATCAGCCAGCGCCTCAGCACTTGGCACGGGATCTATGGCCCGCTCTTCGATTGGCGCAAAGACTTCCCCGATACCTCCGCCTCCGGAATGCTGAATTTCGAAAAGATGGTGCGAGCCTACTGGGGCACTTTGCTTTCAGTCGATGACTCGGTGGGGCGTCTCTATGCCTATTTGGAAAAGACCGGCCAGCTCGACAACACCCTCTTCATCTTCACCAGCGACAATGGCCTACTCGAGGGCGAGCACGGCATGGTGGACAAGCGCACTGGTCACGAACCGTCACTACGCATCCCGCTGGTGGTTCGCTATCCCGGACTCACCACCACAGCAAAGACAATCGAAGCTCAAACTCTCACCCTCGATTTTGCCTCGTCCATTTTGGAGATCTGTGGCGCTCCGCCGCTCCCGAAAACCCAGGGTCGGTCCTGGAAGAATCTCGTCACCAATGGCGATCCGAATTGGAGAACCAGTTGGTATTACGAATACAACTACGAGAAGCAATTTCCCTACACGCCCAATGTCCGAGCTCTCCGCACCAACGAGTGGAAATACATACGCTATCCTCATGGTGACGGCTCTGCGGACAAGCACATGGCCGAGCTTTATCATCTCAAGAGCGATCCCGGTGAAACCACCAACCTAATCGCGGACGAAAAGCACAAAGCAACCGTCGCGAAACTCAAAAAAGAACTCGATCTACGAATCGCCGAATCCCACCCCGGCGGTAAAGATAAGATGCCCATGGACGAAGGGATCAAAGGCGAACTTCCGGACGAGAAGATCAGGTGACGCTTTCCACAAGAGTTTTAGGCTCATCGTTACGTCCTCAAAAATAGGGATCAAGTTACGTTCTATTCGTGCGTAGTATTTGCAGATGCGTTCATTTTTCCTCCTCGTTCTTGTTGTTTTCCTTGGCGACCTGCATGCTGCAGAGCGACCTGCGAAGCCCAATGTCGTCCTCATCCTCGCGGACGACCTCGGCTGGCAGGATGTGAAATGCTACGACATCGACGACCCCTCGCCGATGGAGACGCCAAATCTGGATGCTCTCGCCAATAAGGGCGTGCAAGTTCTGGCAAGGCCTACTCCCCCGCGCCCACCTGCGCGCCCTCGCGCTGCGCCATCATGAGCGGCAATCCATCCCGCCCGCGCGCAGAAAGACGCACGTGTGTCGGCGGCCACCCTCGCCAGCGCCGTCCACGCACCTCAGAGGCTGCATCCCATGATGCCCCCTTGGTACGGCGGGCGCATGCCGGCGGGCGAAATGACCCTTGCCAAAGCTCTCCAACAAGGAGGCTACA
>CAJIZY010000012.1 GCA_905181965.1 Akkermansiaceae bacterium
CGGGGCTCTTTTTTTACCCCCAGTCCTTTAACTCTTCACAAACTCTCCTCAACTCAATCTCCTCAATCTCAACTCACACTCAACCACTACCTCATAACTGGAAAAAGACGATCCACCTCTCTTTGACGGTTCGATTTTAAAAAATCTGAAGAGCAAAGACCGAGCCAACCCAAACAACTGTCAATGTTGTGATGAGATCAGGGAGTCCCAGAAGAATTCTTTTGAAGGTATTCTCCTATTTGTTCCGCGGGAGCGCGTTATAGGCCTTAGTTTCATCTTCACTCCATTCGAAAGATTTCAACTTTGAACGGTCGAGATTTTTTAAGTGGAAATCGTTCTTGCGATCCGGATGGGTGGGTTTCTGGTAAACCCAATCGTTGTCTCCAAAAACATTAGCACAAAGTTCGGCGATGGCGGGATCGTATTCGATAAGTTCCTTCCTAGTGTTCACGTGGTTGTGGTCGTGGTCGGGTTCACGGTTCGTGCCGAACCAAGATTGGACAGCTTCGGCCCAGTATTCGTGACGGTTGGTCGCGGCGTATTTTTTGGCCCAAAGTCCTTTGGTCATTGCGGTTTTGTAAAGTTCGTTGAGACGTTTGTCGAAAGTTGGGTCGAGGGTTTTAAGCGCGGTATCGTGAATGGCATGGGCGAATTCGTGAACACAGATTGATTCGGTGGAATAGGGATCGCCAGAATTCGCGAGAAGATTCTCTTCACCACAGGATACGGAGGGACGTTGCGGGGTGGCGCCGAGGCCGCGGGCGCGACGGTTCCAGTATTTAGAAGGAGTCAGGTCGGAATGCTCGGGAATTTCGCAGGTACGCTCATCGACCCCCATGATGGAATAGCGAATCTTGTTTTTTCCAAGTTCGCGAAGGATGTCGGGCCGGTTTTTGAGCATCGTCTGGATCACGTTGGCGGCTTCATAGAGAGCGGCGTCAGGAACTTTCTCTGAGGAAAGGATGGGGAAGGATTCGATGACCAGGGCCTTTATATAAAAAGGTTTCAGATTAAAGCTTTTGCGAAGTTCCTCTGAGACAAGAGCGATCTCTGGGGGATCGGATTTCTTGCTCAGGCCGATGACAGCCGTGATTAAGACAAGAGGGGCAAGAAGGAGAAAGGATTTCATCGTAAAATGGCGAAAGAGGGAGGAAGTTACACCGGTAGATTTTTAATACGCTATGAATCGTCGGAATCTCCTAAAAAAATCAGCTCTTGCGGGGGCGCCCTTAATTTTATCTTCAAACCTCTTAGCTAACAAACCGAACTCTAAGGTGAATGTTGGATTTATAGGAATGGGCAAACGATCGCAGAGCTTGCTCAATGAGTTCTTCAGGCAATCGGAGGTGAAAGTTGTGGCGGTTTGTGATGTTGATACTAATCGCCGGGAAGATGCCAAGAAAAAGGTGGATGCCAAATATGGCAACACCGATTGCAAGGCCTTCAATGATTTTCGTAAGATCACGGAAGATCCGTCCATCGACGTTGCCGTAGTCGTGACTCCCGATCATTGGCATACCATTCAGATTTTGTCCGCGATAGAGAATGGGAAGGACGTCTATGCGGAGAAGCCACTGACTCACAACATCCGTGAGTCAGTTCTGCTTATGGATGCGGTGAAGAAGAGCGGGCGTATCGTGCAGACCGGATCACAGCAGCGTTCGTCCCGCGAGTTTCGGGTGGCCTGCGAATTGGCCCGCAACGGTGTGATTGGAAAGATTGACCATGGTTTTGTGAACTTCGGCGGTCCGGGCAAGGCATGTGATTTGCCGGAAGAAAAAGCCGAGCCGGGCTTGGATTGGGATATGTGGCTCGGGCCGGCGCCCAAACGCCCTTATAATTCGATTCTCGCTCCACGGGGAGTTCATAAAAATTTCCCAATGTGGCGGATGTACACCGAGTATGGTGGTGGTATGATCACAGATTGGGGTGCTCATCATCTCGATATTGTTCAATGGGCTCTTGGAAAAGATGAGTCGGGGCCGACAGCTGCCAAGCCTCCGGCGAAGCAAGGGGATGAGAAAGGGGCCTCGGTTGTCTATGGCGATATTACAATTACCCATGGCCAGGGAATTGGAGTCCACCTTGTCGGTTCCGAAGGTGAGATCCAGGTCACCCGGGGGCGGTTTGCGCTCAAGGTTAATGGAAAAGAAGTGGCTTCCTATCTTAAGCGAAGCGGTAATCTAGGGAAAGAGCTGGATAAGGCGGAGAAAAGGTATTTGAAGAATGCCAAGGTGAAACTTCGTGAGTCACCGGGGCATGTTCGAGACTTTCTCAATTGTGTCAAATCCCGGGTACAGCCTATTACGAGTGCTATAATTGGGTCTCGATCTATCAATGTGGCCCACTTAATGAATCTTGCCTATCATCATCACACCCACATTGGTTGGGATCCGAAGAAGAACACTTTTGCCAAGGGCTCCAAGCATCCTTTGGCATGGCTGGGCAGAAACTATCGCGGTAAATGGAAAATTTAGAGATTCGACGCGCTGGTATTGAGGATTTCCCGGCAGTTTCGGCCGTTCTTATTGAAGCCGCTCATTGGATACGGGAGAAAGGGGTGTCGCTCTGGGATCCTGATAATTTCTCCGAAAATAGCCTGCTTCCCCAAGTTGAGGACGGAAATTTCTGGATCTGTATTCTTGGAGGGAAAGTAGCAGGTTTGCTGAAATTTCAGATGGAAGATGAGCTCTATTGGCCTGGTTTCCCAAAGGATGAAGCGGTCTATGTTCACAAGCTTACTGTTTCCCGGCGATTTGCGGGACAGGGGTTAGCTGATCGCATGTTGAACTGGGCCACGATGAAAGGAGCGGAGCTTGGGAGGAATTATTTGAGGCTGGATTGTGAGGCTTCAAGGGAGAACCTCTGCTGGATCTATGAAAGTTTCGGCTTTGAGCGGGAAGGAGAAATTCTGATAGGTGGGCGAAAGATGGCCAGGTTTGAATTGAAGATTTGCCGATAGGAGGAAATGAAAGTGCCGCGCTACAAGGTAGAGCGGCACTTGGGATGTTTTAGTTTTTGGAATCGAATCGATCTCCTGGCGATCCTTATTTTCCAGCCAACTCTTTGCCATTCAGACTCATTTCATGAATCGACCAATAGAGTCCAGAATGCCTCTTAGTTTGAGTGATTTTGAGAAATTTTGCCTTAGTGGCGGGAAATTTGATTTGGGTAATAGCATTTTCACCATCACCACGGGCGATGGGCTTGCTCCACGTTTTACCATCAAGAGAGGCGGCAACTTCATAGCCTCGCGGGTAGTCGCCTGTTGAAGTCCCTGCATCTAGTGTGATTTGGGTGAGCTCGGAGACCTTCGGAAGTTCGACCTGAACCCACATACCGGGGCTTTGGATCTTTCCAGTGGTGAATCGGGAATCTATGTCGTGGTCGATACAGCCCTTCAGCTCGCTCTGTCCGTGGCTGGCAGTAAGCTTCCACTGCTTTTGGTTTGCGAGGACAGGAGGATAGATCTCTTCCAATTCGGCTTGAGTCCAGGGCTCCTTACGGCTCTTGAATTTATCGCGGAGTTTCCCTACTTGGTTGGCGCGAGTGGGTTCGGCTTTATTCCCAAACGAGTTACGAATATAGGTGGTGATATTGGCAATCCAGTCGTTGTCATTAGTAGCCATGGAGACCATGAGGCCTTCGTATTTTTTTCCATCGATATCGCCGGTGAGTCCGTGCAGGAGAGTCAGAACGGCGGTGTCGTCATTCCCCATGAGACGGGGATTATTCACAAAAGATGGGGCGAGCTTGTGTCCGGGTTGCCCGGGCATCGGAGCGCCTTTGCCATCGGGCCCATGGCAGGAGAAACATAGCTGTTGATAAATGACCTTACCGCTTTCCATCGATTTCGCTAGACGGGCGCCGCGTTGGGCATCGGCACGCCTTTTTTCTCGTTCGGATTGGTTGTCGCGACGCATTTGTTTGAGGCGGCCGATGACGGGATTGTCTGAGTTTTGGCTGATCAAAGAATCGCAAAGAGAGAGCAGGGCCTCATTCGCAGTGCCAGAAAAGCGAATGGAGTTGATAGCCTGAAGGAACATCTCGGGGTCTTTGTTGAGATGGGCCGAGTCGGTGAAGGCGGAGATGATGGTGGGGTTCTCACTTGCGAGGGAAGACTCGGCGACGCGGACCGCATTGGTGCGAACGAGTGAGCTTGAATCAGCCATCGCAGCAGCGATAAGTTTCGGGTTGGCCTTGCCCATCCCCTCCAAAGTCCACAGGGCGTGGAGACGGCCGAGCTCGCTTTTGTTTTCTCGAACATGTTTCTCAAGAAGAGGAATAATGGAGTCTCGGTCTGTTCTTAGGATAATGAGCTTCTGTGCGGTGTCACGCCACCAGCCGTTGGGGTGGGAGAGGTGGGCCACAAGTTCCTCTGTCGTTTCGTCAAGCATCCGCGGTTGCTTGTCCGGGCGAAAGGTATCGTGGGTGAGGCGGTAGATGCGTCCTTGTTGAACGTTTTTATGGATACCCCACTTGTCTATCACACCGCGGAGATAAGAACCCGGACGGGTCCAATTCCCCTGCTGAATGATCCCTCGATGCATGTCTATGACCATCATGGCTCCATCCGGAGAGGTTGTGGCCCAGAGTGGGCGAAAGTTGATATCACGGGTGCGGATAAATTCAGTTCCGGGATAAGCATTACTGAGAACGGTGCGGCCGTCTTTGCGGGTCACTTTGGCACGGCGGATGAGTCTGCCAACTGGCTCGGGAATAATGAGGTCGCCCTTGAGATCAGCAGGGAGGCGGTCACCCCGGTAGATTCCTTGTCCGGCACATCCAGTGAAGTTATTAAGGCCTCCCCGCTTGTTGACGCGGCGTCTTCCGCCCTGCACGTCTGGCACGTCGGCAATTGGAAAAACTTCTCGGAAGCCGTTTGCTTCTTGGCCAGGCAGATCGAGGGCGCCGTAGGCGATGGGTTGCTGGAAGTAGAAGGCGGGCTTCTCTCCACCGGCCGCGGAGTAGTAATTGCGGCCTGCGTCATCCATGCCGATACCCCACTGACCACCACCTCGGGGGAGCTTCTCCACTTCAAGTTTTCCGTTGGTGAAACGGTATCGCTTGTTTTCGTAAGTGATGTAGATCCAGTTATCGAGGTTCCAAATTAAACCAGAGGGTTGATGTTCCATGTTGCCACCGCGTCGCCCTCCTTCATGGACTTTAATCTTCTCATCGGCGACGCCATCATTGTCGGTATCCCGATAGGTCCAGAGGTCGAGGGTGTTGGTGATGTGAACCATGATACGGTCATCGAGGGGCAGAACAGCTCGGGGCAGCAGGAGGTTGTCAATGAAGATGGAGTGCTTGTCATAAACGCCATCACCGGTGGTGTCCTCGTGGCGGGAAATTCGGGATTTAGGTGTTTGCTCGCCCGCGGCGTCCGCGTCCTGCATGTAAGTGCGCATTTCGACGACGTAAAGGGCGCCGTTTCCGTCCCAGGCCATGGCAACAGGCTCATGGATGTCCGGGTTGCTGAGAACAAGGTCGAGAGCGTAGCCGTCTTGGAGCTCGATCGATTTTTGAGCTTCTTCAATGGAAAGAAATCCTTTTTGGTAAACGGTATCGCCTGATTCGGCAAGAAGGGGGGCTGTGAGGATAAGGGGTAATAATCGCTTCATGAGTAAGGGGTATTAGTAGCGAACGGAGCCTCGGCAGGGAAAGTTTCTTTTTTTGGTGATTTTTACGAGGTATTCCTTCAATTGCCCCCGGACCGCCCCCTTTTTTATTTCGTATCGTTATATCAGGAGATCCTTTACGACGTGACCGTGGACATCTGTGAGGCGGAAGTCTCGACCAGCATGTCGGAAGGTAAGGCGTTCGTGATCGAAGCCAAGGAGGTGTAAGATAGTGGCCTGAAGGTCGTGGACATGGACTTTGTTTTTCGTGATATGAAAACCGAAATCATCTGTCTCACCGTAAGTTCCGGGTTTGGTGCCGCCCCCTGCCATAAGGGTAGTGAAGGCCTGAGGGTGGTGATCACGACCGGCTTTGCGTCCAAGAGCGGGATTGGTTTCGACCATCGGGGTGCGACCGAATTCTCCACCCCAGACGACTAGAGTTTCATCAAGAAGTCCGTGGCGCTTGAGGTCTTGAATGAGAGCAGCAGTTGCTTGGGCCGTTTGTTTGCAGTTGTTCTCAGTTGAGCCTTTTACGTTGGAATGGGCGTCCCACCCCGAGTGGTAAATATTAATGAAACGGACGCCCCGCTGGACCATGCGTCGGGCGAGGAGACAGGCTCGCGCAAAGGAGTGCTTATCACGGTTGCAGCCATAGAGATTGATCGTTTCGTTGGACTCTTCTTTGAGATCCATCAATTCTGGAGCCGAGCTTTGGAGGCGTGCCGCCATCTCATAGGAGGCCATTCTGGTGGCAATTTCATCGTCGTTGATTAAAGCGTGCCGTTTGGCGTTAAGTTGGTTGACGAGTTTGAAGGTGTCCTTTTGCAGGTCGCTTGAAAATCCGTCTGGTGTTGAGAGATTGAGGATGGGGTCTTTTCCTTTACGAAATTGGACTCCGGTATAAGTGGTGGGTAGGAAGCCGGAGGACCATAGGGCTGAGCCCCCTGAAAGACCGCCTCCGGTAGACATGACTACAAAGGCAGGAAGGTCTTCGGTTTCGGATCCTAGGCCGTAGAGTGTCCATGAACCAAGGCAGGGTCGCCCCGGTTGAGAGAAACCGGAGTTCAGAAAAAGCTGGGCAGGAGCGTGATTGAATTGATCGGTGGTGCAGGATTTGATGATACACAGATCATCGGCAACGGCGCCGAGGGGGGTGAGAGGTGAGCCAAAAGTTGCTCGGGTTTCACCGTATGCTTTAAATTCAAATTGTGGCCCAAGGACCGCGGCATCGGGTTGAATGAAGGCGTAACGTTGATCTCCAATGATGGATTTTGGAAGAGGCGACCCTTCTAATTTTGAAAGTTGGGGCTTTGGGTCGAAGAGTTCGAGCTGAGAGGGCGCGCCAGCCATGAATAGATGAATGACGGCTTTAGCCTTGGGCTGAGAGTGGGCGGGCTTTGGCTCCAAGGAGCGACCGGCTAGATTGTTCGAGAGGAGGGAGGCGGCGGCGATTTTACCAAGACCAATTCCACATTCACCAAGAAAGTAGCGTCGGGATATCAATCCTTGATTCATGGGGTGGACTTAGTTTTTTGTAACGGATTCATCCAAAGAAAGGATGGCACGGGTAAGAGCCTTCCAGGATTTGTGTTTCTGATAGAAGGAGGAGAGAAGTTGTAGCTCTTGAGATTCAGGAGGTCGGGTCAAGAGCCGTCGGAAGGCGAGCGTTATTTTTTCTTCGATACTCCCTTTACTCTTTTCGATAAGTTCGCCGTAGCTATTTGCGATTTCAATGAACATGGGATCGTTCATTAAAGTAAGGGCTTGTAGCGGAGTGTTTGATCGGTCACGGCGGGCGAGGCAGGCTTCGCCAGAGCTCGCATCAAATGTGGTGAACATGGCAAAGGGAGCGGTGCGCTTTTGATAAGTGTAGATACTGCGGCGAAAGCGGTCTTCTCCCTGGCTGGGTTTCCATTTGGGGCTCCCAAAAGCGACCTCGCTTATACCTGAGGGTTGGGGCGGGCGGACTGGGCGTCCGAACATTTTGGAGCCAAGCAATCCAGATGCTTGTAGGGCAGAGTCACGGATGATCTCCGCTTCGAGACGTTGGCGAAGGAAGTGTGGGGCACTGCTTGATTCGATAACCGACTGTTGCTGATAGGTTGCGGAGGTGACAATGAGGCGGTGGAGTTTTTTGAGGGACCAATTTTTCTCCATAAAAGTCACGGCGAGGTGGTCAAGGAGGGCTGGGTTGTTAGGGAGCTTACCTTGCATTCCGAAATTATCGACGGTTGGGACAATTCCTTCGCCAAAGAAGGCAGCCCATTGACGGTTGATCACGACGCGGGCGGTAAGGGGGTTGTCGGGCGAAACGAGCCAGCGGGCGAGCGCCAGACGATCCTTGGGGAATTCTTTTTCTTTAGGGAAAATAGCGTTGGGGAGTCTTGGGGTGACGACATCTTTGGGCTGGGTGTACTCGCCCCGATGGCGGAGGTAGGTCGGGCGAATGTGGTCGCTAGGACGCTCTTTCATGACGAGGGTTTGATCTCGTTTAGAGGCCTTTCGAAGCGTCTTGATTTGATCAGCCTGTTTTTTGACCTCGGAAGCCCGGAGTAGAAAGTCTTGAAGGGTGCCTTGATGATCGATCGCTTTGACTTTAGCCTGCCTTGACCCGGAGATGCGGAATTTCCCAAGCGTCGAGGCGAAGTGTCGTCCGAAGTGCATCTTAATTTCAAAAGGAGTTCCGGGTGGAATGGTTTCCGCGAGATTGAAGACCGCAGTTTGGTGAGTCCCGATATGGTTTTTTAAGGACCACCCAGATTGTATGTCACCATCGATGGCGGCAGAAGCAGCGGCATTTCCCTGGCCATACTGTGCCGCAAAGGCGGTTTCGGATGAACCCGAGAAGACGAGATCTTTGTCGGTTTTGACTTGGATTTCAGACATGAAAAAGTCGCCTTTTCGCCCTTCATAATAGGTCATGCCGGGGCCGTTCTCGGGAAGGCGTTCGTCGGCGAGTGCTTCGAGACGGATCGAATGAATGGGTTGGTCAGAGGCAGGAAAAGTGAGGGTGAAAATATCATGTTTGGAAATGTCCCCGGCTGCGAATATCACGCCTTCTTCTTCGACGGTAAGGTAGGGCGTGTTTGATTCTAACTTTGATGGTGTGAGGATGTGCCAGGGTTCGAGGTCGGGTTTGATTTTAGCGAGCCACTCTCGATAAGCCTTTTCCAATCCTTCCTTGGGGTCGCCGTCTAATCTGCTGGTCTCGCCAAGGGATATTTGGAACGAACCTATGGTATGCTTGCTTCCGTGATCTTGGTGCAAGGTGATGGTGAAGCAGGTTCCTGAAGGGTGTGAGACCGGCTCGGAAAATTGAAAATCAGCTTGATGGTTTTTATGGATTGGCTTGTCAGTATCATGGATAGCCCAGCCTGTTGAGCGGTTGCCATCGATGGCGTTTTCGACAGGGAATCCATTTTGCTCAACACTTGCGGTAGGCTTGTGAAGAATGATCTTGGTGGGTTTGCTAGATCCATCGAGAGGGGCGGCCGTGACTTCGATCTCGGAGAGAACGAAGTTTCCATGCTCGGTTCGTCCCGGACCAGTGTCATTCATTGTGAAAGTTTTAAGCCTAAGAGCAGCGATTTCGGTTTGTTTGGTTTTGATTTTGACAGTGTAGGTGTCTTGATCGGGAACTTCGCCTGAGGGAGTGATGAAGATTTTTTCGATACTCAGCTCGGCGTTCTTAGCTTTTGCTGATTTTACCATGGATGGCTTGAAGTTGATTTTCCTCGGGTGAGTCGGCCAGTGATCCGATAATTTGATGAGGAGGTCATCGGCTTTGGCGAAGTTGTTTTTGTCTTTTTCGAAAAGCGTCGAATCCGGAATAAGGTAGTCAGGCTCAAGTGTATTATCGAAGTAGGCCATCAAACCGTAATAGTCATGATGAGTGATAGGATCATACTTATGAGTGTGACATTGAGCGCAGCCGGTGGTGAGGCCTAGCCAGGTTGTTCCCAGTGTAGCGACACGGTCGGTCATAGCGTGGAAGCGGAATTCGAGTGGGTCTATCCCACCTTCCTCATTGAGCATGGTGTTACGATGGAATCCGGTGGCGGTGATCTGTTCCGGAGTGGCATTGGGAAGCATGTCGCCGGCGAGTTGCTCGATGGTGAATTGATCGAATCCTTTATCGGCGTTGAGCGATTTGATGACGTAGTCGCGGTAGGGCCAGATGGAGCGGTCGCGGTCTTTTTCGTAGCCGTTGGTATCGGCGTAGCGGGCGAGGTCGAGCCAGCGGCGGGCCCAGCGTTCGCCATAGCGAGGGGACTTTAAGAGATCGTTGACAATTGCAGTGTATGCTTCAGGAGAGGGGTCAGAGGCGAATTGGTCTGCAATCTTGATAGAGGGGGGTAACCCGATGAGGTCGAGATGGACAAGTCACGGCGGGATCAGCTTTCTTTGCGAGAGGTTCTTGGTAAAGGTGATCGATTGGATGTTTTCCAGAGGCGATCTTCGATTTTTTTGGTTTTAAAAAAGCCCAGTGTTTCTGGCCATTGAACCCTCCTTAATCCAACGTTTAAGAAGATCGATTTCTTCGCTGGTGAGGGTCTTATTGGTTTCAGGGGGCGGCATGACTTGGTCTGGATTTGTTGAGACGATTCGAGACGCTATTTCTTTCCAGTCTAAAATTAAGATCGTCCAATCGAAGTCCGGCTTTTCTCAGGGACTTGCCTTTATCGTCTTTTGCATCATCCGGACCATGGCATTTGAAGCAGTTGGCCGAGAGAATCGGGCGGATGTCCTTTGAAAAAGAAATCCCGTCGGATCCTTCCTCTGAAAAGCTATCTGGCACACTCAGAAAAGATACAAGTAGGATCAGTGCGGCGATGCGCGGGGGGGAATGCATTTCTGGGTGGGACTACGGATGAGTTCCTGAAAACGGATGAGTTCCTGAAAATCTTTCGGAGAATGAGGAATCGGAGAGTGAATTCGTTGGGGAGAAATTCAGGATGGATTCCCATTTCTTTTAGGAATCGCTAAAATCAACTCTTCAAAATGGGGATCCATGAACCGAGCGATGGGCAGGGTGGATAGAAAAAACCTGGGAACCGGTGCTGTTGGTGTGGACCAGATCACTCTGTCAATCAATTGGCCTGGTCTTTCAAGACCATCAATTCGATTGATTTGAACTGAATGGGTGCGGTCTCCGCCTGAATGGAAATATAGCCGCTGGTGAGAGGGGTCCCATCGTTTAGTTGGGTCTTTTCGTATTTGCAGACCACCTTTCCTTCGGCAGTGTGTTTAAATTGGTTTCCCCGGACTTCGATTTCGACAGTTACCCACTGATCTCCATGAAAAGTGGGACCCTTGGTGTTGATGACGTGAGCCTTTGTCAACTTTCCATTCCAATGAAGGTGGGTGCCGGGTGTGCAGATGTTGAGCGTTCCTCGATCCCCTTTACCAAAACCTCCGAGTAATTGAACCTCAATTGAGTTCGGGAAATCCTGATTCTTCTTGATCGTTTTCGGGTCCTGACAATGAAGCATGAAACCGTTGTTACGGTTTGCCCAGCCAGGACCACCATTGACCTGTTTCCCGATGAAACGGTAGGTCCCCCGGATTTTGTAATTCGAGTAGGGAGTTTTGTAATAAAGGTGTCCAAACTCACCATTAAACTTCTCCCACTTTGAGTAGTCGATTGTGAGGAGGCCTTCTCTGACCTGAAAAGTGTCTTTGTAATTTACGCCAAGGTCTGAGCCTGAAAACTTTGGAGTCCAGCCGTCGAGATTTTTTCCATTGAAGAGTGAAATCCAGCCTGCTTGATCAGCTTTTGTTTTCTCAGTAGTTTCCTCGCCAAAGGAGATGCCGAAGGACAAAAGAGCGGCAAAAATCTGGATTCTTTTCATCTGGACAAGACTAGGGCGCTAAGCTCGCTGATGCAATGGGGAATGCGGATTTCAAGCCGCTCGTCTGGCGATCTTGCGGCGCACGATGGGATAGAGGCAAATACTGGTGATGATAATTAGCGAGCCAAGGTAGAATCCCTGGTTGAGATTTTTATGTTCCTGAAAAAAGAGAGCGGCGAGAGCAATTCCGTAAACGGGCTCCAAATTGTTGGCGAAATTAATGGTGAAGACACTGAGCCGCTTAAGAAGTTCGACGTATTGCGAGTAAGCGACCACGGTGCAGAAGACAGCTAAAATCATGATCCAAAGCCAGTCTAGTGGACCCTCGGGGATTGGGATTGAGCCATCTTTCAGGAGAAGAAATATGCTTGCGAAGAGGGAGGCCCCCAGCATTTCATAAAAGGTAATGACGTAGTGGTTGGCTTTCTCAATGTGGAAACTGTTAATTACCGAGAAGACAGCGGCGAGAAAGGCCGAGAAGATCGCAATGAGGAAGCCGTTACTGTATTCGAGCTCACTTCGGTAAATGATGGAGACGCCAATCACAGTGACTGATCCAAAAAGGACATCAATTGGGCGGAGCTTTCGACCCTTGATAATGAGAGGCTCCAGAATGGCAGTCCAAAGAGAAAGCGTTGCCACCCCAATCATGCAGATGGAGACGTTGGCCACTTTGACCGCGAGAAAGAAGGTGATCCAATGTCCGCTGATGACAAACCCGGTGGCAATAAAAATGAGAGCGTTTTTAACGCTCACCCGGATTCGGTGCCGAAGCCAGAGAAGGATACAAAAGGCCGCTAAGCCGGTGCGCCATGCTACAATCCCCAGAGCGGGGAGTGTAAGTAATTCTCCTAGGACTGCGGTGAATCCCCAAAGGATAACGATGACCTGGAGTTTCAGATGGTCGCGTATCATAAAAGCGGGGATCTATTCAGCGAGTATCGGGCCATTTTTGAAACGTAAGTTGGCCGCTATTGCGTGTCTCTCTCGAGTTGGTATCCGGCCTTGGTCCCGACTTTGGCATAAAGTTCGATCATCTGGCGACTGGACTCCAGAAGGTCATTGGTGAGGGTGATCGAGTTGGGCTCAAACAAGAGCAGGGTCGAGGAGCCGCCGAAGGCGAAATATCCCTTTTCATCGCCTTTGGCGACCTCTTGGCCGGGAGTGAAGGTTTGGTGGATCGATCCCACACAGGTTGCGCCGATTTCCATGCAAATCACAGTGCCGAAATTTTTGGTCACGAGTTCGGTGACGGTTCGCTTGTTTTCCCAGAGGTAGGAGAGTTTCTGGCGAAGTGCGAGTGGGGAGACTGAAAAGAGCGGGCCGTTGAGGGTGCGAGTTTCTCCAGGGGTGCCGGCACAGGGGAAGTGGAAGCGATGGTAATCAACCGGGCAGAGGCGCGAGAGTAAAAGGGGGCCGTCTTGGTATTTTTTTGCGAGCTCGTCCGAACCAAGTAGCCCGGATACGCTAAATTTTTGCCCTTTTATGAAGACCGACTCGATTTCACTCGCTTTCGCGAAGCCCAAATGACGGCCATCGGCAGGCAAAACGATAGGTGTTTCGTCGATTAGCCGGGCTCCGGGTTTGAGTTTCCGATAAAAAAAATCGTTAAATGAAGTAAATTTATCCGGCGATTTCTCAAAGTCTTCCGCATCGAGGCCGTAAGTTTCTAAAAAAGGGGCTATTTTTTCGATGGTTTTGGGCTTATCCATACGATTTACCATACCACTTCGAGAAGAAGGGACGCTTCACGAAGCTATGTAGGGCTAGCTTTCCCAGCGGATTTCCGTAGGCCCAGCGGAGAAATCCTTCGCCGTAAACTTGCTCGATTTCGATCTGTCGCCCGTTTCACGATTGAGATACTTGATTGGTTCCACACCACCACAATGGCGACGAATCAGGAATTTGAAATTTGAAATTTCATCCTGAGCCATTACGTCTTCTTCAGCCATGCGAATTGTCCTAATCGTGACTGCAGCGATCTTACTCACAGGTTGTCGAAAACCTGCGTCATCTATCCATGTGACGGAAACCCGCCGCCTGACTTTGCACGACAAGGTTTATCCTGGTGATTACAAGGACGCCCCTCCAATCGGTTGGCGTCGACTTCCGGGCACCCAGTTTCGCCTCATCAATTACGTGGCAGGTGAAAACAATTCCGTTGAGATTGTTGTGGGAGAGACTCAAGGAGATCTCCTGGCCAATGCAAATCGTTGGCTGGGTCAATTTGGGCTCTCGCCTGTTGAGTCGCTGGAATTCCTCGGCAGAACTGAAATGCTGGGTAAAAATGCCTATTTAGTAGAAGGTGATGGAACCTACAGTCCTGGAATGGGGAGTCCTCCGAAGGAGGATTACGCCATGACTGGCGTCATCCGTGAGAGCTCCTTTAATTTAATTACTTTGAAAATGATAGGTCCCGCTGAAGAGGTGAAAAAACAGCGGGATGCTTTTTTTGAGTATATGAGAAGTTTCGAGGCGATTTATGATCACAAGATCGATTCCTCGGTCGAAGAGGCGGAGATGGAAACTGGGGAGGAAAGGAAGTAGATCATGGCAAAAAAATTTAAAGAGATGTCATTGGGTCAGCGTATTTTTCGCATTGCGGCTGGATTTGAAATCGCAGTGGTTTGCTTAAGTTTGCTTTTTCTCCTGACCTTCTTCGGCACGATTGAACAGCGATGGTTTGGTCTCTGGACGACCATCCATAAATATTTCGATTACAACTCTGTCTTTGTCTTGCCCACTCGGGGTGACGGCAAAGTAATTTTCCCTCCGCTTCCGGGCGCCTACTGGGTGATTGTAGTGCTCTCCTTCAATATGTTCCTAGGGGGTATTGTCCGGGCTCGCAAAGGGTGGCGCAAAGCAGGGGTCTTGGTCAGCCACTTTGCGATTCTCTTCATGCTTGTTGCTGGCGCGGTGTCTAGTGTTTATAAGGAAGAGGGGAATATGAGAGTTCTCCAGGGTGAGAAATCCGACTATGCCCAGAAACTTTTCAAGCACGACATTGAGGTCTTTGCCTTTGATGAGGAAGGAGGCCGTGAGGAGCCTGCTATCATCCGTTCTAAGAGTATCAAGGCACTTGGGAAGGAAGGCGAGCTCGAGGCAAGCTTTGAGAAGTTCGATTTTAAGCTAGAGATCGACAGGTATCTTCCCTACTCGGAGCTCGCTTTGGATTCTCTCACCACCCAGCGGCCGAATAACGAAGAAGTTGTT
Source organism: Akkermansiaceae bacterium (assembly GCA_905181965.1). GTDB lineage: Bacteria > Verrucomicrobiota > Verrucomicrobiia > Verrucomicrobiales > Akkermansiaceae > SW10. Next base: position 14,690 of record CAJIZY010000012.1, read on the forward strand.
GATGGCTTCTTCCTTGTTAAAGTCGAGAAAGACACCAAAACCGAGGAACGAAATATGCCAGGGTGTTATGTGAGCATCAAGGACGAGAATGATGATCTGATCCAGCGACTTGTCCTCTGGGCGGGTAATCCCTATCCGGTGACCTTTAATTATGGGGGGAAACGTTACGGGGTCACTTATTTGATGGAGATTTGGCCCATGCCCTTCGAGGTCGAGTTACACAAAACCTTTGGAGAGAACCACCCTGGGACGGAAATTCCGAGTTGGTTTCAGAGTAACATAGTCAAAGTCGATGGTTCGAATAGGGCCGATTACGAAATCGTCATGAACGAGCCAGCCCGGCATGGTGGCTATACTCTCTATCAGGCTGGTTTTACTCGAGCAGCGGAGGGAGAAACCCCTTCCTCAACTTTTGCGGTCGTGAATAATCCTTCTGACAAGTGGCCAGAGTATGCCTTGTGGGCTTCGGCGGCCGGACTTCTTTTCCACTTCATGGCCATGTTGGTTCGCTTCGTTGGTGGGAGCTCCAAAAAAGGACGATCGCAAGCGCCTGTCCCCGACAAACCTTCAATCTATCAAAAATCGTGAGCCAAAACCCACCCCCCATTCCAGCCCCAGTCAATCAAGGGCTCAAACAACTTCGTTGGATTTTGGTAATCGTTTTTCTAATCGGTGAGTTTGCCCTTATTTCTGTTGCGCTGCGTGGGGCCGTTCCTCCGGATGAAACCCGCGAGGTCAGTGCCTACAGTCCTTGGAGTGAGGAAGTTCTCGAAATCGCGGAAGCGATCCCGGTTCAAGAGGGTGGCCGGATCAAGCCGCTCCGGACCTACGCCCGGTTTAAGATGATGTCTTTCCATGGTTCTCTCACGATGAAGGTCAAATCCGGAGGAAAGATACATAAGATTGGTCCAGTGGCGTGGCTGCTTGATTGCATGTTCCGGCCGGATCTTGCTGATCAGCTCCCGGTCTTCCTGCTAGATGATACCGAGATTTTGAAGCCCTTCGGAATTGAGACGAAGGACCGAAGAGCCCGCTTGAGTTTTCAAGATCTTGAGGAGGGTGGCGACCCCGAGGAGAACGGATTTACCCAGCTCATTAACCGCGGGCGCGAATTGCTGGAGAAGCAATCGTCAGAGGGAGAGGGTTCCCTCAGCGATGAGGAAGAAGAGGTGACGCGATTCGCCCAGCTTGCCTTGAACTTTACTGGGATTCGAGACTCAATGGATATTATCCGTGGGGGGCTTCCTCCTCTTGATCCTGCTCAGTTAGCGTACGTTGATCAGGAACTTTACCAAACTCTCAGGGCAACGATGGATCCCAAACAGTTTGGGTTTTGGCTCCCAATTCTACCCGAAACGGTTCAATCAACACAACGACTCGAATCGACGCAGGCGCGGGAATTCGAATACGAACTCAACCGTCAGCTTACCTTTGCTCGGTTTGGACCAGCTTGGATCCCACCTCAGAAAGGGGAGGAAGAGGAATGGCAAACGATTGAAGCCAAGGTGACGAAGTTTCTAAAAAAGGAACTCACTAATGCCGGAGATTCTGAAAGATTTCGACAAGTTGGAAGCGATCAGTAAGGCCTCGGGGCGCCCGAACAGTGATGAGTTTTTGGCTGCTCTGAAAGATTGGCAGACCAGCTTGGCCGATCGTGCTGACGATCGTGCGGAAGGTGATTCCGTTGCGTCTGAAGTCAGCTACTATCGACGAGACTATTTTTCCAACGGACTGGTGTATTTTATTTTTGCCTTCCTTGTCTCCGCTGTCGGATGGATCATTAGAGAGGGCCGGGGTGGTAAGATCGTAGCTTGGATGGCTTCGGTTATTTATGGAATTGCAACCGCTTATGTTTTGGGTGGGTTAGTTCACCGTTATCTCATCACGGGACGCCCTCCGGTCTCTAACCTGTATGATACGATTCCGTTTATCACTGCCGGAGCGGTCGTGATCTTGGCAATCGCAGAGCTTCTTACTCGTCGAAAGGTTCTTCTTTCGTTGGGCGCCGCACTCGGGGTTATTGGTTTATTCTTTGCTGCTAGTTTTGAAGTGGGTGACGCCAAGGATAACATGGATCCATTGCGGGCGGTTTTGGATTCCAATTACTGGCTAGCGACCCACGTTGTTTCCATCACGATCGGTTACTGTGGGGGATTAGTCGCTTGCTTCTTGTCTTTGGCCTACGTCCACCTTGCTCTGGCTGGTGTCATTAAAGATCAGAAATCCTTCCATCGATTTATGACCCGAACTGTTTATGGGATCACTTGTTTCACTCTCTTGTTTTCGCTTGTCGGAACAATTTTAGGGGGTATCTGGGCGAATGACTCTTGGGGTCGTTTTTGGGGATGGGATCCCAAGGAGAATGGGGCATTACTTATTGTTCTTTGGTGCCTGATCATCTTGCATTCCCGACTGGCGGGGTGGATGACCGGTTGGGGACTTCACATCATGAGTATTCTGGGTGGCTCCGTGGTCGTCTTCTCATGGTGGGGTGTCAATATGCTGGAAGTCGGGCTTCACTCTTACGGATTTATTGAAGGTGCTTCGACGGTCTATTATTTCTACTTTGTCACGTTCGTTGCGACGGGAGTGGGGGTCGCGGCCTGGTTAATAGAAAAGTTTTCTAAGAGTGCGCGGGCGAAGACCGATTGATGATTAGCCCGGCCAAAGGTCTAAAACGCTTTTTTCGCCTGTTTGCTTATTCCAGTATGGCAGCCCGAAAGGGGGGTAGTTCCCTTGTTGGGATGGTAGGCTTAACGCTGATAAGCGTTTTTCTATGAGATTCATTCTGTCTCTTCTTGCAACAAACCTTCGCGATGAAGCTCTTGGCCAGCTCTACAACTTGTAACAAGACCCGGGCGAAACCATCAATCTGTATTCCAAGGCCCCGAGAATTATGGCACATTTAAAGAGTCTCCTTGAGGAGTCAAATAAATCGGGTTGAACCTGCTAAGCCCTAATCAGTGAATCCAATGAAAATTGCTCTCTTACTATTCGCGCTGCCTCTTGCGGTGAATGCACTCGATTACAAACGGGATGTCATGCCGATTTTTAAGGAGAAGTGCTATGATTGTCATAGTTCGAAGGCCAAGAAAGTTAAGGGTGGCTTACGGCTCGATGATGAGAAACTTTTCTCAAAGAGGTTCGCCAAGAACGAGGTTGTGGTGCCCGGCGATTGGGATGCTAGTTACCTTTTTGTGACTCTCGTGATGCCCCGCCACGAAAAAGGTGCGATGCCGCCAAAGAATAAAGGAGAATCACTCACTGAAAAAGAAATCAGAACGGTCGCAGAGTGGATTCATGAGGGTGCCAAAATTGATGGAGAAAAAGGTAAGCCGGGCCCAGCGAATTGGCATCCTGACAAACTGTTAAAATTTAAAGGTGGTCGTGTCATGACCGAGCAATTTGGGGAAGCGCCAAAAGTCGAGAAGCTGGAGCCAGAGTGGGAAACGTGGACCAATAAAGAAGGCAGGAAAATCACGGCCCGCTTTCACGGGTTGGTAAAAGAAAAAGTAGATTTTGACCTCAAGAACGGGAAGCGGGTGTCTTACCCGTTGGAGCAGCTTTCGGCTGAAAGCCAGGCGCGTATTCAGGGACTGATTGATTCCCCTGAAATGATGTCTGAAGACGATTAGGGCTTTAGACCAGCGCCTGATTTCTTGGTGAATTTCGCCAACCTTTTGATCAAATCCCGGTTTGCGGGATTGGCTGCGATGTTTTTGTTGGGATTACCTTGGAAGTCAACAAGGGTGACGTCTTCGAGGGCTCCGGTTTGATTTTTTTTACGCCATTCGGTATAACGATAGCGGTCGGTGCGAATACTGGTTCCAAGAACTTTCCCGACGTTTTTTTTGTTTTTGAAATACTGACTGAAGGCTCCTTTTTTCCACGAGATTTCGGGGTTTGCCAAAACTGGCTTGAGGGACACTCCGTGAAGGTTTTTTGGTACAGGTAATCCGCCAAGTTCACAAAGAGTAGGGAAGAGGTCGACTAATTCGGTGAGGGCCTTGGTGCGCTGACCCTTCTTCAGGCCTGGGGCGGCAATGATGAAAGGGACTTTCGCTGCGACTTCATAGGTGGTGTGCTTACACCATTCGCCAAAGTCGCCAAGGTAAAATCCGTGATCTCCCCAGAGCACGATGATGGTGTTTTGTGAGAGTCCGGTCTTGTCTAGAGTTTTAATGAGTCGTCCAACCTGCGCATCCATGTAGCTGACCGCTGCTTGATATCCGTGAATGAGTTCGCGGGTCTTGGCATCATTAAGGGCTTTTGTCTTTTTGGGGATGTCAGAGTAGTTTTTGAGTTCTCCCCAGGAGGATCCATCATAGGGAAGCCCATTGATCATTTTGTCGCGCGCGGGAACCTTGATCTTTGCACGATCGTAAAGATCCCAGTATTTAGCGGGAGCGTTGAAAGGGAGATGAGGTTTGGTGAAACCAACTGCGAGGAAGAAAGGTTTTTCGTTGGTTGCATAGTTTTCCAAGTAAGTAACAGCAGCTCTTGCTACTAGTCCATCGGTGTAAGCGTTATCGCTAACATCGCCACCATTTTCGCTGGCGGGACCGTTGGTGCGCACTCCGGTTGTTCTTTGGATTTCCGATGCTCTTTTTTTAGCCTCTATGCCGGCGGGCGAGGCGTATTGTTTGCCAGTTCCACGGATTGGTTTTTTTGACCAACCTTGAGGGAAGTCGTCATTGGTAGCGTGGTAAATCTTTCCCAGTGAGATTGTTTCATAGCCTTGTGCTTTGAAGTGTTGGGGGAGTGAAAGAGCATCGGGGTTCATCTCCCGCATGGGGGTTTTGAAGTCCCAACATCGAGTGGTTTGTGGACGCAAGCCGGTCATCAAGCTTGCACGTGAAGCTCCACAAACTGCAACTTGGCAATAGGTGCGTTCAAAGAGAGTGCCACGAGCCGCAAGGCCATCAATATTGGGCGAGTGAATCTCTTTGTTTCCGTAGCAACGTAGTTCAGGGCGAAGGTCATCGACCGCGATGAAGAGGACGTTGAGTTTCTGTGCGGAAAATCCTAAATCTGGGAAAAGGAAAAGGCTCAATGAAGGAAGGAGCTGTTTGAGTGGGCTCATTTTTTTGATTTGAGAGTTGAGAGGTATTCGATGATGTCGCGGATTTCACGTTTTGTGAGGATCGCGCCCATGGGAGGCATGGTGGAGATGACGGGAGTTCGTTCCTTGACGTCTTCCGATGCCACTTTGGTGATTTTACCTTCGGCATCTTTAATTTCAATGACTCGCTTCACTTCACTTTTGAAAAGTCCTGCGACCGACTGACCATTTTTGAGAGTGAGTGAAATAGAACCGTAGCCTTCCGCAATCGTTTTTTGGGGTTCAACGATCGCCTCGAGGTGGTGACTCCGTCCCTGAAGTCCAGCTGATTGGAGATTAGGTCCAATGTCGCTACCCTTGCGCTTTTCGACCTTGTGGCAGCGGATGCACTGGGCGGCGAGGTGGTTCATGAAGAGGTCTTTTCCGCGTGTTGCGCTGCCGCCTTGGAGGGTGTGGGCGAAGTCGGGAGCGGGGCCAGTGAGCTTTCGGATCGCGGCAGCTTCCGTGAGATCGAGTTGGAGCCCGGCGGGCATTCCTCAAACGAGTTCAAGAGCAAGTTTAGGATAGAGTCACCTTTTGCCGAGGCGAGATCGCCCCCGAGAAGGGCGAGTGCGGTTTGTTGTTCGAGAGTATTTGCCTTAGTTGAAGAGAGAACGACCTCAACTCGATCGAGCGCTGATTTTGGATTGAGTTTTGCGAGGATCATAAGTGCCTCAATACGAATTGAGTGCTCGTTTGATTCGAGGGCGGACGCAATACAAGCTGGAAGATTTTCGTTCTTCTGAGTGGCAAGTGCGCGGAGTGCTTCGATCCTGAGGGTTGGAATGGACCTTTCGTTCTTTGCGACGGCGATAAGAGCTTCGCCGGGAATCTCGATCTTGAGCAAGCGGGCGAGAGCCATGGCCTTACTTTGGATTTTTTGGCTGGGATCGATGAGTAGGTTAGTGAGATTGTCATAAATGGCATTTTTGGCGATTACTGGGTCGCGATCCGAGAGGGGACGGTGACGACCGACGACGCGGTCGAGTTTATCTGGCTTTGTCCACCCGCTAAGGGCATTGAGGGCATTGAGGCGAAGTTCTTCGGGCGCGTCCGCTCGGATGGTGTAATCGGCAACGCGGGTGGCGGCTTCTGGGGTGCCGAGGTGGAAGTTTGCATTGATGGCACGTTTGATGAAGCCCCCATCTTTGATCCACTGAGTTGTGGCTAGCGAGCTGGCTAGGGCAGGTGTCGCCTTTGGAATGCTCCAGTCATCATGAATGGCTCGAGCGGCTTCGGCGACAACCTCTTTGGAAGTGGAGTGAAGAAAACGCCGCACTTCGGGATCAGCGCGTCGGCGGAGAGCGACAACTGCGATTTTTTGGAGCAGTTCGGACTGCTCGCCGGCTAGACCCGCGAGCATTTCGGAGGAGGCGCAGCCGGTGAGGCCAGCGATGGCGGCATGACGTTGGTAGGTACTGCTTTCATCTGGAATGTTCCGGGCCATTTCGATGATCGCTTTGCTGCTATCCAACGCTCCAAGGTTTCCAAGTGCAATCGCGGCGTGGAACCTAACCCGGGGTGAGTTATCTTTGAGGCATTTCACGAGTTCATGAAAATGAAAGGAAGCGGCGCGTGGATTGGGAGCCTGATGAAGGGCAAGTTTACTGGTTAGGATTTCTCCAAAGCTTCTCGCAACCTGGCTGCGAATTTCGGGATCAGGATCGCCTAGGAGTTCGAGAATGTCTCTTTTGGGGGATTTGGTGATGCGATCGAATTGACAGAGTCCCCAGATGGCGTGAATGCGGAGGAGTTGTGGTCCGCTCCTTGCAGCTGTCCAAAGTTCTTTTCGTGCGCCTCGTTTGACCAATTCGAATTGAGCTTTGAGTCGGATTCGCTGATCGGGGTGATTCAAGGTTGCGATGAGTTCGATGGTTGCTGTTTTTGAAAAATCCGACTGCAGAAGTTTGGTGGTCAGCTCACGCAGAGGATGTTTTTCTTTTACGTCCCACTTCCAAATGGCTCCCTTTTTGTTGAGAGGGTATCCGCCGCCCCAGTCGACTCCATAGAGAGCCCCATCGGGACCAAAATTGATTCCGACGATCGGAACGCCATTCCCGATTTGCATATCGTTGATCATCTTGAAGGACGCACCATCCTGCTCGACCTGAAAGGCCCACTGTTGCCCATTGGGAGCGCTGGTATGAAAAAAGTAATTTTGCCATTCCTCTCCGAGGGCGGTGCCGGGGTTGAAAGCGAGTCCAGCCGGTCCGTTGTTATAGAGACTGATAGGTGGGGTGATGTAGGCAGGCTGTCCTTTGTGCCATGGAATACTGAGGTTTTCATCCATCCAAGGATTGAAAGATCCATTGCGATACTGCCAGTTAGAACGCCAACCAGCATCCATGTGTTGGACAATGTAGACGAAACGTTCTTTTTCGCCGGGTCGGTCGGAGTCGTTATCGATTCCGAACATGTTGCCGTATTGGTCAAAGGCGATTTCCTGCACATTACGGAGTCCACGGGCATAGACTTCAAAGTTGGAGCCATCGGGGTCACAGCGAAGAACGGCACCTTGGTTGGGGTATTGGAAATGGAGCCCTTCCTTGGAGGAGGCCCCTACGCCCTTATCGCCGATCGTCCAGTAGATACGACCATCGGGGCCCACCGTGAGGCCATGCATATCATGGCCGGCGTAGGCGAGGTGGACTCCGAAGCCGTAGGCAATGGATTTTCGCTGATCGGCTTTGCCATCGTTATTGGTGTCACGAAGCTTCCAGACATCGGGAACGATCGTGGTGTAGACATCACCATCGTGGTGAAGGACTCCGGCGGCGATCCCTCCAATTTCATCGGTGAAGCCTTCGGCGTAGATCGAGGTCTTATCGGCAAGGCCATCGCCGTCGGTATCTTCGATGAGATGGATGCGTTCGGAGAGAAATTTAAGGTCAGCGAGGTTGTGTTTTCCGTCCGTGTTGAAATCCTTAACCCGTCTTTTGTTGGCGTCGCTGTTTTTGGAAGTAAAGGCTTTGTGATAGAAAGCCCGCTTATCATCTGGAGTTTTGAAACTCAGATCATCTGGAATCCAGTCACGATTTTGTCGAATGTCGAGATCGTTGGCTTTGCGTCGTTGCGTCTGTGTGACGTAGGCACGCCCTTGGTTGTCGAAAGAGAGAGCAACTGGATCAGGAACGAGAAAGTCGGGCGTCCACTTCGTGAACTCTAGTGCCTTGAGATTGGGGGTTTCTGCAAAGAGATTGAGGAAAAGTAGGGGGGTGCTGAGCAGAAAGAAGACCGAAAGTTTCATAGGAGCTTGGCGTGAACGCTAGCACCTAGACCGCGTCACACCAACCATGGAAACTTCCCTAAATCACACGATCGTTTCCACCGTCGATGGGGATTTGGGCTCCAGTGGTGGCTGAGAAGACGGGGCCGGCGACGGTGCTAACTAGGGCGGCGACTCCGGAAGAGGTGATCTCAGTGCTGAGGAGATTTTTTGTTTTATATTCCTGCACGGTCATGCCATAGCGCTTCGCGGATTTTTCGAGCGCTTCGTCGGTCCAGATCTCAGTGTCGAAGACGGCATCGGGATGGAGAATATTGACGCGCACGCCGAAAGGAGCGAGCTCGAGTGCGGCGACGCGGGCGAGTTGAGTTACGCCGGCTTTTGTTACGGAGTAGGCGGAAGCGCCAGGTCCAGGAGCGGCGAAGTTTCGTGAACCGATGATGATGATGCTTGGCTGGTTGTCGCTTTCTTTGAGGGCGGGGATGGAGAACTTTAGGAAACGTTGAGTCGCAGTGAGGTTAATTCGGAGATGGAGATCCCAGCTATCTTCCTCGGCATCGATGTATTCGCCGGATTTAAAGATGCCGGCGTTAGCGACAATGATGTCGAGTCCACCGTGGGTGGCGATGGTTTTGTCAACGGCAGCCTTAAGGGTGGCATCATCGGTGATGTCGCAGACGGCTCCGGAAAGCCGTTCGCCAGTAAGATTGGCGACAACGTCGGGATTGATGTCGAGACCGACGACGGTGGCGCCGTCGTTGCGAAGACGTTCAGCAGTGGCGCGTCCGATTCCTCCGCAGGCTCCGGTGACGATGGCGACTTTTCCGGCGTGAATTTGTTCAGACATGGTATTAAAATGGTATGAGTTAAGAGAGGTTTAGGCGCTTATTGCGTTATTGAAGAAGGCGAGGTTTTCGACGGGGTTTTCGTTGTTGAAGATGGCGGATCCGGAGACGACAAAGTGGGGCTTCATTGCTGCAATTTCCGGGATAGTGGTCTTTGTTAACGCCTCCATCGATGCAGATGAGGAGCTCGGGTTTCCAGGCGAGGAGGGTCTTGATTTTGGCAGGGATGTCGTCGAGGAAGAGTTCTTTTCCGGAGTAAGGGCCGACGCCGAGGAGGAGGACGTAGTCAATCTGATCGAGGTGATTTTTTATGAAGCTGGGAGAGGTGCCGGGATTCAGGGAGACGCCACGGAGGATGTCTTCGTGTGTGGAAATACGAGAGAGGGTGTCATCGATATGAGCAGTGTATTCTACGGAGAAGGAGATGAGATCTGCTCCGGCTTTTGCAAAGGAATCGATGTGTTGCTTTGGTTTGTTGATGAGGAGATGAACGTCCTTGAGGAGGTCTGTTTTAAGTCCGGCGACGAAGGGTGATCCGACAGTGATGTTGGGCCAGATGTTACCGTCCATGACGTCGAAGTGGAGGAGGTTGACATCGTTCTCCTTGAGGGTTTGGAGGGCGGCGTTTTGGTTGCCCATATCAGCGCTAAGAGTGGCGACGGAGAGTTGTGGGCGAGAACGGATGAGGTCGATTTTTTCGGCGCGTGTCATGTTTAGAAGGAGTTTGGGGTTGGGGAATTGAGGAATACGTTATGGGCTAAGTTGGGTTAACCCATTGGGGCTGAAAACCCCGGGCCTTTGTTGAAAGACCCAGGGTTTGAAAGTTGGCCTGACAGCTGGAATACCTGAAAGGCACGCCGACTGTCACGGCGGCTAGCCGGCATTGTAGATTTCGATCGCTTCGGCAGGCTTGGCTCCGTTGTGGACGACTTCCTTGACCGCTCTCATCATGGCGAGAGGTTTGTCGGACTGGAAAACATTGCGGCCCATGTCGACTCCCGAGGCTCCACACTGGATGGCGTTATAGCAAAGTTCGAGAGCTTCGAGCTCAGGGAGTTTCTTGCCTCCAGCGATGACGACTGGGACGGGGCAGGCTGCCACGACGTTTTCGAAGCCTTCGGTGTAGTAGGTCTTCACGATGGATGCGCCGTTCTCGGCACAGACTCGGGAAGCGAGACCGAAGTATCTAGAGTCACGAGTCATGTCTTTGCCGACTGCGGTCACGCCCATGACGGGGATACCGTATTTGTTGCCGATGTCGACAAGCTTAGAGAAGTTGGCAACTGTTGAAGCTTCGGTGTCGGCGTCGCCGATGGCGAGCATGGCGGCCATAGCGGAAGCATTCATCGAGATTGCATCCTGCTCTGAGATGAGAACATTGTGGTTCATCTCGGTTAGGATCGTAGTGCCCGAATCGGTGCGAAGACAGATTGGCTTTGTGTTCTCGGCGGGGATACTGGTGCGGAGCATGCCACGGCACCCCATGAGGCAGTCGGCTTCTTCGGCAAGGGGAGCAATGTTGAGGTCAATCCGCTCAAGACCGGATGTCGGTCCCATGAGGAATCCGTGGTCAAAAGCAAGCATTACGGTGCGCCCGGACTTGCGGTTGAAGATACGGGACATGCGGTTTTTGATGCCCCATGACGCGCTGTTCATTCCCTTGAGGTAGAATGAAGAGGTGTCGGCGGGTGTGTTGAGACCGAAGTTGTCTCCGTCTCTGATGTCGTCTAGGTCAGCCATGGTATTAGTTGATGATAGGTTGGTTTTTTGGTTTTAAGAAAATGCTATTTTTTGGTGATTACGAGGTGAATAGGGGCACCAAGATCTTAGTTGTTACGAGTGTCATATTCCCTGAGTCTAGTGGTCTAATTCATTAGTTTTCGAGCTTTTCGATGAGGTAGTTAACCGCGCGTTCTACGAGTGCCTGGTCCTGAGCGGTGACGTCCATTGATTCGACTTCGATGGTGTTGGGAAGTTCCTTTTGCAATGATTCCCAGTAGGCATCATCAAGCTCGGTATTGTAAAGCTCCCCACCTTCAGCGGAATAGCTGGAAACGCCCTTGAGGGGCATTAGAAATAAAGTGTCCTTGCTGGAGTGGGAAAGCTTTTCTCCGATGACCTTTGCGACCCGGCCTTGTTCCTCGGCATTGAGACGCGGCACGAAAACATAGGGTGAGTGCCAGGTGATTTGATGGTTTTCGTATCCGGCTGGAACTTGATTAGGCTCGTTGACAAGGATGCCTAGGTGTTCGGACCCTCCAGGAACGACAACCTGAGGGAGCCCAAGTTTACCAGCGACGGTGAGCCGTTCGGGGCCTCCAGCACGAAGAACACCCCAGATTCCGTCGGCAATTTCGCCAAGGCCGTAATCGAAGACCGCGTTGATGATTCCTTCTTTCATCATCTGCTCCATAGCATCACCACCTGCTCCGATGGCATGGAAGGTGATAACTTCATAGCCGGCTTCTTCGAAGAGTTTAATGGCGCGCATTGCACCTTGGGTGAGAACCCCGAGGTTAGACATGCCAATGACGCCTTTGGCTTCGCTCTTAGTAATGCATTGCTCGGATTGAGCCATGCCCCAAGCGGCGGCGGCGGCGTTAGCGCGGGTCTTGCGGGAAAAGACATTGAGCCCGAGGATGTCGGATACAGCGAACATCATGGTAATGTCCTTAATACCAACAAAAGGAGAGGTGTCTCCGGAAGCAGCAGTGGAAAGCATAACCTTTGGAAAGCCATAAGGAAGGGCTTGGAGAATAGGAGCACAAGTAGATGTTCCTTGCGTGCCACCGAGGGAGACCACGGCGTGGATTTCCCCGGATTCTTGAAGTTCCTTTACAATTTTGGTGGCGCCAGCGACGATAAACGGATTCGATTGTTCCCGGTTAGGTTTGACAAGGAGCTCTGCGAGATTTCCTCCGCCAGCGGAAATTACATCTTGTTTGGTGACGTCGGCAGAGAGTTCGGAATCGCCAACCAGAGAAAGATCAATCAGAAGTGCTTGGCCTCCGAGGGATTCAATTTCGGACCGCATGAAGCCGGCTTCATCGGCTTTGGTATCGAGGGTGGCAAGAATGGCAACCGTTTTCATCGGAACAAGAAATACACAATACTTGGGCGGTCGTCTTGAAGAAAATGCGGTCTTTTTTGAATGAAATCGTCAGATGCGATAGCGGGATCGATAAGAACTAGGGGGTTCTTTCAAAATACGAGAGAACTCGCGGGAGAAGTGAGCCTGGTCTGAGAAGCCGCAGTGGTGGCTGATTTCGGCGAAGGTATGAGTGGTGCGGACAATGAGGTGGCAAGCTTCCTGGACGCGGAGGTGGCGGAGGTATTCCTTGGGGGTCATGTTGAAGCAGGCTTTGAATTTTCGCAGAAAGCTGCTGAGGGAGAGGTTGGCATTTTTGGCGAGTTCGGTGATGGGGATGTTGTCACGGTAGCGCTGGTGGAGGAGTGCCAGAGCGGGTCCGAGTTCCTCGTTTTTGGCGAGGGAGGTGGTGCCTTGGTCGAAGGGGCGGGTGATGCCGATGATGCCGCAGATGGTTCGTGATCGGCGTTGCGGAGAGGTTTTTTTGTCGTTGTGGACCAATCGACAAAGCCACTACCGCGCGGTACAAGTTCGACACGATTGATGATGGATTGACCAGATTCCAGAATTCTGAGGTCATCTTGGCGAATGTGTTTGAGGATGTGCTCAGGAATGAAATCATCATCGCGTTTGCCGAGAATGTGAGTGGACTCGAAAATTTCACAGAGCTTTTCGTTGAATGCAACGTAGCGGAGCTCGCGGTCTTTGACGAAGTAGATGAAACCTGGGAGGTCGTCGAAGATGGTGGCGAGATGATTCTCAACGCGATTTTTCCGGAAGAATTGGTCGTTCTGCATCGCGATGGTTTCTTTGGCGTTTCGGAAAGGATGCCCCTTAGATTGTTATTTCTGCGCTCTCCAGGCACGAGCAAGTTCTTCAATTGAGCTTCCTGTGTGAGCTTTCCAAAGATTTTCTTCGTATCGTCCGTGGCGAGCGTCGTCGTTTATCAGGGTTACGATATCTTTCTGGTAGTTTCTCGAGATCCAATCGATGAAGTTGGCCGAGATCCGATAACTGGCATCGTGTTTCATTCGGCGAATTTGAGCGGGAGGATAGTGAGCTCCCCTCGATTCCGGTTCGTAGAGGAACCACCGGATGTAATCAGCTAATCCTTCGGTCACCCAACTGGGGGTTTGTCTAGGGTTGGGGTTCAGTCGAGGTGCTAGCCAGTAGTTCTGCACAACGTGGACGAGTTCATGGACGACACAGCCTTTAGCTTCTTTCCTTAGTTGATTTTTGAACCAACGAGCATTCATAGTGATAAATGAACCGGTGGCGTAAGCGGGTATTCCATTGGGGACGTTGTTTTTGAACTGCAATGTCACTTTTTGAGGCGCTTCATAGCCTTTGCTGGGTAGGAGATCGACGATTTTGGGATACCATTCCAAGATGACGGGAGAAAGGTCATCCTTAATCCACTTTTCGTATTGGGGAGAATCGGAGGTATCGACGATAAATGAAAATTTTTTATCCTTTGTTGCAAAGCGGATTACTTTGGCGGGGTTTGCGCTAGGTAGGAAAATAAGTTCCGGACCATCAGCTTCAACGATGTCGATCTCACTGAAAAAGGTGAGACCGAAAGGGGTTTTCTTTTCGGTGGGCTTGAGATCGAAGACGAGGTGGTGGAAACGACCGATGGTTCCTGTGAGGCAGGCGGCATGACGTCCACCCATTGAGCGATTCGGCCTGCGCGTATCAATAGAGGCGAGCTTGACCCAATCTTCATTTTTCAGATCTGCGGCGCCCTTGGGTGGTTCTCCGGATCGTGAAGCATAAAGGTCAAACACCTGAGGTCCCCGGTTTTGGAAGTGGCGGGAGTAAGTTGTGATGCGTTTGAGATCGACGGATTTCTTGAGATCAACGTGAACAAGGCCGCCATTGGAACCTGCAGCAAAGAAAAAGTTTTCGCGTGGTGTATCGTCGTTGGATGGCACTTTTCCATCGTGTAGCGCAGCGATGCCTCCGCTATTCTGATCAATCTTACCGGAAATAATCTTCCATGTGGCCTTTGTGCCAAAGTCATTCGTCGCCGGTGCTTGAATGTCCTTAAAGGTAAAGCCACTCCCGAAGATTTGTTGCTCTGCGGTGGTCTTAATCTCGGCGAAGAGAGCTGAGGATAAGAGGCCAAGACTGAGGGTAACTTTACTTTTCATTTGATCTCAGTTGAAGAGGTTTGGAGGGTGTTCTTTGGCTGCCTTCTAGATTGCCCCCCTTTTCCTGAAGTGATTTGATGATGTTACGTTCTGAAAAAACGAGTTTTGGAAACGCTATCTTGCTTAATTATTGATGAAAATCGAGGAGTTCGATTTCAAAAGTCAATTCGCCGCCAGGTTGGCCGGTTCTGGGGTTTTCTCCATACGCGAGGTTTGCAGGAATCCAGAATCGCCTTTTTTCCCCTTTGGTCATGAGTTGCAGACCTTCGGTCCATCCTTGAATGACCTGATCGAGTGGAAACTCTGCGGGCTTACCGCGCTTGTAGGAGCTGTCGAAAATCTTGCCGTCCTTGGATTTGCCCTCGTAGTGAACTGTGACCGTGCTTAACGAGTTTGGGGTGGGGCCAATCTTGCCGGGACGAAGGAGTTTATGCTTTAAGCCGGTGAAGGTTTTTTGGACACCTGGTGGAAGCGGTATGGCGGGTTTGGCTTCTTTCATGTTCTGGTTGCACGAAATAAACGCGAGGGAGATTACCAATAAGAGAGGTGTAACGGTTTTCATAAATCGGTCGGGGTTAATGCTCGCATCACGTTGCGCTGAATCAAGGTTGTAATAATGGTTGGCTTCATATGGGGCTTGTATATTTTTGAGGTATGAAATCCTTAATTCCAGTTTCTTGCTTTGCGATGGTTTTTGCATCCTTCAGTGCGGCAAATCCTTTGAAAGTTTATATTCTTGCCGGGCAGTCTAACATGGAGGGGCACGCGAAGCTCTCCTCGTTTGATCACATCGGGATGGACCCCAAGACAGCTCCAATTTTGAAGGAAATGCGGGGGGCGAGTGGAGAACCGGTTGAACTTGAAGATGTCTGGATCACTTATCGAACGGGCAAGGAAGAGGATCAACCGGGAATTGGCAAGCTGACTTCGGGATTTGGAGCTCGGAGGGTTTCGACCGAGGACGGTGGCAAAATCGGTCCTGAATTCACCTTTGGAATTTACACTAGAAAATTAGCGAATGAGCCCATCCTGATTATCAAAACAGCCTGGGGTGGAAAGTCGATCAATACAGATTTTCGCCCGCCGAGTGCTGGGTCTTACGAGTTCAATAAAAAGCAGTTGGAGACCTTTAAAAAACAGGGAAAAGATATTGCTAAAATGAAGGCTGAGCGAAACGCTGAAGTCGGACGTTACTTCCGGATGATGATGGAGCACGTGAGATCGGTTCTAGCGGATCCAGGTAAGATTCATCCCGGTTACAATGCCAAGGATGGATATGAGTTGGGTGGATTTGTTTGGTTTCAGGGTTGGAACGATATGGTTGATAGTGGCACCTATCCTGATCGTGGGGAAAAAGGCGGATATGATCAATATAGTGAGGTGATGGCTCATTTTATTCGCGACGTTCGGAGTGAGTTAAACTCGCCTAATTTACCTTTTGTGATCGGTGTGATGGGAGCCGGGGGGCCGACTGGTCTTTATGGGTCGAGGCAGCAGCGCTATAAAAACATCCACCAGGATTCCCCTTGGGCTGCTCCTGCTTCACTTCCGGAGTTTAGAGGGAACGTGACTGCAGTGTTGACCGAGAAGTATTGGGATCCCGAACTTGATGCGGTTGATCAAAAAAGAGGAGAGCTTCGTTCAAAAGAAAAGGAGCTTAAAGAGAGTGGGCTTTCGAAAAAGGAGATCTCAGAGCAACTTAAAGGCATAGAGGATAAGCTCTTCACGGCACGTGATCGCGAATTGCTAAAAGGGATTACCAATGCTGACTATCATTACAAAGGTTCCGCTAAAATAATGGCCCAGATTGGTAAGGCTTTTGCAGAAGCCTTGGAGGGTTTGAAGAAGTGAAGGGCCTACTGGGGAAGTTTTAGAATTCGGATGCGGTAGTATCCCGAAGCAAGGTCAGTAATATCGGCCTGATTTTGACTTTCGATAATCTCGGTTTGGACTGAGCTCCATTCCTTTAAGTTTGGTGAGTATTCGAGTTGGATTTCTAGATCGGGTCGGCGCGCCTCGAGTGGATAGGTCACTCTAATGTTTTCGCCGGCCCGAAGGATTTTGATGAGTTCTGAGGAGTCACGAACAAGTGGATTTCGGTCAAAAGCGTATTCAAAAATATTGATAAGACTATCTCGGTCAGGATTATCATCGGCAGATTCTAGATTCCAAAAGATCTGCCACTCTTCAAAGGATTCAAGTGTATCAAAGAGTCCAGGCGATGGTGGGCTTGCGAGCCAATTGATAAAATCGTTCCCGTAGGCTTTCTCGTCGATCTTACTAAGTGCGAGACCGGTGCCGTCGGCGTCAATGTCCCACGGTTGATTGTTGTCGTAATTCACTCGATCTACGCGAACGAAAGTTGGGGTTCCCCATTTATTTAGCGGGCCGGGTCTCTCCAATTCCACAGTCTCTCCACCATTATTGAGTTTTCCGTCGGCCCATTCTAGAATCACAAGTTCTTTTTCTGGTCGGTAGAGAGATCGGAAGAGGCCGGCATTTCCGGAAAGGATAATGCGTTGGCTCGGGTTTATCACTAGGTCAGAGCTGATTTTGATCTCGATCCCTTGTTCGATTTTCCAGTCGCGGAGCGGAATAGGTTTGGAGCTTACATTGAGGAGTTCGAGATACTCGACCGTGCCATGATACATAATTTCTGAAATGACAATTGGGCCCAACTTGGGAAGTGAATTGATCGCTCCCGGAGTTGGGATTTCCAGTGGCACAAAGTTGTATGAATCGCTGCTGGGTTTGTAGTGGAAGCCAATCGTCTGACCTTCCAGAGAAGGGCCAAATTCCTCTTTGAAGTGATAATGGGAGAGCTGGTTACTATTGGCAGAAGTAAGGTAAACGGTCTCACCGGTGTCACTCAGAGCAAAGCTCTTAAATCGCCCTGGATCATTACTATCTTCACCAAAGTTAAGATCTTCGGTGAAGGTGAGGAAGCCGTCGGGCGGAATAGTGGTGCCTGGGGGGATACGAAATTTCATGAGATTCGATTTAGAATCGCTCAGATACCAACCTCCAATTTCAAAAGGGTTATTGGTCCGGTTGTGGAGCTCGATCCAGTCGGATGCATCGCCTGAATTTGCTAGGACTTCGTTGATGACAATAGTTGGTGTCTGGTTGAAGGGGTAGTCATCTGGAGAGTAGCGATAGCGAGCACCTATATCAGCTCGGGTACCATCGGGGTCACTCTGATGTTGCGGATCTCCGGCATTACGAGCAGGGGACTCCGCTGTAAGCTCGAAATTCAAGACGCCAGTATTAGCGAAAATCGGATCTTCCAGAAGGTTTTTAGTTCCCAAGAGGAGAGTTGTATCACTTAAGCTGTAAGCCACCGTAATTGAAGAAAAGGAATCATTTGTAATATCCTGTTCGCAATTCGAAAAGATGGAGTTCGTTATAATTGCTCGACCTCCTCCAGAGGCAAAAGTTTTCTCGTATGCTGCGACCCCTGTTCCACAATTAACAATGGAGTTCTGATCAATCAAAACTGAGGAACCGGCATCTTTCACTGCGATTCCGAGAGGGCAACCCACTATAAGATTATTCTTCAAAGTTATGGTAGAGCCCTGCCCTACGGAAACGCCTTTGTCTGAGCTGTAAAAAATCGAATTACCCTCAATGAGGCAATTTAGGCATGCCTCGCCGATGTCGATGCCATCGCTATTGAAACCTTGGAAGTCGTAAATCCGACAATCTCGGATAACCCCATCGATAACCCCATCGTAATCGATGGCGTCCGTATCGGGGGATTGATTGCCGATAAAGGTGCAGCGGAGAGTTTCGGCGCGACCTTGTTTGACATTAAGGCCATCTCCAGTAAGTGGAATGGCGATTAGAGAATCACGTAGAATTATATTACCACCCTGGAAGAAAAGCGGCGCTCGTGATTCGCCAATATCGATAAAATTCATCTCGATATCGGCATCGAGTCCGGAAATCGCGGAAGGATATATAAGAGGGTTTTTTCCTCTGGAGGCGTTTCTTAAGGAAAGGTGATTAAGGATGGAGGGTGTAGTCGTTTTCTCGAATGAAAGGCCACCCCAGATTGCGCCTCGGTCTCCTTTAAATTCTACTTTTTCCTCGTTTGTTCCTTCAACCCTCAAAGTTCCAGAGACACGGAGGTTGATGCCAGACTGAAATTGAAGCGTGACACCAGGTTTGATTGAGAGAGTGGTTCCGGTTGGGACTATTAAGTCCTCGGTGATGATGTAGGGGGAATTCTCAGGATTCAGGGTAAGATCACTTGATAAGGTGCCGCTAAGTTTAGTTGATGAGTCCGGAGAAAAGTGGGCGGTTAGAGTTGTGTCTCCGATAAATTTAAAAACGGTTTTCGCGCCTCCATCGAGGCCGGCCCAGCGCTCAAATCTGAATCCAGGCGCCGGAATAGCTTCTATTTCAGTGGACGTGTCTTCGAAGGCTTTGAAAGTTTGAGTCTCGAGTTCTACGCCTGCGAATCTAAAGCTGCCTTCTCCAGTGGTGGCAAGAGTGAGGTTGGCGAGTGGTCTTTCCACTGTATTACTTCCAATTTCATCAAGAAATCGCCTTGCTTGGAGGTCAACGAAGTTTTTCATTCGCTCAAGAGAGGCTGTATAATTTGATTCTGTAGGATTTGACCAACGACTAAGTTGGCGTGGAATTTCCGGTGCGGCGGTAGCGCCTAATTTGTCGATCAGTTTCTTGAGTCTATCAGCCGAAAGGGTTGAAGTGAAATGGGCCGCCGATCTTTGGGCAAGCCGGTTTCTAAAATTGGGAAACTTATGCATCTGGCTGATAGTGGTTTCTCCTGTGATAAAGCTGGTCACGTTAGACCTGCTCGAAGTATTGCCCAAAGTGCGATCCATATCGGGTAGGAGCCAACGCCATTTTCCCCTGCTTCGATTGTCCTGCCATGCTTCGCGGTTTCCTTGCCAGCTCGTGTTGCCACCAAATGTTTCGCAGATTGTGAAGTCGACTAAGCTATCGATATCAATTTCAGATTCGACTACTTCCCATGCTTCTTGGTTTGATGAGTGGAGTTTGGTAAGGAACCCAAAAAGCTCTCGCCAATCGTCGCTTTTACCATTTTCAAGAAACAGTGCGTTGCGGTCAAAGCGAATGTGATCGTATTCACCATTGTTTATCCCGTATTCCTGAAAAAACCAGTTTTCATCCCAGCGGTCTCGAATGTTGTAGAGGCCCCAGTAGTTTCCATTGATAAACATGGCAGCGGGTCGGTAGCGGTTTGTCTCAACTTCCATACGGCCGTTTACAATTGCGTTCCAGATAGCATCGGTAAGATGGGCTTTTCCCCAATCATCTCCCCCTTCCCTGAGTGTGAGAGAGGTGAAGGTTCCAATTCCTGATTCAGGGAAAAGGTCGTAGTTCAGTGCGTCGTCTCCGTAACGGCCGCGGATTGTAAAGTTTAGGGCCTTCTGCGCGTGAGCTAAGAAGTTGTTTTCGCCCCCAAGACGGAAGCCGCCATTGATGGAGAATCCGTTACTTCCATCGGCTGGGAAAAATTCTAAATTACCAGGAGCATCGACTCCTTTATGGATGTTACCGCCACTTGTATTTCGGTTTCCGTAGATCCCAAATTTAGGATCGAACAAAGTATCATCAGGGGCAGTGACGGAGATGATGGGTAGACCGTCTTCGAAAGATTCTCCGACAAAATAGGTGTGAGTGATGATTTGGCTGGGCACTTTTCCAAGCCCGAAAGTTCGAGCCCTCACCACTGTCGTGCCATTTAGTTCGATGGGTTCAGTGTAAAGAGCTGAGGTCGGAGTGGGGTTTGAGCCATCTGTGGTAAAGCGGATTTCTTCACCAATCGAGGCGATGCTTAACGTGAGCGGTCGTTCGTAAAGCCCTCCTGCAGGGTTGATTGTTGGGCTGGCGCTGGTCTCCCGAAGTTTTGAAACAATGGGGCTCCTATTGGCCTTTCCGGGAGTGGGCTGCGCCATACCACATCCATGCCTCAGGATTGATGATGGATCTGCCGTAAGAAATATCGTCAACCTGTTGGTCGAATGAAATATGGTCTACCAAAGTGAGAGTGGATCCTAATTCGATCTCGAGTGACGCATCAAATCGGAGGGCTGGTGAGGTGGGCTTCGCTAGTGTTGCAAAGGCGGCTATCGTATTAACTCCTTTCTGGAGATGGTCCGGAGCTAGGGTGATTTCCTGGTAACTATTTAATTCGGTGTCGAGAGTAGGGTTAAAGTTGTCTTTATGGATTTCAGCTCCATTCAAATAGAAGACAACGCCATCGTCAGCTAGGTAAGTTAGAGCAAGTGCTCGAACGTCCCCAATTTCCCCCACCGTGAAGTTTTTCCGGAAATAGGTGCCTTGGATTTTTTGATTAGGATCCTCCCCAAATGAGGTTTCAGTTTGAAAGGGGTGGATGTTTTCATTTTCGTCAAAATATCCAAGGGGGGCTTGTCCTGTTTTCCAGGGTGAGTCATCAAATCCAAGAGCGGTCCAGTTGGGCGGAGGGGCGACCCCTCCATCAAGATAGGACCATTGGGTTTTCCCAAAGTTGGAGCCAACTGAGGTTGTATTCTGATTGTTTGGATCCGTTACCTCGATGAGATAATGAAAATCGAAGAAGAGATCATCGCTCGTAGCGTCTGCTTGGTGCGCTTCGATTGCCCAAACGTTTTCCCCAGAAATGAGTTGGTCTGCAGATATGAAAAATTCAAGGCGCCGAGTGTTGGTGAACGGGGTAACTGCCTTGACTGCCAGAGTGTTTTTTGTGATCGGTCCATCGGGCAGGTTGTCCCGCAAAATTTCTTTTCCATTTAGGTGAATGACAACGGCATCATTAAAGTCACTGGAGAAACTAACGGGCGTAACTTGTCCTCCGTCCGGGACGGACGGCAAAGTGAACTCTTGTCTGAAGTAAGTTGTAATTGGCTTTTCCTCTAAATCCGGGCCAAAGCTGATCGGGGTTTCGATGTTTGGAGTTTTGGGGTCTCCATGGCCAAAGATTCCGCTTCCCGTCTTCCATGAAGAGTCGTCATACTTCGGGGTCTGCCAGTCGATTAAGGTCCAGGTAAAGGCTTTGTCAAAGTAGGTCCAATTTGAATTTCTTGGGAAGACTTCGGTTCTCTTACGTTGGTCATGGCTGAGAAAAAGTTTTTCGCCGCTTGATGAGAGTTTGAAGTTTGTGTGATGGAATTGGGTTGTGAATTTTTTTCCGCCAACATAGTTCCGGCTATACTCCATGCCCTTTGGCTTGTCGTAGCCATCAGCGACAATGACAAGGTGCTCAAACGGGTTGATTGTGGAATTGCGTGGGAAGGGCCATTTTTTGAGATCTTCTGGATTGTCGCTAAGGTAGTAGCCGTTGAGCGATTCCGGCTTTGAGGAGCTATTGAAAAGCTCGATCCAGTCTGGGTAATCCTCAAAGTCTTCTGCGTTCGGAAATGACCTGACATTAGAGGCCGCTAGTTCGTTGATTCTAATCTCGGCAGCTGTGTTCGACGACAGTGCTACTGCCAAAAAGGCGGAGAGGAACCTCATGTTACAAGTAAACTTCTGTTCGTCGAGCGAGTCAAAGGTGGAATGGCGGATAATAAAAAACGGGCTCCGAATTAGCGGAGCCCGTTTGAGAAATTGTGAGTTAGGAAGGGCTACTTTCCGATCGCGTAGAGGTGGGTTTGGGTCGCGACGTAGACGACGCCATTGGCAACCACTGCGCTGCTATAAATAGGAGCGGGAAACTCAACTGTAGCGAGTGACTTGAGTTCTTTGCCGGCTTTGAGGATATGGAGTTCCCCGTCTTCGGTGCCGAGCCAGACCTTGTTGTCGGCAACTAAAGTGGATCCCCAGATTCGTGACTGGGTTTCGTGTGTCCAATATTGCTTGCCGGTCTTGGCGTCGAAACAGTGAATGTCGCCATCGTATTCCGCAGCGTAAACCAATCCGCCGGCTACGCTGACAGTCGAAATCGAGCGTCCGGTGTCTTTGGAGGTCCACTTGGCTTTTCCGTCCGGACCGATGCAGGTGATTTGTCCTACTCCGTCACCATGTTCAGGATCTTGACCGATGATGGCATAAACGAGTCCATCTGAAATCACGGTCGTTCCAATCACTTCGCTGGGCCCAGCGTAGGTTGCATATTTGATGGGTTTGTCATCCTTTTTACGGTATTCGACCGGGTTGCAATCGTGCCGCCAAAGTTCTTTGAAAATATCGAAGCCTTCGTCATCCTTAACAGGCTTTGGATCGAAGGCATAAGTGTATCCATCGCCGCCACCCCAAACGATAGCATCCTTGCCCCCGATTTTACCGTAGGCGGGAGAAGACCAACTCGCGTGGAGAACACGTGTAGAGACGCCGGAAGCTTCCTCTCCAAGGAGCTTGCCGGTGTTCTTATCGAGCCCAACAAGAGCGGGAGAATTTGGTGCTGGAATATTCGTGTGGGACCAGTCGACTCCATTTGAGGTAGCAGTGTAAAGCACGTCACCCACCACGACAGGGGAACAGGAGGAAACGTTGTGAGGGAAGATGCCGAGTTCCTCACGCATGTCATAAATCCAGATAATGTCAGCGTGCTCTTTAGTAACTTTCACGACCTCGTCCTTGACCGCCATGTATTTAGCCTCGTCCTTGAAAGGGCCATCATTACCGTTGGCCATACCTTCGGTGTCGAGGCAGACGACTTCGCCACGGTTGGTGACAAGCCACATGCGGTTCCCTTGGATGGCCGGTGAGGAGCAGAGCCCCACGTATTCCCAGTCGCTCACCTTCCCAGCGCCAAGCTTAGGGATGATAAGCTGCCATTCGAAGGAGCCATCTTTTTCGTCGAAGGCCATGAGAACTCCTCGGTCTCCTTTTTGAGTTTCGTTACGGGGAGACTCGTTGTTGGTTCCAACGTAGACCTTTCCTCCGGCGATTACGGTGTTTCCGTAAGCTTGAGAGCCTAGCTTGGCTGCCCACTTAATATTCTTGGCGCTGTCGAGAAGGGCGGCTTCGGTGTCGTCATCTAGTTCGCCGGGATTGATCTCAGTGGGGAGTTCTTTGGACTCGCCGACCATGTTACGGGTCGGGTCGTTACCCCACATCGGCCAATCTTTGGCGGTGGCAGTTATGGAGAGTCCTGAAAGGAGGAGGGCGGTGGTGGTTTTCATGTTTCCGATTTAGTTTAAAGTAAGGTGCCGATCGTTCACTTGGCGGCGTTGAGTGTGATGTTGTCAAGGAAGACCCGCTTTTGGGCCTGTGGTGAGAAAGCGAAAACGCCGGCTGATCCCTTCGGGTGGACCTGTTTGACTGGAACCTCGATTGTCCACTCCGTCGGCTCGTCCTCGCCCCTTAACCAAGCCTTGGCGCGGACCTCGCCGGAGCCGTCTGCGTTTGACTTAACGTGCGTCTTCAGAGAGTACCAGGTGTTCGCTTTGATTGGGAATTTGACTGATGATTTAACACGCTCGTGATTCGAGGAGACTTCGAGGATGTTTTGGTTGCCCGCGAGGGTGATGAGGTACCTTTGGTTCACAAGGCCAACAGTCGATTTAATGCGGCGGTTGCCGTCAGTCATCACGTCAGCGGAAAGAACATAGTTGCTCATTTCAGGGTCGCCAAAAAAGTTCATCGTCCGTTGGAATAGGACATTGTCGAGACGATTGGCGATTACCTTAGAGTCATCTTTTTCAAGGATATACCACTTGATTCGAGCACCCAGCCACGCAAGGGGTGGAAAGTTGACTTTTTCTCCAGCGGGCGATTTCATCTTAAGAGGAACGGCTTCGAAGTTCTCGCTGTATCCTGATCCAGCATGAACACGGCCTCGGGTTGTGGCGGACATTCCTTTGTAAGTAACCTTGAGGGCTCCCGCAGAGATCATAGCGTTATTAGCAGCCGAAACGGTCCCGGTCTTGGTGTCGAGAGTGGCGTCCACCTCGGCTTTCACTTTGGCAGTTGGCGGGATAAACTTCTGCCAGGTCAATCCGTCGGTGATCATAGAGACGCGGCTTCCGGTCTTATCGAGTCCCCAGACCTGAAATTCCTGAATTTGACCTGGGGCAATCGCGAACTCGGCAGGAACAATTTGGAGTTGTGAGATAGGGCCGACGTCCGATTTGATGGTTTCAGGAGAAGTCTTGGTGGTGGTTTTTTTGTTTTGACCAAAGCAGTAAAGTCCGTCCCGGGTGGAAAGGTAAACTTTGCCATTAAGAATGGTGGGAGCCGCGAGACATTTTACACCGGAGCCATCAGATGACTTGATGTCGGTGCGGGAGAGGATTTCAGCCTTTTTGTCAGAGGGCTTGGTGATCACGAATGAACCTTCGAACCAAGGAGCATAAATTTTTCCATCTCCGTAAATCGGGGAGGCGTGGATTTGATCGGGTGCCTGCTTGTCCTGCCAGAGGGTTTTTCCGGATTCAGCATCAACGGCGATCAGCTCTCCAGTGAAGTTAGTGGTGTAAACGCGATCCTTTACGAGAATGGGAGAACTTGTGAACCCAATGTGATCGTCGTTGCGCCAGATCTCTACTTTTGGATCAAGAATTAGCTGCTCCTTAGGATACTCGGTTGGAATTTTCAGACATACAAGGCGGCCTTTGGAGGTAGCATCAATATTTTCTTTGCCATGTAGGGCGATGAGTTTGTCGGTTCCGTGAAGAAGGACCTGTGAGTTGACACCACCTTGGGAAAGCTGAAATCGCCAAACAGGTTTGCCTGTTCGGGCATTGACGCAGACGACGTTTCCACAGCCGGTTCCCGCATAAAAAACGGCTTGGCCCCCAAGTTGTCCAAAGACGGGCATCGAAAAGGAGCTATCAACTGGGCGGACCCCAGGAGTTGAATACCAAACGAGTTCGCCAGACAGTTTATCAAAGGCATAAAAGCGGTCGCGGGCAGGGCCAGTTGTGCCCCAGTTGGCGGTTACGCAGTGGAAGATGACGAGATTCTCAAAAACGGCAGGAGATCCGGTTCGTCCATTCGGGAAGGTGAGGCGGGCCAACTTTTCGATGAGTGAGATTTCCCAGACCGCTTCACCCTCAGGGGTGAATGCAACGCAGCGCCCGTTTGAGGTTTGGAGGTAAATGTTGCCGGTCTCAGAATCAATGACAGGAGATCCCACACCATAGCGATTGTAGACAACGTCAGAGATATAGTCGGGAAAGCGTTTCTCCCAAATTTTCTTTCCGGTGGTGGCGTCGAGGCAAAGAAGCGTTTCTTGGACGTCCTCGGCCGGGTCGTCGCCGAATTGGCCATACCCAAAGATGAACAGTTTCCCGTTTGCGATGACGGGAGCACCCGCGCCGTTGAGATCATATTTCCAGAGCTGGGAATCGGAGCCCGGTGCCCAAGTGTCGGGAAGATTGGACTCGTTGGAGGTGCCATTTTGATTAGGACCACGCCAGTTGAGCCACCCGGTGACATCAGCGATGGCGGAAGAGGATAGGGCAAGGATGGTCCCGAGGGCTAGAGTTCGGAAATTCATTAGCATTTTCATACGCGGTTTCGTGGCGGAACTCTCAACTTAACCTTGGAATTCGTCAAGTGAGCGATACTAAGAAGAACTAAAACTGAAAGAAACGTAGAGGGAAAGATTTCTCCTAGCGGTCGTTAGTTATTTAAGGATGATGAAATATCATAAGCTATCTTGACGAAAAGGGGCTGGCGGGAAAGTATCACAGGCTATATTCGAAAAAGACGATCGTGTATCCGATCATGCAGTGCGCGACATCTCTTCTTTTTATGTAGACTCAGGCTCGATGGGTTTTTAACAGACACAATTCTGAGAATAACACAACCAAGACAATCTAATGAAGAAGACTAAAAAGTTCCTCCCAACCTCTGCGAAGGCTCGTTGCCTCATTGGCCTCGTTTTAACTTTTTCTCCGCTCATTGGAGCTGTGACCCCTGGTGGTTCTTTTGCGGATAAAGCCCTGATTTCGATCGATAATACGGATGGAGGTGAAACGGTAAGTAGAGCGACGAGTGCTGGAGGGATTGGGCCGGCACTGGTCCACGATTTTAATGTTGCCGCGACGGATGGATCTTATGAGCACAATCCAACCGCGGCGGACGCAACTCAGATTGCACTCAGCTCAGGGCGTCACCTCGTGCTGTATAATACCAGATTCGATGACAATTCAGGAACGGCCAACGATCGTAGTGAGCTTCAAAGTTATCTGGCTTTGGCTGGATCGCCATTGGTGGCTGGGCGGAGCCAAGGTTTCATCCGCCGGACCGGTGGGGCCGATGAGGCGGTGATGTCGGGAGGTGCGATCATTACTGTCGCAGCCGATGATGACATCATGACTCTTGAGACTCGGCGTAGTGATAACGACACGAATACGGTCCTGCCATTCCGTGTGGCAGGTCAGTCTGCAATCCAGCTTCTCAAGCTGGACGATTCTTGGGATTATCTAAGTGCTCAGCGCTCAACCAACCAAGGAGGCGATGTCAGCACCACTGCGGTTGATGTGACCTATGATGTTCTTGATGCGACATCGAGTTTGGGGAGTGCTTTTACGTTCACTCCGACAAGCGGGAACGTGACACTTAACGAGACAGGCCTGTATCTTGTGTTCGCGAACACGAGTCTTCAAAAGGCGACCAACAATACTCGAACCAATTTCCAGCAATCGTTGACACTCGATGGCTCGATTGTTCCTGGTTCGAGGACTACGACCTATGTGCGAGGTAACGAAGATACCAACGAAGGTATGGCGGCAATAGGAATGATCGTCTCGGCTACGGCAGGTCAGATTCTCAACGTTGAAGTGGCGAAAGAACCTACTGGCGCAAATGGTGTCATCCAGGGAGGGGAGACTGCACTCAGCATCATCAAACTGCCTGTGGCGGCGAAATATATAGAGGTTGCCGACAGCACCAATCAGAACGTCGTGAATAGTTCAGAAACCGCGATCGGGTTCAATTCTCTGAGCAGTTCGGCAAACGCAACTTTCACTCATGCCGGTGGAAGTTCGGTGACCGTCAATGATGATGCTGACTATTTGTTCTTTGGTAGCCTTTTTACTCAGAGTAACGCAACCAATGACAACAACGACCGGGTGATCCCGATTACAGGTTTTCAAATTGATGGATCTGGAGGTCGCCTCAATCGTGGACAGGGAGCTGCCTATAATCGGGATAATGCAAATAATCGAAACTCGGGAAGCTGGGGAGCCGCAATTATTGAGTTAACGGGAGGTCAGACGGTTGAATTGACCAGTCAAAATGTGGGAACGGCCAGTGGTGCTTTCCCGAATACGCCTACGATGCAGGGCCTGAGTATTGACAGCTTGGTTGTCAGTAACGATCCGGCAATTGCGGTCAATCTGCCAATCACAGTGGTGCCGAGTTCGACAGGCAATGTCATTGGGTCATCCTCTCTCAGCACCTTTGATAACGATACCCCAGCAAGTTCCTTGAGTTATACTGTTGGGAGTGTTCCGGCTGGTGGAACTCTCCGTAACGGCGGGGCTGAAGTTGGGAATGGCGAAAGCTTTACCCAGGACGATGTTGACAATAATCTCGTCACTTTTGATGCTGGAAATTCTGTCTTGAGTGGTGGATTTGATTTTACGGTCTCAGATGGGGGGGCATCTGAAAGTAGTAGTTTTGTGGTGAATGTTGCATTTCCCACCTCCACCGTGACGATCGCCGAAGATGGAAATACCGTCGAGGGAGGGACTAGCGATTTCGTTGTCACAACTGATGCTGCTCCGGTCGGCGGAGACATCACGGTCACGCTCGCATATAGTGGTTCAGCAACTGATGGCACGGACTACACCGGTGTTGCTTCGGTTGATATTTTGGATGGAACGACTTCTGCAACGGTGAACATCGTGACTAACGTCGACGGACTCTTTGAGGGAACTGAGACAATTACAGCAACGATCACAGGTGTTTCTGGTCCGACTGTCACCGGATCAATCGGGAGCTCATCTGTTGCTAGTTTTTTAGTTGAGGATGGAGCGAATAGCGAACCGACGGGAACAGGCCTAGAGCAAGTAATCAGTGGTATTGGTAACGTGTCGGTTGGTGATATCGTAGTTACGGATGCAGATGCTGATTATGATTCGGTCGTCACCACTGCTGGGACTGCGTTGTTCCAAACCAACGGTATCGGTAATACCACGGTATACAGCGATGGCCGAGCGAGCGCGGGAGCGACTCATGATGTTGATAGCACTGGTCCAGCGCTCAGTGATGTTGCCGGTTTCTCGGTCGAAATTGACTTTATTCCGCAGGCGGCCGACCTCACCGGGATTGTGCAGGTCTGGGAGATTGGTGGTTCTAGCAATGGAACCTCGATTCATCTCGTTGATGGTGTTCTACACTTGCTCTCTAAGGCGGGTGGGACACCTGCGAACGCTCCGACCGATGATGGGTCTCTTGCGGGTGCCTTTACGGACCTTAGTTGGGGAGGCGACAACACGATTGTAGTGCCGCTGAATGGAGCAAGCCCCGTGACGGCTGGGCTCCCGGCGCGACTAGCGCTCGTATTTGATATTGTTGGCAATACCGTTAAAAGTTCCGTCAATGGTTCAGTTGAAGCAATTGCTACGCTTACAGGGAACGATAATAACAATTGGCGTGGTGATCATTCCGTTAACTTTATCAATGCGGGCAGCGGGACTGGTGCTTCAAATAACGAAACAGGCGCCTTCGGTGTTACTGCACCTGCAACTATCAAGCTTCTCGCGAGTGGTAACTCAGCTGTTAGCAGCGTGCGTTTCTGGAACGAGTCTTCTGGTAACATCACAGCGACTTCCGGAACATCAGATAGTATCACTGCGACGCTGACGATTACGGGTTGGGCTTCTTCTGCGGATGGAGCTCTATCCACGGGTAGCGGCAATGGCGAGAGCTTCAGTGCTGGAGTTTGGACCGTTACGGGTAATGCAGAGGCAGTTAATACAGCACTTGCCGGAGTAGAATTTGTGACTGGCGATAACACTGCAGATCCCACCATCATCGGCGTGTCTATCGATGATGGAGACGAAGATGGTGGCGGACCGAGAACTGGTGCCATTCTTTATTCTGAGACGGCTCCAAATCCCATTTATGTTGATGATAGCTTTACTGGGAGTATCGGAGATTCGGTCGCCGATTGTGACCTTGGCACTGCGGGTGCTCAATCGGGTATTATTGGATTGAATGCCTTTGCCACTGTCACAGGCGCGCTTGGAGCCGTGCAGCCGACCGGCTCAGTCGTCATTAACGATGGTGACTACACCACTGAAAACGTGACTCTGGCGGATACCGTTACCCTTCAGCTTACTGATACAGCAGGGCCGGTGCAAATTGGAGGCCTCGGTGCGGCGACGACCACAAGTATTGATCTTCAGGGCAATACGCTTGAGGTGGGTGCCACCGGTAATGTGGGGCCTGGAATTGATGCCATCATTTCCGGAAGTGGAAATTTCACCAAGGTCGGCTCGGCCTTGCTGGTTTTTCGCGGAGTCAATACCTACACTGGCACCACTACAATTCTGGATGGGGCCTTGAGAGTTGGCTTTGTGAACATTACCGGGATTCAGGGTGAACTCGCTGGGGATGGACTGGTTGTCGTGACTGACCCGGGTCTTCTTGAGTTCAACGTCGATGTCGATAAGACGATCAGCCAGACTGGTGTCATCAGTGGCACCGGCTCGGTTGGAACACTCGGCGATGGAAGAATCATTTTCGACAATCCTGGTGCCAATACCTTCACTGGAGGTTTTGTCCTCGGCGATGGGGCGACCTCAAATTACAACGGGGTCGATCAAGGGACTAAGGCGGGCTTCACGGTAGTCAATCATAACGGCCACCTAGGAACCGGTAAGGTGCTTTCTCGGGGATCTCAGTTGCAGGCGGGAACCTCAGGGTTGGTGATTTCTAATGACATCGACATCACTGCAGGTGGCTTCCGCTGCGGCGGGACAGTCGATTACGAACTCTCCGGAAACATCACCCCAATCGATGGTGGAACGCGCGGGTATGGTAATTACGGGCTCGAGGGCTGTGATTTGACCATCAGTGGCAATATTGTGATGACTCCTGCTACCAATGTTAATTTCGAGGGCAGCGATAACCGCGACAATGGGACTTGGACGATCACCGGCGATATCTCCGGTCCTGGAAATGTCCTTGTTCAAGCCACTTTTGATGGAGGTGTCGTAACTTTTGAAGGAAACCACACCTATACCGGCACGACCGTGTGTGGCACGGGAACGACCGTTTTCAATGGGACGCAGACCGGTGGCGACAACTTCAACGTGAACGAAGCTGCAATTTTAACGGGATCTGGTTCTACCAATTCTCAAGTCACGGTTGGGGTTAATGCGACCTTTAATCCTGGCGCAGGGGTAGGGACCTTCACAACTGGGAATCTTGTTATGAATGGGACTCTTGAAGTTGACCTTGATAACAATACGCCGGGTATTGGTCATGATCAGGTGATTGTAAATGGAACGGTCACTCTGGGGGGCGCTAGCGTCCTTAAAGTCAGTGCTGGTGGCGAGCTCACTCCGGGAACCCTTCTTATCATCGATAACGATAATGCAGAATCGGTGATTGGAGGTTTTGAGGGCTTACCGCAAGGTGGTGCGTTAGATGCAGATGCCACTGAGCTTATTGCGACAATTGATACCGCGGCGGGTGATGCTAATGATGTCGGAGTTGCCTTCACGAGTTACACCAACTTCGGTCAATGGCGAGTTGATAACTATGGAGCTCCTACGAATTCTGGCGCGGGTGCAAATAGTGCAGTTGCCTTTAATGGTCTCACGAACCTTGCGAACTTTGCGGCTGGTTTGGATCCGACCACTACGGCAGGAACTCTGACCGTCGATGGAGTTGCGGAAACCGTGACCTCACTTGGACCGCCTCAGGTTTGGAGTGATTCTACCAATGGGAAGTTCTATTTCCGTTACACTCGTCGAGCGGATTTTTCTGCAATTCCTTTGACACTTACTGAGCAGTTTAGTCCTAACGTTGTCGATTATGAGGACAATAGCGTTTCTCCAACCGTTGTGGCGACTGGAACCGGAGCTGGTGGTGAAGCCATTGAGGCTGTGGTTGTTGAGTTTCCACTTATTTTGCCAGGCAGCGGACGGAAAGCCCGCTTCGGCCGTCTTCAGGTGACTGCTCCATAAATCTCCGTAATTTTAAACAACCCACAGGACTAGTCTCTAATCCCTCATAATATGCGAACGAAAAAAAAATCCTTTACGGCATTGGCGGTCTTGTTGGCCTGTTCAATAACTCACGCGAATGCTGCTGTGATTTCCTTTGTCGATGAGAACATTCCAATTCCAGCAAATTATTCGGGGGTTGCCGTCGATCTTGAGACTGGCACGACGAGCACATCGGCTTCTGGACTCTCTGGCGGAGATCTGAACTTCGTGTTCGCTGGCCAAGGCTTCAGTAATGATGCCGATGAAACTGCAGACGCTCCAAGCTGGCAGCCAGTAAGAGAAGGAATGGATAACACGGATGTTCTTAAAAATCTGGGAGTCGGAGTAATTGTGGGGCCTAGCTCGCCTTCTTCGACTGGCTATGGAGGTGCGACAGATAACTTCGTGAGCTTCACTCCGGGAGAGAAAGGCTACGTTGGCTTCTCGTTGGTGCTGGATGATGGTGATGACACGGTGGCTTTTGGATGGTTGGAAGTGACATTTCAAAATAACGACACCCCAGGAGTGATCCACAGCTGGGCTTTTGAGAATACCGGAGCTCCCCTTGCAGTGGCGGCCATTCCCGAGCCGACGCAAAGCTTCTTATTAGCTCTGGCGCTTGGCATCATGGCAATACGCCGCCGTCGTTTATAAAAGTGGTTGAGCTTGCAAGCCAATGGAGATTCGAGGGTCTCTCGAATCTCTTTTTTGCGTAATGAAACGAAAGCTCTTCAAGCAGCACGTTTTCCATCGCAAAGACGGATGACTAGCTTGTGAAGGACCATCCGCGGATCTTGCCCCGAAGTCACCAATGCTTTGTCGGCATCAAGACAGTCGTTCATGCCTTGTTGAAGTTGGGGGAGGGTGAAATTCTTTGCACCGGCTGAGGCCATTTTAAGACCCCATGTGTTGACGGTGCCGTCTTTTTTCTTTGGAAGAACGGCTTGGATTCCCGCGGGAGCTCGATTAGCGGAACCATAGGCTGACACTAGCTTAGCGAAAAAGAGATTCCGAACAGTCGGAATGATCGAGGCTTTGATCAGGCCGACCGCATTCTCGTTTTTTGCGATGAGTGAATCAATGAGTTCGATAGCCCGTTTGGCATTTCGCTTTTCGACTGCTCTGGAGATTTCCCAAATGACACCCTTGTGGCTCACTGAGACCATGAGGGTGACATCATCGACGGACACCTCCCGGCGGCTATCACCAAGATAGAGGTCTATTTTTTCGATCTCATTGCTGATCTGCCGAGTTTCTGCTCCGGCTCGTTGCACGAAGAGCTCAAGAGCTTCCCCCTGAATGCTCAGGCCTTTCTCGCCAGCGCCCCGCTTTACAATTCGTGCAACCTGTTCCTCCCAGCCTTCTTTCGAGACGTCAATTTTATCTAGATTGATAGCTTGTATTTTTTTTCATTTACCGAACCGCCGAACCCCATTGATTCCAGTGGCGCTGAGGAGAAAATCGACACCCTCAGGCAGCTCGTTTTGAAGAATTTCGAGCAGATTTTCGACGCCGGTGACAGCGCGTTCTGCTTCGCTAGTGCGGTCGGTGCTAAAGAAATTAGCGGCCTTTAGCCAGACGACTTTATTAGCAGCAAAAAGCCCTAACGTTTGCAGCGCCTCAATGGTTTGCGAGCATTTTTGGAAGGCGTCTTCTGCGTTATCAGCGACCCCTTCAATGATTTCGTTTGAAAAATCATCGCTACCCGGTGCCTTTAGTTCCTCGAAAAGAGACGCGGCCTCTTCGGAGACGCGGCCTTCATCAGTTCCAGTGACAACGTGAACGGGCATTAAAAAGTTTTAGCTGGAGGGGTGAGGAGCGGCAAGCGCATAGAGCGAAGACGGGTTTTTGCTAGGGTTTGATTTGGAGGTCCTCGACTGGAGTCCCTCCAATAAGATGTTCCTGGATGATGCGCTCGAGATTCTCAGGAGTGCAGGAGTGGTACCAAATAGCTTCGGGGTAGATGACAGCAACAGGCCCTTGAGCGCATATGCGCAAGCAGTCGGCTTTGCTACGGTGTAACAGAGCTTGGGGACCACATAGTTTCAATTCATTGAGGCGTTTTTTAAGGAATTGCCAGGAGGCAATTCCTTCGTCGTGAGTACAGCACTTTGCTTCGGTCGGCGTCGCACAGAGAAAGATATGTTTTTCGTACCGGTCAAGATTAAGTGCTTTAGCAGTAGCGGTCAGAGTATCGGGCATGGCTTGAAATAAACTCTCGGGAAATTACAGAATGAGGGGGGGGGAAGGAGCGTGTCGAATTCAAATGTGACGACTCGATGGTGACGGGGTCCCTTTCGAGGTTCATATTTGCGATTTAAACTAGGCGAGTCCCGATCGTTCGAGAAGAGCAGCTTGTTCAGGGTCACGGCCCATGAATCGCCGATAGGATTCGTCGACGGGACGTGAATTTCCTTGCGAAAGAATTTCCTTTCGAAAGCTCATGCCGGTTTCTTGATTAAGCACTCCGTCTTCACGAAAACGGGTGAAAGCGTCAGCATCGAGAACCTCGGCCCATTTGTAAGAATAGTAACCGGCAGCGTAGCCAACGGGTGACGAGAAAAGATGGTTAAAACGTCGAGCCATTGAAGGACCCTGAGTCGCTAGTTTAGCTTTGTAGTCCGCAAGGATTTCGAGATCTACATCGTCGAGATTTTTGTCAAAGTAACGTTCTGGATGGACATGTAATTCGAGGTCGAGTTTCCCGAGCGAGAGTTGTCGCATGAAGGCCGATGCCGACATATAGTTACGGGCTGCGATCATCTTATCGAAGAGTTCGTCAGGAATCGTTTGGCCGGTTTCGTAGTGCTTGGCGAAGAAGTCAAGAGACTCACGATCCCAGCAAAAGTTTTCCATAATTTGGGATGGCAGCTCTACGAAGTCCCAAGGGACATTGACACCAGCGAGTGACTTGATTTTGACATCGGACAAGAGGTGGTGAAGCAGGTGCCCAAACTCGTGGAAGACAGTTTCTACTTCGTTGTGAGTGAGGAGGGCTGGTTTGTCTCCGGTGGGCTTGGACATGTTTCCGCAGATGAGCCCGAGATGGGGAGTGCGTGGGTCAGGAATTCCAGTTTCAAGAAAGTTCATCCATGCCCCTCCACGCTTTGATTCACGGGGGTGCCAATCGGCATAAAACGAGCCAAGGTGATCGCCTGATACCGTATCGTGAATTTCGTAAAACTTTACTTCAGGATGCCATGTTTCAGCCTCGGAAGTGGAAATCTTGATTCCGAAAAGTCTGGAGGTCAGAGCAAATAGTCCGTCCATGACTTGGTCGACTGGGAAGTAGGGACGTAGGGCTTCGTCATCAAAGTCATAGAGTTCTTTGCGGCGCTTCTCGGACCAGAAGGCAACATCCCAGGGTTCCATTGGTCCGTTTTTTGCTCCAGTATTCTTCATCCAATAAGCTTCAAGGCTGTTCATGTCCTCCTTGAAGCTTTCGCTGATTTTTGAGTGGAGGTCTTCTGTGAATTCAAGCGCGCCAGTTCCGGATTTCGCCATCCGGCGATTAAGAACATGGTCGGCGAAATTACTAAACCCAAGGAGATCTGCTTTCTCCTGGCGGAGCTTTAGGATTTCCCAAATTTGTTTGGTATTGTCGTGATCACCACCGTGACCAATGGTCCCGCTACCCTCCCAAATCTTTTTACGTAGTTCGGCGGTTTCGGCATACTGCATGACAGGATACATGGATGGGAACTGCTGGGTGAAGCGCCATTGACCTTCTTTTCCTTTACTCGTGGCATCCTCGGCTGCGCCGGTTTTAGCGGATTCGGGGAGGCCCTCCAATTGGTCTTCACGATCGACGTAAAGTTCCCAAGCATTCGTGGAATCGAGAACGTTCTCACCAAACTTCTGAGTGACTTTAGCAAGCTCGGCATTGATTTCGAACATACGCTTTTTTGAGTCGGGATTGAGATCGGCCCCGGCAGCTTTGAAATCGTCGCAGGTTTCTTTAACGAAGCGTTGTTGGATTTCAGTGAGCTTCGTGACGGCCTCGGATTCTGAATAGGATTTCAAAACTTTCCAAAGGTCGTCATCAAGCGAGATAGATGACGAGAATTCCGAGACGATTGGAAGCATTTCGTTGAGAGCCTCACGGAGTTCATCGGAGTTGGCGACGGAATCGAGATGGTTTACGCGGCCCCAGGAACGGTCTAGATCGTCGGTGGCAGACTCTAGGGAGCCAAAAGTATTTTCAAAGCTGGCTTCGTCAGGCGTGATCGTTTTGACGGCATTGATGTTGTTTTTGCCAGTCTCAATAGCTTTGGTGACGTCGGCCTTAATCTGATCGGGAGTCAGGGTCGACCATTTGATTTTGAAATCCTGGCTAAGAAAGGGGTGCGAATCGCTCATGGCGATGATTTAGACCATCCCGCTGGAATTGCAATGCAGGCGTTCACTGATAGCGAGACCTGCGAGATGCCCGGTGGTCCAGGCGGACTGAAAATTAAAACCACCGGTGACCCCGTCGATATCGAGAACCTCACCGGAAAAGTAGAGGTTCGGAACAGATTTACTTTCCATCGTTTTCAAGTTCAGGTCATCGAGCGAGACTCCGCCGCAGGTCACAAATTCCTCTTTATTGAGGCTTTTCCCGGTGACTTTGAATTTTGCAGCGGCTAATTCGCGAGCGAGCTGGCTCGACTGATTTCGGGTGAGGTTGGCCCAAGTCGTCGACTCGGTGATCTTCGCTGTTTCGGTTAGGCGCTGCCAAAGACGGTGGGTAATTCCGTCAATAATACTACGTTTTGCGACTTTTCGTTTTCCGTTTTCACGACGTTGCTCGTCGAATTTACTCTCAAGGGAATCAGGGGTTTCGTTTCCAGTCCAATTGATTTCGAGAGTGAAGTGGTAGTCGCTTTTTGAGAGTTCACGCGCTCCCCAGGCTGAGGCTTTCAGAGTGGCCGGACCGCTGAGGCCCCAATGGGTAATGAGGAGGGGGCCTTGTGTTTCAATTTTTCCGGTTCGGAGCGAGGCGTTCGGCACGGAGACTCCGGGGAGTCCATGAAGGCGATAGTCTTCGATCTTAAAGGTGAAGAGTGAAGGGACAGGGTCGCTCAATTTGTGGCCAAGGTCTTCGGCTGGAATGCGGGCGTGCTCGCTACGAATCCCGCCAGTGGCGACGAGAAGAGACTTCGTGAAGTGGGTTACGCCGTCAGTTGTTTTAAGTTCGAAGAGATCGTTGCTCTTACGAACCTTTTCCACTCCGCAGCGGGTGTGCCATGCCACGCCATTTTCTCGGGCGGCGGAAGTGAGGGCGTTTATGATGGTTTCGGACTTGTCAGTAGTGGGGAACATGCGGCCGTCCGCCTCGACTTTGAGCTCAACGCCTTGGCCTTCGAACCAGGTGATGGTGTCGGCTGGTTGGAATCGATGGAAAGCGCCCATGAGATTTTTGATCCCACGGGGATAGTTTTCGACGAGTTCGTGGGGTTCGTAGCAGTTATGGGTTACATTACACCGGCCACCACCAGAGATACGGACTTTGGTGAGGATTTCTGGTCCACGTTCTAGGATGAGGATATTTTGGAGCCCAGCTTGGGCCGCGGAAATGGCTCCAAAAAAGCCTGCTGCACCGCCTCCGATCACGATCAAGTTGTGGGGATTTTGCGGGGAACTCATCTCTGGGAGCAAATCGGAAATTTCCCGGAGTGCAATTCTTCATTCAAGTGCTTAGAAAAGGGCTATGAAAGGTGAGATCTTCCTCGAGATGCGGGGCATTAAGAAGAGCTTTGGTGACCAAGTGGTGCTTCGAGGGGTGGATCTTGATGTTAGGAGAGGGGAGATTTTGGTTTTGCTCGGTGGGTCGGGTGGTGGAAAATCGGTCCTGATGAAGCATATGGTAGGCTTGCTTCAGCCGGATGAGGGAACGGTGACTTTGGAAGGAAAGGTTATTTCTGATCTATCGGAGCGGGACCTAAGTTGGGCTCGAAAGAAAATTAGCATGATGTTTCAAAGTGGGGCTTTGTTTGACTCGATGACGGTTGCAGAGAATGTTGCGTTTCCGATGCAGGAGGCTGGCCTCCGTGATCGCGATGAACTTTCTCGTCGGGTAAGTGAGGCTCTGGAAATCGTTCATCTAGAGGGTCAGGAGGATAAAATGCCTGCAACCCTTTCGGGTGGAATGCGTAAGCGGGTGGCTCTGGCCCGCGCGGTGGTAGAAGAGCCGTGTTGTGTGCTCTACGATGAGCCTCATGCAGGACTGGACCCGGTGACAGGGGATTCGATTGACCGATTGATTAAGGACCTTGCAAACGAGCACGGTATCACCAATGTCGTCATTACTCACGAAATGCGTAGTGCGTTCCGGATCGCAGATCGTTTGGTGTTCATGAAGGATGGTTTAGTCTACTGGGAAGGGACTCCAGACGAATTGAAGGCCTGTCAGGATCCTGTCTTGGTAAATTTCGTTGAAGGGCGGTCTCAGGATTCGGATTTGTGATTTCGGCTTCGGGCAGGCATAGTAACGTTATGGCGACTAATTCCAAAAAAACCGAGACGCTTGTTGGGGGCTTTCTATTTCTCGGGCTTGCGATGCTTGGAGCAATCATCCTCCTGTTTGGGAATATCGGTGATCTATTCAAAAAGCGCTATGAAATAAAAGTGAGCTTCAAGGAGGCTCCAGGTATCATTAAGGGAAGCACGGTGCGTCTGCGAGGTGCTAAGATCGGAGAAGTGGCAGAAAAACCTAAGCTCGTTGATGGCTCGAAAATTCAAGTTGTCCTGGCGATTGATGAAGATCACCGAGTCGAAAAGGGGGCATTTATAAGAATCAGTCAGGCGAGTCTTTTGGGAGATAAAGAAATTTTAATTACTCCACCTTCGGTGGGGACTGATGATTTTATAGAGCAAGGAGAGACTGTCATGGGTGCTGGGCCAGGCGGTTTGGATCTTCTCCAAAGTGAAGCGGAGTTGATTGCGGGAAGTGCTCGGGAGGTTATCGAGCAAGCAGAGAAAGCGCTTCTGAAAATTGGGGAATCGGTTGATGAGGTTAAGAGTGTGGCCTCCAAGCTTTCAGAGACGATGGACAAGATAAACGGAGAGGTGCTTGCCGCTGAAAATATTAAACGGTTCGATGGGACGCTTGAGAATCTCGAAAAAGCTTCAGCATCATTCGTGAAATTGGGCGAGAAGCTCGATCCCGCGATTGGTGATTTCAATCTCGCGATCAACGAGGTCCGAGAGACAAACCAGACGGCGCAATCTGTGCTCGAGCGGGTGAGCCCGGCGTTGGAAGATGTGCCGCGCGTATTAGCTTCTATTGAGCGCACTGCTAATACTGCAACGGCAGCACTTGAGAAAGTTGACGACAGGAAGGGCGCGCTGGGAGCTTTGGTTTCCGACGAGCAACTTAAAACCGACATGAAGGACTTCGTCCGCAATCTCAAAAAGGGCGGAATCTTGGGTTACAAAGACGAGGAAGAAAAGGAAGATGATCCGCGTGATCGCTTCCGGGGAAAACGTCGATAATCCATTCTCGTCAGAGCGCCAAAATTCTCACATATTCTTTGGCATGCGTTCGTTTCTTTTCTTATTTGTTGTTCTTACCGTTGCTTCGCTTACGGCCCGTGAGCCGGTGGCAGTGATTCCTCCGGATTCCGAAATTGCGGGCGAGGGCCCGGTCCGGCGATACGAATGGTTCCGTAACCTCTGGAAAGACAAGCGCACGGCTTGGGCAAAAGAAGTTGAGGCCAAGCAGGGAGCGCTGGTATTTCTAGGGGACTCCATTACCCAGAGCTGGGGTGATGATTTGAAAGGAGCGTTTGGTGAAACGAAAGTCGCAAACCGCGGAATTAGCGGAGATACCACTCGGGGAATACTTTACCGGCTGCCGGAAGATGTTCTCGCACTGAATCCTACTGGCGTAGTCCTTTTGATGGGAACAAATGACCTCGAGGAAGGTGCAAGGCCAGAGGTGATTGCAGGTAATCTGGCTCTCATTATCAAAAAATTGAAGGCATCAAGCAAAGAGATGCCGATTATTCTTTGCAATGTTTTTCCGAGTCATGAATCAAAGAGGCGTTCGGCAGAGCAAATTAAGAAAATTAATGCTCTCTACGCTGAGGTCGTAAAGGGGGATAAGCAGGTTACTTTAATCGATACTTGGTCGATGTTTGCCAATGAGAATGGGAATGCCAAAAAAGTGGAGTTTCCTGATCTCTTACATCCTAATGCGGTAGGGTACAAAATGTGGGGAATGACTCTACGTCCTGTTCTTGAATTGATGAATCTTGTTGAAGTTCCCGTGGACAATTTTAAATGCGAAGAAGGATATGAACTTCTTTTCAATGGAAAGGATTTAAGTGGGTGGGGATACCGAAATAAGAAGACTCTTACTAAGATAGAAAATTTTGATGGAAAGGCGACGAGCAGCGAAGGGCGCTATCATGCAAAGCACAGTCGTCTTGTCGTGACCACTCCACCGGAGGGCCGAAGTTTCACCCAGCTTTGGACGGCAGAGGAGTTTGATAGAGATTTCACGCTGAAGCTCGAATTCCGTGCTAATGCAAACGCTGACAGCGGGGTCTTTATTCGCCGTCCTCAGTTGCAGTGTCGTGATTACTTGGTTGCCGGGCCCTATAAAGATCTGAAAAGTTATAAGCCGGGTGATTGGAATGAAATTATTGTCGTGGTAAAAGGGAGAATCGCGCGCTGTACCTGCAATGGCGAAGTCCTTGAAGAAGACTTCAAGCTCCCAAAAAGTGGCCCGATCGGATTAGAAGGAGACCGTGGGCAGATGGAATATCGTCGGATTCGGCTGAAGCGATAGTTGAGGGCATTTCTGAAACACATTTGAGGTTTCCGAAAGCATGAAGAGGAAACGCATAAAGGTTGTTTTCTAAGTTAGCTTTTTATCGCTCCTAAGATTATCGCCCAACTTCACGGACACCGTGATACTCTTGGTTCTTGGCTGGTTGGGTAAGCCAGTAATCGTGAGAATAAAGTTTACGATTGTAGCCCTGCCAGTGGGGATCCTCTTGCCAGTGTGGAGTGTCTTCAAGAGACTCTTGCCATTTATTTAGTTTTTGCCAGAGATCTGTAACTTTTGCCGGCATTTTTTGGTAGAGATTGCGCTGTTCGGAGATGTCTTCTGCCAGATTGTAGAGAGCTGGGGGAGTATGAACGTTGACGAGAAGTTTCCAGTTTCCTTCACGGATCGCAGCACCACGCATCGTCATGCGCCAGAAAAGAGCTTCGTGAGGAGCTTTGGTGATTTCTCCGCGCAGGAAAGGAAGTAAGTTCTGGCCATCATAATTGATGGTCCTTTTGCGGCCCTTTTCAGTGATTCTGGGAGGAAGGGTTTTTCCGGCTGCAGCTACGAAGGTAGGGAGAAGATCGAGCGATGTGAACGGATGTTTGAAGATCTTTCCTGAAGGCAGACCCTTGGGCCAGTGGAAGATAAAAGGGACGCGAATTCCGCCTTCGAGGAATGATCCCTTCATTCCATTTAGGGGAGCATTACAAGCGTGTGAGGCGGTGACACTCCCTCCGTTGTCGGAGTAAAATACGATGAGAGTGTTTTCGATTTGTTTGGTTGTTTTGAGGTGAGCGAGAATCTTTCCAATATTGAGGTCCATGCACCATTGCATCGCCGCGTAGGTTTGGCGGCGCTTGCCTCTTATGTGGGAAAACCTGGCTAGGTCTTCCTCCTTCGCTTGCATCGGGGTGTGAGGCGTGTTGAGTGAGAGGAAACAAAAAAAGGGTTTCTCGGCGACAGTCATTTGGTCGATCGCTTCGTGGGTGAACCAATCGGTCAAATAGGGATGCCCGATTTTCTTGATCGGGCTTTTGTTTCTGAAAAGCTTATTTTTCTCCGCCTTTGGAAAGTAGTCATGACTCCCAGAGTGCATTCCAAAAAAATAGTCGAAACCACGAGCGTTTGGTAGCATCCCGGGAACTGAATCGCCGACGTGCCATTTACCTATCAGGGAGGTGCGGTAACCCGCTTTCTTGAGATGGTCGGCGATCGTTTTTTGTCCAACTGGAATACCAAGCCGTTCAGGTAGGGTGGGAAAGGATTTATTTAAGTTGTGCTCAAAGCCGAAACGTTGGGGGTGGCGACCGGTAAGGAGTCCCGCGCGGGAGGGGGCGCAGACGTTTGCACATACGTAGCTGTCGGTGCAGCGGATTCCTGCTGCGGCGAGTTGGTCGAGAAATGGGGTCTCGATTTGCCGGGACCCGTAACAGCCAAGATCTCCGTAGCCCATGTCATCGGCTAGAATCATTAGGATATTAGGTTGTTTGGCTTGTAGAGGAAGGATCCCAATAAAAAGGAGAAGGAACAGATGCATGTAAAAAAGTGACGCTTCTTTCCTTCGTTTGCAATTCGACATTAAAATTGGGGGTGAAATTCCTGATTGGGTCAGAGGAGTATGAGCCATCTAGAGAAGGCTGACATGTGGTAGATTGATCTGCAGTCGATCGCACCGATGATGGCGGCCGGGTCCCGCCTAGGATTTGCAGGGTAATCTAAGCTGTCCCCGGGGCAGCTATTCCACACAAAATTCCACCAAAAAACGGGCGGGTATTCCCGCTTCCGCAGCGACTCGAGACCCTTTGCAGAGATTTAGTCCTGCTGATCGGCAGTCTCTTTTATGTCGGTAAGAGCTTCGATGAAGTCCCCGAGAATTTCAGCGGGCACCATAATGGTGTCGCGATTACCACTCACATCTTCAGTGATTTTGACCACCCGTCCTCGGGCATTTTCCTTAAGGTCTAGAAAGAAAATTTTTCGGTCTGCGAGGATCTTCTCGGTATGGAGCACTTCCTGATTCATGGCCATTGCACTGAGAGATTTCACAGGAGACCGGACAAAGTCAACGTGAAAGTTATTCAAAGAAATTGTGAGAAGCCGCAAAAAAGTCGCGAGTTTTCCGAGGGAAGGTCTGGCGCATCATCCTCGTGATCGAGGAAACGAATGCAGGTGTCAAAAAATTCGGTCTTGTTTTTGACTCTTCGGATTTGGTGTTCGAAGTCGGCATGATGCCCTTGGGTAATATAGACGAGATATTTTTTCATCTTTTGCACGTGCCGGTCTTCTATGAATTCGGAGATTTCACGTGCCGTCTCATCGTAGAGCTTTGTGATATATTCGAGAATCATCCGCCCGGTGACCTGCGGGATTTCTTGTTTCGATGTCGAGCAACGGATCTGCTCAAAAATCCATGGATTACGGATCGCTCCTCGGCCTATCATGAGCCCGGCGGCTCCGGTTGAGTCAAGATAACTAAGCCCGGTTTGGCTGTTGACGACATTGCCATTGGCGATCACTGGACAGTTGAGGGTTCGAACGGCCTGTGCAACGCGATCATCGTGAACTGGCGTTTGATACCGCTCCTTCACGGTTCGCCCATGGATCGTGAGAAGGTCGATTGCATGGCTTTTGAAGATTCTAAGAAGTTGATCAAATTCTTCTTCTGATTCAAAGCCTACTCGAGTTTTGACGGTAAATGGGGTCGCCCCGCAGGCCTCACGAAGGCGGCCCAAGATTTCATGGATCTGATCTGGGTGGCGTAGCAGTCCACCGCCGGCATTCTTGCGATAAACGACGGGGGCTGGGCAGCCAAGGTTAAGATCTATTCCCGAGATGGGATAATGGTTGAGGTCGGACACGGTGCGGGCTAATTCCGTTGCATCCTGACCGATCAGTTGAGCAATGATGGGCCTTTCGGTCGGGTTTTCGGTGATCGAGCGTAAGATGTAAGGGTCAAGTTGGGAGTGAATGTGCACCCTGAAATACTCTGTGACGTAGAGATCGGCCCCGCCGAAGGATGCGATGGTTCTCAGGAAAGGTAGATCGGTCACGTCCTGCATAGGCGCGAGAAAGAGAGCAGGGCGGTCGGTGGGGAGCATGGTGTGAGTGTTCCTAGACGAGAACCGGGACCTTGTCAGGTTTGAGGGCGTCGGCAGGCGGGCCTTCGAAGTTATCGAGAATAAACCTATTCCATTGGTCTTGGGTGGTTTCAGAGAGCAGTTTTTGATTTTTCTCGATACATGAGTCGCAGACTAAAATCGGGTAGGGGTCGTAGACCATATAGTCTCCGAAGCTGAGGCATTCGGTGGTAAAGTTCTCGATTTCTGAAGCTGGAGCTGCGCAATGGGCGCACTCCGAGGTCCATTCTTCATGATTCTCGCTGTCTGTGAAGCGTTCGCTTCGCTTTTGGAGAATAGGATTTTCTTCCGTCATTTTGCGGAGGCGTGTTTTTGATTCTTCCGAGAAGGATTCTATCGTCTCGTCTCGGCAGGTCTGGCAAATAGCGAATTCAAAAACGCACTCGGGACCCTGGAATACCTTATTAATAATATAGGGCTCATCAATTTTATCGAACCGTCTATCGCAGGTGAGGCAGCTCTTGAAAGGGCCATCGTGTTCAAGCGAATAAAAGATTTTGGGGATTTCGC
Source organism: Akkermansiaceae bacterium (assembly GCA_905181965.1). Lineage (GTDB taxonomy): Bacteria > Verrucomicrobiota > Verrucomicrobiia > Verrucomicrobiales > Akkermansiaceae > SW10. The sequence continues at coordinate 58,619 of CAJIZY010000012.1, forward strand.
TCATGCCAAAGAATGGCTGGAGGCCGTTACTAAATACAACGTTTTTTGGAACGGATTCTGATGAGGGGGCAGGGCTATACTTGCGTTGTGATCGTTTCTTATTAAGATTTATTAGGTTCTCTGAACCGAAAGACTATTTGAACGCGAATCGTAGCAAGATTAATTAACATCATGGACAAGGAAACTAATTCACCGGAAAAGTTTGAAATTGAAGATGCCGAAGAGAGCAGTGCTGTTGGTCCAATTTTTCTGACATGCTTCGTTCTTGCTGTTATTGGAGGCCTGATCTACCTGCCGTTTTACGTGGAGCAGGACCCGATGTTAGAGATCTTGAATTCCGGGCAGTGGTGGGTTTCAAATGTCGGTGAATATCATCCGCTAATCTTGCATCTCCCAATTGGAATCGTCTTTCTCACTCTGGTGATGGAGATTTGCAGTTGGTTTTCCTTCGGGAAATACCGTCCGCGGACGGCAGTGGGTCTTTTTCTAGCGTTCCTTACGGGCATAGTTGCCTGCGTCACTGGTGTTTTTGATCTGAGTGTTGAAGGCTGGAAAGCCGAGGAGTGGGAGGACGATATGTTCAAGCACATGTGGGTCGGGATCGGTTTTGTAGGAGTGCTTGGTCTTACCTTCTTAGCGAAAATTTGGGGAAGTCGGAGCAGATCGCGTGGCCCGGTCTATGGCAGTCTTCTTCTCGTCGCAGGCGGAGCCATGGGATACGGGGCTCACTTTGGAGGTTTGGCCACCCACGGATCTGACCCTGTTGAGAATACGTGGGACGGTCTTACAGAGAATGTTCCAATTTTTAAGCAGTGGGCTGGCAAAGAGGATGAAAATGATGAGGAGCCTGCTTCAACTGTCAAAAAGTTGGCGAAGGATCGTCTCGCGTTTGCTGATGTTGTTTATCCAATCATGGATGACAAGTGTCTCTATTGCCACTCGGAGGAGGCTGGAAAGAGTAAGGGTGGGTTGTGGATGGACACCTATGAGAACCTTCTAATTGGTGGAGATAGTCTGGATGGTGACGAGTATCGTACGCTTGTTCCTGGGCATTCTAAGCAAAGCTATATGATCGAGGTTATGGTTCTTCCAAAGGACGATGATATGCACATGCCCCCGCCTAAAAAGAAGCAGATGGAAGAGCATGAGGTCAAGCTCCTCACTTGGTGGGTTGACAATATTCCCAGCAGTGAAACTTTGGAGGATAAGACCCTCGAAGAAATGGGAGCACCTCCTGAGATTATCGAGGCGGCTAAAAAGTTGTTGAGCCCCGAGGATCGTAAGCGAATGGAAGAGGCTGCTCAAGCCGCTAAAGATAAGGTCGAGCAGGAAAAAATTGCCAAAAGGGAGGCTCTCCAAAATGCCCTTGATGCTCTGAAGCAGGATCCCGCTTTTAAAACGTCCCTGAATTATACCTCTCAGGATTCCAACGATCTTGAATTTACAGCAGTGAGCTTGCGCGGAAAGTTGGACGATACGACTTTTCTTAAATTGGCTTCGGTTTCGACATATCTCACCAGCGTCAAGCTTGGGTCTGCTTCGATTACGGAAGAGAATTTGGCGGCCGAGTTACCCAAGATGAAAAACCTTATAAAGCTCGATCTTAGTCAGACCCAGGTTGGCGACGCCGTGCTTGATGCTGTTGCGCAGCTGGAAGGGCTCGAGTGGTTGAACCTATACGGGACTCAAGTTACCGATGCTGGACTAATGAAGCTCAAAGGGTTGGTTAATTTACAGAAAATCTATCTTTGGCAATCCAAGGCAACAGCCGAAGGAGCAAAGGCCTTGAAGGCAGACCTCCCCGGCTTGGAGGTCGTTTTCGGGGTGGAGTAATATTTCCCTAAAAATTTGGAGGTCGTTTTCTGAGTGAATCGCCGCCTTTTACCTCTTTAAATAAGGGATGCGGGATCGACATTACCTTTGGTCATTTCAAGGGCATAGAACCGGCCGCCAAATTGCGTTGGGTGAATCAGGGTTTGGAATTGGCTAATTTCCTTTTGTGAGGGGTTAGAGAGAAGCCACTCTTTTCCGCAGTAGGTTAAATAGCGGCTTTGGTTCATGGCAGGGTGTATTTGCAAATCCAGCGAGGTGGCGAATTTTTCAACAGCGGTAAAGTTAACATCTGCAGTTAGATCCTGCTCCCCGGGATTTTCAAGGGGGTGGGCGCAGGTTTTGTGTTTAAAGTAGCAACGGAGGGTGCCGGCTGTTCGGGCTGGGTGATAAAGTGCTTCTTCATCTAGACCGTAATCGATCCAAATAAACAGGGCGTTTTCAAACATTCTGGCGAGTGGCGTCATGAATGAAGAGAGTTCGGGAGGCCCTTCGGTGACGTAGCCTTCCGGTAGATTTTTGGGGAGGTCGGGTTTGGCGGGCCAGCTGCCCCAGTCAAGCGAGCCAGCATTGGATGTTACGAGTATTTCGTGCCATTGATCATTTGATCTTAGATATAGAGGCACAGGAAGGGCATCGAGTATTTCGTTAGCGATTAGGGCTCCGATTTTTGCATGGCAATCGTTTGGCGAAGCGATAACAGAAGCTTCGCCTTGGAGTTTGGCCTGAAGTGATTTGCGGCGGACCGGAAGAGGTTCATGAACAAGGTAGTCGATCGCGCTCCTGAACTCAGGAGCGAAGTTGCTTATGGCTTGGAGGATATCGAGGCAGAGGGTGCCATCGTGAGCACCGGGTTCTAGGATTGTGAAGGTCTTGGGTGATCCATTGGCGCACCAGAACTTATAAAGCCGGTGAGCGAGGAGTTTTCCGAAGACCGACCCAACAGAGACGCTAGTAATGAAATCACCCTTTTTTGAGACAGTTGGCTTTCCCGGGCGGGCGTAGTAGCCTAGTTCGTGGTGGTAGAGGCACTGCGCCATGTAATCGGCAAAGGAAATGGGACCAGATTCTTTGACTCTAGCAAGGATAAGCCGACCCAAGTCAGTGATTGCCCCCGTGGAGGATCGGGGGTAAGGAAATGCATGTTGGAGGCCAGTTAAATCGACGGTTTCGCGAGACATCATGTATGGGACAAGGAACAAGAGGGTAAGGCGCGGGTTTTTCAAGCGAAAGGGTTTTTGGCTCTTTTGCCTGTTATGCTTGATCGTAGTTGGTTTTGCGGCGCGCTTTGGGGATAGGAAACTGAATCCCTATCGTGAGATTGCAATGGAGTATAACCTAGAGCGGGTTGGAGAGAAGGAGGAGATGAGCTTTATCCATGACCGTGGGGGCGTTGAAATTGGCACGATGTTTGTCGAGAATCGTTTTTCTCTTCCGCTGGAGGAAATCCCTCCGGTTTTTGTAGACGCGGTTCTGGCGCAGGAGGATCAACGGTTTTATACTCATGATGGGGTTGATTGGGTTGGCGTGGCTCGTGCGGCTTGGCTAAATTTCCAGAGCGGTTCAATCACACAGGGAGCTGGAACGATTACGATGCAGCTGGCGCGCAAATCCTTCGATCTGCTGGGTGAAAAAAGGCGTCGTGAGTGGACTGGGTATGAGCGAAAGGTGGTGGAGGCATTCGTGGCGCTTAGAATCGAGGAGCATTTCCAGAGGAAATTGGAGTCCAAGTTTCCCAACGATCAAGAGGCCCGCAAGAAGGCGGCAAAGGAAGACATTCTCGAGATGTATTTAAATCTCGTTCCATTTGGTTCGGGATTCTACGGGGTGCGTTCCGCCTCGCTTGGATACTTTGGCAAGGAACCCGAGGACCTTACTATTTCAGAGTCGGCTTCTATCGTGGCCTGTCTGAAGAATCCACAGCGGATTTCGCCGCTCAATAATCTAGATGAGAACAAAAAAAATCGTGACATGGTCATCAATCGGATGGCTTTGGAGGGTATGATTTCTAGATTAGATCGTAACAAAATGATCTCGGGTCCAGTGGTATTGAATCCTAATCCGATTCGCCGTGGTAAAACATTCCTTTATGAAATCGTTGCGGAACAAGCTCGGGATTTGGTGGGAGAAGAGGCTCTTTCACGGGGAGGATACACGATTCGAACTACCATTGATGCATCTGTTCAATGGGCCGCCGAACAAAAAATGGCGAGCCAACTTTTACAGGTTGAAAACCAGGACGGATATAAGCACCCAAGATATTCGGAATACAAGAAATCGAACGGACCGCCGAAATATCTTCAAGGTGCAACATTAATGATAGATCATGAGAATGGTGAGGTGATCGCTCATGTAGGCGGCCGCAACTTTGCGCACTCACAGTATGATTTCATTGAGAATGGTAGCCGGCCACTTGGGACAGCCTTTTTCCCTTTCGTTTATGCTACTGGTTTTGAACGAGGGAAACATCCAGCGACCATGTTAAATGATGAGCAGATGGATCTTCGCAAGCTTCAGGTCGGCGGACTGGAAGGAGTTGCTGGTGAGTGGGGAATGGAAATTACCAATCCGGGATATGAAGGGAAGATCACCTCTCGTCGAGCCCTTGCAATGTCAAAAATTGCAGCAACGGTTGAACTCGGCCAGAAAATTGGTCTTTCAAAGGTGCACGCGGTTGCAGAAAATTTTGGACTCAAGCTTCCTTCGGAAAAGCTTTTAAACCGGATGATTGTTGGCTTCGATAACGTGAGCATGCCTGAAGTTGTTTCCGCCTACTCGGCCTTTCCGCGGGGAGGAAGCCGGATTACTGCAAGGCACTATATCTTGGAGATTCAGGATATCGATGGGAAGACCGTCTACCCGCTGAATGGAAATGGCCCGGGGCTGGAGAGTCAGGAGGTTTGTTCGGATGCTGTTGCCTTTCAAGTTCATAGCGTTCTTAACGATGTTTTAAGAAGAGGCAATCTCGCTGAGCCTTCAAAAGGACTGAAGTCGAGTCTGCTACTGGGTGGCGGTAAGAGTGGAACTCCTTATGGCCTTACAGATGCCTGGATGGTGGGCTATAATAGTCGAATTACTTGTGCAGTGTGGGTGGGGTTTTATGAAGGAGACCGCCAGGCAATCCACGAGACTGCTTTTGCCAAGAATTTGGCCTATCCGATTTGGGAAGATATGATGAACGCTTCCCAACCAGCGTTCGTAGGGCCGGAGATCCTCCCTCCGGATTCGGTGGAGAAAGTCTCAATTTGTCGTGTGTCTGGAATGCGCCCGACTCGTTATTGTAACGAATCTTTTGTCGACCCTGTGACGGGTAAAATTAGCTTTCCTACAACCAGTTATAAGGAGTATTTACAAAAGGGGGACGAAATAGGGATTTGTGCGATTCACGGTGGAGGTCTCGATATCGAGGCACTGGCTAATCAAGCTGAAGTGCGTGATACAATGAATTCCATTCCCATTAAGGCCAAGGTGCCTCTGCTGCTTGGATTTGACCCATATAATAGTGAGACACCAACCCTGGGAATAAAAGATGATAGCGCTGAGGCTTGGATTTCAGAAGACGAGGTTCTGATTGTAGAGGATCGCGTAAGGGGAGAGCTTGAAGCTGCGTTGAGCTTGCCAAAGCCTCCGCGTTTCGAATTGCCTCCACTAGATTTTGAGATCCTGAACAATAATTAATCATAGCAATGAGTGAAACAGCCTCTTCCAATCGATGGATTCCGTTCCAATGCCCAACATGTTTCGGTCTTTTTAGGATCAAGAAAAGTCAAGTTGGGCAAACAGGCCGTTGTCCGGTTTGTAATGCAGCGGTGCAATCGAGCGAAAGCGAAAATCTGGGTGTTTTGAATCAAGCGGCTTCATCGGCTATCGATAATAATAACCTTCTTGAGAGGGTTGCAGTGGCACAGGAAATGACTTCCGAGCAGCTTAGAAAGGCAGAGAGCGGTATCAGAGGTCGTCGCCGTCAGTATGTCGGGGAGGAGGCAGGAGGAATGGCCTGGGAGGAAGAGGAAGCCTCTGATAACGTGTCTTGGAAAGTGGTGGTGAGTATTGTGCTATCAGCATTCGTCCTTTTGGCCCTGAGTCTTGTCTACTATAAAAATGTGGGACTTAATTCCTCGGCTGGTTCCACCAAGCCTGAAATTAATCGTGAACAAGCTGATTCCTGGCTTGATGATATTGAGAAAGCAGATCGGAACACCAAAAAAATTGAAGAGGGAGAGACGGCGGCAAAGGATGTGGATGATTTTGAGAATTTTGATAATGCTAAGGTAGAAAAAGCCATCAGGAACTTTGTGACGGCCGAATCTCCAGCCGAGTTAAAAAAGTATATTAGGGATTCCGAACGTGTGGGTCCTTTGCTCGATCGTTATTATGAGAGAGTGGATTATGAGGCAGAGGGATTCGAAGCATTGGACATGACGCAAATGAAGTATAACGGAGACGTCGTTACTATGTTGGTGCAAAAAGCTGATTTCTTATCCTCACCTATTGCGGTTGAACGAGTTGTTGATGGGGAGGAAGAAAGCTATCAGATTGATTGGGAAAGCTGGGTTGGTTATTGCGATTATACTCCCGAGCAAATGAGGGCGGAAAAGCCGGACAAGCCATTTCTTATGAGGGTTGTTGTAAAGCCTGCTAATTATTATAATTATGATTTCTCTGAAGATGGAAAATGGAGATCGTTGGGGTTGGAATTAAAGGATTCGATCCATTCTTTCCTCGGCTATGTTGAGAGAGACTCAGAGCAGGACAAAAAGTTTCTTGTTATGATGAAGGGCGGGCAAGTAGTTGCCTGCATGGTCAGAGTTGCTTACCCCACTGGATCACGCTCCAAGGATCAGGTTGAGATTCTTGAAGTTGTAGGAAGTGGGTGGTTGCAAAATCTCAGCAAAGATAATGAGAATGATTGAATCTTTTAAGACGCCTGAAGACAAGGCGCTGAAGATGAATCTTGATTCTTCAATCTATGGTACCTTTGCCGAAATTGGAGCGGGGCAGGAAGTGGCTAATTGGTTTTTCAGGGCTTCGGCAACTGCCGGCACGGTCGCTAAGTCAATCTCAGCTTATGACATGACAATCAGCGATGCGCTGTATGGAAAGAGTAAACGCTATGTATCTCAGGAGCGAGTGGTGGACATGGTTAATTATGAGTATGAGTTGCTTGAAAAGCGTCTTAGTGAAACGAGAGGGAGGGAGTCGCGTTTTTTTGCCTTTGCGAATACGGTAAGAGCAAGGGGGTATCAGGACACCGCCGAGTGTCATGGATGGTTAGCGATCCGTTTTCAGGGTCAGCCAGGCAGACCATCTGGAACGATTGTTCTTCACGTCAATCTTCTCGACGATGAGAATGTTGATCAAATGGAAGCTCTTGGGATTTTAGGAGTCAATTTTATTGATGCGGCCTATCATCAGGGTGGGGATCTCAGAGAGTTCGTTAGCTCACTCACAGAATTTATCGCGCCAGGTCGGATTGAAATCGATATGCTGAGATTTGAGGGGGAGCCCTTCAAGATGGTCGATAATCGTATTTGTGCGCTCGAGCTAGTAAGACAGGGTATGTCTGCGGCTACCGTATTTCTGCCAAATGGCGAAGTTGTGCAAGCCGCTGAAGCATTTTACAAAACTCCGCTTTTAATTCTGCGGGGAAGCTTTTTGCCAGTTACAAATCTACATTTAGATATGTTGAATCAAGCTGGCAAAATTTTTCCGCCAGCTGGGGTTTCTCAGGAAGCTCGACCGTGCCAGGAAGTCTGTGAGGTTTCACTCAGTAATCTTCTACGTAATGGGGAAGTCGACTTGGTATCATTTTTGGATCGTGCTGATGCCTTACAAGCGATGGGTAAGGTTGTTATGGTTTCCAATTGTCCGGAATTTCACCGGGTGGCTGCATTGCTGAGAAGGTTTACAAGAGAGCCCATCGGTATGATTCTATCGATTGGGCTTTTAAACGAGTTGTTTAAAGAGAAGTGGTCTGATTCGTTGGAGGGAGGAATTTTGGAGTCATTCGGGCGCTTATTTAAGAGTAAACTCTCGCTTATGGTTTACCCATGGCGGAATGGTAAAGATGGGGAATATGTCACTGCAGATAACTTTCGTGCGCCCGAGGGATGGAAAAAGCTCTATGAGCATTTTATTGAAAATGGTATGATTACGGATATCGGTTGTGGTGATCATAAGCTTCTTGAGAGGACTGGGCGCAGTCTCTTGAGGGCAGCTGCTAACGGTGAAGATTGGGAAGAATGGGTTCCGGAAGAAGCGCGCGCTTTGGTGAAATGTCATCTCAGACATCTGTAATGATTCGGATCGATTTCATGGTTTTGTTAATGCTGCCTTTGATGCTGAGCTCGTGCTCTACTCCAACGGGCCAGCCTTATCTCACAGCAGTCCGAAAAACCACTTTTTTTCTAGAGTCGAAGTCGCCGCAACAGTTGTTCGGTTTAAAGAAACGGAAAAAAGAAGATCAAATTGATTTCTACTTCTGCGATGGCTCCAAGTGGGATAAGCAAAATGTTGTTTTTCCCCTGCGGGTGACGGTAAGCCTACTGTCTAAAGAACAGGGGGAGCGTTCAAATTTGAAATTGAGAGCCTATCGGAAAGGTCTCTTTTTGAGCCGGAGAAAGCGCGATTTTGAAGATAAATGGAGGAGCGCTATTTTGTTTCATCTTCATTCAATTCAACCAAATTTCTGATATGAATATTTTAGATACTGCTGCTGTCCTGCTGACTCTTACTGCTGTTTTTGGTTATATTAACCATCGCCTTTTTAAGTTACCCACAAGTATCGGGATTCTCTTGATTGGCTTGGTTCTTAGTATTCTACTTTTACTCTTTGGGGGGAATGCAATGAAGGAGAGTGCAGATGAATTCGTAACACGAATTGACTTCAATGAGACGGTCATGAATGTGATGTTGAGCTTCCTTCTTTTTGCAGGAGCTTTGCACGTCAATCTTGGCGATCTGCGTGATCAAAAATGGGTGGTCGCGATTCTAGCAAGTGCGGGATTATTAGTTTCCACCTCTTTAGTTGGAGTGGTGTCCTATTTCGTTTTTTCGTGGGCTGGACTCGATGTTCCTTTTCTTTGGTGCTTTGTGTTTGGAGCATTGATTTCGCCGACTGATCCGGTGGCGGTTCTTGGTATTCTAAAGAAGGTTGGGGCACCTAAATCGCTCGAGACCAAAATCACTGGTGAATCTCTTTTCAACGATGGAGTTGGGGTTGTTGTTTATTTGGTATTAGTTGGCTTAGCCGCGGGTCAAGCTGAGGCCTCGGTAATATCGGTAGGTAAGTTGTTTCTTGTCGAAGTAGGCGGCGGAATTTTTCTGGGAGGAGTCATCGGTTATGTTGCCTACTGGATGTTGAAGACAATTGATAATTATCAGGTTGAAATCCTGATCACTTTGGCTCTTGTGACTGGGGGCTATCAGTTAGCAGCGAGCTGGCATTTGAGTGGGCCGTTGGCGATGGTGGTCGCAGGTCTGATGATTGGAAATCATGGTCGCTTGATGGCAATGAGTGATACGACCCGAGATCACTTGGATCTTTTTTGGGAGTTGGTCGACGAGATTTTAAATGCACTTCTGTTTCTTCTTATTGGATTGGAAATCTTCGTGCTGACTTGGAGTGGTCAGGCTTTTTCCGCCGGCTTGGTTCTAATCGTCGTGGTTTTGGCTTCACGAATAATTGCTGTCTCTCTGCCAGTTGTGGTGCTTAAGAGAGCCCGCACGTTTTCACCGGGAATTATCCGAATACTGACATGGGGTGGTCTGCGAGGGGGGATTTCGGTGGCTTTGGCACTCGCCTTGCCGAAAGATGGGAGTCTGGATATGGAATCCAGACAGGCAATCTTGATGGCGACTTACCTTGTGGTGATCTTTTCGATTGCGGTCCAGGGATTGACGCTGAAGCCGCTTATTTCACGGTTGCTTGCGCAGGGGAATTTGGACCTTAAGAATAAATAAACAATAAACGGCGTCCTATTCTGAGCCAATTTTCAGGGTCGGCTTCCAGTTAGGGAAACTTGATGTCAGCTTCCCTTGATATTTATTAGCGAGGGTTTTGTTGCCATAGTTTTTGGCGGCCAGATACACTCCGTGAAGTGCCCGGGGTTGTAAAAGGGGATCGTCTGGAACCGTTGGGATGGCAATGCGGAATTCTTCAAGAGCTCCTAGCCAGCGACCTTGAAGTAAGGCAACTTCACCGCCTACAATATGAAGGCCGGCGACATGAGGTCCGGGAGCATTGATAGCGAGGCCTTTGGCTACTGAGTCAAGAGCCTCAGGGTAGAGTTTGAGTCCGAGGCGAGATTCGGCAAGATCAAGATAAGCATCCGCTTGCCAACGGACCTCTTGTTTTTGCTCCAGTAAAAGAAGGCTTGTTTTCTGGGCCGCGGAAAAGCGGCCTGAACGGTTTTGTGCCTTGGATAAAATTCTCCAAACTCCGAGTTCTGTTGCTTTCGGGTTTTCCCAATTGGTGGCTCTTTTAAGATAGTCGGCAGATTCTTCGATCTGACCATCGTGAAACATCTGAACGCCTAGCCATGAGAGCATGTTTTTGGGGACTTTTTTTGCTGGGGTTCTAGCGTAGACCTCTTGAAGGGCTGTGTGCAGCGCCATCTTATTACGGGAGTTAAAGGAGCTCAAAATGAGGAGGTCACCCACGGGTTGGTTGTAAAATTCGGGGACTAGTTCTCTTGCCTTACGAAGGTAGGGAGGGGCTTCGCTATATTTTGCAAGTTTGTAATATCCCCACCCAACCCAGTAATTTGAATTAGCAATAGTGTCGACGGGTAGATCTTGAAACTCGCTTAAGATTCGGCGAAACTGGTCGATCATACCCTCAAAATTCTTCTCTTGGCGGAGCACGCGAGCGCTGCCTTGAAGAGCGAACGCCTCAGGGTTGGTGCAGGGTTGAGAGCAAGGGCGTTTTCGAAATCCTTTAAAGCCGATGTGTAATCGCCAAGCGAGAGGTGAGCCTCAGCTCGTTTGTTGTGAACCTCTGCGGCGCGAGGATCCTCTGGGAACTCGGCAAGAAAGCGTGAAAAACTCCTGTTAGCTCCGTCGAATTGGCCAGATTCGCTCAGGCACCATCCATGCTTAAAGAGAAGTTCACGTTGCATTTTAGTATCAAGAGATCTTCGGTCGATATTGGCAAAAATCAGAGCTGCGTCTTCCAGTTCCTTGCGATCGTAGAGAGTTTCGGCTTGCAGAAAGCGGGCAGAATGAAGGTATTCGTGATCCGGATATTTTTGGGCGTAGAGTTCAAAAAAGATGTCTACGCGCTCACTGAAATCCGGATTTTTGAGGCAGTAATCACATTTGAGGCACTTGTAGGAGGCCTCGAAAGCTTTGTGGCTTTTTGGAAGGGCTCGATCAATTTTAGGAGGCCCGTGCATTTCGGTAATCTTGCTTGATGAGATATGCTAGGCCGGCTCGTTCGCAACGGCGGGCTTCAAGCTTACCGGTGGCTCCAAAGTCGCCTTTTTCATAAAGAATGATGACAGTGTCCCAATCTTTTTTCTTCGAATAGAGTCCCATCAGTGATGTCTGAGCGCGGGCTTTATTGGTGGCAAGATTTCGTCGCTGGTCGGGCGTGAGCGATGGGGTGTTACTTGACATTCCTAGGATCATACTCAGGTGGGAATCCTTGGGATCTTCTAGCGCCAGTTCAGCCGAGGCCAAGCTGGTATAGAAAACAGCCTGAGAATGGTATTGGCTGCGTTGTGCTGATGTGACAAGCGTTTTCAGTAGCCGAATAGTAGTTTTGAAATCATCTTTTTCGAAATATTGGAAGGCGAGCATAAAGCTGGCCCAGTCCTTATGAGGATGTTTTTCGGTGTCGATGATACGACGAAGAGCGACGGTGGCTTCAGCTTGACGATTCAGTTTGAAGAGGCATTCGGCCTGCTTGGTCATCGCGCTAAAGCGTAGATTTTTTTCGGAGAGGTTCTGTGAGGCGATCTGAAAATATTTTGCAGCCTCTTCCCAATCTTCCTCACCAATAGCGAGATAGGCTATTTGCCGAGAGGCTTGTCCTACATAAGGCCCCCTGCGATGGCGTTCGACCAAAAAACGGTAAGTGTTTTGGGCCTCTTCAATTTGCCCAAGGGTTTGGCGTGCATAACCAAGGTGGAATCGGGCCGCTGACTCGTTTTTGGATCCAGAATGAGATCGGAGATACTTGGTATAGAGCCCAATCGCGTAGGTTATATAGCGCTGCTTTTGAAGGTTGTCAGACTGCCTAATCCCAGCTTCGTAATATCGTTCGGCTTCTTGAAAAGCGCGCTCTTCTTTCCTGCTTTGCGCGATCGCTGGAGAGAAAGCGAAATAGCTAAAGATGAGGGTGATGAACGTATGCCGTATCGTGTGGGAGATTGCCATGGCGCGATATTGTGGTTGCGAGATAGTCGCTCGCGCGGCGAAACTCTCATAATCTTAAGGGAAAATCAACCTCAGGCAGGTTGGGAGTTGGCTTGTCCAGGGTGCTCTACTTCGCTATTAATTTGGGTATGGAACATCATGTTTATTTCTGGCTGAAGGAGGATCGGCAAAATGATAACGATCTTGCCCTTTTTGAAAAGGGGATTGAAGCCCTTTTGTTGTCCCCAAACGTCGCCTCGGGCCATTGGGGGAAACCAGCTGCAACTGCAGAACGGACGGTGACCGATCATTCGTTTGATTATGCGATTTCGCTAAAATTTGACTCGATGGAGAGTCATAATGCCTACCAAGAGGGAGATTCAATCCACGATGAATTTATTTCCGGATTCAAAGAGTGGTGGAGTAAGGTCCTTGTCATGGATCTTGCTTAGAAAAGGAATCAAAGTAAATGAGGGCAAAGGATTTGGACCTTTACCCTCACTTGGATTTACTGCGTGAACGTATTGTTTGAAGCTTTACGCTCGTCTAACAGAATAAGAGAAACGCAGGTTGAGGCAAGTTGAAAGTTACTTTCATTCTGAGTATTTTTATGGGCTTTTTGTTCTTACGCTTAAATTCAACTACCGTAAACTTGAATGAGATTTCAGAGACTCTTTGATCGTCTGAGCTTCTTTCAGTGTTCTCTGGAGCCCGCTCACCTCGTAGCTCTGCCATTATGGAAAAAGCAATGAGCTTAGGGAAATGAACGGGGAATCTCTCAGGTTGGCGATTTTCTTTAAATAAAGGGGCCCAATTCGCGCCTCGTGCAGGAATTGGATTTTTTTGAAGTTTTTGCTTTTTTGAACACTGTTCATATGATTTATTATTTCCAGTTAAGTTACACCTAACATTGTCATGAGTTCTACTACCGTTAAAAATACTGATATGTCCGAGAAGAAGGAGAAAGTGCCCGCTGCTGCTGTAGCAAAGGGAGATGAAAAGCTTGTTGCCGCTCGTAAGAAAAACCTCGATCTTGCGATCACCCAGATTCAAAAAGATTTTGGCGAAGCTGCTATCATGCGCTTGGGAGATGACCGGCGATTGGATGTGGAAGCCATTCCAACTGGGAATCTCGTCATTGATCGGGCTCTCGGGGTGGGTGGTTTCCCACGGGGTCGGATTGTTGAGGTTTTCGGACCAGAATCGTCCGGTAAAACCACGCTTACTTTAACCGCAATTGCCCAAGCCCAGAAGGCTGGAGGTCTCGCGGCTTTCATCGATGTTGAGCACGCTCTTGACCCTCAGTATGCTCGTCGTCTTGGCGTGAATTTAGATGACCTGTTGGTCTCGCAACCTTCTTCTGGAGAGGAAGCGCTTCAAATTGTTGAGACTCTTGTGCGCTCCAATGCTATCGACGTAGTTGTTCTAGATTCAGTGGCGGCGTTAGTAACCAAACAAGAACTCTCTGGAGAAATCGGAGATTCAACCGTTGGAACACAAGCCCGTCTTATGAGTGCGGCAATGCGGAAGCTGACTAGCTTTATTTCCAAAGCGCGTACGACCTGTATCTTCACAAATCAGATTCGTGAGAAAATTGGCGTGATGTTTGGAAGTCCCGAGACCACTCCAGGCGGACGGGCACTCAAGTTTTTTGCTTCTATTCGGGTTGATATTCGCCGGATTGGTCAAATTAAAGCGACTGACGGAACCGTTCAGGGAAGTCGTACCAAAGTGAAAATTGTAAAGAACAAGGTCGCACCTCCGTTCACAGACGCTGAATTCGACATTATGTATAATGAAGGAATCTCCTCGGTAGGGTCCTTGATAGATCTTGCCCAGGAATTCGAAATTATTCAGAAGCGTGGAAGTTGGTTTAGCTATGATGGTACACAGCTGGTGTAATTCTGTAATTGCAACTAAAACTGCTCTTAAACTATCAGACTATGTGGTTACAGAAGCGAAGGTGAAGGCGGCGATGGCGGAATAATAATTCAGTAAACTTTACAGGTTTCATTGTTTTGATCCTGCGGGTCTCATTTGACTCGTGGGATTTTTTTGCACGGTGTGAGTGACTAAGATGCTCATCACAATTTTCAATTTAGCAGGAGATTTTAGACCTGATAACAATGATCATAGATCAATGATAGAAACACTGTGACCATAGAGGAAAGGCCTTTGGTGGACAATTTTGAGGTCAACTGAGCTTATTGAAAGATCTCCTTATTAAGAATGTGGGTGATTCCCGTTCTTCGAGGAAAGGCAAGCTTGCAAGCGAATCTTCTACGATGATAAGCATTATCCTTTGACTGCTTCTTACCGAAATCCCAAGATTTGAGAACGGCCCTTTTCTAAACGGAAACCTCAAAGTTTCGAACTACGATTATTTCGATCAATACTTGAACGATTGGGGAATGTGGGAAAACCTACGGCCCTGCACTCATGCCAGAGAATACCACATTTGTCGAAATTGGAAAGGCTATCGAAGATCACAATTCGTTTGTTGTCGTCAGTCACGTTCGTCCGGATGGAGATGCTATAGGGTCCATTTTGGCACTTGGCCACGCCTTGGAAAAATTGGGTAAATCGGTGCGTTATTTAAATAATGATGGATGTCCTCCAAGTTTGAATTTTTTACCAGGTTCGAGGAAGGTCGAGGTTTCCAAAGAAGTCGGGGTTTTGGATGTCGAAGTTGCATTCACTTTGGATACGGCAGCTCATTCACGGATAGGAGAGGGAAGTCTCGAGGCGATTAAAAATACAAAGCTTTTGATTAATATCGATCATCATATTTCCAATCCAGGTTATGGAGATTTGAATTATATCGATTCAAAAAGCCCGGCCACTGGTCAGATTATCTACGAGTTATTAATCGCACTGAATCTCCCGATTTCAGAGATCTCACGAGACTCGATTTATGTGGCAGTTTCTACAGATACCGGGTCGTTTCAATATCCCGGAACCACTCAAAGAACTTATGAAATGGCAGCTGATTTGGTAGGGCGGGGATTGAATGTGGGACAAATCAATCAATTGACTTACGATAACCAACCTTATCGGAAAGTTGAGCTGATGAGGGCTCTTTTAAATAGCCTCGATCGGAGCCAAGACGGATTACTCGTCTGGTGGGATCTCCAGATGGAAACTAAAACCAAATTGGGTTTAGTAGATGATGATACTGAGGGAATGATTGACTTCATTCGTTCAGTCCAGGGGGTAGTGGTTGCGGTCTTCTTTGAAGATCTAGAAGGTGGCAAAGTGCGCGTTTCGATGCGCTCAAAGGATTCACGCGTGAATGCTAGCGAAGAAGTCGTGCTTTTGGTGGTGGTGGTCATTCTAAGAGAGATTTTGAGTGGCCGGGCCGTTGGAGGATGCCCGAGAGAAAGTTTTGGTGGAAATTCGCGAATCGATAAAGCGCGCCGGAATCTCATAGTGAACTGATTTGATGCAAAATTCTAACGATCTGCCAAGTGGCGTGCTCTTGATTGACAAGGCTCCTGGAATGACTTCTCACGATGTGGTTGCGATCGCTCGTCGCCAGCTCAATATGAAAAAGATTGGCCACTGTGGGACACTTGATCCGATGGCCACCGGACTTCTCATGCTGGTCATAAATCGTGCCACAAAGATTCAGGATCTTTTAATGAGTGAGGACAAAACCTACGCTGGGACGCTCACTCTTGGAGCAACGACTTCGACGCAGGACAAGGAGGGCGAAATTGAGGTCGAGAAGGAGGTTCCTGATCTAAATGCCGAGCAGGTCTCTGCTGCTTTCGACAAATATACCGGCGACTTTGAGCAGATTCCTCCAATGGTATCGGCTATAAAAAAAGACGGAGTTCCGTTATATAAACTAGCACGGAAAGGCCAAGTGGTCGAACGAAAGCCACGTTCCGTCTATGTGAAGAATTACGATCTCACCAAAATTGATGTGCCAAATGTTGATTTTGTGGTGGATTGTTCGAAGGGGTTTTATGTTCGAACTTATGCTCATGATATTGGGCAGGATCTGGGGTGTGGAGCTCATTTAAGTGCACTCCGCCGAACTCGTTCTGGAAAGTTTACTCTCGAGCGTGCTGTGCCAGTGGCTGTATTGAAGGAAGCGAGCTCGGAAGATCTTGTGAACTCGTTTATTAGTCTCGCTGAAATTTCTCTGATGCGTGGGGCTTGATTTCTCGCGACTTTTGGATTGTAGCCTGATCTCAGTATGAAACGTCTCCCTATTATATTCGTAGTTCTTAGCCTCCCTCTTTACCTTCTCGATCAGGTGACGAAGTGGTGGGTAGTCTTTCGGTTTCGCGAGCCGCTATCGAATGACTTCCACACTCCCGATGAGCATGTGGCAGTAATTGACGGTTTTCTTTGGTGGTGGCGAATTCATAATCAAGGGGCTGCCTTTGGTTTAGGAAATGGGACTTCGTGGGCTCCTTATGGTTCTCTGGGCTTTTGCTTGGTCCTTATTTTTGTTTTTTGGAGGAAGGGTGCCTTTGCTAATAGGTCGGCGAGGCTGGCTGCGGCACTCTTGGTTGCAGGTGTTCTAGGCAATTTGACGGATCGATTGTTGCAGGGGTTTTGGCTGGAGAAGCATACGGAAAAGTCTTTTGTAACGAGACTCTCGAAGGGCTACGTCGTTGATTTTATTCGCGTGAAATTACCGGGGTACGAGAAGATTGCTCCGGTAAGCCGGGGCTTCTTCCCAACTTTTAATGTTGCTGATTCCTGTATCTCAGTAGCGGCCGTTTTGCTCTTTCTTTCGGCATTTCGTCCGGAAGAATCCAAGAAAGAGACAGAGGGCTTGTCTGGAAGTTAGTTTTTTTCAGGCCGTCGTTGTTCCTTGAGCTGACGTGCGATAACTTTAGCTTTCGCTCTTTGATATCGGGTCTTAGGAAGAATCTTTGGCATTAAAGCCGAGAGAATGTAGACGAACGGATAGGCTAAAATGAAAAGGAATATCCCTGAGGAAAGAAACCCAAGAATAAAACTTCCGCCGTTGAGATACTCTCCCTCCATCCCGGGGAAAATACTGAGTGGAATTTGAATCTTCTCGAGAAGGGGAGGGATAGGAATGTGCAAAGATCCCCGGAGGAAGTCGCCAAAATTTTCCTGAAAGAGGACGATAGGGATCTGGGTGACAGGATTGGTGACCCAGCAAGCGGCTAAAGCAATTGGGATATTGGCACGAAATGGAACCGCCCAAATTCCGGCCAAAAGCATTTGACCTGGAATTGGAAGTTGGGAAGCAAAAAGACCAATTGCTAGGCCGCTCGCCACGGAATCGCGGCAAGGGTGCCAAAGATCTCTTTCGAACATTGGTAAAATTGTCCTCTGAAGCCAGATGCGTCGACGCATTCCTGGACTTCTCAGAAAGCGGTAGCTCTTCCGGACAATTCGAAGATAGCGACGTTTCAGCCCTGAGGTCATGAATGGTAGTGGATGACTTTGATAAATGTGAAACGAAAGGGAGTCCTACCAAAGAGCACTAAACTCCTTGCTGCTTTTACTCAAACGAATTCGCTCAAGGTATTCTGTTACTTCATCGCACCAGGGCCGGAATTCTTCTGGGATGGGAGCTTCTTTTTGGATCCACTCGCCAGTTTTGGGGTGAGTGATTCCCAAGCGCCAGGCATGAAGCATAAGCCTAGAGGCCCTAAAAGGTTGGCGGACTGGTTTGCTGTAAATGGGATCACCAAGTAGGGGATGCCCAAGAACACGATTGTGCACCCGGATCTGATGCGTCCGGCCAGTATGCAATGCGCAAAGAAGGAGTGAGGTCCCATCCCTCGCAGTGTGAAGTCGATGAAGGTCAGTGACTGCGGGTTTTCCGGTCCGCGGATTACAGACATCCATTCTCTGACGGTGAACAGGATGGCGTGCGATATTATTGGAAACAGTTTGGTGGATCACCTTCGGTTCTGACTGTGCGACGCAGAGGTAGAGTTTTGTGGTTGTGCGCTCGGAGAATTGTTGAATCAAATGTTTAAGTGCAGAATTAGTTTTCGCGGCGACAAGGCACCCGGATGTATCCTTGTCTAGGCGATGAACAATCCCTGGCCGGTTATCTCCCCCTTCTTGCGCAAGTTTACCCGAGCAGTGATGAAGTAACGCGTTTACTAGTGTTCTGTCTTCGTTTCCGGCAGCAGGATGAACCACCATACCGGTTGCCTTGTTAACTACGATAAGGTCGTCATCTTCGTAAAGAACCGAGAGAGGAATATTCTGTGGTTGGGGCTCACGTGGTGTCGCTTCCGGAATGTGAATAGAGATTGAATCACCTAAGCTTACGGAAGCACGAGCTTTTACTTGGGTGCAGTTCAGGAGGATATGCCCTTCCTTGATCAAGCTTTGAATACGTGAGCGCGATAGTTCTGGCAGTGCTAGAGCAAGAAAGGCATCAAGCCGTTTGCCATCCCCATCTGAGACCTTGAGAGTCATTAAAACAGAAGAGTTCTTAGCCGCGAAAGAGAATGAGGATCCCCGCAAAGAGGCAACCTGTGAGATTTGCCATAAGGTCCCAACCGGTGTTGACATATCCGCCTACGTTTGTCTCCGGGATTATGAGAACAGCAATGAACTCAATAATTTCATTTAATGCTCCAAGCCCCATTCCAGCAAAAATACAAAGGGCGATCATACCCAAGGAAGGAAAGAGCTTTCTACCTAGACGCTGCTGCACGCTTGCTCGCAGAGCTTCCCATGTGAGCCAGGTGCAGGCTCCGAACCCAAAGGTATGGACGCAGTGATCATATTTAAGCCATTGTCCTGCTACCCACCAAGAATAGAGGACTTGGTTTTCGCCATCAAAATTCCATCCATCTGGCAGGCGGACTAGCCCACCAGCAAAGTGGACTGCTCCCCAAAAAGCGAAGCACCAAAGGAGAAAATTGGAGAAATTAACGCGCGCATGCATTAGGGCTACAACACCCGCGACAATAACAAAGAAAGGAATGTAAACTTTGAGGAATTCCCAATTTTGCTGTGTCACTGCGGCACTGATGGCAGCGACCAGATAAAGCGCAACCGCGAGGATAATGGAGCGGGGGTATTTTGCTTTTCTCATAGCCGTTCGGAAAGATACTGGATTTCGAGCGAAATCGCGAGAGGAAAGAATAAGCTACTTTTCATAGGTAATCACTCGATATTCTAGGTCACGAGTATGGTAGGCTAGGCGAATTAGTGGAAATGCTAATAAGAGAGAAGGCCTTGTTATAATTTTTTTCAACAAGGTAACGAGTAGATATGGTTTTCGAAGAGGGAGCTGTAGCGACCTCCAAAAGATTGCCGACCAAGTCGGCGCGACTTCTCTTGAGAGATCCAGTGAATGGATTTTTTTAAGATCTTTCGCGTTGGAGGAAAGCGAAAAGACAGAACGCCATGGTGGAAGATTTCCGGTTGTTGCGAGGTTTCGGAGAAAAAAGTGAGACCCTGTCTCAGAGAACCAATCGCAGATCACGATGCGCCCACCCGGTTTTAGCGCGGGGAGTGTGTGCTTAAGAAAGTCCTTAAAGGAATCGAAGTGCGAGAGGCTTTCAACCGCAATAATCCCTGAAAGTGATTTTGGCTCGAGTTGTTGTTGGAGCCAATCTCCTTGAAGAATTTTTAATCCGGAACGAGGAGTGATTTGCGAGGCTTGCCTCTCAGAGTTCGTATTCGCTAATACCTCACAATGGAATTGATCCAAGATTTTGTGTGCGAGAATTCCGTAACCACATCCGATATCAGCGATCGTTCCTTTTGGATCCAATTGCTTTAAAGCAAGATCGATAAGTTTCTCTCTCGCTTCTTCAATCGACTCATAACCTGTGACCCAAGCACCATGGTGAAGAGAACGTCCCCAAATCTCACGGTAGAGAAGGTCGAGATCATCATATAGGTTCGTCGCCATCGATTAGGAAAAAAAAGCGGCTAAGCAGAGAAGTCCGGCGATCAAATCCCGAAGGCTCAAGTGTTTTGCTCCTGATGATTTTCTAAGGAATTTAAAGAGCGCTCCGGTAGGGCAACCAAATTTACAGTATGCCAATGGACTGAAGATTGATGCGGCAAGCCCTGCCACGGCGATTGTAATCGTGGCGAAGCCGGCCGAACGCCAGAGCCAGGCATCAAAGCCTTCCCAGTCTGCCAGATTCAAGGAAGCTCCGATGATAGTTGAAGCAACCAAAATGAGGAGGAAGAGAGCAGGCAAGATGGAAAGAAGTTTTTGTAGCTTTGCCGGGAGCTTGATTGGCTTTACTGGGAGTTTCCCAAGCCATCTTTGCAGGAAGCCATGGGGGCAAAGCTGGTGGCAGTAGAGTTCATGTCCTGTTGCCCAGGGAGTCAGGAGGGCTGCGGCGGCAAGAAAGAGGAGCCCCCAAGAGTCGCTAAAGGGAAGCCCATGTTTTGCCCAGCCGAGGAGAAGGGCTTGGGAGAGAAGGTCCCCGAGAATGATTCCTAGAAAGACCACAACGATGATTTGCCAGAGAACACGGGCCCAAGGATTCCCTCGAAGGCGGGTAAAGGAAAAGAGGGTGGCGCCCATTGTAAGAGTGACGAGGGCAATATTACGCCAAGGAATTTCACGGGGGGGAGATTCGCGATCTGATTCAAATCTTGCGAGACGGCGAGCCACGCTATCGGCAATTGCCCAAGATGTATGCGTTGCTCCGCTAATCCCCTCGATTTTTGCTTGGTCGATCGCAAGTATCTCTTCGATGGTCATACCGTTGTAGAGGTTAAGCCAGTCCGGGTTATCGAGAATTCTTTCGTAGTATTCCTCGTTATCGTAACTTTTGCGAAAACGAATTCGAGTCACTTTCTTAGCATCCCGATCAAGCACTATCAGGATGTCGGTTGGTCCCTGGTATCCATGAAGGTATTCTTGTGAGGGGGCTGTTCGAAGTGCGTAGCCAATAATGTTAAGGCCTTGGTTGTAAATGCACAGAACACCTGGCCAATCGGGGTGCTTTTCGATGGTGTCTGCCTCGGGTATTTCGGCTGCTAGGATTTCGGTGGGAAAAAGGCGTGAAGTGGTGAGCCCGCCAAGGCGCTCAATGATGCTTCTTGAAATTGCTTCGCTGGTGAGAGTTGATCCCGTAACGGCGTCAATTTTGGGATGACCGGGAGAGCCAAGGCTAAGACCGAGATGGGCTTTCCAAAAGTTAGGATCGTCCACTACGGATTGAACATGATCTGGAGTGTCGGATGATTCAATGATCTTAGCTTTGGTCAGTCTTCCGGTTTTATCGAGGGCCAGAGCAAGATTTGTGGGCCCCGAATATCCCTTAAGGTGATCGCACTGTGGTGAAGTGGTCAGGAAGTAGCCAAGAGGGCGGCCGTCTTGATCGAAGATTTCATCGTTCTCAATGCGGACTGCTTCGGGGAAGAGGAAGGTGAAATTTTCTTCCGAGTAGGATGTGGGACGGTTTGATTTTTCAAAGATTAGCCAAGAAATTACCACGACAATCAGAAGTTAAAAAACCACCCGGATCTTCCCTTCTAGCATCTTGTCTAGTTACTTTGATTTGAGAAGTTGAATGGCATCAATATGCAGATTGCCAGCTGCCTTTGAGGTAACCGTGAACATGGCAGGAAGGACATCGACAAAATCGAAGGACCCAAGGGAAGTGTAAGTTTTCTGGGCTGGCGTTTTAGTTTGATCAAGAATGATGGTCTCAGTCCCCTTAGCATGAGTGAGAACGAGCTCGGCTGCAGTTGTGCGGTTATTGTGATTGAGCCAGTGAACCCGCACCTCATACTTTCCGGAATCTTTGACCCGAATGTTGTAGGTGGCCGATGCTGGATAGGGAGCATATTGGTAACCCAGTCCGTGATATGGCCTAAGGCCATCGCCCTTTCTCCACGATCCCTTGAGCTTTGCTTTAACGTCGTCAAAAATGAGTCCCTTTAGGTTGATGATGTTCCGTTTCTGTGGTCTGCCTCTGAGGCCGCCCTTGGGAATTGGCGGGATGGTCAGTGGTGCATTAAGGCTTTGCCTACGGGCGCGGCCTGGCTTCTCAATTAGGTCGATCAAGAAGGGAAGGTAGTTTTGGTAAACTCCGCGGGGAGAGGTTTTACGATTGGTAGCAATCCAGGCGGCCTTTCCGACCACTTCGCCCATCATCCCACAAGTGCGCATGACGCGGGTAGTGCCGAGGGCGCGGCGATCCACCGAAATACAGCGACCTGCCATGAAGAGATTGTCAATGTTCTTGGAGTAGAAACAGCGGTAAGGGATGTTGTATCCAGATTTTCGGTCGACCTTACGGTCGTGCACCGCAATCGAAATAAAAGGGTTCTCTTCTGCGACCCCCTTTTGGAATTCCTTTTTTGGATAGTGAAGATCGATAGACCAAGTGGTAGGGACACTGGCATCGGGAAATTCTTTTTTTGCGGCGATGTCATCTCCGGTGAGGATAATGTCTCCTTCGATTCGCCGAGATTCACGGTTACCTCCAACAAATGCCATCCACATGAGCTTAGCGCTACTATCGGATTGTTTGATGTTGGCAAAGGCTCCGAAGTTTGCGCGAAGATTCCAGTCGCGGATTTCCTCAAGATCATTGATCGGGTGTTTGTCGTAGCCGCCCTCCCAGAACCATTCGGCTTTTTTGAATTTCTGATAAGGTCCGCGCGAACCGTGAAGAGAGGGGTAATCACCCTTGCCGAGCGGTAGCGCCCATGGAGTTTTTGGCCATTCGACTTTTTCGCCGGTGTCTTTTACAGACCACATATTCGACATCCCCATATGGCCTTTTTCAGCCATCATAAATTTGGCTCCAGCTTGTGCCCCAATGGTGCCATGCCCCGTGGAATCGCAGAAGAGAGACCCTGCAATACGGGTGAATGCTCCGGTGGTGGTGTCCACAGCGTCTACGGATTTGATTAGGTTGTCCTTGGTATTAGTACGAAAGGCGAAGTGGTTGAGGTAAAGGTCAATATTGTCTTCGGAGCGAACGACCTTCTCTTTCAAGTCATCGACAAACTCATGAATCAATCCTGGTGAGTCACGGGAGAAGTCAGAAAATTCGTTCACGATTTCGCCAAGGTGGGGGAATCTCCCGAGTTGGGTCCCGCCCATCGCCCAGACTTGAACTTCTGACGATCCATTGCCGCCGAGAACGGCTCGATCGTGAATCAGAGCGACTTTCAATCCGTGGCGGGCCGCCGAAATAGCTGCGCTAAGTCCAGAGTAACCACCTCCGATCACGACAAGGTCATAACCGTTTTTGGTGGGCGGGATGGGGGGGAGTTTGAGAGCTTTCCTACGAAATTCGAAAAGGTCAGGGCCTCTAGTCGGGGGGATGTCTTTGGCATCTTTGGTGAAATAGAGTGCGTCACATCTCCCATTGAATCCGGTGAGATCTATCAGCTTGAGAATTGTTTTTTTTGAGGTGATTTCAACTGTGCCTCCGCTTTGCCATTGCCAGTCTGCCCCTTCAGTTCCGAAAGTGGTGGCATCTCGTTTCCCACCAATACTGACGGCGAATTTTCCAGGCGCGCCGGGTGCGTTCCATTTGGCAACCCAGTCTTTGGTGCGGAGATGGAGGTGGTATGTGCCGGTTGAAGGGAATGTGACTTCGGTTGTGGCGTCGGCCACCGGTGTCCCTAGACCGTGCGCCATGAGGTAGGCGGATCCCATATTAAGAATAAACTGGGAGTCGACGGACCATCCTCCGCGATCTGAGAAGGCTTCGGCTTCCACAAAAAGAGACTCGGAGCCGTGGAGAGAAGTTGAAAGCAGTGCAATGAGGACAGGTCTTAACATTTCAGAAGGTATTACGGCGTAAGTGTAACTATTTTTTCTTCGAGGTAGAGAGATTTCAGTGACAAATGACGCTGAGGAAAGGATGATTGCGCGGTGACTTGGGGGCTTTCAAAATTTGGGGAAAATCTCTGCGAGGGGAGTGGCATCGGAGAATTGATGGATGATTTGGGTGAGGCACTCGCTGCTGGTGGTGATGTTAAGATGTTGGGTGGTGGTCAGCCGGCTCATATTCCAGAAATTGATGCCGTTTGGCGTCGTCGAATGCAAGAGATCATGAGCGATCCCGGAGGGCTTGAAAAAATGATTGGGAACTATGACGTTCCGGCGGGAAGTGAGCTGTTTCGAAAGGCTCTGGCCAAACTCTTTCAAAAGGAATTTGGTTGGGATACTCACTTTTAGATTTATCTATTCCAAAGACATAGCAGACTGCGTTTTTCTTTTTATTCAACGCTTTGGCCGGAACATTTCGTGATGGTTCCCGAAAGAAAATTCTTCTGCCGTTAGTTCCGGAATATATTGGCTATGCAAATCAATCAGTAGGCCCGGAATTTTTTGAAGCACTTCCGGCGCGCATTGAAAAAACAGGACCACATGAGTTCAAGTATAGGGTCGACTTCGATGCGGTGAATCCTGGTGATAGTATTGCGGCGATTTGCGTTTCTCGGCCGACCAACCCCTCAGGAAATGTTCTAACTGATGATGAGATTGAGAGGCTTAGGGCAATCGCAAGAGAGAAGAGTATTCCACTGATCATCGACAATGCATACGGAGCTCCTTTTCCCAACGTTATCTTTTCTGATGTAACACCAGTATGGGATGAAGGAATGATTTTAACATTGAGCCTTTCCAAGATTGGTTTGCCGGGAACCCGCACTGGGATCGTTGTGGCAGGCAAAGAAGTTTGCCGGCAGGTGTCGTCGATGACCTCGATTGTCGGGTTGGCTAATGCGAATATCGGCCAAGAGATTCTGCGTCCGCTAGTGGAGAACGGGGAAATCTTGCGCTTGAGTAGCGAAGAAGTGAAGCCGTTTTATGAGAAACGGTCTATAATGGCACAGAGTCTTTTCACGAGAGAGCTTGATGATTCCGTTCCATATTTTATTCATCGAAGTGAAGGGGCGTTGTTTCTCTGGCTTTGGTTTGAAGGTCTTCCCATCACGGCAAAGGAACTTTACCAACGCCTGAAAAGTCGTGGGGTTTTGATCGTTCCGAGCGAGTACTTTTTCTTTGGGTTGCCGAAAGATTCCAATTGGAAACACACGAGCGAGTGTATCAGGGTGAGTTACACGATGGATGCTGAGACGGTGGAGTCCGGAATCAAGGTGATAGCGGATGAAGTGAACCGCCTTTTTAAGGTCCTTTAGTCAAAAAGTGGGTCGATCTGCAAATGTCTTTCAAAGGAGACTCGGAGCTTCGGGTGAATAGCTTGGCTTATTCGCGAATAATCTGAGCTTTTCCGGTCTTCTGGTAGATCGGGTCGTTTCCCCCTTTTTCTGGTCGCGTAAAAGGAGAGCTTCGCCATTTTGGTTTCTCATAAGTTCCGGTTCCCCGAAATTGAAAAATACCTTTTAAGGGTTGGAGGGGAAGGGTGATGAAGCCTAAGAGGCCACGCGCGTTCACTCGTATGGTCATATCTAGTTTTTCGGAGAGGAGGTCAATCCCGCCTTCTCCGGTAAGAATGACATTAGTGGAGATGGCTATAAAGTCTTTGGTTGTGAGGAGTCCGTTGGTTACATTGAAATTGGCGGAAGCATCTTTGGCTCGCTCATATCCCACTCCTTTATCGCCAAGTAATCCAGAGATGATTGGGGAGAGAGGGCCGAGAATGGGAAGTGAAACTAGATTGCCCTGATTGATTGCGAGGAGCCCCTCTGCATTGAAGCCACTCAATCCATCGGAGTTACCTCGGAAATCAATACTTCCGGTAAGAGTTCCTTTCTCTTCTTCCTTAAATTTGTAGACCTGAGAAAGCTGCTGGAATGAAAGGTCATCCCATTTTACAGCGCCACGATACTTTGTTTTTTGCCCTGGGGTAACATCGCAAAAAACTGAGCCTGCGATATTTCCGTTCAAGGTGCCGCAAGTGAGGTTTTGCACGGTAATTCCGGTTCCCCGAATCGTGAGATCTGCCTTTAGATTTTGAAGAGGAAGATTGGATCCAAGAAAGGGGTAATCGGTTTGCCCTTCCGTCCTGACTTCCACGATAAAAGAACTCTTATGGCTCTCTCCTTTTTTTTCAGCGAAGGTTCCGTTCAGGGTAAGACGCGGGGGGCTATGAAAGCGATAAGTCTCCTCGATATGTGTGGCAGTGTTTGGGGCAAAGATTCTTACGATCGGAGTAGCCCAAGCTTTACCTCGAAGATTCTGGATCGTAATAAGATTTTTTTCGGGATCATGGAGTATCCGTTCGACATAAATAGAATCAGATGCGGCGCCCTTATGCCGAAGGCGGATACTTTCTTGGTCATCATTAAGAAGTCCTTCGACCTCAAAGAATTCAGCTTTATCGGGTTCGATTTTATAACTGGTAGAGAGGTGATGAAATCTTGTTCCTTTGTAGGTGAGGTCGTCCAGGAAGATTTTACCGGTGGCGGACCAATCGGTGCGATCACCTAAATTTAGAGTGCCAATTACGTCGAGAGCAATCGTTGAGTTTTCGGCGAAAGTAATATGCGCAAGCGCTTGTTCGAGAGGGCCGTCTTTTTTGATGAATGGCTTGAAGGCCTCCAAGGGGAGCGATGACATCAAATCAAATCGAACTTCATCACCCTGCCTCATAATATTGCCGTTCAGATGATCATCTTCGCGAATAATCTCCAGATCTCGAAGGTATAGGTCACCATCTTTCCATGAGAAATCAGAAGATAATTTGTCGAAGTCGGTTTCAAGGAAAGAGAATTCATTGATGTTTCCGTGGCCGTTAGCGGTGACTAAAAACCCACTGTCCTCCCTAGAGGAGAAGGAACCATTAATTTTTAAAATCGGCGGAGCCCCCCTGATAGTGAGATCTTTGAGAACCTTCACATCAAAACAGTTATTCAGAAAATCTTGGATATGCAGATCGGAGTTTAAATCAAAGCGTCCGTCGTTGCTGGAGGTGCACCAATCAGCTTGGCCTGAGGCAGAGCCACTTTCGTCCTGCAGTAAAATTTTATCGAGGGTTACAATTTGGGCCTGCAGATCGCCCGCTATGAGTAGTTTTCTGACTTTATATTGGCCTCGTTTTAATTGAGCGGCATCTAGCCGAAAAGAGGTTTGAAGCTGCTCGGGAGAACCTAGGTCTCCTTTGATCTTGAATGCTAGTTGCGGTGGGTCGTCTTCTGAAAAAGTCCAGAGAGCCAATTCGTCGAGTACTTTTTTGAGGACGTGGTTCGACTTAAGGGTTTCCGCGGGCTTGGGCTCATCATCTTTCGGCTTGGTTTTTGAGATACGAAGGTCGGAGGAAAGGTTGACTCGTAGTCCTTCGATTAATCCGCTTGCGCCGTCAATGATGATGCGCCCACTTTCGGTGATCTTTACTTTCCCATGAATGTCTCGGGCGATTACGTTTCGTCCGTCCTGATCGATTGGAATATGGGCGGTTCCGTCGATTATCATTAGGCTGTGGAGTTTAAATTTCCCTCGAAGCGCCTTGGTTTTGTCAAGATCTAGGGCTATTTCGCTACCCTCAAGAATCGGAACTAATTGACCTTCATCACTGTAGAATGAAACGTCTGTTGCAACCAATCCTTGTTTGAAGTCGAAGCGAAGAGTTTCGAATGAGAGGTGAACTCCTTTATTGGCGAGTTCACTTTTTAACCAATCACCGTAGCGACCAGGAAAGCCAACTTGATTAAGGTAGATTAAGCCGCCTACGATTGTCAGACCGATCAGCGTAAACGAGAGCAGGAGTGCGGTTCGAGCAACGCGGATGGTTCGGATCATTAATTGCAGTTTATGCTGAATTAAAAATGTGCTCAATGCTTGAATCAAGGGACAGGCGTCTGTTCTAGAACTGCCTGAAGGAGGTGATCGCGATCGGGAGCATCTTCGGTGAGAAGGCGATGGCGTAAAACGTGGGGAAAGATTTTCTGAACGTGATCCGGATGGATTGATTCTTGATTGTCGAGAAAGGCAGCAGCTTGGGCTGCTCTTTGAAGGGCAAGGGTGGCTCGAGTTGAAACGGAATGATCTTGGCCGATTATGGATCGGGTTGTTTGACAAAGCGCAAGAAGGTATCGTTGCAAAGTGTCCGATACGGAAACCTTCGAGGTTCTGGCTTGGAGCTGGATTAGTTGCTCTAACGAAATGACGGGCTCCGAAGCTTGGGTGGATTTCCCCCCTGCATGAAAGCGTAGGATTTCTAATTGAGTTTGGTCATCCGGGAGGCCCATTGGGATTGAGAGCAGGAATCGATCGAGTTGGGGTTCTGGAAGTGGAAAGGTGCCGGTTGAAGAGGTGTCGTTTTGGGTCGCAATAACAAGAAATGGATCAGCAAGTTTACGGGTTGAGCCATCGATGGTGACTTGTTGCTCGTTCATGGCTTCGAGCAGGGACGATTGGGTGCGGGGTGAAGCCCGGTTGATTTCGTCTGCTAACACAAAGTTTGCAAAAATAGGCCCTGCGATAAATTCGAAGTCACCGTACTCATCTAATATTTCAGACCCTAGAATATCACTGGGCATTAAATCTGGGGTGAATTGAATACGCTTAAACCCTAGACCCAAAGCCTGAGAAACTGTATTTACTAGTAATGTTTTAGCAAGTCCTGGAACGCCAATTAAAAGTGCATGTCCTCCAGAGAATACAGACAGCAATACCTGTTCTACAACCGCATCCTGTCCTACAGATTACTTATTAGTCTTTAATTTCTTTGGTCGGAATTCCGAATATGGCTCTTCAGCCGGAATGACTTCCCGGATTTTAAGGAGTGGGAGGACATCGTCTTCTACCGTTTCAAAAGTGAGCGTGCCACTAGCTTTCACCCAGTCTTCAACTTGAGGACGGTTGGCTTCTTCTGGGAATTCCAGAGAGACGCCAACGATTTGAAGGTCGGCTGCGCAGCAGGTGATGATGGATCGGAAAATGCGGAGACGATCACCGGATGCATTATTTATTTTTTCAGGTGCGATCCTTCCTTCAAGTTCGACCGGGAGTCCCTCGAAGATATCCTGAATTTCGAGATCTCCAGCAGCGTAGTAGGCAGAGATCATCCGAAGTTGAAATTCGCCATGTTCGTTTTTTGGGACATTTTTTTCAAGGTCCTGCCGGGTGAAGGGTGGGAGATTGGCGCTAGTGAGAGCCGGTTTTTCATAAAGTCCTTTTTTTGCCATGCCTCCGTTGGAAAGTTTATCTTGGGTGTAAGTCATCGCCAAGATGAGGGGGGTAAGGGTTAGGAAAATGGTAATGAAGGGGCCATGGCCCTCTTCGTGATCATGATGGCAGTGATCCCCGTGGTCATGACAGTCGTTATGATCGTGGGGATGTTGATCACCATCATGATCCCCGTGGTCATGGCAACATGACTTCGATTTTTCAGTTTTATTGGATTTCGATTTTGGGTTGATGAGCGAGTAGGCTCCGAGAATCAACATGCCGATTCCACCGATCATAATGAAGTGGTGGAAGCCGATATCAAGGTAGTCACGGATTCTGGTTGAGTGATAAAAATAGATCAGGAGACCACCCCAGAGGCAGGCGAGGAATCCGAAGAGACGGGTGTCTAGAGAAGTCATGGTGCCAAGGGGATTTCTGTTTGTTGAGACATCCAGCCAGGGAGGATTTTTGTCTCAAAGAGAATACTTAATGCTCCAGTCAAAATGAAGATGGCGACAAAGAGGAAGAGGATGAACTTCCACTTGAAAACAGTGGAGTAAAGGAAGATTAACTTGGCGTCCATCATAGGGCCAAAAACCATGAAAGCGAGTTTGGGTCCGTATTTAAAGTTATGAAAATTCGCGGCGATGAAGGCGTCCGAAGTTGAGCAAAGTGAAAGCACGAAAGCTAGGAACATCATGCCAATCGATCCTACGATCGAATTATTAGCAAGCTCCTTCCAGAAGTCATCAGTGGGGTCGATAACAGTGGTTTTTAAAATAGCGGTTAGGACAACGCCGATGCAGAAGTAGAGTCCCACATCCATGAGGTCTCGTAGCGAATTATTGAGCGCGGCGTTAAGATTTCGTGGGTGGTGATGTTCATCGCCATTCTCTGTTTTGACAGATGACTTGAGGAAAAAACTGTGAGCCTTGCGTGCGACAATTAAGGCAATGAAGACCGCAATCATATAGCCCATGGCAAGTCTCGAAATTGCGATCTCTGGTGAATTATTAAATGCTTTGTAGGTGCTGATTGCCGTTACGGGATTAAAGATTGGAGCAGCTAGCATATAGGCGAGTGCACAGGAGACCGGGAGCCCATTTTTCATAAGCCGACGGATTACTGGCACGACGGCGCATTCGCAGACTGGAAAAACAGCACCCAAAAGTCCGCTTATCAGAACAGCGAGGGTGTTATTCTTAGGAAGGATTTTCGCGAAGGCCCCACGCGGTAAATAGGTGCCGAGGAATCCGCTGACGAGGGTGCCAAGGAAGATGAAAGGAAGGCCCTCCAAAAAAATTGCGAGGAACTCATAAGAGCCATCTGCGAGTTGATCCTGCCGTTCCTGAGTCACTGGACTGATTCAAGCGTAAAGGGGGGATGTTACTCCAACAAAAAAGCGGACTGATTGATCTACTTTTAGAAAAATCTTCCTAAAATTATACCTCGCTCATGCTTAATCCTTGGATTTCGCTTTAATTTGTGGGCCCGTAATTGTGGGTGAATAATTTCAGGGGGCTTGGCGACTGCGTTATCCTTGCGTTTTTTGTGAGGAAAATGACCCCATTCTTCTACTTAAGTAAGTCATGAATGATTTCTCCGTGGACGTCGGTTAGGCGAAAGTCTCGACCGCTGTAACGATAGGTAAGTTTTTCGTGATTGAAGCCGAGTTGGTGGAGCATAGTCGCATGGAGGTCGTGCACATGGACCTTGTCTTTTACAGCTTGAAAACCGAAGTCATCGGTAGCGCCGTGAACATATCCCCCTTTGACGCCGCCACCTGCCATCCAGGTCGTGAAGCCATAGTGATTGTGGTCGCGCCCGTTGATCTTTCCGGCATTTGTTCCTTCCTTTGGCATTTCGACGACCGGAGTTCGGCCAAATTCTCCTCCCCAGAGGACGAGGGTTTCGTCGAGCATTCCACGTTGTTTAAGATCAATTAAGAGAGCCCCAATAGCCTGATCACATTCTTTAGCCAGCCGGCGATGGTTCTTCTCAAGGTCATCGTGATTGTCCCAGGGTTGACCCGCTCCATGCCAAACTTGCACGAAGCGAACTCCGCGTTCAACGAGCCGACGGGTGATTAGCATTTGGCGCCCTTGCAAGGTGTCCCCATAAAGTTCGCGGATGTATTCCGGTTCGAGGCTGACGTCGAAAGCATCGGTTGCTTCAAGTTGCATACGGTAGGCGAGTTCGAAGCTCTCGAGGCGCGCCTCAAGATCGGAATCAGAGTTCCGATTCTTGGAGTGTTCTTCGTTCAAATGGAGGAGGAAATCTAGTTGATCGCGCTGCCGCTTGCGAGACAGGTGGGTCGGAGTGACGTGATCAATGAGTTTTCGAGGGTCGGTTGTCTTGGAGTCGACGTAGGTTCCTTGGTAGGCCGCGGGAAGGAATCCGGATTGCCAGTTTTGAGTGCGGGAGATTGGGTATCCGCCGGGGCACATTGTCACGAATCCGGGGAGATTTTGGTTTTCGGTTCCTAGACCATAAGTCACCCATGAACCGACGCTTGGGCGTGATAGTCGTGAATCGCCACAATTCATCAAGAGTAAGGATGGTTCGTGGTTAGGGACATCAGCATGCATCGAACGTATGACGCAGAGTTCGTCCGCCGATTTGGCGACATTGGGGAAAAGTTCCGAGATTTCTAGGCCGGATTCCCCGTGCTTTTTGAATTTAAAGGGTGAGCCTAGAGCGACGCCGGTGGGGCGCTCGGTTTTGAGCTCAAGGGGAATCTTTTTGTTGTGGTATTTGGTGAGCTCGGGTTTGGGATCAAAAGTGTCAACTTGAGATGGGCCTCCATTCATGAAGAGATGAATGACGGCTTTTGCTTTTCCCTCGGTCTGCGATTGGCGGGGCGCAAGCGGGCTGATTGATTGGCCGCTGAGTGTGGGGACGGCGAGGGCGCCGAGGCCCATTCCGCAGCGCTGAAGAAAATCGCGCCGCGAAGTGACGAAGCCACCGTGTCCGAAGGAATGATGTCCACTCATAGTTCAATCAATATAGAAGAATTCGTTGCTCAAAAGCAGCGTTTGTGCAAGTTGGGCTTGGGGTGCAAGGCCGGGTCCAGAGAAATCATTTTCAGCATCTGAGATGAGGCCCTTTAGATCGGATATTTTTGGTGCCCAGCGAAAGGAATCAAATGCAACCTCGTCCCGACTATCGGCGACAAACCATAATTCGTCACCTTCTTTTACTTCGATCCCTTTAAGTTTGGTAGGGACGCCTTCGGTTGGGTTAAGGGTCCATTCGCCAAGGATTTCTCCATCTGGTTTCATGATGCGAGCGATGAGGCCATTCCCTTTTTTACTTGGTGCGACAAAGCTTCCCGTGATGTTGACTTTCCCACTTTCTATTGCGGTCCATTTAAGGGTGGCATGTTTATCGGTCTCGGGGTGTCCGCCGTTTGAAGTCCAATTGAGCCAGCCAAGGGTTTGGTCGGGAAGCTCCTGTGTTCCTCTCCATCGACCTTTTTCGAAGTGGGGAAGGGGTTTGAATAAAAGGGAACCTTTTTGAAGGTATCCGTAATCCCAGGCTCCTGAGGTGCGACTGCTTTGGGCTCGGCCAAGCCATGCCTCGGCTGAATCAATTTCAATCGTGGTGGGATCACGTTGGAGGATGGTTCGGTAGATGGCCTTGATGGAGGAGGTTTGTTTGGCAATGGCTCGTGCTTCTCCAAGAAGAAATGGGCTGTTCATAAGGTAGAGAGCCTGAGTTGGTGTCGTGGTGGTCGTGCGCTTCATCAGGGCTTCCTCGGAACCGGGGAAATCAAAGGCTCGCATGACTGAGGGAAGGAAACCGCGCCGCGTCTTAGCATAAATAGTCCGACGTCCCTCATACGGAGGCTGGTCAAGATTGAAGGGTTTACCTCCCATTTTACGCACTAGGCGACCACTGACCTGAAGGGCTGAGTCGCGCCAGGCTTCCAGATCCTTTCGCTGACGATTAGCTCGGGCGTGGTAGATGTTTGAGGGATCTTTCTCTCGAAGTTCGGGCGTGGTCTGGCTAGATCTTTGAAATGTCTCTGAAGTAATAATATGTTTGATGAGCGCCTTGGTGGACCATTTGTTATTCGTGAGGAAAAGAGCAAGGGAATCGAGAAGTTCCAGCTGAATCGGTCTTTCGGTTTGTGGTCCGAAGTCGCCTGGTGAATTAACGATGGGTGAGCCAGTGAGGTGCATCCAGACGCGATTTGCCCAGACGCGTGAAGTAAGGGGGTTCCGGTTGTCGGTGAGCCGATGCGCAAACTCAAGTCGGCCTGACCCTTTGGTGAAGTGTTCGTCCTTTTCACGGAAGATGGAAAGAAAGGCTCGAAAGACGGACTCGCCTTGCGTGCGGGGGTTTCCCCGTTCGTGGATCCGTGGGTTGACTGGGTGCGGTTTTTCCCTGAGCACCATGGCCCGTGGAATTGCATAGGGAGAGTTGGCTTGAAGGCGAGTTACAATACCGGTGAGCTTACGAAATTGATCGCGTTGTGTTTGGTTTAATTTGGTTCCTGAAGGCAGATTGAAATTCAGGTGATTTGTGGGTGTTTTGTAACTGGGAACGCATTTCTCAACGTGTTTGTGCACCGCTAGGGCTTTTTTCTTCAATTCTGAGCGGTAAGCAATTGCTCCGGGTTCCTGGGAAGGTTCGGCGATGACTGGGAGCTCTTTAGGAACGAGAGAGCTATTGAAAACACCATAGAGGGCGTAGTAATCTGCGGTGGGAATAGGATCAGTTTTGTGATCGTGGCAGCGTGCGCAGGCGACGGTGAGGCCCATTGTGCTTCGGGTGGCGACATCGATCCGATCAGCGATGACGAGGTGGTTTTGCCCCCCCTGATAGGCGCGGCCAACGGTCAGAAATCCCAGGGCGGCGAGTTCCTCACGTGGAAGGTCCATTAAGTCGGCTGCAATCTGGTAATGGAGAAATTGATCGTAGGGAAGAGATTCATTGAAGGCACGAATGACCCAGTCGCGATAAGTAAAAGCGTAAGGAAAGTCCTCATTGTCTGGCAGGGCAGCGCCGCGTGTGTCGGCATAGCGAGCTACGTCCAGCCAATGACGGCCCCATTTTTCGCCAAAGCTTGGGCGATCCAAAAGATCTTCAGTGAGATGAGCGAGCCAATTAGCGCGAGTGTCGGCGATCCACCGGGCCTTTTCCTTTGGGGTTGGTAAGAGTCCAGTGATAACGTGAAAGATACGGCGAATGAGAACTTCGCGAGGAGCCTTTGGGACAGCCACAAGCTTTACCTTGGTAAGCTTTGAATTGATCAATCGGTCAATTGAACCTTCGTTAGCGACTGGCATCTTGAAGGCCCAGTGTTCTCCGTTGGGAGGCTGCTTCTGGGGTGTGGGTGAATTTTCGAAACCAAGAGCCAAAGAGCCAGTGAGGCAAAGGAAAATGGAAACGAAGTGGAGCATAGCGGATTTACCGAGTGATAGATCGATGTCTTTCAGGTCGGGATATAATTGAGAGGATTTAGAATGCTTAGTGTTAACGGTTTCTATCGCAAGCCAGAATGGGATTATTCATTTATCAAACCGGGAGGGTCCTAGGTGGGCGTCAGTAGATTGAGTTCTTGGTTTTCCAAAAAGATGAGACGACTTATGATGGTTGATGGCTGGTGGCCCCTTGAGAGTGGAATTTCGAATGCCTTTTAACACTGAGAGCACATCCTAGCGTCGCAAAATCATTGCTATTTGCAAGCGATTTGAGAGAACCTACCGCGTATGAGCGACAAGCCTTTGAGTGGAAAGACAGCAGTTGTATTTGGAGTTGCAAACAAGCGGAGCATAGCTTGGGCGATTGCCAAGGCATGGGCGGATGCCGGAGCAAATTTGATTTTTAATTACCAAGGCGAGCGCCTAAAAGATAACGTGGAGCAATTGGCTGCTACTTTTGGTGACGATGTTCCCCTCTATCCTTGTGACGTCACGAGCGACGAGGAACTTGATGAGTTTTTCAAGAAAGTGCAGGAGCACACGGACACTATCGACCTGGTATTACACTCGGTTGCGTTTGCTCCGAAAGAGGCGCTTGAAGGAGATTTTCTCACCACTACGCGTGACGCCTTCAAGACTTCCCACGACATTAGCGCTTATTCATTGGTAGCTTTGGCACAGAGAGCTGCTCCGATGATGACGAATGGTGGCAGTATCGTGGCGATGAGTTATTACGGTGCAGCCAAGGTTGTTCCAAACTACAATGTGATGGGGGTTGCCAAGGCGAGCCTTGAGGCTTCGACCCGCTACCTAGCTTACGACCTGGGTCCGAAAAAAATTCGGGTAAATTGTATTAGTGCTGGGCCGGTCCAAACATTGGCTGCGCGTGGGATTTCCGGGTTTGGCACCATGATTAAGCATTATGAAGAGCACGCTCCCTTGCAGCGTTCTTGTTCAACCGCTGAATTGGGTGCCACCGGGGTTTTCCTCGCAAGCGAGGGCGCATCGTCAATCACTGGTCAAGTGCTTTATGTCGATGGTGGTTACCAGATCATGGGAATGTAATCTACCAACGGTTCTATGATTGAATGGTTTTACGGAAAAGGAGGTCAGCAGTTTGGCCCGATCGATGAAGTCACTCTGAGTGCCCGCATCGCAACTGGTGAAATTGGTCCTCAAGACTTGGTTTGGAACGAAGGAATGGATTCCTGGAAGCCTTTGCAAGAAATTCGTCACCTTGCTCCAAGTGGGAGCGCCGCCAAGATTGATCTCGTAGTAATAAACTCCCGAACTCTCCCAGTCATCGTATGCGCCCCCCGCCGAGATTAAAGCCCCTGCGCTCGACGATTCCTTCGTAGACGAAGTTCCCCAGTCGTCGTATGCGCCCCCCGCCGAGATTAAAGCCCCTGCGCTCGACGATTCCTTTGTAGACGAACCTCCCCAGCCGTCGTATGCCCCCCCCGTGGAGGTTAAAGCCCCTACGCTCGACGATTCCTTTGTAGACGAAGCTCCCCAGTCGCCATATTCCCCTCCCGTTGAGGGAGTCGAGGGTGCCTCATATACCCCGGGACCTTCTTTACCAGTCACGAACGGTCTCGCCATTGCGAGTATGATTTGTGGTATTCTTTCCCTGGTCTTCTTTTGTTTTTGCGGGGGACTTTTTCTTGGGATTCCTGCGGTAATTTGTGGGCACTTGAGCTTGAATCAGCTGAATGCTCTTGGGAACTCACAACAAGGTCGAGGGATGGCGATTGCCGGATTGATTTGTGGTTACCTAGGCATCGCCATTTTGATTATCATGATGCTGGGAGGTAATGGGAGTAGTTATCAGGAGATTTAGCGCTGGATGAGTCCTCCACGGGTTAAAGGGAAGTGGCCGTGCTGGGTATTGTTGATCCCGCTTTCAATCATGCTTTTGGCGATCGCTCCTTGGCTGAGTGAAAGAATGCCCAGCTGCCTGTTTCACGAAAAAACCGGACTCTTTTGCCCTGGTTGTGGTGCGACGAGGTCGGCGCTTGATCTCAGCAATGGAGATTGGTTTGGAGCGATGAGAAATAATGTCCTCTTTGTAAGCAGCCTTGGTTTGAGTGGAGTCTGGATTGTGGTGTCAGCAGTGAGTGAAAAATTTCCAGAGGTGGAAATATTGCGAGTTTTTCGATTCCGACTTCGGTTTCTTTGGTGGATTCTAGCGACGTTGATCGCTTTCACGCTCCTCAGAAATATCCCGGCAATCGATTTTCTTCGGCCCATTTCCCAATAGTGGTTAGCGATTGGACCGGTAAACTGGTGGAGCCAACTTTAGGCTGCGCTCTTTGACTTCTTTTTTTAGAACTTCAATGGCTTTTTCTAACTGAGGGTCCTTGCCCGAGCTCAGGTCTCCCGGTGTCACGTCGACAATAAAATGGGGGACTGCGCCATAGAGCTCCATATCTTCGCCATTATGAGGGAGGAACCAGCCGCGGCCTGGTAGGCGCATACGACCGAGTTCGAGAATGGTTGCAGAGCCAGTAGAGATGACACCTCCTGCGGTCGGGATTCCAACGATTTTCCCCCGGTCGACAGTCTTGATGGCGTGGGAAAAGATTTCGGCATTTGAAAAAGAATTCTGATTGCAAATGACAACGATAGGCTTGTTCCAGCTTGCGTAGACGTGGCGATCCTGCGGGTAGCCGATCGCGCCGTTGCGGCCCACGGTATAAGCGTGCAGGGGTTGGGTTAATACGGTGAGCAGGTGATCACAGGTAAAGCCGCCTCCGTTGTCGCGAACATCGATAATAAGGCCGTTTTTCCCTGCCCCTCTTTCGTAAATATGGTGTTCAAATTTCTCGAATTCATCCCACATCATGCGAGCAACGTGAAGGTAGCCAAGTTTGTTCTTTGAGGCATTTTTCACGCGGGTATTTCGTTCGTCAAGGTGGGCCGATTGGGCAAGCGCTCGGGCTTGTGAGTAGCTAATCGGGCGGATGATTACCTCACGTGGTGCTTCATCATTCTCTCCTTTGACACTTAGGTGAATGTCACGATCAAGTCGTCCGTTGAGAGCCCGGGTCAGTGAAACATCAGAACGGATTACTTGGTCATTAACCTTTAAGATCCGGTCACCGATGTGAAGTCGGCTGCCCGGTCGGTCAGCTGGACCGTTGGGGTACACGAAGATTACTTGATTTTTTTTGTCGAGGCGCACGCCAAGGTGCGGGGTGAAACTGCGCCCTGCTTCGTTGAACTTCCATTGTTTTGGGAAGTCGTTGGGATAGAAACCCATGTGAGAGGCATTGAGTTCGCCTAAAAGAAGAGCCATGACACGAGCGTATTCGTTCGCAGTCGGCGCGTTTGCGGCCGCCAGTTCGTATTTTGTTCTGATCTTATCCCAGTCTCGATTATTGAGGCTTGCATCATAGAAACGATCTCGCAAAACCCGCCAAGCTATTTTGAAGCCCATCCGCTGGTATTGCGCTCGGTCTCGATCTATCGGGATGGTGAAAGAGTAGCTGGAAAGACGACCTTTAGTGAAGAAGGACGGAACCCCATTGGCGACTAAATAGATTTTGTCGTTGTCGCGGTAGCGGATGATTGGTCCGCTTGCTTTTGCCATAACTGTGGGCTTGGCGCCGGCTTTCGCTTCAACGCGGTGAATACTGCCACCACTCTGGAAGGTTAGATTTTTGGAATCAGGCATCCAATGAAGCCGGGAGAGGCTCATTCCGTTGAGGGGAATCCGTTGGATCCTTTTGTGTAAATCCTCAAAATCGATGGAATCTTTCTCTTCCTTATCTTCTTTTTGGGGCTTTTTCGTTTCGGCTTCCGTAGTTTCTTCCTTCTTTTCCTCTTTATACTGAGGATCCTTTGACATGGCCTGACGGGCCGATTCGATCTTTGCGTCGCGATCGCTGCGGAAGTGAGTTTCACGCCTCAGATGAACGAAGAACAAATCAGTTTGGGTGGAATGACGGCGGCCGGCAAAGGCTAAGATCTTGCCATCCGGAGACCAGACAGGTGAGTAGTCACTGTCAGGATGTCGCGAGACGTTGATTGGCTCGCTGTCACCATCGGTAGCGGCAATGTAGATGTCACTATTGTAGTTATAATCTTCGACAGCGTATGCGATATGTTTGCCATCGGGTGACCAGACGTAGGAAGGAGAGTCCCAGCCCTCGATAAGCTTTCGGGCCTCCGAGCCATCGGGCTTTGCAAGAAAAAGGGTCCCTGGGTATTCCACATAAGCGATCTGTTCTTCGTTGGGACTTAGTGAGAAGCTAGATTTTGGCTTGGCCCCCTTGGTAATGGGTTCATGCTCGAACGATTCGGCATTCCACCAGAACTCTTTAGAGTTGGTTTTAGACATGCGCCAGTAGTTGATGATGACGCCATTGTCTTTCTTGTAATAGATGTATTTTCCGTTTTTGGCGAAGTAGATGTCAGATTCAAGAGCCGGAGAATTAGTCAATTGATTGGGTTCCTTGAGCACGGTGTCCATAGCC
This sequence comes from Akkermansiaceae bacterium, assembly GCA_905181965.1. Taxonomy (GTDB): domain Bacteria; phylum Verrucomicrobiota; class Verrucomicrobiia; order Verrucomicrobiales; family Akkermansiaceae; genus SW10. Next base: position 97,744 of record CAJIZY010000012.1, read on the forward strand.
CAAATTTCACCACCTGCTTCAAAGGCCCATTCAAGACCAGTCGGGGTGACTGTGGCGTCACGAGTGGAGCGAAAAGTGAGGGTCTCGCTCTTGGGATGTTCAAGAGTTGTGCGGTGATAAAGATTGATTTTCTCTGGGCTGGCTTTTCCTTGGGTGGAGATTGTGTGGAGATCGAAAAGGTGGCGATAAACGATGGTTTTTCCATCAGCTGAGATGGCTGGGGCGAAGACACTGTCGTCCGGATACTGCGTGAGTTGACGATCACTCTCTTTGTCGAACTGGTGTTGCCAAATATTATGTGCACCGGAGCGGCTGGTGACATAGTAAAAGGATTTTCCGTCCGGCGCCCAGATTGGGTAGCGGCAGCCAGTCTTGTCTTTGACGGGTTCGGTGAAGGTCTTCTTTGTCAAATCGTAAAGCCAAAGTCGAGAAGCCTGCGCTCCCTCGTATCCCTTTCGGTAGGTGGTTGCTCCATCGCGAACGATGAGGAGTTTTTTTCCGTCAGGGGAGTAGCGGCCATATCTAGCATTTGCATTAAAGATGATCTCTTCGTCTTTGTTTGGATTGAGGTTTTTTTCGATAAGGCGGTAAGGTCTTCGGCCGCTGTGATCGCGGTATCCGCGGACAAGAATTACTGGTTTGGTTGGGTGGAGATCCTCCAGAGAGCTTCCTTCCGAGTGGAAGGTGATTTGCTCTGGGATCCCACCTTGAATGGGGATTCGGAAGACCTGTTCTGAGCCGGTTCGATCGGAGTTAAAAAAGACAAACTTTCCATCCCGAGAGACCTTTGGTGTGTCGTCTGGTGCGGGGTGGTAGGTGAGCCGGCTCGCTTCGCCTCCCTGAGGGGAGCTGGTCCAAATATCACCGGCCCAAGCGAAGACCAGTTTCTTGGAATCAGGAGTAATGGTTGCGGTGGATTGGAGTTGGATTTGACCCATCCCGTTCGATAGTCCTCCAGCAAGCAGGGAGGTTAGGAAAATTGAGGTTGCATTCATGCGGAGTCCAAAAGAAAGGATCCATGAAGGAGCAGACCATGTCGTTAGAAGCATGAACAAACCGTGCTTCGTTTTTTCAAAAAGCCAAGAGTGAAAGGTATTTCAGTTACGGTGTGTTCAAAAATTAAAATCGTTCGATCTCCTGAAACCGGTTTGATCAATGTTCGGATAGTCTAAAGGGGAGTTAGATTAGAGATGAGTTATGGTTTTCAGGAGGATGATTCTAGGCACAGAAAAACCGGGTCTCGAGAAGGCCCGGTTTTTTGAGATCTCGGAAGAGATCAGCTTTGAGATGCCAGTAGCTCTCTATGACACTGAGTCGCGCGCGCTGGCGGACAAGTAGTCGCGGTTCAGCTTTGCGATATGACTAGCGCTGATTTCCTTTGGGCAAACCGCTTCGCACTCGAATTGGTTCGTGCAATTGCCAAACCCTTCCTCGTCCATTTGGCGAACCATGCCAAGGACGCGTTGATCCTTCTCAGACTGGCCCTGCGGGAGATGGTTGAGGTGCGAGGCCTTTGCAGAAACGAAGAGCATAGCTGAGGCGTTTTTACAAGCGGCGACACATGCTCCGCAGCCGATGCAGGCGGCAGCGTCAAAGGCAGTATCAGCATCAGCCTTAGGGATTTGAATAGCGTGTGCATCTGGCGCCGAGCCAGTACGAACGCTGATGTAACCGCCGGAAGCAATGATTCGGTCGAAAGCGCTCCGGTTAGTGACTAGGTCCTTTACAACGGGGAAGGCATTTGCACGAAAGGGTTCGATACAGATGGTTTCACCATCATCAAACTTCCGCATGTGAAGCTGACAAGTCGTGGTGCCGCGCTCCTTGGAATGGGGGACGCCATTGATGGTCATGGAGCACATGCCACAAATTCCTTCGCGGCAGTCGTGGTCGAAGTGGATAGGTTCCTCTCCATCTTGGATTAGGCGTTCGTTAACAATGTCGATCATCTCGAGGAACGAAGCCGAGGTGGGGATCTCTTTGGCTTCGTAGGTCTCAATGCGGCCTTCGGATTTGGCGTTTTCCTGACGCCAGACTTTCAGAGTGAGGTTAAGGAGTGGCATGACTTACTTGTAGGAGCGGATGGAGGGTTTGACTTCTTCGAAGATGAGTTCTTCCTTATGAAGGTTAGGTGGCTGGCCGGGTTCGGTATGCTCCCAAGCAGCAACATACTGGTAATGATCGTCGTGACGCTTGGCTTCCCCTGTCTGAGTGGTTCCGTCCTGAACTTCCTCATCAGCCTCGGTGAATTGGTGCTCAGTGCGGAAATGGCCGCCGCAGGACTCTTCGCGGGCAAGGGCGTCGTGGCAGAGGACTTCAGCGAACTCGATGAAGTCGGCCACCCGCCCGGCTTTTTCGAGTTCGGAATTGAGGCCACTAGACGATCCGGGGATGCGAACGTTAGTCCAAAATTCGTGACGAATTTCGGGGATTCTTTCGAGAGCCTCTTCGAGGCCGGCTCGATCTCGAGCCATACCACATTTGTCCCACACAAGGAGACCAAGTTCGCGGTGAAAGGAATCAACTGATTTAGTTCCTTTGATATCCATGAGGGATTTCAGACGGTCTTTTACTTCGTTCTCGACCTTTTTGAACTCGGGGTGGCTTGTGGTGACAGCACCCGGTTTTTGTTCGGCGAGGTAGACTGCGATTGTTGAAGGGATGACGAAGTAACCATCTGCGAGGCCTTGCATAAGAGCAGAAGCTCCTAAACGGTTCGCTCCATGGTCGGAGAAGTTAGCTTCGCCTAAGACGTGAAGGCCGGGGAGATTGGACATGAGGTTGTAGTCCACCCAGAGGCCACCCATGGTGTAGTGGACGGCGGGGTAAATCATCATCGGGCGCTTGTAGGGGTTCTCATCTACAATCTTCTCATACATCTGGAAGAGGTTTCCGTAGCGAGCTCGGATAGCATCTTCGCCGTCTCGCTTGATAGCGTCCTCGAAGTCGAGGAAGACGCCGAGTCCAGTAGTCGCTACCCCGCGTCCTTCGTCGCAGCATTCCTTGGCCGCTCGGGAAGCAATATCGCGGGGGCAGAGGTTTCCAAACGATGGATACTTCCGCTCGAGATAGTAATCACGCTCATCCTCAGGTATATCGGCACCCGTCTTTTTGCCTTCGCGGATGGCTTGGGCATCTTCCGCTGATTTAGGAACCCAAATGCGACCATCATTTCGAAGTGACTCTGACATAAGGGTGAGCTTTGATTGGTAGTCGCCGCTGACGGGGATGCAAGTTGGATGGATTTGGGTGTAACATGGGTTTGCCATGAAGGCCCCCCGTTTATGGGCTCGGAAGGCGGCCATGACATTACACCCCATGGCATTGGTGGAGAGGTAGAAGACGTTTCCGTAGCCACCAGTTGCTAGGATGACAGCGTCTGCTGCATGGGTGGTGATTTCCCCTGTGGAAAGATTGCGAACGACGACACCCTTGGCATGGCCTTCAACGACGACAAGGTCGAGCATCTCGGTGCGAGGATGCATGGTGACGCCTCCGCTGTTGATTTCCTTTTAGAGCGCCTGGTAACAGCCGATGAGCAGTTGCTGGCCGGTTTGGCCGCGTGCATAGAAGGTGCGTTTTACCTGAGCTCCTCCAAATGAGCGATTGTCGAGGAGTCCGCCGTATTCGCGGGCGAAGGGAACTCCTTGAGCGACACATTGGTCGATGATCTCGGTGGAAACCTCGGCAAGACGATGAACGTTTGCTTCGCGAGATCGGAAGTCGCCACCTTTGATTGTGTCATAAAAAAGCCGGTGAACTGAGTCGCCATCATTCTGGTAGTTCTTGGCTGCGTTGATACCACCTTGGGCTGCGATGGAGTGAGCTCGGCGAGGGCTGTCTTGGTAGCAAAAACAATCTACTTTATACCCAAGCTCGGAGAGAGTCGCCGCGGCAGAACCACCCGCGAGGCCCGAGCCAACGACGATGATTTTGAACTTCCGCTTGTTGGCGGGATTGATCAACTTGGAGTCCATTTTGTGGGAACTCCATTTTTCGGCAAGCGGGCCTGAGGGAACTTTGGAATTTAAGCTCATGGGTGAAACAGTTGGTCGTGGTTAGTTACAAGCTTCACAGCCGAAGCCGAAAAGAAGGATGGCGAGAGGAATAGAGATGAAGCCAAGGTAGATGACGACGGCGTAAGCCTTGGAAAGTAGGGTGATGGGCCCCGCGGTTTTCTTGGTGCGTAGACCAAGAGTTTGGAAGATCGAGGCGACCCCGTGGCTGAGGTGCGAGCACAGTAGGGTCATGGCAATCACATAGAAAATCACAACGAAAGGATTACTGAAACCAACGATGACCATTTTCCAGGCGTCGTGTCGCTCGGATCCATCTGGCATGACCTGCATCAATGAAGCGTAGTCTGTGCCAGCCTTGACGGTGAAGTGAAGGAGGTGAAAAATAATGAAGGCTAAGATTGTCAAACCACTCCAGATCATGATCAGCGATGACTTGGGAGCTTGGACGGTCGCCTGGTGAGAGTATTTTTTGCGGGCAGATTTATTTTCCTTCGTGAGAAGAATCGTGAACCAAAGATGAGCGGTAAAGCAGGCTAGCAGCCCAACTCGTGCAATCCACACTCCCGCGCCATGGAAAACTTCGTGGAGAAATTGGGCATAGTCATTGAAGGCGTCTCTCCCCGCAAAAATAAGCAAATTACCGGTGAGGTGACCGGCCAGAAATAAAACGAGGGCAAGTCCGGTTACCGCCACGATGATTTTGCGGCCGATGGAGGATTTTACGAAGGCACACAGGGAGCAGGAAGGAGCACTCATGGTTCACTTAAGCACCCGGCGGGCGCCGGGAACAGGCTATGGCTCAACCGCGAAATGACAAGTGGTAAGGAGTGGATTTTCCCGATTCCATGGCTTTAACAGTTTGTTGATTAGAGAAAGCCTGAGGGATGGGTCTCAATCCCAGACTTTTTGACGAATTCAGCTAATCAATTCCTTAATGATAGCTCCGCCAAATTGGGAGAGCTGTTTATAGCGGCCGGCGTGGAAATAGGTGAGTTTGTTGTCGTCTAGCCCAAGAAGGTGAAGGAGGGTGACATGAAAGTCCCGAATGGGGCGGGCCAGGTCGACGGCTTGGGCTCCGATCTCATCTGTTGCTCCGACGACCGCACCTTTTTTTACACCTCCACCGGCCATCATGATAGTCATGGCGTCGGCGTTGTGGCCGCGGCCAATAGAGTAGACGCCCCCTCGCATATTGATTGTCGGGGGTGCGGCCAAATTCGCCATTCCAAATGACGAGAGTGTCGTCGAGCATGCCCCGTTGCTTTAAATCTTTAATGAGCGCGGCCCATGGTTTGTCGACAGCGGAAATTCTCGAGGAATGACCGCGCTCAAGGTAGTCGTGGCTGTCCCAACCACCCGCAAAGATTTGCACAAAGCGTGTGCCTTTCTCGACGAGCCGCCGAGCCATGAGGCATTGGCGGCCAAAGTCATGAGTGACCTTGTTGTCCATTCCATACATTTCCCGGATGTATTCAGGTTCTCCTTCAAGGTCGACGACTTCGGGAACTTCCATCTGCATGCGATAGGCGAGTTCGTAAGATTCCATGCGCGCGGTAAGGTCGGCGTGCTCAGGATGGCGCTTGGCGTGTTGATCGTTAAGAAAGGCAAGTTGATCCAAAGCGGCGCGTTGGTGAGCGCGGGATTTGAAAGGCTGTGATTCTAGATTTAAAAGAGGGGAGCCTTTTGGTCTGAGAGCTGTTCCCTGAAAGTGAGCTGGGAGAAAGCCGTTGGACCAGTTTTTTGAACCACCTTGCGGCAGGGCCATCTCGGTCATGACGACGTATCCTGGGAGGTTTTGGTTTTCTGATCCAAGGCCATAGGTGGCCCAGGCGCCAAGGCTAGGGTCAGCCCCAAGGCGGCTGCCGGTGTTCATGTGGAAGAGAGCCTCGGGGTGGTTCAGAGACTCGGCTTGGCACCCACGGTAGTTGCAGAGTTCATCAGCCACTTCGGGATCAGACATGTATTTCCATTGATCACACATATCCATTCCGGATTGCCCGGCTTTTTTGAATTTGAAAGGAGAGCCGACGTAGAATTGGTAGTTTCCAGCAGCGAGGCCACGATCGTTTTTGGATTCGGTTTTGTGGAGCTGGGTAAGCTTGGGTTTGGGGTCGAATGTGTCCATGTGCCCGGGGCCTCCTTCCATGAAAAGCATGATGACATTTTTGGCCTTGGCTGAAGTCATGGGCTTCTTGGGGGCCATGGGGTTGGCAGTTACCTCTTCGGCGAGAAGGGATGAAAAGGCAACGGAGCCCATTGATGATCCAAGGCCGTAGAGAAATTCACGACGGGAATGTGCATCGGACAATGGGCGGGAACAGAGGGGGGATTTCATAAGAAGATCGAGCTTTCGATTGATTGGCCAATACCAATCTTAGTAACTATAAACGAATTCGTGTGAATTGAAGAGAATGAGGCAGAGGTCGGCAAGTGCCCGTATCTTGGGGCTAACGTCGGAGGCCTGTGCGTCGCGTTCGTAGTTGCTGAAGACTGGAAGAATTTCCTGATAATCAAAAGTTTGCCCAGAGAATTCCTCGACAAGCGAGCGAGTGATTTCGGTCGGGTATTTGCGGGGTTTCGGGGTGTGTTCTGTGTGATAGGTGCGCATCTCCCTGACATAGGGATCAAGCTTAGCTTCTTCCTTCTTCGCTGGCGTTCCGTCTGATGAGCTGGAAAGCCCGTTGGATTTGTTCGGGGAGCGTCTCCATTTCCTTTTCTAGGCGAAGAGCGAGTGCAATAGATCGGTCTGTGAGGAGATCGCTGTTCATCAGGGTGAAGGCTTGTGGGGAGACGGAGGCGGAGTCCCGAATCTCACAAGAGTCGTTTGGGTTTGGTTGGTTAAATGTCTCAAGGAAGGGGTCGGCGAGCCCACGTATCCGGTAAATGTATATAGAGCGCCGATTTCGTTGTTCCGGGTTTTTGTTTGGTAAATAGGTCGGGGCGATTGAGAATTGAATCATGCGTGGTTGCAGGGCAACCTCCATATTCATTTCGGGACGAATGGGGAGGCCCCCGGCCAGTGGGTTGAGTTCCCCGGTGATGTGAAGCATTGAGTCGCGAAGTTCTTCGGCGGTAAGACGCCGGTTAGGAAAGAAAGCGAAGAGATGGTTGTGGGGGTCTTCCTGAGCGAGTTTATATTGTTCAGGATGGCGTCCTGATTGCTGGTAGGTTTTTGAGGTGAGGATGAGGCGATGAAGGCGTTTGATACTCCAGCCATTTTCTACGAAATCGGCAGCGAGCCAGTCGATAAGTTCCGGGTGTGTAGGAGGTGATCCCTTTACTCCAAAATTATTGGGATTTCCGGCAATGGGTTTATCAAAATGATACTGCCAAATTCTATTGACGATAGAACGAGCGGTAAGTGGATTCTTGGGGTGGGTCATCCATTTAGCGAGTGCGAGGCGGCGCCCATCTAAGCTCTCCGAAGTGGCAAAAGGGTCGTCTTTCGAGCTTCCGTTGACAGGAATACCTAGAGCGGAAAGAACGCCTGGGGTAATCTCTTCACCTGGCGCCTCAAGGGAACCTCCGGTGAGAACATGTGAGTCGGGCCTCCATTTTGAATCGACTTTTACGGGCATGCGAAGTTTCCGAGCATTAAGGAAATTTGGGACTGGTCCGTTATACACCGATTGCACCATAGGAAGGAATCGTTCACGCCGTCGATTCCAGATCCATTCGTCCTGTTCACGGACTTTCAGTTGTCCTTTTTCTGTTTCGTTGAGACCGACGTGGCGGGGTGGTTTTTGATCGACTTGATCGCTTTTTCGGTCTTTGAGGTTCTTGTAGGGCAAGTTGTGATTGGAATACCATTCTTGGGCGTTTCTCTCTACTTTTTGCTGGAGGCGTTTGGCCTCAGAGTCAGCGAAATTATGAAGGACCTCAACCTGTGTCTTTTCCTCTTCAAAGCCAATCTGTTATCATTCTTTTGCCATGAAACGTAGCGTTCGGCGAGTTGGGTTCCTTCGAAAATGGAATAGATACGATAGTAGTCTTTGGTCGGAAGGGGGTCGAACTTGTGATCATGACACTTGAAGCAGCGCATCGTGGTGGAAAGGAAAGTTTGTCCCACAGCATTGACGACATCGTCAATATACTGCTGACGGGCTTCGGGAACCTTTACCATAGCGGGATCCCAAGGGCCCATACGAAGGAAGGAAGAAGCGATCATTTGTTCGGCCTCTTTTACCGAGTAGTGACCTTTTCTGCGAAGGTCTCTATATTTGACGCTATTACCTAGGCGTTTGCGAAGGGACTTGTCGGCCATTTCATCCCCGGCGATTTGCTCCATGACGAACTCGTTGTAGGGTTTGTCTTCGTTAAAGGCGCGAATGACGTAGTCGCGATAGCGCCATGCATTTGAGCGCTCGTAGTCGTTAGAGAGCCCTCCGGTGTCGGCGTAGCGAGCGACATCAAGCCAGTGCTGAGCCCAACGCTCCCCGTGTTGAGGTGAGGCAAGGAGTCGTTCAATTAAAGCGAGGTAGGCTTTGTCGAAATCCTGGTTGGCGGCCGATCTAAATTTAGCGACTTCGGCTGGAGTTGGTGGGAGGCCGATAAGGTCATAGGAAACACGCCGAATGAGAGTGCGAAGGTCGGCTCGTGGGGCTGGTTCGTATTTTGAGGTCTTGATTTTCGCGTGAACAAAAGCGTCGATTGGATTCCCTCCTTTTATCGGAGGGATCGGTTTTTTGATTGGAAGAAATGCCCAGACAGATTCGGGCTTGTAGCGCCGGTAGGTCCAATCGTCCGCAAGGCCACCGGAAGTTTCGATCATGATACCTTCGCTGGTTACACGTTTGTTTTTTTCGTCCGCGAGGATCTTTTTCTGGGTCGCTTGATCAGGCCAAGGAGCACCATTTTTAATCCAGGTTTTAATGTGAAGGATCTGGTCGAGCGTTAGGCGATCATTCTCCTTGGGAGGCATTTCAAAGTCAGGGTCCTTCCATTTGATGACGGTCATAAGAAACGATTTCTCGGGATCACCAGGAACAAGGAGGTCCTTGATGAATTCTCCTCCTCTGAGGAATCCTTCACGAGTGAGAAGATTAAGTTCGCCGTCGATATCATCCGGGTCCTCACCGTGGCAGGCTGCGCATTTGGATAAGAGGATGGGGAGTGCCTTGAGCGTGGCATGTTCCGCTGGTGAAGTGGCCCAAGCGAAATGGGTGATAAGAATGAAGGTGATCAGTGACTTCATGGTGCAGAAGAATGGGTCACGAGGTTAACGGCCTTCCAGCTTATCAAAAGCTCGTAAGATTTTTAATAATGAAACACATATACCCTATTTCAAATCGTGAATTACAAAGAAGACGAAGTTTTTTCGCTTTCGTAAGCTAGACCGCCTCCTATCAAAATACCAATAGTCGGCGTGATTTTCTCTTTAGGACCCCATTCTTTCGGCCAACTTTGGAGGGAGCTGGTCGGAACAGGACGAAAAGTAGGCCTAATTTTAGTTAGGCGAATTGGCTGAGAAAACGAGTATCGTTCTCGATCAGCAAGCGAATGTCTTTAATGCCATATTGAATCATAGCGAGACGGTCTAGGCCCATGCCGAAGGCGTATCCACTAAGCTTACTGGGATCAAAGGCATCGTCACCTCGGCTTTCATTAATTGCGCTGAAAACAGCGGGGTCAACCATACCACAGCCTGCGACTTCGATCCATTTTGGTTTTTTCGCCTCTGACTTGGAGTTTCACGTCAATTTCGAAGGAAGGTTCGGTGAAGGGAAAAAAGTGGGGCCGGAATCGAACTTCGGTTTTGTCGCCAAACATAGCGCGGTAGAAGAATTCTAAAGTGCCTTTAAGATCAGAGAGGCGAACGTCGGAATCAACATAAAGGCCTTCAAGTTGGTTGAAGACTGAGAGGTGAGTTGAGTCGATTTCGTCCCGACGATAGGCGGAGCCAGGAGCGATTATTTTGATAGGCGGAGTCTGCTTTTCCATGGTGCGGACTTGCACCGAGGAAGTGTGGGTGCGGAGGAGTTTGCCTGAATCAAAATAAAAGGTGTCGGAGTCGTTTCTGGCGGGGTGGTCAAATGGAGTATTGAGGGCGTCGAAGCAGTGGAATTCAGTTTCGATCTCCGGTCCATCTGCGAGTGCGAAGCCGAGGCGGCGGAGGATTTGAATGGCGCGGTCCTTGACGATCGTGAGGGGGTGGAGGGATCCCGTTGGGAGTTCGCGAGGCGGCATGGTGACATCTAGTCCTTCGACGGAGGTGGCGTCAGCTGCGTCCTGGAGTTTTTGTTTGCTGGTTTCGAGAGCGTTACTAATGGCTTGGCGGGCCATGTTTAGAGCAGCTCCGAGTTTTGGCTTGTCCTCGTTGGGTAAGTTGCGCATTTCAGCGGCGAGGGCGTTAAGGGGGGATTTTTTACCGAGGAATTTGACGCGGGCTTTTTCGAGAGCAGCTTCATTACGGGCGCCGTCGATTGCGGCGAGGGCGTCGGCTTGGATTTGGGCGGCTTGCTCGGTCATGGTGAGGGGGAATTACGGGAAAGGACGGTGGTGGTCAATGATGGCTTTGGGCTTTGATCTCGTGAATACGGTTGTTTAGGTCTAGTTATGGGTGGGAATATTCGTCCTCTTGATCGAAAAATGGCCGTATCCTTGCGGATACGACCATGAAATTTTCTTTAGCTAAAGCTAATCGGAATTTATGCAGCCTTCTTCTTATCGAGGGCCCCTTTGGCTTGCTCCGCGATTGCGGTGAACGCGGCGGCATCGACGCACTGCGAGGTCTGCGAGGACCTTGCGATCCACGCTCGATCTCAGCGGCCTTGAGGCCTTCGGATGAAACGGAGTAGGTCAACCCTTCGTTCCGGACGGCAGCGGAAATACGCTGGATCCAGAGACGGCGGAACTGACCCTTACGCTTTCTTACGGTCGCGGTATTCGTACTGACGCGCCTTGATGACGGCGTCCTTCGCGTAGCGGTAAAGCTTGGAACGGAAGCCTCGGAATCCTTTGGCGCGGAGTAGAATACGCTTGCGACGTTTTCTACTGGCCGGACTGTTAGTTGCTCTTGGCATTTTCTTTTGGGTGAGCGGGTCGTTGGGTTTTAATTTCACTCCGATAGTCTCACTCGCTCGTGGTCCTTCCGAAGAAGGCTGGCTATCTAGAGGCCGCCCATTTGGCAGGCGGGGGCATCGTGCACGTGTGCACGGTAAGACTTACTTCATGAGTAGATTTCTCTTCACATTCGTAATATCTGCGTCGGAGACAAGCGTCGCTTTACCCAGCATTCTTTTCCGTTTCCGGTTTTTCTTCTGGAGGATGTGACGTTTGCCCTGTTTGCGGCGCAAAATCTTACCGGTACCAGTCACTTTAAAGCGCTTGGCGACGGACGATCTGGTTTTGGACTTGCAAGCTTTGCGGGCCATGGGAGCGGCGTTTTAGGGGTCGCGGTGCCGATTGCAAGATTTTTTGTGAAGTGACGGCGGCTTTTTTCTTCTAGGTCGATCATCGGCGCACTTGAATTGATCGGGCCGGGTGTGTCTGGAAGACCCCTTATTTCGAGGCAAGAAACACCCTTTTGCGAAATCGACGATTATTTCGGAAAAAGGTGAGGCTTTTTTCATGAGGGTTGAGAAGAAGATCGCATGATTTTACTAAAGAGGGTTGGAGTGAATTGAGGAGGTTAGATTGGATGTGAGTTTTCCTGTAAATTCCTATCGATTCGCTTCGTTCGAGACGGTAGGAGTTTTGCATGCGAACTTCAGTGAAAAATCTTTTGAAAAGTGCGACGGCTCTGGACTCGGTGGAATTAGCGGGTTGGGTACGGACCCGGAGGGATTCAAAGGAGTTCTCCTTCATGGAACTAAATGATGGATCTTGTTTAAAGGGCATTCAGGTAATCATCGATTCAGGGACTCCTGGATCGGAAGAAGTTGGGAAAATGAATACGGGGGCTTCCGTAAGAGTCGCTGGAGAATTGGTGGAAAGCCCGGGGAAGGGACAGAGCTGGGAAGTTCGGGCGACCGAGGTGGAGTTGATAGGCGGGGTTCCGGATGATTTCCCTCTTCAAAAGAAGGGCCACACGCCTGAGTTTTTGCGCTCCATTGCTCATTTGCGTCCGAGGACAAATCTTTACGGAGCGACTTTTCGGATGCGGAGCCGTTTGGCTTATGCAGTGCATCGATTTTTTAACGAGCGGGATTTCACCTACGTCCACACGCCCGTCATCACCGCGAGCGATTGCGAGGGCGCCGGCGAGATGTTTCCGCGTCACCACCAATGAGGGCGGGCAAGGCCGAGGAGGATTTCTTTCGGTAAGAAAGACCTACCTCACCGTGAGCGGCCAGCTGGAGAGGCGGAGACCCTCGCCTGTGCGCTTTCCAATGTTTACACCTTCGGCCCGACCTTCCGCGCCGAGAACTCCAATACCTACCCGCCACGCCGCGGAGTTCTGGATGATCGAGCCCGAGATGGCCTTTTGTAATCTCGAGGGCGACATGGACCTCGCGGAGGATTTCATTCAAATTTCTTGTCAAGGACGTCCTTGGATAACAACGAGGGCGATCTCGAGCATCTTTGCGAAAATTTCGTCGACAAGGGCCTCCGTCCACCGACTCGAGGGAGCTGGCCTCCGAGTGAGGTTTCGCCCGCATGAGCTACACCGCAAGCGGTCGAGAAGCTCCTCAATTGGATCCGGCAAGAGCTTTGATTACCCGGTTGAATGGGGGGTTAATTTGCAATCGGAACATGAGCGTTACCTTTGTGAGGAAGTCGTCAAAGGGCCACTCACGGTTTATAATTATCCAAAGTCAATTAAGCCCTTTTACATGCGGACAAATGACGATGGGAAAACGGTAACAGCGATGGATGTGTTAGTGCCTGGAGTTGGTGAAATCATTGGTGGAAGCCAGCGCGAGGAGCGGTATGATTTGCTGAAAGCTGAGATGGAAGCAAATGACCTAAGTCTTGAAAATTACGGATGGTATCTCGATTTGAGGAAATATGGGACTGTTCCTCACGCAGGCTTCGGTGCCGGTTTTGAACGCCTCCTTATGTATGTCACCGGGATGCAAAATATCCGTGACGTCATCCCGTTTGCTCGGACGCCCGGGAATTGCGATTTTTAAGAGGAGGTTGTTTTACGACTTAGGACGATTGCGGCGAGAGCTGCAGCTAGAATTGCTGTGGACAACCAGGCCGGCAGTCCGACCCACATTAGAGCGTATGCAATGGCAGCTCCGGTGGCAGCGATAAGAGCATAAGGAAGCTGGGTTGCCACGTGGGAGGTGGGAGAGCATCCGGAAGCGAGGGCGGATACGATAGTGGTGTCGGAGAACGGGCTACAATGATCACCAAAGACAGCGCCGCCAAAGACCGCTCCAATCGTCATTGAGATCAGGCTCATGAGTTCATCTTCGGGAAGATCGATCCCAAATTTGAGGACAAGCGGAAGCGCCATCGGCATAAGAAGCCCGAAGGTTCCCCAAGAGGTGCCGGTCCATTCACCTTCCTTTTGGAAAAATCACCAAAGGGACGGACATCGGGCTGATTTGATCACCGAGCATTGTCTTCAGAAGATCAGCCGTGCCGAGGCTTTTGAACATGCTGCCAAGAGTCCAAGCGCAGATCAAAATTATAAGGGCTGGAAAAAGGGAGGCCGCACCATCAAGCATGTGCTGCGGTGCTTCGGTTCTCTTACTTTTAGGGAAGCAAAGGTAGGCTGCGGTGAGGGCGACAAAGCCTGCTGCGACCATGGCGTAAGGGACGCCATCCGAGATGAAAGCGTTTTGCCATGACCAAGTGTCGCCGTCCTGCCAAAAGTAAATGAAGGTGGGGAGAGTGGTGACTAATACGATTAGGGGAAGTAAGGCGAGCCAGGGGGAATTGGCCTCAGGTTTTTTTAGCCTGTTCATCAAGCGGGACCGGCTGAGCGTTTTTCATGGGACCAATTTCCCATGCTTTAAAAATGACAAGAGGAATGAGAATAAGGCTTAGGAGGCAGTAGGGATTTGCCGGGATAGAGTGGAAAAATAGGGCGGCTGGATTGACATCGAACGATGCCGTTTCCAAGCTTTCTTTAATGACAGAAAGTTGAGCTGCAATCCAAGTTGAAATGAAAGCGACACAAGCGACCGTCGCACTCGTAGAATCAATCACATAGGCGAGAAATTGTCGGGAGATTCGCAAACTATCCGTGAGTGGGCGGGCAACGCGGCCGAGGAGAACAGCATTTGCGAGGCCATCGAAGAAGCAGAGAAGCCCGAGGCCATAAACGCCAAAAAGAAGTTTCTTTTTCGGGTCTTGGCTTTTGTTGGCAAGGAGTCGGTTAAGGATCGTGGTGAAACCTCCGCCCTTTTCTAAAAGGGTGGCAAATGCTCCGAGCGTAAAAGTGAAAATAATCGCGCTGAGGTTCCAGTTGCTGGCACCGATTTTAGGAAAGAGGTGGTCTTCAAAGAGGCAGCGCATCGCAAGGACCGGGGACGGGCCAGCCAAAAGAAATGCCCCGGCGACAGTTGCCGAGAATAAAGAAAGAGCAGCCTGCCTCGTAATTAGAATGAGAGCCAAGGCGACGATCGGAGGTATGAGAGGGATCAAATCCACGCGAGAGTGAAGCACAGCAAATGAAAAAAGGCGACCGGGGAAGGTCGCCTTTTTGGAATCGATAAAAATGAGTGTTTTTATTCGTCCGTATCAGACTCGTCCTCTTCGTCCTCTTCGTCCTCTTCGTCCTCTTCGGAGGCGCCGCCACGCTTGGCGCGTTTAAGACGATCGGCTAGGGCGATTTTGGCTCTCTCGGCGCGAAATTGGACCTTATCGGTGTCGCCACTCTCAATGAAGTAATCGAGAACGTCATCAGCCCAGCCCCCGGTCTGGCTAACCATGGCGTCAACTACCATCCGTTGCTCCGTTTCACCGGTTGCGATGCTAGCAACGTCTTCCCAGTAGATGGCCTTATCGTCTTCATCGAGTTCGGGATGAGCTTTTAGAAATGAGACAAGTCCCTGGAAGGCTTCGGCGCGGATGCGATCGTCTTGTTCATCTGAAGCGAATTCAAACAGGGTGTCGAATTGGGAGTCATCGGGCCAATTACGAAGCGCAAAGATCGCCAGCGCAACTTTCCTCTTTGGGTCATCGGCATCGAGGGTGTTGGAGACGAGCTTACGAGTGGCTTCATCCGACTGCTACCGGCCGCGCCCATGAGTCGCAGGAGTGCGGTTTTAGCATCGGTATCAGCGGTATTGTTATAGCTCCCCATGATCGCCTTGGAGTAGGCGCTTGGATCTTCCGAGACGCTGATGACCTTGTTCAAAACATCGACAGCTGAGTTTTTGATCGAGGCATTTGCCGAGTTGGTAATAATGGTGAGCAAGCTTTCGAAGTTAGATGTCGTTGCCATTTGCTTAGCGGCATTGAGAGCTCCTTGTCCTGCCGCGGTGTCATCAGTCGTTTGGGCGAACTTGATTAAGGCCGGAAGGGCGCTTTCATTGCCACGTGCTCCAACCACTTGGAAGAGTTTGACCCGAAGCGCGCCAGTCATTTCCACGTCACGGGCGTAGTTTGCGACTTGTGCGCTGATGTCAACGTTGTCGGTTGCTTTACCTATGTTGAGCGCCTGCAGGTAGGTGGGTCGATCCATGGTGTCTTTGACTCCGCCGCTAAGAAGTTCATCTAAGAGGAGTTGGACATCACTCGTGGACAAGGGAATATCGGTCGGGAGATTGTCGGGGTCGCTAAATGCCGCAACGATTTCGTTGATGCGCTCAGTTCTGGCGGTTTGATCAGATTTCCCTTTATAGATGAAGCCTGCGAGGATGATCCCCGCCGCGAGGGTGATGGCAATCATACCCTTCACAGCGTTGCTTACTCCTTGCTTTTTCATGGGCGCGACTGAACCGATCCCGACTCCTCCCGGCTGGGGCTGCCCCGGGATTCCTCTGGGTTGTGTCGCGGTGCCTAATGGTGCGGCAGTTGCCATGGCAGGAGGGGTTTGGGCTGTTGCGCTGAGAGGGACCGTAATTTGAGGCGTAGGAGCCGGCTGCACGGGAGCTTGCGCAGCGGGTGTTAATTGTATTGGTGCGGGTTGAGCTGGTGCTTGCGCAGCGGGTGTTAATTGTATTGGTGCGGGCTCGATGGAAGCCGGTTCCACGGCAGCAGGTGCTTGTGCTGCCGCTGCTGCTGTCTCCAGTTGAATTGGAATTAGGCTCAGTTGGCGCGGGCTCGAGAGCGGGAGATTGCATAGGAGCTGGCGCGACAGGCGCTTGAGCTGGTGTCAGTACCGGAGCTGGCTGAAAAGGAGCAGGCTCTGCGGGAGCAGGTTGATTTGGAGCCGGAGCTGCGTAAGCCGGAGCTGGTGTCACTTGCTCGAGATTAGGCTCAGTTGGCGCGGGCTCGAGAGCGGGAGATTGCATAGGAGCTGGCGCGACAGGCGCTTGAGCTGGTGTCAGTTGAACGGGAACAGGCTGCACCGGAGCAGGCTCGACGGGAGCCGGCTGAGCTGGTGCCGCCTCCTGTTCTGGGATGATTAGCCTAGGGCGTTTAGTTTGTATCGGCTGGGGTGCAGTGGTGGGGTTCACTGGACCAACCGCTTCTTCGGGCTGCACATTGCTTGCAGGAACTTCAGGTGTTCCAGGTTCGGGATTAGTTTCGTTCATAAGGAATTGGTTGAGAGATTCTCTGGCGTCAGACGGGCGGTTGTCAATCGTTCGCGAAATATGCCACACAATCAAATTGCACAGCCGGATCGTTAGATCGAGTCGGCTTTCAGAGATATTGTTGACTTTGTGCTGAAGATAAGACGTCAAGTCTCCCCATTGGAGGGTAGGTAAGAAAGAACTTTGTGTAATTGCCCGAAAACTAAGGAAATGTGTTGTTTCCGGAAAATCACAATTGCGCTACTGGATCTGTTTGCTAGAAGAACATAGATGTCAGGAAACGTTGATTAGTCGATGGTTCCAGCAGCATCCAACCCTCAAAAAATGCAGTTTAGCCGCTGTAGCTCAGGGGTAGAGCAATTCACTCGTAATGAATAGGTCGACGGTTCAATTCCGTCCAGCGGCTCCATTTTATAAGGGTTTTAGAGGGGAGGGGAGGTTGGTATACCAAAAAGTTAT
>CAJIZY010000013.1 GCA_905181965.1 Akkermansiaceae bacterium
AACCGAAATCCTCGACGAAAAATCTGGCGAATTTCGCACTCATCAAGGCCCCATCTTCACAAATCTTCTACTCACAGACGAGATCAACCGGGCCGCTCCCAAAGTCCAAGGTGCTCTTCTTGAATCCATGCAGGAGCGCAAGGTCACCCTTGGCGCGGAAACCTTCTCGCTTCCCACACCGTTCCTCGTGATCGCAACGCAGAACCCGATCGAGCAATCAGGAACTTTCGAACTCCCCGAAGCTCAGCTTGACCGCTTCATGCTCTGCCACCGACTCGGCTACCCCAAACCCGAGGAAGAAGAAGAAATTCTTCGTCGAAACCTCAAACTTGGCGTTGAAAAGAAGGGGGAAGGCGCTGTCGCTCGAACCGAATTCGACCTCGTCACCGACGATGCTGTTGGCACGCCGCAAGATCTCGTCGACGCCATGGAGGCGACCCACGACATTCATGTCAGCGAAGTCTTGCTGAAACACGTCGTAGATATCGTGGAGCGCACCCGGAATCACCCCGACCTCGAAATGGGCTGCTCGCCTCGTGCCGGCATTTCTCTTCTTAAAGCCTCGCGTGCTCGCGCTCTCATTCAAGGCCGTAACTATGCCATACCCGAAGATATTTTCGCTCTTGCGGAAGACGTCTGCCTCCATCGAATTCGCCTCTCCTATGAGGCCCTTGCTGAAGGAAAAACACCCCAAGCTGTCCTTCAGAAAATCCTCAACGATTCAATTTCGTAGTCAGAGGCGCTGATTTTTAATCCGCACTCCAACATCACGTTTGGCTTTCCAATGCCCCTCCTCACCGACCAGCAAACTAAGCCGCTCGATTCCCGCCAGTTCCTGCTTGCCGTAAAACGACTTGCCGACTCATTGTCGTATGGCACAGACCGGTCCCCCTTTCTTGGTCAAGGTCTTGAATATATGCAATCGCGCCAGTATGTTCCTGGTGACCCGGTCAAATCCATCGATTGGCGCATCACCGCCCGCACTGGCAAAGTCCACGTAAAAGAATACGAATCACCAAAATCTCTTCCAGTATGGTTCATCGTCGATACTTCGGCCTCGATGGCTTTGTCATCAATCAAAGTCTCCAAGTATCAAATTGCCACCCAAATCGCAGGCGGACTCGCGCTCGCCTCTATCGATCGCGTCTCACCCGTGGGCATTCTTGGCGCCGGCTCACGCGACCTCAATGTCAAACCTTCGTTGTCCCGCGAAACCATCCTGCAGTGGCTTCACGAACTCCGAACCTACCAATTTAATGAACCCACTCGCCTCGGTGAAAAGCTCCTCGCTCTCAACCCGTCACTTGGCGAAAATTCCCTAATATTCGTGCTTTCTGATCTACACGATCCCAGCGCCATACCAGCACTCAAATTACTAGGGCATCGCCATGACATTGTCGTCATCCCACTCCGTGATCCAGCCGAAGACTCAATTCCGGGAGCAGGCTTCATCCGTGGACGCGAAGTCGAGACCGGACGCGAAGCCACTCTTTCGGCGAAGAAGCAATTCACCTCTCTGCAAGCCCTCATCACCGCTCTCAAAAAAGCCTCACTCGATCATTTCCCCGTTCCTACTGACCAACCCTTCTTGGCATCTCTTCGCCTCTTCCTTCAATCTCGAAACCTTCTCTCCCGATGATGAAAGCGCTCTTATTCTTTCTCATCACTAGCCTCTGGTCATTCAGCCAAACCAAGGCCCCTCTTGGGCTTCCCAAAACTCTCGAAGACCTCTACATTCCCGGCTCGAAGATCGAGGTCATCCCCCGAACCAACAATGAGTCCTCTCTCGTGATTCGAATTCTAGAGATCAAACCTGCGGCCAATGGCTTTCGCTATGATTTCGAGATCTACGCGCTTGATCCCGGGACCCACCGGATCGCGGAATTTCTGCGCTACGCAACTGACCGCAGCCCGATCAAAGACCTAGACGCCACCTTCGAGGTCACAACCACCCACCCTCTCGACACTCTTCCGAAACCTTCCGAGCCCGAACCTGTCGAACCCGAGAAACTCGGTGGCTATAAAAACCTCATCATCGTCCTCGGAATCTTTTGGCTGTTGATCTTTCTAGCCATCATCTTCTACCGCAAAAAACATGGGACCGACTTGGTCGTGGAAAAACCCCTCCCGACCCTGCACGAAAAACTTCAAGTGCTTGTCTCCGTAGCATCGCAAGGCGAAATAAACGACCAACAGCAAGCCAATCTCGAACGACTCATCCTCGGCCACTGGAAGGAGCAGATCCCTGAAATTGACTCCCTCACCCCCGCAAGAGCGCTCGTTGAACTCCGTAGTCATCCGGAAGCTTCACCTCTCATCTTGAAGCTTGAGGAATGGCTTCACGCTCCCAACACAAAACTTTCCCGCGAAGAATTCCTCCCCCTTCTCGCTCCCTACGTGGAGAAGTAATCGTTCAAGTCTCACTGTTAGGATTTCAAATTTTTAATGTCTTTCGCCCACCCCATAGTTCTCATCGCACTTGCGATTCCGATCCTTCTGATCGTTTTCCAATGGATCACGCGAACGCGAGCTCTTCCACTTCCATTCGACCACCAAAAAATGGCGGATCGCAGATGGCTGGGTGTGCTCCTGAACTCCGTCAACACTTTGCCTTATCTCATCTTGGCAATGCTAATTCTCATTGCTGCCGGACCACGAGCCTTCGAGAGGCCCAAGTCAGAACGCGAACTCACAAACATCCTCTTTTGCCTCGATGTTTCCGGCTCCATGGTCGCCAAATTTGGCGCGGGTGATCGCTATGATGCAGCAATGGGGTCACTTAATGAATTTCTCGACTATCGGGACGGCGATGCCTTTTCACTCATGGTCTTCGGGGGCGATAACCTCCGCTGGGTTCCGCTCACCACGGACGTCTCAGCCTTCCGAAATGCCCCTGCTTTCCTTCACCCAAGTAAGCTTCCACCCTGGTTTAACGGCGGGACTTTCATCGGCAAAGCCCTCAAACAAGGACAGAAAGAACTCCTCGCCTCGGAGAGTGGTGACCGCATGATCATTCTACTTTCGGATGGCGCTAGTTTTGATCTTTCGAATGGTAACGACGTTAAAATCGCTCGTGAGCTCGCAGAAAATAATATTACCGTTTATGCCATCCATATCGGAGGAGGAGCACCTCCAGCCGAGGTTTCCGTAGTCGCCTCAATCACAGGCGGAGAGACTTTTGTCGCAGGCGATCCCGATGCCTTGAAGGCGGTCTTCCAGCGGATCGATGAAATGGCACAAGCCTCCCTTGTTCGACTCACACCTGATCCCGTCGACAACTTCGAGCCTTATGTCATCACCGCCCTCTCCCTTGCCGGAGTTTACCTCCTCACTCTCTTCGGACTTCGCTACACCCCTTGGTAATGTTCGTTCCCATTCTCGTCGCAGCAACCACTTCCATCCTCGCGACTGGTGCGGAGGTGCTTCACTCCTTACGAATCAGGAAGGTTCGCCACCTCGCTTTTGGACCCACCGGGAGCTTTTCAGCCCTCACCATTCTTTCGCCCGTCCTTAGAGTTCTTTTCCTCGGCGGCCTAGCTTGGGCGCTCACCACACTCTACTTACTGGAACCAAAAGCACATCGTTCTTCGGTCAAAGAGATCGAGTCGAAGGAACGACGCCACCTTCTTCTTGTGCTCGATGTTTCTCCATCGATGAAACTAAAGGACTCCGGAGAAGATTCCGGGCTAACCCGAACTCAACGTAGCTCCAAGCTCGTTCAATCACTGCTGAAACGCACTACCGACGACAAACTCCACATCACGATGGTCGCGGTTTACAATGGCGCAAAACCAGTCGTCCAAGAAAGTCGAGATCTTGAAGTCATCCTTAACTTTCTCGACGGGATGGATATGTCCTCAGTTTTTCCAGTAGGAAAAACTCGTCTCTTTGATGGACTTGAGGAAGCTGCTAAAATCGCACGCGAGTGGCCCTCAAATTCCGCCACCCTTCTTCTAGTCAGCGATGGCGACACCGTCCCCGCAACTGGAATGCCGAAGATGCCTCCTTCGATCGACGGTGTTCTTGTGATGGGTGTGGGAAACCCGACCAAAGGCTCTATGATCGACGGTCGACAGTCGCGGCAGGATGTTGGCGCCTTGCAGCAAATCGCCTCTCGCCTTGGGGGTCAATATCATGACGGTAATATGCGCCATGTGCCCAGCTCCGTGCTCAATGATCTAGGCTCACTCAAGGCTGACGGGGAAGGTCTCAAGCTCACCCTTCGTGAATATGCGCTCATCACTGGAGTGAGCTCCGCACTTGGCCTGGCGATTCTTCCCCTCCTTCTCTACTTCCTTGCCTCTCCCTTTAAACCTGGCACGTCTTAGCCAATCTCAGTTAGGAAACTGCACTTTTTGATTTGGCTTTAAAAGCCCCTCGGGCGCTGGATGGTCTTTCCCAAAGACAAAGAGTGTGCCTGGGTCAATTAATTCGACCTTTAATTCGTCCGCCAGCTTCCGGTCCAACTTAAACTGTTCCGCCACAAAGTCATAAAGAGCCATTCGCTTTGACTTCCCGTAATCATGCTTCTCCTCAGGGAGATGAACATTCTTCACCTTATCCTCCTTCCCGTAAAGTTGGTAGATCTTCCGAAGAAATGGATATTCTAGAGTCGCGGTATGTTTGGTCCAGTCATCGCCATTTGAAACAAGCAACTGCGGCTTGGGCGCAAACAGTGCTGCGATCTCGGCATTATTTGTGACATGAGTTTCACGAACGTGAACCGGCAAACCACTCTCACATCGACACCCACCAAAAAAATGGCAGGACACCATGACACACGGCGCTGAAAGAGTGATTCGATCATCAAGGGCCGCAACCAAAAACGACTGCGTCCCACCACCCGAAGCTCCCGTCACACCCACCCGTTTCCGATCAGCACCCGGCAACTCTAGCAAGTAATCGAGAGCTCTAACCGAATTCCAAGTTTGTAACGCCATGACTTGAGGATCCCACCGGTGCTCCCATCCCATCCGTTTGGAGTCTCCATATCCAACCATCTCATAAGCAAAGATCCCGCAACCCATACGCGCTAATGCACCACAGCGATATTGCATCTCATCGCGGTGTCTTCCATGATGATGAAGATCTTCCTTCGACCAATGTCCGTGGGGACAAAGAAAGACCGGCATCTTATCGACCGCAACTTTGGGCAGATAAAGATTACCGCACAAAAAGTATCCGGGAATCGTCTCAATCCCAACATTTTCAACCGTATATCCATCTCGCTCAACTCGAGAATGTCGAACAATCCGCATCTTGGTTTTTTGGGGCCATTTCTTGAACCCTATCCCATCCCGGATGCCACCTCGGACCAACTCCCGCCTCACCTGCCAACTCTCCTGATCCTTGGCGATATCCAAGATATTTCCTAGCTCCTTCCGACCCTCTTCAGGAGTTCGGAACTGCCCCACCCTCAATTCACCCCATAACAAACCAATTGAACAAAAAATCACTCCAAGCCATTTCATACCCGGGACCCTAACTATTCATTCCCAACAATTCCAAATAGATTTTCACCTCAGGGGCAAACAGGACTCTGATTCCTTAATCCAATCCCGGCGCGATCGAGCCAAAAACCGGAGGTGAAACACTTTACGCCCTAACATTTCAAGTTTCCAAAGTAATCTCACACTTGCCACAAGGTGAATTGGCCCGAGAATCAGGGGTGCTTATCTCAACTCAGGAAATGGAAGCGATGGCCAAGCTGTCTCGCGTCCAACTTGCCACCTCTCTTCCTGGTCCAAAGCCAGTCTGTCTCGTTGGCACCCGTTCCACTGCTAGAGTCTCTAATCTCGCACCATTTTCAAGTATCACTCATCTTGGATCCAACCCGATTCTTCTTGGAATGGTGACCCGTCCCGACACTGTTGATAGGCACACTTTAAAAAATATTCTCGTGACGCGGGAATGGAGCCTCAACCACGTCACGAAAGAAATCTTGGAGAAAGCCCACCAATGCTCGGCCCGCTACCCCTCAGGAATCTCTGAGTTTGATGAAACTGGCCTAACCGAAAGCTACCAGCCAAATTTTGAGGCCCCCTTTGTCAAAGAGAGCCCACTTCAGATCGGACTCACTCTCGAGGAAATCATCGATATCCCTTCAAACAACACCAAGCTTATCGTGGGACGAGTCAAATTCGTTAATCTGCCAGATCATACCATCAGCGAAGATGGCTCCATAGACCTTCCCAAGCTTGGCACCGTCGCTTCCACCGCCCTCGACACCTATTTTTCGATTAACGAAATTGGCCGACTCCCCTACGCCAAGCCAACTTCCTTCCCCTAAAAAGGGACCTTTTTCTGAGGGCCTAAAAGTGCTATCTCTTTCCTCAGAAATTCGAATTCTATGAGAATTATCCTCGCTACCCTTTGGCTCCTCGTTCCCCTTGGCTTTGCCGCCTACCACTACGGCCCTGGACAAGATCAAGTCAAACTTGATCACACCGAAGTGTTTCTTGCCCAAGCTAGATCCGCTGTCCAAGACAAAAACTGGAACTCCGCCATTGAGTCCTATCAGAAGGCGCTCGCTAAACTTCCTAAAGAGAACAAGGAAACTTCGATGCGGATTCAGCTAGAGATCGCCAAGGCTAAGATGCAGAACTCAGGCCTTCCGGAGGCCCGCGAAGACCTAGCCAAGCTCGTTTCACAACTTAACGAAGATACCACCATTTCATCCGAGCTTAAGGAAGAAACCCTCTCCACTCTAGCCAACGCCCGCTACTACATGACCTACCTCATGAAGATGGAAGGCCTCCCTGCCGAGGAATGGGAACCTGAAATCGAAGCCGCTAGACAGGAATATAAGCTCCTAGCACAGACCGGATCCGATAAGAAAAAGCACCTCTCTGATCTGGAGTCAGCAATCCGCTTAGCCCGTGCCGAACCAACCGAGCTCTACGGCCTGCCAATTCCGAGCCAATGACAAGGCTGTAGTTCGGGCGGTCGCCCAAACCCAAAAGCTAAGCCAGGGAAAAAACCCCAAGATTCCCGCGGCGCTGGTCAGGGACCACCGGCGGATGGCTCCGGCTCATAGTCCGCCCACTCACTTCACGATCCTACCATCATGAAATCTAGGCATATCCTACTGCTTTCGCTTACCCTGATCTCAGCGTCAGCTCAGAAACCCAGCCCCCTCTCGTTCACAACAAAGATCACCCCAGAAATGATCGAAACTTTAGAGGCGCAAGGTGGACAAGCTCTAAAGATTAACCCCTCACGGGCGCCCCGTCCTCCCAAAGCTCCCCTAACACCGGAACAGCAACGAACTAAAATGTTACAGGGGCTGAAAATCGACCGCACCACCTCTGGGATTCTCGCTAACCGGCTCGCTGAGAAAAATGAGGAAGGAAAAACGACTACAATCATCCCAGCCCCTCCCAAAGATCCTGAGGCTAAGTCTTCAGCAAACCCTCAGATCAAAAAGCAACGAGAAGATATGGCGAAACTCGCTACCTTCAAAAACGACTTTAACCAATTTACCCGCGATATCACCTTGGGGCGATGGATCAAAGTCAAAGATTACCTCGCAAGCCTTCCTTCTGGTGATGCCACCTTGGCCTTCCGTCAAATGGTCACCCAACTCAACACGCCAGTCACCGTCCGTCCGCGCAAAGAACTTACCAGCCTTGGTGCTAAACAACACCAACAACAACAATATCTCCGGCCCGAAGAGTTTCTTGCCTTAACCGATGCCTCACAGAAGGCTCCAGACAACTCTATTCTCCCCCAGCTCGCCAGCTTAATCAAAGGTGAGCGAAAGCCTCCGAGCGACTTCTTTGCAATCCTTGCAAAAGGAACTCGTTATTTTGGTCTTAGCGACGAAGAGACAAGAGCTCGTACCGCTCGACTCTTGATTGAGGCCGGACATCTCGACGAAACCATAACATTTCTTCCTTCACTCAAAGTGGCCAAGGAGAAGAAAAACCACGCCGCCCTTAACCTTCTTGGTCGCTACTATGCCGAATCCTACTCCGCGGATCGCGATGGCGAGCATCTTGAAAACGCTTGGCAAATCTCCCTCGGAATCATTAGCCAAAAAAAAGCCCCACTTAACGAACGGGCTGAGGCCCTTTACCGCGCCCTCGCTCTCGTCCCTGATCTCGAAGACGGCACCGGAAGCGACTGGCTGACCGAAACATTCTCCAATGCATCTAATGAGGGATTTGAAATCCTCGCAACCGTCGGAACTATGACCTCCCAAGTTCGCGAGCATCGCTCGCCGGACTTCCGGCTTGAACAACTCAAGCTCCAAACCGCAGCAGTCGCAGCGCTTACTTCCAATGAGGAAATTGACCTCAAGCCATGGCAAGAAATCCTAACTCTTTACGTTCGTAACTGGAATGCCGAAGCCAATCGCTCCTACCAACTCGACACCTCAAACTCGATGCGCCCGCAGGCCCAAGTCGATGCCTATGGAAATCTTTTCTACTCCCGCTACAAGCCACCGGTTCAGCAAGGCAGTTCCCGCACCATCCCAGCTATTCCTTCCGGTGACCTACTACGCACCCGCCCCAGCGAGCAATGGCTCACGCAGGTCGATTCCGCAGTACGGCTCGAAAACATCATTCTCTCCGCTAAGCTCTTCCTCAAAGTAAAGGAAGAAGAGAAGGCATTCCCAATCCTCAAGAAACTTGCAAAGATAAAGCCTGACGAAAGCAAGGAATTGGTTCGCGAAATGATCCGAGTCTGGGCCGATAACAACAACCCAAACCAAAAAAGTCGCTACCGATCAAGCTACTCTTATTACTACGGATATAACCAAAGAGCCGAGACCATCCCACTCACCCGCTCGAAGCAGGAACGGAACCTTAAGCTTTTAGCTAATATGGTTTCGGAAGTAAAAGCACTTGGACTCGATGAAAACTTTCAAGAGGAATTTGCCGACGCCTTCATTCGGGCTCACTCTCAAGCCGAAGTCTGGCGAATCGAAGCTCTTACATCTGTCTTTGGAGAAACCTCCAAGCTTGACGCCGGCACGATCACCTCGCTCCTCCGTCGTATGCGACAAAACCTCGCTCTTCTCTGGCCCAACCCCAAACTACAAGAGCAGGCTAAAACCAACCGGAAAGACAAGGAACTCATTGCTCAAATCTTCAAAGGCTACGCCGCTGCCAAAAACCTATGCCTCGACGCCCTTGATCAGCACCCCGACGACTGGGCTCTGAAGTTACAACTTGCTTCAATTAAATATGAAGAGTCTAACTACAAGGCGGGACTCGCCTCACACCCCGAACATTCGACCACCAAGGGCTTTGCGCTTGAAGACCTTGCCACCGCCACTTCAGATTATATTTCCTCCCTTCCTCTTGAAGACGAAGATGAGGAATCCACCGAAGCCTTCACCACTTGGTTCTATGCCGCACTGGGTTCACCTGATCTTGCCGCCCTCAAAGCTGAGCACCAACCGATACAAGCAGAGTTCGTGAAAATAAAAGCGGCACTCGAAAGCATCCCTGAATCTTGCCGTCAACGTCACCTTGACGATTTTGCCAACACGCTCAATTCACGCCTCGCCAACGTTAAAGCAGATCTCAAATACCGCTTTTTAGAGGCCGGCCTTCAAATCACCGGCAAGCACGAACGCATCGAGGAGGCCTCCAAGGTTTATCAATATTACCAAGATCTCGTCACCGAGATTCAGCTCGATACTTATGTCGATGGTCCCGACCGCCTCACCTCGACCGAGCCCTTCGGCCTCTTCGTCAATCTCCGCCACACCAAGGAGATCGAACGGGAGTCCGGCGGCTTCCAGCGCTACCTCATCAACCAAAACAACTCGCCATATTCATACAACTACGGCCGTCCCACCGAGGACTATCGAGACAAGTTCGAAAAGGGCGCTCGCAGCGTTCTTGAGGAACACTTTGAGATTCTCTCACTCACCTTCCATAACTCAAAGGTCATGTCCCGGACCGATGCCCAAGACGGTTGGACTGTTACTCCTTACGCTTACTTCCTCCTCAAGCCAAAGGGCCCCGAAATCGATGCCGTTCCACCACTCAAAATTGATCTCGATTTCCTAGACACCTCGGGCTACGTCGTTCTCCCTATCGCTTCCGCCGCAATTCCTATCGATGCCAGTGGAGAAACTCCAGCACGACCTTATCGAGACCTTTCGCTCGCTATGATTCTCGACCAACGCGAGACAGAGAAAGAGGGAACCGTCACCCTTGAAATCCGGGCCTCTGGACACGGGCTTGTTCCCGCAATCGGAGAATTGATCAAGCTTCCTATCGAGGGCTTTAAGGTCGCTTCTACCGACGACCGCGAATTGCAAGTCGATGAACTCGACGCGCGGACTGATGATGGTGCGCCCATCTCGACTCACGAATGGCGCCTCGTCCTCGAACCAAAATCTGAAAATCTTCCTGAAAACTTCTCCTTTCCTGAGATCCTTGCCAATCTTTCGACAAAAGACGATGAAGGTCTCACTCTTCAAAAATACGAGGATGTTGATCTTGTTGCGGTGGAGCAAACAACTCTAATTCAGAGTGGCTCCTCAAAATCTCCACCCTATCTCTTGCTTTTAACCCTGCTACTTCTTGTGATCTGCATCTCAACCTACTTCCTCTTCTTTAAAAAAAGAGAGGAGATTGTCATTCAGAATGAACCGGAGCTTCCAGCCACCCTCACCCCAGTCAGCTTGTTAGCCTTCCTTGAAGGTCTGCACCGCGATACTCACCTACCAAAAGAAGCTCGGGGAAAAATCCAGAAATCCATCAAATCCCTAAGAGATCGCTCCTTTGGACCGAACACCGATGTTCCCAAGATCGAGGAATTGAGAGAAATTGCTGAAGGTTTGATCAAACCACTCCAACAGGCTGGATAGAAACCGGTCAAAAACGATTGTTAGACCCTGCTCGCCTTTTGCGTATTTAGGGCTAACCTTAATCCGTCTATGCCACAGCTGATTCGCATCATTCTTCCTATCGCCGTCCTGGCCGTGGGATACTTTTCGTTTCATCAACTCGCTGACGAGAAAGAAATGCCGCCTCCTCGCCTCGGTGAACGAAGGCTCATTGAAGCCCAAGCCAACCTCCTCCAGAGAGCTGACTACCAAGTCGTCCTTCAGTCTCAGGGACTAGTCCAACCCCACAACCAGACCTCTTTGACGCCACGAGTTGGCGGCCGGGTTCGTGAAATCTCACCAAACTTTGAGAGCGGATCATTTTTTAAAAAAGGGGAGACCCTACTTATCCTGGACCCCACCGATTTCCAGACTGCTAAAACGGCGGCTCTTGCCCGCCTTGCGAGAGCAGAAGCGAGCCTTGCTCAGGAAGACGCACGTGCCAAGCAAGCCCTTCTCGATTGGAATGATCTCGGCTACACTGAACCACCCACCGAACTTGTCCTTCGGAAGCCTCAACTCAAGGAAGCAAAAGCAAATGTAAAGGCTGCTCAAGCAGATCTCGATGACGCTATTCGTGATCTAGAACGCACCGAAGTTATTGCTCCGTATGCTGGTCGAGTAAGGCAACGACTGGTCGGCTTAGGACAATCTGTAAGCTCCGGGACAGTCCTCGGCGAAATTTTTTCCACCGACTTCGCGGAAGTCCGCCTATCTCTTTCCGCGAAGGAACTGATCCACGTTAAGCTCCCTGATAACCCAGAAGATCCACCTGTCGATGTCACCTTAGTCGATGCCTTGACCGAAGGATCCGAGCAAACTTGGGAGGGTGAGATTGTTCGCACAGAAGGGATTCTCGATGCTAAATCACGCAAACTTTTTGTGATCGCTCGGGTAAACGATCCCTTTGGCTTGGAAGAGTCTCAACACAAAGGCAATAACGAACCCCTTCGAATTGGCCAGCCGGTGCGTGCCATCCTTGAAGGAGCCACTATTCCAGATGTTTTTGTCATACCTCGTAATACCCTATATCGGCCAAATGAAATTCTCACCATTCACCCGACTGAGTTCACCCTAAAGCGGCAGAAGATTACTCCTATCTGGACCGACCCTGAGAATCTCGTCGTCAGCAAGAATCTTATCGAAGGTTGGCATCTGGTTACCAATAGACTATCCGCAGCTCCGGAAGGAGCCAAAGTTGAGATTGTTGAGCCAGAAGAGGAGCCCAAAGCGGCTCTCAAGAAGGGGGATCCAAAGCCAGCGGCCTAAGAGTGGCTAAATCAAGCTTGGAGCTGATAACCATTTCTTTTTTGTCTCGCCATGACCTTTGATCTTGAAGCCATTCCTCCTGGCGATCGCTATCGAATTCTCGCCTCCTTGATCACACCTCGGCCTATCGCTTGGATCACAACTCAGGATCGCGAAGGCAACATCAACGCCGCCCCCTTTTCTTTTTTTAACGTCTTTGGATCCAACCCACCACTTGTTGCGTTTGCTCCAGGAAACAAGGACCGAAAGACTCCAAAAGACACAGCTCGGAACATTCGTGAAACCAGAGAATTTGTCATTCATATGGTGGACGAACCGCTTGGTAAAGTGATGGTCGCTACCTCCGCAAGCCTTCCATATGGTGAGAGTGAGATCGATCTCAACGATCTAACCACTCTTCCCTCTCAAAAAATCTCGGTTCCACGAATCGCCGATGCTCCGGTTGCGCTCGAATGCACCGAACACTCGACAATCGAAATTGGAAGCAACCGGCTGGTGGTCGGAATTGTCCATTATATTCACGTTCGTGACGGTCTCATGGATGAAAAAGGCTATCTCCTGCACGAAAAATATCACCCGCTGGCTCGCATGGCCTCCCCTGATTGGTATTCCCGCACCAACGATCAATTCGAAATCCCTCGCCCCGACTAAGCTCCGGATTCGGGGCCGGCGCCGGTTATATTTAGCCGGAGGGACAAGTCTGCCCCTAGAATCTGTTGCTTACGCGATTGCCAACACCCTTCCAAACTCTCAACTTACCCACGTCATGGCGAACTGTCATTTGCCGCAAACTGGCCAAAATTCTCTCAATCAAAACATCAACTAATTCCTAAATTCATGATCACCAAACGCATCACCACTGAGCAAATTCTCGCCAACCTAAAAGCCAAGGTTGACGCCCGTATTCCCATCATGATCTCCTCGGCGGGATCAGGCCTCGTTGCAAAACTCCAGGAAGCGGCCGGTTCCGACTGCATCAATACTTTCTCCGGAGCCCGCCTTCGCGCTAACGGGATGGGCACCATGTCCATGATGTGGCCCATCCTCGACTCTAACAAGCAGACCCTCGACTATACTCGCGAGGATATTATGCCAGCTCTCAGCGGAAAATCCTTCGTCTGCGCCTGCCTGAATGCCAACGATCCCCTCAAAGATATGCGCATGGTTCTTCAACAATGCAAAGACATGGGCGTCCAGTCCGTCTCAAATATCGGACCATCAGTTTCTTATGTAGACCACGATTCCGAGATTTTTAAAGTGATCACTTCCGCCGGTATCACCATCCAAAACGAAATCGATATGCTCATTCTCGCTAAGGAAGAGATGGATATGGTTTCTGTCGGACTCGCTTTTACTGAAGAGGATTCCTATGCGATCTGCGAGCAGGCTAAGCCCCATATTTTCTGCTACCACGCGGGCACAACCAAAGGTGGCATCAAAGGCTACGACAACGGCATGACAATCGAAGAGACGGCCGAGCAAACCGAAAAAGTTTATCAAAAGTGTCGCGAGCTAAGCCCCGATACCATTCTCGTGGCTCATGGTGCTGCCATGGAAACTCCATCCGACGCCCAATACATGCTCAACAATACCAGCGGGCACGGTTTTTGGACCGGATCCTCTACCGAACGTCTCCCAATCGAACAAGCCGTCTCAGCAGCAGCTAACGAATTCCGTGGGCTGAGCTTTGATAAATAAGACCCCTTTTGATGAAAGCTTAGGCTTCCTTCCAACACTCTTTAATGAAGCCCTCTGCCGTCGATCGGCCGAGGGCTTTTTACATCACACCTATCGCCAATAACCAACACCCTTATCATTTTCTGATAATCACCATTTCCAAGATCTAGTTGGTATGAAAGAACCTTAAAACCACTCAAATATGTTCTCCTCTCTCCCCTCGAAAATTATCCTCTGCGTCCTCTCAATGCTCATATTGGGCTCAGCAGGAGGTTTTCTGACTTCCTCATCACTGAAAGACTGGTTTGAAGCACTAGAGCACCCTCCAGGCCGTCCACCCAACTGGGTATTTGGCCCGGTCTGGTCCACCCTATACTTTATGATCGGCATGAGTTTCGCTATTATTTGGCACCGTCACCCGGACCAAATCGGAAACACTAGACTTACTGTCTTCTTCATCATTCAACTCATCCTCAACCTCGTGTGGACCCCCCTGTTTTTTGGATTCCATCAAATCGGAACCGCCCTAGTTGTCCTTATCTCGATGTGGATTTTCATTACTCTTACGATTCACGAATTTAAAAAGCTCTCAAAGTTCGCAGCCTACCTCTTCATCCCCTACCTCCTCTGGGTCACTTTTGCGACCTACTTAAATGGTGGCTATGCTTGGCTCAACTAGACCTACCCCGATGATGTCAAAAATCAGGACACAACTTAATTTCATGAAAACACGACTCGAATCACACGTAAACCTCATATGCAGCGGCTTTTAAAATTTCTCGCAACCCTCATTTTTAGAAGTGTCTGCGAGGTACTGTATTTTACCATCATTATTTTTATCATGGCAGATGATATGGGATACTCCGACATCGGCTGTTATGGTGGAGAAATCAAAACGCCTAACCTCGACCGTCTTGCCTCCAAGGGGATGCGCTTCACCCAATTTTATAACACTGCCCGCTGCTGCCCCACCCGAGCTTCCCTGCTCACCGGTCTATACGCCCATCAAGCCGGGATCGGACACATGACTGGGAACTACGGTATTCCCCAATACCAAGGCTACCTAAACAAGAAATGCGCCACAATTGCTGAAGCGCTCAAACCTGCTGGTTATCGCGCCTATATGGCCGGGAAATGGCATGTTACTCCAAAGATCTCTGCTAACGATCCTAAAGACAACTGGCCCCGTCAGCGTGGATTCGACAAATTCTTTGGCACTATCCACGGCGCCGGCTCCCTATTCGACCCCAACTCACTCACCCGAGGCAACACCCAAATCACTCCTGAGAACGACCCGGAATACGATCCAGAAGGGACCTGGTACTACACAGACGCCATCTCAGACAACACCGTCAAACACCTTGAATCTCACTTCAAAAGCCACGCCGACAAGCCTTTCTTCCACTACGTCGCTTACACCTCCGCTCACTGGCCTATGCACGCCCTTCCTCAAGACATCGCTAAATACGATGGCAATTACGACGGCGGTTATGCCCCAGCTTACCAAGCCCGCCTCAAAAAGATGAAGCAGCTCGGACTCATCGATTCTAAATGGGAAATTCCCGGACCCGTGGGTGATTGGTCCAAAGTCGAACTGAAGGAATGGGAGTCCGCTTGCATGGAAGTCTATGCCGCAATGGTTGACAACATGGACCAAGGTATCGGCCGTATCGTCAAATGCCTCGAAGAACACAAGCAACTCGACAATACCCTCATTTTTTATCTTCAGGATAACGGAGGCTGCGCCGAAGGCTTTGGCCGGGGCAAGCTTGTCGGCCCGCTCAAACGTCCATCCAAGCCCACCCTCAAACCTATGGGGAAGAACGAACTTCAAACTAATATGGTTCCCACCCAATCTCGTGATGGCTATCCGCTTCGCCGTGGCAAAGGCGTCATGCCTGGGCCTCCTGAAACTGAAATCGGATACGGCGAAAACTGGGCTAATGTCTCAAACACTCCTTTTCGTGAATACAAACACTGGGTTCACGAAGGAGGCATTTCCTCTCCTCTCATCGCTCATTGGCCTGATGGTATCAAGGCTCCAATGGTTCTCTCTACCAACCCAACTCTCAATCCCTATTCACGAAACTCAGCCGAGCCCACGCACCTTATCGACCTTATGGCTACCTGCCTGGATCTCGCCAAGGCCTCCTACCCTAAGGATAAGATTCCGGTTGAAGGAACTTCCCTTGTTCCAATCCTCAAGGGTCAGACCCTCAAACGGGGTAAGCCCATCTTCTTCGAGCACGAGGGTAACCGTGCTGTCCGCGATGGTGATTGGAAGCTCGTTGCCAAGAGCGTGAGAGGAAAATGGGAACTCTACAACATCCCCTCGGATCGCACCGAAATGAAGAACCTCGCCAAAAAGCATCCAGAAAAGGTGCAGAAGATGGCAGCCCAATATGACGAATGGGCCAAAGAACGAGGCATCGTTCCTTTTGGCTCTTGGCGACAAGAACAGAAAATAAAGAAAATAAAATCCTCCGGGAAAAAGATCTTCAATATCAAACCCGGTGATACCTTCACTTCTAAAACAGCTCCGAACATTGCAAATCGCCCATTCAAGGTCACGGCCGAGATAGAGAAGTTCCCTGCCTCAGGAGTCATCCTCTCTCAAGGTGGCTCCAATCACGGTTGGTCTCTCTACCTCAAAGATGAGCACCTCTGCTTCACGGTCCGCCGGGGAGGAAAATCAAAGACAACCTCCCTCAAAGTTCCCTCCAACTGCAAAGGTTCCTTTGAAGCCATCATTGGTGAAACAAGCATCACCCTTTTGGCCGGTGAAGAACTTAACACTGTGAATCCTAACGATTTCCGTCTGAGCGCTCAGCCCATTGACATTCTTGAAGTCGGCCGAGACAGTGGTGGAATCGTCGGAAACTATGGGCAGGACTTCAAGCTCACGGTCGCTATCAAATCAGCGACTGTCACCTTAGATTAGAGACAGCCCTTATTTCACGACTGCCTTCTTAATCGAACATGGGATCCTGTCCACGAACAGATCAGGGTTCCAATCAAGCATGTGGGCCTGACTGGCAGGTCGAACCGGTCATTTAAAATCCGATCGATAAGGCAGCTTGGATCTTTTGCCTCTTATCCCAATGGAGGGATATCAAGCTGCTCTGGCAGGGCTGTTCTTGGGCGCCAAGTCAAAATCTCAGGATCACCATTAGTCACCAGCACAGTGTGCTCGAAATGACTCGACGGCCGACGATCCGAAGTTGAAACCGTCCAACCATCATCCAACCAATCAACCGTTCCCACGCCTGCGTTGATCATGGGTTCAATCGCCAAAATCATCCCGGCCTTTAAAATGGGTGATTTACCGCCGGGGTGGTAATTAGGCACTTGGGGCTCTTCATGTAATTGGCGTCCAACGCCATGACCCACCAGATCTCTAACGACGGTAAAACCAAACTTGGTGACATAATCTTCAACAGATCCACAAAGATCATAAAGCGCAGCACCTGACCGGGCATGAGAAATTGCCACAAAAAGAGACTCTTCTGTCACAGCGAGAAGCCGCTTCTGCTCACCATTGATTTTACCAACCGGCACTGTGAGGGCATTGTCACCGATCCATCCCTGCCGCTTTACTCCTACATCGAGCTTCACTAGATCACCATCCTTGATGACACGATCCCCACCAATACCATGCACCACCTCCTCGTTCATCGAGATGCAAGTATAGCCCGGGAAATCACGATATTTATAAAAGGCGCTCTTCACCTTGTGCTCTTCTATCAAAGACAAGGCATACTCATCGACCTCGCGGGTTGTTTTTCCTGCGGCAATAAATTCAGCCGTTCGCTGTAAAACATCACTCGCCACCTTACCAGCTTCCCGCATCATCACGATTTCCTGCTTGGTCTTAATGGGAATCTTAGAACGCTTGGCCATGACAACAGGAATTAACGACTAGGCGTCCAACGGTCAAGACGTAGAAAAACCATCCCGCTTCTTACCACCATTGAAAAGTAAGCAAGAGACAGGCGCTACCCTCCCACCCTCGCGTAAACCTCATCAGGAGATCCCATTCCATTGACAATGCGCGCCCGCTGTTGATCACAATAATAAGTCACAGCAGGAATAACCAAACGGCGATATTCGGCCAAACGATTTTCAAAATTCTCCGCCGCATCATCAGCTCTAGGTTCAAGTTTACCCCGACATTCAGGGCACAGGTGCCCCTCACCCTCACGAGCAACTCTATGACACTCCACACACTCGAGACGACATGACACCCGCCGCCGCAGTTCATCATCCGAAACGTGCAAAATGATTGCCAAAGGTTTCACCTCAAGCAACGAATCAAGCGCTTCTACTTGAGGGACGGTGCGCGGAAACCCATCCAACAACCATCCGTCACCCTGCTCACCAACCCACTCCAGCACCATCGGGATCATGATTTTGTCAGGCACATATTCGCCACGATCTAAAAAAGTCCTCGCCTCCTGACCGAGCGCCGTATTGTCACGAAGAGCACCTCGTAAAAGCGCGCCTGTCGAGAGGTAAGCCAAGTCGTTTTCTTTAGCCAAGCGCTGGCCCTGGGTCCCCTTTCCCGACGCCGGAGGGCCGAGGAAGACCAAGTGCCGGGACTTCATTTACTGGTTAATAAAAAGAGCAACCACCGCAACAATAATGATCATCGCTAGAACCACCCAGAGATATAAAACTGAGGCGCTGGTAGCTTGCTGACCCGAAATCTGACGTTGCTGGCGGCCTTTAATTTTTCCCTTACGAAGGAACCCGTCATATTGGCGCTGCAGGAGGTGGGTTTCAATCTGGCGCATCATATCGAGCAAGACACCGACCAAAATCAGCAAGCTCGTACCTCCAAAAAAGGATGTCACGAGACTATTCGCACCCAGATCAAGAGCGAGCCCAATAAAGAACGGCATCATAAAGATCAAAGTAAGGAAAAGAGCTCCCGCAAAAGTGAGACGGGTCATGGTATAGTCGAGAAAGTCCGACGTTGCCTTTCCTGGTCGCACCCCTGGAATGTAACCACCACCTCGCTTAAGGTTTTCAGCGACTTCCGAAGGTTGGAACATCGTCGCCACCCAGAAGAAGCTGAAGAAGAAGATCATGAAGCCAGAGAGGAGGTAGAACCAAATATCATTCGGAGAAAGAAGCTCACCCATCGTCCTTACCCATGAGGCATCGGTCATTTGGCCAAGCAACTGAGTCGGAAGCTGAAGAATAGCGGTGGCAAAAATGACGGGCATCACACCGGCATAGTTCACTTTGAGAGGGAGATATTGAGTGCCTCCGGCCATTTCACGGCGGCCCGCAACACGCCGAGCATATTGCACCGCTATCCTTCGTTGACCTTGTGTAATTGTAATCACCGCAGCGATCACAAAGAGGAAAAGCACCACCATAAAGACGATTAAAAGCGGACTAAACGGGTTATCACCACGCTCGATCACAAAGGTGTTCCAAATGGTAACGATCACACCCGGGAGAGACGAAATGATATTCACCGAGATAATTAGTGAAACCCCGTTACCAATTCCACGCTCAGTAATTTGATCACCGATCCACATAAGGAAAAGTGTTCCCGCAATGATGATAAGAACGGTCTGTGCGACAAACGAGCCACCGGCGTTAGCGGCAAAGGCCGGGACGAGATCCTGGCCAGTTGCATCGAGTGCCTTTCCGATACCGCGCAAAAGGGGATTGCTCTCAGGATTTTCGAGCGACTTGGCTAGGAAGAACCCCTGCACGGCGGCGATCGCGATTGTTACGAAGCGAGTCCACTGGTTGATTTTTTGCTGACCACCATCTTCTTTCTTAAGGCGGGCCAACTTAGGAACAACCGCGCTCAAAAGCTGCATCATGATCGAAGCCGAAATGTAGGGCATAATCCCTAGGGCAAAGAGTCCCATACTGGTTAATCCTCCACCGGAGAAAACGTTAAGAATTGCGCCGACACCGCCACCAGCGCCCTCTTCGTTATCCTTTTTGAGAATCTCAAGATACTCGCGGATCACATCCATGTTGACCCCAGGAAGTGGCAGATGTACGCCGAGGCGCACGATCACGATCATGGCCATAGTAAAAAGGATGCGGTCCCGAAGCTCAGGAATTTTCCAGGTGTTGGTAAATGCAGAAATCATGATGATTTAAATGTCGGGAAAGTTATTCGATTTTTCCCTCTCCAATTAGAGGGGCCGGGTTGTGATGGGTAATTAGAGCCTTTTCAAGCTCGTGGGTGTTCCTCCCAGAACGGAAAAGAGATTCTTGGGCCTTCTGGAAAGCAGCAGTTGCTTCCAAAAATTCTGTTTGACCAGATATACTGGCACGGTCGGATGGTTCGAGCTCCTGGAGAGAAGCCGCGAGTCGGATTTTAAGTTGCTTAAGCTCCTCTCCCAACTCGCTAATTTTGAGAGTAGCCGAATCCCGGTCACCTCCATTCGCAACTTCCGATAATACCATGGTCATCTCGGAGAAGACCCGAGTTTGCTCCTTGAGTAATGAGGCAGGGGAATCCTGGTGATCACCGCAAGCCGAAAGACAAAGAAATCCCAATAACGCAAAAAACGCTGTAACCCGGCGAACCGGGCCCAACGTGGAAATTACGTGAAAAGATTTCTTCACCAGTATGTCGGAGAAGCGGCTAGGAAAGCTCCAAAGAGCCCCCAGCTTTCTCGATCTTTTCTTTTGCGGAATTACTTGCTTGATCAACCGAGACCTTGAGAGCCTTCGTGATCTCGCCATGTCCGAGA
The DNA here is from genome assembly GCA_905181965.1 of Akkermansiaceae bacterium. Lineage (GTDB taxonomy): Bacteria > Verrucomicrobiota > Verrucomicrobiia > Verrucomicrobiales > Akkermansiaceae > SW10. The sequence goes on from CAJIZY010000013.1 coordinate 20,527, forward strand.
ACCTTGATCTTGTCGCACTGGCCTTTGACCAACTTGACTTGACGGAGGGCCTCCTCATTCACTTCAGTATCGGCGTCGAAATACTGTTCCAACTGGGAAACATTGACGATGGCGATGGTATCGCGAAATTGAAGGTTGGAAAATCCACGCTTAGGAAGGCGACGGGCAAGTGGCATTTGACCACCTTCGAAGCCAGGACGGACGCCACCGCCGGAACGGGACTTCTGACCTTTGTGGCCTCGACCGGAAGTCTTACCAAGACCGGAGCTCTCTCCGCAACCAAGACGCTTTTTGCGATGCTTAGCGCCAGGATTGGGCTTGAGATTATGAAGATTCATTTTTTGAAATATGTTTCAGGATTCAGGAAAGCTGAGTTAGATCGCTTTCTCTTTTTTCTTTCCGCGGAGCGCGTTAATATCGTCTTTGTTGCGGAGCATGGTGAGAGCCTTGATGGTCGCCTTAACTACGTTTGCGTGGTTATTGGAACCAATTGACTTTGCGAGAACATCGTGAATACCGACAGCCTCACAGACAGCACGAACACCGCCACCAGCAATCACACCAGTTCCGGGTGAAGCAGGTTTAAGGAGGACTTTGCCACCACCAAATTCAGCGTAAACTTCATGAGGAATAGTGGGCCCGTTGAGTTTGACCTTCTGGAGGCTTTTGTTGGCAACGCCAGAAGCTTTCTTAATACACTCGGCGACCTCGTTCGCTTTACCAAATCCAACACCAACAGCACCCTTTTCATTCCCCGAAACTACAAGAGCAGAGAAGCTGAAACGACGTCCACCTTTCACCACTTTGGAACAGCGATTGATGAAAACGACTTTCTCGGTGAGTTCGTTGCCTTCGGAGTCAGTCGGAGCGGCCTCACGCTGACGTCCACCGAAACCACCGCGGTTACCACCACCTTGGCCGGGACCGCCACCGCGGTTACCACCACCGCCGCGATTATCACCGCCACGGTTGTTTGAATTTTTATCAGCTGGTTTTTGATCAGCGGCTTTTGCTTCCGCTGGCTTTGCTGCTGCGTTTTCAGCTGGCTTTGCTGCTGCGTTTTCAGCGGGCTTTGCTGCTGCGTTTTCAGCGGGCTTTGCTGCTGCGTTTTCAGCGGGCTTTGCTGCTGCGTTTTCAGCGGGCTTTGCTGCTGCGTTTTCAGCGGGCTTTGCTGCTGCGTTTTCAGCAGGCTTGGAGTCTTCGTTATTTGCCATTTTAGTTCGGAGCAAGAATTAGAATTTAAGACCACCTTCGCGGGCGGCATCGGCGAGGGCTTTGACCTTACCTGTGAAGAAGAAGCCACCGCGATCGAAGACAACAGCCTCAATCTTGGCGTCAGCGGCACGCTGGGCAACTAGCTTACCAACAGCTTCGGCGGTCACTTTGCTTGCCCCAGTCTTCTCGATGGATGAATCAAGAGTAGAAGCAGCACAAAGAGTCGTTCCTGAGTTGTCGTCGATGACCTGGGCGTAAACGTTCTTGTTAGAAAAATGGACAGCAAGGCGTGGACGCTCGGCAGTCCCGGAAACTTTCTTCCGGATGCGACGGTGGACCTTGCGGCGAAGTTCCTTTCGATTGAGAGTGCTCATTTATAAATATGGAGTTCTGGGTTTTCGTCAGGATTTACTTAACAGACTTACCTTCTTTACGGAAGATATATTCGTCTTTATATTTGATACCTTTGCCTTTGTAGGGCTCAGGTGGATAATAGTTACGAACTTCAGCGGCGAATTGGCCAACGAGTTGCTTGTCGATTCCTTCCACCTTGATCTTCGTGTTCTCAGTAACAGTTACTTTGAGACCTTCTGGAATGGGGTGAAGAATTGGGTGTGACTTTCCAAGGCTGAGATCAAGGGCTTTGCCCTTGACTGCCGAACGAAAACCGACGCCTTGAATTTCAAGTTCCTTCACGAAGCCCTCGTTCACCCCAATAATGAGATTCTGCACGAGGCTACGGAAAGTCCCGTGGAGTGCGCGCACATGACGCTGCTCGGAAGCACGGTTAACATTGATCGCTCCGTCGGCCACCTCAACGGTGATGCCCTCGGGAAGATCTAAGGAAAGTTTGCCTTTGGGTCCCTCTACATTGACGGTGTTACCATCGACAGTGACGGTTACTTTATCGACTGCGGAGATTGGTTTGAGTCCTACTCTTGACATGGTTCTGTTTTCTGAGTTAGGGATTTACTACCAAACGAAGGCGATGATCTCGCCGCCGACTTTATCCTTCTTGGCTTGATGTCCGGTCAAAAGACCTTTTGAGGTCGAAATGATTGAGATCCCCATCCCGTTAAGAACGCGAGGGATTTCTTGGGAACCGGAATACTTTCGTCGTCCACACTTGGAGATCCGCTTGAGATCAGTGAGCGCGGGGACGCCTTCAACGAACTTGGTCTTTACGATCAGCTCGGGGAACTTTGCCGAGGTATCGACCTCGTAGTTCCAAATATAACCTTCCTCCTTGAGGATACGGGCGATTTCCACTTTCATTTTTGAATGCGGAGCTTTGAATGAATCATTACCAGCGCGTGAAGCATTCTTCAAACGAATGAGAAAGTCAGCGATGGGATCTGTGAGAGTTGCCATGGTATTAGTTTGTCCAGGTCGTAAAATTAAGCGGCTGCCTCCTCTTTGACGTTGTCGCGGAATGGCATGCCGAGGGCTTTAAGCATTGCTTTGGCTTGTGCATCAGTCTTCGCTGAAGTCACGAAAATGAAGTCAAAGCCAATCTGTCGCTTGATTTGATCAAGCTCGATCTCAGGGAAAATTGCCTGATCTGGGAATCCAACGGCGTAGTTCCCGCGTCCGTCGAAGGACTTAAACGGCAGGCCACGGAAATCGCGAATATTAGGACAAGTGATTGCGATGAAGCGCTCAAGGAATTCCCACATACGGGCGCCTCGAAGCGTGACACGAGCGCCAACAGCTTCGCCCTCACGGACTTTGAAGTTAGCGACCGATTTCTTGGCAAAAACAACAGAGGCTTTCTGACCGGTTATCTTTCCAATCTCATCAACCGCATCCTCAACGGCGGCCTTGCGCTCGTTGACATAGTGGCCAACGTGGGAGTTGATCGAGATTTTTTCGAGGCGCGGAACCTCGTTAACGTTAGTAAGGCCTAATTCATCTTGGAGAGCTTTAATAAGCTTCTCCTCGTAAAGGCACTGGAGTGTTGGTTTCATTGTATTAGTGGCGGGTCAGCTTGGTTAGAGTGCTTAAGCGCGCGGTTTGCTCCCCTTCCCGATCTGTTCGAGTGGTTGGAACGAGCCCGGTTCCTGACACAGTCAGGCCTTCCGGGCTAGACTTTTTTTACATTGGAGAGGTGAATCGGGCCATCAACTTCTTCGATGCCCCCATCCTGGTTCTCCTCAGAACGACGAATTGCTTTTTTCATGATACGAACACCTTCTACAACCACTTGCTCTTTCGCAGCGTTGACGGAAAGGACGGTGCCCTGTTTTCCTTTGTGGTTTCCAGAGATCACGACGACATCGTCACCTGCTTTCACGTGGGTTTTAATTTTCATGGATCCGGTAAAATTTTGAGTTAGAGAACCTCGGGAGCGAGGGAGACGATTTTCATGAAGTTCTTTTCACGAAGTTCGCGAGCGACTGGTCCAAAGATGCGCGAACCCCTTGGGTTGCCATCCTTGTCGATGATTACGATCGCATTTTCGTCGAAACGAAGAACCGAACCGTCGGCACGGCGAACAGGATATGCCGTACGAACGACCACGGCTTTTACGACCGAGCCTTTTTTCACAGCGGCAGTTGGGATAGACTCACGAATGTGAGCAGTGATGATGTCGCCGACGCGAGCAGACTTCGTCCGCTTTCCGATGACACCAATCATTTTGGCTTGGCGAGCACCAGTATTATCGGCAACCGCGACTTTTGATTCCATTTGAAGCATGGCGAAATAAGTATCGTTAGAGGGTTTGTATGAATGGCTACTAGAGCCGGGCTTTGATTAGTGGCTCAGAACTTTGACAAGTTTCCAGCGCTTGAGCTTCGAGATCGGAGTCGTCTCCTCAATACGAACCTTATCGCCGACAGCGGCTTCACCAGCCTCGTCGTGAGCATAAAACTTCTTGGACTGCTTGATGATTTTCTTGAATTTGGGGTGAGGAACACGGTTGGTATACTCGACAACGATTGTCTTTTCCATACCTGTTGACTTAACGATTCCAACGCGTGTTTTTTTATTCGCGGTGGATCCCTCGGATGGGACAAAGTCTTTTTTTGCCGTGACCTCTTGGGCTTCCTGATTTTCGGACATCTTTTTTAAAATTGGTTAAAGGTTGGTTTCGGTCAGGGCTTCCTTAGGAGGACTTACGCTGATTAATGGCGGTTTTCACCTGTGCAATTTCTCGACGGACAATACTGCGGCGAGCAGTATTTTCGAGTTGTCCAGTGGCCTGTTGGAGACGGAGTTCGAGCCCCTCCTCCTTTAGGTCGCGAAGACGAGTCGAGAGTTCTTCGGGACTCAGTTCGGAAATTTCAGAAAATTTTACTTTGGGCATGACGTGATTCCTTTCGGTCAGTTCAGTGGTTAAAGCTTGATCAAATCAGGCTTAGTGATTGTTGCGGGAAACGAAACGGGTTTCAAATCCAAGCTTATAAGACGCGAGACGCATGGCTTCGCGGGCTTGGGACTCAGGAACACCACCAACCTCGAAAAGCATGGTGCCAGGACGAATGACAGCAACCCAAGCATCTACCGAGCCTTTACCCTTACCCATCCGAGTTTCTGGTGGGCGGCGAGTGATAGGCTTGTGAGGGAAAACCCGGATCCAGGTCTTACCTTTACGCTTGAGAAAGCGATTGATTGAAATACGGCAAGCCTCGATCTGACGGTTGGTCATCCATCCACGGCCGATGGCCTGGAGTCCGAAGTCACCGAAGCTCACATCGGTGCCACGCTGGGCATTACCACCCCGATTGCCACGGTGTGACTTTCGGAACTTGGTTCTTTTTGGCATTAAAGGCATAATTCTATCCTCCTAAATTCTTGGTTATACGAAATGGTTTATTGTCTAGGAAGCAGCTGGTTTGCTTCCACCCTCAGCGGGCTTGTTTTGATTATTTTCTGGGCGGCCACCTCCACCTCGGCGATCACCACCGCCACGGTTTCCTCCTGGACCTCCTGGACCTCCTGGACCACGGCGACGCGGACGATCATGGCCTGGAGGGCGTGCCCCTTTATCCGAATCCTCGTTCTTATTAATCCAGCACTTTACGCCAATAATTCCATAAACGGTCTTGGCTTCCGCGAATCCATAGTCGATTGGGACACGAAGAGTTTGAAGAGGGACCTTACCTTCGCGATACCACTCAGCACGAGCAATATCAGCACCACCGAGACGACCGGCGCAACGGATACGAATTCCGTTAGCCCCAAAGTCCATGGTAGTCTGAACAGCGCGCTTCATCGCACGACGGAAAGCAATTCGGCGTTCGAGCTGGATGACCACATTCTCGCAGACGCACTGGGAATCAAGCTCAGGTTTGCGGATCTCAACAATATCGATCTTAACCTGTGAACCCCCAGCAATTTTGGAGATTGCGTTGGTCATAAGCTCGATCTCAGATCCCTTACGTCCAATAACAAGACCTGGACGAGAGGTATGAAGAGTAACACGCACGCTATTCCAAGCACGCTCAATGATTACTTTGGCAAGAGCGGCGCCCTGAAGGCGGCCGGCAATGTATTTCCGGATCCTCAGATCTTCGTGAAGCTTATTTGTGTAGTCTTCGCCTTCGGCATACCACTTGGAGCGCCAGTCTTTATTGACCGCGAGGCGGAAACCGATTGGATTAACTTTTTGTCCCATGATTCTCCATTTGTTTTGCTTCTGATAATATAAGCGGACTCTTCGGTAGCTTCAGTTTCTTCGACTTCCTCAGCTGGAGTTTCCTCAGCTGGAGCTTCTTCCTTTTTGGCTGCTGGTTTGGCTCCGGCACCAAAGAGAGATTTGATGGTATCACGCTTCTTAGGCTTGCCGGAGCGTTGTTTTTCCTCAGGAGCCTCGAATTCGTCAGTCAAAGTGATGAAAATATGGCTTTGGCGCTTGCGAATTGCACCAGCGGAACCGCGAGCACGTGGCTTGAAACGCTTGAGAGTAGGTCCTTCCCCTACAACAGCCTCCTTAACGATGAGTTCATCGGCCGAGAGCTCATGGTTATTTTCGGCGTTAGCAATCGCGCTTTCCAACGTCTTAAAGATAAGGCGGGCTGATTTCTTTGGAGTATATTTCAACGCGTCAAGAGCATCGGAGACAGGAAGCCCCTGAATTTCACGAACAACGTGTCGTGCTTTTTTCGGAGAAATCCGGGCGTATTTTGTGGTCGAACGAACTAACATCAGTTTGTCAGGTGGGATTTTATAGAGTAATGATTTTTGCGAGATCACCGGGTTGAACCGTGATCTCAGGATTGTTGAGAGGTAACAAAAGAAGTCCGCTAACATCGGCCCTAACGAGGCCAACCGAGGAATCACAAATATGAGTGCCGGAGCGCTCTATGCGGAACCGCATTCCGATTCCAACTTCCACATCGGAACCCGCGTTGATCACAACGAGGCCAGAATCGGAATCAACGGTTACAACTCGAGCTTCCCGGATGCTTCCTTTCTCGATCCTGCGCTTGGGCTGCTGACGCTGTCCAAGAGCAACTTCGATTTCGCGAAGCTTGACCTCTACTTCCTTGCGGAATTCAGGATTCGAAGCAACGGCGGTGCGCAGATAGCTTTTAATGATCGGTAGAAGGCTGCCAATGGAATCCTCGAGTTGGACGAGATTCTCGCGCGCAACTTGATAATCAGAAACGGCATTAAGCAGCTTGGTATCGCGATCCTCAAAGAGATCCCTGCCCCGTAGAGCGAGATATTCGCGAATCTCTTTCAAAACCTTCGTCTTGCTGTCCTCTCTTTCGAGCGATGCGCTCAAGCTTGTGTTCAAATTCGCTAGCTGAAGTTTCAACTGACGATTCTCGCGCTCAAGCTTTTCGGACATGGTCTCCTGAGCACCAGCTACCGTAGCACCGAGAGCAAAAAGCCCGGTGAGGAGTAAATTGGTGGATGGAAAACGCATAACGAAAGGTTCTAAAAGCTTACTTCTTACCAATTCCGCCGTGAGCCTTGAAAATACGAGTAGGAGAAAACTCACCTAGCTTGTGGCCCACCATATTTTCGGAAACGAAAACAGGGATGAAGGTTTTTCCGTTGTGAACGGCGAAGTTGTGACCGACAAAGTCAGGAGTAATCATGGAGCGGCGGCTCCAGGTCTTGATGGGCTTTTTATTACCCGACTCGACTGCCGCATCAATTTTGAGCAGAAGCTTCTGATCGACGTAAGGACCTTTTTTCAGTGAACGTGCCATAATGAAATTTTATTGAGTGACTTGCAGGTTAAATTACTTGCGCTTGGACTTGCGACGGTCTTCCACAATGAATGTTGAGTTCTTGTGTTGGGAAGCCCTTCGAAAGTTGACCCCAAGGCGATTGTGGGTGACCACCACCTGAGGTGCGGCCTTCACCACCACCCATTGGGTGATCGACAGGGTTCATAGCAACACCACGAACGCGAGGACGACGACCGAGCCAACGGTTGCGGCCTGCCTTACCAAGGCTTTGGTTATGGTGCTCGATGTTACCAACTTCACCGATCGTTGCGCGGCAACGAGAGTTGAGAAAGCGGATTTCACCGGAAGGCATCTTAACGAATGCATACCCTTCATCGCGAGAAGCAAGAATCGCTTGCTGACCAGCAGCGCGAGCAATCTTACCACCAGATCCAGGACGGATTTCGATATTGTGAATGGCAGTACCAAGAGGAACATTTTTGAGAGGCATGGCATTACCGACCTTTGGCTCAACGCTTTCCCCAGCTTCAACCTTGTGTCCATCAGTGAGACCAGATGGGGCAAGAATATAGGACTTAGTTCCATCCTTGTATTCTAGGAGTGCGATGCGGCAGGTCCGATTAGGATCGTATTCAATTCCGACTACGGTCGCGACCACGTCACGCTTAGTTCTCTTGAAATCGATGAGACGATACTTCTTCTTATGGCCACCGCCGATGTGGCGCATGGTGATACGACCTTGGTTATTGCGACCACCGGAGCGTTTTTTGACTTCGAGGAGGCTTTTTTCAGGCTTTGACTTTGTGATCTCGTCAAATCCCGGAAGCATCTTGTAACGATTCGCGGGAGTGACAGGCTTAAAACTTTTCAGAGGCATTAGAATGATCCTTTCTGAGTGGGGTTACTAAAACTATAAATTAGAAGAGGCCGAGGGAGTCACCATCCTTAAGGCGGACGATGGCTTTCTTCCAGGCGGGAGTGCGTCCAGCATCAGCGCGACGACGGCGCTTAGCCTTACCTGCACAATTGGCAGTGCGGACACCGAGAACTTTCACTTTGAAGTGCTTCTCGACAGCCTTTTTAATCTCAATCTTGTTGGCGTGACGATCGACCTTTAAGGTGTAGGCGTTCTCCTTCTCCTGAAGAAGAGTGGCCTTTTCCGACATGCGGACGGTATCGATGATGCGGTAAATATCTCTCATGGCTAGCTGAATGGTTTAGGCGGTGCGTTGAGCGAGGGTTTCGAGAGCGTCATCAACGATAATGACATCACCCCAGAAGAGGAGTTCTTCCACGTTGACGTTCTCGGCGGTTTGCAGGAGTGCCCATGTTAAGTTGCGCTCGGCTCGGTAAGTTTCTTCACTAAAGGATTTACCAACGACGATCACGCGAGCGGCGTCGGTGACTTCACGGATAGCCATGACGATGTCCTTAGTCTTTCCAGAAGCAACTTCGAAGGCAGTGACGCTGTGGACCACACCTTCATTTATTTTTTCTCCAAGAACGCGACGCAAAGCGAGGGTGCGGACTTTCTTCGAAACAGTCTTAGCATAGGAGCGGTTGCGAGGCCCGAAAGCAACGCCACCCCCAACAAAGATCGGAGCTTTCCGGTCCCCGTGACGGGCACCACCTGTGCCTTTTTGGCGATACATCTTCTTACCAGTTCCGCGGACCTCTCCGCGGGTCTTGGCTTGGGCGGTTCCGGAGCGGCGGTTGGCTTGGTATGCAACGACGAGGTCGTGCACGGCCTGGCTGCCCTTGGAACCATCAGCGATGAGCTGAATCTTGGCCTTTTCGGCGTCTTGAATTGTGAATGCTGACATGGATCAGGTTCTTTCTAAAACTGAGATTTACTTGGCTGCGGTTCTTTTAAGAGCTGGACGAACAGTGACATAAGCACCGTTGTGGCCGGGAACCGAACCGGAGATGAGGAGGACTCCGTCTTCCTGACGGACTTGAACAATTTTGAGATTTTGGGTGGTGCGGCGGACGGTCCCATCATGTCCAGGCATCTTCTGGTTTTTCCAAACTCGGGCAGGAGTCGATCCAGCACCAATTGCACCAGTTCTCCGGTGCATCATGTGCCCGTGACCGTCAGGCTGACCGTTGTGGCCATGACGCTTCACGTTACCTTGAAAACCTTTTCCTTTAGTGGTTCCGATCACGTCGACCCACTGACCGTCCTCGAAAAGAGCAGCGCCTGGATGGCCCTCTTCCTTATTTGGAAGATCGGCATCGCTGTCGAAGCGAAACTCCTTAATGAGTTTTTTGGCACCGGTCGCGCCTTGCTTTGCCTGGTGAGTGCGTTCGGGAAGATTGACACGGCGCTCTTTCTGGTCGTCATATGCGACCTGAATAGCAGAGTAGCCATCAGTCTCCGTGGTTTTCACCTGAAGCAATTCATTTCCGTTCACGTCGACGACAGTGACGGGGATCATGCAGCCTGCCTCTGCGTCAAAAACGCGAGTCATACCGACTTTTTTACCGAGGATTCCGAGTGACATGGGTCTAGGTTCCGTTTGGATAATTGAGTTTAAAAAGAGAAAATTAAATGTGGATCTGAATATCAACACCAGCGGGGAGATTCAGCTTCTTGAGCTCATCTACGGTGCGGGCAGTGGGATCAACGATGTCGAGGAGCCGCTTGTGTGTGCGAACCTCAAACTGGTCGGCAGCCTTTTTATTCACGTGAACCGAACTATTAACGGAAAATTTTTCGATCCGTGTTGGCAGAGGGACAGGGCCGGCGACTTTAGCTCCAGTGCGCTTAGCAGTCTCGACAATCTCGAGTCGAGCGATCAATAGCTCGGTGGTCAAATGCGCGAAGGCGGATACGGATTTTCTGATTCATGGTGTGAAAAGTGTCTGAATTGAGTGATCTTTAAATAGCACCGCCGCGTTCGGCGATGAGTTTCTCTACGAATTTGCGGGGAACTTCTTCGAAACTGGCTGGCGTCATCGAATAGGACGCTCGACCTGAGGAGAGGGTGCGGACATCGGTCGAATAACCGAACAACTCGGCCAGTGGAGCCTTTACAGAAACGTTGGCAACTGGTCCTTTGGTGATGATCTCTTGAATTTGACCACGTCGGCGATTCATATCACCCATGATATCTCCCTGAAAATCATCGGGTGTCGCAATTTCGACATCCATGATAGGCTCCAGAAGAATAGGCGAAGCTGCCTTTAAAGCTTCCTTGATCGCAAAGACAGCGGCAATCTTGAATGAATTGTCATTGGAATCAACTTCATGGAAGGAACCGCCGGTAACGCTGGCGTGGACATCAACAACCGGATAGCCGGCTACCAAACCGTTAGTGAGGGCTTCCATGATCCCCTTCATGACAGCCGGGATGTATTCTTTTGGAAAATCGCTAGCGGAAGCAGTATCCTCGGTAGTTATTCCCTCCCCCTGTTTGTTAGGCGAGAGGCTGAGAGTGACATGACCATATGCCGCCTTGCCAGCAAGAGCAGCATCACGGATAAATTTCCCATCGCCCTGAGCGGTTGCAGAGACTGTTTCGCGATAAGCGATTTGTGGCTTACCCACATTCGCCTGCACCCCGAACTCACGTTTCAGGCGATCGATGATGACTTCGAGGTGAAGCTCGCCCATTCCAGCAATAATGGTCTGCCCGGTCTCCTCGTCAGTCTTGACTACAAAGGTGGGATCTTCGTCAGAGAGACGATCGAGTCCGATGACCATCTTGTCCGAGTCAGCCTTAGTTCTAGGCTCAACAGCCATCGAGATAACAGGCTCGGGAAAACTTGGTGGCTCTAAAAGCACGCCAGCTTGCTGGTGGGAAAGAGTGTCACCAGTTTGAACATTCTTGAGGCCAACGAGAGCTGCGATATCACCAGCAAAGCAGGTCTCAATTTCCTCGTGCTTATCGGCCTGAACCTGAATCAAACGACCCACACGCTCTTTTGTTTGCGTACGCGGATTGTAAACCATATCTCCCTTGGAGACGGTTCCACTGTAAATACGGAAGAAAATAAGTTTGCCGAAATATTTGTCAGCCCAGAGCTTGAACGCGAGGGCACAGAACTTACCATCGTCAGTCGTCTTAACCTTGACGATCTTTTCTTCGCTCTCAGGATCAAGCCCCTCAGCGGCCGGAATCTCAAGTGGACTCGGAAGATAGTCAACAACGGCATCGAGAAGGTACTGGACCCCCTTGTTTTTGAAAGCTGAGCCACCGGCAATAGGCACCAACTGATTGGCGATTGTAGCGCGGCGGAGACCCGCCTTGAGAGCAGCAACCGAAATGGGCTCCTCCATGAGGAACATCTCGCCAATCTGCTCATCAACATCTGCAACAGCCTCGAGTAGTTCCGAATATGCCTCTCCCGCAAGGGCGAGCTGATCAGCGTCCAAATCAGCGACATCGTAAGTCGAACCAAGGATGTCGTCATCCTTGTAAAGAACAGCTTTTTTGTTAAGGACGTCGATTTGACCCCGAAGGTTTTCCTCGGAACCAATTGGAATTAAAATCCGGACGGTACGAGCGCCAAGCTTCTCCTGAACCTCCTTGACTGCAGCATCGAAATTAGCCCCAATTCGATCCATCTTATTGACGAAGACGATACGGGGAACATTGTAAGTATTAGCTTGGCGCCAAACAGTTTCGGATTGGGGTTGGACTCCGGCAACACCACAAAAAACGACGATTGCACCATCCAAAACACGAAGTGATCGTTCTACCTCTGCCGTGAAATCAACATGACCCGGAGTGTCGATGATGTTGATACGCTGATTGTCACCGGTAAAGAGTTTTGAAACCCCATCTTCTTTTTGCTGCATCCACTGGCAAGTGACAGCAGCTGAAGTGATGGTGATCCCGCGCTCCCTTTCTTGTTCCATATGATCGGTGGTGGTCGCACCATCGTGCACCTCCCCAATCCGATGAATCATTCCTGTGTAAAAGAGAATACGCTCGGTTAGCGTGGTCTTTCCCGCATCGATATGCGCAGCAATCCCAATGTTCCGTGTCCTCTCAAGAGGAACGGGACGGGTTGGGGATTGCGCAACTTTGCTCATCAAACTAGCGGGAAGAAAAATTAGAAGCGGAAGTGGGCGAAAGCACGGTTTGCCTGAGCCATCTTGTGAACGTCATCGCGTTTGCGCACGGAGTTACCGGTATTATTGGCAGCATCTTTGATCTCGTTGGCGAGAGCGACATGCATTGGAGTGCCCTTCTTGGCACGGGCGAAGGTGATAATCCAGCGCATGCCAAGGGACTCGGAGCGGCTTGAATCTACTTCTAAAGGCACCTGATAGGTGGCTCCTCCAACACGACGTGACTTGACCTCAACACGGGGCTTAGCATTCTCGATGGCGCGATTGACGATCTCGAGAGGATCAATCGTATCAGTGCCTTCGTTGGCGCGATCGATAGCGGCATAGACGATACGCTCTGCGAGGGAACGTTTGCCGTCCTTCATCACCTTCGAGATCAAGCGACCGACAACCTGGCTGTCGAACTTGGGATCTTTGTATACTTTGGCTGGGTAAACTCTTTTTCTGCGTGCCATGGAATTGGTTGATCAGAGATTAAAATAAAATTACTTAGACTTTTTGACACCATACTTGGAGCGCGCCTGCTTGCGGCCATCGACCCCAAGGGTATCGAGCGAGCCACGGACGATGTGATAACGCACACCTGGCAAATCCTTCACTCGACCACCGCGGATAAGAACAATCGAGTGTTCTTGGAGGTTATGACCCTCACCGCCAATGTAAGCGATGACTTCATACCCGTTGGTAAGGCGAACCTTGGCAACCTTACGAAGCGCGGAGTTGGGCTTCTTTGGTGTGCGAGTGTAAACTTGGAGACAAACGCCACGGCGCTGTGGGCAGTTGTTCAAAGCCGGTGACTTCGACTTGGCTACTGCTTTCTTACGACCTTTGCGGACGAGTTGGTTAATGGTAGGCATAATGCGATCGTTTTGGGATGGCGGTTAAGCGGGTTTGTGAAGTATTGAGGAATTGTAAAATTGTGGCTTGCGCTGGTTCTCAACCGGAAAAGTGCGCCGGGAGGTCCAGCGAGATTCCTCGCAAGAGCCATTTTTCCGGTGAGCACCCGATAGTTGATTACCTAACAAAGGGCCCTAATCGTTGAATTCTCAATGAATTCGTGATGTCAGACCCGATTTGCGGGCCGCGACTCTAGGAATAAAAAGGCATCTGGCAAGGGGTTTCTTAAAAATTTTCTAAAAAAAGTTCTGAAATGCGGTTGGTCTGGCGTGAGAGAGCTCCAACCATTGGATTTTAAGCGAATTCTATTCCGCGAAGGACCATTGGGACATTCCTTAACCACAGTTAACTACCTAGTAAAATACCCCTAAACAAGGAGAGAGACCCTCTAAAAGTCGACCAAGCAATTATTTGGCCGAATTCGAGAGCACTGGTCTTAACGAAAAAAACGCCCGACTACAAGAAGCAGCCGAGCGAGTTAAAAGTTACAAAGCTAGGCAAATTTATTAGTCGGTGTATTTTTCGTGGCCATCTTTCTTGAGATCTTTAAGTTCACCTTTGATTTCATCAGCCTTATCTTCGTCCCCAGCAAGGTAAGCCAACTCTAGCTCACAAAGCTTCGCGTAGGTCAGGCCGATAAGCCTTTTGTAATCAGCAGTTGCTTTGGCCTTCTCCTTCTCATCCTCGGCCAGTAAACCATTGGGGAATATTGGAGGGACTTTATGGTCGCCTTCTGGGCCGCGTCAACCAACTCGACCTTCTCAGCGGTAGTTTCAGCTTTACGGAGCCTCTTGAGCGAGCCGCTCAAAACATCCATTTCCTCGGCAAGTGGAGTTTCGTCATCGTCAGCGTGAACAGGAGCGAGCAATCCGAAGCTCAGAATAGAAGTGATCGCAAGAGTCTTAATTGAAAAGTTGAATTTCATGTCGGGAGAACTACTCCCAAAACTTTTCGTATCTGTCAAAACAAGGCTGGGAAAATTCGCTCACACCAATTACCGCAAATCCATGATTCGCGGACTGATCTTTGATCTTGATGGCACGCTCGTCGATTCCCTTCCTGGAATCGCCACTGCTCTCAACCATGCTTTGGACGACATCAAGCTGCCTAACCATCCGCAGGATGTCGTGGAAACCTTCATTGGTGACGGCTTACTCAATCTCGTCACACGAGCCCTAAGCCCCGATCACTCCAACCAGCAAAACGAACTTCTATCTGCTTTTCAGAAGCACTATTCCGAGGATTGGAAACACGGAACTTCCCCCTATCCCGGCATGACCTCCCTCCTTGAAGAACTCCACCAAAGCGACATGCCGATGGCCGTACTTTCCAACAAACCTCATGGATACACTGTCGAGATCGTTGAGTCGCTTTTTCCGCAAAACCTTTTTAGTCAGGTTCGCGGCCATCAAGAAGGATACCCAAAAAAACCAGACCCAACCGCTGCCCACCAAATCATTAGTGATTGGAATCTTAAAGCGGAGGAGGTCGCATACATCGGGGACTCTACCGTTGATCTCGCCACCGCCCGGAACGGCGACATGACGCCACTTATTTTTTCTTGGGGCTATGGCACACCCACTAACTTTCCTCTCTTGGACTCGGTTGATGATTTAAGAAATGCCGTTCTCAAGGCAAGTTAAGTCCCCCTTACAAGAATCTCGAATTTTAAGGACTTCTTGTCGCCAGCCAAAAAAGCAGCTTCCTCCCTTACTTAGTTTTGCATTAATTGCGCATGGCCTTGTGACCTTTAGAAGACTAGAATCCTCACTGTGACCATTTTTCAGGCAACTGGCCGAGTCCTCCTGACCTTCATTAGCTACCTTGGGCAACTCGGATTACTGACGCGTGAAATTTTTTATTCACTGACGAAAGGTCAGAAACGTTGGCGGAAAATGTGGGAGCAAGTTGCCGAAATTGGAGCACGCTCCCAAATCGTAGTTGGAGTGACCGGAGCTTTCACCGGCGCAGTGCTGGCCGCCCAAACTCTTTTTCAATTTAAACTCTTTGGCCTTGAGACCGCAGCCGGCGGACTGGTGTCGGTTGCGATGCTTCGCGAGCTAGGTCCTACGATAACAGGCCTCATGATGGCAGGTCGAGTTGGCTCTGCAATGGCCGCGGAGATCGGGACAATGAAGGTGACAGAACAAATCGACGCTCTTCGTTCGATGGCCGTCAATCCAGTAGACTATTTAGTTACCCCACGATTTCTCGCGATGCTCATTTCAGTGCCCCTCTTGATTGCAGAATCGGCAGCACTCGGAATGATCGCCTCTTACATTGTCGGAGTAGGTGTCTTCCACGTTGAATCCTCCTACTGGATTGATAATATGAAAAGCTACGTTGATCTTACCGACCCCACCATCGCTTTAATCAAGGGCCTTTTCTTCGGGGTTTTGATCGTGATTATTTCCTGTGATCAAGGACTGAAAGTCAAAAATGGAGCGGTTGGGGTTGGCCGAGGAACAACCCAAGCGATGGTCTATTCATCACTCGCGATCCTAGTGGTCAATTTTTTCCTAACCCTGATCATGCAAATCATTTTCCCAGCTTCCTTGTTTTCCAACTAATCTGGATTGTGAAATCGATCTCTCGAAGGAGGGCTCGCCCCTTATCGTCGCAAGGCAAGGTGGTAGCTTCTCAAATTTCACCAAAAAACAGAGATCAGCGAAAGGCCGGCGGCACCAGATAAGAGGTTTCATCGATAAAAAAGCGCATCAGAAGTTTATTTTTATCCGATTTGGGACAGGATACACCTGCCGCATTAGACTTGCGGCCACTCGCAGAGGCCGCTATGTCGGCCTTCGAAAAAATCTTTCGCCATGGAAACTGCCAACAGCCCAAATCATTCCCCGCTCAACTTTGCGGGCTCGCCGATTAACAAAACGCTTTCTGCCGAAGAGAAACTTGAAACCTTTCGCCAGATGGTTCGAATTCGGCGCTTTGAGCAGGCTGCACTTAAGAACTACCAGAAGGACGGCACGATGGGCGGCTTCCTCCACCTCTATATCGGACAAGAGTCCGTCGCCGTCGGAGCGGCCTCCCTCATGGGCGATCACGATCACATGATCACGGCTTATCGATGCCATGCCCACGCTCTTGCAGTCGGCATGAACATGAACGAGTGCATGGCTGAGCTCTATGGTAAAGCCACTGGTTGCTCGAAGGGTAAAGGTGGATCGATGCACTTTTTCGCTCCCGATAAAAACTTCTGGGGTGGTCACGGCATTGTTGCAGGCCAAACCCCCCTCGGTTTGGGACTCGGCTATGGCCTTAAGTATAAAGGTCTCGAAGGCTGCGCACTTTGCTTCCTTGGAGACGGAGCTATCAATCAGGGCGCCTTCCACGAGTCGCTCAACATCGCAGCCCTCTTCGGGATTCCCGTCGTCTATATAATCGAGAATAATGGCTATTCGATGGGGACTTCGCAGAAACGCTCAAGTGCCTACAAGGACTGTCTTGCCCAACGCAGCGAGGCTTATGACATGGATTGGGATGTCGTGAACGGTGAAGATTTTTACGAAGTTCGAGCCAAAACACACATCGCGATGGAGCGGGCCCGCAAAGAGCACAAGCCCACCATACTCGAAATCATGACCTATCGTTACTACGGCCACTCAGTCGCCGATGCGAATCATAAGAAATACCGTTCGCCGGAAGAGATCGCAGATTACAAAAAGAATCATGATCCCATAAATCTTTGGCGAGCCAAACTTTTAGAGGAAGGGGTTCTCACCGAAGAATCAGCTAAGACGATCAACGCCGCAGCCAAGGAAGAGACCGCAGCCGCCGTGAAATTCGCCGAGGACTCCCCGGCTCCGACCATCGCAGATATTTCCACGGACGTTTACTGGGAAACCGACAACGACACCGAGGCCTCAAAAATCGGACTCTAGAAATTTTTTTACCATAATTTTTTACCTGAAATATTAATTGTATAACAATATCAAGACGCTCTGAATGAGGCCTTCGACGAGGAACTTGCCCGCGACGAAAACGTCTGCATCATGGGCGAAGAAGTCGCCCAGTACAACGGGGCCTACAAGGTCACCCGAGGCCTCTGGGACAAGTGGGGTGACAAACGAATTGTTGACACCCCAATTTCCGAAGCTGGCTTCATTGGCATGGGTATCGGCGCCTCCATGCTTGGCATCCGTCCAGTCATGGAATTGATGTTTTGGTCTTTCCACTCGGTAGCTTTTGACCAACTCGTGAACAACGCCGCCTGCTGCCGCTATATGTCCGGTGGCCTCATTAATGTCCCCATCGTGATGCGCGGACCCGCTAACGGCGGCACTAATGTGGGTGCAACTCACTCACACACTCCCGAGGGCCTCTTCGCCGCTTTCCCCGGCCTCAAGGTCTGCTCGCCTGCCACCCCAGCCGATGCCAAAGGAATGATGAAAACCGCGATCCGTGATAACGATCCTGTTTACGTCATGGAAAACACAACCCTTTACGGCAACACGGGAGAGGTCCCTGATCCAGCCGATGGAGATTTTCTTATCCCTCTTGGAAAAGCTGACATTAAACGTGAGGGCTCCGACATCTCCCTCATCGCTCACGGACGCTCGGTAATTCACTGCCTAGAGGCAGCCAAAATCCTCCAAGAAGAGCATGGAATCAATGCGGAAGTCCTCGATCTCCGCTCCATCCGCCCGCTCGATGTCGATGCTATCCTCGCCTCCGTCGCCAAGACCCACCGCGTAGTCCTGGTTGATGAATCAAAGCCCTTTTGTGGAGTTTCTGCGCAAATTACGACCCTGATTCAAGAATACGCTTTCGATTATCTCGATGCCCCCGTCAAGAGGGTCTGCACCATCGATGCGCCCGCCATTTACTCGCCGCATGTTGAGCAGGACCAGCTTCCCAATGCCAAACGAATTGTCGCGCAAGTTCTGACCATCGCCTAATTTAAGAGCCCATGGACGACGAGATCTTTAATAGGGTTAAAAAAGATCTCAAGAGAGACGAAGCCTACCTCCGAAATCACGAGCACCGTTTCCGAGTCAGCGCGGAATCGGTTCGATCGGTGACCTCTGAAACACCTCGCCTCCTCGATATTGGGTGCTGGCCTGGTTATCTTTCCCTATATTTCCGGCGGAGTGGCTGGGAGGTTACCGCAATTGACCTCAAGCCCGACCGCCTCCCCATCATTAGCGAGGCTGGCATCAATTTAATCGACCACAATTTAAACGATCATCCCAGCCTTCCTTTTCCGGAGAATCACTTCGACACTATTCTCTTCACCGAAGTCTTTGAGCACCTGAATCCGGCCTCTTTTGACGAGCTCTTCAAAGGGATCGAGCACTGTCTAAAACCAGGTGGCCGCCTTATCTTGACGACCCCAAATCGGCGAGCCCTTAACAAAAGCTTCTTCATTCCAAATCGATGGGAAGAACCCGAGGTTGATGAGGAAGGTCATGGGCACTGGAAAGAATATACCGTGGCAGAGGTTTTGGAATGCTTTAGCAACACTTCCTTGGCTATCGTACGGAGCGATACTATTTCATTTTACTCTCACCTTGGCCGCTCCAACGAAACTGGTTATTTCCCCCTCCACGACTGGAAATCTCATCCCAACAAGCTTCGCAACCTTGCAAAATTCGCAGTGAACCCCATTCGGAATCTCCCTTTCTTTCGAGATAGTTTAGTGGTAGTAGCAAAAAAAGATTAAGCGACCCGATAGCATCGAAAGATATTCCGTCGACCCCTTAATCCTTACGTGCGAACACCAAGATAGTACGAGAGGGCGAATAGATCTTCACCCGTCCCTCCACCGCGGGATAGTCAATTGAGCTATCCGCCCGATTGGCCCCGCCGAACGCAGGATCGTCCGACGACAAGATCAACCGATAGCTCCCTTCCTGTTGAACCGGGAATTCATAATCAACCACCGAAATCGAAGGACTCAAATTCACCGCAAAAATGAGATCACCTCGTTCAAACTGAATGCACTGGTTTAACTGATCCAAGTTCAGCATTTTAGCCCCCGATGCGGCGAAAACCTTGTCTGCAATATTCATCATAGCTTCATCAAAAGCCTCCAACTCACGGTATTTTAGACCAGGATGATCCACCAGAGACCACTGCCGGCGGGTATATTTATAACTCCAATCATTCCCTTCACGGGGGAAATCAACCCACTCAGGGTGGCCAAATTCATTTCCCATAAAATTGAGGTAGCCTTCCCCACCGAGGACCAGAGTCATGAGACGGAGGATCTTGTGTAGAGCCATCCCCCGATTGACCACCACATCATTATCGCCTTTCGTCATGTGATGATACATCGCGGCATCCATTAGCCGGAAGGCGAGAGTCTTATCACCCACCAAAGCCTGGTCGTGGCTCTCAGCATAAGCGATGGTCTTTTCCCCGCAGCGACGGTTTGTGAGGGTATCGTAAATCTCATCAAGGCTCCAATCCTCATCTCTAGTGTGCTCAAGCAACTTAATCCAATAGTCGGGGATGCCCATCGCAAGACGGAAATCAAACCCGATTCCCCCTTCATTTAGAGGGCGGCAAAGCCCTGGCATTCCGCTCATATCCTCCGCGATACTCAGAGCACGAGGATTGATCTCATGGATTAATTGATTCGCTAGCTGCAGATAAGTCACCGCGTCCCAATCCACACCGTCGTAAAAGTATTTATCGTAGTGATCGAAGGTAATATTCCCATGATGATGATAGAGCATGGAGGTTACGCCATCGAAACGGAAACCATCAAAACGAAACTCGGTCATCCAATACGCCAAATTTGAAAGTAGAAACCGGCACACCTCAGAACGACCATAGTCAAAAATCCGTGAATCCCACTCAGGGTGGTCGCGCTTGTGAAAATAAAGCCCTTCCTCCCCGTCAAACGATGATAAGCCTTCCGCAAAATTTTTCACCGAATGTGAGTGTACGATATCCATCAACACCGCGATCCCCAGCCCATGGGCTGTATCGATAAGATATTTCAAATCCTCGGCTGAACCACATCGCGAACTAGGCGCGAAATAATTAGCAACATGATACCCAAATGACCCATAATAAGGATGCTCAGCTACCGCCATGAGCTGAACTACATTGTAGCCCAACCGAGCTAGGCGCGGCAAAACTTGCTCCGCAAATTCGCGATAAGTTCCTACCCGAAACTCTTCGGTAGCCATCCCGACGTGGGCTTCGTAGACTTTTGGATGTTGCACAGCCGCTGGAGCAGCATTTTCCCAAGAATATTCAGACGAGTCCTGCACTTGGGCTGAAAACTCCTTGGTTTCTTCATCTTGGACCACAAAAGTAGCGTGCGAAGGAATGCGATCGTGTGCTCCATTCACTCCCGCGATATGAACTTTATACAAATCGCCATGCCTCAATGCATTCCCTGCAACCTTCACCTCCCAGACTCCCTGTTCCGGTAAACGCCGTAAAGGATAGTCCTTCCTTGACCACCCACAAAAACCTCCAGTAAGGAAAAGCGCCTTGGCCCTTGGAGCCCACTCCCGAAATACCCAATCACTGCCCTCGCGATGAAGACCTAATCTCTGATGACTCGTCGCAAATTCTAGCAGTGGTCCAAATTTGGCCAAACGTTCCTTAAATCTTGCAGTCCGATCTCCAATCGCTGTGGAATATGGCTCTAGCCAAGGATCAACTGCCACCAACCCAGGAACTTTTGTTTCTCCACTCACCCCCCCACTCTAGCAAAGGACAGGCCAAAAAATCTAGGGAATCTCAGACATTCTCTTTATTTTTTCAAATCATTTAGTTATCTTAATGATCTCGATGAGCAATCGCAGACTTCCCAGCAAACTCAACAAGAGCTCCCGCTCCCGCCGGAAGCGTCGTGCCGGTTGGGGTTCAAGTCTGCTGAATGTTCACCAGCGAGCCCAAATTCAGGTCAATCTTCGAGGCGATCGCAGACGCCGCGCTACCTGGGCGAGGACGCGAGCCAGGATGCCTTTGCCACCCTCATCGACGTCCTGCGGGCGCGTATTCTGCATTGGGGGCTTGGAATCTTGCTGATGCCACTCTGCTTCATCACGGCCATTACTCTTATGAAAGAAAGCGGTGAGGAGCGCATTTTTCAGACGATTTGGTATTCCACCGAACTTCTTTGCTTTATCGTTGGAATTGGCTCGATGATCAGTTGGTTTATCGCCGGAATCGCCAATGACCGTCTCCTATACCTATACGTTCTTGGACACGAAATGACCCACGCGATGTTTGTCTACGTCTGCGGTGGACGCATCAGCGCGATTCACTTCAGCACTGAAGGGGGATACGTGATGACAAATAAGTCCAATATTCTCATCGCCCTTTCTCCTTACTTTATCCCTTTTTGGTCAGCCGTCCTTATCTCCCTTCACAGCTTTGTTAGCCTTTGGTGGGATATCCCAGCCGGAGGCTTGATCCTAACCGGACTGCTCGGCTTCACTTGGACTTTCCACATTATTTGGACCGTCTGGATGATCCCCAAGGACCAACCCGACCTCAAAGAAAACGGCACCTTTTTTTCCCTGATCATCATCATCTTCGCCAATCTCGTTCTCTTCACCTTAATCCTCTGCGCCACTTCAAGAGAAGTTCAACTCAGTAGCTTTCTCTTCCAATGGTGGAACAACTTTCTTGACCTTGGCGAGTCGCTCCTTCGCCTTGTCCCGTTATACTCTTAGACTTTTCCTAACACGAACGACGTCACTTTTTAGATAGCCAGACCATCATGAGCCTAAACTCATAGTTTTAACGAAAAGTGTCAAAAAAAGTGAATTCGTCAGACAAAATTACCACACAGCTTCGTCTTAAATTCAGATAACGTATGAAAAAAACCATCTTAACAACTATCGCATCACTGATGTTGACAGGCCTCGGCCAGGCCCGCACTTGGACCAGTGCTGATGGATCCAAAACTTTCGAAGGAGACTTGGTCTCCTGTGATGATAATTCGGTGACCGTTAGGCGCGGCATCAAGCAGATGACCTTCAAACTTGCCCTCCTCTCCGAGGAGGATCAAAAATGGGCCAAAGAAGAGGGAGCTAAGATTGCAGCAGCTGAAGAAAAACTTAAAGTGCTAGTTCATGGATGGAGACTTTGGGAAGGCTCTCAAAAAGTTACAAAAACTCGATGGCGAAGCCTTTGTCGATTACGAACTAGAGGATGCTCCTAAATATTTCCTTCTCTACTTCTCGGCCAGCTGGTGACCACCTTGTCAAAAAGGGGCTCCTCAGTTTGCGGAGCAATACAATAAGGAAATTGGCCCTAATCCTAACCTCGAGATGATCCACATCTCTTTGGACCGAGTAGAGAATGATGCTCTGAAGTGGGCAAAGTCCTTCAAGCAACCATGGCCCATTATGCTGCAAAAGGACACCAATCAAAACAAATTGGTAACACCTTACAACGTAAGGGGAGTCCCCACCTATATTCTTGTGGATCGGGAAGGCAAGGAAGTCGCCCGCGGCAAAGCTGCAGCCCTTGCCGCAGCCAAAAAAGACGAGGCCTAACCCCCCAAACTCCCATAAATACACCAGTTTTATTGAGGCTTGCCTCCTCAATTAGTCTTCACCTTTTCCCTACCAGAATCCAGAGACAAGGTTAGCTTTCCGCATGATCAAGTTATTAGCTTTTGGGGACGGCTTGAAATATCCCTTTCAACAAGAATCATTCCGAAAGGCTTAGGGCGTAAAAACTGGAAAAATCAGAAAAGGCGGGGATTTGGCAAATCATTACCAATGAAATTTCAAACTTCACTCCTTCGTCTTCAACCTTCACCATTTCCTTCATGAGTTCACTCAAAGTTCACAACGCTATGTGGCCCGGTCTTGTAGGGAAAGAAGAAGGCACCGACCACCCGCCGATATCTCTCGAGCATATGCTCGAACTCACAACCAATGCCGAAGTCAACGGCCGAAAATATTCGGCATCGACTACTTCCTGTTTAAGAGGAATCGACCCAGATGCTTCCGAAGATGATTTAAAAAAGATTGCCGATCTCATTGCCTCCAAAAATCTCAAAGTTGGAACCCTCGTCGCGCCCATTTGGGAAGGGACTGTTGGAGGCCCTGCTTTCGGCTCACCATCTGACCGCGACAACTTTGTCCTCGCGGTTGAGAAAGCCTGTCGCGTTGCCAACATCTTCAGAACTCACGGAGTTCGCGAATACGGATCTATTCGCATCGACACCGCTGGCGGAGTCGAAGACTGGGCTAAAGACCCTGCTGGAAACACTGCCCTCGCTGCCGACACCATCCAACGCGCTGCAAAAATCGCCGCAGACAACGGCGAGCGCCTCGCTATGGAAGGTGAAATCTGCTGGGGTGGAATCCACTCTTGGAAAGACACACTCGACCTCCTCGAAACCATAGATATGCCCGAAACAGTCGGTTTTCAGTCAGATCTCGCCCACACTTATCTCTACCTTCTCGGCTACAACGCTCCCGAGCATGCCCTCGTCAAAGAAGACCATACCAACGAAGAGTTTTGGGCAGCCTATCGCCCTATGGTCGACAAACTCCGCCCGTGGACCATCGACTTTCACGTCGCTCAAAACGATGGCACTGTAAACGGGTCTGGCGCCCACGATAAGACCGGTCGCCACTGTCCTGCCGATGATCCAAAAGGAAAACTCGACATTGTTGCCTGCTCCTCCGAGTGGCTTAAGAATCACACCGATCGCAAAATCGAACATATTTGCTGGGACGGCTGCATGTTCTCAAACGAATTGCTGGAAGAACGACAAACCTGGAACACTATCCTCGATACGATGTTGCAGGTCCGCTGCGCCCAATAGCGATAATGGGCGCAACGGCCACTCTCCAAATTACCCTTGCCCCCTCCTCTCCCTTTTCTAATCTGTCACACAGATGAGCAAAAAACCTGTCCGCATTGGCGTTGTTGGTTACGGATTCATGGGCCGCACCCATTCGAATGCCTACTCCCAACTTAATCACTTTTTCGATACCGAACACGTTCCTGTCAAGCAGGTGATCTGCGGCCGCTCTGAAGATAAAGTGAAAGCCTTCGCGGAGAAATGGGGCTACTCCGACACCGAGACCGATTGGCGTGAATTGGTCAAACGAGACGACGTAGATGCCATCGATATCTGCACACCCAATAACTCCCACTTCGACATCGCCATGGCCGCCATCGAAAATGGCAAGATGATCCTTTGCGAAAAGCCCCTCGCCCTCGACGGGAAACAGGGGATCCAAATGGTCGAAGCAATTGAAACCGCCGGCCTTCCCAACCTCGTTTGGTATAACTACCGTTTTCTTCCCGCCGTCACCCTTGCTAAGCAAATCGTCGATCGCGGCGACCTGGGCCGCATCTACCACTACCGCGCTAACTTCCTCCAGGATTGGACTATGTCCGAAGAGCTCCCTCAGGGCGGAGAAGCCCTTTGGCGTCTTGACGCAGCCACGGCTGGTTCTGGTGTTACCGGCGATCTCCTTGCCCACAACATCGACTGCGCCCGCTGGATTAACGGCGATATCGTAAGCGTCTCTGCGATGACCGAGACCTTTATCAAAGAACGCGTCCACCAAGAGACCGGCAAAAAGCACCCTGTCACAATCGATGACGCCTGCGCTTTCCTCGCGCGTTTCGAAAATGGTTCCCTCGCGATCTTCGAGTCCACTCGTTATGCGCGTGGTCACAAGGCGCTCAACACATTCGAGATCAACGGCGAGCACAAATCCCTCGCATGGGATCTGCACGACCTCAATCGTCTCTCATACTTTGACCACGAGATTCCCGGCGAAACACGAGGTTGGTCCAGCATCCACGTCTCCGATGGCGACCATCCTTACACAGGGAACTGGTGGGTTCCCGGCCTATGCCTCGGTTACGAGCACTCCTTCGTCCACGGTGCCGTGGAATTCATGAAGCACCTAGATGATCCAAGCATTGCTAAAAACTTTCCTGATTTCCGGAACGCCCTCGGCACCCAATACGTTTGTGATGCCGTCCTCGAGTCTGCCGAAACAGGTCAGTGGGTTGACGTGAAACGTGCCTAGAAAATAAATGAAGAACATCTTTCAAACCCGATGCTCCGGCATCGGGGTTTTTCTTACAACTCATCCGCTCAAATTTTAAGTTGTCAGGAAAACAAAAAGAAACCGCGGTCCTACTAATTCTCTTCATTCCACCGGAGTGTTTATTTAGCTAAAACCAAAACCTCCGATCATGCCACCTCCAGTAAGTCTTGTCCTGATCTTCTTCACGCTATTCTTTATCGGGTTCTGGTGTGTGATCCTGAAAATTGTT
This sequence comes from Akkermansiaceae bacterium, assembly GCA_905181965.1. Taxonomy (GTDB): domain Bacteria; phylum Verrucomicrobiota; class Verrucomicrobiia; order Verrucomicrobiales; family Akkermansiaceae; genus SW10. Next base: position 46,111 of record CAJIZY010000013.1, read on the forward strand.
TCCTGCTTCGGGTGGAGTCAGCTTGCCAAACGCTACTCGACTTTTTCTCGCCCAAAGGGAACCTCATATCACTGGCAAAGCATGAGCCTAGGCCAACTTTCAAAGTATTGCTGCTGTATTACTTTCCGCATCAGCGAAACCGGCCTCTATCTCGAAGTCTTTCCACTTCTCGCGCTTGGACACCCCCCTCTCTATTTCCCATGGTCTCAAATCCGGTTTCGCAAAGAAGAAGACGATCTTTTCGGAAAAAACTACTTTTACGATCTCGGAACACCACGCGGGGGCCGGATGGCAGTCAGAGAAAAAATGCACCGAGCGATCCTCCGTGAATTACGAGATGATTGAAGTTTTCAAAAACAAGGCAGGCAGCCCAAAATCACTAAATTACTGATTCAATATTTTTTTAGCCTCCAACCAATCCCCCTCAGCTGTTCCTAAAACTCCGGCTTCCTCGCGCTTCAGATACAAAAAGTAGGCGACTTCGCCTATCGTCCCATTAGAACAATCATTTTCACCTAACACTCCGGGAGAAACTATTTCACACGAAGATCTCTTCTTCGCTTTTTTCGTAGCAGCAGCTTTTTTTGCGTTCTTTCGGATCGTTTTCTTTTCCACAGGCATACCGGTGGGAAGCAACTTGAATACCAAAGCTAACAGAAAATTGGAAAGAACCCTTACCTGAATTCCTACCTGCAATGAAGCACGTTCATACAGCGAATTCGGTCTATCAGAGTGATCCAAAGACTCCGCGAAGGCGAATCTCGAGAACGTTCCCACCTGGAGAATTCTGCGTTCCCGCTAAAATTCGTCCTACAAATTGATCAATGATCATAAAAACCCGCTCCCGAAAATGGTTTCGATGCATTTCGGACTCTGCTAGGAGCATTCCACAAGCCATCACCCGCTTCTGATTCAGCTCACCATTAAGTGGATTCGATAATTGCTCTAATTTTGTACGAACCATTTGGCATTTCCTCTCCGCCATCACTAAATTTTCTTTTAATCTACTATCTGAAGAGCTCTTCCTCCAAAAATTCTCTCACTTCAGACCAACAAGCAGGATCCTTACTGGCTGATTGTAAAATTTCACGGCATCGCGTAATCACAAAAGTAATAGTTTTTGTCGAAAACTCGTCCCTAAGCCTAAGATCGCTGTCCTCGGCCTCTTGAAAGCAAGAGGCTAAAACACTACTAATTTCCTCAGTCTTACTTCCCTCATTTTCATTTTCCTGACCAAAGGGTGACTCTCCTCTCGTTGTGAATTCTGCCAAGGATTGATTGGTTTCAAAGGAATTCTGAGGAAGTCGCTTAGATTTCATGAGTTTGGGGATTTTTTGCCGAACAGCTCCGACACCCAAAAAACTATCAAAAAACTCTCATCCGTCCAGATTTTTAGAGTTTTAACCTAACTTACTGGGGTTTTTTATTTTAGATAAGCGAAATAACTTGCCTTTTACTAAAATTTTTTCTAATTTCAGGCCATGGACGAGTCACCATCTTTTAAAAAAATTGCAGAATTAGTCTGGTCTCTTGAATTAGACGGAGCCAAGGCCGTTTATGAGGTCGTTCATAAGATTATCGAGACCAAGGAAGCTGTAGAAGGTGCCACCGAGAAAATAGGCATCCGCCAAGACCAGCAAACATCAGATGAACTTCGTGAAGTTCGGCGCTTCCTCGACAATACTAGTCTTGAGCTCAACGGTCCAGAGTGCGTTCTACTCGGAAGCTTTTTCAAACATCGTGAGAATGTCGATCTCCTCGACACACGCTCACTCAACGTCACATTGGACAGCTACGGGCGGAAACCCTCAAATACCACCAGCACCGTCGAGAATCTTGAAAAGAAGGGACTAATAGAATTCGTGGCTGGCGAAAACCTTCACGCCCACAAAACTTTTCAACTGACTCCCCAAGGATATGCCGAAGTTCGCAACTTGATGAGCAGACTAGCCCGCAAGAATTTCTCAGCAGTCAGCTAGGTAACTTCGGCCTCTTGCAGATACGCGAAATTGTCTTTTAATTGGGTGTCTTCGTCTGCTATTTCTCCACCGCGCCGCGGGAGGCGGCGAATTTTATCTACCTAAATTTCCAAGACTATGCCGATCAATATTGAAATGCCCAAACTCTCCGACACCATGACCGAAGGCACGGTGGTTCGCTGGCTTAAAAAGGAGGGCGAAGAAGTGGAGATCGGCGATATTATTGCAGAGATCGAAACAGATAAGGCCACTATGGAGATGGAAGCCTTTGATGAAGGCATCCTTTCAAAAATTTCTGTTCCCGAAGGAGGCAAGGCTCCCGTTGGATCTGCGATCGCCATTCTCCTCGAGGACGGAGAAAGCGAAGAAGCGACGACTCCTTCTGCGGAGAGCGCACCCGCCGCTTTGCCGAACACCCCGCCCGCCGCGGCGAAAGCGTTGGAATCAGCGGCAGCTACCGTCAATAAATCACAGACCCCCACCCCCACTCCAACCGATGGTGAACGCATCAAAGCGTCTCCGCTCGCCAAAAAGATCGCTGAATCCGAAGGTGTCGATCTTACCGCTGTGTCAGGGACCGGTCCTGGAGGTCGTATCGTTAAAGCAGACGTCGTTGCAGCTCCCCCTGCTTCTTCTCCCGCCCCTGCTCCGGCAGCCCCCCCTGCTCCGGCAGCCCCCCCTGCTCCGGCAGTCGCTCCGGTCCCTGCTGCTATTTCGCCAGTCGCCGAAGGCGCAGACCAAATTGTCGAACTCTCCAGCATGCGTAAAATTATCGCCGAGAGACTCCTCACTTCTAAGATTAGTATTCCTCACTTCTACCTTCACCTCGAAGTCGATGCGGCGCCGCTAATGGCTCTCCGCAAACAGATCAATGCCCAATCCGAAGCGAGTCATGGAAACAAATATTCCGTGAATGACTTTGTGGTGAAAGCTCTCATCAACGCCTCGGTCACTGTTCCAGAGGCGAATGCTTCTTTTAATGGCGATCACATCGTTCAATTTGCTCACGTTGGTATTTCAGTTGCGATCGCAGTCGATGACGGCCTTGTCACTCCCGTTGTGAAAAATGCTGAGCAGAAATCGCTTCTCGCCATCTCAAAAGAGATCAAGGAAATGGCTATTCGAGCTCGTGACAAGAAACTCGCTCCCAACGAATTTGACGGAGGCACCGTCACTATATCCAATCTCGGAGCTTGGGGTGTCGAATCCTTCGATGCCATCGTCAATCCTCCGCAAGCCGTTATTCTAAGCGTGGGTGGAATCATAGAAAAACCTGTTGTGAAGGATGGCGAAATCGTTCCAGGCCTACGCATGAATTTGGGAGTCAGCTGCGACCACCGTGTTGTAGACGGAGCCGTTGGCGCCAAATTTCTAGGAGAGATCAAGCGCCTCCTTGAGAACCCAGCTCTCATGCTTGTTTAATCATCGACTTAACAAGTTAAGCGCAGAGTTCCCGGACGGTTCTGACCTCCGTAGCTCTGCGTTTTTGTCTCTGGCCCCTAATCATTAATGCTCATCGCTTTCAACAAACCCCACGGTGTTCTAAGTCAATTCAACTCCAACCCTGGAGACGAAGGCCAGCGGACCCTAAAAGAGTTTGATTTCCCACCGGGATGTCTCCCTCTTGGGCGGCTTGACATGGATTCCGAAGGCCTCCTCCTTTTCACTGATGAGAAAGCCCTAGAAGATCGTCTCCTCAATCCTCGCTTCAAACACCGCCGTCGTTATCTCGTCCTCGTGGAAGGAGAACCCGAGCCGGCTTCTCTTGAAAAGCTTCGCAGCGGGAGCATCATCATAAAAGGGCAGACTTGTCTTCCATGCCGCGCCAAACTTCTCAAGCAGGCTCCCCCGATCCCTGATCGTGACCCTCCCGTTCGCTATCGTAAAAGCATCGTCGATACCTGGCTCCGCCTTGAACTCCGCGAAGGCAAAAACCGCCAAGTGCGCCGCATGACCGCCGCCGTTGGCCACCCAACCCTCCGCCTTCTTCGGGAAGGCATTGGCGCTTTTCCTCTGGGTAGTCTCCCGGTCGGAGAATGGAGTGAACTCACGGAACAAGAACGCGCAGCCGTTTTTGCAAGGTGAAAAGCTGCAACATTCTCTGGGACTAAAAGTCAGACACAGAGGCCACAAACGATTTCACCTCAGAATTTAAGACGAGATTCCGAAAAAGGATCGGACAAACAAAGACCACCTTAGAGCCAATTTTGGGGACTAACTTTTTTAGGCCATAGGAAAAGTCTCTAACAATTCTTAAAAGGATTTCACCTTCCGATATTTTCTATTAGTGTTCATTTGAACGATGGAATTACAGAAGAAACTCGAGATTCTGGCAGATGCAGCTAAGTATGATGCCTCCTGTGCCAGCTCTGGCGCCACGCGTAAGAATTCAGCCACCGGGAAAGGCATCGGCTCCACCGGCGGCGCTGGAATTTGTCATTCCTATGCACCCGATGGCCGCTGCATCTCGCTCCTCAAAGTTCTCCTGACCAATCGTTGCCTTTACGATTGCCATTATTGCATCAATCGGCGCTCCTCAAACGTCCAACGCGCCGCTTTCACCTCCGAGGAAGTTGTCAAGCTGACCCTCGATTTCTACAAACGAAACTACATCGAAGGCCTCTTTCTCTCCTCCGGCATTATTCGCAGCGCCGACTACACTATGGAGATGGTCATCGAAGTTGCCCGTGCCCTCCGCGAAGACCACGACTTTCGCGGTTATATTCACCTCAAGACGATTCCTGAAGCATCCGTCGAACTCATCGAAAAAGCGGGTCAATTTTCTGACCGTATTTCCATCAATATCGAACTCCCCGACGAAGATAGCCTCAAGACTTTTGCGCCCGAAAAGTCCCTGAAGCGCACCAGGATTGCGATGGGGAAGATTCGCCACCGCGTCGAAAACGCCAAAGAAGTGCGCCGCGAAACGCGTAATCGAAAAGCACCCGAATCCCGCTTCGCTACCGGTCAAAGCACGCAAATCATCGTAGGTGCCGATGGTTCCACCGATCAAACCTTTCTCAAACGCTCTACTGATCTCTACTCAAACTACCGTCTCCGCCGCGTTTACTACTCCGCCTTCAGCCCAATTCCGGAGCCCTCTTCCATTCTTCCCCTCAAGCCCCCTCCTCTTATTCGCGAACACCGGCTTTACCAAGCGGATTGGCTCATGCGCTTTTACGGATTTAAAGCCGCCGAAATTGTCTCGGATGCCCTCCCCAACCTTGACCTTGATCTCGACCCCAAGCTCTCGTGGGCTATTCGTAATCGTCAGCTCTTCCCCGTTGATCTTAACCGCGCCGAAAAGTTCATGCTTTACCGCGTCCCCGGACTCGGCGTTCGCAATGCCGACCGCATCCTCGGCATCCGACGTTATGGAAAGATCCGTATTCAAGACCTTCTCCGTCTCCGCGTCTCACTCAAGAAAGCCCTCCCCTTCATGCTCGAAGTGCCCCAGCACCAAATACTCGAGAACTCGACGTTAACCTACGCGCCAAGTTCTCCCCTCCTCCCGAGCAATTGGAACTTGCTCTCACCCCCTCTGATCAAGGTTCTCCTCTCGGAAAAGTCATCGATTGAACCATGCTCACTCTTGCTGTCGAAAATCACTTTGAAGACTGGCGAGCCAAAGCTCGCGCGCTTCTTTTGGCGTGCGTTTCACCGGACAAAGTTATCTGGGAAGAGCCCGGGCAAAGTGGGCTCTTTCCCACCGGGGGGTCCCTTCCGCCGCCAAGCAAAACTCAAACACCGAGAGTCACCCGAGAGTTTCTTTCGCTCGCTGAAACCATTTCCTACCATAACTCGCACCAGAAATGGGCCTTACTTTACCGAACACTTTGGCGCCTCACGCTTGGTGGCGAAACTCATCTTTTAAAGATCACAACCGACCCCGATATCTCGAACCTCCTTCGGATGCGAAAGGAAATCTCGCGCGACATTCATAAGATGCACGCCTTCGTTCGCTTCAAAAAAACCGGCGAAGACATGAAAAGTGAACGCGAACAATTCATGGCTTGGTTTGAGCCTGACCACCGCATCATGCCGCTGACTGCCCAGTTTTTCCAAAAGCGTTTCACGGGTATGGACTGGTCTATCTTCACTCCAACCGGTTCCGCATCGTGGGACGGTAAAATCCTTAGACTCGGTCCGGGAGTCGACAAAGTCGAAGTCCCAAAAGAGGAGCTCGATGAGCTTTGGCGTGGCTACTACAAAAGTATCTTCAATCCCGCCCGCCTCAAAGTGAAGGCGATGCAGGCCGAGATGCCAAAGAAGTATTGGCACAACCTTCCGGAAACAAACCTCATCGAATCACTCATCTCCGAAAGCCGTCATCGTGTGCAAGAAATGCATAAAAAAAACCTACGCTCTTCCACCAGCGGAGGTAAAAACCCTTACCTCAAACATCTTCGCAACCTCACTTCGCATGATGAACATATTGTCCTCAATCCTGATCAACATATCCGCCAACCACTCAGTCGAATCCGGGAGTTAGCCAATTGTTGCCAAGCTTGTCCACTGCACCAAAACGCCACTGGAACTGTCCTAGGGGAAGGTCCAGCTGATGCCAAAATCATGATTGTGGGCGAGCAACCCGGCGACCAGGAAGACCTTCTCGGTCGCCCCTTCGTCGGCCCAGCCGGAAAACTTCTTGATCATTTTCTCACTAAAACCGGAATCGATAGAAAAGAGTGCTATGTCACCAATGCGGTGAAGCATTTCAAGTTTATCCCTCGCAGAAATCAACGACTTCACCAAAGCCCCAATCTTGATGAGATCTCACGTTGTAAACCATGGCTCGTTGGCGAGCTCCGGGAGGTCAAGCCTCGCATTATAATTCTCCTTGGATCCACCGCCGCTCGCTCCTTGATCGGAACTCATTTCAAGATTACACAACAGCGCGGAATCATCACCGGCACCGACCTTGCCGCTAAGGTAATTGCAACCGTTCATCCATCCTATCTACTCCGAATCAAAGATTCGCAGCAGCGGCAGCATGAAAAGGCTCTCTTTCTAAAAGACCTCCAACTTGCACGGTAGCCAACGAAAATCATCTCCTCCTAGGTCGCTTCAATTTCTTGATCTTCTTGTATTTCCTCGGGAAGTTTCACGAAGCGCAATTGCTCAATCCGCCGGCCGTCAGTGCTGGTCACACTGGCTTCAAATCCTTCAACCTCGATCTTCTCACCAGGGTCTGGCAAATGACCTAGTTGCTGCACGATGTATCCACCGATCGTACTCACTTCGCCGCTTTCCAAATCAATAGCAGGCTCGTGATCTGAAAGTTCATTGAGGCTCAGGCCGCCCTCGACGACAAACTCCTCCTCGTTGATACGGAGGAAATCCGTCTCCTCTTCTTCATCAAACTCGTCGTGAATATCACCAACTAACTCCGCCATGATATTATCCATAAAGACCAGCCCTGAGGCGTCGCCAAACTCATCGACAACCAAGGCCAACTGCGCACGTTCCTTGAGGAAATATTGAAGTAAATCATCCAGCCTCATCGTGGACGGCACCATTTTAAGCTCACGACGAATTTCCATTAGGTCAGGATCTTCTTTCTTAAGTAAGCTCACCACGTCTTTGATGTGGATCAAACCTTCAGTTTCGTCGAGATGCCCTGTCACCAAAGGGAATCGAGTATGCTTGCACTCGATCGCAAGCTCAAGATTCTCTTGAAAGGCAAGCTCTAGATCTAGGACTACAACCTCGCTGCGCGGAGTCATAACGTCCTTCACCGTAACATCGTTCAATTCGAGAGCGTTTATGAGAATCTCACGTTCGGTTTCAGTCACCTCCTGCTGTCGCTCGGATTCCTCGACAAGAAGCGCTAGCTCTTCCGAGCTATGAACGGCTTCGCCTTCTGAAACTGGATCAATTTTGAAGACCTTCTTAAGAAGCCAATTCGCCGTTCCGTTGAGGATATAGATACAAGGACGAAAAACAGCATAGAAAAGGTGTAGTGGCCGGGCAATCACCAACGTGGTTGCAAGCGATTTACGAATAGCAATCGACTTTGGAAGAAGCTCCCCAATCACGACGTGAAGGAAAGTGAATGAGAGCATCGCGGTTAAAAAAGTGATGATCTTAATCCATTCCTCTCCCATCCCTGTCTTCAAAAGGCTTGGGCCCACAAGTTTTTCGATGAAGGGTTCGCCTAGAAAAGCAAGCGCTAGAGAAGCGATAGTAATTCCGAGCTGGTTCGCAGAAAGGTAGCCATCCAAATTGCTCACCACGCGCTTGGAAATCCCCGCACGCCGCGGTTTTTTCTCCAACTCACCCTCAATCTGGCTCGGACGAACTTTGACGATTGCGAATTCTGACGCCACAAAAAAGGCATTGAGAAGAAGAAAGAAAATGATCCCAAGAAGATACCACCCAGCTTCCGCCCAAGTGGGATACTCAATCGGAGATTCTCCCGATGCGCTTGCCAAAGTGTAGAGCGATTCAATCATCGTAGTAAGTCGCTAGACTTTGTCGTAGCCACCATCGCAGTTCTTTCTGAGAACATTGAATCCAGCAGATTTTGCCTCAGAATCGGAATACTCCTTTGTGGCAATTTTAGTGTTCACTCGACTAACTAGTTTCCTGATGGGACGAGAACAGAGCGGACACTGTTCCAGCGCCTGCCGACCAATCGGGCGTTGCAACTCAAATCCCTTTGCGCAGACGCTACAACTCGACTCCGGGTCATCCGGATTTTCAGATTGATATTCGTAAATTGGCATGGTCGTTAGCCAGAAAAGGGTGCCGGCCAGAAAACCGCACCCTCGAAAATTCTGGCTCGGGAGCCTAACCTACCAAGAGGACTTTGTCACTCCAGGAATCATGCCGTGTGACGCCATCTCCCGGAAAGTGATCCGAGAAAGGCGGAAACGGCGAAGAAAAGCACGGCGACGGCCGGTCACCTCGCAACGATTAACGAGCCGAGTCGGGCTTGCATCACGGGGGAGCATTGTCAAACCGACGTAGTCCTTCTCCTTCTTCAACTGGTGACGAAGGTCAGCGTATTTTGCTACAGTCTTTGCTTTGCGCTTGTTGCGCTCTATCCAGCATTTTCTTGCCATGGGGCGGGAAGAACTATCGATTTCGGCCCCGAAAGCAAGCCACAATTGTAATTATTCTTACTTAGACCCGCTTTGAGATTGCTTGAAGGCCCATCTCCAGCGTATGCCCGACCTCATGGAACGTCCTGATGGCCGCACAGTTACTGATCTTCGCCCTATTTCCTTCACTCCCAACGTCGCCCCATCCCTGATCTACGACCGATTTCTTTCATCCCCAATATTGCCCCACACGCTTCCGGCTCGGTGCTCGTTTCCTTTGGCAACACCCGTGTAATCTGCGCAGCCACGGTAGAAGAAAACGTTCCACGCTGGATGAAGTTCCAAAACGTCGAAGGTGGCTGGGTGAGTGCCGAATATTCCATGCTCCCCTACTCCACTCACGATCGTAAGCAACGCGACATCAATCGGGGCAAGCTTGATGGTCGCTCCTCGGAAATTCAGCGCCTCATCGGCCGCTCGCTCCGCGCTGTGATTGACCTCAAAAAACTCGGGAAACGAACCATTTGGATAGATTGCGATGTCCTTCAAGCAGATGGAGGAACACGCACCGCTTCGATAACCGGAGGATGTGTTGCAGCAGCCATCGCTATCAATGGTTTGATGTCTCAAGGAAAACTTAACGATTTCCCCCTCAAAAAACTTGTCGCAGCCGTGAGCGCGGGAATTTACAAGGGCGAAGCGATTCTCGATCTCAACTACCCTGAGGACCGTGATGCTGCCGTCGACTTTAATGTTGTTATGACTGAAAGCGGAGAATATGTCGAATTGCAGGGGAGTGGCGAAGAGGATGTCTTCACCAGCGAGCAAATGACTGCCATGCTGGACCTCGCGCGCGACGGAGTCAAAGGATTGATTGAATTGCAAAAGGAAGCCATCATCGCCGCGGATAAGGCCACCGGGGCGGATCTTGAGGGCTTGGCCGCCGCTTTTAAATAAACACCCGAAGAGCCAGATGATTTATCTTGCCGCGACTTAGCTGCGAAGTATCATTTCCCTGGAGGGGGAATTTCACGGGGATTCCTACGCCAAATAAAAACCGGAGCGTAGCCTCCAAGATTATAGACACGATAATGAAACTTAAAAACACACAGAAAATGAAGGGCTTCACCTTGGTGGAGCTGCTCGTGGTGATTGCAATCATCGCGGTTCTTGCTGGAATCGCGACTCCGCTCATCCTCAAGGCTCAAAAAGCCGGTGACCGAACCAAAGCGCTCGCCAACTCGAAATCGGTTGTTGGTGGCTTGTTGAGTTTTAAAAGTGACAAAGGAGCTTACCCTTGCCGATCAACTCGCGAACTCCTCGAAGACGAAGGTATCGACTACCTTCCTCCTGGAAATGATGCAAACGCCTACCTCGCCCAGTTGATTGCTACCGACAATATTGACACCGAAAAAGCGTTTTTCGCCCCAGGTGTCCTTGGAGCCAAAGAAGGAGACAATATCAAAGGGAGCTCAGACAAATTGCTCGCTCGTGGCGAGAATAGCTTCGCCTACATTATGGCCGAAGACGAAGCCCCCCTTACCGACACCAAAAGCTACACACCTCTTGTGATTGCTCCGATTAAGAGCGGTGGCGACAACCCCCGTTTCGATGGTGGCCCTTACGGCGACAAGTATGTTTTCGGTCTTGTCGACGGGTCATCCTCTGCGGGTGACATTGCCGAAGATGGAACTGCCAAGTCCTCCGGACGTGAAAGTTTCTTCCAGACCGGCCGGGACTCCCTCTTCGGAAACGACACTCCTGTGGTGAAGCTCCCAACTGGAATCCAGTAAACACTAGTCTAGTTTTACGACTCAATTTCTAGGCGGGCCTCTGCGGAGGCCCGCTTTTTTAGGCTTAGAACCCAATGGCTTCGTAATTCAATACTCAGGTCACAAGGCGCCTCATCTATTCTTTAATTTTCCTTGGATAACCCATTCCAGTTTCCGTAATCGAATGGGGTCGCCCTCCGAGCCCATGACTTCATCGCAAAATCCCATTTGCCCATCTCTCGACCTCTGTCATGTTAGAAAGCAACTATGGAAGAGCTTACAACGCAAATCACACTCAACCAAGGCGCTTTCATGCCCTATCCGGTCTCGACTCTGAGTCCTAAAATCGTCCCCAACGATCTTTCCACCTTCAAATCGCGCGGTATCAGTCAAATCGAACGCGAGCTACAACAAAAGCTTGTCCAAATGCGGGAAGAATATGTTGCCACTATCGAGCATTTTAACTGGAACAAGCTCGTCTATGAAGCCGACATCAATTTCGAACCTATCGTCGGCGAAACCTATCACCTTTACCGTATTCGTGGTGGAAATATCCTTTCTATGATCGCTCCCGACCAGTGGCCTTACCCACACCTCGCAAGCTTTCGGCTCAATGTAGACCGCCAATGGGAACTCATCAAAGCGAGCGTAGAAGGACGCTCGCTTTTCACTGACGAAGGGGTTACAGATCTCTAGCAGTCAGCATGATTCATCCAACCGCAATTGTCTCACCCCACGCAAAAATCGGAGCCAAAACCGAGATCGGCCCCTACTGTGTTATTGAAGCAAACGTCACTCTCGGCGAACGGTGTAAGCTCCACTCACACGTCGTGATTCACGGCAACAGTGAGATAGGCAAAGAAAATGAATTTTTCCCCTTTGCTGCGATCGGCATTAAATCACAGGATCTAAAATATTCCGGAGAACCAACTGCACTCGTAATAGGAGATCGCAACGTCTTTCGTGAAAACACAACTGTCCACCGCGGAACCGAAGAAGGCTCCCCGACCCAAATTGGCTCAGATAATCTTTGCCTCGCCTACGCTCACATCGCACACGATTGCGACGTCGGCCTTGCCCCCCTCGGGGTCCTCGCTGGCCATGTTCACGTCGCGGACTACGCTATCATTTCCGGCCTCACTGCCGTCCATCAGTTCTGCAAGGTAGGAGCACATTCCATTACCGGAGGAATCTCCAAGATCGTTCAGGACATCCCACCTTTCACGATCGTCGACGGTAACCCATCCACCGTCCGCGGAATCAACCAAGTTGGCCTCCAAAGACGCGGATTTAGTGAAGAAGACATCCGAGCTCTACGAACTGCCTACAAAAAACTTTTTCTCAAGAAAGAGAGCAATCTTACTAAAGCAATTAAGACTCTCGATCCAGCAGTTGCGAACAATGAGAAAGTTTGTCAACTTCTTACCTTTATCGAAAACTCAAAACGCGGGGTCATCCGCTAGCAACTCAATTCGCGAACCAACTCAAGCAAACTGGCCTCACATTCATGCTTGGTATCAGAAATCTGATAGATTGAGGAACTGCCAAACCGCCCATTCCTGAAAGTCACGACCCGGTTGGTATCGCCAGCTAGCAGGTGATCAACAGCGGCAACTGCAAACTTATAGGCCATAATCCGATCATAAACTGTCGGGGAACCACCTCGCTGAACATGTCCTAAAACGGTTAGACGGGCATCCATATCCAAAAAGTCGCCCATCCATCGAGTTAAGGGTTCGGCCATACCAGTTCCTTCCGCAACAATCCCTAAAATATAGCGTTTTCCAGCTGCTCGTTGTTGCCGCAATCGTTCGCCAACCGCATCGAGATCATACTTAATCTCCGGAACCAGACAAACTTCCGCACCATTTGCAAGCGCGCTTACCATCGCGAGATACCCACAGTCACGTCCCATCGTCTCGATTACAAATGCCCTCGAAAAGGAAGACGCAGTATCACGAATACTATCCACACTTGAGCGAATCATATTGAGTGCGGTGTCAACTCCAAGGCAGTAATCTGTCCCCGAAATATCGTTATCAATCGTCGCAGGAATACCGGCAAACGGCACCTTGAAATCGACGTAGAATTGGTTTAGAGCGTTGAAGGAACCATCTCCACCAATAATGATAAGTTTTGAAATCCCAATTCTAAAAAAATTATCAAAAGCTTGCTTTAATCAAAATGCTGCAAAAACAGCTAATCAATTAGTTGTTATTGTTGTAAGAAAAGATAGAGCATACCACTGAGACGCTCAGGCGTGGCCTCTTTGATCCACCCCTCAATCAAGCCTCTCAAACCCCATTCAACCAGGTAAGGAACCATCCCTTTTTTGCGGGCATAATCAGCAGCCGATTTCACCGCGGGATTCATCCCCGCAGCATCTCCGCCGGAAGTCAGGATTGCAATTTTCTCACTCAAGATGGAGTTGCAATATCACAGATATTAGTGATCTCAAGCCCGGTGCCCAAAATCGATCCCCAAAACACAGAGATCATCCTCAAAAACCTTTTCAGCTGCAAAATTAACAGCGGCGTTCACTACCCGGTCGATCGCGTCCATCGTTCGATCCCCACTCTGAAGCGCCTCACACATTCTGGCTACGCCAAACTCCTGTCCATCAACACCCAGAACCTCAAAAAGACCATCAGTAAAAGTCCAAATACCATCCAGAGATTCTACGGGAAGACACATTTCCGGAAATTTAAACTCTGGGACCATCCCCAGTCCAGGACCTTGAGCCTCAGATTCCAATTCTAAAATTTCAATCACTCCATTCCGACTCACAATGGGATTCGGGTGACCGGCTGAAGCGATTTTCAGCTCACCACGTTCTAAGTCCACATAACCATAAATTGCGGTCGCAAAAATCAATTGACTAGTTCTTTCGAGTAGGTGGGACAATCCGTCGTTCAACCCCTCCAAAAACGCCCCTGGCTGATCTCCCAGAGTCTCTCCCTGCTTTTCAAGTAAACCACGCAACATCGAAACAATCAGTGCCGAACGCACGCCGTGCCCCATAACGTCACAAACAAAAAACCCCGCCTTACCTTCACCCAGTGGAATCACCTCAAAAAAGTCTCCTGCTAGATGAGAAGCCGGTTGATGACGATGATGGAAGTCCGCGGTCCGCCCACTTTCACGACACGCAATAGACGGAATTACACTAGGCAAAGCCGCCTGCTGAATCTCGCGCGCCAACCCCAACTGCTCTTCAAGAGCATCATTCTGACGTCCCAAAATCCTTGTGATGTTTTCAAGCTGTTGCTTTGTTTCAATCAACTTAGTCACGTCCGAAGAAACTCCAAAAATTCCCCGTAAGGTTCCGTCCGGCAAATACCACGGATATTTTGAAGACACAGCCCAAGAAACATGGTCATCCTTCCAAGATATTTCTTCGAGCTTCCTCACCACAGGCTTACCGGTAGCCATGATTTCCCGTTCATCCTTGATCATTATTGTTGGTAAAAAAAGTGACTATCACTTTTCCTTGGTAATCTGTTTAGATTTAGCTCCCACAAGGTCCGCCATTCTTTGGTTCACCAAAACGAAGTTTGAATCCAAGTCTTTAAAGTAAACAAACACCGGCATATTATCAATTACTAGTCGAAGAAGGTGGCGTTCTTCACTAATTTCCTGATTAACCACTCTCAATTTCTCCGCAATCTGCTCGAGGTTCCGCTCAGTTTCGATTAGCTCAGTCACATCATGAGTTAGACCAAAAGTTCCAAGTAACTCTCCGTTCAATCCCCGCCACACTTTCTTGGTCACCAAACTCCACGACTCATGCCCGTCCCCCCAGATCTCATGCTCCAACTTCTCCTCCTGACCAACCTCCGTCTCCATAATTTCAAGCTCTCGGGCCCGCGAGAAATCAGCATGCTCCTTTTCAAAGAAATCGTGATCCCTTTTCCCGATCAAATTCGCAATCGTTCCAGCTCCCACGCGTTGAGCCGTTGACCGATTTGCCCGCATAAAGCGGGAATCTTTGTCCTTAAAATAAACATTAATAGGAACCCGATCTAAAATCAAATCGATCATCTTGCGTTCCTCGGCCAGGGCCTTCTCCGCAAAGCGTCGCTTTGAAATATCGATTAGGCTTCCTACCAAGCGCCTCAAGGTTCCATCGTCATCCCGCAATGGCAAAGCCCTTGCTCTAAACCATTTCCACTCACCCGAATTTGTGCGAATTCTTGCCTCATCTGCAAATAACTTCCCACCCCGATACAGGACTCGATTTAGCTTCCGAGTCAACCGCGCTAAATCTTCGGGATGCACGTGTTTTCCCGGTTCTTCTAAGATGTTTGGCGCCCCAAAACGCCCATAACCCAAAAATCCAAGCAGACGATTAGAATAGTAAATCTCCCCCGTCTGAAGATCCCAATCAAGAATCCCTTCATTCGAAGCCTTGAGAGCCAAATCAAGTCTCTCCTCTTCCAAACTCATCTCGTGATCTCCCATCCCAACAAACAAATTGCATTTTCAAATTCCGGATTCTCTCCAAAACCCTTTACTGCTTCTACAAGCCTCTCCATTACGCGATCTAAATCACCACCACGCTCAACCTCTTCTAGCATCCGCGTTACCCCGAACTGCTCACCTTCGAGGTTACTCGTATTCTGGAATCCCTCGGTAAAACAAATTAACCTCCGAAAGCCTGACAACGGCGCCGAAACCGTTCCATAGCTATTATTCTCAGCAATGCCCAAAGCCGGCCCGCAAGCATGAACCGGCGGCACGAGCTGACGAACCCCATCATCAAAAACAGCAATCGGATTCACATGTCCAGCGATCGAAAGTTGAATCTCTCCTTTCGTCAAATCCACTAACCCATAAAACGCTGTTACCTTAGTTTTATGCCCCGAGCCCAGCAATAGGTGAGACAATCCCACGTTTATCCCCGTCAAAAAATTCCCTGCGTCTCCGGCTGAGGCAATCTCCTTCTCGATCAATCCTCGTAACATAGAAACAATTAAGGCCGAACGTACTCCCCTATCAAAAACCTCACCCATTAAAAAACCAACCCGATCCGGAGCAAGAGGTAGGACCTCAAAAAACTCTCCCGTCAACAGGCGAGCTGGCTCATAAAGACGAAAAAATTTCATGGCCGCTCCACCACCCAAAACTGTCGGGAATGTGTCAGGCAAAAGCGCCTGCTGAACTTCCCGCGCTAACTCTAATTCTTCGGCCATCTCCCGATTTTTTCTTTCGTAGGTTGCAGCGAGCTTCCGGAGATCCGCCTGCGCCTGCATCAAATCAGAAATGTCGCTTGAGACCCCAAAAGTCCCCACTATATCTCCCTCACTGTCACGCCAGGGATACTTTGATGTCATCACCCAAGTCTCCTTTTCTCCTCCCCAAATCTCTTTCTCAATCTCCCCCGAGATTGCCACACCCAATTCCATGATCTGTTTCTCATCGGCTTCAGTCTTCCTCCAGTGCTCTTTGGAAAAAATATCCCGGTCCGACTTATCATAAAGCTCCTCCGGACAGCTGAACCCAAACCACTCTGCAATCGCCTGATTCGCGATCACAAATTCATGATCACGGTTTTTAAAGTAAACGTGCAAAGGCACACTATCAATAACAAGGCGCAGCCTTTCTCGTTCCTCTTCGATTAAATGATTTTGTGCATTAAGTTGCGAGGTCACCTTTTCCTGGGCTTCACGGGTCCTTATCAATTTAGAAATATCAATAGTTACTCCGAAAGTTCCCCTCACTTGGCCATCATGGCCGGTCCATGCATGCTTCGTACTCTTAACCCATGTGTCTTCGCGATCGTTCCACTTCTCATGCTCCGTCAAATCCTCGACACCACCACCCGAAGCCATGATTTCCTTCTCAACCAACCGAGCATTTCTTGCGTGTTCATCGCTGAAAAAATCAGCATCTGATTTACCAATCAAATCCTTTGCTGAACTCAAACCCATCTTTTGGGCTGTCGGTAAGTTCGCCATCACAAAGCGAGACTCCTGATCTTTCAAATACACATTCATGGGAATGTTATCCAGCAGGGTTTCGATGAGGTGTCTCTCCTCTGCTAGCTGCCTTTCCGCCTCCTTACGTTTCGAAATATCGATCAAGCTACCTGCGATTCGCGTCACCTTCCCAAGTCCATCCCGCACCGGCGTCCCCCGAACCCGGAAAGACTTCCAGTCACCCCTTTTGGTTTTCACCCTTGGCTCTACTGCAAACAAATCCTCGCCCTCCTGTAAAACTCGACGCAGAGCTTCATCCACCGCAGCCACCGAGGGCAGATCCATGTGCTCTCCACGGTCCTGAAAAAAGTTTGGCATCTCGCTCTTGCGATACCCCATAAATCGACACATCCGCGGAGAATAATAGATGGTGCCTTTCACAAGGTCCCAGTCCCAGATACCCTCTCGCGAGGCTTGGAGCACCACCTGCAGCCGGTTTTCTTTCCAACTTGCCATCCTTTACTTGAAAGGGAACACCACTTATCCCTTAGCCTCAACGCAAAAGATAATAAACTCGAAATCAATCGAGGAATTTTCCGGGATTTAGAATACCCTTGGGATCAAAAGCATTCTTAACCGTATGGTGTGCCGCAAAAGCTACCTCTCCGAGGGCATCCTTAATCCATGGTTTTTTAGCCAATCCGACCCCATGTTCTCCCGTAATTACCCCTCCGTTTTCGAGCACCCAAGTGAAGAGAACATCTAAGGCCGAGTCCGCTTTCTCCCGAACCACCGGATCATCATAATCCTCCACCATTAAGTTTGTATGAATATTACCATCACCAGCATGACCAAAGCAGGCCACCGGAATCCCCGTCTTTTTTTCGAGTCCCGCCGCAAAAGCAGCCAACTCCACTAATTTGGACCGCGGCCGCCTCCTCTTGCTGAGCGAGCAGCGTGTTTCTCTGCGCCAACAGATCAGCGTTGTGCGCCCGGCGCATGAGCCGCTCCAGGCGCTCCATGAAATTCGCTCGATAAGGCAAGAAAAAAATTAAGCACCTCTTCCAACTCTTTCAATTCACTCGCAACAGCCTTGGCTCGACCGTCGATCTCCACAATCAAATGAGCCTTACCCGGACGTAACGAGCCCTCTCCCAAATAAGCTCGCGCAGCTTTTAGCGTGAACTCGTCCGTAATCTCAAGGGCAGATGGAAGGTGTCCTGAATTTAGAATCGCCTGCACTGCACCAGCAGCATCGACAAACTCCGGAAACGTCGCTGTAAGCATCGCACGGGTCTGCGGATGAGGGATAATGCGCAAGGTCGCCTCTGTGATTACTCCAAGCATTCCTTCACTCCCCACAAAAAGATGCAATAAATCAAAGCCCGTCTTGTTTTTATGACACCGTCCTCCAACATGCAGGATTTCCCCACTTGCCAAAACCACCTCCAAACCAAGAACATAGTTCTTTGTCACCCCATATTTCAAACAACGAGGACCACCTGCGTTCGTCGCCAAATTCCCCCCGATCGAGCACTCATTCAAAGAGGCCGGGTCCGGAGGATAATACCAACCAAGTTCACTCACCGCAACTTGTAGATCTCTTAAAATCACCCCCGGCTGCGTCACCACCACCCCATCCTCCGGCATAATCTCCACCACTGAATTCATCCTCACCACCGACAAGGCAATTCCACCCTCTACCGGCACACACCCACCAACATAACCAACTCCCGCGCCACGAGTCGTCACCGGAATTCCCCGTTCATTGGCAAACTTCATTACCGCCACCACATCATCCCGAGATTCCGCAAATACGACCACCTCCGGTAAATGCGAAAAATTCCACCGATCGGTCCCATGCTCCTCAAGCACTTCCGCCATCGTTGAAACCTTCCCAGCGCTTAGGCATGCTCTCAATTCGCTAATCACAGCCTCTTGTTGCCAAAGTCTTCTCAAAACTGCAACTCATTCGAAAAATACCATAGTCCGACATCCACTCTCATGTGAGCTGAAATGAAGAAAGTCCGCGCTAAGTAGCCCTTGCAAAGAGAAACTAAAAAGTCTCCATGGCTTCCCCCTTGCCTATCGGCGAGGGGGACAGAGCATTAGCACAAAAATTTTCATGATCCCCCATCATGCGGTTCCCCTTCCTTTTGAGCCCCTCTCTCATGCTCTCGAAAAAAAATGGACCTCACTTCTCAGGCCGCCGCCGCCCTCATGACCTTTCTCAAAAGTGACAGGCAACTCGGTAATCGAAAGCTTCAAGCCTTGAATCCGAGCTCATATCGAAAAGTAAGCCACCGCCTTCAAAATAAGGGAAGATTACATAGCTCTATTACGTATCATATTCTCATGAGGTTCATCTTCTCCTTTTCCTTCCTCCTCAGCATCACTTCAGCCCTTGCTGTCCCCCCTATCAATCCCAACATCGGTCATAATCACCATCATCACCGTCACGGAAAAAAGCACGAAACGGTCGCACCTACCCCTGCCCGCTTTGTCACTTCCCGCAGAAGCAGCGTCGAACTACCCCTTCCCAACGAAAAAGATGCCTTCACTTTTATCGTTTATGGCGATCGCACCGGAGGGCCGCCTGAAGGCGTTTCCGTGCTCGCCGATGCAGTTCGTGACACAAACCTTCTCGAACCCGATTTCGTCATGACGGTTGGTGATCTCATCAATGGATACAGCAACGAGGAAATCTGGATGACCCAGATGAAGGAATACAAGTCCATTATGAACCAGCTCGCATGCCCGTGGTTTCCCGTTGCCGGAAACCATGACATCTACTGGCGAGGTGAAGATAAAAGTAAAAAGCCCGAAGGTGAAATGGAAGCTGCATATGAAATGCACTTCGGTCCACTCTGGTATGCCTTCGAGCACAAAAACTCTTGGTTTATCATCCTCTACTCTGATGAAGGTGATCCTCAAACTGGAGAGAAAACCTTTGGAAAACCCGCCGCTCAGAAAATGAGTCCAGAGCAATTCTCTTGGCTCGACCAGACTCTCACCAAGGCTAAAGGTGCCGAGCACGTCTTTCTCTTTCTCCACCATCCAAGATGGCTAGGACGTGGCTATGGCGACGATTGGGATAAAGTTCACAGGCGTCTCGCCGCTTCTGGCAATGTCTCCGCGGTCTTCGCAGGTCACATTCACACCATGCGCTATGACGGCCCAAAAGATGGCATTGAATATGTCACCCTTGCCACTACTGGCGGGGGACAATCCAGCTCTATTCCCCAAGCCGGATACCTTCATCACTATGATATCGTCACCGTCCGCAAAGACCGAATTTCACTGGCAGCTGTTCCAGTCGGCGAGGTTCTCGACGTCCGCGAAATTACTGGCGAATTGGTTTCACAAGTCAACAAAGTGAAAAGATCACCTGTGAAAATTTCACCTCACCTCACACTTAAAAATAACGAAGGTGGGCAACATCAATTATCGATTACTTTAAACAACCCGAGCGACCGACCCGTTGCAACCGTGATATCTAGTAGCAACCCCAGCTTGGATTTCCGTTGGCAGCCCGATCA
The DNA here is from genome assembly GCA_905181965.1 of Akkermansiaceae bacterium. Taxonomy (GTDB): domain Bacteria; phylum Verrucomicrobiota; class Verrucomicrobiia; order Verrucomicrobiales; family Akkermansiaceae; genus SW10. The sequence continues at coordinate 66,365 of CAJIZY010000013.1, forward strand.
CCAGCACACCACTTTAAAGCCTGGAGAAACAAAAGAATTCAACCTTTAAGCTCTCTTGGGATGACCATCTCACCAAAAGCAACTTTAGCGGCCCGTCTTTTTACATCGATTCCGAATACCTCGCCAAAGGATTCGCCTACGAAATTCCTAGGAGAACGATTTCTGTGCCACTTGATTTGGAACTTAGCAGCAAGACCAACCTCCAAAATGGCGCGGTTCGCTTCAATGGATCGAACACAGCTCTTTTCGTCCCTTCGAATCGCTTTACCCTAAAGGAAGAATTCACCCTTGAATGCCGCTTCAAGGCCGAAACCTTTGCGGGGCGAACCGGGCTTGTCACGAAGACTGAAAATTCTGGTTACGGAATCTTTATCAGTGACGGGAGACCCGACTTCTCGGTAAATCTCGATGGTGAATATCTCAGTGCCACCGCATCATCCTCTCTGCTGAAAACCGACCAATGGCATACACTCGCGGGAATTTATGATGGCAGGGAGGCCCGCCTCTACCTCGACGGAAAACTTATCGCCTCAGCCCTAGGAACTGGAAAACTCAAGGACAACAGGCTCCCGCTAATGATTGGCGCAGACGTCAACCATCAGGGCAAACCCACTTCTTTTTTTAAGGGCTTGATCGATTACGTTTCCCTCACCCCAAAAGCTCTTTACTCAGATGAGACCTCTGCTGCGAACGGAAACCGAAAAGCAGCTATCATCGATCTACAACTCAATGAAACTATCGGCCCCTGGCATCCCGACGCATCGGGATCAAAGGCGCATGCAATAGCAATCGGTGGGGTCAAGGTTGAAACTATTAAGTAGCCTGAGCATGTTTTTCTACTTTCTAATTATTCAACTCGTAACATGCGCGGCTATGACCGGTATTATCTGGATGGTTCAGATCGCAATTTATCCGCTCTTTGGACGGTTGAAGGGGGCGACATTTGATGACTATCACGCGCACTACATGAAGCGAGTGACTTATGTCATAGCTCCCCTCATGCTCATTGAAGTGGTATGTTGCGCTGCGTGTCTTTACCTCGGCGATTGGCAGGTAATGGCGCCCTCTAGCCTTCTTCTCGCAGCCGTCTGGGCTTCAACCGCATTCATCCAAGTCCCCCAGCATGCAAAACTCACCCCAGAAATAGTCCGATCCCTAGTTTACACCAATTGGATACGAAGCATCGCGTGGACCGCGAGGACCGGCCTGCTAGCTTGGCTAGCAGTCGCATGAATTCTAAAAGTTCTCATTGATCAGCCTCTTGTTCACTCATCTTCTAGGAAAACGGGTTGCCAAGCGGCAATCTGAAGCCAAGGTTTTGTTTTCCAATGTCTGACTTTCTTGTGATCGGTTCCGGTATCGCCGGGCTTTCCTTTGCTATCAAAGCTGCCGGCTTCGGCACCGTGACTGTCATCACCAAAGGCAAAGTTCTTGAATCTAACACCGCGTGGGCTCAGGGCGGCATCTCAGCAGTCCTTCCGGAAGGACTACGCGATCCCGATGACAACTGTGAAAAGCACATCGCAGATACCCTTGAAGCAGGTGCCGGACTTTGCAACGAGGAAGCCGTCCGTACGATCGTGGAGGAAGGGAGCGAGACCATCGATGAATTGGTGGCATGGGGTACTAATTTTGATAAAAATAATAACGATCCAAATCGTTATTCGCTTGGCAAAGAAGGTGGTCACTCTGAACGCCGAGTCCTTCACGCTAAAGATACGACTGGCCGCGAGATTGCCACTTCCCTTGTCGAAACTGCAAGACGGCACCCTCAAATCACACTGCTCGAGAATCACTATGCTATTGACCTCATTACCACTGGGAAACTCGGCGTCGTCACCGACAACCGAGTTCTAGGGGCTTACGTTCTCGAGATCAAATCCGGAGATGTCAAAGTCATGGAGTCGCCCCGAGTCATCGTCGCCACGGGCGGATGTGGGAAATCATATTTATACACCACTAACCCAGATTCAGCGACAGGTGATGGCCTAGCTATGTGTTGGAGAGCCGGAGCCTCGGTCTCAAATATGGAGTTCGTGCAATTTCACCCCACCTGCTTTTACAACCCTGCCGCCACTGGCCCAGAAGCCCGCTCCTTTTTAGTCTCAGAAGCCGTTCGAGGCGAAGGCGCCTTACTGATTAATGGTCAAGGACACCAATTCGTTAATGACCATGACCCGCGTGGATCGCTCGCAGCTCGTGACATCGTAGCCCGCGCCATCGACACCGAAATCAAACGCACCGGCGCGCCCTGTGTCTTTCTTGATGTTGCTCCACTCGGCGAAACCTTCACCGAGCGTTTTCCTTTCATCCACGAAACTCTCCTTTCCTTTGGTCACGATGCACTTAAGAAGCCCATTCCGGTCGTGCCCGCCGCTCATTATCAATGCGGAGGAGTGGAAACCGACCTTTTTGGGAAAACCTCGGTGCGCGGGCTATTCGCTATCGGAGAAGTTGCTAGCACCGGACTTCACGGCGCAAATCGACTTGCCTCAAACAGCCTTCTTGAAGGCAACGTTCTTGCCAGACGTGCTCTCGGTGAAATCATGCGCCTTTACCCTCCGTCCAAAAAAGTCCCGACAGCACCCGCAATCCCAATATGGGAAACCGGCAATGCAGCCCCACCCGATGAATTGGTAAACATTTACCACGCTTGGGATGAACTTCGTCGAACTATGCAGGATTACGTCTCCATCGTGAGAACCGATAATCGCCTGCGTCGTGCTGCCTACCGCCTCCAAAACCTTCGTCGTGAGGTCAAGGAATTCTACTGGGGTTACACTCTTACCCCCGACATCCTCGAGCTGAGAAACCTTGTAGCGACGGCATCCCTGATCGTCGACTCAGCCCTTCTCAGAAAAGAGTCACGCGGATCTCACCATACTCTAGACTATCCACACCGTGAACAAAGATTCGATCAAGACACAGTCTTGCGTAGATTCTAATTCATCTTTCGAAGCTAAATCTTTCGGATTAGCAACACCACATCCTCTCAAGTTAAGGGAGTGAGAGGTATCTATTGGGACAAACAAGGATTCGCATGTCGCGTCAGAGGACAGTCTACCTCTTACACAGGCCCACTGCCTAAAGCTGATATTCTCCGTCCTCGTCCGTGCCATACCAACCAAGCTCCCGAAATGCTGTGACGATCGGAATCTCAAGATGATCATCTTCGCCTTCCGCAAACTCAATAGTTGCAGAGCGAGTCATGCCACGCTCGGAAGCAATACTGATGACAGTTTTATTGGGCGGAAGATTGATCCAGTCCCCCCAGTCCTTTTTATCATGCTTTGGTTCGAGCCCCTGATCATGAAGTGACGATACGACTTGCTTGATCGATGAGGCTTTTTTGGCTTCGGGAATATGTAGAATAGTTTCCATTACGAGTGTGCTTCGCACAGCATCACCGATCCAAGTGGCTTGCGGCAAGAGCGAAAGACTCCAACTTAAACTTTTATCCAGGAACCAGACTTGTGACTCTCCCAGGACTTGGCCGCAAGATCGACGCCTTTTGCTCCCTCTCGAAGAGACCAAGGGAACGGCTCATCTCGTGCAATGTGCTTCAGGAAGAGCTCCCACTGAACCTTAAAAGCGTTTTCACAAGGCCCCGCATTAACGATATCCCAATTAGCATAATAATCGATCGGGCTATCCACGTCAGGGTTCCAGACTGGACGAGGCGTATTATCGAGGCTCTGAGCCCAGCACTTACGAAGCCCGACGATTGCACTCCCTTTAGTTCCATCGACCTGCATGGTTAGCAGATCATCGCGGCGGACCCGTACATCCCAAGATGAGTTGAATTGACAGACCACCCCAGTCTTGGTCTTAAATAAAGCATAAGCCGCATCATCAGCCGTACATTGATAGGGATTTCCATCCTCTCCAATCCGCTCAGGCAAGTGAGTGGCGGCATGGGTAAACACTTCAGAAATTTCGCCGAAAAGATTATCGATGACATAGCGCCAGTGGCAATGCATATCGACAATGATCCCTCCACCATCTTCCTGACGGTAATTCCAACTTGGACGTTGGGACGCCTGATTTGCATCGTGGCCGGAAAAAACCCAATACCCAAACTCACCTCGCACCGAAAGTATTTCTCCAAAAAAGCCTTCATCGCGCAATTTTAAAAAAGCCTGAATCCCAGGCAACCAAAGCTTGTCCTGCACAGTTCCATTTTTCACTCCAGCCGCCTCTGCGATCTCGGCAATACGGAACGCTTCAGAAGGATCAACCGCCGTCGGTTTTTCGCAGTAGATATGTTTTCCGGCTGCGATTGCGCGCTCTAAAAAACCAATACGATAGGGAGTTCCCGACGCATCGAAGAAAATTGAGTAGGAATCATCCGCAAGGACCGCATCAAGATCCGTAGAATATTTTTTTACTCCATACTCGATTGCAAGTGCCTTCAATTTCCCCTCATTCCGCCCAGTCAAGATCGGCTCGGGCATTAGTCGCACACCATCTCCAAGCTCAACCCCACCCTGCTCTCGAATTGCTAAAATCGACCGCGCCAAATGTTGATTCGTTCCCATTCTTCCAGTGACGCCATTCATGATGACTCCGATTCTCTCGATATTTCCCGTGCTCATAATAATTGATAAACTTTGTCGTAGGCATAGAGAATTTCATCAAGAAATTCCCCTTGATCGCACTCCCACCATTTGGATGAAAAAATCTCCACTTCGCGAAATCCTTCAAACCCTACATCCCTCATCATCTCATCAATTCCATAAAGATCACAACATCCTTCCCCCATGATCCCACGATCCAAAAGCAGGTGAGTCTGATCAGGTTTGAAATCACAAATATGATACGCGTCCAGCCAACCATTTTTGGCACATCGTTGAATTTGCTCTTCAGCATTGGATCCCACCAAACATGATAAACATCGACCGCCATGCCCACAGAGTCCGAGCAGACCATATTCACAAAGGTCATTCGCTACTCGAAGCGATACAATCGCCGAGCGATCACCAGCATAAACAGGATGAAGTGGCTCAATCAAAAGTCTTACCCCATGAGACGCTGCCTCATCGGCAAGCGTCCCAATCGCGTCGCGAATTTGCTCATAATTTTCCCGCGGACTTTGCCCAACCGTAGCCCCACAAACCAAAACTAATGAAGGAAGCCCCAAAATTTCCGCCTCACGAATCAACTGACGGTTTTCCTCAAGCGCGTCCCTCCTCTCCCTCTCCGTCTTCCCAGTAAAAAACCCTCCTCGGACATATGAAATTCCACGTAATCCTGCATCGCGCACCTGGCGCGCGACCGAACAAAGATCCTCACCCTCAACCGTCTCACGCCAAATCGAAATCCCCCCAATACCACGCCTCGCATATCCCTCGATACACTCATCAATCGACCACGGCTTAGTCGTAAAAGTGTGAACTGCAAGATCTTGATAATTCATCGCTTAAGTAGTTTCTCCAATAAATAATTCCCCCTTAATCAAAAGAGTATTCATGCTCTTCTCTCGCTGCACGATCTCAGACTGAAGAGACCATCCAACCTCTCTGGACAATTCAAAAACAGAAAGATTCACCGAAGTCAGTTTAGGATGAGCAATTTCGTGAATAGGGCCACAATCACAACCAGTCACCCTCACATCATCGGGAATTTTTAACCCGAGTGATCTTAATTGCTGGATGAGGATGATTCCCACAACATCATTAAACCCCACGAAGGTTCGCACCCCACGATCATAGAGCGCCTTTACATGATCGGTAGTAATTCCATTGGGACTCTCGACCTTAGACTGATCAGCTGACGGATCAAAATCGATTCCATATTCCAAACATCCTTCTGAGAATCCATTTAATCGGGCACGAGTGAGATCACCAAATCCCCCGTAGAAAATATAGCAGCAGCTGCCACTCACATCTCGCTCGGCAAGATGACCAGCAAGTTGTTTCATGGCATCCTGATGATCACTGATCACGTGCCTTACTCCACGCACCATGCGGTTCAGAACTACACAGGGCGCTCCGCGCTCCTTAATCTCACTCAAAACCCGACCTGAGGGACGATGAAATGCGAAAACAAACCCATCCACCTCTCCTCCTTTTTTATGGGGAAAGGGCTGATATTTATCCGAAGATGTTTCGACAATTAGATTAGCGACCGATGGAAGGAGGCCTTCGCGAAGCCCCTCAGTCAAAGTCATGAAATTGTAGAATAATTGCGTGCTCCGTTCCTTAGCCGGAGGCAAAACAAGCTTGATGGTAAGAATCGATCTCTCGGCGTGTCGCTTCTGAGAACGTCTGACGTAGCCGAGTTCTTTTGCGATGGACTCAACATGTAAGCGAACATCCTCCCCAATTAGCATCGATCCACCAATCGCGCGAGAAACTGTCGCTTTTGAAACGCCTGCCTTCTCGGCCACCTTAGCCATTGTCACTTTTCCAACCGCTCCACTCATTTTAAAAGTAGCCTAATCGCTTGGCGCAATCTTTCATAATGTCGACCTCCCAATCCGGTCGGCGGGGACAGAGCTTGTGAGGTTCGCTCGTTGGGATACGCCCGAGAAGATGTTGAAAAACGGCGCAGCTGTGTTTGTAAGCAGGAACGAAGTCCCGGAATCCCACGTTTCCCAGATATTGAAGGGCGTCATTTAATTCGAAATAGTCCGCATCATTGTTGCTCCATAACCTGTCCCGCTCGGCAAATTTCTCTGGGCAAAACGCAGCAAGGCCAAGGAGATAATCAGAGCCGTATTCGATCATATCAATCCCAAGATCATTTCCTGTGTATATTCGAAAATCGGGCCTTACTTCATCCCGTAAAGCAAGGCGCTTCAGCTCCTCATCTCGGCTAAGTGAGGAATGCTTGATTCCCTTCAGGGCGGGGATACCCATCAATCCGCGAATTACTTCCTCACTGTAAATCATTCCATTAGGCGCAAACATCTGGCCTAACTCAAAACCAAGCACCGACTCATAGGGTTCGCAAACTTTGGTATAAAGCTCGATAATCTCGTCACTCCCCCACTCGTGGAAACGTGTCGTCTGAAAAAGAATAGGTGTCCCCCCACGCTCAGCAATCGCATCAGCCCCACTACGATAAAGATCGACCAAGTCGCCCTCCAAACCTTCTACGAAGACCCCAGCTACGAAAGGTCGATGGTCACCAAGCGCCTCACGTGTCCAATCTAAAACCTTCGCACGTTCGTCATTTGAAAGATAATTGGCATAACCTGTATCCATATTCACGGCACATTTCAATCCCGCCTCTTCCGTTCGCTGTATCGCAGTCTGAAACGCATCCCGCGCTATGGAACCATCTTCTTCAAAAGGAAGGAGACACGCAGCCATCCCCTCAGGCTTTCGCCCCAATGTTCGCATCAGCAACCGATCCTCTAGCTTCATGGTGGCGAGAATTAGTTGCACGCAACAAATTCTCAAGACTTAATTCAACGAATCTACCTGAACCCTGAGGCGCATGAATGTTTTCTCGGAGTCTGAAACAAGCGTATCACCAAAGACCCTCAGAACTACTGTCCCATCGCCATTATCAATTGGGGACTCAACTAGCCCTGTTTGTTGGGCCCACTCAACCAAATCGCTACCTGCCTCAACAGTCACCACCAAGTCAACCGCATTAGCCTGCGTCCGGTATGTCATAATTTGTCGATCAACACCCTCAATCTCCTGAATCGAAACCTTATAGCCTAAGTGCTCATCTGCGATGAAGGGGTCTAATCCCAGCGCATATTCGAAGAGATTACTAAGCGAATCTCCATCTAGATCAGCACCAGCGCCAGAAACCAATGGATCAGCCAATTGCGCATCAGTGAAATTTTGATATTTCCAACCTTGGTAAGTGAGTCCCACCACAACCGAATCAGCCCCAGGATCCCCTCCAACCTCCTGGCTCACTCCCCAGTTTCGAACTAAGTCAAAATCCTTAAAAGAAGTCCCTGAAGGATCGCGAACAATCAGCGAATGCCCCTGATCATCCGCCATCGGAAACCACCCACCCTCATAAGAAAATTCGAGGATATTCTCCCCAACCGAATCAATAATCTGAATTGTTTCTCCACCATTATTAAGGCTTCCTGAAAATTCTCCCGCCACCGGCAAACCTGATCCAAACCGTAAATCGAAAGCCACTCGGTTGCCCACAACCAAGAGCCGCTCGCCTTGCAATAGGTCAATCCCGGCACCAAAAGTCATCGTGACACCATCAACAAACTGAACCCCGCTCATCCTTAAAGTTTCTGATCCGGTGTTAATCAACTCAATAAACTCGAAATCTGAGGCCGCTAAATTTGGAATTATCGCTAACTCCGCAGCAGTCGGTTCCTTTGGAGCATACAAAATTTCCGCCACCCTAAGAGCCATTTGAGCTGGCGTCGGATTCCCGGGGAAAGTCAAAGTGTCGATGATCGTTCCGATCTCGTCACTCAGAGTAATAGCCTCCCCACGGGCTGAGAGTTGACCTTGATAACCACTGACAAGATACCTTTTTTCGTTAGCTTTGGGACTGACTAGACGCGCTCGAAACCCAACTGCTTTCCGACCAACATGAAGGGTGCCATTCTTAGGAATCACCACTCCTGCTGGAAGAATCATAGAAATACCGCCCGCAAGCTCCCAACCTGAACAGTCAACCGCAAAATTGTTTGGATTATTTAGAGTAAAATACTCCCCACTTTGATCAACTGAAGCTCCGGAGCTTGCCGGATTAAAATCGACCATCCCAATATTGATCAATGCCGCAGCTGGTTGTCTTCCAGGCAACTCCCCCAGCCCATAGAGCTGGGCCCTTTTAGTTGGGATATATTCGTTTAGAATCCGATCAGCAGCTGGACGTATCGCGTTTCTATTCCCCCAAGAACCCCACTTTTGGTAATCGAGATCGGCATCATCTCCTCCTGATCCTGGAGAACTCTTATTTGGATCAATCAAAGCTACCAATTCGTTGACTCGAGTCGCAAGATAGTCCACCGGAGCCACCGGCGAACCATATATTTGATCCATCAGGGTTCGCACCCTACGCCGGAACATTCCGTTCAAAACAGAATCATCAAAAACCAATTTCTTCATCCGATTCGATGGCCCAGCACGAAGATTATTATTCCCAAAAACATCATCAAAGTAAGCTGGACCACTCCGCCAATTCCGTCCTAAGCACAGATCAATATCCCACACTAAAGGCCGCCATTCCCCTGTCTTATTCGTATCTCGATAAACGTAATAATTCTTATGTCCGTGATCTCGATTATTGGTCATGTCCAGTGCCGCTAGGTAATTGATCAAGCCCGGAATATGCATGTGATCATAACCATATCGAAGCCTCGCTTCGCCGCTCAATCCAAGGCCAGAAACAAGCGCGGATAAATCTGAATTATTCTCATCCTTACGAGTCTTCTTGTTCACCCCGCTATTTGAGGAATCAAGCCGATTATACATCTTATAGAGAGCTCCCTCGCCATCAAGATTGACCCTCTCCAAATAACGATTATCGCCATCCTCTACGAGATCTGCCGTACTGAAAAATTGTCCGTTCTGCTGAACTCGAACCGCAAACGAATAATGAGCCGGATGCCCAGCCATACGCATGATTTCATATCCAATTGTATTACGAGTTTTTGATTTATCCGCCCAATTAGTAATTAGGTTTATATCCTTGGCACGCTTTCCTCCATCGTAGGGCAGGAAGCGATCTCCCTTATTAAAGTCAAAATCGAAACTCTTCTTCGGAAAACTACCAGTCGATTGCCCGTGTTTGTCAGCCTGAATGTTATCGTAAAACTCGCCCCGATAATAAATCGAACCCCGTGATCCGCTATCTCTTTCAGCACCTGAGGGACTCGCGGTGAACCAATGGAGGACCGGCAAATTAGAACTCACGACCGATGAGTCCTTAGCAATCGTTCCAAAGTATTGTGGGGAATCCCGAGAATCAGGGTAGGGAGGAGCTACCGTATCGGAGTTTTTAGAATCCGTTGCCGTCACCTTCCAGCGCAGCATCTGACCAGGTAAAAGATCATTTACAGGAATGAGCGCCGTATAAATTCTATCACCCGCCAAAGTATCGGAGCCAGTGCCATCGTCAACCATCGAGAGATTTACTTCCGAATCATACATAATTCGCCAGGACAGCGTAACTGAGGCAATAGGATTAAGCGTCCCGACGATCTCACTCTCAATGACCAACCCACCTGCTGCCGGATCGATTGGAGCTAAATCATCAGCCACCATCCGAATAATCGGGCCCAGCTCTGATTCACCCGCCGAATTTGCCTCATCAGGTGTTGGCCTTGAAAAATAAGCTTCCTCCAAGGAGCCAGTGACACGAGAGCTCAAGAGCTCAGCGCCAAAAAGGGCATCCGAACTGCTGAGACTCCGGTTTAGCCCATGGATACAGAGGACATTTTCTCCCACATTCAATAGCGTCGTGTTAATCACAAAGTCCTCACCAGCCAAAGCATCGGAATCACTATTTGAGGCCGTCGCAGATGATGCGTAATCCAAGACACTCGAGGAGGGGCTATTGGACTCAGCCACAGAATCGGGATTACCATTCAAGTAGGCCACAAATCCATCATCGTAATTTATCCTTAAAACCAGATTGGAAAAAGCGCTCGGATCCTCCACCCGAAAAGGGATTCTTATATAAACAGTCGTCTTCTTCGTATAAAGCTCCTCGCGGAGGTCGGTTGCAATAACATCATAATATTGGTCATTATTCGTTTGTCCAAAACCGTGAGGAGTTGCTCCAGAGATCCATAATGAATCATCAAAATTTGTTCCAATCCAAGAAGCCAAATTCGCACCATCCTGAACATCATAATCACTGTTGGATGGCACTAGATAAGTTGCATCGGACCCTAAGGGAGCCAAGGTTTCAGTTAAAACCTGCTGCTTGAGACCATATGAAACATTCGTCACTTGGATTGGATAAGCTAGACCATAATCTTGCTCCACCGTCACGCCATCCGGCCGGATGATTCCCAGATATTCTCCGGAAGTTGAAAGCTTGAAATTGGTATGAAGCTCAGCGCCTGAAACCTTGCGGTTTTTATCCGAAGCAAAAACCACAAGGCTTTGCGAAGGCCCCAATACCAATTCAGGAAAAGCCCACTTGGCAAGATCGTTGCGATCGTCGGTGAGATGCCAGCCTGCAAGATCAACAGATGAATTACCCGGATTGTAAATCTCTATCCAATCCTCGTCATCACCATCCTCGTCACGCAAACCTGACTGATTTGACGCCATAAACTCCGAAATGACGAGCATCTGCGACTTCGCTACCGGAGTGCCCAACAGAAAACAGAAGACCAAAGACCAGTATCTAAACTTCGTGAAAACTCTAAAATTCTCTCCAAGCATTTTCTGGGAAACCCTGCCAAATGGACGCTCCGCCCACCTGTTATAAACTGAGTGTTCAATCATCTATAATCGTCGTAAATTTCATTACACAGCTCAAATTACTAGTTAGTCGTTAACTGACATCGTCTTCGCTCACCTTTCACCATAATTCTTCAAAAGCCGTTAAAGGAGCGAGCTCTAGAGAAAGTTATACTACTAGTAAAATTTTCAAGATTGTTCTCCTTAGTGAATCTGGCTTCATCAGCTATCCCATCGGATACCTAATTTCATTGCTCACTTCGTCGATCAAGGTAAGCGTTTTTTCGTCCAATTGCAAACCCGCCGCTTTAAGAATGGGATCCATCTGCGCAGCCGCACGCACACCCACAATCGTTGCCGCCACAAAATCATGCTGTTTGCTCCAAGCTGTCGCTAGGGTCGTCACATCGAGATCGAGCTCCTTTGCGATTTCGCCAAAACGCTTCGTCGAAGCAATTGTCCGATCGTTCACAAAACGCGTCGCCATGGCCCGTTGACGCGCTCCCCCAGTTGTTAGGTATTCGGAAAAGCGCGCACCATCGGGAACCCCGTTATTATATTTCCCCGTCAAAACTCCACCAGCTAATGGGCTATAAGGCAAAAGGCTCACATTTTCTCTCCGCAAACATTCAGCTAACTCATGCTCGTCCCGACGGTTGTTCAGTGAAAAATTATTTTGTATCGTATCAATACGAGTCATCCCTCCCAGATCACTTGTCCACAGGCTCTTCATGACTCCATAAGAATCATCGTTACTCAGCCCAATTGCTCGCACCTTCCCCTCTTTTACGAATTCATCAAGGACCTCGAGAGTATCCGCCGCCCTCATCCCGTGATCTGGCCAGTGAATCTGATATAGGTCAAGGTAGTCCGTCCCCAGACGGCTCAAACTTCCCTCTAAAGCTCTTCGCAAATGAACACGATCGAGAGCCGCTTTCCCATGACGAATCGGCGGACAAAACCAGCCATGAGCCGCTCCCGCCACTTTTGTCGCCAAAATCACCGACTCACGAGGCTTCGACTTCAACCATTCCCCGATCCATTTTTCGCTTAGACCAGCCAACTCCGCCGTTGGAGGCACTGGATAGACTTCCGCGGTATCAAAAAAGTCGATTCCAGATTCAATAGATTCATCCATAATCCGGAAACTCTCTTCCTTGTCAGCCTGCGTTCCGAAAGTCATGGTCCCCATGCAAATTTCACTGACTACAATTCCGCTTGTTCCTAGTCGCCTTTTTTCCATACCCCCAATTCTCCTCAGACCCTTCTAACAGGCAAGCGACTTCGCTTTTAACCTCCAATTTTGAATCGTATTTTCAAGATCACCATCTTACGCATCTCCGTTAGGAGCCATCGCAGGCCACTCTGGTCTTATAGACCAGTGAACTGCCACCACCAATTGCCTGAACCACTCCTCTGGCTTTTTCAAACGAGTCTGACTTTCATGGTCACCATATTTGAAACTTCGGTAATTTTGGTGCCATCGAAGCAAATTACATCTACGGTCTCAGCTTCTTATTTAAGAAACGTCATTTGCGAAGCATCATCTCCCGGTCTATTTTTCAGGGATCTCGTTCACGGTATAGTAGGCATGACGGTGAAGTAATTCATCTCCGTCACTTGAACGCAAGGCCCCAAGGTCGAATTCGTGGACATGTCCCTTTTTAAGAGCTTCTAATTCAATAACCACAGACATCCCATCGTTTGCCACATTTGCTAATTTCACCCCTGGCTCGGTCTGATTAATCTCCGGTCCACCATAGCCCTGGTGGTATTTATGAGTGAAAGTCTTCACTACAAAAGTCGTCGGATCGCCTGCTGACTTCGTTCCGACCTTCTTGGTGAATTCCAACTTGAAACCTTTCGGAGTGATTGTTACTTCCTCTATCTCAAAAGGCATCTTACCAGACCACTCAAGGCGCTCTAAAGCGAAAGGCTTCAATCCACGCACAGGCCAACCACGATTTGTTCCGCCAGCCAACAACCTCCCCTCCGGAGTAAACTGAACGTTTAAAATTCCAGTCGAGAGCTCTTCACGAAACGGATAACACGCACCCTGCCAAACTCCATTTACTTGCTCAGTGGTCGCACGCATAATGAGAGACTGAGTGTAGTCTCCAAGAAAGATTTGATCTTCAAATGGACCAAACTTCCCCTTAGTCTTATCTAGCACGAATCCGGTGATTGAACGCCCCATACGAATATAGGGAAAGATCACCGCGTAAGGGACCAACTCGGCAACCTTTTCCTTCTCAACCAAAATACTTGAACCCGACTCCGGGGTCACCGGTTCCTCCAAGCCTTGTGCATATTGATACCAATTGTAACTTGCCGGGTGCCCCATAAACCCGCCCTCCTTGACAAACTTTAAACTACACGAGGAATTCCATGGCCCCTGACTCTCGATATAGAAGACCGCCCCTTCTTTATTAAATCCAATCCCGCCCGGACTCCGCATTCCACTTGCGATAGGGATACTTTTCCCTTCAGGGGTAATTTTGAACCCCCAACCACGGAAAAGCGCTCGAGAGTGGTAAGATGCCGATAAGCCCAATGCAACGTAGAGATTCCCCTCCTGATCAAACTTCGACCCAAAGGCATACTCGTGATAATTAGCATAACCCCAAGCATCCGAAATCACCTCAAAAAGATCAGCTTTACCATCTCCGTCCGTGTCCGAAACCTTAGTTAACTCTGCGCTGTGAGTCACGTAGAGCGCATCATCTTTCCATGACAGGCCAAAAATCTCATCAAGCCCGGTTGCGAAAATCTCATACTTAGGCTCCGGCCGCTCGTCATCGATGCCCGATACAAAGAAGATATCGCCCCGGCGCGTTCCAATTGCGATTCGGCCATCCGGCAATTGCTCAAAGGCACCCGCCTCAATCACGAGATCCTCTGGAATCGGAACTTGTACCACCGGATAAAATTCACGCTCCCGATCCGCTGTGCCCCACCGATCGCCCACCTCTTCGGCTGTCATCGACGCCATCAGAAGCGCCGCCATCATTGTCACTTTAGCGAAGAATTTCATAATCAATTGAATAAGTATTTTTCTCAGGCCCGAGTGGAATTTTCATGAGTAACTCCTGCTCACCATCGACACCGATAGATCGCAAAACCGTCTCGACTTCACTTCCAAGTGTCAGTCTCAGATCAGCTGTCTTAAAAACTCCGCCAGATTCGCTTATAATCTGACCTGTAAGTGCTCGGAAGTGAAGCACGCCTGATTTTTTGGCATCAAAATCAAAACTCCTTTTAAGGATCTTCTCGCTCTTCACTTCAAAGCGATCTTCGATTGCGATCTCTCCACACAGATAACGAAGGGTCGGATTCCCATTTTTCCCCAGGGCATAACCCCGAAAAGCATATCCTAGATTTTTAGGATAAAGAGGGTCTGGATTTACCGGGTTCTCCTTCGTCATCACCGGCTTCAGAGGCCACTTTAAGCCGCTATCTTTCGGCCGCAAAAAAGCGACATCCTGCGCTAGCTGAATCGGTCGCTCCGAGGGATTAAAATCACCCGCTCCCTGCGACCGCCAATTAGCCGTGAGATACTCGCCCTTCCAAATTGCGGACAAGGCTCCGTTCTCCAAATTAAAGGCATAGTTCAAGCCGCCTGGGAAACCCACAGCAAGTCCGCGAAACCCTGCCACTCGACTCCGGCCCCGATAAATCCTCACCTTGTCATTGACCTCAAGCTTGTTCGGCTTCGATTGTAATCCTTTTGGATCACGTGCTGATCTTCCGAGCGAAAATTGATGCCAAAGTGACCTTAACTGCTCATGGGTATCACCTCCCATGATCTCAGTCTGCACTGCTTTTCCGTCCGGCCAGTAGTTCGGCATAATGATTCCAGGACGATGCTTCGCCGGATTTTTCATGAACTCGTAAAACCAACCCGGCTGCAATCGTTGGTAAGTCAGGATCAAATCGTAACCCTTCATCCCCGGTGATTCTTTCCCGTTGTAGTTATGGCAGGAAATACAATTCAGGCCATCCGTTCCAAGCAATAAATGCCCGCCATTCCTAACCATGGGTTGTTCTTGGCGATTTGGTGGAGGCAAGTCCACCTGTGGCAATTTATCTATCTTCGCCAAAACCTCCGGCAATCCTTCTAATGCCGTCCGACCAAACTGCGGCATCCGTGTCTTCATGTAAGGCCGCACCGAGAGACCGTCATAAAGAACTTTATTCAACCACTCTGGTTTTAATTTACCACCGATCTTCGTCAGCGGTGGTGGGATCCGGGCGGCATCACCAAGGGCCTCTTCAGTAGTATGGAAAAACTCATCAATTTCTTCTGCTACTCCACCAAAATCATCACGAGTATGGCATGCGATACAGTTCAGCTGAGTCAGCTTCATTTCGATCCGAGCTTCGTCCGAAAAAAACACCGGCTTCTCCAAGGCCAAAGCGATCGCCTTAGCCTGATCATCAGACAACTGATAATTTGCACCTTTACTGGTAAAACATCCCCTCTTTAGATCGAAATTCTGCAACTTCGGCCCCTTGGCGGCCTCAGCATTCCCCATTGTGTGACAAGCCACACAATCATACTTTTCGAAATTTGCCTTACCCAGCGCAACCAACTTGGCATCCGGCTTCGCCGGCTTTCCGGCCTTCCCTCCCAAGAATGCCTCTAACGCGCTCGCCTCGGAGGACGAAAGATTCATGTTTGGCATCCGACCTGATGGCCGAACTTTAAGGGGGTCAAGGAGGAATCTAGCCAACGCTCCCTGCTGGTATTTCCCACCGATATGTCCTAACGATTTCCCCCTTTTAGAATTTTTTCTCTGGGGAACATGGCAGGAAATACACCCGATTTCGTGAAAAATCTCGTGCCCCAACTTGGCATCACCGGTCATCGCTTTGACCTGCACCTCCTCGGATGTCAATGACATCAAATAATGACTGATCGACTCACTCACCTTCGCCTTTTCAGCGTCTGGCAAACCACCCAAAACATCTGGCATAGTTGTGCCAGGATGAACCTTGTGGGGATCCTCCAGATAGCGCTTTAGATAATCAAGATCCAACCTTGAACCCGCTTCACTCAAGTCAGGCGCCAATTTCATGGTGGTTGCGACAGGCACCTCGTGACAGGCTGCACAACGTAATTCCTCAATCAGGAGATGCCCCGTTTTAGCCTCATCAAGCGGATGGTTTCCGTTAAGACCCGGAATAACCGGTGCCGCTAGAAGAATACCGGCATGCATGAGTGATAGGACAACAGCGGTGCTCAAAAATCGCATGGCCAAATCCTGCCACCCGCACACTACATGGCAATCATCCATTTCACTGAAAACCTACCCACGACGGGCACCATTTAAGGTTTGAAGGGAGATTTTGGGTGACGTTGCATCGCCGGATTGAGTGAGAGCTTTCCATCCTTACTTCCAACCAAGATACCAGAGCTAATTTCAGATTCACCCACCTTGATCGCTTCTGCCATCCCTTTCATTTTGCCAAAATAACACTCGGTTCCATGCGAAAGAATGATCCTCACTTGATCCTTGGGACTGGCTCCCAATCAACTTTCCAAGACCGCCTCAGTCATTCTCAAAACTTGCACCGCCTCCCTAACTTGATGGACCCGATGGATCATGGCTCCTCGCTGGCGGGTGAAAGAAGTCAGCGCCTGGGTCGGAGACTCCCGGCGTGTCATTGCTGAATCACCAAGCAACTGCCCAATGAGGGACTTACGCGAGAGCCCCATGAGAATTGGGCGATCATGAACTCGATAATCTTCCACACGGTTTAGCAATTCTAGATTGTGCCTTAGGGATTTTCCAAACCCAATACCAGGGTCAAACACGATCCTCTCGGACTCAATTCCAGCGGACACCAAAGTTTCGAATCGCTCCTCAAAAAAGTCTCCGATCTCAGAAACCACATCATCATAAGTTGGCGATTTTTGCATCGTGCGTGGATCCCCCTGCATATGCATCACTACGATACCACAATCTGAACCAACACAAACGTCAATCATGGCGGAATCTTGCAGCCCCGTCACATCATTCACGATCGCCGCCCCGGCCGCCAAACCAGCCGCCGCAACTTCCGCCTTACAAGTATCGATAGACACCGCCACCGCTTCATTCGAAACCAACTTTTTGATCACTGGAATCACTCGCGAAATTTCATCACCCAAGCACACTTCAGCCGCACCAGGGCGGGTAGATTCACCGCCAACATCCAAAATATCAGCGCCTTCCTCGATAAAACGGCGTGCCGCAGCTACAGTGTCACCTAGGTCAAGGTGCAAACCTCCGTCCGAAAATGAATCTGGGGTCACGTTGAGTATCGCCATGACCAGCGCCGTGTCATCCAGATCCCAACTGAATTTGCCAGCCTTCCACAAAATCCGGGAGCTTTGCGACTCATCTTCTGCAGGGTTGCACTCGGTCATCGGTTTCGGCATAATCTTGCCTACACCACTATCATCTCAATGAAAAAAGTAACCTACTTCATCATAGCCTCCTTATTCGCAGCAGGGTCGGGCTTTTCAGACGAAGATCTTTGGGAATCCAAGGGGCCGCACGTTCGCATCAAAAAGAATGATCAGGATGGATCATACGTTGTCTTCGAACGCTCACCTGACGACCGGCGACTTGTTAAAACAACCAAGAACGAAAATGGTGAAGTCAAAATGAAGGCCACCTACACCCGAGATACCAAGGGGTTCCTCAGGTATGGGCAGATTCATGATGGTCAAGGCGTCCTCATTTACCGGGTGCAGTACGGTTACGACAACGAAAGCGGTCAACTTGTAGCTGAGCAGATGTTTGACGCGAGGGTAAAGCATTTCTTCCCTACTCTCGACAAAAACGGCCAGCGCAAGGAAATGCCCATTCGCCGAGTCTACTATTTTTATGACTCTGAAGGAAATCAAAGTAAGGCTATTTCACTTGTCCCAAAGGCAGGGAAAACAGCGCGTGAGACCTTTAAGAAAACCAATAAGCCACTCGATCTTTATGGTGAGGAAGAGGATTTCGACCCCCATAATTCTACGCGCCCCAACAGCCCCTTCGACGAAGAAAACAAGAAAAAGGCTCAATGAGTCCTGAACGAGTTTTTCAAATCCTGACCATCTTGGGGTTGACCGCAGGCGGCTGGCTCTACGGGGACTATTGGAAAAAATCGAGTCTACTCCCATTAGACAACGATAGCGCCGCGACCTTGCGTGCTGAAAACTTTGAATTGCTGCAGCGTGTCGACACTCTTGAAGACGAGCTCGCTCAAGTCCGCTCCATGCTATCTAATGGCCCTTTCCCAGTCCCCGACGAGATTATCTCTTGGGTCGAGAAAGACTATGATATGGTCTTTCTGGAAGCCCCCAATGTTCGCTTAGCCTCCCCCACCAAAATCAGGGACGCCGCCCACGCAAACCTCCGCCTCATCCATGGCGAAGTTGACCTAGAAAATGAAGGACTTGCCTGGGAGCTCCTTGGGCTCCTTCCTCCGAATCAACGACTCTTCACCCAGCTCCTCTTTGTCAACAGCAGTGGAGTCAAAGGGATCTGCGATCTCAGTGAACAGCAAATTCTCCTTTCGGAAAACTTCGATGCCATGAGCGTTCCTGATCGTTCAGTTTTGGTTCGCCTTCTTGGCCAACTTCTAGCCTACCAAAACCATCCCAAAAAAGAATGGGGCTCGCGCGATGAATGGCAAGCCTGGGAAGCTGTCCACACAGGTTCCGCCGCAGCTCAGCAAGCGAGATTTCTTCGTCGGAACACCGCCGTAAATGAAGCTGGTTGGAATGAACCAGAACCCGCCCGGGAGCAACTCCTCAACGACCTTGAGCCGGCACTTCAAGGGTTTTGTAACTTTCCATTCATTGAGGGTGCCGATTTCTCTCGCTATTTTTTTATCGATTCCCGTGAAGCGTGGGCCACGATGTTCCAGAATCCCCCGACCACTACCTCCGCAGTTCTGCACCCGAATCAAAAAGAGCGTGGAGCAGTTGAGATCTCTTTTCCAAATTCCGGACCAGAGATCATATACGAGAATACAATTGGAGAACTAGGTCTCCGATTATGGCTTGAGCCCTTTGCTGGCATGGACGAATCCGGATTACTGGCAGAGCAATGGCGTGGGGATCGTTACCAGTTGCGCCGTCGCCCAGACAAGCAATTCACTCTCACTTGGAAGATCGCGTTAGCAGATGAAAAATCGGCCGAAAGCCTCAAGGCAGAGGTGGAACGCTCAATGATCCCACACTTTCACGAGGCGCAAGCACCGCGTAAGACCGAAGTGACAGTGTCAGATACAGTCTTAACTTTTACCAACTCGCCGAAGAAATGAATTCGGCCAAACGGATCAGTTTCAGCGGCCGAGTTCAAGGGGTGGGATTTCGTTACACCACCAAACAGCTTGCCCTTGGATTCGATATCGTTGGTTCAGTTCGAAACCGGGAAGATGGAACGGTTGAACTTGAAGTGATGGGAGACGAGGAGGAAGTAAACGAATTTATTACCGAGATCGTCGAAGAATCCGAACTCGCCGGGCTGATTAAAGAACACCGCATTTGGGACATTGACGAACTCGCAAATTGCCGAGGCTTCACAATCGCGAATTAATCTTTGATGACGCGATAATACTTATGAGCCAAAGAAGAGGCCGGACCGAAGGGATCGTGGGTTCCTTCTTGCCCATCCGACCAAGAGAGCAGCCCCCCATCTCCGACAAAAGATGGTATCACACTGACCCAACTACAACCATCCGGTGAAGTCTGGACAGTGTATATTGCGCCGACTTCGGACATGAGCCGAATTGATAGCCCCCCATTGTTGCTGGTCCCGATTTCGAGGTCTAAATCGGGACCCCGAGGAGGATCTTCGGAGATCACACTCCAGCCGATATCCTTGAGAGCCGCGGCGTCTACATTTGTAATTTCAAGCCGTGTGATATCCCCACCCACATTAAAAACGGGCTCCATGAGAAGATCCTGCAAATTGCCCGCACCCACTGTTCCAAAGTATAAGGGTGTTCCAAAAGGAAAGATCTTTGAATGATATTCACCATCCCTCCAATGATAATCTTGCGACGACGATTTGACGATCTCGAGCCCACCTACCTCCCCACCAGTATCAGCTTCAAGAGCCGCCACTGAATTTTCACCCACAAACCGATCCTCCACGATCAAATCACGGAACTCTGCAACCGACCGGGCATTTAACCCTAAGCAATGGCCGATTTCGTGCACCGCAATGCTATAAAAATCCAAAGACGTGCCACCATCTGGCTGCAAAAATCCAAAACTCCAATTCCGATCCAAATCAAATGAAATAGTTCCACCAATTACGGTAAGTGAGCTCACGCCAAGATTAAAACCGCGATTAAGAAAACTTTCCGGATCAGCGTAAACCGAGGCTAAATTTCGAGCTCCGCCAATCGGAGCTCCGCGGCCCGCGCCATCCAGCTTTCGAGCTCCAACATATAGAACCCAAACATTTTCATCTAGTGAAAACCCTCCAAGATACTCATCAGCAGCGGGTTGACCCACCTTGAAATAAAAATCACTCGCCTTACTGGCAGCCGCACTCAGCACATAATTTTTACCCGTCCCCGGATGAATAATTTCAAATCGCCCATCAACTAGCTCCTCATCCTTCATATCAACGGGAAGAAGAGTTTGGTTCACGATCCGGCTCCACCGGGCGGCGGCAGCCTCGATGACAACCTTCGCATCAGGATTATCAAAAAAACCCTGGCTATCGTATCGGTAATCAACCTTGATCTCAATTCCTTTCAAAGGAACTAAAGCAATCATGAAGACTGCGATAAATTTCATCCTTATAATATACCCAAATTTTGAACACTGACAACTAGGTTGTTAACTTTTCTTAAATATTAAGGTGAGTCCTCGCCCTGCGTGGGAGGTTTTTTGGTCATTTTTTAAAATGAAGGAATTGCCCGTTTTTTTGCCTCATGCTCGATCATGACTTCAGGCACCACCCCGATGACGCAATTTTAAAAGCGCCCGAAAGAAAACCACCAAACCTCCCAAAAGAAAAAGGGCCGGGAACCATATTGAATATCCCGGAGCCTTCGTTTCGTGCTCGATAAGGACCTCCGTTGGATCATTAGGATTTACGAAAGCTGCCAACTTGCTTCCCACCGGAAACTTCTCAACGGAGGGCTCTATTTTATTTTTTTTCTTCAAATACGGGTTTTCCCGGCGTTTTAGCCTCTCTCCCCGGTAAAACTTCCCATCGACCCGATATTCATAAACCAACTTATGGCGATATTCCTTAGCCTTTCCAATCTGGCGATCCTCTAGCTCGGAAACAACCACGACAGCAGGATAACTGGGCCATTCCTGTGTTTCTTTCGCCCGGATGTATCCACGACCCAGAACAAAAACAAAAAAGCCGCCCATCACAGCCAGCGCTAGGCCGATAAATGCCAGATAGAGATATCCTCCGATGCCCTCATTCTTCACAACCGATCCGTATCATAATCCTGCACTCTCGCAAGACCCGTGCTTGCACCTGAGCAAGATTCCGGCCAGAACATCCCTATGAGCACTTTTGCAGAAAACGTGATGGACGACCTTAAGATCGCAATGAAAGCCAAAGACTCGGTGGCTCTCACCACTCTTCGCGCTCTCAAAACCGCGCTCACAAACGCCGCCATCGAATCCGGCAACAAAGATAACGTCATCGAACAAGCCGATGCCCTTGTCATCGTCCGGAAACAAATCAAACAGCGTAACGATTCAATCGAGCAATTTGAAAATGCCGGGCGCTCCGAGCTCGCCGAAAAAGAAAAAGCGGAAATCGTAGTCCTCGAAAAATACCTCCCCGCCGCCATGAGCTCTGAGGAAGTTTCAGCAATTGTGGCCGCAGCCGTCGCAGAAACGGGGGCTAGCAGCCGTGCCGACATGGGAAAAGTCATGGGTATCGTGCAAGCGAAGACCGCCGGGCGCGTCGACGGCAAGACCCTCTCCCAAGAGGTAATGAAGCACCTTTCCTGAAGGCCGAGTAACTAAGTTCGGGAGATGGGCCAATAACACCAAGCGATCCGAGCTGAAATCACACCTCAACTCAATGAGCTTCGCCGCTATAATCGTCGCTTCTGGATCCTCACAACGCATGGGCTTTGACAAGCTCGCCGCCCAGTGGAGGGGTAAGACGATTCTTTGGCATAGTGTTCACGCCTTTTCTTCCCTCGAAGAAATCTCCCAAGTCATAGTTGTCACTCCACCCGATCGTTTTGCTTGGCTTGCCGACCTTGGCCCAAAACTCAACCGAGTTAATGGAGGCAGGGAACGGTCCGACTCCGTAGCCGCCGGCCTTATGGCTCTAAGAAACGAAATTAGTCACGTTGCGATTCACGATGGTGCCCGCCCCCTTGTTTCACCAGAGTCAATTCGTGCTACCTTCGCCGCCGCTGAAGCAACCAAGGCCGCGAGCCTCGCACGGCGGGTTACCGAAACATTGAAGCGGGCTACTCCGGAAGGTATCACCTCGGAATCAGTCTCTCGGGACAACCTTTGGGTTATGGAAACACCCCAGATTTTTTCGAGAGACCTCATCCACAAAGCTTACCAGAGCGTCTCCTCCGGCGATACCCAAATCACCGATGAGGTTTCTGCTCTTCAGCTTCTTAACCAAGGCACCACCCTAGTGGAAAACCCCTCCCCAAATCCAAAAATTACGATTAAAGCAGATCTTGATGCCCTTCCATAATATCCGACATATTTAGAAAGATCTCTACGATGATGAATAATTTTAAGCTATTACAATGGCTCACCCCACTCCTTGAAGCGGGGGCTCCACGTGCCTTAATCTCAGTATGACAGTTTTAGCCAAAGGACTTTTCTTACTCGCCAGCCTTCTGGTTCTACAATCATGCTCTACCAGTAGAGCTCCAAAGCTATCCACTAAACAAGCCATTCTTATCGAGTGGCCTACCATCAAATCCACTATCTTGGCTCAAAGAAAAGTCGGTTATCCAAACTACGATCCAAAATGGATCTACGTGGTTGATCCGGCTACCCAGCGGATGAATGTTGTCTCTTTGGAAACTGGTGAAACCTACGAAACCATTCGCTGTGGGACCGGTAAACGCGGCCTTGGTATTGCACATGCCCAAACTCCCCCTGGTTTCTTTACTATGGGCGGTGTGCGAATTGCTAAAAATGCAGATTCTTCCATTCAAACCGGTGACTCAAAAAGGGGGGTGAGTGGGATCTATGCCGAGATTCTTTATCCCCCGACCCATTCAGACCCCTCGCTGCGGGGCTATGTTCCAAACGGCGTCGTCATTCACTCTTACAATCCCAATGCTAGCGAAATGCTTTACCAGCGCCACGCCCAGCGAAAAATAGGCCGTATTCCCTGCACTACCGGCTGCCCAGTCCCCGAGATCGACGAGGCCCCAAGACTAGTCTCCTACCTTAAACAATCAGCCGGCAAGTTCGACCCTACCGCAAACCCGAATTCCCACCTCCAGGCCCTCATTCGCAGTGGTCAAGTTACCCAATACCAACGAAACCAGCTAGGCGATCCCATCTACATTCTCAATCGCCAGTAGAAATTGGCGGGATCCGCTCAATCCTTTCTTTGGATACCTTGGCTTTTCAAAGATTCCCCAGACTCTCGTTTCCCCAGAATTTCGTTCAATACGCGATCTTGTTTCCTCCGCCGTTTTCGAAAAACCCTTTTTTGCTCCCCTCGGAACCATTTTGCCAATGGAATCAACTGGCCAAAGGCATAACCATCGATGGCGAAGATTTGGCATCTTCCATCCACTTTTACCTGCACGGAAAGATTGTCAGGTCGCGCTTCTACAAATACCCAATGCTTGTCGAGCTGTTGCCAAAATTTTTCTAATGCTGCTTCACACTCGGGAGTTAGCCCATGGTGCCACACATATTCTTTGAGCGAGAGAGAAACCTTTCCGTCGAAGTCTGTGATAAGATCCACTTCCAGCACTGGCCCCAAATCTGAATCGACCATTTCATAGGCATGAGCCACGAAGTCCCAAGCAGGAGGCCCCACTCGACGAGACAAGACCTGCGAAAAGTGTAACTCTCCCTCATTCTCATGATAATACCACTTTGGACGTAAGAATCGCGCCACCAAATTTGCCCTCTTCCATCGATCACATTTATGCCATTCCTCGGTCATCAACTTGAGACACCGGTCATTTTTCTCGGGATGGAGATAAACCTCACGATGATTCCCATGGGCAAAAGGACGTTGGCCACTCAAACTGATCACTTTTTCAATATCCATAAACGCCCCGAAATGGCAAGATATCCCCCATTGCAAATTTTCTCTTTTTTGTAACAGGCCATTTGTCTGCCTGCTATACATACTCACAAAGTCATGTCTTCAAAAACGAAACTCCTTTCTACCATCGCACTCCTTGTTTTCGCGCTAGCTATCGCGATCTTTTTTATTTTTCGTAATGATAACCCTATTAAAAACGTCCTCACCGCAGAGCAGCTCTCCCGTTTTGAGGAAGGCATGTTTTATCGGACAATAGTCAGCTCAACAGTTCAGGGACAAGTCGAAGATAGAAATTGGGGTGTCGGGAAGAAAATCACCCTCATTCACGAAGGCGAGACCGATTTTGTTCGCGAAGTAAAATCCGTTACCAAGGATCATACCGAAGTCGTGGTCGGCTTGGAAATTCTCACAGCCCGCGACCTTGAAGTCAAACTGGCTCTTGATGACGTGGATCTCCATCTCCCACCGGCGGTCGGCATTCTAGGCAGAGGAGCGCGAAAAATCTTACTTCCCGGCCCGGAAGGTATCGCAATCGACATCGCCACTGATCGCGCCGCGGAATGGTTGAAAAGCGACATCAATCGCCAAAAAGTTCTCTCGCGGATTAATTTTGCCGTTAAAGGCATGACCGGGCAAGGCCTCGAAGAACACCTCCTCGAGGCTAAGCTCCAACCCCTTGAAGCCTATGAAGGTCTTACAGCTGAATACACCTACGAAGCCGGTGAGGGGCTCGTTGATTTTCAAACTAAGGCCACCCTTTCTAAAGAGAGGGAAGATCGGGTTAAAAACTTTTCAGTCTACAGTGAAGCTTACCTTCTTCCTGATACTGATCCCAATGGTCCAGATGAATGGGATGTTGATGTCAAGACCATCGCCCACCTGCTGGCGCCCAGTAACGATCTTGATGTCAGCGGCACCCTGACCTTGAAGCGCGATTCAACCTACGGTGATGAAACACGCCTAAAAATCGTGAAAGGTAAGGTTGTCTTTTCCGGCTCCACCGACAAAAACCAAGTGCTCGGAACTTGGGCCGCGCGCGGCTCCCTTTATTATAACTTGAAGACTCACAGCATTGTCGAAGGCAACCTAACCGGAGAAGTCTCGCTCGAAAGAAAGAGTACTGACCACGTTCTCTTTGAGAAAAATTTTAAAACTAAACCCAGCTACCGTATCATTATAAAAGGTTACGCTACCAAAGACCCTACCGAAGCCCGCAAAGAAATTACTGGCGAGAAAACAGAGCGATGATTAAGAGCGCAATTGGTTTGCAAATTGAGGGGCTCACGATTCGTCAGAATGACCTTACGATTCTTGACCACCTCTCACTCCATCTCGAGGCTGGTTCGCTGACCGGGCTCATCGGACCGAGCGGAGCAGGTAAAACAACCCTACTTCGAACTCTTGGACTGCGCCCCCCCAGCAAAAAGAATAAAGATCTCGGAATCGTTTCCATCATTGCAGGAACCGAGGCCACCCGGATTTCTGGAGCCAATCACCAGTCTCTTCTTGAAATTCTATCCTATGTTCCTCAACAAGATCTTTTCCCGGATTACGCCAAAGTCGGCGAGGTCCTTGAAGAAGCACTGATCTTCTCCGGTCACGATGCCAGTCCTCTTTCAATTCTAGAATCTGTTAACCTTTCAAAGGATTTTCTTGGAAAGACTGTTTCGCA
This sequence comes from Akkermansiaceae bacterium, assembly GCA_905181965.1. Taxonomy (GTDB): domain Bacteria; phylum Verrucomicrobiota; class Verrucomicrobiia; order Verrucomicrobiales; family Akkermansiaceae; genus SW10. Next base: position 92,638 of record CAJIZY010000013.1, read on the forward strand.
ACTTTCCGGCGGAGAAAGGCGCCGTCTCTCTCTGGCTCGGGCCCTTTGCTCCGGCCCTCGCATTCTTCTACTCGATGAACCCACAAGTGGCCTTGACCTACCGGTAGCCTACGAAGTAATGCAGCTTTTACGGGGGCTTTGTGATCGCCACAAACTAACCATCGTGGTCACCAGCCATCTACCCGGAACACTTGCAGTTTGCGATCGTGTCCTCGTAATGGAGAAAGGGGGAAGACTGAGAGCGGATTACCAAGATGTCCCAACGTGGCTTACCACCACTGCTGAAGCAGATCTATTTGAAAAAAGCACCTCAATTACACCAATCAAATCTTTTGACTATATCGACTCTAATGAGGCCAGTCGTGATTGGTGGAACCTCCATCACTTCGGAGTGATATTCCGACGCTCTGCCCGCCAGTCTTTCCGTGACTACGGAGCCGCGGGCGTCACCATCATCCTACCCATTTTCCTGGCCGGGCTGATCGTATTCGCGCAATCACTTCACGGAAATAACAGCCCTCGCTTCATTAACTTCTTCCTTTCGATCGCAGCTCTATGGATTGGAATGTCGCTAACGATCCGGGAAATAATTTCAACCCGTGCGCTTTACGCGATTGATGAACTCAGTGGACTTGGGAAATTCTCCTTTTTTTATGCCAAATCCGCCTTTGCTACCTTAATGGTGCTTTTTAGTACTCTCCTTCTTTGCGTCTCAACTTGGTTCTTTGTTTCGCTTTTTAACATCGACCCAAACGCAGTGGAATCTTCGGACTGGTTCGACGCTCGTGACTTCATTTCGCACTTTTTCGTACTAGGAATAGTCTGCTTCTCGGGAACCATGATCGGTCTTTTACTGTCGACCCTAGCCCGCTCCGAGCGGGGCGCCGTTACCATGATGCCTATCGTTCTCCTTCCCCATGTTCTTCTCAGTAAATACGCCACTGGCTTTGCTGGAGAAGCGAACGACGCGCGCCTTACCCATCCCTTCCACAGTCTTGATTTGAATGAGATAGACTACTCCGGCTTCACCTTAATCGAACAAGGGAATTTTTGGAGTAGTCTCTTCGCCTCCACTCGACACGCCACCTCAGTTTTTGATCAACTGGGTTCCGCTCGATTTTCCTTCAGCCAGATTTTTGGACTGGATTTTTGGGCTTTAATCATTCTTGTCACTAGTCAGGCGCTTCTGACTCTCATCATCTTCTGCTATTCCGCAAACTCTGCCATCCGACGAATCAAATGAGCAAACTCGACCCCATCGATAATGGAGTCCGGCGCTTCCGACCGGGATTAATGATGGCACTCTGCGTCTTCGTCTCATTTTGGTCAGTTGCACCAATTTTTTCAAAAGGTTCAAAATAAGCAGAGTGATTCCGATCCACCCCTCCCAACTACCAAAATCAGCGAAGAGATTGAGAGGATCCGGGGTGACTTGGATCCTCCGCCCACCCCACCATCTATCCATCCACTCGAGGGAAACCGCCGGCTCTTTCTCGCTGATGGCTGTCTCTACCGCTATCAGGAGCTCAGCTTTACCCGTAATTTTAGCTATCAACACAATCATCCCGGAGCGGTCATTCGCGAAGGTGATCCTTGCCTCTGGAAGCTCGTAGGAATCTCCGGAAAAAAAGATGTTTACCAGATCTTTTGCGCCGACCCTAATTTTCCTGATCTTCACGAACACAACCTCACTTACACTCGTTTCCAGGAAGACGGTGTCCCACAGAATGACCATAGTCCCTTTATTACTCTCCATGACCACGACTACTGCGAATGGCAGATCCGCAAAGCAGGACCCAAGGACCAATACGAAGTATATTGCCTTAGCGGAAACAGCCCATTTAAAGACGCCAGCCTCGCTTGGACCGACAAGCAAGAGGATCTCTCCTCAAATTTAATCTCCGCCACCCTCGGAGAAAACGGTAATCCTTCCTGGTGGATTCTCCCAGAAGGACAAAGCCCAAAAATCCCGCACCGATCCTCTCACATGATTGTCATGAATCGGGGTCGGATTATGCATCAAGACGATTCATTGGAAGATTTTAAAAAACACGGCCCCGAAATCTTCCGTGTTCAACTCAAAACAGCCGACGATAAATTTGTGAGAGCTGCGGGAGCGCTTAATTATGTCCAGCTTGTAAAGGCGATTCGTAATTTTGACCCTGTCGTCAACCACCCTGATTTTCCAGCACTCATTGGGATGAATCCTTTAGCTCTTCTCGAGGGAGATATTTCACTGAAACGTGAAAATCCGATGTTTCCCTTTATCATCCCGCTCAAAGTGGCGCTCTACCCACATCTCATTCAAGAAATTAAGATGGAGAATACAAAATTTTGGAAAAACGATTGGGAAACCCTTGAGGATTTTCAAAGCCACCTCGACGAATCTGATATTGCCGACGGACGCGTCTATCAAGGCACTAGGTTCACCTACATATTTATTTCATGGGACCCATGAAGCGGCTTGCGAGAAAAACGCAGAAGAAGACGCAAACAAACAGTTATAAGCAGATCAGCGAGATGGAACCTAAATTGACCAAATATTGGTTCGCTATCTACGTGCTCGCCGCCCTGTTAATACTTGGCGGTTTTTTAAATCTCGGCATCCATCTTGGACCAAAATTAGAGATATGGTTATTGGCAAAGCTTGTTCCAGAAGTTTGGCACTCGGCGGTCGATGACCTCATTCATCGGCTTTTCTTTGAAGAATTTCGGACATTCCTTGTCACCACCGGTTTTGGGCTTGGAATCATTATTGTTGGAATGACTCTCTTTCCCCTGAAAGAAAAACTCTCGACGATTTATGAATTAGAACGGTTTCCTGAAATCAAAAAACAACGCCACCCTCCCCTCTGGCGTCAGGGTTTGGAGGAGGTGAAGCTAGCTTTTCTCTATCTTCTACTACAAGGAATGAGCCTCTTTCTAGCCGTCCAAGGCTATCCTTTTTTAGCGGCTCTTGGCGCGACTCTCTCAATTGCCTACCTTGTTACCGCGATGGCCTTGGACCATTGTTCACCATTTTTTCAGCGCCGTAATCACAAGATCCATGGCATTATCTGGATCCTTCTACGGCACGCGCCCTTACGCACTACTCTGCTTGGTCTTATCTGCATCGGTCCCGTTATTATTCTCGAGCGCCACCTTTCAGCGTCACTCGAACCAACAGCCGCGATCGCTATTCTCGTCTTTACTGAGGTTCTTGGAATGGCCTGCGCCACTCTTCTTGGGTGTCATCTAGGTTCTGCTCTCCTAAAAAAAGAAACTACCCTTTTCAGCCAACATCCTCCAAAATTTTGGACCTTTTCCTACCGGATTACGGTTTGCATTCTCGCCGTTTGGCTCGGAGTATTTTTTAGCTGGTGGGGAAACGGCATATACACTCATTACCAAATTATGAGATGCCAATACCAACCTCTCTGGAAAAAGACCAAATTCAAGGTCCGAGGAACCAAAGCTCTGATCAGCCTTCCACTGCGAATTCAAAATGAATCGTCCAAACCCCTCGACGTTGGCAAACTCCAAATTGGCATGGAAGGCGAAGGCATCCTCGACGGAGAGGTCCTCCTAGCCGGATCAAGCATCCAGACCGGTGAAACCTCTATTGTTTTGTTGAATTTTGAAGCTCAGCTCACGGAGGAAGCGCTTTCGGACCTTCCCCGCTTTCTCAAAGCCGAATATTCCGCACATCTGAAATTTGAGCCTCCTCTCTCTACGCCAATCACTCTGGAACTTTTTCCGTAAAACGAACCAACTTATTCGAATAAAACCCACTCTTTTAATGCATTGAGCAAGGATCTAAGGAAAAATTTAGCGGTCACTCAAACAGGTTCAGGACTCAGGGGACGAAATTTTAAGAGCAGGACTCTTAACGCCACCCTAGCAAATTCAGACCGTCCGAATCATCAAGATTGACCATCTAACAGGACCGAATAATTGAACTGATTTGGCCATTCATAAAAATTTTTCTTTTTCCACGAGAAATCCAATTTTAGCGTTCCAGCATGTCCAGCGGAATTAGCGTCGTTTGCGAGCCCGAAATTGAAGATCTTGAGGGTTATTTTGAGGAATTGGCAGCAGTTTATGAAGAACTGGCTGGCGTAGCCGTTGAACGTATCGTTCGTGGGGAACTTTTCTGTCCAGACAGCGATCTTTCCGAAGAAGAAGCTGACGCTGCCGGGTATACCAAAGAAGACAAGGCGGTCATGAAAATCATTGTGACCGAAGATTTCCATGACGCCGACGAAGTTTACGATGATATTAATACGGCCGCAGATCTAATCCGCACGATGGATGATGAGATTTTTGAGAATGGTAAAGAGGCTCTCATCCAAGATCTCGAAAGCCTCGCCGAAACACTCGAGATTCCTGTCGAAGAGAAAGTCACCGTGCAACTTCTCCGAGCGTAAGTCGGGCAGACAAACAGATTCTAAAATAAAAAGCCGGCCAGTCTCATAACTGTCCGGCTTTTTTTTGAGGAATTAAGTCGTTCCCCTAAAAACGAAAACCGATCGAAAGATCATAAGCGGTAGTATCTTCGACCACAAACTGGTCAGTCAGGAGTGCAAAATCTTCTCTCCAGAAATGCCTGATACCAACCTGTGCGAAAAAATTCTTTCCAAGCTTAGTTCGGAATCCAGCAAACGCCTGCCCTACAAAATTTCTATCGGAATCGACCGAGAAATCAAATGCATCATCTAAGCTAATGCGTTCAATACCACCGCCGACTCCAGCATAAAAAGAAATCGCACTGCTCAACTTAGCTTCTAATTCGTAATTCAGTGTGAGGTTCGTAAAGCTAATTTCTCCATTCTCGTAATAAGGGACCCCTGCAACATCTAGAAACTCAAGTTCGGCATCATCTGAATGGCCTAAAAATTCGACGGATAGAGTATGAGAAACGGCATCGTCCTCGTAAACAGTCCCTCTGAGTTGCAGAAATCCATAACCTTTATCAGGATCTTCCATAAATCCCCCACCAAGCATGATCCCGCCATTTATTCCAGCGAACTGAGCCTCGGAAATGGCGGTAAGCCAAACCATTCCCACGATTGTCATTAATGTTTTTTTCATAATTTATTAAGAATTTATTTAGTCTTTCGTCTCATACGAGGATGCCCGAACTGAGGTTGGTTGTGACGATCTATCATTGTGTCCCCAATCATTCTGGTCATCATCCCATACTTCTTGATCGAGTCCTACCCCCACTCCAATCACTGGAGCGACACCCATTGAGTTTGAGTTTAAAGTAACATGTGCTGGGACCAACTCCTTGTAGCGATCACGATAGGACTCTGAAGCATCCTTCACCGTATAGATCGTGAATCCAGATTGGCTCTCGAAATTTGGGATTAAGGCGCCCTTTTCAGCATAGATTTTTGTCTGATTGACTCCTCTCTTAAAACCAACAAGCGCTCCTCCAGCCTCAACAAAATAGCGGTTCCTCGAGCTATAAAAAACCTCCAGAGTACTCCCCTTAGTGATCAAAACATCACTTCCCAGCACGGTCTTACGGACCGTCTCCCCTGATGGAATCTTCAAATCAGCACTAATGGTCCGAGAGCCCGAACAACTCGCAAGAAGCAAAACCGATCCAGCAAGGAGGACAAGACGCGAAACGGACACGCTGATTAAAACGGAAGAACCTGAACTTTTATTCATAGAATATATCAAGTTTTGACTTTTCCATGCTCTATTTCAAAGACAAGAATTTTTCAGGATATCTATCAATTTGGAATTTTCCCAAGCTGAGATTTAGAGGCAAGATTGAATTGCCGAGGGATCAGTATAGTCATCAAATCGAAAATCGGTTTCAATCCTCGGTCCGATCCCAATTAACTTCCAACCGAGATTACGACTTGCCTCGATATCCCATGGTGCGTCCCCAAAGTAGATCACTTCCGAGAAACGTGCTTGATGAAAGCGAGCAGCCCGATCAAGAGCCTGGAGCATAATATGCTCTCGAACAACAGCATCCGAGGAGCTCGCAAGAGGAATATCAGCGATTTCAAAACCTGCTGTCTCCAATTTATAACGCGCGGAAGCTTCGTGGGCCCCAGTGGCAAGAGCAACAGCATAATCCGGCGACTCAACTAGGGCACTGAAAAAATCAATGGCTCCCGGGATCGCTTGAAACATCGATTTTGGCTGTCCTCGGAGACCATTTACAAGGTGTTCGTGAAACGCCTTGGTAAGTGCCCCGCTCATCGGTCGATCGCAGTAGCGCTGGGAAATCTCCTGAGCTACTCCGCTGTCGGTAATAAATTGATATTGGGACCAGTCGGTCTCAAAATGTTCCACTCCCAAAACCTCGCGGACGGACCGAATAAAGCATTCGGAATCTATCGCATTGGTTTGCGTAAGCGTTCCTTCGATATCAAAGACAACAACTTTCATTAGTCGTAATCGGAACTCGTCATATCTTCGGCAGAGCCGCCGACAAGCCGCTTACCTTTGTAGATCATTGAGAATTTCCCGCCAGTTTCTTCCGCAATCATCAAAAGTTGGCCTGCAGGAGTTCCAGGAAGCTCGAAGGCAATTGTATCAATTGGAACTCCCTCTGGGTTAAATTCTTCCATCTTTTCGAGAACATAATCCGCATCAGTCGGTTCTCCGTCAGAAAGAAGGTATACAATATTTGGTTGCGGGCTCATGGAAAAAGCCATTTTAAGAGGGGGATACCAATTGGTTCCACCTTTAGCCGGCATTTTTTGGATCGCCTCAACTACAACGCTCTTAAGGCGCTCGGAAGCAGGATACCAATTCACCTCTGGCACTATCCCGTTTCCCCGAAATCCTTTCGTGTAATGATTAGGACCTTCGGTATCGATGGTCCACCCGGTGGTTGAGAAAAAAATCACAGACACATTCATGCTAGCCGGAAGAGAATTGATAGATCGAACGAGCTCTTTTTTTAGAGCCTGAATTCGAGTTCCGCCACCACCTTCGGCATCCGATGCCATCGAGCCTGAGAAATCGACGATGAAAACCACATTCCTTCCCTTTCTCCGGCTACCAAAAAAGGTGGCGCCGCCACCGCCATCGCCATCGCCTTCTCCAGTTCCAAATCCGGGACCAAAATCCTCCTCCATCCCAAACAAACTATCGGGATTAGCCGTTACCGGAATAGGCACAGCCACTGGCGATTGAGACTGAGACGCGATGACCTTAGCCATCGAAGAACTCGCTCCTGGTGGCTTAGGCTGGGCATTATTAGTCAATTCCTTTATCCTGATCGGAGGTTCTTCCTCCGGAGTGGCCGCCTGATAGGTTACGATCTGGGGAATATTCTTGGTAGTTGGAATCAGCGCGATGAGAGCGAGGATGGCGATTAAAACACCGAATCCGAGGAACGCGGTCACTGCCGATTGGACGGTTTCGCGCCGACGCTGGCGATCTACAGCTATTTTGACAGCATGGCTATTTGCCGCCAGTTGCGCGGTATCAGTCTCAGTCACATAAATGTCACTCATCGTCAGTGAGGGAAGTTACTGGAGGTTGAACCCACTGGCGAGGAGATTTAATAACTCTACCCTACCCTTCGAAAAAGAACGCCCTGCCGGTAACATCCAGCAGAGCGTACAAGATTAAATTCGTAATCCTAATTTACTTCATGCTAAAGTGAATCGAGCTCCGAGATTCACCATTTTCCATGCGGGTGTGAGCCGTCATGTCGTCGAATTGGGCCAAGGCTGCAAGAAGCTTCTCAACCAATGGAAGGTTCTCATTAAAGTCATCGCGCATGTATTCGTTTTCAAATATTTCCTCGGAGTTTTCTTTGAGGAGCTTGACCCAATAATCGGCCATTTCGCGAGCCGCTGAAAAATTTATGCGCGTGTAACTTCCTTTACGAACAGGAACCTCGCCACCAGCGACTAGATTTTTATCGATCTCAGCAATCAATTTTTGCGACGTCGAAAAGTAGAAGTGTTTATCAGACAACCCTACCACTGGACGAGCGTCCTTGGTTGAAAACTGAATCGCGGTGCTATAATAAGTCACCCCTTCCTTTGTATTATCATCAAATTCTTGCATAGGAATCTCAGTTCCCTGAACCTCTTTGAGGTTTTTGAGGATATTGCTGATTGAGCCCTCGAGCTTTTTCCAGGCCGTCGAGATTTTTTCACGATCTATCACAGGAGTTACGTAGGCAATACGAGGAATGAGCCCCTTTTCAATGATCACTCCCGGGACTTCCGGAACGCGAGGAAGGGTTCCTCGGGTGTCGATAATCAGCGCGCCTTCATCACCAGTTCCTTGGGCCCAATCAGTCGTCAGGGCTTCCCAAATATTTTTGAGGTCCCCTGCTGCCAACTCGTCGAACATTTTGAAGGCTTCGCGAAATTCTGGAATATCTCGGATGCCTTCATACTCAATATCAGCGACCCTTGATGCCATTAGGTAAGTCGCCTGACCCAGTGAATCCATCATATCATGCAACTTAGAGGTGAACTCGGGATTCGATCGGCTATTGCTAAAGAAGACGACACCATCCATGTCACCCAGCCCAGCAAAATTGTGAGTAGTTTCAGTATCGATAGAGGCAAGATTACTTCCACCATGGCTTTCGATTTTAAAACCATCTTCAATGAAGCCCACCGTGCCAGTGCGGCCGTATTCGAACATATCGAAAATCTTGCCCTCGACTCTAGCAACGTGCCCAAGAAGGGCCTGAATGTCGCGGGTGTCGCCAAATGAGTCAGCCTCGGCAAGTCCAGCCTTCAACCCCTTAGCCATCGATGACATTACTTCGTTTGCTCCTCCAATGGTTTTCATAGCTTCCTCCTCACCGAAGACTAACATCCGGATATCCTTATCGAGGTAGTCCTTCAGGAAAGACATACCCTCGTTTGCCAAAAGCGAATCTTCGGGCTTTGCTGGAAATTTTAACCCATCGAGAGAATCACCGAGATAAACGATGATGTAGCTCTCCTTTACACCGATTACGATGTTGAGATTCTTTTTGGCTACGGCGGCCAATAAGCGGTCAACCATAGCCCGCGATCCGAAAAACTCGGTCATCTCCTGCCTGGAGTTTTCATCAGCTAAATCGGCCAATTTCTTTCCGTTGATGGTCATGCCATTTAGGGCAACACCATCTTTTTCCATCTCGATTTCGTCAAAGGGAGCATTTTCGTCCAAGTCGAAAAGAGAAAGTATACCGCCAATCATCATCTCAGAAATTTGGGTGCGCATCTCTTCGTCGCTAACCTTAAAACCAATTGTTACAGGAGGCATATGTGACTTCTCCAAAATCTGAACACCCGCCTCCGGATCACCCAAAATTGAGCCGAACATTGACATCGCGAGACCCTGCATTTGCGCTCCGCCTGGCTCGGATTCCTCATCCATGGCCAAAGCAGCCATCTCCACCATCATTTTCATTTGATGAAAGGAAGCCGAACTGTTGATCGCTTGAAGGTTAAGAGCTTGATCACCAGTGGTGTCACCAAAGGCCGCGAAAATCTCCTCACCCACTACCGCTTTAAACATTTGGAACTCTTGATTCTCCTCAAGTTCATCGAGATTCTCGCCTTGATCAGCCATCATTTCAGACATGACCTTACCCAGCTCAGTTTTTAAAAGGCGCTGGTACATGTCGTAACCTCCCAAAATTGAAAAATACCCCTCCGTGTTCTTGGGAAGGTGAGCGGCGAACCCCATTTTTTTGACGACACCCTCTGACATTGCTAGGCCAGTTGATGCTTCGGTTGATTCATTTTTGATCAAACGAGTTGCTGGATCTCCTAAAGACGGAAGGGCAAGGCAGGCTCCCGCTACTGCGTTGAGAAGGATTGCTTTAACTTTAAATTTCATAGTTGGGAATCGTTATACGCCAAAAAGCGCGGGTTGGTTAATTATAAAAATCGGAGAGTTTTGCACCGATTGTTCATTTTTATTATTTCATTTCGTTTCTCGGACCCAAATCTCAAAGGTGTAGAAGTAGCGCTTTCTGCTGCTCTAGAGCCTTTTAGATGGACAGTGGGCAAGAATGAGAGGCTTTTCACTCCACAACATTTCGCACCGAAATATGGGGATTCTGTGCTTTTGAAGTGAGAACTCTGTGAATTCAACCTCAAGACCTGTCATCTTGATTGTGATCGGAAAGATTTTCATCCTCAGAAGAACGTGCCAAGATGATGGTCCTTAGCGCCTTTACGAGGGTCCTTACCCGACACATTCCCAATTCCCCGCAAACCCTCCAGCCCCCAATTTTCTGTTTTTCTAACCTACCAACAGGGCAATTTACCAAGACTCTACCCATTTGGTGGCAGCTAAACCTTATTTTCCGTTTCTTTTTCGTTCATAAAAGTTGCAATTTTCAGGATTTTGTGAAAGTTCAAGAATGTCGATGACAACCTCCCGTAAAACTGCCAATCCGGAGCTTTTTCCATTCGATCTGGTCCGTCCTCACATCGAAAAGGTAGAAGCTCTCATCCGAGATCAAGTCCGTGCCTTCGATCCAGGCGTCGAGCCCTACATGGAATATATTTGTGACACGAGCGGCAAGCGTATCCGACCTGCCCTTACAGTTCTCACCGGAGGAGCGACTGGTGGATTGCAGGATGAGCATGTGAATCTCGGAGTGATCCTAGAACTCATCCACATGGCAACCTTGGTTCACGATGATATCATCGACGGAGCCTCTTCCCGTCGTAAAGTCCCCACTGCAAATGCAAAGTGGGGTAACGGCATGGCAGTTCTTCTAGGCGACGCCCTCTTCTCGCACGCTTTAAAGCTCTCGACTGACTTTGAGAACCCTGACCTAAGTCGCGCAATCAGCCTCGCTTCTCGCGAGGTCTGTCAGGGCGAAATACTCCAAACCCAACGTCGCTTCGACCTCACCCTCACTAAAAAGGATTATTTCAAGATGATCGAGATGAAGACAGGCGCCTTGTTCGCAGCGGCCTGCCAACTCTCAGCCATCATCTCTAAGACGCCAAAAACTGTAAGTGATGCAATGTTCAAATATGGTATGAAGCTCGGAACTGCCTACCAAATCTATGATGACGTCGTCGATCTGATCGGCTCCGAAGATCAAATTGGAAAAACGCTCGGCACCGACCTAGAAAAGGGAAAGCTTACTTTACCAATCCTTAACCTCTTAGAGCGAGCAAACCCCAAGCAAAAGGAGCTCCTCTCAAAGCGTATTATCGAGCACAAACCACTTGACCTTCCAATCCTTGTTGGCATCGCCGAGTACGAGGGCTCGATGTCAGATGCAATCGATACCGCAGCCAACTTTGTTTCCGATGCTCGTAACTCTTTAAGACTCCTTGACGCGTCTGAATCGACTGAAGCTCTGCGAAATATTACCTTCTTTGTAGACCAACTCCTCGAAGGCTGCCGATAAAACCTTTCCAGTTTGCGGTTTCACGCTAAAGCTTAAATCACTATGGATGACATTAAAATCACACTGCAAACTAGTAAAGGCAACATCAACCTCACCCTCTTTCCAGACGACGCACCAGTCACGGTGTGCTCATTTCTCCACCTTGCCTCGCGCGGGTTCTACAATGGGCTGACCTTCCACCGTGTCATTCCTAATTTCATGATCCAGGGCGGCTGTCCTGATGGGACCGGCAGGGGAAATCCTGGCTACAAATTCGAGTGTGAATGCAAACCACACCGCCGCCACGATAAGCCAGGGATTTTTTCGATGGCGAACGCAGGCCCCGGCACAAATGGATCGCAGTTTTTCATTACCCATGTTCCTACGCCATGGTTAGATGATGCGCACAAACGCGATTATGCCTTGATGGAAGGACAAGATATCGTGGATTCAATAAAGGGCGGGGATCTTATCAACGAGGTCGTGATTCATGGCGATACGACCGAGCTCTTCGAAAATCACAAAGACCGCATTGCCGACTGGTCGGCCTAGACTCCTTGCTACACTAGCTCCAAGCCCGCTCGGTGACCCAACCGACGGGTTTTTTTGTGTTCTGATTCTCAAATAGTGGGCACTGACTAAAAATATCACCTTGGAAATCAGTAAAAAGGCAGGAACCTTCTCCCAAACCAGAGAGATCGGATTTTGCTGAATAAGCTCAGAAGTCAAATTCTCAGCATATCGGAAAGCTTCACAAAAAATAGTAAAAGAGAAAAAGGAGTCATCTCTCTTGGAAAAAATTGCCAATCAGAGCGTATAAAACACCCTCACATGAAGACTTTAAGCCACCTCATTATGCCCGTGCTCTGCGCGACAGGCTTCGCGTCTTCTCAAATCCACCCTGTCATCGTTGATAACTGTACTAAATGCCACGGTGGGGTAAAACAAAAGGGTGGCCTTGATCTTCGCACTATCGCTGCCGCTCTCGAAGGCGGCGAGACCGATACCGCACTCATTCCAGGGGATCCCGAGGCAAGTCCACTTTACCAGGTTGTTCAAGTCGATTCCGACCCGCACATGCCGCCAAAAAAACAACTCCCGGCCGAGGAAATAAAAACACTCAAAACTTGGATTACTAATCTGAAAATCACCCCGCCAAAAAAACTCGTCCTCCCCGATCACCGCGAACAACCCACCACAGTCATTAATCAGCTGATTCGCACTAAGTGGCAGGCTGAAAAAATCGCTCCTGCTCGCCGCTCAAGCGACACAACCTTCGTGCGTCGCATCTACCTTGACCTGCTCGGCCGAATCCCCCGTCTTCCCGAAATTAATTCCTTCCTTGCCGACCAAAACCCGAAGAAACGCAGCCTCCTCGTTGACCAGCTTACCACCACCGACGACCACGCCGATCACCTCGCGCAAATCTTTAACATCGTTTTCCTCGACCGCGCTCACCTCCGCAAGCGAAGCCACAGCAATCGCAAACTCTGGCTCGATTATCTCAACTGGGCCTTCAAAACCAACCGGCCCTGGGACCAAATCGGCCGCGACCTTGTCCTAGCTCGCCCTGCATCGGATCAAGAGCGTGGCGCCTCATGGTTCCTTCACGACCAACGCGACGACCACAGCCAGATCGCGACCCGCGTCTCCCGAACCCTTCTTGGCAAACAAGTCCAGTGCGCCCAGTGTCATGATCACCCTGTCGCACCCGAGATCGAACAGCGTCATTACTGGGGCCTCGTCGCCTTCTTTAACCGCAGTCTTAATGTTAAGACTCCCGAAGGGCCCCACGTCGCCGAACGCGCCAGCGGTGGCTACGACAAATTCGCCAACCTTGAAGGCAAAGCGGACCAATCCCAGCTCATTCTCTACTCCAATAAAATCATCACCGAAACTGGTGGCAAAAAAACTAATGATTCCGCAGAACTCTACTCCGTGAGCCCGCCCAAGCAATGGTTCAGAAAACTCAAGAAGGACGAAAAACTTAAAAAAAACCTAACCAGTCTTCCCGTCCCTAAATTCTCTCGCCGTGAAGCCTTCGCCCAGTCCTTCACCAGTGACAATCCAGATTTCTCGCGCGCGATCGTTAACCGGCTCTGGGCTCTCATGTTCGGACGAGGCCTCGTCCACCCTGTCGATCTTATGGACTCCGCCCATCCTTCGAGTCACCCCGAACTTCTCGCTTGGCTCGCACGCGATTTTTCAAACCACCAATTCGATCTCCGGCGCCTTATTCGCCAAATCGCCAAATCTTCCTCCTACCAACTCGACTCCCGTCCAGCTCCTTCAGCAGGACAACCCCCGCTCGATTCTTTCTTCGCTCGGGCACTCGACAAGCCACTCTCTGCCGAAACTTTCACCCGCTCCCTTCGCGTTGCGCTTGGCCATGAGAACCCGAACGACGAAACCCTTCGGAACCACTTCGCGACGATCCTCCCCGACCTTTTTGCGGAGAATTTCTCTCCCTCGGTTCGGCAGACAATGTTTCTGACCAACGCTCCCTTTTTTGATAAAATCATCTCGGAAGCCCCCCTTCTCAGCCGTCTTCAAAAGATCGAAAGGCCGCAGGCTCTCATCCACGAAATCTTCCAATCTGTGCTCTCCCGGGAACCAGAGCCCAGCGAACTCGAACGCTCGCTTTCCTTCATTAAACCAAAAAATAAATCCTCAATCCAACAATTCGTCTGGGCCCTCCTTACCAGCGCCGAATTTCGCTTCACTAACTGATGCCCAAGCCCGATCCATCTCAAAACTGCGGTTCGCCGGATCATAACCTCCACCGCCGCAAGTTTCTGCAAGGCCTCTCCGCCGGAGCGATCTCCTCGATGAGTTTTGCCGGCCTCTTTGGAGCGCCTGCTTTCGCAGAGATCGCCAAGAAAAAACAAAAACATTGCATCCTCCTTTGGCTTTGTGGCGGACCCAGCCAGTTTGAAACCTGGGACCCAAAACCCGGCACCACCACCGGCGGACCTTTTAAAAGCATCCCTACGAACGTCCCCGGCACCCACTTCTCCGAGCTCCTCCCCAAGTGCGCCACCATCGCCGACAAGCTTGCAGTCGTCCGCTCCATGCACACCAAAGCAAAGGAACACACTGAGGGAATCAACCTCCTCCAACGCGGCCACGCTCCGCGCCCCCCCTTTACCCGCCCCACTATGGGCTCCGTCCTTGCCCAACAACTGGGTCAACTCGATTCCAAACTGCCCAACTTCATTCTCCTCGACCCCTGCCCGGAAGGAAACGAATTTAAAGGTTTCAAAGCCGGCAACTGGGCGGGATGGCTTGGCGCGGAATACTCACCTGTTCGGGTTGGCGGTGAATATAAGATTCCTAACGCCAACCGTCTCGACTCCATCACGGAGGACGATCATGAGGCCCGCGAAGCCCTTCGAAAGTTCTTCAGCAAAAAATACGAAAATGATCGTAAATCCGCCGCCGCCGGATCGTGGAATGCGACCTTCGAGCGCGTTAACGGACTCATGAGCTGCGCCCATCTCTTCGACCTTGAGAGAATTCCACAGGCCGACCGCGACCGTTATGGGCCCGGAGCTTTCGGCCAGCACGCCCTCCTCGCCCGCACCCTCGTGGAGGAAGGCGCCCCCTTCGTCATGGTCGCCAACGGCATGCCCTGGGACAGCCACGTCTTTAATCACGAGATTTACCAAATGGTCGTGCCTGATCTCGATAACATCATCTTCCAACTCACCAAGGACCTCGAAGACCGTGGCATGCTTGAAGATACTCTTGTCGTCGCGATGGGTGAGTTCGGCCGCTCCCCTTGGATCAACCAAGCCCGCGGCCGCGACCACTACCCGAACGCCTGGTCCCTCGCCATGGCCGGAGGCGGCGTGCAAGGCGGAGCCCTCGTCGGTGCTACCGACAAATACGGCGCCGAGGTAACCGAGGATCCCTTTAACGAAGAAAATCTCTTTGCCACCATCTTCTCCGCTCTCGACATCGACCCACACGCCGAATTTAAAATTGATGGATTCCCCACCTTCCACCACGTCGAAAATAAGGCAGCCCCCATTTCACAAATCCTCTCATGAACTCTCCATCGCTCAAAAAAGCCAAGGAGATTAAGCTCCCGTCACACGTCCTCGACCTGACCCTCGGTCCCGACAAACTCTATGCCGCCTGCCTAGACGGTGGCATTTACGAGGTCTCCACGACCTTCAAACTCCTTGGCGATAACTTTAAGCGAATCGCCCGCCATGACAATTACGCCTCTGGCATCAACTGGTCCGCCTCTCAAAAGACCCTCATTTCAGCTAGCTATGACGGTGATCTAAAGTGGATCGACCCCAAGGAAAAGAAAGAGAGTCAGACCGTCAAAGCCCATGACTTCTGGTCTTGGCAATCCCGGCTCTCCCCCGATGGTGAACTCATTGCCACAACCACCGGACAATACCTTTGCGGCGGCTACAAATACGAACCTGCTCCCGAAACAGAGCCCTCTGTAAAGATCTTCGACGTCGCGACTGGCGAGCTACGCTACTCCTTCCCGCACACGCCACCCGTCCAATCTGTTGCTTTTTCAAATGACGGCAAACTTCTCGCTGCCGGAAACCTCATGGGGGAAGTCATCCTTTGGGACCTGACACAAGACGGGAAGGAAATCGCAAGAATCAAAACAACCGATTTTACCGGTTGGGGCATCATCAAGGGCCACTACTACACCGGCGGCGTCTTCGCCCTCCACTTCGCGCCCGACGACAAATCCCTCTACCTCGCCGGCATGGGCTCCACCACCGATCCCGCTGCCGGAAACGGCAAACAACTCTGGCAAAAGTTTTCTTGGAAAAATGGTCCAAAAAAAGAAGGCGCCGCCGCCGATGGTGAAATCGGACAGGGCCTGATGGAAACGCTCGCCTTCCACCCGAACGGGAAATTCTTCCTCATGGCTGGCCGCCTTTTTAAAGGCAACTGGAACGCTGCTCTTTTCGATCACGAAAGCGGCTCTAAACTCCACCAACAAAACATCGGCTTCCGCATCTCAACCTCCGCCTTCACTCCTGATGGAGGACGTCTCTATCTCGGTGGTGGCGCCAACCAAGGCCGCCCAAACGAAAAGAAGAAATGGGGCCGCATCGTGATCTACGATGTCAGCAGCTGATCAACCCCGGTAGTCCTCCCCCAAAAGGCATTTCCGGTAACCCAAATCCTCTACTCCCCGCATGGTCGCCGCGTTCCTGTTTCAAGATAGAGGAGTGCCTTTTGATAGCTGGCTCCATTTAGAAAATGGTCCAGATTTCCATCTATCACACTCCGGTGCGCTTCGTGCCAGGATATGATCGCTTCGCTCACACCCTTGAGAGCCTCAAGGTGGGCCTCCGGATCCCGGTCACGGAATCCATGATCAGCAATCACCGTAATCCGAGCTTCGAGGAGCTTTGCTAAATCGGGGAAATCCATAGAGATCCTAAAGTCTCCCGTTAAAAGATTCCTCAGACAACTGAATTCGGAAACAAAGCTGAATGGGGAAGAGCCGACGGGGTGGCGACTCACGCAAAAAAATCAGGGCAACTGGCTTGGGGTATCAAAAAGGGATGCCCGGGCCGTTGAGGCCACAAAGCACCCTCATCCAAAATGGGAGCTTTCTATTCGAACGTAAATTGCGACGATCCGAGCGCTATTCTCTTTGGAACAAACAACTGGCCATGACGTCCACTCCGAATCTCTTAATCTCTTTTCTCAAAACTCTAATCTTTTGCGTGAGCCTCGTCACCCTTCTGCCTAAGGGGGCTCTCGCAGATCTACAAATTACTGAGTTCATGGCGGCCGCTGATTCGAACTTTCCCGACACTACAGGGGCTCCGTCCGATTGGGTTGAGATCAGTAATACCGGCGCCGAAACAGTTTCTTTAAAGGGTTACTTTTTGACTAACAATACAGCAGATCTGACGAGGTGGGCCTTTCCTCATGCGCAAATCGAGGCAGGCGGATCATTACTCGTTTTTGCATCAGGAAAAACACAAGGGCCTCCTGAAACTAAAGAGCTTCACACCAACTTCACTTTGGACCGTGGAGGCGATTACCTCGCCCTAATCGCTCCGGACGGTGTTACGGCCGTAAGTGAGTTCAAACCCATCTATCCGGAGCAATTCCTAGGCATTTCATACGGCTTCGGGTTCTCTGGGGCCAACACCCAGGAAACCCTGGTTAAACGTGACGGAGAGGCAAAATATTTTATCGCGAGTGATGATTCCCTCGGCGACACGTGGAAAAAAGCACCCTCAGAATTCGATGATTCGGGCTGGGCAAATGCCACCGCCGGGCTGGGCTTCGAAGTACTAGGAGGAACCCTCGAACAAATCATCTCAACGAACATTGCCGGTGAAATGAAATCAGTAAACGCCAGCGGTTTCTTTCGCTTTCCTTTTCAATTTGATATGGAAGAGAAAGAGATCATTTCGCTTCAGTTGAAGATTCACATTGACGATGGATTTGTCGCTTATCTGAACGGCACGGAAGTTGGAAGCTTTCGCAAGCCACTTGACTTACAGTGGAACTCCACTGCGACTAGCAGCCCCAGCCGCAGTGATACAGAAACGGTCAACAGCGCAATCATCATCGATATCACCACATTTAAGGAGTCTATCAAGGATGGAGAGAACATCCTCGCGATTCAAGGAATGAACCGCACGTCAGGAGGGTCCGACTTCGTCATTGATGCCGAACTGCTAGCAGATGTAAGAGAAACGACCAGCAGTTTACGGCAAGGCTACTTTGAAGATCCTTCACCGGGGCTACCAAATAGTACGGTTAAAAACTCTCCTCCCGCACAAGTCGATTTTTCGGTCCTCAGTGGGCTTTTTACCGAGAATTTCCAAATCGAATTGAGCAGCTCTACACCCGGCGTGGTGATTCGTTACACCACCGACCTAACTATCCCTACGAACACTGCAGACAATCCCTCTCCAATCTACACCGGTCCAATTAAGATCACGGAAAGTATGCAGATCCGTGCACAAGCATTTCTGAATGACTCGCTCGATGGAGAGGTTCGGACCGAAACATTTCTTAAAATGTCAGGAGACGTCCCGGCATTTTCCTCTGATTTACCGGTGGTCATCCTTTCGACGCTCGGCACGGGGCCTCCTCCGGGAACCTCGTCGACAAAACGGAAGACAGCTTTCATGTTCTTTTTCGAGCCTGATCCAGAAACAGGACGAACAGTCCTGACTCAGAGTCCCGCTCTCACGACCCGAGCTGGAATTCGACGGCGCGGCTCTAGCTCGGGCGGATGGCCTAAGTGGTCCTTGTCAGTCGAGACCTGGCGCGACGGTGACGATGAAGACCGAAATATCAAACCATTCGGGATGCCAACCGAGGCAGACTGGGTCCTGGGTGCCCGCTATGAATGGGACCTTGCTCTCATGCGTAATCCGTTCGTCTACGAGATCAGTCGACAAATCGACCGCTACGCACCCCGCACCCAGTTTGTCGAAGTCTTCGCCGACACCACCGGCTCAGCAATTTCTGATAATGATTATTTCGGGGTCTACTCTCTCATTGAGAAAATTGAAATGGACAAAAACCGCGTGGATGTTGCGCGGATTAGGCCATGGGAAGATAGCGAACCGAAAATCACCGGGGGGTATATTTTCAAAAATGACCGCCCAGATCCAGGCGAGCCCACGATTAACGTGAGAGGAATGGGCCAGATCACCCTTGTTGACCCTGATGGGGGCGAGATTTCGGGATCCCAGAGATCTTGGCTCATCAATCACCTCAATAACTTTGACCGAGCAGTAGTTAATCATCCTGAAGGGATCAATCCGACAACTGGATTACACTATTCCGATTACATCGATGTCGACTCTTGGATCGACCACCATTGGCTGAATATTATGGTGATGAATATCGACTGGGGGCGTCACAGCGCATTTTTCCACAAGGATAGAAGCGGCAAAATTGTTTCCGGTCCAGTCTGGGACTATGATCGGGCTCTCGGCTGTGAAGACGTGCGCGACAACCAACCACGAGCTTGGGAGGGCGTTGTTAACGCCGTTGGAACGGTTTCAAGCAAGACTTGGTTTGATGCACGCTTCCCTTGGTATGGACATTTGCTGGGTCCGAACGCCAACCCGGCGCAGGCAAACTATCCCGATATCCGGCAGCGTCATACCGATCGATGGTTCGACCTTCGTAAGGGTGAATTTTCGATCAGAAATCTTCATGCTGTAATCGATTCGATGGCGGATGAGATTCGTGAATCCCAAGCCCGTAATTTTGAGCGCTGGAAGCAGTATCCTCCAAATGGAGGGAACTTTTCTGATCCAGATTTAACTGGTTGGGAGGCTGAGATTTCGCATATGAAAAATTGGCTAGGGGCACGAACCGAATGGGTCGACGCACAGTATCTCAAGCCGCCAGTTTTCAATACAGCCGCCGGAGTAGTCGACCCGGGATTCCAACTAGTAATGGGCTCCCCTGATGGTCAAATTTTTTATACGACCGATGGGTCGGACCCGCGGGCTCCCGGTGGTTTACCCACCAGCGAGTCAGTCCCATTTCAGGGCGGCCCAGTCGAAGAAATCCTAATCGATATCAATGCCGCGGGACGATACCTTGTCCCCGAGGATGACACCCTCGGCCTGACCTGGACCGAAGCTCCTGGAACTTTCGACGATTCCACATGGAAGACGGCCACCAACGGGGTGGGCTTTGAAACCTCAGGAGGAATTTCAGAACTTATCTCCACAAATATCCGGGAAGAGATGAGATCAATTAATGCCAGCTGCTACCTCCGCCTCCCCTTTAATTTTGATAATACTGAAAACGTCAACTCGATTACTCTCACCGTTTGGTCCGATGATGGCTTCGTTGCTTATCTCAACGGCAGAGAAGTTGGTTCTCTGCTCAAGCCTTCACCTCTGATGTGGAATAGCAGAACCGATGGTGGCAAAGGATTCCCGGGCGGTGATACCGCGGTTTTAAATGCTCCGATCGTTCTTGATCTTACCCCGTATCAAGACCAACTGCAGAACGGTGGAAATGTCATCGCCCTTCATGGCATGAATAGCTCCCCCGGGGGGTCAGATTTTTTGGTGCGTTCTCTACTCTCGATAAATCACAACATCTCTCCCACCCCCGTCACCATAAATCGAACCGAGGTTTTAACAGCACGCACCTTCGACGGCTCGCAATGGAGCGCCCCGGAGCAAGTCGCGATGATCACCTCAGACGCACTGGCCAATGGCTCAAACTTGGTCATCTCCGAGATCATGTTTCGACCTCTACCTCCAGATAAAGAAGAAATCGCAGCAGGCTTCAACTCGCGGGATGATTTTGAGTTTCTTGAGCTTTTCAACATCAGCGATAAGCCGGTCGCGATCGTTGGGATTATCTTTTCCGACGGAATCGAATTCGACTTCAACAATAGTCCGATCAAAATTCTCAAACCCGGTGCACGCGGGTTGCTCGTCAATGATCAAGCGGCCTTTGAATTCCGCTATGGCACCAGCCTCACCACGCGCATTCTCGGCGAATTTCAAAATGGGACCAAGCTGAAGAACGAAGGCGAACGGCTGTCGATCTCCGCGCTTAATGGGGAAAGCATACGTAACTTCGCCTACGACAATAAAGCTCCGTGGCCCTCAACCACCGAAGAAGGTGGTTTCAGCTTGGTTCTGCGGGACCCAAAAACTAATCCCGATCACAAGCTTGCTGAGAATTGGCAACTCAGCACAGCACTTGGTGGCACCCCTGGCAGCCCTAGCACCGCCGATGATCTAAACTTCGACACTTGGGCAGATGCTTATGGAAATCCCGCCCCCCAGTCTGATCATGATTTTGATGGCCGCGTTGCCCTAATCGAGTATGCCATGGGCACTAATCCAACGATCTCCGACTCGGTCGTTCCTCAGTTGGAGACTGGCGAATTCCTAACATTTTTGTTTCGTAAGAATTCACTAGCCGAAGACCTCACCCTCACTCTCGAGCAGTCTGTAGATCTCAAAAATTGGGTCGAAGCGAGTGATATGTTTACCCTTATTGGGGAGCCACACAACATCGATGGCACCACAACTTTAATCTACCGCTCAACATCTCCCAAAACCGAAGGCCCCCTCTTTCTTAGGATGCGGGCTATTCTTCAATAGAGAGATTTTCAAGCGCAAAGAGTTAATTCTGTCGCTGACAGAGACCCATCAAGGATATCGCCTTCATCAGCCCTAAGTTCAATCCCTAGTTAATGACGTATTATTGCGAATACTATTTTTAGAGAGCTAAACGAAGGATGAGACGGGGGGATCCTCTGTATCCCTGCTATTATTCATCTAATACCGAGTTTCTTCTTCTGAGCTATTAAAGCAGATCTCTACTAGGAACCGACTATCTATCCTGATAAGGAGGTTCAAACCGATTTATGAAAGTTAAAAACATTTTTATACTTATCACCCTAGCTCTTCTCCCGATCCTGAATGCCTCAAAGGCACCCAACGGTAAGGAGTTCCCAGATCATTGGGGTGATCCACCGCTACGCCAAACCAGAGACCTTCGCCCGCTACCTGGAGGCTACGGACGTGGCAGCGGCACCCTAGCCAAGTGGATTCAGCAAAACCTCGACAAAGACAGCTCCAGTAAAAGCACATTAACCCCTCTTGAACCTGGGGTGCGCTTGGCCGTGACCCGCACCAAAACACCCATCACAATTGATGGAAATCTCGATGAGTTTGCCAACGCCGTTTGCACTCCGGTCGAGTATTTCCACCCAGACCAAAAGAACCGGCCGGCTCAGTTTTTCTACCTCTGGGACGACGAAGCCTTTTACGTGGGATTGCGGACTCTCGACGAAAAAATCTTTTCGCCTGTTGACCCGCTTTGGGAAGGAGATGCCGTTGAATGGTATTTTGACACACGCCGCGATACCACCTTCCGTAATCAAAAATGGGGCAAGGGAGCCGTCCATTGTTTTTGGACAGCTATGAAAAAAGCTGATCTCAACCCACGCTTTTGTCTTCGCCCAGGCTATCTTGATGCCATTGCAAAGACCGGTGTCGAGGTAAGTGCCCGCCGATGGGAACGCGGCTTGGAAGTGGAGTTTAAGCTCCCTTGGGTGAACTTTCCTAATTTCACGCCGAAGGTAAATGAGGTGATTGGAATCGATGCAGAATTATCCTACAGTGACGGCTCGCAGAGGTCCTATCGAAGCTTTATCTTTGGGAGTCCACTATCGGTCGCCCAGCCAGGAAACTTGGCACGCGTCCAACTTGTCGATACCCTTCAGGCAGACCATTGGGCACAATGTGCGCCAGTGATGATGCCCATTCGAATCGACACAGCATGGTCTCAAGGAGGAAAGCCAAAAGTTCAAGCTCGCATCGCGCTGCCAGTAAATCATTTAGAAAGTATTGGAAAGATCATGTTTCAAGTCTCCGATTTATCAGGAAAGTTGCTAGGTGAATTTGAAGCGAGAGAAACAGAAATACTCGGATCAGACCCCAATTTCTCGAGGAAGATTACGACTTGGCCAGCGGATCTAACCGCGCCCGGAAGCTATGCTGCGGTTGCCGTAATTTATGATAAAAAGGGAAAGGAACTCGGACGGGTTGCCCCACGGTTAGTCAGTGTTAATATGAAACAAGGCTATTGATAGGCCAAAAAAATATTAACAGGGAAAAAGCTAGATTAGGAATTCGAACTTGATTTAGAGAGCCTTTACAAAGGCCTATCTTACTCTCCTCCAGACAAATCCCAGCACCGAATTTCCTTATCGTTGCGGCAGTATAATCGCTTGTTTGCTAGAGCGGGATGAGACCAAACTAAGAGGCGCCCTGATACAGTGTGCGTGGGATCAATGATACTCATGCGAGACACCTCGTGATATTTTTTCGGTGATAGCTCGGCCACGATCATCTCACCATGGTCGTTGAAAATGAGTGTTCGCCCCGAAGGTTCATGATGAACAGTAAAGGCTTGCAACCATGGTCCCCGTCCCGACCCATCAGCCTTACGAAGCGGCTCCTCGGCAGCCCAAACTCGTCTACCAGTTTCTATCTCGACGCAACGAAAGAGGCCCTTACGCCCACCTGAATAAACGAAGCCGTCCCGCACATAGGCAGTGTTCATTACACCTGCCACTCCCTTACGCAGGTCTCGGCCCCAAGCCATCTTTGCAGACCTCCCTTCCATATCCACCCGGATCGCAGCGGACTTTCCGTTGAAGCCCATAACATACACGAGGTCCTTCCAGACACGGGGAGCTCCAACTGCCATTCCATATTCAGGTTTGAATTCCACAGACCAAAATACTTCACCAGTTTTGGGATCTAATCCGTTCACGTTTTCAGCATCCCATACTAAGAGCTGTCGATGCCCGTTCACTGTCTCGATCACGGGCGTGCTATAACCAGGGGATCGAGCATTCAGCGCTTTCCACTTCTCCTCTCCGGTCTTCTTATCAAAGGCTACTACTGTACTATTCTCACCCCCAACAATGCAAATAAGGAGTCCCCCATCTACGAGCGGGTGAGCTGAAGTTCCCCAAAGCGGGGTCTCAAACTTATATTCGCTTATAAGATTCTTCCTCCAAATCAGCATTCCATGCTCAGCATCATAAGCATGCAGGGCCCCTTCCGCACCGAGTGTATACACCATCCCATCATCAACTAGTGGCGTAGTGCGAGGACCGATAGCGTAGGGAAAGACGCTCGTGTAGTTGGCTTCGTAAACGTCGCTCCACAATACTTCGCCACTCTCCTCGTCGAGACAAACAATTCGTTCCGTTCCGGGAATCGTAGCCCGCACGAAATTGACATTGATTCCTGGCTTCAAGTCTTTCGGTTTGTAAGGTTTTGCTTGTCGGTCCATTACAAAAACGCGCCCGTTGGCCACCGCCGGTCCGGAATAACCACTCCCCAACGGTGTCGACCAAAGGAGCTTTGGCTGACGCTTCGAAAATTCAAGTTCTACTCCCTCCTCCCGCCAGATCGTATCACGCTGCGGGCCGAGATATTGTGGCCAATCGTTAACGGTGAGCGGATCGGTCAAATCCTCTTCATTTGCCGAGGACAACCCTATAGACACCATTAACGAGAGGACGAAAGTTCGAGCGATAGCGCAGTGAACAAAAAGGGCCTGAGGAGCGATTAAATAGAATAGGTTCATTGTGCTAGGGAATCTCATTGATTTGAGATTAAGTTTAACTTCAGGAGGTTGGTCGCGGCGAAAAAGAGAGAAAAGGAAAATCGATCCGCCTATTACCCGCTCATGCCTTAATTTTTTTTGGTGAATCGAAAAAACAATCAGAATACGGGGCACACAATCAACACATCCTTTCCCTTTCTAACCTGCAGGAAATTGCCAGCAATATAGGATCCAGTCCGAGTTAAGTATTCGATCCTTAGCTTTTCTCCTCGGCAAGAACCTTGCCCGCTTTGAATTCTTTAAAACTAACGCTTGGCTTATCTTCGCGATGCAGACCTTTGATTGAAATTCGGTGCTGTCTTCCATTCTCTCAGTAATACTTTAAGCTCAGTTGCCGAAAGGGCCTCAACAGTTTGGATCATTGAAGCCTCTTCTTTCTCAAACGGCTCTATAACAGTGAGAAATTGAGCCGATTCCCCTTTACTATGTGCGCCATAAGTATGCCGTTGATATTTCGAGACTTGGCCGTGAGGATAATCTACGCCAAATTCAACGCTCAAACTTTTAGCGTTTAAATCCGTCAAATCGATCCGGACTTCACCTTTGCCATTTGGTTGGGCGGGTGAGGAAGCTCGAAATGGCTTACCCGCAATAACAACGGGGCCAGCTCCGTAGTCTTCACCAGTTTGAATTTTTTCAATATCTGGTCGGCCATCTACGTTTGTTCGGATACCATTAAAAGTAAGCTTTCCCTGTTTTTGGAGTTCCGAAAATTGAAGACTCTCTCCGTTAGAGAGAAGAAGTTGACCGCCTCCCCAGAAAAGACAGTCACCCTTGCCTAAAATGAAACCTCCGCCCTTGCGACGGTCTTCGTTTTGGGTTTTCAGAGTTAGAATTTTGGCATGCTTTGGGATTTCGAGTTCAATTTTTTTGCGACCAAGAATCCATGGTGAGAACTCGTCCTCGGCGAGAACTTCCCCATCGATCTCGATGCTGAATTTTGCCCACCCGGCCCGACTACGAACTTCAGGCGCTGAACCCACCATAATCTCTGAGCTTTTTGGCCAAGCGGAGTAGACATCGGCATAGAGATCGCCTTTTTTGCCCTTAAGAGTTCGCCAGTTGAGATGGGATTTTTCATCGAAGATAGTGCGGAAGCGTGTTCTAGAAGTACCGTCTTTTTCCCACCATTGACAATTCGTGATTAGCTGGGTGGCTAAGCGAGGATTCGTGCCCATCTGCTCCGTATGACGCGTTTTTTGGACTCCATCACCTTCGATATTTTGGAAACCACGTATTTGAAGCAAGTTATCAAAGGTATGTTCTTCTTTGCCTTCAAGATAATCGGCAAGAACAATGTAATGATCAGTAACGATTGCTAAACGACGCTGGAGGATACGTTCCGTCCAGTCGCCGATGTCAGCGACTTCAATTTCTTTGCCCTCTGAATCAGTCGCAGCCGGCATAAAGACGTCTTCGGCGGCAAGACGCTCTCGACCGTTAAGAATAGCACTTTCATCTTCCTTACGGTTTGGACGTCGCATTTGTAATCCGAGGTAGGGTGGACATGACCACCGGGCTTCAGTCTCGACAGCTGCGGCTTGCATTTTTGGACCCGAATGAAAAAGGAGACGACGCGATTCGACAGCCTCCTGATTTCGACCATCCACGACTACCATGTTATGATTGACTGACGATTGAACGAACATTCCATACATAAAGCTCGCGTAGGAATACCACAACCCATGCCCGCTAGAATAAAAGCTTCGGTCGTAGCGGCGCATAGAGTTGAAGTTGGTGCGATCAAAGTGCCCGTGATAAGCACCATGGGTTCCATATTTAAGGCTCATCTCAATCTGTTCACTTGGGTGGCGATCTGGCGTTTGGGATCTCAGAGTGATGAAACCAATGCCATCAGAATAGGCCGATCGAATGCCAATTTCAGGCGTCTCTTCTGGCAGCTCCGGCACACCGTATAACAGGCTTCTCCCGCCCTCTCCACGGCGCTTTACGAGAGCGGCGAAGGCCGGCTTTCGCCACATCATATAAGCAATCTCAAAACCTTCGTCGGACGTAAGACTCCACTCGCCACCATCGTTGGCTGCGTAAATTTGCCCGTCGTGTGAAAGGTGATCAATGAATGAGTCCCACAACTGATCTAGAGTGATATGTGGCACCGGGTGCTTACCAAACTTTTGGAATGGCTTACCTCCAAATTCCTGCTTCCGAGTCTCTACCTCGTCTGTGAGGCGGCGGAATTCCTTGGAGTATCCTGGGACGAAATATTGATCGATCATATTAACCCCGAAGGGTTCAGCGGCGAGTGCCATTTTACAGATATAACGTGAAACCCAGACGTTATAGTTGACTGAACCCTCATACCACCAGCCATCTGGCATGATCCCATTGGCAATGTTATCGTAAACCCCATCAGTGGCATAAAGAAAATGCTCAAACCAAGCGAAATCTTGCACCGTCAAAGCTAAAGTAAAACCACACCGTGCTTGCTGGAGCTCAAGATTAGCAACGCCGCTTAAGCTGATTCCATGCATGCGCTCGCGCATCTCTAGTTTAATACGGGCGTGATCATCATCAGTGAATACTCCAGAATCAGCAATCATATCGTAAATTTCACAAGCTTGAATGAGATCTTTCCCACCAATTTCGAAATGCACGCCTGGCTTTGCAAGCTCGGCGTATTTTTTCTCGCGGGAGATTTGCCAAGCGACGGCATAGGGCCAGCGTGATCCTGGCCGATTATCTTTAGCCTCATGTTTGAGGTAACGCTGGGCCGCTTTCTTCGCCCATCCGTAGTTATCGATTTTTTCGCGTATTTCCTGCCAACGCTTTGGTGTATGAACAAGGTATGGGTGAGGAAGTTTCCGGGCTGTAATAAACTCGATTTCGCCCCCGAGTTGGCCATTAGCAAGGGCTATGATTTTTTGGCGTTCGCGACCGCCTGGTGGAACTCGATCAGTGACGTTCACACGAATTGTTACAGCTTTAGTTTCCCCTGATTCCAATGTGAGTTCATTTGGTTCAACCGAAGCGAACATCACGTGTTTGCTGTAAGCATTATGTGCAAGGTTGACCGACTGCAAACGATCGGAGCAATTCATCACTTGGAGATTGTATTTGAGATCAGCATTTTCTTCCCCAGCCGCCGATCGAACTTCTGAAAAAAGTTTCAAGCGCGGGGCCGCGATTACTCGAACGCTTGGCACACTGATAGAGCCACTTTTGTTGTCGGCGAACCTGCCACGAATCTCAACCTTTTGAATTTGACGAAAAGTTTCGCCGAAAGGATAAAACTTATCAAAGGCAGTAAAGGGAAGATCGATAACTTCCGATTGATTTGATCCAACGAAACTGAACCTGGCTCTACTTGTGACCGGTGCAGTAGTACGGTAACTAGATTTAGCTTCACGTTCTGGCGTGTGAACGATGACTTCCCCATGGAAAGAACGGCCTTCGCCCGCAACAATCTCCAGCCGCAGGCCATAGTGCCTAGACCAGTCATGATGCTGGTTAGCAGTAAAGAGAGCACTTGCCGGTATCGTGATAGACCTCTTGGCGTCGAACCCTTTCCATTCGCCTGGTAGATTGAGGCCTTCTTTTTGGTGGATTTGGCTGCCGAGATGGAGCCATGGTTTGAGATCGCCTTCGCGCTCTGAACCCTTAGGTATTTGGCCACCAGCAAGTCCATGAAGCATCTGAGCCTGCCCAATTACAGAGCTCCCCAAAATAGCGAAACTGGTCGCTATTTTAAAAGAGATGAATCTCACATTGGAAAAACCCGTCCGAAGACACAAAGCCTTAAGGTTGAGAAAAGCTAATCCAAAAAACATCGTGAGAACGCTCATAAAAATCAGTAAATTTTCTTCAAAAGAAAAAACAACCCTCTTTCTTCCTTAACTGCGGCTTTCATAAGCACCAAAAGCAAATTCCAAGTGCAGCGAGAAGAAGATCTGCCCACTCGCCCAGCAAGAATAGCCGCTGAATGGTTGCTCTTTGACAAAAGCGACTTTTCAGAACCGTAGTTGGTATCCGGCGGGTCTCAAAATTCGATTGGGAAATCCATAGGACTAAATGAAATTAACTCTGCTCAGCATACTAGGACTGACATTCGGAGCAGTTTTCGCAACCGCCGAGGAACCTGTTCCAGTTGAGGTAATACACGAATTTCATCCAATCCCACTGCATCAATTGCCACAACGATCGCAAGCAAAAGGGAGACATTAACCTGAGACCATTGCTTCATGACGCCGCATCTGTTGATCTGGAACTACTGGTCTCCGTCTTTGACCAACTCGATCTTGAGGAGATGCCTCCCGAAGATGAGGAGCAGCCCACAATAGATGAAAAATCAAAGATGCTGGCGTTCTTGAATGCCGCGATCAAAGCCAGCGGTTCCTCGACCATTAATAAGAAAGCGCTGCCAGGCTATGGAAACTACGTTGACCACAAGGCACTTTTCGAGGGAATCATCTTGGACTCAGCATCCGCGCCGCCGCCACGTATTTGGCGTTACAGCCCAGAAAGTTATTCTGACCGGGTCAACCGCATTGTAGGCCACGATGTAGTTAAGTTTGTGCCTATTGCTACCTTTCCGGTGCCAAAGAAAGAGCTCAAACATCCCGCCTTCCCCTACAAGGGCGCGGCCCATACCGCTAAGGACTATGCGAACATTCATGACTTTGGTTTGACCGAGACGGAGCTCCTGATCGGATTAGCAGAGGAACTCTCTGCTGCACAATTCACCTCCGGATCACTAAGTGATTACCAAAAGCTGCCGCCAGGCGACGCTAAATGGACACGACTCCTCGACGACCAATTCAGAAAGCTTTACAGCAGAACTCCTACGAGTAGCGAACGGAGATCGCTCTTCGATCTACAGAAAAGCGTCGCGGAGATCTCTAGCATTCAGACCGCTAATCAGACGATGATTTCGGCGACTTACCTTCGTCCTGAATCGCTCTTTCGCTTCGAGATAGGAGACACCACTTCTTGGGCAGGTGATCGAGCAGCTCTTTCACCGCTGGAGTATGCCTATGCCGTAGGCTTTGCACTAAACCGCGCGGGCCCCACGTCAGAAGTCGTAGAGAAATTTGAAGGCTACGAAACTAAGGATAAGCCTAGTCTGAAGAATCTGATTCGCTCCTTATTAGACTCCGAAGAAGCCCACCAGCGGATCATGCGCTTCATGGACGAGTACTTTGAGTATGGCCATGCCGCTTATGTATTTAAGGACAAACACCATCGACGCTATCGTCCTGGCTGGCTAATCGAAGATGCAGAGAAATTCATTTCCAGAATCATCAAACAAGACCACCATGTCCTTAAAGAATTGTTAACCTCGAGCAAATTCAACGTAAGAGGAGCGTTCAACAGCAAATCTGCTCCGAAATGGTTTCAGGATGAAACCAATGGACACCTTTTTTATCACGCCATCTACAATCTGGAGAAAGAGGATCTCGGCAAAGATCCTGAGTGGCGCGACTTCAAAAACGAACGTTCCTGGTATTTTGACGCATCCAGCCTGGCTTCTTGCCTTTTCTGACAACACCAAGAATCACGCCATCCAGCGAGGGCGATGGATTCAGACCAAGCTCCTGGGAGGCGTCATCCCGGACACCCCTGTCGAAGTTGATGCTAGATTCCCAGAAGATCCTGCGCTAACGCTAAGAGAAAAGATGCTGGTGGTTCGCAAAGAGGAATGCTGGAGATGCCACCAACGTATGGATCCCCTGGGACTGCCATTCGAGCAGTATAACCTGTGGGGAAAACATCGAACCACCGAGTTAGATCGCCCTGTCAACACTACCGGCGAATTGAACGGCGAGGCAATGGGAGATCCAATCGAAATGCTGCATCGCCTCGCCGATTCGAAACATGTCCACCAAGTCTTCTTGCGCCACGTTTTTCGCTTTTTCAGTGGCCGTAATGAAACTCTGGGCGATGCCAAAACCCTTCGTGATATGGAGAGTGCCTATGATGACAACCAGGGCAGTTTAAAAGAAAGCCTCCTCGAGCTTCTCGTATCCGATTCATTTATCCAGCGGCGAAAATCACCACCAAAAAAATAGTGCCGAGTTATGAAGAAGAACGCCTCCTCTAGAAAGCCCACAGAGGGCAATTATAATAAAATTTATAGCCGACATAAATTTCTACGAGGCCTCAGCTTATCCGCTGCTGGGTCCGTTCTTCTCAACCCGCTAGTCGGCAAACTTTCAGCGGAGGTTAAGGGCCATTCACAGCCCATGCGCCTACTTTTTGTCATAGAAGGAAATGGTTGCCCTCCCAATCAGGTGCATCCAACAAACCTAAACCTGACTCCCATTGGTAAGCGTCAACAAACAGTTGAAGAATCTTTCCAAGCTAAGGATCTCCCCAAGGCATTGAAACCAGTCTCAGACTACGCGAACCGGATGCTTATCTTGCAGGGGATCTCTGGCCGCATTTGCGGCGGTGGCCACTCGACCTATTTCGGAGCACTCGGCTGTTTCAATACAAGAGAAGGCAAACACGTTCTAGGCCCTACTCTGGATTACGAACTTGGTCGCCATAACGAGACGCTTTTCAAGAACATCTCTTTAGGGATCTCTCAAAGATCCCATCTAGATATTGTCTTCAACAGCTCAGCGGCAGGTGCAAACAATCCAATTGGGACCATCTGCAATCCACAGACCGCCTATCAGCGCATGTTTTCGCCAATTGGGGACCGAAAGAACCTGGCAGTCAAAACACATCTCCTAGATTACGTGAAGGAGGATATTAAATCTGTGAAGAGACGATTGGGTTCAGTTGAAAAAGACAAATTGGACCGCTACCTTTCAGCCTATGAGGAGATCGGCCAGCGCCATTCCGCTATCGCCGATTTGGACCCGGAGTTTAAGAATCGCATCGATCCCATCACTGAAAAATACCGCTCTAGCAATCCAGTCGACCGCCTAGAATGTCATTTCGAACTCGCCACCTCAGCCCTAGTGACAGGGCTCACCAACGTCGCCACCATTGCTTCAGGAGTCGGGCATCAGGACTTCTCAATTGTCTTCGATAAGCTCGGCGTTGGCCTTGAGAAACATTCCATTGGGCATGCCCTCTACAACAATGAACCGGTCGCAGTTGAAGCCTCAGAGAAAATCCGCACGTTCCACTTCGAGTTGATCGCCCGCACCCTGAAAAAATTGGCCAGCATCCCGGAGGGTGACGGGACCATGCTCGACAATACACTCGTTGTTTACCTCAGCGATGCTGCCAACGAACACCATACCAAATGCGACGAGTGGCCTTATGTGATTCTTGGCGGAAATCCCCCGAGTGAAGCTGGGCGGGCGCTGCCTCACTTACGCTGATTTTGAAAATAAAGGCCATCGCACGGTCAACGCTATCCACAACACGCTGCTCCATTCATTCGGGCACCCCGTCAATGATTTTGGCTTCAAGATTCCAGGTCTGGATCACGGCGTCCAAGAAGGTCCACTCAGCGAAATTTTCATATGAGCTGCTACAGAATTATCGGCACATTATTCCTCGCTGTCCTCCAATGCTCACTCGTCGCTGACGAAAAACCATTGATACTGCGTGGTCAGATCGACGGAAAACCATTCTCTGAGGTTGGAAGACTCTACGTCGATAATGACAAATTGATACATTTCAGGACAGACCAACGCCTCTACTACTTTTCTCATATGTATTATATCTGGGACGCGCTAACCAAGGCGGGCGTGGTCGTTGATGGAAAGATCGTTCGCCATGATCCCATCCGAATCACCGGTAACTATTCCAAGGCTGCCTACGTTTACAATTTTCTGGAGGAACCGGCGCTCCGCGGTAGCCAGATCGTCTGGATTGACCGCGTCGAGAAAGTCGAGAGCTTGCCCGAGATGGAAGAGGCCTTCAGTTACCTCTTTGATGGCAAAAGCCTTTCAAGATTGGTCCGCGACTTCTAATTGGAAAATAGTGGATAACACTTTCTCCTGCTCGCCCCCCTCAACTGGGGTCGACGAACAAGTAATGAGCCACTCAAGCCACACCGACTTCGAGCTCTCATTCGAGTATCGAGGATCTTGGGGTACGTCTGCGAGTCTTTTACTTCGAACCAACGAGAAGGGAGATGGGATATCGCTCAGCCTTGATCATATTGACGAAGGAACGGTTGGCTTTCCCAAGTCCACCGCTGGCGCTTCTCGGCCCTACTCGTTGCGCGAAAACCGCGAGAAACGAGGTGTTGGGGCAACCACGCACTATCATATTCAATATGAGGGACGTCCCTCCCATAATGGCATTGCCCATAATAAGCTGCTCGAATGCGCCCAATTAAGTGAGTTTCTCAGGGAATGGGACGGCGGCTTTTGGAACATTGTCAGAGTCCGCTGCGTTGGAGTTGATCCGGAGATCACTCTCTGGATTAATGGTTTTCTAATCAGTAAGTTTAAGGCGAATTCGGTTGTCCTAAGGGAGAAAAATCCTGCTCATATCGGTGCTATCGAAAACTACGAAGTGCATTCATCAGGAAAAATCGGGTTTGTGGTACACTCCATGAAGGCCGAGAATCCTGAGTTCCTACTGCGCGAAATACGCATAATGAAATTGGATGAAAATTAACCAACCAGCTGTGATAAACTATTAGTTCTAAGGAAGCTAAAATACTACATTCACCGTAAAATCAAAATGAGCCGACACCTTTCTAAATTCCTTTTTTTCCTCGTCTTAATTCCAAGTTCATGGTCTAGACCTTTTCACGTTTATTCTCCAAGTTCTAAAGAAAACTTGCTTTGGGTTGTCGAGGCAATCCCCGAAGGAGAAAACTTAGAACTCAAGGTAGCAAAGAAGGTTAAACTCAATTTCCCAGGACAGGTCATCACAGCTCACCCAACCAAGCCATTACTCTATATCACTGCAACGAACGGGACTCCCGGCAAGGTCCCTGGGGCTGTTGTATTTCTGAACGCCGATGGATCTTACCTGAAGCATGAAAGAGTAAATTTTAACGATGGCGCCTGCTTCCTGAGCCTCGATAAGGAAAACAGACACCTCCTCGGAATTAGTTATAGAAACGGACGGCTCAACGTCTACCCACTCGATCAAGACGGCATTCCCGGCAAAGCCGTCACAACGATTGACGAAGGTAAAAGAGAAGCTCATTGCGTCCTTCTTCCGCCCGACGGAAAAAACATTTACGTTCCCTATGTTAAAGAAAACCTTGCTCTCCTGCAATATGCCTACGACAGCAAGACCGGAAAGGTTACTCCGCTCGAAACCAAAAACGCCAAACCGCCCCTCGGATCGGGCCCACGGCACATGGCCTACCACCCTACCCTGCCCATGGTTTACTTTAGTAACGAACAAGGTATCGGACTCTCATCTTACCACCGTGAGATTAACGGCGAACTCAAGGTCGCACAGGACATCAACATCCTTCCTGCCGGCATGTCTAAGATCGGCTTGAGTGCTTCAGATCTCATCATCACCCCGGATGGGAAATTTCTTTTCGCAGGTCTTCGCGGCCACAGTCAGGATTTCAATCGTATCTCCCGCTACCGCATTCTGAAGGACGGCCGGGCCGAATTTGTTGGCCTAACTAAGGCCGACCGGATCCCTTGGGGACTGACTCTTTCACCAGACGGCAGATTTCTTCTCGTTTCCGCCACCGCCGGGGCCAGTCTTACCGCCTATCAAATTTCTCCAGATGGGGATCTTAAGAAGATCACATCTCTGCCATGGGACCCAAAAATGTCAGACTTAGTTGCTCAATAAAACTGCACCTCACCTTAATCATAATTCAATACCAACCATGAAAAAACTAATACCCTTCCTCTGTGTTGTTACCTTTTCGGTAAACGCCTTCGGTCAATCTCTGGTCCAACCCAATGCCAAAGTTAAGAAACTTGCCCAAGGAATGAAGTTTACTGAGGGCCCGGTATGGTTACCCGATGAACAAAAACTTATTTTCTCCGATATTCCCAACAGCATGCTCATGCAGTGGAAAAAAGAGGGTGGCCTATCCAAATTCCGAAAAAGTGAAAGTGCCAATGGCAACATTCTAGACCTGGATGGGAATATTATTTCCTGCCAGCACGGTGCCCGAAATGTCATTCGTATCGACAAAAAAGGGAAAGCCACAATTTTAGCCGATAAATTCAACGGCAAACGCTTCAACTCCCCCAATGATGTAGCGGTCTGGAAAGACGGCACCCTCTGGTTTACCGATCCACCTTGGGGATTAAGAGAACCGCATGAAATTCCCGGGCACTGGGTCTATAAACTGTATCCGAAAACTGGAAAAGTAGAAGCTCTGATCAAGAATTTAGCCATGCCCAACGGCATCGTATTCTCGCCCGACTTTTCGCGCTTGTATGTCGCGGATACTGGGGGAAGTAAGCGGCACCCTGATTCCAAATATCATGACTATCCTGCTACTGTGACCTGCTATGCCCTGAGCAACGAGGGAACAATTGGGGAAGAACTTTTTACAATTAAGGAAGGAAGTGACGGCATGGCCGTCGATGTGAAGGGAAACCTCTACCTGACTCAGGGAAATGTTCAGGTCTACGACCCCGAGGGCAAAAAAATCGAAACCATTAAAGTTCCACAGAACCCAGCCAATGTCTGCTTCGGAGGTTCTGATTACAAAACTCTTTTCATCACAGCTCGAACGTCTCTCTACAGCGTAAAGATGGTTTTTCCGGGTGCAGTTTCCAAACGGTCGGTTTTCAAAAAGAACAAAAAGTGAAAATTAAAGATGAGCTAACCCGGAATGAGCTTGAACCTCTTCTGCGGCTTACTTTCGACCAATACATTATCAGGTCGATCTCGCCTAATCTAATGAAAAGAAGAGATCGCTACCCAACCAGTCAAGATTCGGTTATTTCTTTCTAGCCTTGATAGGAGAGTAGGGATTTTTTGGCCCCTTGGCGGGGTCGACATACTGGGCTAGATCTCGCATCGCGATAACGGTGCAACCTTCGTCCTTCAGATATCGAAGATACTTTTTAAAATCCTCCGGATCGCAGTTCACCCACGGATGCTCGAGGCCGGGCACCCCGTGGAAGCAAAGCACGGCAATTTGACCTTCACGAGCTTGTGCGACCGCCCACTGTAAATCCTTCATCCCCCAGTCCGGTCCAGCGTATCCAGTGGTCGGAACAAGGAGTGGATGGTCACTCTTCGGATCGTAGGCCGGGCCACGCGCGCCACGTCCACCGTCCAGGTATTCGGGACCTACACCACGACGGGCGAATTGATAGTTCTTCTTCGCCAAGACCTGCACCGCCGTCAAGCTGTGAGAGAAACCGGGATAGCAAAATGTCGTAGGCTTCGGTATCTTGTACTCGGCACAGCGCTTCTCGATATGCTCAATTTCTGCGGCCACTTGATCCGCATTCAATCCTGCCACATTGGGATGACTCCGCGTGTGATTCGCAATCTCGAACCCCATCTTGTCGAGCTCCGCGATTTCTTCCCAAGTTGTGTAATGGTTCTTATTCTTTAGGAAGCCTAAGCCCTCGGTCACAAAAAAGGTGGCCCCAAAACCGTATTTCTTCACCTCCGCTGCCACGAATGAGCGGTCGGACTTGTTGCAATCATCAAAGGTCAATACTACGAGTTTGTCTGGTATGGGCTTCAACCCCGTTACTTTTTCCCCGGCATTTGACTCTGAAAGAATAAGACCAAAGGTCGTGATCAAGAGAACGAGAACCAAAGAAAATTTCATGTCCGGCGGCGTATCATTTCTCCAGCTCCAAGACAATCCAGCTTTCCTATTTGATAAAATTACCAGTATGCATGAAATCGCCTCTACTTTGTGATTCCCAAAGGTATGACCTGATTGCTTAAATAGGGAGATGAAGCTTTAGCTCATAGACATCCTATTAATTCCTGTAAAATGAAGGCTCTAAAACCAATTGCGATAGCTTTTATCGGAGTAGCTTGCGCGGCAGCTCAACCACTCGAATTGCAAAAAGGCGACGTAGTGGCCTTCGTAGGTGGTGCTGACTTGGTCAGGCTGCAGGAGGATGGTCGGCTTGAGGCCGCATTAACTCTCCGGTTTCGCGAGGCTACACCGCAGTTCCGAGACCTGGCATGGGAGGGCGATACAGTCTATTTCCAGAATGCCGTTCGCGAACGCTGGCGAACCGAGGCCTTTGGTGGGTGGCCCGAACAGCTACGGCGGATCAAGGCAACCGTTGTTATTTTCCAGTTCGGAAAAATGGAGTCTTTCGACGGGATCGGAAAAATTGCTCAGTTCACAGAAGCCTACGGCAAACTGATTGATGAGTTAACAGGCGAGGGAAGACGGGCAATCCTGCTAGCACCATCTCCTTTCGAATGGCCAGCAGCCCGGGAACGCGCCGCCTTGGCCTCCTACACCAAAGCGGTCGCAACCCTCGCAAAAAACCGAAAGATCCCTTTCATTACGAGCGATCAAGCCAATTCCGTAAAAGCGTTTATTCGCGGCCTGACCGGTAAGACAGAGCCAAATGGACCTTTATATAAGCAAGTTCGCTTCACGGTTCGTGAAAAACACCGCCTTTGGGTGGAGTATTGGCGCCCCACAAACTGGAAATGTATTTTTGGTGATGACAGCAAGCGGATCTTTTCCAAGGCCTCGCATGGGCGACCTTCGATTCAGGAAGAGTGGGCAACCTATCCAGCCCTTATCCAAGACGCAGAGAACGCGATTCAAGAAGGAGTTACATGGCATGCACCCGCCCCTTCCGCTTTGACAGGATCGAAAGAAGCCAATCTTAAGAATGAGTTAGCTTCCTTTGAGGTGTTGGAAGGTTTCAAAGTAAATCTTTTTGCGGACGAGTCTAATGGTATTGCGAATCCTTTGTCTGTACGTTGGGACGCAAATGGCCGTATGTATGTCGCCTGCTCCGACGCCTATCCGCAAATCGAGCCAGGAGTGCGAGGTAACGATAAGGTCATCACTCTTCGTGATACGAACGGCGACGGTAGGGCTGACGAATCGAAGGTCTTCGCAGATGGACTTCGCATCCCCACCGGGATCGAAGTTGGGCCCGATCGAGTCTATATTGGTCAAGGAACCGAGTTGCTGACGCTGCGCGATACGACAGGCGACGGTTATGCAAATGAGCGACGCACTTTGCTCGCCGGTTTTGGTAACGGCGATTCACACCAAACCAGTAATTCTTTTGTGTGGAGTCCAGGTGGTGAGTTGTGGTGGTGTCAAGGCGACGGGATTGAATCTCGAGTGGAAACTCCCTTCGGTGTTTCTTCACTTTTCCAGGCTGGCGTATTTCGCCTTCGTCCGAACGAGTTAAAGCTCGATGGACTCCTCGATGATTTTATGGGCCCCGGAAATCCTTGGGGTATCGCGTTCGATGACTATGGACAATCCTTTGTGATCGATGGTGCGGGAGGCGTTTCTTACCTGACTCCAGCTTCAATCCCTGCCAAACGCCGTCTTAGATTACCCCGGATTGGCAAGCCTGGTGGCTATTGCGGAATTGATTGTCTTGGGGCGAGGACTTTCCCGGATGGAATGCAGGGCGAATTTTTGATTGGCGACTACAAGAAGAACCAAATCAGCCGCTTTGCGACGAGCGATGACGGTGCCGGCTTCAAGCTCGATTGGAAGGAGCCACTTCTCCGCTCGAAACACCGCAACTTCCGTCCAATTGATGTGAAAGTTGGTCCAGACGGAGCGATCTATGTCGTTGATTGGTATAATCCAATCACCTGTCACCAAGATGATTTCTATCGCCATCCTGATCGCGATAAGACACACGGAAGGATCTGGCGAATCGCTCCTGAAAAGGGTGTCTTGAGGCCCCCCAATCTAGTGGGCGCTTCGGTTTTAGAATTACTCGAGGCACTCAAAGCTCCAGAACGTTGGACACGACTCAAGGCGAAACAGGTTCTGGCGGGGCGTGAGCTGCCACAGGTTTTACCCGCAGCTAAGACATGGGCAAAAACTGCAGAAGGTCGCGACCTCATGGAAGTGGTCACATTATTAGAATGGCTCGACCAACCTGATTCTGAAATTCTACGGCGCTTACTGGCGTCGTCTGATGATCGCGCGCGGGCCTATGGGGTGAGAGTGGCAGGTCGCTGGGGAGAGCGTATTGAAAATATCGTCGGACTACTTGAACACGCAGCCAAGGACAGACACGCTCGGGTTCGGATGGAGGCCGCTCTGGCTTGTGCCACTCTGCCGGACACTGGAGCCATTATGGTGGCAACAACAGTTGCGGAAGAGCCACGAGATCGATGGATCAACTACGCCTTTGCACAAGCGGTCCATCACACCAAAACAAATTGGCTCCCGGCCTTCCAGAAAGGTGAACTAGATTTTGGCAATCGACGCCGCGGGCTGACAGCAGTGCTTGGCGCAGTGGAATCGAAACAAGTATTGGACGAAGTACGAAAGCTCCTGCTTTCTGATCAGCTCGACGAGAATGTCCAATTGACCCTTGCACGAGCCCTCGTGGCGGTTGGAGAAGATCGTGATCTCCAGACCGTTTTTCAGTTGGGTCAGCTCGACGCTGCAACGATCCGCGCCATGGCATCCCGGAAACGTCCCGAATTCGACGTGTCCGATTTTTTGGAGAGCCTCTGTGCCTCAAAACATGTTGAGGATAGTGTCGCGGCACTGGAATTGGCGGCGAAGTGGCGTATTCGAGAGCTCTACCAGACAGCAATGCGTCTCGCTCGAAGCTCGCAAGCTGACCCTCAGTTGCGATCCGCTGCGATGCGCGTGATGGGAGCTCTTGGAAACAAAGAAACGATTCCATTACTTAAGGTCATGGCAGGAAAACCAGCGAACCCCAAACCCGCAGCGATTATTGGCCTCCTCGAAGTTGATCAGGCCGAAGCTGCAAACAGCGCCGCCGACATACTACAAGGAACGACCCAAAACGAAGCAATTGGCAAGATCCTTAGCGCCTTTGCCGGTCGTGAGGGAGGTGGCACACTCCTAGCAATGGAACTGGCAAAACGAAAAATTGATCGCACGCAGGGAAAACGACTGAAAAATGCGTGGATCGCAACCGGATTTGTTCAGGAAGAGATCACAGAAGCACTTGAAGCGATCACAGGTTGGTCCATTGCAGGATTGAAATTTAACGAAGACCTTGTTCGTCGAATGGTAGCGGCAGGGCGTAAGGGTGATCGGGTTCGCGGCGAAGCTCTCTTCAAGTCAGCTCGAGCTGGTTGTGTGGCCTGCCACAAGATTGGAAACCAAGGAGGAATGATCGGTCCGGAACTGAGCGCAGTCGGTAGCGGAGTACCTGCAGACCGCATCATCACGGAAGTGCTCTGGCCAGCCCGTCAAGTGAAAGGCGGCTACGCGCTAAGCCGGATCAGTATGAAAGACGGACGTGTCTTGCAGGGATATCTGCAAGAAAGCCGAGACAAGAACCTATTATTACTTCGAGATTTCGCTGGAGCAGGAATGCATGAAGTCGAAGCTGAAATGGTTACCAAGCAGGAATCGATCGGAAGCCTTATGCCTCCTACCGCCCAATCACTCTCGCGAGATGAACTCTCCGACTTGTTTGCTTACCTTTTCAGCCTTGTTGGAAAATAGGGTTCATTTAGATGAATTCATGGGGCAATCATAGCTTAGCCACCTCCTACAAATCCACCCTTCGCTAACCCGACTCAATTTTCTCGTATCCAGATAGTGAACGGTGTCGAGAACCCTTTAAATTTGCTACTTTATCCTTAATTATCCCGGAAGGAGATTACTGAAAAACGGACCTAGAATTTGCCGTATTCTTAAGGATGGCTACAGATCCAACTAATCGCCGGAGTTTTATTAAAAGCACGACTGCCGCCAGCGCCTTTGCAGGAATCATCCCATCGCGAGTCCAAGCAAAATCCTCTGCTGGCAAATTGAATATCGCAGCTATCGGGATTGGTGGCAGGGGCGCTCCGGTCATCAAAAGAAGCGCAGGAGAGAATATCGTGGCACTTTGCGATGTCGATTTTGACCGCGGAGCTGAGACTCTTAAACAGTATCCCAAGGCTAAGAGATTCAAGGATTTCCGAGTCATGTTTGACAAAATGGAGAATCAAATCGATGCGGTAATTGTAGCAACGCCTGATCACACGCACGCAGTCGCCACAATGGAAGCGATAAAAAGGGGGAAACATGTTTACACCGAGAAACCCCTAACTCATACGATATGGGAGGCGCGTCAATTAACAGAAGCCGCGCGTAAATACGGAGTTGCCACACAAATGGGAAATCAAGGCCACTCTTCCGAGGGAGCCCGCCAAACAGTTGAGTGGATCCGTGCCGGAGTGATTGGCGAGGTGCGCGAGGTTCATTGCTGGAGTGATCGCCCACTGAGGGGCACGCGTTTTGAACAGAAAATGTACTGGCCTCAGGGTGTTTCTACCCGTCCAGTGGAGAAGCCTCCTATTCCCAGCGCTCTCGATTGGGATCTATGGCTAGGCCCCGCTCCCCATCGGGAATATCACCCCAATTATGTTCCATTTAATTGGCGAGGTTGGTGGGACTTTGGGACTGGCGCTTTAGGTGATATGGGTTGCCACATTATCGATCATCCATACTGGGCCCTCAAATTAGGTTATCCTGAGAGTGTTGAAGCAAGCAGCTCTCATATTAATGACGAGACCGCTCCACTCGCTTCTATCATCACTTACCAATTCCCAGCGCGTGAAGGCATGCCCCCGGTGCGAATGCATTGGTATGATGGTGGTCTTAAACCGCCTCGACCTGCGGAACTTGGTCCCGAAGATGAATGGCTGGTCGATGGAGTTCTCTATGTCGGCGATAAGGGTAAAATTATGCACCGCTCCCACGGCGGAAAACCGACGCTCATTCCTTTGTCACGTATGGAAAATTTCAAGCGCCCAGCCGAGACAATTCCTCGGATCAAAGGTAGTCACGAACAAAACTGGATCGATGCTTGCAAAGGAGGGAGCCCCGCTTGTGCCAACTTTGATTATTCTGGACCTCTGACCGAAGTCGTCTTACTCGGTAACCTTGCTCTTCGCACCGAGGGGCCCTTGCTTTGGGATGGTCCAAATATGCGCGTTACAAATAACGAGTCTGCTAATCAATTCATCCAAAGAGAATACCGCAAGGGCTGGGCTTTGTAAGATAGACCCACAATGTCGTGTCACCTTAATTCCTAAAATGAATCGAATAAGAGGAAGAAAAAACCGCAAGAAGATGTCCTTCATGTTCTTCGTGTTGCTTTCTCTTTCTCTTTCAGCAGATGAAAATGAGAACGATACCTTTTTTGAAAACCATATCAGACCTTTGCTTACGGCGAAATGTCTCGAATGTCATGGGCCCAAAAAACAGGAGAATGGATTAAGACTCGACTCTCGAAAAGGTTGGGAACAAGGAGGAGACCACGGCCCAGCAATTATCGCCGGAAAACCAGAAAGCAGCTTACTAATGAAGGCTATCTCGTATCACGATACTGACCTTCAAATGCCACCAAAAAAGATGTTGGAGGCTCATGAAATAGCCGAGCTTGAACAATGGATCAAGCTTGGCGCTCCTGACCCGAGAACTGAAGAAACATCAGTCGAAACCATTAGAATGACCCTGAAAGAGGCTAAAAACTTTTGGTCATTTCAGCCGCTCAAAGAACCACTAACTCCCAACGCTAATAACAATCAATGGTCTCATCAGCCCATAGACCAATTTATCTTTTCCGAGTTGGAAAGTCGTGGCCTCTCTCCTGTGAGAGATGCGGACAAACGAACTCTCATCCGCCGTGCCACCTTCGATCTTACAGGACTTCCACCAACGATTGGCGAAATCTCAGAATTTATCGAAGACGCCTCCCCAGATGCTTTTTTAAAAGTGGTGAACCGACTTCTTGCTTCACCCGCTTACGGAGAACGTTGGGGCCGCCACTGGCTGGATATAGCTCGATATGCTGACACGGCAGGAGACGGTTCAGATTACCCGGTGCGAGAGGCCTACAAGTATCGTGACTGGGTCATACGAGCTTTCAACAAAGACATGCCATTCAATCAATTTGTGAGAGAACAAATTGCCGGCGACATCCTAGCTAAACGTCATTCGATAGACGATCCCCTTCAATATTCAGATCAAATCACAGCGACCGGTTTTCTCGCTATTGGAAAACGCTATGGCTACAAAGATTCACCCGACTATCAACATCTAGATTTTGCCGATGTCATCGATACTCTTGGCAGGTCTTTACAAGGACTCTCAATTGGATGTGCTAGATGTCATGACCATAAGTATGATCCGATCTCGGCAGATGACTACTATGGTCTATACGGAATCCTTCAAAGCACCAAATGGGCATTCCCAGGCGGGGAAGAGCAAAAAAGACCTGCTCATTTCCCACCGCTAGTTCCTCCACAAAAAGTGATTGCCTTAGAGAAAGTTAAGACTGAGAAAATTGCGCTTTTAGAGCGCGAAATGAGTGAGAAAATCAAATTACGAGACGCCTTAGATCGTAACGAGCGAGCGGGGGGTATTGATTTAGGATTTGAATCTCAAGAACCGAAGACCCCTCTTAGTGCTCCTTGGGTTTTCTCTGGGCCACTTGAGGTTCTCAAAGAGGCTCAGAGCCCATTCCAAGAAATTCACCCGAAAGGAAAAGTTGGGGTGAGACTTGGAAGTGGTCAAATTACCGATGGCATTCGCTATGTCTTTAAAAATGGACTGACTGCAACGCCGGGGCAGGAGATCAATTTCACCCTAGACTTTCGGACCTTAGCTTCAGAACACACAGGGGCGTTTCGGTTCTATCTTGGCCAAGGGGTCATTCAATCTTTGGCTGTTCAATGCAGCATCACATCGACTGAATTCTCGGTGGCAAATGGCAACAAATGGGAAACGGTTTGCAATCTAGAGCCCGGTAAATGGCAGACCCTGCGCATCACAATAAATCCAGGGGCGAAAAGTTACTCGGGATTTATTGGAACTGCTGAGAATTTAACTCATTTTTCTGAGAAAGATGTTGGGCCCAATTGGAATGGAATCATCGATTGCTTTATCTGCGATGGAGCTGGTCATGTGGAGGGAGCGGCTTGTGCTCGTGACATCGATAATGTCGGGCTTCAACCAAAGACATTTCAGGCACCCGGCAGCACCCCAGTCATTGCCGAACCTCTTTCGGCCGAAGAAGCACAAGAACTCAAAATATTAACCAAATCAGTAGGAGACCTCGAAAAGCAGCTGGCTAAGATCAAAAAGAGTCAATCCTATCAAGTCGCCTATGGCGTAAGTGAAACCAAGCCTGTTGATGCTCATTTCCAATTCCGAGGAGAACCGACAAAACCGGGTAAAAAAGTCACAAGGCGTTTTTTAAAAGTTTTAGGGGGGCAACCTGTAGGACAAGCGCCATCTAGTAGCGGACGCCTTGAACTCGCTAATCAGATCACTCACGCAAGCAACCCCCTCACCGCTCGAGTCTTTGTGAATCGCGTCTGGCAATGGCATTTTGGACGAGGAATTGTTTCAACACCCAGCGATTTTGGCTCTCGTGGCGCAGCACCTACTCATCCTAAATTACTCGATTGGTTGGCCGTGAAATTCATCGAATCGGGCTGGTCGATTAAATCGCTACACCGCCTGATCATGTCATCTCGGACCTATCAGCTCGCGAGTGTCGATCACGAAAACAACCTACTCAAAGATCCCGAAAACCGCTTTCTCTGGCGTTACTCCAGACAGCCTTTGGATGCTGAATCGATTCGCGACGCTATTCTTTCTGTCAGTGGAAAACTTGACCGGTCTATTCCTAAAAGCCACCCCTTCCCTCCGGTCAACCAATGGGGGTTTTCAATCCACAATCCTTTTCACGCAGTCTACGATTCAAATCACCGCAGCGTCTATTTGATGATACAACGTAACAGGCGACATCCATATTTATCTCTTTTTGATGCTGCCGATCCTAATCAAAGCATCGCTAAACGACGGCCCACGACCACACCAACTCAGGCTCTTTTTCTTCAAAATTCGCGATTCATACACGATAATGGACAACAATTTGCGAAGCGAATCATGGATATT
Source organism: Akkermansiaceae bacterium (assembly GCA_905181965.1). Lineage (GTDB taxonomy): Bacteria > Verrucomicrobiota > Verrucomicrobiia > Verrucomicrobiales > Akkermansiaceae > SW10. The sequence goes on from CAJIZY010000013.1 coordinate 137,070, forward strand.
CCGGGTGATGATTCTAAAAAAATCCTTTGGGCCTTTGAGTCAGCTCACGGCACGATTCCAAATGATCAAATCATCCAAAGTTGCCTCAAATTCTTATCTGATTATCGAGATAAAATAAAAGGCGCTAAATCTAAAACACACTCTGACTGGGAGGCGCTTTCTAGGGTTCTTCTCACCAGTAATTCATTTCTCTTTGTTGAGTAATTCCATGCCCACTTTCGATAGCTCCTTCCACCAAAATAAAACCCGCCGCGAGTTTTTGGATCGTGCTTCAGGAGGGTTCGGAGCTGTCGCCTTGGCAGGGATTTTCAAAGAGCTTCAGGGGTCTTCAATGAATCCTCTTGAAGCGAGACCAAGCCACCATGCTCCTAAAGCCGAGCGGGTCATCTTTCTCTACTCGACGGGAGGAGTATCGCACATTGATACGTTTAATCATCGACCGCAATTGACGAAGGATCATGGGAAATCAATTACAGCCTCTAGATGGCTAAACAAACCTGGGTCATATAAGCGTTTCCTGACGAAATCCCGCTTCTCGTTCAAGCAATACGGCCAGAGCGGAGCTTGGGTCAGTGAACTGTTTCCACACCTCGGCTCAGTCATCGACGATATATGTGTCCTAAACGCGATGCACTGTGAAAGTGATGGTCATGATAAGGCAACCTTAGCAGCCCACACAGGATCGGCTCAATTCGCTCGGCCAAGTGCAGGATCGTGGGTTAGCTATGGCTTGGGAACGGAGAACCAAAACCTCCCTTCTTTCATGGTCCTTGGTCCAGCTGCCCCCTACGCCGGTTCGCAAACCTGGGGGAGTGATTTTTTACCGGCATGTCACCAAGGAACTCATCTCGTCCCTGGAAAGGATCCCCTTCCCAACATCAAACCCCAGAATCCCAACCTCAGCCTCCAACAAATGGAGCTCGCGTTGCGCCAAAAGGTAAATCAAACCTATCTCACCGAGCCCTCCTCAGATCAACAACTGGAGGCTCGCATCCGCTCCTTTGAGACCGCTTTTGGAATGCAACGAGAAGCCCCTGAGGCTTTCAATTTCGCAGAGGAAACAGACGAAACAATGGATCTTTATGGGATTAAACGGGAAACTACGACCGGTTTCGGATGGCAATGCCTCGTTGCTCGAAGACTAGCAGAGAGAGGCGTGAGATTCCTCGAGCTCATTGATGTGGGATCAAGTAACAATTGGGATTCCCATGGAAACATTGGTGATCATGAGCGTTTAGCAAAGGCAATCGATAAACCGATAGCCGGACTTCTCACTGACCTTAAAAGGAGAGGAATGCTAGACAGCACACTGGTAGTTTGGACTACCGAATTTGGTCGGACCCCATTTCATGAAAATCCAGATCATCCTGGCCGAGAACATCACAACCTCTGCTTTTCTTCTTGGATGGCGGGAGGAGGGATTAAGGGAGGAATCGTTCATGGAGAATCTGATGAATATGGAATCCGGACCGCTAAAGATGCTGTCCACACTCATGACCTACACGCAACGATGCTCCACCTTCTTGGTATCAACCACGAGCAATTGACCTTCCGTCATGCTGGAAGAGATTTTCGGCTTACCGATGTCTATGGAAACGTCATCAACAAAATCATTTCTTAGAAAAATTCGAGGCCCTCATGATTAAGATTCTTGTCACTCTTTTCTTTGAACTCAAATCTTAAGCATCAGGAGCTCCACCAACCAAAAAAGGAGTTGGTGCCTGAAGATTAAAGCACGTCGGAATAAATGGCAGCAGTAAAAACTAAATGGCCCAACCGTCTAAGGTCCTAGTGCTATCACCAATTCGGTCAATTTTGACGCCCATCCCTTTCGCGATTGAAAGCCACAAGTTTGCGATAGGAGTTCCTGGCGAGTGTCGATTGTGACGGTTTGTTTCAAAAAGACCGCCACCACTTCCTGCAATCAAAGTAGGCAGATTAGTGCAAGTGTGGTGCATCCCACTTCCAAGGCCCGAGCCCATGACGAACATCATATTATCTAAAAGAGTACCCTCTCCCTCTTCGATGGAATCCATCTTGATGGCAAGATGAGCAAATTGTTCCATATGAAAGAGATCAAGTTTTTCGAGATCACGAAGAACCTCTTCTTTATTCTGATTGTGAGTCCAGCCATGATGACGAATCGGTTTGTCAAAAATTCCATGAAACATAAGCGGGCTATCCCATCGCTCGGGAGCCACCATCATACTAGCAACACGGGTGAGATCGGTTTGAAGGGCTAAAATCATCAAATCCCCCATCACTTGAATATATTCATCACGCCGCATTGTCGTCCATAATTTACCCGGCTCACTTAATTCAAGATCTCGAATATCGTCTTGTCGTTTGGAAATTCGTTCGATTTGTTGTTCGACGGTTCTAACCGATTCTAAGTATTCCTCTAATTTATTCTGATCAAGCCGACCAAGTTTCGGCCGGAGGTCCTTAGCATCTTCCCGAATAAGATCTAAAACACTTGCGTTAGCTTGATGTTCTCTAACTGAGAAAAGCCGATTAAAAACTAAACGAGGATCCTTCAGAGAACGTGCGACATGACCATGTCCATACCATGAGATATTGTCGAAATAGACGGACTCTCGATTGTCGGTATAACTGTTGCAGGAAAGTTCAAGGGACCGAAACGCGGTGGCCTTGCCTGCAACATCGGCAACAACTTGATCGATCGTACGTTTGAGCGGGTAACCAGCTGGGGAAAGTTCGTCTGGCCTAGCCGTGCTGAGATAGCAGGTCCCTGCTTGAGCGTGTCCATCAGTTCCAGGAACCTTGATTCGATCAAGATTAGTATGAAGTGAAATTTTCCGCCGAATACCCTCGAGAGGCTGAAGGGTGGGGCTAAGTTCGAAATCAACCCCAGCCGAAGAAGGGTGCCATGCTTTTTGGGCAACTCCATTGGGCGTGTAAAAAAAAGCTAACCGCTTTGGGTGAATTACTTCGCCCTTAGTCTTTGCCTGCATCACTTCAAGAAGTGGAAGAGCTAAAGCAGCCCCACATCCCTGCAAGAAAGTGCGACGCGGAAGAGTTCTGTTCCTAAGGATATTCACTTTGATAATCTCTAATTGCTTTTATTTCGGAATGGATGGCTCATGGCGACCTCTAAAATTAGCGTTGAAAATCGGCCATGATCCTCCATCCCTTTTCCAGCGATACGATCAACTGCAAGTTTGTCGGTCACCTTTAATTCGCGACCTAAGGCATAGGATAGAAGATGCTCACTGAATCCTCGAATGAACTTCTCTGGTCGAGCAAGAATCGCATCTTTAAATCCTACAATGTTTTTAAATTCAATTTCGCCAAAAAGTTTTCCACTTGCATCAACTGGGAGACCGCCTGCGTAATCATCCCGCCAACGCCCAACCGCATCGTAATTCTCAAGAGCGAAGCCCATAGGATCAATCTTGGCATGGCAACTAGCGCATGTTTGGTCCGAAGCGTGTTGTTTAAGGCGGTCGCGAATTGTAAGCCCTGATGCCGCGATAGCGGCATCATCTTCCTCAATCTCTGGCACAAGATCAGGAGGCGGAGGCGGAGGATCATTGAAAATGACAGTTGCAGCCCAAGCCCCCCTTTTAATGGGACTAGTTCGTAAGGGGGTAGAAGTCATCGTTAGGACAGCCGCGGTGCTGAGAACACCCCCTTCCTTCCGTGTTGTTAAAGCCCTGCGACTGAAGGTTTGTGAAGTCGTGTTAAAGCGATTGCGATTTCCTTTCGTTCCAAAGGGGCTTTTTGGATTAGCATACCAGGACTGCAGTTCGTCAGAGCGATAGGAATAATTACTATCAATCAAGAGCATGATCGAACGATCCTCCACCTGAATGCTCTCGAACAAGAGAAGAGGCTCGACCATTGTCTGAAGACCAAACTTCCATTGCTCACAGCCAATCCGTGCATAATATTCTCCGAAGCGATCAAAGTCGGGCACTGCTGTCACAAGTTGATCGAGACGCAACCACTGGCGTGCAAAATTCTCAGAGAGAGCTCGGCTACGCCGATCAAGAAGCATTCGACGAATTTCTCTTTTGAGAATATCGGGTTTTCTAAGCTGCCCTTTTTGAGCCACAGAAATCAGCGCTTCGTCAGGAATACTACTCCAAAGGAAGAGAGCCAAACGCTGAGCTAGTTCGTAATCAGACAGCGGAATTTTCTTGGAGGCCTCTGATTTTTCTTCGACCACATAAAGAAACTTTGGCGAAGCTAGAGTTGCCGCAACGACATTTTTAAGTGCTTGGGAATGAGATGAAGTCTTTTGTTTTTCCGACTCATAATAGTTGGCGTAACGATTCAAGGCGATTTCAGTGACAGGCCTTCGGAAAGCTTTGCCTAGAAACGGTCGCAGCTTTTCCTTAATTGGGATGTCATCTTCCTTGAAGAAGGTATCTGCTAACTTGGTGTAAGAATCAAAGTTTGGGCTATCGACAATTGATCGTCCAAGTTTGAGCAAGCTTTCTAGTAGAATCGTTGAGGTGCTTAGTTGTTCACCTTGGTTATTAAAGCCATGTTCGGCTTGAAGATCGATGGCGAAAGGGTTTACGCCTTTTAGGATTTGTCGTTCAACTTGGTTCTTTCCGAGCGTCCGATTACTCACGCGCACACTTCTTGGCATAATGCCAGAAGCAGGGTTAAAGTGATTGACCCCACGTATCGACTTCTCAGGAAGAGGATAAATATCACCTCGGAGTTGTAGGAGATCACGAACCGCGTTGTTATATTCATAACGATTAAACCGCCTCATCACAACCGACTCTAGAATCGTGTTTTTCTGAGCATATTCATCTACAATCCTGTTGAAAAACTCGGAAATTTTTTTCCTTTCACCGGCACTGGGTTGCTCGCTTTTTTCGGGAGGCATTTCACCGAAACTCACTGCTTCAGCACCCAGTCGAGAAGTTTCAACCTGCTGAGAAAACTTCGCTCTGGATTCCATCTCTCTCAAATTCACCTTCCCTTCCACCTTCTTTCCTGCCCCGTGGCACTCATAGCAATACTTTTGGAGTAAGGGTTGGACTTCCTCAAAGGAAATGGAGTCATTAATTGGAGGGGGCGACGACTTCGCTTCTTTTATTGGCTTCTTGGGCTCTAAATCCTTAGCAACAAGATAGTCAATTCCCATAAGATGACCTGTCTTACGGAATTTATGGGCTTTGACATTAGCTCCAGAAAGAATGAATTCCAAATACTGTTCCCCAGCTGCAAGATTCAATTCTCCAAGGTCTATCAACTTGCTGACTTCCACCTTACTTGCATAAAGGTCGATACTTTTGAGAATCAATTTACCATTTAGTTTAATGGTGAAAACACCGTAATCGGGTGCCTTTGTAAGCACCATAGTGATCTGATGTTTACCCACCTTTGGAATCCTGAAACTTGTTTTCATAGATTCACCTATCTTTCCGTCCCAAAGCAGATGAGATCCACCACTCCACTGAGGGCCAAAATTAGCCATATCCTGAATTCGCGATCTCCCTTCTATCGCTAAGGATTCGCCCTCCCATTTCCCCGAAATTCCCTCTATGGCAGATTGCTCACTTCGAACGCTATGGTAATCGAATGGGGCGGCAGGAACTTCTTGTGACATCACTAATGAAGGAAGAAGCCACAAACTGATAAAAAACACCCAGAGCTTACATTGCACTTCCAACTTGAGCCCAAGTGGCCTGCGCGCTTTCCAGTGTCGCACCCAACTTATTTTGGATTTTTTCGGGGGAAGGGAATCAGTTTTCTTCATCACTCGAAGAGGCTTGGTGACGGCGCGACATCACGTCTAAACAGCCTATAGCTTTACGGCCTCAAAAAACGTTTATATCAGACAGCTCCTCTTTTCCATCATGATCAATTAATCTCAGAGCCGAAAAGACCACCCTACTCCCAATAACTCCGAATAGTCTGTCGACCCAAATTTTTTCCCGTATCTCTTTACTTCGTAATCGGTTGAGAGATTCGTAGATATGCGAAAAGGTTTCGAAGGGCAGCGTCATCCAGACCATTGAGAAGACCCGCAGGCATAAGACTTCGACCAGCAGGCTTTAGAGACCTGATTTTTTTGCGGGGGATCGTGATGTCGGCCCCATCAAAACCCCGCAGGACGATACTATTAGTGTCTTCATCGGAAAGAAAGCCACTCAGGACCCGCCTATCGCGGGTTGTCACAATGACATTTTCATAGCCTTCTCGAATCTCTGCGTCTGGCTCAAGGATACTTACCAACATTGTGCTCAAGTCGTCCCTTTGGTAGCGAGTCAGATCAGGCCCGACCTCTCCGCCTTTGAAGAAAAGCTTGTGGCAACTGGCGCAGCGCACCATGAAAATGGACTCGCCAGCGTATGGATCTCCCGGTTGGACAGAAAGAATTTTTTCTAAGGCATCTAACCGTAGAGACGGAGTTTGCTCTTCGACATTGGGAAATTTTTCGTGAAGCAAATCATTAATTTTGGAATTATCGTGGAGCACAAGCCGGGCTAAAAGATCCCGATCAAAATCGCCGGGTGGAATATCATTTGGCCCGACGGCTTGCAAAAGAGTTAAAGCCCAGACAGGTCTAGAGGAGAGGAGATTGAGAATAGCGGATTGAAATTCTAGAGAGGACTTCGGGTAAAAGTTCACGAGAGTTTCTCCAATCTCCTTGTCGTCATAATTTTGCAAGGCGACTATTGCATCTCGATTAAGAGACTGGGCATCCACCGAGATTGCGAGAGCGAGGAGCTTCTTCCAAACCTCAGCAGTGCCTTGGTAGGTTCCAAATGCCCTGATTACTACGAGCCGGTCTGCAGAAGTCGCCTGCGAATTAGAAAGTAGCTTGATGCCCTCTTCCAGAGCTTGCGCCTCTCCTCGCCGTATACGCATCGAGAGAGAAGGGCGACCCAATCTCGAATTCAGCTCGTCGGGAAGAGCTGGAATTGTCCTTCCCTCAAATGCTTTTTCAAAACCTCCCATCAAGGCGGCGCGAGCAGCCAGATCCGGCGCGAGTTCCAGAAGGCGCGCACAACAAAGAAAGTCGCCTCGGGTCCCCGCTTCTGCAAAGCGGCGCATTAGGCGAGGCGCAATATGATTTAGAAAGAAAGGTGATGCCCACAGCTTAGGATCAGTAAAAACTTCTAAGACAGCCTCAGCTTGGTCCTTGCAGTATGTCTCCACCACATGCCACGCCATCAGCGGAATAAAAGGATCCTGAAGATGATGAGGCCGCTCGATGATTTCCTTAGCAAGCGCAAGTCCTTGTGCGTATTCAAGGCAACCCGCCGTCGAGAGGATCTGACACTGAACTTCGGCATTTGTTTCCCTCCTAGCAAGCCTCAGGATTTGATAAAAAAGTTCAGGCTCAATTTCCCCGCCATCGGCAGAGAGCCTGATGATCCACGCCCGCACCATGGGGGACGGATGATTAAGATATAGGCGGGCAGCCTCGAGATGAAGACTGCCCATCTGATGAAGCACCCAAAGAGCTTCCAAAGCAGGGTGGGGGTTCTTCTGTTCGAGGAGTGCCTCTAATTGCGGGACGATGGTAAGATCCGCACGCTGGGCCAGCAAACGAACAGCCGTTTGTCGGTGCCAAAGGTTGTCATGTCCGAGGAATTCTATCAATTCCAAGGAGGTCTTACTTTCCAAATTTCGGTCCTTGATGAGCGAAGCGTCTTTCCCCCGGAGTCGATAGATACGTCCGCTATCAGGATCAATCTGACCTTGGTAATTTTGTCCGTGGGCAATATATTGTTCACGAAAATCTGAAATAATCACACCACCACAAGGGGCATTTGCTAGGTAAACTGGTCGGAAGGTGAGGTCCTTGCTTCGAAGGGGAAATCCCATGTCAGAAGTTTTAAAAGTGCTGCCCAACACACTCCGGCTTGAGGTGATGAGATAGTGGTGTAGCGGATCAACACTAAGCAAAGTCCCTTGCAACCGGGCGGGAAGAGCTGGGGCATCAACAAAAATCCCTAAATGAGAAAAACGTGGAACTGGATTGGTGCTTTCCATCATTGAGAGTTCCCCAAAAGCAAACGGATTTGGAGGAGGGCCAAACTTCCCAGGATTCTTTCCCTGCTTCAAATATTGTCCGTTTTGCACGAAATGAAAGCCCCGAGTTTCGCTCCCATTGTGGCCGCTAAAAAGCCGGCCTTCGGCATCGAAACTAAGCCCAAAGATATTACCTCCGCCATCAGCGAACACTTCAAATTTTTGGGAAGAAGGATGATAGCGCCAAACAAGGGGGCCTTCATTGTAAATCGGCGGATCATTAAATCCAGGTCGAGTGACCCTACTAGTGGTCGTGCTGCCCTGACCACCGTAAAGCCATCCATCAGGCCCCCAAGTGAGACCGTTAGCCACGCTGTGAGTGTCTTCAAACCCGAATCCCGCAAGTCGAATCTCAGGATCTCCATCAGGAATATCATCACCATTTTTATCGTGGTAAAATAAGAGATATGGAGTGTGCATGACCCAAATACCACCCCATCCCCGCACGACAGAATTGGCCATATTGAGCCCTTCAAAAATATTTTTTCCTGTCTCATAAGTACCGTCACCGTCGCGATCTTCGTGCACGCTTATAATATCTACTCCTCGGTCATGATGGGGCGGTGCGGGAGGAATACGATTATACTTCGAACGATAATACTGGTCCCGCCCGGTCATCTTGAGACCTGCTGGATAGGGATACTGTCGATATTGAGCGACCCATAAGCGGCCTCGGGCATCAAAGCTGAAGTGTGTTGGCTGAGCAATTTCTGGCTCGCTCAGTAAGCCCTCGACAGCAAGATCGTCATCGGTCTCCAATAGGAGTAGATCTTTCCCGGGAGGAATCTGTCGACCACGGATAGGGTTAATTGTGCGAGCCAGAGGACGGCTTGAGAGCTTAAATTGACTCCCTAAATAGGCAGCAAATTCCGGCTTCTTTACTTTAGCCTCGAAATCAGCAGCGTCAGGCTGAGTAGTCGTAAACTCCCACTCCTGATCTAGCACCAGTTCGTTAAAATAATCGATCAGCACCGGAGCCGAAGCCAAGCCCCTAGCGATGCCTTTGCTATCAATATGAATGACAAGCGCGTTGAATTTATTTTTTACCAGGATATCTTTAGGAATTTTAAAACGTTGTTCTTCACCCAAAGGAATTCCGTCAGACTTAATGATGATTTTGCCATTCAAGAAGACCTCAAATTTTCCTGGGAGGTCAGCCATTGCGATAACCGTAGAGCTACGCCAAAGATCCCGCTCGTCCCCGGCGGAGGTCACAAGGCGATCGGGGACCTGAAGAAAACAACGCGCCCATAGTTGCTTGGAAATCTCGGGAGTTCTGGTCGGAATCTTAGTTCGGGCCCATTGAGCACCTCTGACATCCACGATGGCAAATAGAATACAGCAGGCTACGAAAAAGGACCGGACAACCATTGCGCTATCATCACGATGGAAGACAGAGAGAGAAGAAAAATCCTCAAAGCTTTAATCGCAATAAGCCACCTTTCTCAGACAACCCTACCCTATTTATTTAATTCCACATAAAGAGTCCGAGACAAATCTCCACCCTGATCTTCAAATACCTCAACGGCCCTCTCACTTAACTTAATGAAGCATAAGCCCTCTTTACAGTAGATTCGCCCATCCAATGATTTTGATCGCGCAACTCCTATCGTAGCCGCCCTTATTCCCTCTCTTAAATTCTGCTTAGAATCAGACGAAGAATACTCTGGAATCTGGTGAGTGTGAAAATTGACTACCCCGGATACCGAAACTTCGAACTCAGCTGTTTCTAGAACCTCAGAAAAAATAGGATCCGGGCACTCTTTCTCATGGGTGTGCCATGACTCGCGGACACTTTTGAGAAAGCCTGCTTCTTCTTCACCGATTCGATAATTCACCAACTCATGGCCTCGAATGAGCGTTCGAATTTTGTTATATTCTTTTTGAGCATTCGAATGCCCACAGGAACTGAAGGAGACAAGGGCAAGAAAAACCAAGCTTATAGCCATCTTCCACCTAACCCTTTCTTTTCCCCGCATTATCAGAATTTAAGAACACTGGAACAGTCAAACCAGCTTTTTCCTAGCTAATCAGTCAACAAAGTATCCAACTATAAAATCAACAAGACTATTTAGCACGGAGCATTTCAGCAATCTTAGGCCGGTTCTCTTGAAGTAAACCGTAATCAAGTTTGAATCCCACAGGAGCGAGAAGTCCTTCTAAAAATTCATAAACTGGCCTTACCTCCTCAAAGGAACTAGAGACACCATCCAAAGCTGTAGCGCCGTCATTCGTCTTCACCGTCTTATCTGCCCCTTTTTCTAAAAGAGCCTTCACAAGTTCGACAAGGCCGAAAAATGAAGCGACATGCAGAGCCGTCGCGCCATCATCCTTCTTCACCTCAATATCCGCACCATTTTCAATGAGCAGTAGGGCGATCTCAGACCGATCAAAAACCGCGGCTACTTGCAAGGCCGTGCTTCCGTCTTCGTTAACGGCCTGATTTAAGTTCATTCCCTCTGCGAGGTATTTCTTAACCACTTCTTTGTTTCCTAGAACCACTGCATTCCCGACCAGCTCCGCTTTTATAGCATTGGAAGAAGCATCGCCCCCTGACTCTTGAAGCATCTTAGCGATCTTTGGCCGGTTCTTCTTGAGTAGATCGTAATCAATTTCGAATCCAGCAGGAGCAAGCGCCCCTTCAATTATCTTATAAAATGGCATTAACTCGTCAAAGGGCATCATCACTATAGAAAGAGCCGTCGAGCCATCATTTGTTCGTGCGCTGGTGTTTACCCCCTTATCTAACAAGGCCCGCACAATTTCCAAACGACCGTAAAAAGCGGCAGCATGAAGAACTGTCGAGCCATCATCAATTTTCACCTCCAAGTCCGCGCCAGATTCGATCAAAAGAAGCGAGATCTCGGTATGATCAAAAGTTACCGCCATCACCAGTGCCGTGCTCCCATTTTCGGCAACTGCTCGATTCAAGTCAGATCCCGCTTCGATGTATGCTCTGACGACCTCGAAATCCCCTTCTACAACAGCCTCTTCGAGACTTTTTGCAGGTTTTTTTTCTAACGAATCTTCTGATCTTTTTTCTAGATTAATCGAGGTCGCCTCCTCGTTAAGTGAAGTCGTAGCATCTCCTCGTTCTGCTGCAGAATTATCGGGATCCCCGCAACTTACTTGGAAAACGCAGAAAGCTAATAATAACAAAATCTTTGCTTGGATTAGTCTTTTCATTGGTTCACTTAAATTGGGATGAAATCGGCGCTGATTCTACAGGCCAACGATGTTAATTCGTCTTCTCTTAGTAAGATCGTCGTCGAAATAGAAAACCGAAATTTTTAATGATTTTCTAGGAGCTCTGTCTACCGAACGATAAAAGTATTCAACTCTCAAATACTTTATTACCAATAATGAAACTTCTAAAATTAATCAGCCTCATCATCTTAACCTTATCATCACTCTGCGAGGCACTTGATGAATTGGGAGTAGTTGAAATCATCGTCAAATCACATCATGGATTAATTCTATTCGGTGTTGTCCAATCAATTTCCGCATTTCAAGAATTCATTGAAAAATCGAAGGAAATCAGAAACTAAAATGAGTATTAGGATGTGCGTAGCTCAATTAAAAAAGCGCACTGATTTCTCATTTAGATTCGCCTTTGCTGCAACTATACGAAAATCCATTTACGCGTTCCTAAGTAACCAGGTTCAGTCAAAGCAGTGGGCTTCAAGGGATCGAGCTGGGATCTTTGAAAGGCTGGACATCTAACCAAAAAATTATCCAAGTTATCTTGCTGCTAAAAGAATAAGCATTCTCCCTAGTCTTTATTTAATTTCGCATTAAAAGGCGCAATTCTTTTGGAAACCACTTGTGCAAGCTCTTTCAAATCAATCTTTCCCAAGCCCTCAACCCTCTGATCCTCGAGCTTCGAAAGGTCATATTCATAAAGAGTTTGAAGCCACAATAATGCTCCTAGCTCTGAAACAAGCTCCCCCGAGTGACCAAGTTCGTCATTAAATAACTGTCGCTTCTTTCTCTTACTCTCGGCCCTTGTTTTTCGATTTGGATCCAAGATATACTTCACTCCAGATAATTTCTGATCCCGTAGTCGATCAATGAGTTCGTATGCTCCAAGGGCATATGGGCAAAATAAAACCTTATTTTTCGGATACTTCTCTCGCAAAGCAGCAATCAAAGTTTCGTTAAATTCGGTGACTTTTTTTTGCGCCATCTTTGATGCCGACTGTTCCACCTCATGAGGCTGCTTTGCCCAAGGCAGCGCGACCATAAATATGACCTCTGAATTTTGGGCAATCGCAAAGTCAAACCAACGACTGTAATGTTCTATCGAGCTATCCTGCGGTGAGTAGTAAGTCATTACTAGAAGATCAATTTTCTTAGTCTCTAGAATTTCCTTTGCTTGCTCACGTTTCTTTTTGGCAGCCCACAGGCCACCCGGAGAGCCGTTTGCACCACCACTAAAAACTGAATATTGGGCATGGCCCTTGATATCGCTTGGTATCATTTTCGCTAATTTCCATACACTCGGCTGAAAAAAACTATGGCCCATATATAGTCCATTATATCCCTTGATTTCACCCTCTTTCAGAATGGCGTTGCTTGGGGGATTTTGAGCCTTAGGCGGCTTAATCACTTCTTTCCGTATTTGAGACTCTTCTTCACCCCTCTGCTGGGCCCTAAAGGCCCTTGCTTCAATGAGCGTCAGAACTCCGTCTTTATTAGTATCGGCCTCAGGGAATTCTTTAAGCGCTTGTCTAAGCCGCTCATTATTTTTTGAAGAAATCTCCCCCTTTAAAGGAGAAGCCAAAAGGCTGGGCGCCAGCAGAAGTGAGAATAAAAATACGCAGATTTTGGGAGTGCTCCAAACCCAGTTTCCCCTATCAATTAAAAGCTGGTCACTTGAAACATTAACGGGCTGCTCTTGAGAGTAAAATGTCATGGCAATATCTAATAAACTTCTTCGTCGGGCAAATGTTACGAAAAAAATCAACAAAACCACCCCATTAAATCGCTGGTGGCGCGTATCGCGCTTCCGATGGTGCTAATTATTTAAGTTATTACCACTTTTGGCTGTGACTCCTAAAAACGTGACCCAACTCAATTTCCCCGGCCCCATCTCCAAAAGAGCCTTAATCGAAGGTGTCAAAGTCATGAGCGCCTGTCGAAAGCGTATCCCCTCGTTGGAAAATTTATTCGATGATAAAGATAGGCTCTAAAAGCACTGGAAAGAGGAGACTGAATCGAAGGTTGGACTAGCCAAGCCTAACTTGTGTTGATTAGGTTCCGGCGTGAATTCTAGGAACCAACTACCCTACTACGGGTGGATGATAGTCGCTCTCGCAGCGCTAGCCATGGTCGCGACCTTGCCTGGCCGAACCGTCGGTTTAGGGCTAATCACAGAATCTTTGATTTCCGAGTTTGGCATGACACGTACTGAATACGCGAAGTTCAATATGATTGCCACCTTACTGGGCACGGCTGGTGCCTTAATCGCTGGGCCGCTTACCGATCGTTTCGGCATACGTGTCACCCTCTCAGGGACATTGATCTTATTAGGCTGCTTGGTCATGACCATGAGCCAGTGGGTGACGGCGGCTACCATCATGGCCTTTTTAATTCTGACGCGTACGGTTGGGCAAAGTGCGCTATCGACTATCAGCGTCACCAGCGTTGGTAAATGGTTCACGACCCGCTTGGCAATTGCCATGGGTGTCTTCTCTGTAATCGTGGCTATAGGTTTCAGTGTGGCAATCGTGGGTGCCCAGACACAAATTGCGATCATTGGCTGGCGCAAAGTATGGATGACAATAGGCCTATCAATTCTCATATTAGGTTTACTGTGTGTCGCGTTGGCGAGACGAGGAGAATCGTCTCACCAAGCCAGCGAAGAGCTCGGAAACGGGACCGTTTTTACCTTACGAGAAGCTCTTCTTACACCGTGCTTCTGGGTTTTTGCGATTGGAATGGCTTTATATGGCGGTTTGATCGCAAGTGTGAGTTTGTTTAATGAATCGATCTTGCAAGAATTAGGCTTTGGCCAAGAGACATTCCGTTATGCCATGGCAGGACTGATGAGTGCTGGCTTATTGGGTAACATGATAGCAGCATGGTCTGCGGGCCGAATCGGATTACCACGTGTGATGGCTATCAGCCTTGCGATCTTAACCATTGTGATGCTCACTTACGACCGCTTGCAATCAGACTGGCAAGTCATCACGCATGCCGGCATTTTCGGCTTCTGTGGTGGGGTGTTTTCCGTGCTGTTCTTTACTGGCTTTGGTCAAGCCTTTGGGCATACCCACCTCGGAAAAATCCAGGGCTGCGCCCAAGTTTTGGCTGTCATTGCTTCAGCTTTAGGGCCTTGGTGGTTGGCCGATGTTCAGCAGCGCCTCGGCAGCTACTTTTTCGCTATGACAAGCGCAGCGCCAGTGTTCGCCTTAGTCGCAATCTGCGCTTGGTTCACCAGGATACCCTCAAGGCAATCGCTGTAATCGATCATCACTATTTATTAATTCAGCCTCTATAGGACCGATGATCTTCAGCTTGAGAAAATTACACGCTGAAACTCCTGAAATCGCCATTATCTTAGGCGCTAACAACATGGCATCGAGGAAAACAGTAGAATTGATAGACGTCCGATCATTTGCAGACAAAACATGAATGACTTGGGTAAGTAGGCGGATCTCTGAACTTCTCGTAAATCTTTGCGACTCCCGATCGAGTCACTTTTAGTTCGAAGCAAAGAAAGCAAAAGAGGGTTTTCACTCAGAGCCGTACAAACCACGTGTCGCAATATCTAGAATATCGCAGACATTTTTTTTGAGAGTTTTTCCAACTGATATTTCGTCACCAATTCGAAGATACTCTTGGTCAATTTTGTAAGGAGGCCATGACGGTAAGCCTTCTCCGTTTGGATCCCCGGTTCTTGCAAATTGAACCCATTGATCAGCCATGAGTTTTGCAAGAGAATCATCTTTAGAATCAACATGAGTATTAAACAAATATTTTAACTCTGCAGCATGAGGAGCCCAACCATTTTTAACGAATTCGTATTGGTAAGTGGGCGATTTCACCTTCCGCATCCCTTCCAATAGCTGCCGGGCTGGTTGCACAAACCAACTATCAGTAATATAATTTACCGCGGCTTTTTGAAGTTCTTCCTGGCTTTCACCTGGATACAACGCCAATACGGCATCTGTCTTATCCTGGTAAAATGCCTTAAGCTTGTCCGCAAACACCTTACGGTTTTTAGACTTTGCGAAATACCAAAAATACGCACCTTCATTTTTGGTTGTTCCAATCATCGTTGGAACATCAGCCTGCTCACCCCTTGAAAAGATTTCTGCAGGATGAGCTGATAACAAACAGCCATCAATCGTTACTCGAGTTTTAAAATAGGACGACCTAGCTACGATTTTTTCCCCAGAGAGCTTTCGTAGATCTTTTATCGATAGCCCATCGGCATACTTAAGACCAATCTCCTCTGCACTCCCTACGGGGCCGACCGCATCTTTGAGCCGAACGATATTAGGCTCAGCCAATTTATTGACGTATCCAAACATCCAAGGGCTCTGCATGATTGCCCGGGCAAAGAGCCCCTTCGCTAAAGGTGAAGAACATAGGGCGCTCACGCTAGTCCCCCCCGCTGACTCCCCAAAGATAGTCACGTTATTTGGATCACCACCAAAACCCTTAATATTTTTCTTAACCCAGTGTAGCGCTGCAATCTGGTCGAAGAGACCATAATTTCCCGACACCCCTTTAGGAGACTCAGCAGACAACTCAGGGTGCGCTAAAAAACCAAGGGCCCCTAAACGGTAATTCAAAGAAACAAGAACGACATTACGATTTGCAAACCCTTCACCGTCTGAATACCCCTTATGCCCATAACCTTGATTAAGGCCACCGCCATGGATCCAAACCATGACCGGTAAATTAGCCTCAGGTTTCCCAGCTCGCTTCGTCCAAATATTCAAATACAAACAGTCCTCACTCAGTGAGATTGATGCGTTCTTTTTTAGTTTTTGTGGGGCTGCCGCACTGAATTGATCGCATTCCCTTACTCCTTTCCACTTCTTGGGAGGTTTTGGCAAGCGCCATCGAAGCTCTCCTATTGGAGGCGTGGCATAAGGAATTCCTCGAAAAACACGCAAGTGAGTTTTCTCGTCCAAGACGAGTCCTGAAACCTTTCCTTGTTGCACTTCAACATGGAGCTGCTCCGCCCCAAAGGATAAGCGGAAGCTCGCTAATAGTAATAATATTAATAGGGTTTTCATTAGTTTTATTTCTATCGAGAGTGAATTACAACAGCCTTCATTTCCGTCATTTCCTCGATGGCATATTTAGGGCCTTCACGCCCGATACCACTCTGTTTCATACCACCATAGGGCATACCATCAGTCCTCCAGAGTGGGCCCCAATTAATATGAATATTTCCGCTATCAACTTCCCGTGAAAAACGCATTGCTCTATCAATATCTTGAGTAAATACACTCGCATGTAGTCCATACTTTGTATCGTTTGCCAGTTTGATCGCCTCATCGATATCTTTCACCCGTAAAACTGCCAAGGCCGGGCCAAATAGCTCCTCTCGACAAACCTTCATTCCCGTTTTTGCATCATCCAAAATAGTTGCTTGCATCATCGTCCCATCGCGATCGCCACCGCATAAGATCTGAGCTCCTTCTTTCGCCGCTTCATCAACCCAAGATTTAACTCGAGCTGCATCACACTCACGAACCATTGGCCCCATGTCAGTTTTGGCATGCAATTGGTTCCCGACCACTAACGACTCAACCTTGGGTAATAAGGCGGACATAACATCATCATGAATTGTATCAGCAACAATTAAGCGCTGAGCCGAAATGCAAACTTGTCCAGCATTTGCATATCCCGAGCTTAGAGCTGCTTGAGCAACTTGCTCAGGATTAGCATCGGGAAGAGCAATCAAGGGGCAGTTAGAACCAAGTTCCATCGTCACCTTTTTGAGTCCTGCCACCCGGCAAATTTGCTCACCTACTTCTTGGCTCCCTGTGAAAGTAATTTTTCGAACTCGTGGATCACTACAAATAGCTTCACCAACCACAGCACCACTTCCCGTGAGACAAGAGATTCCTAGCGGAGGTAATCCAGCATCTAACAAGATCTCCACAAGTTTGAGAGACACCAAAGGGGTATCACTCGCAGGTTTAAGAATAACGCTATTACCAGCTGCCAAAGCAGGACCAACTTTATGACACACCAAATTCAAAGGGAAATTAAAAGGGGCAATGGCAGCCACTACCCCACAAGGCACACGAAGGGTGAAACCTAACTTGTTTTTCACGTCCTTCCCACCCTCAAGCGGCAATAATTCACCGCCTAGCCTTTTGGCCTCTTCACCACTTAATTCAATCGTCTGAACGGCCCGGTCAACCTCAAAACGAGCCTCCCCAATCGTCTTCCCCTCTTCGGAACTTAAGGTCGTCGCAAGATCATCCATTCTCTTTCGCATGAGATTAGAAACTCGCCGTAAAATCTCAAAACGTTCATAGCCCGTCAGACTTGCCATTTGTTCAGCACCTTGAACTGCACCACACAAGGCTTCTTCAACATCAGTCGTCGAAGCCCTAGGAACGGTATCAATAACGCTTCCATCATATGGATTAAGCACTTCCATCAATTCCTGACCACTTTTCCACGATCCGTTGAGATAAAATTTCATTGTAGCAATAATAGTGGATTAAAATTTCATAACCTCCTCAATATCTCGAGGAAGAGGATCTGGTTTTGAAAATAAAGAAAGACCCACGAATAGCGTGGTCGAAACCAATAAAGCGATTGCACCTCCAGCGATTCCATAGGCAATTTTGAAGCCCATTAGTTGATAGACCACGAAGCCACCATTAATCAGTAAGCTTGAGATAATCGCAGCCGATGCGGCCTTCTTGGTTGCTCCCCTCCAATTAAGGCCAAATCCAATCACAGGGACTAGAGCTGAAGCAAATACCCCCCATCCAAATGCCCCCAACTGACCCACCAGTTGGCTTGGTGAAGTAAGTGCACATATTGCGGCTAGTAAAGCCAGCCCCACCGTCGCAATGCGCGCCCAAAACAGCTCATCCCTAGGTGCCGAAAAACCCAAAGCTTTGGGAAGGTCATGGACTAAAGCCGCCGCTCCGATGTTAAGAAAACCATCAGCAGTAGACATAATTGCGGCAAACAACCCCGCAAAAACCAAGCCTGCAAGAACTGGATGGGCATAGTGCTGAAGGAACTGGGCTGCAGCGTCATCCGCACGACTAAGCTCAGCATGATCTCCACTAACAACGAGAGCTCTCATCAGAAGCCCAATACTAATCCATAGTAAGGCCGTCAAAGTGTAGCCTCCAAGCGTGATCGGAAGAGTCAACCGGGCATCTTCAACTCGCCGACTCATCATCATCTTGGTCACCACATGAGGTTGGCCAACAACCCCAAGGGTAAAAATTAATAGCCAAGAGAGACAACCAATCATACCAAGAGTCCCCCACGGACCAGCAGACTCTGCGTTATCGGCTAAAATCAAATGTGTCATCCCCCCGATACCCCCGTCAATCTCACCTATTGCAGTGAAAAAAATCAGAACCGCCACAAGCATCATAATAATCCCCTGAAAGAGATCGGTGTAGACCGAGGCGATGATACCACCTGTCACACAGTAGAAGACCAAAACAGCGCTTGAAATGGCCACACAAAACATCACCGACTCATGCCCCCACATCTCATTACGAGCGAAAATCTCCTGGAGAACAAAAGCCATCGCTTTGATCTGAGTTGCCAGATAAGCGACTACCCCACAGAGAATCGCAAGAGAAACTAACCCCCTAACTTTCTCAGAACTATAACGAGCTGCCGCAATATCAGGCAACGAAATGGCATTGCGAAGTTCAGCGAGAATTCGAATTCGCTTCGCCACTAAAAAAAATGCAAGTGCCCAACCAATCGGGGTGGTAACGAGAATCCAGAACGAACTCATCCCCATCCGGTAAACTAGACCAGGCCCCCCAACAAAACCGAAACCACTCATGATACTTGAGAATAGGGCAATTCCGGTGATGACGACTCCGAGATTCCGACTCGCCATGAAAAAGTCATGGGTATTAGTCGTGCGTTTCCAAGCCCATAGACCAATAGCGATACATATAGCCATGTATCCAAAAACAAATCCCAGCGTGATCTGATTAGGCGTCATAATCTCCTTCCTTGGAATTCATTTCTGCCTTCAAATTTTCAAAAGCCTCTTGATCATGTGACGAGTAAACCCAACTGCGAAATTTGACGACGTATAAGATGGAAAACACGACAGCCATCGGCCACATCCCGAATACCAATAAAGTAGTTGGTAACGGAAACCCTAGGATAAAAGGAGCCTCTATCACACCCTGGCGATAACTGATCATGAGCATGGTGAAAATTAATAAATAGGCTCCTCCACATACGATCACCACCCATCGGTGGGTCTTCTCTCCACAGATGCTCACCCATATACAGACTACGAATAAAATAATCTGAAGTGCTCCGAACAACCAACCCAGGGCCAAAAACCCATCATGTCGACTTGCATCCCCTCCTTGACTCATTGATGGGAAAATTGGGTGTAAATTACCACTTATTGAATCGGGAGCTGGTTGGAGTAAGATCGTAAACACAATTCCCATAAGAGCTATAAGCAGGAAAAAAATAACGGAATAAGATTTCATAGTTCAAAAGCTTTCCTTCAAAATATTTAGCAAGTCAGACTCCGAGACTTCAGTAGGTGACAGCTCCATTAAACGCTTCAAAGAGAAGGCAGTAGCAGCCAGTTCCGGAAGATCTTCTCGCTCAGCGCCCACCGCACTCAAACAATCTGGCAAGCCGCACTCCTTTCTCAATCGAATCACTTCGTTGATGGCTTCTTCAGCAGAATTTGTAACCCCCAAAAATTTACCAATCTCAGCGATACGCGATTCTCGGACCGGTCGCATGTGGCGCATTACCTCAGGCAAAACGATACCATTGCCAATCCCATGCGAGCACTGATACCGACCCCCAATCGGATATTCGAGAGCGTGAGCCAAAGTTACTCCACAATTTGAAAATGCTAACCCACCTAAGTTAGCGGCCAAAGCCATACCAGATCGGGCCTCAATATTTTTGGGGTTTTTCGTCGCCTCGATGAGGTGCTCACCAACCAGCCGAATAGCCTTTTCAGCATAGAGATCTCCCAAGGGATGATTCCCCTCATATGGTCGCACCCCTAATTCAGATTCCTCTAGGCGATAAAATTCTATAGCAAGGTATGCTTCAATCGCGTGCGTCAAAGCATCAACACCGCTTTCTGCAGTGAGTTTAGCTGGGCAAGTTAAGCTTAGCTCGGGATCAATAATTGCAACTTCAGGCCGCAAACGAGAGCTTAGAGCTGCGGCCTTCATTCCGTTACAGCTATTCAAAACCACGGCGGATGCTGAAGATTCACTGCCTGTTCCCGCTGTGGTTGGAATACAAACAAGAGGTCCAATAGGCCCTGGGATCTGATCAAACCCAAATAAAGATTCAGGCTCTTTGCCGGAGCTCACTGCGGCACAGGTCATCTTTGCTAAATCCATATTGCTCCCCCCTCCAATTGCGACGACAACATCAGGTTTAAAATCTTGATGTAGATTCATGCATTGCCTCACCATATCAGTTGAAGGCTCTGCCTCCCCATCAGCAAAAACATGCGTTTCACCTTTAATTAAGTTCGCTGCACGTTTCAAAATACCAAGAGACTCGAGAATAGGATCCGACAAAATCATCACTCGTTTAGCCCGAAACTGATCAACAACTTGACCCAAGAGATTCAATGACCCTGCTCCGAATATTAATCGGCTATTTGCAAAGCTGTTCCAAGTTGTCCTCATACCTAGTGTCACATTGTTCTTCCGCCATCCACCACTTGTAACTGCCCTGTTACCATTGCATTGCCAGTCGCTAGATACACGATCGCATCCGTAATATCATCTGGCGTGGAAAGGCGAGGGATTGGAAAAGAGGCCACTCGCCCTTCCATTTCTTCATCACTTAAATTCTGGCGTAGCCAACGACTATCAATTGGCCCCGGGCAAACGGCATTCACCCTAATCTCAGGAGCTAAGGCACGCGCAAGAGATTTCGTCATAGTATTGAGAGCCCCCTTACTTGCGCAGTATGCCAGTGACGAGCCAAATCCA
The DNA here is from genome assembly GCA_905181965.1 of Akkermansiaceae bacterium. Taxonomy (GTDB): domain Bacteria; phylum Verrucomicrobiota; class Verrucomicrobiia; order Verrucomicrobiales; family Akkermansiaceae; genus SW10. The sequence continues at coordinate 158,282 of CAJIZY010000013.1, forward strand.
GAGATGCCTGCAACCGATGAAACATTTACTACAGCAGCCTGATCACTTTTTCTTAACAGGGGGACTGCTGCCCTGATCACAAAAAAGGGGCCTTTTGTATTCACTGCTAAGATCTCATCCCATTTCTCTTCTGACATTGAATCCAAATCAGTCGGCTCCACGAAATGAGTCATGCCTGCACAATTAACCACTAAATCAAGCTGACCAAATCGTGACGCTACCTTCGCTAGCAACTCGACCACTTGTGAATCTTGGCTCACATCACATTCCACTAAGATTGCTTTACGATCCTGGCCTTCAATTAATCTCACCGTCTCTTGCGCTTCCTCTTCATCAAACTTTGGATAAGTTACCACTATATCATAGCCCAAGGTGGCAAAGCGCAAAGCACAAGAGCGTCCCACTCCAGTTGCGGATCCTGTTACCAAGGCAATTCCTTGAAATTTTTTATTCATGGCCTTTCAATTAAAATAGCAAACCCCTGACCTACGCCAACGCACATCGTACACAATGCATATCTTTTGCCCTTTCTTCTCTCAAGCTCATTCAGCATGGTTGTCATTAATTTTGTTCCTGTAGCTCCTAAGGGGTGACCTAATGCAATTGCTCCCCCATTGGGATTCACGAAGTCTGCGTCATCGGGGATTCCCAGTTCACGTAAAACTGCAAGACATTGCGAGGCGAAAGCCTCGTTCAACTCGATGAAATCGACTTCGGAAAGCTTTACTCCAGTCCGGTCTAACAAGCGTCGAGTCGCAGGAGCTGGCCCAATTCCCATAATATTAGGTCTAACTCCGATGACCGCCGAACCAACGATTCGCGCCAATGGTTGAAGGCCATGTCGGTTGACCGATTGATCAGAAGCAATCAAAAGAGCACAGGCACCATCGTTGATGCCACATGCATTGCCAGCCGTGATTGTCCCATCAGGTCTCACGAAGGGATTTAGCTTTGCCAATCCTTCAAGACTTGTTTGAGCCCTCGGCTGCTCATCCTTACTCATCACAAGAGCTTCTTGGCGGCGTTGTGGAACCAAAATCTCGACAATCTCTTCCGCAAAAAACCCAGCCCTCTCAGCACGCTCTGTTCGAAGCTGACTACGGTAGGCAAACTCATCTTGGTCCTCCCGACTAATCGCAAACTGCTCAGCAACATTCTCTCCAGTTTGCGGCATTGAATCGATACCAAACCGCGCCTTCATTTCAGGGTGAGGAAAACGCCAGCCCAGTGTGCTGTCGACCAATTCGGCTTTTCGCTCAAAAGAATGCTCTGACTTCGGCATAACGAAGGGAGCCCGAGACATCGACTCAACACCTCCAGCAAGACAAAGTTCAGCTTCGCCACATTGAATCGATCGAGCCACATTAGCCACAGCATCAGCACCTGAAGCACAAAGCCGGTTAACCGTCAGAGCTGCAACAGATTCGGAAAGGCCACTTATTAAAGTCACCATCCGAGCAATATTCCGATTGTCTTCACCAGCCTGATTTGCACAACCTAGAACTACTTCATCTAATTCGCCCCAATCAATCTGAGTATATCGCTCTCTTAAAGCTTGGATTAGGGGCACGCAGAGATCATCTGGACGCACTGAGGAAAGCCGCCCTCCGTATGAACCTATCGGTGTTCTTACTGCATCACAAATCCATGCTTCACTCATGAGAGTTTCCTCCTCGCCTCTTTGGTTCTTCTAATCAGGTCGCGTAATGTCACAAGTTCTTCTTCGGAGGGAGATTCTGTTTGGCAAAGATTATTAGCAAAACGTATATCCCAGCCAGTTGAATCGCGTACTTGTTCTTTTGTCACACCAGCGTGGATCTTAGTGACAACCAATTCTTTACTCACTGAATCCGGTTCTAAGACCACCAAATCCGCTCTAACTTTGAAGGACCCCCAGAAAGTCCAGCATCCGATCGCTCGTTTCCACCTCGAAGGTAACCTGCTGAAGTCACAAAATCTACACGATCAACGAGCTTCCGTTTGTCATGTTCGATAATGATTAATGTCTTTTTTGCAAGTGCCGCAATTTCAGGAGCCCCACCAGCACCAGGCAACCGAACTTTTGGCGAGTCATATGAGCCAATCACCGTAGAATTAAGATTTGCAAATTTATCTACCTGCGCAGCACCTAGAAACCCTACTTCGACCCGGCCACTTTGTAACCAATGAGTAAAAATTTCAGGGGTGCTCACCACAGTATCAGCAGTTTCGGCAAGTTCTCCATCTCCGATAGAAAGCGGGAGAACCCTCGGCTTCGTTCCAATTGTCCCTGACTCGTAGATTAGGACTACGTTGGGCGCATGAGTCAACCTAGCTAGGTTGGCAGCCATTGATGGTATTCCAATACCAACAAAGCACACCGCACCATCACGGAGCAAGCGCGCTGCCGTGACTGTCATGATTTCCTGAGAGGTTGCTTCTTTCATGAGCCGATACGTTCTCTAAATTCGCCAAACGATTTTGTCTCCAAAACGTGGTATTCCATCCACTCAAGAAAATTTTCTCTAGAACGTGATATTCCGTCCCACTCCTTATAGGCAGCATTATCGCGCTGATAATAATCATGCGCGTATGATGGAGACGCTCCACCCGGAACTTCACAAATTGTATCGATAGTCCAAGATGGTAACACCGTCACGTTTGACTTAACTGCAAACTCATCAACCACCTCTTCCACCGTCACCACGACACGTTTGGCTGCTAGCGCAATATCCTTCTGGACACCAATGATACCCCATAGCATCACATTACCTTGACGATCCGCTTGTTGGGCATGAATAATTGCGACATCAGGTTGAATCGCAGAGGTAACTGCGAGTTTATCCTTTGTAAAAGGACAATCTAAAAAACGAATACTCGGATTGTGCTGTGGGAGGTCAGAACCCACAAATCCTCGCAGAGCCCCAAACGGTAGCCCAGAGGCACCAGCTGTGTATGCCGCGCACATCGCGGCATGGCTACGCTCATCCAGCTCAAGGGAATTTGGCCAACCATTTTCGACGGCATCACGCAATCGATGTAAAGAACCCACGCCCGGATTACCTCCCCAAGAAAAAATGAGTTTATTCGCGCAACCCATTCCGATCATCTGATCATAAATTACATCAGGAGTGAGGCGGATCAAAGTCAGACCTGTGATGCCTTGACGAATGATCTCTTGCGCCGCGGCAAAAGGAATCAAATGAGTAAACCCTTCAATGGCCACCTGCATTCCTGGTTCAATAGAGGACTTAATCGCTGATTGCAGATCGGTAATTTCAGGCATCATAATTGTTCGTTAAACGAACAGATTAAAGTTATGAGCCCTCATAATTAAACTTTTTATTGATATATAAAGATAATTTGTTTGATTCTTCAGCTTTTAATGTTCTTAATAAAAACAGTAAAATCGACTCTGCCAAAAAAGCTGACACCGCTCAGGAGATCCTGATTTCATGACCTCTTTAGCGAGAGGCCTAGAAGTGATGGGGACTTTATCACAATCAGACTCAGAACTAAAAATGCCAGAGATAAGTAAGCAGACTAATCTTTCACGAGCAGTTGTCCGCCGATGTCTCTATACCCTCCAAGAATTAGGATACGTCGAATCCAAACCTCTCGGCTTTCGTTTACTCCCAAAGGTTCTCTCACTAGGCCAATCTTACTATGGAGCCAAAGCACTACCTCAAATTGCGCAACCTTTTCTTGAGCAAGTCCACCTCGAGACCGGCGAATCATGCTCACTCGCAATTTTAGATGGGTCAGAAGTAATTTATATTGCTCGATCAACATCTCGCAGGATCATGAACGTCTCGCTAAATATCGGTAGTCGACTTCCAGCTTTTTGCACCTCACTCGGAAGAGCTCTACTCGCTCATCTTTCTCCAAAAGAACTTCAAAATCACCTTAGTAAGGAGAAATATCGACCACTGACAGCAAACACTATCACAACAATCTCAGAACTCACAAAGGCAATCAATCAGGTTGCCAAAGATGGCTACGCACTTGTCGACCAAGAACTTGAAGTGGGCCTTCGCTCTCTTTCCGTGCCAGTCATAAATCAACAAGGCTCCGTTATTGCTGCAATGAATGTAGGGGTTAGCGCATCCCGTATCTCTAATGCGCGTATGCTCCAAAATATTCTTCCTGTTTTAAGAAATGCAGGGAAACTTTTGGGTGAACAAACTTCGCTGTAAAACGAGAGAGAATCAACTTTTCATCCGTATTTACAATATGAGCTGGGTTACCTCCACCCAGCTTATAACATTCAATGAAAATTGTAATCGACTCAGGATTCATGGAGTCGCTATTCCTAATTGGAAGGACAATTTAAATCTATTGGAACCCTTCATTCTAAACTACTCACATAGCACATTCGTCAATGCCGTCTCAACCATATCAGACCGCAACCAATGGGACAAAGATTCGATGCCTTCCACGTGAGGAATGGGAGCCAGGCTCTATCACTTGGGAAATAACGAGTAATGACTCCAAAGTAATCGGAAAGCCTTTTAGCTTTTCAATTTTCACTAAAGTAAAAGTTACCCAAAGCCGTGGAATCCATTCCAGAATTCGTGCCCATAAACGGGATTTCACGATGCAACAATCCCAGAATCTGTCTGTTCCTTTCTCTCAGCTCAAAGCATTACCTTACCAAGGAAAATCTATCCAAATTGCACTCGAAGCTATTCTAGAAGGCAGGAGCAAAACTAAACACACCCCGAAAATAATTCATCATCTCGAGAAACCTTTTTTCCAACGTGCTCCACAAGTTAGAGATGCCGCCGATCTGATCGAGCCAAAAGACATCTTCAATTTTCGTAAAAATCTGCAAGTGATTCCCTTCCACAATCAAATCATCACTCTAGGGTTGACACTAATTGGTCTAGTAGTGGTAACCATTATCAACATTGTCGGGGTCCACGATCAATTTTGCATCGACGGGCAACAATATCTGTTGTCCCGTACTGATAGTGATGGAGATCCGCAAAGTCCATTCCTAGTGGCACTCGGAGCTAGCGGGGCCTTTGGCGCAGCAATCTGGATGCTCATAAAGGCGCAGTTACGAAGATACATGCATCTCGAAAAACGCCCTATTGCCGGTGGCCTTGTCCCAGGACTAGTCTGCCGCGCCGGTGATTTATTCTATGGGAAATCGCGAATCGATCTTAAAAATATTAAGCTTCGAGTCGTGGCATGTAACCAGGAGAAAGGCCAACGCGTCGAGGGAGATGGATCAAACAGGCGGACTGTTTCCTTTTCAAACCCAGTCCAAGGATTATTGATTTTCGAAAAACATATTGATCTGAGTGCAGCCAGCCAAAGCTTCGGAGCGCTGGTTCCCAGAAGAAGTTTATTTTGACCGTATTTTTAATAACTTACTACCGCCGATGATGATAAGCTCAACTCATGGTTTAGCTTTTTATTGGGAAATCCAACTGATCCATAATGAACTCGTCGATCAAGAGCTAATCGGAAAAGTTCACAAACTAAAAATTCAGGATTTTCTTGAGCGCGAAAAAAACATTCCCAAGCCGGAAGTTGGACCGATTGGAACTCTGCCCCCAAAAAGGAAAAATTAGCACAAAACAATTTCATGACGCACATCGTCTGTGCGAACTGAATTATAGCGAGTCGAAGTGGGTCGTTTTTTGTGGCCTGAGTGGTTCTGGGAAAAGCACTTCAATTCAGTGGCTGCAAGACCGATATTCCGATATCGATTTTCTGGTAATTGACGAAATTCGCACTGTGAGCGAGCTGCTTAAACTTTTGCTCCTTTCAAGTAAGAGGGAAAGACAAAACGTCCTGATCGCCAGTCATGTTCCAACATTTTTCCATAGACTAATACGGCCTCTGTTCTATCCGCAAGTGATCGTGAAAACAGACAGCGATCAGGGGCAGATCGAAAAATGGCTGACTGATCGGGGAATTTATTTCTCTCCGGAAACAGTGAAAAATTTCAAACGACGCTATGGCATTAACTACCTTGACCTTGGCCTAGTGATGAAAGAATTCCCAGGAATCAACTTTGATGATTCTTGGCACCGCTTCGAAAAACAGTGCAAGGTAAAGCGTACTCCAGAGTAAAGGCAGGATTTTAATTATAGATTCTGCACGAACAACTCTCCAGACCTTTTATTATTCCTCGGTGACACGATAATAGCGGGTCGCAGCTCCCTTGATATCATCTCCCAGCTCAGTGAATTCTGTCAAATCTCCCTGAGAAGGGTGGCCATCGGTGAGTTCCAACCAGTCATCTAGATTAGAACTTGCCTCAATCCGATAGCTCCGATTAGCGCGAGAAAACCACTTAATGGTGACATTCCCATTTTCTTGGAGGACGATCTCATTAATCTGCAAACCTTTTGCCCCTGGAGCTTCAAAACCCTCCGCGCTCGGTCCACCCAGAGCCTCCATCTCCTCATTCGAGAGTTTTCCATCAAAAATTTGGATTGAGTTTACATACCATTCACTTCGCTCATCAACATCGTAAAAGAGAATAGTTTCAGGTTCCATAGCACGACGAACATGATCCTTATTTTGTGGTCTCCACTCATCTTGCAAGACACCATCAACCCACTTTGTGATGACTTTTTCGTCGGCAAGATCAACCGCGAATCCGATTCGGTGCCACTCATCAGAAGTGAATGTCCCATCGCCATTATAACCTCCACCACCCTGTCCCATATTACCTCCCTGCCAGAAAAAGGTCGCATCCCCTGGGTTTTTTGTCGGAGACGCTTGAATGATTGCTGAAGCCCCACCTCCTCCAACTCTCATGACATCCATTAAAAGAGTATAACGGTTCACATATCGCCCACCGCCATTCGGAGCAATACCGTGAAGCAATTTATATCCTACACGACTTCCAAATGACCTTAATATGTTTTATTATTTCTTCACCTCCAATATCAGCAATTTTAAAACTCGTTGTAGTTCCAAATAATGTCTCAGATTCCGAGACATCGTCATTGAAGATTAAATCAGAACCGATCGTAGCACTTAGTCCATTCGAGAAATCCCATTGTCCAGTGACCATTGGTGGCTTCTCTCCCAGCGAATTCGCAAAAGACCATTCGCGGGTAAAACTTTCCCCAGAAGAATCCATGTATTCCAGCACGAGTTCATTGCGATCACTCTGACGTGCTGGGGGTGGCTGATAATTAATAGTCGTGCGACCATTTCCACTACTTACCGTCGCTTGCCCAGTGATATCTACTCCATTAAAGCTCAATTTTACCGATTGTGTATTCACCGTTGTTTTATCGTCGCGGAGAAGAATCGTAATCGGCTCCTCTGGTGAGATGTCAGCAACACCCGGCACCGGAGACACCTCCGCAATGTAGGCATGGCTATGACGGGGAGCAGTACTTTCGCGGAAAACAACAGTGGAACCGTCGGAATTCACCAACTGGTTCTGCTGCGAAAACTCCAAACCTGAATTTCCACTTTGTGTCCAATAAACAAGGCGAATCGGATATATTCCGTCAACTGGAGCTGTAATATTGAACTGAAAATCCCAAGGGGTCGATTCAAAGGGGGGCGCGTCGTCAGGACGGACAAAAGTCGCTAATTCTGTCGCAAAAAAATCACGCGGGTTGTTACCAGTTAAGACAACAAGCCCATTATCGTTACTTGGTGCAGCATCAACCCGATCCACAAAAACCTGACTATTAAAGGTATGAGTGCCCGCTGATAATTCTACAAACCCAGAGATCTCAGTGGTAAAAAGGGAGTAATGATCGCCTGTTCCGGGGATGCCGGGAAAATTGGCATCATCTTCAAAATTGGTAATGAAAGGAAAACCGTCACCATCGAAAGCCTCGAGAAAATTAATAACATCCACATCAAAGCTACCGTCAGCGTTTTCTCCTTTTTTTGCTTCATCGGCTACAACCTTCCCTTCAGCCATGAGAGTGCCATTAAGCTGTTGGCTCGCACGTGCGAAAGAATTTGAAATTTCAGAAAACAAGGGCGCCTGCGCTGTCACGACTCTGAATCCACGATTCTGACCCGCCTCAAGCGGTCCCGCAATCCCATCTGGGATGATTACAGAATCCTTCACAAACTGGGCATCTGTTCCTGCCCAAAAACGGAGTCCTGTGTCTAGGTTGATCGTTGCGGTGTCTCCAAGGTTAGCAATCGCTGCGAGGTTCGTATTATCACCATTTCCTGCAGCAAAGTTTCCTCCGAAGATACCAAACCCAGCCGCGTTTGCTCCACTCCAGTTATTCTGAGTTCTGGCAACTTCAGTCGTATCGACAGTGGTTCCACTACTGGCTCCATCAACAAAGAGCTCCCATTCGATTTCGCTGGCATCGTATGCCCACACAACTTCGACCTCTCCCCCTGAAACTTGCGCATCTGTAAGTTGATGAGTTACCACTCCCAAGGCATTTCCACTATTAGTTGAGTGGTGCACGCTCAAAGTGGCTGCAGCTTGATTGTAGGAAACGCTTGTTCCAATTGTTGCTCCACCGCTCTCCCAGATGACTCCGTTAGTTGCACTATCACCTGCGTTGAAATCAATCGAGACCGCAAAGGTAGCGTCCTTTGTAGTAACCGCCGCAACTCCACCAACAGTCCGATTTTGATACGTCGGGCTCTGCCCGATCGTATTGACAGTCTCGGAAGGCTCCCCGAGATCAGCCAGAGCACTCACACTGACAGTTTCCGATGAGGAGTTACTGATGAGAAAGGCACTTAGAGCAGCGGTTCCCAGCAGAACTCTAGGAAGAACAAAAGGGCAACGAACTTTCATCTATGAGGTCTAACAAAATCACAAGGCCCAGAGCAACCTGTCTTTTAGAAAACTTTCCTCAAAACTCCTCGTATGAATGACTTCACACGAACAGCGCCCTTTAATTAACAATAAAGCATCGAGATCTCCGTTAGATCTTTTGAGATGTTGGACACAACTGCGTGGTAAATTACGCAATTGCTCTCACTTGAGACATCCCTAAAAGATCTAAAACTCCCCACTACTTCTCTCATGACCATAAAAAACATTTTTGCATGGATCCTCTTCGGGCTAATTTTACAGGAGACCAGCGCCCTGCTGATTACGGAAGGATGGCGTATTCAAAAAGGCGATAACTCGGCATGGTCTCAACCCAATTTTGATGATTCAGCTTGGAAGGCTATTCCGGTAGGGCAGCCGTGGGAAAAAGGAGGGCTCCCGAAATATGATGGTTACGCTTGGTATCGCCTGAAGCTGACGATCCCCAGCACTTTAGATGAAAAAGCACGGGCTGAAAAACATCAGAAATTACTCCTAAATCTTGGTAAAATCGACGATGTCGATACTACTTTTTTTAATGGTGTCAAAGTCGGAGCGACCGGCGATCCGAGCAACCCAAGCGATTCTTGGACACAAGAACGAAAATACGAAATCCCATTAAATCTTGTCCGTTGGAATAAAGACAACGTGATTGCCGTAAAAGTATTCGATCACGATGGCAATGGTGGATTACACAAAGGACCTTACACCCTCTCGGCTCCAGCTTGGAATCACTTTATAAAGATTAAATTAGGGCTAGGCCGTGGTGACGGTATTTACCCAAGCAGCGAATCAACAAGATTGACTGCTATTATCCAAAACGAAGGCCTTGAAAGTTTGTCCGGCACTATTTCCTGGCAGGTGCATAATGAAACTTGGCGGATCGAAAATCGCGGACCAGCGTTGAGCGCTCAAAAGGCTGACCTTTCTCTTAAAGTGAAGCGTGACACTCCCGTAAGTTACCTATTTTCACCTCCCACTCCTGGCTTCTACCACGTTACCTGTTCGTTTAGTAAAGGAGATAATAGCAAAACAGTATCTCAAACTATGTTGATTGGATTTGCTCCAGAGGAAGCCGAGCGGCTTCCCGATACACCAGAGGATATGGATACCTTCTGGAAAGATGCGAAAGCAGAACTCGCAATGGTAAGACCCAAATTTAAAATCAGTCCGAGCCCCAAACACTCTACCTCTGAGGTGGCGTGTTATCTCGTAGAAATGCGCAGTCTAGGGAATCTCCTGATCAGAGGGTGGTTTCAAGTCCCCAAGAAAAATGGACCCCATCCAGCACTCCTCAGAGTGCCGGGTTATAAGGGTAACATGCAACCCATCACTATGATAAATGACATGGCGGTCCTTTCTCTCAATATTCGTGGCCACGGCAATAGTCAGGATGAAATTTCTAGCGAAGATTTAGAATTCGTCGTGATGGGCGTCGATAAGCCTCGAGAATATTTCTACCGTGGTGCCTTCATGGATTGCCTTCGCGGGCTCGACTTCTTAGCGACTCAACCGGAAGTCGATGCTCAACGATTGGGGGTCACCGGAGGCAGCCAGGGCGGCATGCTTTCTTTTGCTACTGCTGCACTGGACTCTAGAGTTGTGCTTTGTGCTCCAGATATTCCTTTCGTCATTGATTCCTTCCGAGCTTTTGACACGACGGAATGGCCTGGGAGTATCTTTCGTTACGGCTTTAAAGCGAATTTAATCAAGCGCTCCGTAGCCTCTAATGTTCTTCGCTACTTTGACCCTAAAAATCTCGCTAGTCGCATCAAGTGCCCCGTTTTCATGGGAGTGGGACTCCAAGATCCAGTGACTCCCGCACCCACAAACTTTGCAGCTTACAACCAAATCACAGCTTCAAAAGAGTATCGAGTTCATCCATTTGCAGGTCACGGCTTACCCGAGGAACATTACATCGAACAGCTCGCATGGATTCGAAAGCAGTTCGCGCAGAAGCGCTAACTCGCTTGTAAAACGTAACTGTATTCTTTTTCTTTATGCCCATCAGATCTCAACTAATCCGCGCAAGCTTCGGTAGTATTCTTTTCCTTTTTTCGCCTACCTATGGCGCTCCTTTCGATCAACCGCCTGAATGGTCTCGGGATGCAATTTGGTATCAAATTTTTGTCGAACGATTTGAGAATGGTGACTCTAAAAATGACCCCCGCCCAATCGACATGGAAGGATCATATCCAGGATTTGTTCCGGCGGGTTGGAAGATCACTCCTTGGGGGCACGATTGGTATGAGCAGGAAAGCTGGGCTAGAAAAACAGATGGAGATTTCCACAAAATCGTCGCAGCTCGCCGCTATGGGGGAGATCTCCAAGGAGTCTTAAACAAGCTAGACTACCTTCAAGATCTTGGCATCACCGCAATCTACTTCAACCCACTGAACGATGCTCCTTCGCTGCATAAATACGATGCTCGAAACTATCGCCACATTGACCGGAATTTTGGGCCAGACCCAATTGGAGATCATACGATCATCAACAAAGAAAATCCGCTTAACCCTGAAACTTGGTCTTGGACTTCTGCTGATCGCCTGTTTCTAAAACTCATCAACGAAATCCACCGTCGCAAAATGCGCGTGATCATCGACGTCTCGTGGAACCACACCGGCAACACCTTCTGGGCCTGGAAAGACGTCGTGAAAAATCAAAAGAATAGCAGGTTCCGTGACTGGTATGATATCAGTTCATTCGATGATCCAAAAACTCCCGAAAACGAATTTCAATTCGAAGGCTGGCTCGGAGTAAAAACGCTCCCCGAGCTTAAAAAAGTAAATGTTTCGGGTAAACGAAGAGGACATGTATTCGAGGGGGATCTTCAACCTGAAGTGAAAGAGCACATCTTCAACGTCACTCGGCGCTGGATGGACCCAAATAACGATGGAGACCCAAGTGACGGAGTTGATGGTTTCCGCCTTGATGTCGCCTCACACGTCCCTCTTGGCTTTTGGCGAGATTACCGAAAATTCGTCCGCGAGATAAACCCAGGCGCCTTACTACTCGGTGAAGCATGGTGGACCAAGTGGCCAGACACCTTAATGGATCCGCGCCCATTCCTCCGAGGAGATACCTTTGATTCGGTGATGCATTATCAATGGTATAAGCCAGCACGCCAGTTGTTTGCCAAAGCAGGAGGCGGGATCAAACCCAGCGAATTCATCGCAAAGATTAAACGGGTCTATGCGGGATATAGCCCTGCCCAGTCACAGAGCTTAATGAACTTGGTCGCAAGCCACGACAGCCCGAGACTCAGCACCTCTTTCCTAAATAAACAAAAATACAAATTTCAGATGGGAGCCCGTGGAAACAAGCAACTCAAGCTTGGACCACCAGACAAAACCACTACCAGTGAAATACGTATGATGTTGTTGCACCAATTTACCTACCTCAGTGCACCACACATCTGGAATGGTGACGAACTTGGAATGTGGGGAGCAGACGATCCCGACTGCCGAAAACCTCTACTTTGGGGAAATATTGATCACAGTCCTCAGATCTTCGCTCCAGATGGCTCTCGAAGTAAGGCCATAGCCGTCTCCCCGAACCAAGAGCAGTTTAGCTACCAAAAAAAGCTTATTTTATTGCGTAGAAAACGTCTCGAATGGACTAGAGGAAGCGCTCGTTTTCTTCACTCTAATGACGAAGCCCTCACTCTCGCCTATCTTCGTGAAATTGACCAACATCGATCACTGGTAGCTTTCAATTTTTCAAACAAAGCTCGAACCCTCTCGCTAGACAACCAATCAGTTTCAAGCTTCGAGCTCCTCGTAGCATCTCGCCCAGAGGCCCTACTGGCAGGGACTATTGAAGCCCGCACCCTGCGCCTCAAGCTCGCACCTCTCTCTGGCGTAGCCCTCCATCTAAATTAGGGGCAGCTAAGTCCAACCTTTGAGGTTGCGACTTGGGTTCCCAATCAGTTGGAGTTTCCCAGATAAGGGGTTTACGGATACAAGCTGCTAAACAACCTTTCGCTCAGCAGGAAACTACTCAGCAATACGAACCAAGATCTCATTCCGTCGCATAAAGGGAGGAGTGAAAGGGGGGTCATAGCTGGCCTTCTCCATCACCGACCTTAAAGTGAGATTCTGTTCTTCGATCCATTTGGCGAGTGTTTGACGTGCTTTCTTGTCTCTAGCCTCGGTCCAACGACCACTGTAGCGATAGACCGCGAAACGTCCTGCTTGTCTCTTACTGACGGCGATATTATTGTTGTTCGCTTTCGGCGCTCCATCTTTAGCAACCTCCTCGGGCAGCACAAAACTCATCTCCTGAAGATCACCAGCTGTCTTAGAAAAAACCGGCGTTGTCATAGCGATCTTTTGTTCGGCTTCGTTTTTTCCAGAAATGTATCGAAACAAGCTCATGAATCCTGAATTTTGATTGTTGTTGCCGTTTTTCATAGTGGCGGTCGCAACGACAATTTCGGGGTAGTCTCGAACCTCAAAAGCTCCATCAGTTTTTACTGTCTTGTAAGGCGCGGATTCATATCCGGCCCGTCCCAGAGGACCGGTACAGGAAGAAAGCACGGTAAAAAGAAGAGTTCCTCCGATGGCAAGGGCGATAGGAAATTTGATTTTCATTAAGACAAGATTAAGTCAGGGGTGATGTGAAGCGTGATGGAGCTAGGCGACGGTATTTCTATTGGACACATACCACCAAACTTCAGGTTGAGACTCTAACACGAAAATCGTTAATGGCAACATTCGCCAAAACTTCATTGATCGATTTGTTTTTAAGATGCTCAAGCCTAGATGCCATAAACACCCTCTCCGTCCTATAAAAAGAAAACCTCACCGCTGAAAGCGGTGAGGTTTGTAAAAAAAACTTGGAATCGCGTTAGCGGCGTTGGCGCCTCATTGCGAACAAAGAAGCTAAACCAAGAAGAGCGATACTAGAAGGCTCCGGAACTGCCACGGCGAACTGAGCATCTGTTCCTGCCCAAAAACGGAGCCCTGTGTCTAGGTTGATCGTTGCGGTGTCTCCAAGGTTAGCAATCGCTGCGAGGTTCGTATTATCACCATTTCCTGCAGCAAAGTTTCCTCCGAAGATACCAAACCCAGCCGCGTTTGCTCCACTCCAGTTATTCTGAGTTCTGGCAACTTCAGTCGTATCGACAGTGGTTCCACTACTGGCTCCATCAACAAAAAGCTCAAAGTCGATTTCGCTGGCATCGTATGCCCACACAACTTCGACCTCTCCCCCTGAAACTTGCGCATCTGTAAGTTGATGAGTTACCACTCCCAAGGCATTTCCACTATTAGTTGAGTGGTGCACGCTCAAAGTGGCTGCAGCTTGATTGTAGGAAACGCTTGTTCCAATTGTTGCTCCACCGCTCTCCCAGATGACTCCGTTATTTGCACTATCACCTGCGTTGAAATCAATCGAGACCGCAAAGGTAGCGTCCTTTGTAGTAACCGCCGCAACTCCACCAACAGTCCGATTTTGATACGTCGCGCTCTGCCCGATCGTATTGACAGTCTCGGAAGGCTCCCCGAGATCAGCCAGAGTATTTATGTTCACAGTTGCCGCCGAAACAGCGCCTACGCAAATGCCAGAAATAAGAAATGAAATCTTCATAAAATGTGATATAGTGTCTATCGAGATAAGGTATTTGCAAAAAAATGGCTCTCGTCAATAAGAATTGTTCCAAATCTGAATCGCCAGACGGGCTTTAGATCCTAAGATCTTGTTGTTAGTTAGGAGATTTACCATCTCTTTTCCTCTAAAAAAGGGGCCGCCAGCCCGCCTCCCCCGGCCAAAGGCTGCCTCCAGTAAAAAGGCTGCTTTTATTGACGCCCCTCAACAAAGAATTGTGGTTTGGCCAACTAAGATCATTCGCGCTTCTTACTTTTGATAAACTGGGCTGGCGTCACGATATCCAAGAAGCCCTTGCGGTGAATCGAAGAGGTTGGATGACCAGCGTAATGAAGGGCTGCCTGAAGAAGGGTGACGCAGGTGTATTCGTAGGCGATTTCTTCAGGCGTCTCAGGAGTCGTCGTGCGATTGTGAAACCCGATTACGCCGGAATAGTCATACGATTTTTTAGGATCGGAAAGCTTTCTGAGTGAAAGGGTAACAAACTCCTCGAGGCGCTTTTCATCAAGATCGGAAGTGGGACGAAAAATGGCCCATTTTTTGTCATCAAGGTATTCCAATCCATCGTCGATATTGGCAGCCTGCTTCATCGCGAGTTGGAGTAGTTTTTTCTCCCCATTGCTTTCAACAACAAGAGCAAGGTGACCGTAATCAAAAAGTTGATAGGGAAGCTTTTGGATCTTTCCTTTTTTCAGGTAAGCCATTGCTTCCTTTTTCGTCATGTGGAATGCCACAATGTCGCCATTTTGGAGGAGTGATTTTTGGGAACCAGATATTTCCCGAAAAGCAGCGACCTCAGTCCCGAGGTGTGTTCCTCCAGGAGGGCGCTCAATTATGGCACAGGATGAAACGGTAAGGACGATCATTAAAGTGCTCAGAGTTTTAATGATCCGTTCCTGAACCGCAGCGGAAGGAATCATACAGCTTCTATTTGACCCAAAATAATGACGCTTCTTTGCAACAGAATCGTAAAGAAAATCTCGAATAGGCCGGGGGATGATCCGCGCGACCAAAGAGAGCACCTTCCAATGACCTCCGAGAGAATCGAGGATGACAATAACTGCTGTAGAACGGCGAGAGATTCTCCCTTCCCGTGTGACAATCATACTAGTTTTTTCTCCATCATCGGGAAGAGCTTCGAAGGTGAGGAGTCGTGCTTCATCTTCGCAAGCCAGGAAAGCTAGAAAGCGATTGCACATGAGACAATCGGCATCGAAGGCGACGCGGACCGGCGTCTTAGTCTTTAGCCATTTAGGATCGAAGGTGAAGAGATGGATCATGATCATCCCCATTGAGAGATCCGCAAAGTCGATGAGAAGGATGAGGCCAAGATGCATCCCTAAAAGGGCGACCCAAATCCAGGGTCGTGATTTTTTGTTTAGAAAAAGAGGCAGATAGCAAAGTTCTGCTAAGAGAGCTCCCCAAGTCAGAAACCCAAGAATGCCGTCGGGCATCGCGAGCAGTAAATCCCGGAAGAATCCTGGTCGAGCGAGAGGATTAGTTAGGAGGTGAGCGATGGCGCCCCCATCAACCCAGCTGGGCGATGAGAGCTTAGTCCAACCACTAAAGGTATAACCGAGAGCGAGGAGAAAGGTTGCTACAGGTATGATCCATCTGGGCATGAACCAGTGGTCGTTCTTCCGACTTAGGGAAAAGTTTTCGCCAACTGGAATCAAGGTCGTCAACATAAGAATCAGTCCGAGATAAGGCAGCGAGGGGTTGGAGGTGAGGTTGTTTCGATGAAAGAGGGCCGTGATCATGAACCACAAAACAACCGCCGAAGTTCTGCGGGCCCATCCGAGAGTGAAGCTCAGCGATGCCAGAATCGCGATCCCGAGGGTCACTATGACCGCCATCGGCGTGTCCCAGAAGTAAAGGTGGTTCGGAAAAACCCCATAGGTGGGATTGAGGGCAGGGTCGCTGATGAGTCCTTCGTTTGAAAAGAGCTCCGACCCATAGGGAATCAGGGCGATGAAATGCCAAGTCAGGAAGACTCCAAAAAAGATACGGAAGAGAGCAAACTGTGAGTTCATGGTTTCTGTAGTGAGTATTGATAGTGCCTAGGCGACTCGCCGGGGCGTGGAGTAATTACGATGAAAGGTTCATCGAGATCGGAGAGATCGAGTTCTTCGGACAGGGTAAATTCCTTGGAGAGGATTTTACCAAAGAGATGGTCGCGCAAATCTTCGGGAAGCCGGGGAGCGTAGGCCAGAGCGGCACCGTAGACATTGCGCCGTTGATAAGGACCTTCGAGTTGAGAATAGCGCTCGGGAGTCAGGTGAATTTCGGTGTCATTACAATCAATGATTTTAAATTCAGCCGCGAAGGGTTCATAACCGCTAGATTCGCAAAAAACCTTGGGAAAGGGGGAAATTCCAGTCGCTAACCCGATTCCCCGAAGAGCACGTGAATCGGCAAAGTATCCGACAATTTGCAGACATGAGATTCCCCCGATGAGGAAGGTGAGAAGATTTCTTTTCATGAGTTAAAACATCGTTCCTTTTGTGAATAGCAAGCCCAACGCTTATGGCAGCCGAGGCAGATTGGCGAGAGGCCATGGACATCTCTGAAAACGAGCATCGCACCCAGGCGGTTCTCTTTTTCCGAATCGAAGCCACATTTCTGGGGAGACGATTTGGGGTTGTTGTAGGTCCCGAAAAGAAGGTCCCAGATCGGGAGATCCGCGTAATTCTGGGTGTGATGTCGGCGCATATGGTGCACACGGTGTGATTCTGGACGCTGGAAAATCGGACCAAGCCAGCGTGGAGTACGGATATTCCAATGGTAAAAAAATTCTGCGATGGCAGTGAAAAAAGTATAAAGTGCCGCCGCTTCTGCAGTGAGCCCGAGAACCACGTAAGTGAGAGTCGCCGAGATCAGAGAGTTAATCGTGATCTCGACGGGGTGTTTATAAAAGCTGGTAAGGATCTCGATGCGTTGTGGCGAGTGGTGCAGTTGATGGCAGAGACGCCAGAATAAATTGGATTCGTGCCGAACGCGATGCCACCAGTAATAGAAGAAAGTCGAGATGAGGTAGCATATGGCGGCACCCCAAAAGAGGGAGAGGCTTTCTCCCAGATGAAAGAGAGAGGCTTTTTGAAACCAACGATCCCAAGTGTGCCCCGCTAGAATAAGAATACCGACCTGAACGGTATTAATCACCACAATGCGGAGCCACCAAGCTTTCGAAGACGGCAATTCATTACCTGGCCAAATCCGTTCAATGAGAACGAGTAGCAGAGCAATCCCAAATAACAGGAGAATCATGGAAGCATCATGCCCTTTAGTGCTGATTCCTCCTAATCGATCTTTTCCATTTTAACATCGTTTATTTCAATGATTTCACGTGGAGTTTTGGTGAAACTCAAATCGAGTCATGGGCAGTTTCCCAAGAGGCATCCCTCTAAGGGGGCTCTTTCAACCCGAATCACGGCTAAAACGTGTTTCCTTTTGCCTCCAATAAACGACCGATCTTGAAGATCTTGAGAAAACTGCCAAGAAGATAGAATTATCGATAAAACTGGATTATTCAGAATAATTGATGAATTTAGTTTGACAGGTGAATGAATTTGAGTCATACGGTGCATGTTATGAGCTTCAAAAGAACGCTATCAATTGTCGGACTCTCATCTTCTTTAGTTGGCTTCGCCAGCGCTGAAATCGAGAGTAGTATTTCAGCCGGGTATAACTCTCAGTATGTTTATCGTGGTGTTGATTTTGGTGATGACCAATCAACTCTCAGCCTTGGTGCCTCAGGCAACGCGGGTGACCTCGACTGGAGCATCGGCTTGTTCCACGGATCAAGCGAAGACGCTACCAATCTTGGTGGTGCAGCCGGAGCTAGCCTCGACGAGACCAGAATTCACGCTGGTGTTTCAACAGGACTTAGCGATTGCCTCAGCGTAAGCGCAGGTATCATCAACACTTCTTACAACCTTCTTCCTTCAGATCGCCTTGAAGTCTACGTCGGAGCAGCCACAAGTGTGAGCGGAATCGACGTGAGCGCTACTGCTTACTTCAACGAGTCTGATAATTACACTGGTGACACTTACTATGAGTTGGGTGCGAGCAAAAGTTTCGACGTTGCTGAAAATGTGACCGGAACACTTGCTGTTACCTACGGTAATTGGAATAAAGATCCTCTCGGTGGAGCTGTTTCAAACGTTGTAGTTGTTGCTGATTATGGAGTATTTGTTGATCTTGGTGATAATGTTGGCGCATCAATCGGAGTTACTCATAGCTCAAGTGATACTGCCCTCACCGAAGACCAGACTGTTGTGGGAACATCCCTCACACTCGGATTCTAAACCCTTTGCTAGCTACTTATTAGTTAACATTAATTTTAAAAGAGGAGCTTAACGGCTCCTCTTTTTTTATCGCGCTGTCACTGATTACTAGAACTGAATCAGGTCATCTCTTAAAAAGCTGACCCACCAAACGAGAGCTCTCCCCCTATTCCCTTACCTTACCTCTCCCCGCAGAAGCCAGACTCCGAAAAGCGAGCCTACTCAAAGCTAAAAGCCTTGTTGATAAAGCTTCCTCACTTTAACGGCATCAAGAACGTCCTGCCAAATAGTAAGCTCATCGATCTTCCCCTCAAAATTGCGTCCTGTCCCTGCCCGGTGTCCCCCAATGATGAGGCCACCATGCTCAGCAGCAGGCCCTGGGTGCTCAAGCACATGTGTTGCAATAATTTGACCATTCAGGAATACCTTTAGGTATTTCGAATCAAAGCAAACGACGAGATGTGACCATTTCCCTTCGATCTCTGATCTCAGGTGACTCGACTGAAATGCCCCCTGTCCTTTGGCGACTGGAGCCTTCTGTGGACCGCCCGGGCGTAGTGTTTGGGTATGGAGCCGAATCGCAATATTTTCAGCCTCAGTTGCTGTGCTAAGTTCAAGGGAGAGATGGTAAGCCGCTTTTGAAGAGGGCTTCCCCTCGGCAGTCGTTTCAAGAATGAATTGGCGATCCTTACTTCCAAATGCAGGAAGCTTATTGGGCTGAATCCAACAAGAAACCGAATGACCGGCCGAGTTATCATCGAGAAAACTCCGGGGGACGTTGACGAATTGTCCCCTTGCTCGCTCAAGCTGGAGTGCCCCATCGGAAATTTCAGCACCATTCTGAGGGCTCCCATCGAGGCGTTCCCCAAGAATTGAAGAATTTGAAAAATCCTTATCGAAGGACCAGTGAGCTCGCAGAGTTTCGTCTTTTTTAGGAGGAGTAAGCTCGGAAAGCTTGAGGATGATTTTCTTATTCACTTTCCCTCCGGGCTGCCGGTAAGTGGCAGTTAGAGTTGGGTCATCTGGAGTAGGGTCAGCTTCCAAAAAGAGAAACTGCTGGCCTTCTACGAGGGACCATTCAAGCGAGGGGTGATAAACATTCAGAGAAGGTATAATGCGGTTATGGCCTGGTGACATAATGAAGTCATGAAGGTCATAACCGACTCGACGTGGGTGTATGAGATAGCGTGAGACGTGGATATCTCCACCGTGAAGAACAACCCCACTGATGCGCTCATGCTTCACGAAGTCAAGAATGGCATCACGCTCATACCAATAGGTAAACATATCATCTGTTTCGGAATTCTTTTTGTCCTGCCAGATTCCGCCGATCGAGAGAACCTTGAAGAGGGCTTTTGAATCCTTGAGTGATTTAAGAAGCCATTCCCATTGCTCCTTCCCGAAACAGGAAGGCTGAGATGGATCGACGGGAGATGGTTCCGACTGTGAGAACCAGCGCGGGTCGAGGTGAAAGATCTCGATCGCTCCGAGATCTGTCTTGTGGTAGACCCCTTCAACCCCATTCCCATACTGACGGTGTGCTCGGTATTCTACAAATCCTTTGCGGGTCGCCATCTTCCCTTCTTCAAAATTTTTCCCGTTGCCATTGTTAAGCCCAAAGTCGTGGTCGTCCCACATACCTACGGTTGAAGTGCTTCGAATGACTCTTGCGAGGGGCAGTTCATTAAGGAGGGTCCGGTGCTTTTTCCGCACTTCTGCAAGATTAGTGGTGTCTATGTAAGGAGTATCACCACCAAGGTAGAGGAGATCTGGCTTTAATTTGCCGATCTCTTCCCAGACAGGGGCCGTATCCTTAGCTGAGACACAAGAAATCAGCGCGGCACTCACACGCTCACCACGGGATCTATCCGTAGTCTTAAAGAAAAGATCATTTCCCCCAGCGACAATTTCGGACGAGGCTTGATTTGAAATTTGGTATCGGTATTTAGTCCCACTGACCAGTCCTTCGATATGGAATTTTGCGACAAAATCATCGGCCTTTAAAGCCGTGGTTTCAGCGGTGGAGACAACTTTACCCTCTTGATTGAGAACCGAAAGCTCTAGATCAATTTCAAATTCTCCAGGCCGATAGAGAAAAAACGCCTCAGTTGGGCCTAAACTTCCAATACAGGGGCCAACCGTCTCAGCGTTGGCTATCTTTACAAACAAAAGAGAGAAGAGCAGAACACGAATCATCGTTTCTGCTTAGATGCTCAGGAAGATCCAAGCAAGTTCCAATGATTACGACGCCTCGACAAGAAGTTGGCGAACCACCCCCTTCAAATGGTGAGAGGGAATCCTCACCCTTGCGGGTGAGGATCAAAGCGTTCACTCCTTCTCCAATGAGAAGCGTAGGAATTTTTTCCCTGCCTCAAGCGGGAAACCTGCTTCGACAGACTTGCCTTGTTTTGTCCAAGTCTTCAAATCTGCACTTTCTTCAATAGAAAACTTCAAGGTAGCCGTGTTATTCTGACCGGCACTCATGACGATTGAGTTCAAGCGGGCATCCTGAATTTGTTCAAGCGTTGGGCGCTTAGAAAGTTCGGTAATCTGGGCTTGGAGCTGAGCAATTTGCGCCTCAAGCCCAGCGATAATCTGCGGCGATCTTGCGTCGGCATTGTCGCCAACTCCGTCGTTATCACAATCTGCAATCTCAGTAGGGTCATTGGGGAATACATCCGCATTATCGCCGACCCCATCATTATCAGTATCAGCTGTTTCTTTGAGGTCATTGAAAAATGCATCTTCGTCATCATTAACACCATCACTATCCTTGGCACCACCACCCAGCTGCTCATACCAAGCAATCTTATTGTCGCCAGGCGAAGCTAAAATCACATCTAAATCACCATCGCCATCAATGTCTGCTGCATGGAGACTTCGGGGCTCGTCACCGGTATTTGTGCCAGTCTTAGCCGAGATCAAGCTTCCCCAGCTAGAAAGGTTACCGGAATTGATATAAATCCCAATCTGATCAAAACTACCTCCGAGGCTAAAAATAATTTCCGGACGATTATCGCGATTCAGGTCTACCAAATGAATATCCCATAGACCGGGTGCATTCCCATTATCAAAGGTCCTCGTGAAAGAAAGATTTCCATTGTTGCGGTAAACTCGCACTCCACCAGACGAAAATCCCGAGCTCCCAACAACTACGTCGATATCGCCATCATTATCAAGGTCAGACCCCACAACGTTGCTTACAAGAGCCGCTGAACTCCCGGGGAATCTATTATTGAGCTCCATAAAACTGCCATTTCCATTATTACGATAAATGACGATGCTGCCCCCACCAAAGGGTGAACCTGGCTTGGCGGCTAGCACGTCAATGTCACCATCACCATCCATATCAGCAAATTGTGATTTTCCTGTATAATAATTATAACCATTAATATTACTATTTAAGTTAAGCCCAAATGGATTTTGTGATCGTAAAGACTAAAAGACCAAGCGAGTTGATAGCGCAATTAGACCAAGCACTAACAGCTCTTCTTAAAATTTTTTGTATATTTTTTAATAACTTTATTATCTAATTGATATACGTTCATTTTTGAAAGATTAAAAAAACTTCCTGCTTTCCCCTTTTTGGGCAGGCGCTTGTAATGCTCAGAACCTTTCTGTAGATCCCTTCCAATTTACCATTTCCTCTTCAGCAGTGGCGCTTGTCCCGACGCATTTATTTGCGTTTATCCAAATTAGGATGATCCTTACATATGATTTGACTGCTTTTCAAAGTCGCCAAGGAACGGTCCGGTCGGATTTTTCTGATTTTAGTAGCCGTTGCCATTTCGGCCGGTTTCATCTTCAACGAGATTTTTTGAACTCTAATTTGCAGGAATTTTTTGCAGTGACACATCAGGAGCACGATCAAAAATCTTGGGTTAATCATTCAACATTATTGACCATGGCCACTTGCGAAGCCTCCTCAAGCTCTACCTCCCCCTTGATTTGGCAGGAAGAAACCTGGTTCTTTTTTCCTACGCCTCGAAATCGAATCGCACCTCTTCCACGTTGACCGACCAAATCGCCCGCTAGGGTAGAACCGGTGATATTGATCTCGCTGCTATTTAGGGCATCAAGCCCCCACGGCGCTCCGTCGAGTAGCTGCACTCCTTGGATGTTGATTCGCTTGCAGCCAGATATTTCCAGTAATGACGCGCCACTCCCCTGCCCCTCTTCGGACTCATCTTGGATGATACACCCACTCAGAATACAATTCTCCGAATCTACCATGCGCACACCGACATTAGCGCGGGGCGTGTGACGACGGAAATTATTCCCTGTCAGGTTGATCTGACTGCAATTCTCCAACAGGACATTTCGCCGTTCACAAGAATAGATACAGTTCCCGCTCAACGTGATCCCATGACAGCCGGTCAGATGAACGTTGTTTTCCTGGCTCCCGATCACATTCCCTGAGATTGACCAAAGCCCCGGAGGGCGATCCTGACCTCTCTTTTCATAGATCCGAATATTAGCTCCGCCCGGGGATGGGGTAGCCTGAATCGTATTAGAGGAGATTGTAACTTCGTTCACACTGGCTTTCTCGCCAGTCGTGTCGATATAGATTTCGGCCGTTAATTCTGGCTCGGTTTTGAACTGTTTATGATTGTTATACTCAATATCGTTTCCGGTAATCTGTAGATTACGCACTTCGGAACGCTCGATCCGAATACCTCCCAGTCGGTTGTAACTAACGTGATTCCCACAAATATTGATTTGATGAAGGTTTACGTCATCGAGATAAATACCGACTCCCGTATTATGATAAATATGAGAATCGCTAATGACCACATTACGGTTTCGTCGATGCAGCCGGACCCCATGTCTTACCTGCCGAATCAAGACACCCTCAAGAATTGCCTGCATTGTTCCAATTAACTCAACACCATCTGCACTAGGATGATTTCCGGTGATTTCGATGTTTCGAATCGTTGGCATTCTCTGACGCTCCCATACCTTAGGTTCGACTGACAATGGATCTCCAGTCCCCTGATGGCTTCCAATAATCCGAAACGCGGGTCCTTCTCCCACCATGATAATCGTAGCGGTGCCATCGTTGCCAGTAATAGCAATACGCCCCACCTCATCTAACTTGATTTCAATCGTCTTGTTGATGAGATAATTCCCACGTGGAAATTCGAGCTGACCATCAGCATCGGAAACGGCATGCTGGACCGCTAAAGTATCGTCAATTTTACCGTCTCCCACCGCTCCGAAGGCTTTTACATTGCTCATTAGATTATTAATGGATTTTTAATTATTACCCTGGAAATTCCTATGATGATTATTGTGATTACGGCAGATCATTACGATTAATCTCCTTTCCCTCCTCAGCATTAACCTGATAAGTCACCATGCTGTTTTGTTCATCGATTTCAACAATGCGATAACCCTTTGCAGCGCCCCAGCTCCCTCCTACGTGACTATCAAAGAAATAACGGCGTTCGCCTGAAATCCACATGCTGTTTTGGTTGTGGTTATGGCCATGAAACACACCACGGACGTTTGGCGTGCTCTCTAAGAGGTCCATTACAGCCTCTGCTTTTTTGATTTGAGCAAGATCACTCACCCCATGTTCCGGCCAACCATCCACCTTGTGCTTACGCTGCTGGATATGAATCAGCGAGAAGATAGCTGGTGCCTTCGCATACTTTTCAAACTCAGCCTTCAGCCAA
This sequence comes from Akkermansiaceae bacterium, assembly GCA_905181965.1. Lineage (GTDB taxonomy): Bacteria > Verrucomicrobiota > Verrucomicrobiia > Verrucomicrobiales > Akkermansiaceae > SW10. Next base: position 182,611 of record CAJIZY010000013.1, read on the forward strand.
TCTCGGTTGGCAGCTAAGTAGACATTACTCTTTGCTGGAGCTGACGTGTCGGCCAATACAAAGACAAAATCTTTATGCACCACCGTATGATTGGAATTATATCCCCAGATCTTTTTCCACGATTCGGTTAAAGATCCTTTTTTCGAGCTTAGGTAGTCATGATTTCCTTTGTTACAGTAATAAGGCATCTCAAGCTTCGAGAGGTGTTTGTCACGCAGGGACAACAGCATCTCAGTCTTATCTTGAGTCAGATCTCCGTTGATGAAGAGTAAATCGAGCCCCCTACTCTCTTTCTCCTTATTCATCCAGCCCACCATATCCTCCGCCATTTGCTCATAAGGGGTATTCCCCTGGCCATAGTGCAGATCTGAAGCCACCGCAAATCGCATCTTGAGTTTGCGATTCACGGGCAAATCTTTTCCACCGCACCAACGCGCAGGTAAAGTTGTAGCGGCAGTAACAAGGGCAGCATGGTTCAAAAAACCTCGGCGATCAATCATCATCCCCCCCATCACAAACAGCCCGAAACGCCGTGACAATAGAAAAGAAATTCTTTTCTCCTCTTCAAATTCACCAATCAGCAAAATCCCAACATTACCAGTCAAAGGTGAATTTTTGGTAGACCTAGTCGCTACTGATTTGAAACCGAGAAAATGCCCCCTATCAGTTTTTAATAAAATCAGGGTAAGCGCTACAAATCGTAGCGCTCCTATTCCCCACAAGAAAATTCCTAGTCTTTCATCATCCTTATTTCTAAGTTGAGGCATGCCGAAACGAACAAAATTTCTTCATCTACTTTTTGTCGCTACGGTAGGAGTCCTTCATGCAGCCCCCGATCCCTTCTCCAAACCTTTCGACAATCCCGTCGACAAGCCAGGACTGCCACGAGTTTTAATTTTAGGAGACTCAATTTCCATCGGGTATACTCCCCGACTACGAAAATCATTGGATGGAAAAGCCAATGTCCATCGACCCACCACTAACTGTCGATGGTCCGCCTTTGGAGATCAAAAAATCGTTGAATGGATCGGCAACGGAAAATGGGATCTGATTCATTTTAATTTTGGATTATGGGACTGGTATGGATGGTCGCAAGACACCAAAGCAACTCCTGAATCCTACTCCAAAAGCCTTGAAAACATCGTCCAGAAACTCAAAAAATCAGAAGCTAAGCTGGTTTTTGCCATGACCACTCCGCCCTGTGTCGGACCTGAAAAAAAGGCGAAGATTAAAATCTCAAAGGCAAGAGCTCAGGAATTCAACCAAGCCGCCCTGAGAGTCATGAAAAAGCACGGAGTCTTCGTAAATGATCTCTATGCCTTAATTGAAAGCGAACGGGGGAAATATCAACTGGGAGAAAACAACGTCCATTACAACGAAGCTGGACGTGATTTGCTTGCCGCCCAAGTGGCCAAAGTCATAAAGGAACAATTATCCCAGTAACTAAGTCAGGCGGCATAATGACAGAGCTCAAATGAGCTCTATTCCTTTCAGTGAGACCGAAAATTTTCGGGGGGCTTTAAAAACTCCGGGATGCTCTTTCAATGTGAGTTGAAAGCCATTACCTTATTCTCACTCCCAGCTTAAAGCTGAAGGTCACGATTTCCTACCTTCACAACGAATTTACCACCACTTCCATAGCCTCCTTGATTATGCACCTAGTCCCCCGCCCTTTTTTAACCGCTACCGCGGCACTTCTCCTCACCTTGGTCGGACTAAAATCTATCTCCGCCGATGTGGTTATTCCGAGTTCCATCAAAGCCTTTCACCAAGGCGATAGCCTAACCGGAAATGGCGCGGCATTACAGGTCATCAACGGAAGTGGCATGTCAAAACCCGACCCTAATGATCCATCGACCTGGACCGTCAACTCCACGGCATGGGCGGACGATTGGCAGGGGTTTTCAACTCCGTCGGGCAACAATACCACATGGACCGTTCTTGATCTCGGTTCACCAACTCCCAATCTTGATCAAATCTACCTTTGGAACGTCCAAGAAAATAATGCTCGTGATCGGGGAACCAATCGCTTCAACATTTTCCACGCTACCTCCCCAACGATCACGCCCCCCGCAACTAGCGGCACTGTCACCTCCTACAATTTTGCAAGCGGCGGATGGTCCAAAATCAACGGGACCTTTTCACTCGCCCAAGGCACTGGAAATGGCGATAGCGGGCAATCATTTGACGTTTCAGCGGCGGGTGGGGCCCGCTACATCGGCCTTCAGCTTGTCAGCAACCACGGCGGAGTTCGCGTGGGATTCGGCGAGATTGCTTTTACCACTGGAGTCCCAATCGGAATTGCCGATATCAGCAACACCAAAGCTGATGCAATCACTTCTACCTCTGCCCGGTTGAATGGAAAAGTAAACGACATCGGCGATGCCGCTCCATCAATTCACATCCGTTGGGGAAACGAAGATGGCGGCAGCGATCCAAACGCTTGGGACCATACGGAGACCTTGCCTAGCACCCACAGCGATACTTTTTCCATCGCTACAAGTACGGTGCTGACACCAAATACTCGCTACTTCTTTACGGCTTTCGCTAACAACAGCGCAGGCGACTCAGTCGCATCGCCAAGCCTGTCGTTCACAACGCTGCCGGCCGCACCAGCAGTCACCAATCTTGCCGCAAGTGAGATTGCCGCGGACTCGGCAACGATCGGCAGTATTGTGACCGATAACGGTGGGGAAGACCCGACGATGTTTATTTACTGGGGCACGATCAATGGCGGCACCAACGCTGATGCTTGGCAGAATTCGATCCTGCTTGGCGCTCAGAACAGCTCGGCAAGCACCAACCTGAGCGACCTGACCAGTGGCACCAAGTATTTTTACCGAACCCTAGTCACGAACGGCGGAGGGTCCACTTGGGCAGCTAGTAGCTCAAGTTTCTCAACTAGGACGCCGCAACCACCAAGTGTGACCAACGATTCGGCCAACGGCGTCACCGGCAGCTCAGCCAACCTACGCGGTGAAATCGCCAACACCGGATTCGAAGCACCAACGGTCACGATATACTACGGAACTACTGATGGGGGCACGATCTCTAACCTGTGGGATGATTCTATCAACCTCGGTATCCAAGATGGCAAGTTCTCGTTTTTCCTCACAGGCTTAGATCCACTCAGCAACTTTTTTTTCCGCGTCCAAGCCCGAAACTCGGCTGGCTCCACCTGGGCATCAACCACAGAATCTTTTAGCACTACTCAAATCATCACGAATTCCATTGTCATCAATGAGATCCATTACGACCACGATCCCAAAACGGAACGTGGCGAGTTCGTCGAATTATTCAACGCGGGTGACTCCCCGGTTGATCTCTCGAACTGGACTTTGCGCGGCGCGGTCGATTACCAGTTTTCGGCAGGCGCAACCATCGTGGCTAACAGCTTTATTGTGGTCGCCGAAGATCCAGCAACCCTAACATCAAAATTTGGGATAAGCGGGGTTGGCCCTTACTCGGGAAAGCTGACGAATGACGGCGAGCGCCTTGAACTCAGAGATGCAAGCGGCGCAATAATCGATGAAGTCGATTACGGCATTGGCTTCCCTTGGCCAAGCGCCACGCGGGGCAAAGGACCATCAATGGAACTAATCAACGCCGATCTTGATAACGATCTTGGAAGCTCGTGGCGCGCTGCAACCTCTGGCTTTGCAGGCCCACAAGCCACCTACGTCACGGCAGGTAGTGACTGGAATTATCGTAAAGGAACCAGCGAGGCATCCACCCCGACTGACGCCTGGCGCAAAGCGGGCTTTGCAGAAGACGCCACCTGGCTAGTGGGCACTGCAGTCATCGGGTTTGGCGACGGAGACGATAACACCGAACTGCCCGATATGCAGAGAAACTACTCCTCGGTCTTTATGCGCAAAAAATTTAACGTTTCTGGCCCTATTCCTAACCAATTGCTTGTGCGTGTCTACTACGATGATGGTGCAATCGTTTGGATTAATGGGGTCGAGGTTGCTCGACTCGATGTCGACCCTGGGGATATTACCTTCGAGGGCATCCGCGCTTCGGATCCCGCAGGAAGAAACCCAGGAGCAGCGATCGGAAGCCACGAACGCGCCTGGGTTGACGTCACCGTCCCTGGTACCGCCGGATTCCTAGTTTCAGGCAGTAACACGATTGCGGTGCATGGATTTAATACGAGCCTGAACAGCAGTGATTTCTCGATCGATTGCGAAATAAAAACTCCCGCCCCGAGTTCCAATTCGCTGGGTAATCCGACACCCGGCGCTTCAAACTCAGTATTCTCGCCAAATGCCGCACCGAACATCCGCCAAGTCATTCACAGCCCGCAACAACCGATGGCTGGCGAGAACGTTTTGATTACCGCCAAAGTTACTGACCCAGACGGTGTCGATGCGGTAACACTCAGCTACCAATTGGTCGATCCAGGTGCCTACATCAACTTGGAGGACGCAAGTTACGATTCCAACTGGACCGACTTATCAATGGTTGATAACGGCAGTAGTAGTGATGCCATCGCTGGAGACTCAATTTTCAGTGTGACTTTGCCCGGCACGCTGCAGACCCATCGGCGGCTGATCCGCTATCGTATCACCGTCACGGACATTACTGGTGCATCAGTGCGCACGCCATACGCCGACGACGAGTCACCAAATTTCGCCTATTTTTGTTACAATGGAATTCCAGATTGGAATGCTTCAAAGAGACCCGGAGTTGCTCCAAACGTGACCTATCCTGCAGAAGCGCTTGATAGCATTGCAGTCTACCATCTCATCACCAAGCAATCCGACGTTGTTGCCTGCCAATGGACTGGACCCAACGATGGCGCTTATCGTTACCTCGGCACCTGGGTCTACGACGGAAAGGTCTACGACCACATGCGCTACCGAATCCGTGGAAATGCTTCAACTCGGCAGGTCGGACGTAATAAATGGAAGATCAACTTCCCTAACACTCATCCGCTCGAAGCACGCGATAACTACGGTAAAAAATACAAGGTCCCTTGGGATAAGATCAATGTTCTTCCCGGTTCCAATCCGTGGTGGCGTAATGACGCCTCAACCGACGGCACGATGTTCTGCGAATCACTAGGCTTCAGAGCCTACCAGATCTCCGGTGGCACAAGCTGCAACACACATTTCTTCCACTTCCGTGTGATCGACGACGACAATGAGGCCCCAGCTGGTGACCAGTATGGTGGCGACTTCTGGGGATTGTATAACGCGATCGAGCAGCCCGAAGCCGAGTTTCTCAACGAGCGTGGCCTACCCGATGGTAATATCTACAACGTGCATGGCGGAAGCGGTTCCAGCCTGCGAAACCAAGCCGCCACCCAAGTTTCTAACAAAAGCGACCTATTTGCCTTCCAGAGGTTGCACAATAGAGGCACCTCGCAGGCGCAGTGGGAAGCCAACCTCGATTTCGAAGACTACTTCGCCTTCAACGCGATGAACCTCGCGATCAACAACTCGGACATGCGCAATCATGAAAATGTGAACTACTATCACAACTCGGAAACAGACAAGTGGCATATCCTTCCATGGGATCTTGACCTGACCTTCGAAGACAGACCACACCTTGGACGTGGCGACACATCTCAGTGGGAACAAATTTACCACTGCTTACAACACCCCGAAATAAACCAAGCCTACGAAAATCAAGTACGCGAAATCCTCGACCTATTCCTCGACAACGACCAAGCAGCCCAGCTGACCAACGAATTTGCCGGCTTCATAACTCAAGGTGAAAAAAACAACCTAGTCGGAAGCCAGTCAAGCAATGTGGGATTATCATCCCCGTAAAAGAAAAAAGGGAATCTGGTATGCCAACTTCACCACATCCCTGCTGCCAAACCGCACTTTTAGGGACCTCACTCAATACACCAAAGACTTCCTCACCGTGGATGGCTACGGCCGCAACAAGCTCGCAGCAAAACAAACTGACAGCGCCATCCCAAACAAACCAACGATTAGCTACACTGGAAATGCCGGATTCCCGACAGACACGCTGACCTTCAAATCATCCACTTTCTCAGATCCACAAGGTAGTGGAACTTTTGGAGCGATGGAATGGCGCATCAGCCAAGTGCATAACCCATCAACACCAAATTATAGTCCCGGTGATCGCTATATCTACGAAGCAGAAACGTTTTATCAGACCGAACGTATGAGCTCGTTCAACGATACTTTCACTTTCCCCGGCAGCGCCAGCGGAGCCCGGGTAGGCAGCACCTACCGCGCGCGAGTTCGCCACCTCGATAACTCTGGGCGAGCAAGCCACTGGTCAGAACCCGTCGAGTTCACCGTGAGCGAGCCCGATGTGACGCCATGGCAAGAGAACCTCATGATCACTGAGATCATGTATCACCCACTAGATGCCAACCCGGATGAGATCGCAGCAGGATATTCCAATATTGTTTTCAGAAATATTGAGATGAAAAATATCAAACAGCCGTCTCACCCTCGACCTCACCGAATTACGCTTTACCAAAGGAGTCGATTTTAACTTTTCTGAAGGAGCAATCACTTCTCTCACGCCCGGGGCTTATCTCCTAATTGTGCGCAACCAAGCAGCCTTCGAATCACGCTACTCTGCTGGCTTGCCAATCGCGGGCGAATGGCAGAGTGGCGACAAAATTGATAATGGTGGTGAGAATATGAAACTTTCCTATGGGGCGGGGTCGACCATCCACGAGTTCACCTACGACGACTTTGGCCCTGACTCGCTGCTGGTGCACGACAGCCGCGGCTTCGATTTGGTCGCACGTCGCCTCCCGACCATGCCAATCCGCTGAACTGGCGCCCGAGCACCACGATTGGTGGAACCCCAGGTGCAAGCGACGCAACCAAATTCTCCGGAAATCCGAACGCCGATAGAGATAACGACGGTTCAACTGCACTCTTGGAATACTTTTTAGGCACCAGCGACGCCGACCCCGCCTCAACTGGATTACCAGTGATTTCGACCGGGCGCTTTGACGACGAAACTGGAACTTTGCGTAGCTATCCTACCTTTAGTTTTCAGATGAACTTAGCAGCAGACGATATTATTTTTGAAGTCCAGCATTCTCCTGACCTGGAGACTGGAAAATGGGTGGCGGCCGAAGCAATGACTCTCGTCTCATTAAATGACAACGGAGACGGCACCGCCCAAATAACACTGCGCAGCGCAACTCCTCTAGACAGCTTGGAGCGCGAATTTTTCCGGCTCCTCATCAAACCACGCCTCTAATCGATTGGACGGTCACGCAAACACGAACGATAAAAGCCATTAATCTAGGTCTTTAATTACTTCCCTTATCACCTGTTGTAGCTTCTTAAGAGCGATCGACCCAAGTTCTTACTGTTACCATCAAATCACCAAAACCATGAGATTGATCCTTTTCCTTTTTACTTCTGGGTTTTGGGCTCTAAGCGCTACTCCGAAACGGCCCAATATCGTCCTCATCATGGCAGACGACATGGGCTACTCAGACATCGGTTGTTACGGGAGTGAAATAAAAACACCCGTGCTCGACGAGCTTGCCCGGAACGGTCTGCGCTACACCCAGTTCTACAACACCTCAAGATGCTGTCCCACCCGCGCCGCTCTAATTTCCGGACTCTACTCTCACCAAACGGGTATGGGACTGATGGAAGGTGACCGGGGCTGGCCTGGCTATCGAGGATCCATTAACAACCGCTGTGTGACCCTTGCCGAAGCTCTCAAAGGAGCTGGCTACAAGAACTATATGTCTGGCAAATGGCATCTGACCCGACACAAGAACCCGAGTGGGGATAGATCAGCATGGCCGATGCAGCGGGGCTTTGACCGCTTTTACGGCACTATCACGGGAGCAGGTAGTTTCTATGATCCTGCCACCCTCTGCCGAGGCAATACCTATATCACTCCCGAAAATGACCCCGGCTATCAACCCGAGTCCTTCTACTACACTGACGCCATCAGTGACAATGCGATCAGATTCATCGGCGATCACTGTGGCAACAACGAGACATCAGATAAGCCCTTTTTCCTCTACGTCTCCCACACCAGCGCCCACTGGCCCATGCACGCCCCGGAAACTGATATCGCAAAATACCGGGGAGCTTACGACGAAGGATACCCTTCAATTCGCCAAGCCCGATATAAGAAGGCCATTGAGATGGGTGTTATCGATAAGAAATGGGCAATGTCCAAAGGACTCGATTGGGAAGGCTTCGAGCACAAAGCCTGGGACATTCGTTGCATGGAAGTCTATGCCGCGATGACCGAAATTATGGACCGTGGCATCGGAAGGATTGTCAACGAGCTCAAGAAACAGAAACTCTTTGATAATACTCTAGTGATTTACCTCCAAGACAATGGAGGCTGTGCAGAAGGCTACGGTCGGGCAAACAACTCGCAAAAGAAGGAACAATTTAAGTTCAAACCTCTGGGCAAGGACGGGCTACAAACTAAAATTTGGCCTCCCATGCAGACTCGCGACGGACGATTTGTCCGAACCGGACCCGAGACTATGCCTGGCGGAGATGACACTTTTGTGGCGTACGGCCCAGGCTGGGCTAATACTTCCAATACCCCCTTTAGGGGTTATAAGCATGACCCCTATGAGGGAGGAATCGGCACTCCACTCATTGTCAGCTGGCCTCGAGGGATTGCCTCTGATCAAAATGGAAAAATCGTCCATGAGGTCTCTCATCTCATCGACCTGATGCCCACCTTCGTAGAGGCGGCAGGAGCAACTTACCCGAAAAATTATAATGGTAATGTGATCCAGCCCATGGAAGGCGTGAGCCTAATTCCAACTCTTGCTGGAAACCCCCTTCCCCGAGAGAGCCCCATCGGCTTTGAGCACCATGGTAATCTCGGACTTCGGGACGGTAAGTGGAAAATTGTATCGATGTATCGCAGAAACCAAGCCCGCAAGTGGGAGCTCTATGATATGGACGCCGATCGAACCGAACTGAACGACCTTGCTAAGAAAATGCCCGATAAGCTCAATTCCATGGTGGCCGCCTGGCAATCTTGGGCGGATCGAGTCGGGGTGCAGCCCTGGCCCATTCCAAGGTATGACCCGAGAAAAGTAAAATAGCCGAGTCACTTCTTCCTTTCATCATGTCCTGGCTCTTTCCAATCATCACCCTCCTCTTGCTCGCCGGATTACCCTTAGCAGGAAAACCTCACGTCCTCTTCATCGCGATTGACGACCTGAACGACTACATTTCGCCGCTCGATAACCATCCGGGAATTCAAACCCCTCACTTTGAGCGTCTGGCAAAGCGGTCGGTCACCTTCGCCAACGCCCATTGTGCCGCCCCTGTCTGTCATGCATCGAGAGTAGCAATCATGACTGGCGTTCACCCAACACGATCCGGCATCTATCGTAATATGTTCGGCGCAAGAGGACCCCGCTGGCGCCATGAATCTAAATTACTTGAAGATGCGGTCGTACTCTCCCAGCACTTTCGTGATCACGGCTACCACGCAGCAGGAGGTGGTAAAATCTTCCATACCCTTCAGTGGACCCCGCATGATTCTCAGAACGACCCAGAAGCCTGGGACGAATATCGTGGGGACCCGAATAATCCGATTGCTCCAGACTGGCCAAGACCAGATCTAATATCCGACAAACAAGCCGGCCTTACCAAAGGGCGCCCACTAGGTGGTAGCTCGCAGCTCTTCGGAGCCGCGCCCCTCGAACAAGCTGACGAACAAACCGGTGACCATATGGTTGTCGACTGGGCCATCGAACAAATGAAGCAAGAGCGTGAAAAACCTCTCTTCCTCGCCGTAGGGCTTTTCCGCCCCCATATCCCCTGGGAAGTTCCCCGCAAGTGGTTTGACAAATACCCACTCAAGGAAATCAAACTGCCTCCTTATCGCGAAGATGATCTCAGCGACGCTCATAACCACGGTCGCACCCACTGGCACAAATGGGTGATCGAAAATCAGCAATGGAAAAAGCTGATGCAAGGATACCTTGCCAGCATTTCCTACGTGGACCATCAGCTGGGACGACTCCTCGACGCCCTCGATCGAACACCCGGCATGAAGAACAACACCATTATTGTTCTCTGGAGCGATCACGGCTTCCATATTGGTGAGAAGTCCAACTGGGAAAAGTTTGCCTTGTGGGATCAAACCTCGCGGGTTCCCCTCTTCATCCACGCTCCAGGTGTGAGCAAGGACGGAGAGAAAACAAGGCAGCCAGCAACCCTCACCGATGTTTACCCTACTCTTTGCGAGCTGGCAGGCCTGCCCATCCCCGGCCAGTGCGATGGACTATCCCTAGTCTCACAGCTAAAAAGTCCAGGTGCTAAACGTGACCGCCTCGCCCTCTGCTCCTTCCAATTCGGGAATGAGAGAAATCCCTCACACGGGGTCTCCGATGAGCGCTACCGATTCATCCGCTACGGTAATGGTTTCGAAGAACTCTATGATCTCAAAAATGATCCGCATGAATTTGAAAATCTCATTGAAAATCCACAGTTCTCATCCGTGAAAACCCGGCTGGCGAAGGGGATTCCAACGAACCCCGTGACCCTTGCCATTCTACCTAAGGACTCGCCTCACCATCGGGCGAACCAGAAAAAACGGAGGGAGTAATCTGCTAGACGTTCCTTTAGGGTGAATCCTACTCGGGTTTATTTCTCTAAGAATCAATAAGTTACAAGTCAGAGTAATTCTGGGACTGTTTGAATCTTAAGGAAGTCTGATTCAACTTTGGATTTTCTGTATCTTTATTCCTGACAAGAGCACCTAGAGATGTAGGTTTCTGCTTCTATGAAAGCCTGTTATCTTCTGATCTTCTTTGTTCTGATCCTAGAATCCAAGGGAGTGAAGCCCCCTAAAGATCGATTGGCTTTTGCTGAGGTCATCGTGCCGATCATGGAAGAAAAGTGCCATTCCTGTCACTCTGAAGCCAAAAACAAAGACAAAGGTGGGTTATGGATGGACACCTTCGAAAATATGTTGATTGGAGGCGACAGCCAAGATGGTGAAGAGTTTCGCACCCTAGTTCCGGGGAATTCCAAGAACAGTTACATGATAGAAGTCATTGCCTTGCCTAAAGATGATGACATGCACATGCCTCCACCAAAGAAAACCCAAATGGAGTCCCATGAAATCAAGTTGATGACATGGTGGGTGGACAAACTTCCCGAAGGCAAAATTTTAAAGGATCAAACTTTGGCTCAAATGGGCGCTTCGGAAGAAATCTTGGCGGCAGCGGCAATGTTGGCGAGCCCCGAGGAAAGAAAAGAAATGGAGGCTGCTCAAAAAACGGCCCAGCTCCAAAAGCTGGCAAAACGTGACGCCCTCCAATCCACGCTTGCAACTCTAAAGCAAGAGATGACTTTCAAAACATCTTTGAATTTTGTGTCACAGGATTCATCCGATCTAGAATTCACAGCAGTAAGTCTCAGGGAAAAGCTGACTGATGAAATGTTTTTGAAAATTGCGCCGGTGAGTGGCGCCCTCTCCAGCTTAAAGCTTGGTGCCACCTCGGTTACTGATAATGCTCTCAAAACCGAACTTCCAAAAATGACGAGGCTAAAGAAACTCGATCTTAGCCAAACCCAAATTGGGGATAAGACGCTTGAGACAATCGGTGATCTAGAGAGATTGGAATGGTTAAACTTATGGGGAACTCAAGTCACCGATTCAGGTTTGATGAAGCTTAAGGACTTATCAAAACTTAGGAAAATCTATCTATGGCAGTCTCAAGTCACCAAAAAAGGAGCTGCTGCCTTAAAGAAAGAACTTCCTGATCTTGAGGTGATTTTTTAAGCCGCGCGCGAAAACTTCTTCTCTTTTGTCTGCTCGTCTTTCCGGTCGGGTCATTTCAATGCGGTTGAACTTCCGGGCCACCTTGTGCTGCTCCATGATTTATGCCCGCTTATTCAAAAGAGGGAAAAGAACCAAACTACAGACCATTGTTTCCCATTTGGATATCGCTTACCCAGTTACTTTGAGTAATGGGCATTTGACCTTCCCAAAAAGAGGCTGTGCTGATTAACATTATCGAAGTTTCGATCCCGTAATTTAATTCCATATGACTCCCTCCCACTCCCGCCGCCAATTTCTTACCACCACCAGTTTAGCAACTGCCACTGCTCTCACTGGATCACGTGCCACTGGCAAGGACACCGAAACCGCAACAGTGTCTCTCGAAGGCCGGATTTTTAAAGCAGTGAAAGGTGGAAAGAAAAGGAACGAATCTCCTCTCGAATTTTTCACTCGTCTCAAAAACCTGGGATTTGATGGAGTGGAAAGCGGGAACGCCAAACAGGCCGCCGAATATGCGAAAGCCTCAGAGGAAACTGGCGTGATGTTTCATGGAATGGTTTGCGGCTGGCACTGGGGCACTCGGCTAAGCAGCCCCAACCCGGACACCCGGGCCAAGGGCCTCGCCATGATGAAGCAGAACATTCAAGACACACACCGCCTCGGTGGGTCATCCGTCCTTCTCGTGCCCGGCAAGGTCAACGGAGCAAATGAAACCCACGATCATGTCTGGCACCGCTCTATCGCAGAAGTGCGTAAAGTTCTCCCCCTCGCAAGCCGTCTCGGGGTCCGCGTTCTGATCGAAACCGTATGGAATGGATTCTGCGAGTCACCCGACAAGTTTCGAGACTACCTCGACGCCTTCGACAATCCGTGGGTGGGTGCCTACTTTGACATTGGCAACATGCAAAAATTCGCTCCCGCCGAAGAATGGATTCGCACCCTCGGTCACCGCACTGTGAAACTTGACATCAAGGATTGGGGCAAAAAGAACGGGTTCTGTCGCCTCGGCGAAGGGGATGTCGACTGGGATAAAGTCCGCACCGCCCTCAAGGAAGTCGGCTTCTCTGGGTGGGCCACTCGGGAGGGGAGTGACAAAAGCATTGAAGATACCTCCTCCTTGATTGATCAACTAATGATAGGAAAGAAAAGATAAGTAAAATTGCCGCGCTCCCACCACCCTTCCTGCACCTGTTTATACTTTTAGAATGGAGCGAAAATCACTTCCATTTTGTTACGATCGATAGCGTTTTGCTGAATGCGATCGCCCCTCTCACCTTAACGGCCACGAAAAATGCCGCAAAACTGCGGCACTGAAACTAGTCAAGCTGTTGACCTGATCGATCTACTTTGGGAGAAAACTCAGCCTTTACCGCCGACGGCGCAAAAGCAATGCTCCCCCGAGGAACCAGAGAGCCGTAGTTGAAGGCTCGGGAACATTCACGGCCACGAGGAACTGATTTGGAGTCAGCACATTGTCGGAATATCGACCCTCATCAACATACATTTCGTATTCTCCGCCACCAGATTTACCGAATCGAATCCCCGCATCTGGATGGACATATCCACTACCGTCGGTGTCAACTAAAGTCCGGGTCGCAGCAAGTTCATAGTCTAGATACAAACTTACCTCCTGACTATCTTGGTTAAAAGTCATCGCAAGGTGACGCCAGGCCAAGTTGTCGTTAGTACCATCCCCCACAGCTGACCAATCAGCGGCATCACCATAGACAGGTGGACTTGCACCATCGTAGGGTTCCGCACTATCAACCCAAATTCGCCGATCACTGGGAAGATTGTTCCAACCTGCCTGAGCAGTTGTATAGTTCGTGTTGTCTCCTTCTGGAGTATCCATGCGGACGCGGGGCCGCCCAAAGCTCCCCTTTGCGCCATGATCAAAGTCAATTTGCCACTTGTCAGCGTTAGCGCCAATCCGGTTGGCATAGTTGTGGTAGGCTTGTGGCTCCCCTTTGATCTGAATAAACATTTCAAAGGTGAATGAGGTATTTAGAGCATCACTATTAGCGGTATGAATTCTCGAATTTGGCGCTAACGAACTCATCGAAAGAGTATTTGCAACAGTGGAAGAGGTAACAGGATCGTAGATAAAGGCTCCAGGCACATTTGAAGAATAGGTTGGACTCCCACCTTTACCGTTTTGGTTCAGTCCATTTACAGAACTATCTAGGGCGGCATCAATATCATTTCCCACCACACCTTCTTCAAGGCGCCAGTATGCGGTCGTTCCTGCCGGAAGAGAGGCACTTAAAGCGAGTGTCAAAGGAAGAAATATTATTTTGTTCATGAGCTTTGGGTATTCAGGAATTATTTGTATTCGCGGACGCGATAAAAGAGTCGACCGTGACCTCCATCAAGATCTGTGTCGGTGTATGAAAAAGTAATATCCTCGGCAATCTCTTCTTCGAGAATTTCGAGCCAGTTACTTAGATCGGTGGAGTAATCAAGGCTATAGCGATAGCCGGGCTTAGAATTCCAAGTGACTGTCGCGCTGGGAGCTGAAGGCTCATACACAACGGAAGTAATAGCGAGTTCGGCAGCTGGAGCGACAGGAGAATCAACAACCTGCAGGAACTGAAGTGGAGAAAGAACCTCACCAGTAAAGCGAACCTCATCGAGGAAGAGACCGTAATCAGCATTGGTAAGTTTTCCAAAATCAATGGGGGCCGCCGGGTGGACATAACCGCTTGCGTCGCTATCTGTCAGAAGCTGTGACTGCGAAAGTTGATAATCCAAGTAATAGCTAATCTCTTGGGTCTCTTCGTCAAAGGAAATAGCCACATGACGCCAGATTGGATTATCGTTGATCCCATCACCATCAAGAGACCAATCCACTGCATCATCGTAACTCGCGGGCAAACCATCTCCGGAATCTGTATCAACCAATAATCTCCTATCGCCTGGCATGTTGGTCCAGCCTTGTTCACCTGTAACAAAGTTCACATTGTCTCCGTCTGGAGTGTCCCAACGCGCCCGCCCCCTTCCATAGCTTCCCATATTGCCATGATCAAAGTCGATTTGCCAGCGCTGTTCACCTGCTTCTTGACGGCGGGCAAACGCGTGCCAGTTGCCTGGTTCACCCTCAAGTTTCATGAAAAACTCTAGGGTAAAAGAAGAATTGAATGACACATCATCGGTGACTCTCAGTTGAGAATTTGCGATACTCGCATCCATCGAAAAAGTGTTGGTCAACGACTGCCCAGAAAGAGGGTCATAGATAATCGCACCCGGGACATCGGTGGAATACCTGGGCTGTCCATTTTGAAATGTAGCTCCATG
Source organism: Akkermansiaceae bacterium (assembly GCA_905181965.1). GTDB lineage: Bacteria > Verrucomicrobiota > Verrucomicrobiia > Verrucomicrobiales > Akkermansiaceae > SW10. Next base: position 197,650 of record CAJIZY010000013.1, read on the forward strand.
GAGATCTGAACTCGCATTCTCTGCTAAAAAGATATCCCCTCCCTCAACCGCATCTTCTTCTTCCATTCTCCAGTAGCCGACTGAAGCTGCAACCTCAGGAAAGGGCACTCTAAGAAAATCAGACGGAGTTAAAATCGAGTTCGAAAGCCGAACCTCGTCCATAAGGAGTCCATACTCGGCATTGGTAAGTTTCCCAAAAAGAAGGTCTGCAACTGGATGAGTATATCCATCACCCTCGGAATCACTGAGAATTCTTGACTGGCTTAGGCTGTGGTCGAAATAAAAGCTTACTTCACCAGTATCTTCATCAAAAGTTAAAGCAACGTGATGCCAATCTTCGTCATCGTTAACACCATCTCCTTGAAGGGACACATCTAGCTCATTGGGGTTTAGGCTGGCCGTATCATAAATGTAGTCACTAACGTTACCCGTATTCTGTGGACCAACATCAGCCCCTAGCTCGTCTTTCGCTCCCGTATCTATAAAGACCTTGGGAGCATTTTGATTTCCCTGTGGCCCGACCACAAAATTAAAATTTTCATCTACATCGCGATCATCAACATCGTCTGGCTCCCCAGCAGGAGTATCCCAGCGACTCCGAATCCGCCCAAAGACATACCCTGGACCATGATCAAAATCAATCTGCCAACCAAGATCACGGGTTTCTCGACGAGTCATGATGCTCTGGTAACTAGGAGGAGCATCGATATACTTAACAAAAAACTCGACCGTGAAAGAGCTATCAAAAGAAGCATCTTGAATCACCGTGAACTGAGAACTGGCAGCCGTCGCGTCCAAAGAAAAATTATTGGGTAAAGTCGTATTAGTAATCGGATCAAAGATTTCCGAAGCTGGAATATCATCGGAGTAGAGAGGATTACCTCCAGCTACGATTGCATCGAAGGTGCCTTCATTAGCCGCGTTGATTGGTGATAAAACGCTTTCTCCCATCGCCGCATCTGACTCGTCAAATCTCCAATGCCCAAGAGTGTCCCCGAGCAAAGATAGAGGTAATCCGAGAGCGGCTCTTACGATTAAAAGTCTCATGATCTGGTGAGTGAAATCGTCTCGTAGAAATAGACAAGTTCATTTTTCATTATCTGTTTTACCGGTTCCCATGGACCGTATCGACAACCTTCATCAAATCAAAATCATTCAGATTCTAAGAGATTGACTATGAATCAGTTAGTGATTGTCCTGGGAAGAAATCACTAACAATACACCATAAAACTCACCTGTATTCCAACTGCGAGCCAGATAATGACAAAAAGCACCTAGTTTTACCGTATTTCTCTTTCTCCTCTCAGAACCCTTGATGCAACCACCATTCGCCCTAGCTCTTGCCTTAGCTCTATTGACTTCCTTTGCCTTCGCAAGAAAGAAGCCTAATATCGTATTAATCATGGTGGACGACATGGGCTGGTCCGACATCGGGCCCTATGGAGCCGAGATCATTCAAACACCTAATCTTGATGAAATGGCCGCCAACGGCCTGCGTTTCCGGCAGTTCTACAATAATGCGAAATGCACCACCACCCGAGCCACCTTGCTCACCGGTCTCTACCCAAGACAAGGTGGGCGAGGGATTGAGCTCCTCAATGATCAAATGGTCACGCTGGGCGAGGCCATGAAACTCGCTGGCTACCAAACTGGCATCAGCGGGAAATGGCACAATGGAAGCCGCAAACCACATCGCCCCTTTGACCGCGGCTTCGACCTGTCGTATGGGCTTTGGGATGGAGCCTGCAATTTCTTCGACCCTACAATCCAAGATCCAAAATTCAAAGGCAGTCGCAAACGCGTCTTCGGAAAGAATGATGAGCTTATCACGAAATTTCCCGATGACTACTATCTGACCGATGCCTTCACCGATCACGCCATCCAGATGATTAATAAATTTTCTACGAATGAAGCTCCATTTCTAGTCTACGTCCCCTACACCGCTCCTCACTACCCACTGCATGCAAAGCCGAAAGATATTGCAAAATACAAAGGCCAATTTTCGAAAGGCTGGGACGAGCTGCAAAAACGCCGTCACCAAAAGACCCTTGAGCTCGGGCTCGTCAACCCCGACTGGAACCTCCCTCCCCGTGAACCGGAAGCTCAACCTTGGCACAAGGCCAAAAACAAAGACTGGCAAAATCTACGGATGGAAGTTTACGCCGCAATGATCGACAACGTGGACCAAAATATCGGTCGGATCCTATCTGCCATAAAAAAGTCAGGCGAGGAAAACAACACACTAGTCCTCTTCTTATCCGACAATGGCAGCTGCGCGGAATCACCGGGCGGTGAAAATAATATCGCTCACGTTCCGGGTCCTAAGGAATACTACTCGCACGTTGGACCAAGCTGGGCCTACGCCCAAAACGCGCCCTTCCGCCGCTACAAAACTCGTATGCACGAAGGCGGAATCGCCACCCCTCTTATTGCCTATTGGCCTGGGATCATCCCAAAAAACTCCCTCACAAATCAAGTCGGACACATCATCGATTTCTTGCCGACTTTTCTCGAAATAGGCAATGGCAGCTACCCTTCTAAATACCAAGGTCATTCGATCCTACCCACCGAAGGTATTAGTCTGCTCAGCGTCCTTAAATCGCCATCTAAAACCATCACCCGAAAAGAACCACTTTATTGGTTTTATTCAGGTAATCGTGCCATCAGAGCTGGTGATTGGAAGCTCGTCTGGGACCAGAAAGTAAAAAAATGGGAACTCTATAACCTCACTAATGACCGCACGGAAATGCATGACCTCGCTGAAAAAAAACCTGTGCTTGTTAAGCGGCTACGGACCCAATGGGAGAAATGGGCCCAAAAAACGGACGTAAATTACAAAAAATAATCCTCCTCAATGATCTCGTTAACAGCACTCAAAAGCAGACCATCCAATGAAGTACAAGTGCAGATAATGAAATCTCTCACCCATAATTCAGCTTCCTCTTAAACTATGAAATTCATGACTGCCATTCTCGCTTTCGCTCTTATCGCAAATTTATTGTCGGCCGAGAATACTATAAGTTTGCAGAAACCTGATGCGGAAGGCTGGATCAATTTATTCAACGGCAAAGATCTGACAGGGTGGAATGGAGACCCGAAAGTTTGGAGAGTGAAAGACGGTTATATTTCAGGCGAGATCAATAAACTGGCCGGCGGGAACACCTTCCTCATTTTTAAAGAGCCTTTTTCTAATTTTGCCCTAGAACTTGAAGTTCTTCTCGTCGGGAGAAAGGGTAACAGTGGAATTCAATACCGATCCAAGCATTCAGAGCGTGGTGCCAACAAATGGGTAGTGAAAGGCTACCAAGCAGATTTCGCGAATGGCTGTTGGGGAAAGCTCTACGAAGAAGGAGGGCGCGGAGCGTTGGCCTGGAAATACAAAGACAAGGCTCCTGAAATAAAAGCGAATGATGGCTGGAACCACTATCGCATCACAGCCAATGGTTCGAGGCTAAAGCAGGAGCTCAACGGAACTGTAACAATTGAATTCGATGACAAAGATTTAACCCAAGCGGCGAAGCGAGGAGTCATCGCGTTACAATACCACTCCCCCGGGGGATTTGAAGTTCGCTTCCGGAATATTAAAATCAAACTACTTGGCAACTATCATTAGTGTTAATGAAGAACTTAAAGATTTGAGAGGGATCTTGATTTCATCCCTGATGGGTTTCTCAAAACAGGACTGGTTTTAATTCCCTCAATCTTGGCCTCTACTAGGTGAGCTTTTTCGGCGCCTCCGCCTCCTCATTTATCCGTATCGATCATGCCAAATTTTGACGATCTTGGCCTTTTAAATAACAACCGCTAGACTTGGGAAATTGAAATGACTGAACATATAAACGCTTTGACATTATCACAGCGCAGCCGGAGCTGGGTTCTGAAAATATGGATCAGTGCCGTGATCATATCAGCAATCCCCACAACCAAAGCGACAAACTGGCAAGCAAATATCAAACCCGGGTCGGACATTGTCATGAATGACCTACGCTGGCCCGTTTGGGACGCCGGCACCTATTATTGTTTTTGGTATATGAGCTTTTACCCAAAATTTTCATCCTTATATGGGGGAGTCGCAGTTCACGGGCCAAAACAATTGCCTGGGATGTTCACCTCCTACTGGTGTGTGACCGAGACGATCTACGAAGGGCCTGAGTTCTACGGCAAAGGCTTTGGAGCAGAAGGTAGCAAGGGGGGAGCAAACGGCGCCCCTGCCTTTCAGCGCCCAAACTCATGGTATCGAATGGTCATGCGTACTTTCCCCCCAACCAAAGAGGCCGATAAAAAAACCCTTGTTGGATGGTGGATAAAAGATGTTGAGAAGAATCGGTGGCACACTCATAGTATTTTGAGCATTCCGGAGGCGGTCACAGGATTTCAAGCGAACAGCGGCTTTGTAGAAGCCTTAGCACCAGAATCAACTCCGAGGGCTTTTGAGCGTCGACTCGGCTACTGCCGTCTTAACGGCAAATGGTATGACTCCCCGCTTAGTGCCAACGATGAAAGGAAGTTCAAACTAATCAATGACAGTACAGTGGTCCGGTTCAATCGCACAGGTCCCGATGGTGGTGCTAAAAAAGAACAAACTTTTTTTCCCACTAAGCAATCTCCGGCACCGGCCTTAGATAAACTATTGATCGATCAAGCAACGGCCTATCGCTTTGGAAACCAAGTCACAGTGGAGTGGAGAATCCCAAGAGGCGATTAATATCTGGTAAGCTTGAGGTTTTCGATAATCGCGCTCAGAGGGACGAGCGCTTGCCACTTGGGAAGATGCCGCTCCGCATATTCTCAAAAAGAGGCTAGATACCAAATCCCCCGCGAAATCTGTGAAATTAACGGTGACCGATATCTTCGATCAGCAAACCACAAAGATCATTCCAGTCAACGAAACCACGATTCCCTGGACGGCCAAAATTGAGACCAAGACTAGGGCTGGCCTCGAGTATCAATACTACGAAAACCATACAAAAAACGATTGGAAGACGTTACCCGATTTCTCAATCCAGAAACCAGTTAAGGTAGGCCATCTTAAGACCCTCGACGATACCATTAAGGAGGACCGCGACACGGAATATGCAATTCGCTTTAAAGGGTATCTTCGTGTCCCATCTGATGGCTTATACACGCTTTCTATAGGCACGAGCGACGGTAATCGCCTATTTCTAGATGGCACTCTCATCGCTGAAAATAATGGGATTCATAGCACCTCCCCAAAACTCCACTCCCTAAAATTACGACAAGGCCTTCGCCCTTTCGAATTAGAATATTTTAAGGGGCGGGACTCTGGTAATAGCAAACAATCGACCACCGCTAAAATTGCAGCTTCTTGGGAAGGCCCTGGATTTGAGATGCGCAAGCTGACAACACAAGATTTCAGGTGCGAAGAACGTCCAAATAGTCCCGCCGTATTTCTCAAGCTCCAGAATCCATCTTCACCCGAGAAAGTGAAAGATAATCTCGTAAAATTACAGATAGAAATTGAGAGCCGGGGACAATCAGCCCAAAAACTCCAGCTCTTTGCGGGGAAAGTCTTGCTTAAAACCAAACTTGCCGCGGATTTCGATGAAGAAGGCCACTCCGAAATCAACATCTTGCTTCCCGAAGGCCAGAATCAGCTTTGGGCACGCCTTTGGTTTGACGAAGGGAATTCTATCGATTCTCTTAATGAATTAAGTGTGAGCGCACGAAACCGGATTAGCGAACCTTGGGACTTCAATCGTATGCTTAAAGGTGACTTCCCTCTCGCAGTCCGAGGAGACGTGAACTCCGTTGCTTTCCGCGGAGAGGGCTACGGATTTGTGCATCAGACCATTACCGGCGACTTTACTCTGACGGGGCGTATTGCCTCAATGCCCCTGACCTCCAAAGAAAATGGATTGTGGACATCCAACTGGCTAGGGCTCTCGGTCCTAGCCAAGCACCCCAACCCCAAAGTTCGGCTCACTGACAAAGGCCCCTACAATTCCGAGATTAGCCTTTTCTTGACCGCTGAAGGAAAAATGAAGGGGGGCAAAGACTTTCCCGATCTCGCTGGAACTAATAAGAGTATTGCCTCGTTTGAAGGAGAACATCGCTGGCTCAGACTGGTTCGGCGAGGTAGGAGATACCAATCCTTCACCTCTGCAGATGGCAATCATTGGCACCTCGCAGATGAACGATTTTCCAGCAAGGCCTCCAAGGAAGTCTATGCGGGAGTCTGTTTCCGATCGGGCCCAAACAAGAGCCGCAGCCTCTTCGAAGGATACGTTGATCATCTGAAAATTGAAGCTAATGCCTCTCCTGAGAAGCGTGAAAAAACCAATAAAGAAGACCTCAATCTTAAGAACCGCATCACCGCTCTTGTTCAGGCAAGCGATCGACCAGAAATACTGTATGCCCGAACCGTGGGTCAAGGGATCGTCAAATCTAGTGATCATGGCGAGACGTGGAATTCTGCCAATAGGAATCTGACTCCAGTCGAGACCCTAACAGTCAGATCGGTAGCTGTGGATCCTGAGGACTCCGCTATCGTCTTGCGGGGCTGTGGCAAGGTCGTAAACGGCCAGCAACAGAGCGGTCTCTGGCGAAGCAATGATGGAGGTGATTCGTGGAAACTGGTGACAAGGAAAATTGACTTTAATGGACAAGGTCCGACCTCAATGTTTGGTGAAGTCATCCAATTTTTCCCGCTCGACCCTCAGCTAGTAGTGGCCGGCGGGGAAAGTAAGGGGCTCTTTATTAGCCAGAATGCTGGAAAGACTTGGTCCTATGTCGGTCTCGCGGGAGAACGCATTACCTGTATGGCCTTTTGTCCTTCTCCCGACAAAAATACAAAAGCCCCAATTTTAGTGGTCGGAACCTGCGCCGACAGCGAGTTCCAAACCCTCCAGCTAGGAACCCCCTTCACCCCACTTGAAAATCCGGGCAAAATCTATTCAATCAACCTCTCTCAAAGTGAAAAGCCCCACAAAATAAATCAGATCTGTGAGCTGAAAAATTTTGGGTTCACTAACATGGTTTTTGATACCGAGAGAAACTTCATGAACTTTGCCACGACCCGAGGGGTCTTTTACACTTGGGCTCATGGCGGTCGATATGCAAAACGAGAAGTAGGCAGCGCTCGTGATCGCCTCTTCATGGCACTCGGCACTCGGCCATTCGATTCGTGGAGTTTATTGACATGCAGCGCACCTTTTTCCGGAGGATCCGAAAGTCCAGTTTACTTTACGAGCACGCGAAGTCGTAACTGGAGCAAACTATCACAACACTCACTCATCGAGAGCGGGGAATCGGCACTTGCATTAAATGCCGGTATTTCCTGCCTACTCCCTGACCGGAATAAAGAAGACACCCTTTATCTCTGTAATCGGCACGGTGTTTTTAAGACTATCAACAAAGGCAAAACCTACAAACTCGTCTTAAAGACGAAGCCGAACTAAAGCCATAATCTCACCCTCGACTGACACTGGAAACTTCCAGCAGGCGCCAATGGGAGAAATGGGCGTAAAAAACAGACTGAAATCACGAAAACTAATCCTCCTCAATTATCTCTTACATGAGGAATTTTTGCCGATGCCATCAGTCTTGAAGTATTCTTTGAATGCAGTTTCTGCAATTACTCTTAAGTGTCTCTTAAGATCTCCCATGTTTTCAGCGATATCGTTGGAAGTTTTTTATATTACGATAGCTGATCTTTTAGGTTCAGAAGTTTAAGGCTTCCGTTAGAGGAATCATAATGGAGTTTGGATTAAAAAGTACGCGTCGCGACGATAAGCGGATATAAAAAACCCACCCCAGAAAACCGGGATGGGTTTAGTTATATTAAATAAAGAAAAAAATTTCTTTAGAAGCGGATGCCAATACCAATCGAGGTCGTGTCGTCTTTTTCAACGAGAGTATCACCTGAAACTTGCCATTCATAAGCGGCCCACAAGTTCATCGAGTCGCTAAGTGGGTAAATTCCCACCAAGTGCATCGTTGCAAAGTCATCGTTGACCTCGCTATCAAGAACGAAGTTATGATCATAGGTAAGATTAATCCCAATTCCTGCGATTTCAGTACCGATCTGGATCTCACCGACGATGGCATTTGAAGCAACAGATCCACCAACGGACTGAGTGCCATAACCTATGCCTGCCTTAGTAGTAAATCCGTCGATAAGATCATATGATCTCCTAAGGATAGCAGTGGCTTCGTTAAAATCCCCGCTGTCATAATCCTGGTAGAGGAAGAAAATTTCGGTATCCTCTGCGATGTCTAACCTTAATCCTAAGGTGTAACCGTCAGCGTCAGCTTCAGACCCATCCGAAGCTGAGAATGTGCCCGAGGAATAACCGATGCCATAAAGGCCACTGAGGCCATCGCAGCAAGATGCAGTCTCGGCAGGAGCCTCAACTTCATGATGTTTGGCTGCCACGGGCAGAATCAGAGCTCCAAGAGCCGCAATAATTGTTGTTTTTTTATTCAGTGCCATGTCGTTGTTTTTGTTTTTTGCAACTTCCAAAAGTTGCGTAGGCAGGAATTCAAGACTTCGCTTTTATAAAAATCAACTAAAATATTAGAAATATTTAAATATCAATAATTCTCAATTAAGTAAGCTTGAAGCTAGCAGATAAAGGAGATTTTATAATATTACTTAACCCTCGAGCAGGTCAGCCCGACAGACAGGATGAATCTTTATCCCGAGACTCTTTTTCTTTTACCCAGAGGAGCAACTTAGGTTGAGGGCACTGCTACCCGCCTTACTCAGACAACCATGTTCAATGAAGCGTTGATCTAGCGTCGACGCCTCATCAAACAAAGTCCGGCTAAACCAATCAGAAAAGCGGAACTAGGTTCAGGAACTGCCGAAGTCACTTCAAGAGTGAGGTTGTCAAACCGAGCAAAGCCGTTGTTATCGCTTCCCTCTCCAGTTGCACCTTTGAAATACAGAAAGAGCCTTTTGCCCGCATCTCCACTTGTAGCGGTATAAAAGGCATCATGGTCAACTGTCTGATAGGTGTTATTAGCTGTGCTTAGTTCTGAAAAATCCGAAACTAATTCAGTCACAGCTCCTGTGAAGGTATCATCATCGGTAGTGAAGAGGGTGACTTCGACCCTATCCAGATTATCATTCCAGTTGAAAGCATCTCGCCACTCATATTGAACGTCGAAGGTATCTCCGGCTGAGATAATATAACCATTTAAACCCAGCTCGGAGCCAAAGACACGGTCACCAGTGAGAGATAGGACAGCGTTTCGGGTTCCGTCGGGAGAAGCTAGATTCGTTCGAGTTGCTTGCATTGTCGGGGCTCCACCACTATTTAACCAATCTGGAGTAGATTCGAAATTGTCATCCGTGGTGTCACCGTCGGTACTTCCTGCATTAAAGTTTCCGTTGAGAATATCACCTCCAATGATAACCGACGCTTGCCCAGCGACAATTGAGAGCGTGAATGCAAGTGCGCAAATAGGCTTGCGGATCTCTGAAACCCGAATTTTCATGCCAGGGTGATACTAATTTTTTAGAATTTATCAATATCTAAAATAGATCCTGACCGTTTCCTTTGGTGTGCTTTATTTTTAGGCCTGACTTGTCCGCGTGTATTCATGCCTGTGTATCAGGTGACTGCCAGCTTTTGATCCTCGTATCTATGCCTAGCTACCAGCGCGCTAAAATCTGGCACTCTGAAAGCGCACCATACTTCCCCAGATACTGTTCCTCTTAGGGAAAGATTCACCTTCTTCCTTTCACCCTCAAAGCACTCTGCTTAGCTCATCCGGCTGAGTTAATTGCCACAACTCCCTCCCTCAAGGCCACGCAGTAGGCACTTTTGACAAATCACTCCCCCTCGACACGGATGCATCGAGAGGGGTGACACCAATCATTCTCCCTAATTCCCGTCAGCATCAGGTAAATCTGGCGGTGTTTGTTTCTTAGCAGGTGCTGCCTGTTCGGCAGGTGCTGCCTGTTCGGCAGGTGCTGCCTGTTCAGTCCTTAGGTGTTGAATTTTTAGCGTTGTCTGTAAGCTTACCAAGGAATTCGGGTAATTCTATTCCAACATTTTTTGTAAGGTGGTGCAGTGGTGGGAGCGCCCCGGCTAGTCCAGAAACAAAGCCGGCCGTATCATTCTTACCATCTTTGCCTTTTCCTGAATCCCACACGGTCACTGAATCGATCTTCAGATTCGCGATGGCTTTAACCTGCTCTTCGACGAGGGCCGGAAGCTGTTCGGTCACTAACAAAAGGGTCGCATCATCTGCCGATCCCCCAGCGGCATTAACAATTCTTCCAAATCCTTCTGCCTTACTCTCTAACGTCGCTAAAATTCCTTTAGCCTCAGCCTCCATCACAGATCGGATACCATCAGCCTCACCCTTCTTGAGACGACGAGTTTTTTCAGCATCAGCCTCCGCCAAGGTTTCGATCTTTGCTTTTTCAATTTCCGCGGGAACCACAATATTTGCATACTGAGTCGCCTTCTCGCGAAGTGAACGAGCGGTTTCGGCTTTTTGCTCTGATGCATAAGCTTCCTCTAAGGCTTGCGCCGTCTTAACTTTTTCAGCAGCAATGGCAAGACGCTCGGCCTCGGCCTCACGCTCACGACGAGATGCATCAGACTCAGCGACCTTAATCTTAGCGAGGTTCTCACCCTCCACCGCAATCGCCTGTGCATCGGCAACCTGAACCCGCTGCTCTCTTTCGGCGTTGTTCTTTCCAATTTCACCATCTCTTTCTTGCTGAGCAACACTCACCTTCGCTTCATTGATTGCCCTTGCCGCAGCCTCTTTACCCAAAGCTGCAATATATCCTGACTCATCAGTGATATCCTGAATATTCACGTTAATGAGCCTGAGCCCTACCTTGGTCAATTCCACCTCAACTCCCGCGGTGATCTTTTCGATTAAAAGATCACGGTCTGCATTAATTGACTCAATATCCATGGTGGCGATCACCACACGCAGCTGGCCAAAGATAATGTCCTGCGCAAGCAATCTGATCTGGTTGAGATCAAGACCTAACATACGTTCCGCGGCATTTTCCATTACGCCCTCTTCCGTGGCAACACCCACCGTAAATGTCGATGGCGTGTTAACCCGGATGTTTTGTTTAGAAAGAGCACCCTCCAACTTGATGTCAATAGGAATGGGGGTCAGGTCAAGATACTGATAATCCTGAAAAATGGGCCAAACGAAGGCAGCTCCGCCATGGATACATTTCGACGATCTTCCATCACCTCCAGTCTTACCATAGATGACAAGAATCTTATCGGATGGACAACGCCGATAACGAGAGAAGAAAAAGACGAGAGTTCCAAGGGCGACGATGAGCAGTGAGCACACCAAGACCAACTAATGATCGATTTCCACGTGTAGTTCTATCTTTAATACTTCCATCTTTTAATAATAATTTAATTTCTTTGATATCATTTGAGTTTTTCGACGAGGAGTGTTCTATCGTCCACAAGCTCTGTCACGCGCACAGCCACGCGATTTTCAAGCCTCTCCGAGTGATCCGAAACGGCTCGAACCGTAGAAACTCTGCTCTGGACCTTGACCTCAATTTGCCCAAGCCCTTCGCGGTTAGGAGGAATGGGAACGTAGACACTACCAACCTGACCAATCGCATTTTTATAATTTATATTCCCTTCCTCGCGAAGGCTTTGCAACCAGCGCATCATGGAAACAAAGCCAAAGAGAACACACATACCTACAACAATCGCAGCCGCAATCGCAAGCCACAAAGAGCCGCCTGCATCCAACACAGAAGCACCAGTCCAACCAAATCCGGTAAAGAAGGAACCAATCCCACGGATGGAAAACATCCCAGTCGCACCTCCCTCACCCGCTTCAGCAATATCAAAATCCAAATCCGGCACATCCAGATAACCACCAGCGAGGACGATCAGCATCTGGATAAAAAGGATCGCACTAGAAACCATACCGATTCCTACAAAGGTCTTCATTCCCTCGGGCTCAAGATTTGTCCACCACTCAATCATATATCATTTATAGGCAAGGTTTATAGACTCTACCGAGAAAAAAATATTAGACACTATAATTTTGACTAAAAATTATACCGCAAGGAAAAGTGGAGAGTAACGGCTCTTTCTTGCTACCAACTACACGTTAGCACCCAATCGAGCTCGCATTTCCCGGGGTAGATATCTTGCGACTCTCGCTCCGGATTGAGCAAACACCGAGAAACGCCAGGCAAGTCAATATCTGACCCTATCGCCACCCCGTCTCCTCCACCCCGAACCAACCGGACTAAAACTAGGAGCCGTCGTCAAGAGAAGCAGCCCTAGCAAAGAAGATACCAGCAATGAAAAGAGAAGCGTGAGAAGCCCTTTTAGATCAGGTTCTTTGCTCTTATCTACTCCGAAGCCGGAGTAGCATATCTCCTGACAACCCGGCTAAAGGACATCCGCCTAGAATCGGAATAACGAAGCCCATTTTCTCTCATTTTCGAATCTTCATCTTGAAAATCAGTGGAAAGGTCTCGGCTAGTTTGCAGCTGATAAGAAAACCCGGCTTCTGGCTCAAATAAGATTTCATTCACGATACCAGCCCTAGAGAAGCCCAAAACCTTAAATGGCTTTGTCGGAACCGCTCGGACAAACCAATCCGCGATTAGAAGATAATTATCACCATATCCCACAGTAACATTACTAGTGAGATCCCATTGCACTCCTGTGAAACCAAGATTAATCACCTTATTGCCAGCGTAAAAGACAACGTTACGGATGATATCAATCCCATCGAGTTGAACGGACCATCGATTGATGGCGAAGTCGATCTCGATCGTCAAAAGCTGTAGTTCACCCCGCACAAAATCCAAACCGCTATCCCTAATCGTCACCCCGTCTGAATACCAAAGCCCAAAAACATCATCGTCATTTCGAAATTGAATTGAGGCCAAGAGATCCCCTGAGGTATTTAGGAAAACAATCGAAAAGGTATCTCGACGCCCATTTGTAGAGTCTTCAACCCCCAAAAGCGATTCAAGGATCACAGTAGGTGTTCCTGCCGCGACCGGATCAAAGTCATGAGCTTTAACGAGCGTGACGAGCGACCGGGCGGGACGTTCAAATCCAAGGAAAGCAGAATTCTGGAGGCCGGAAACCAACTCATAATCAAGCCCGTAGGAACCTGTCCCGGGGCTATTCCCAATCCAATCATCCAAGTTCTCCGCGCCATCTTCATATTCTTCGAACTCCGTGGCATAAATCGTCTGCCCTAGGCAGAAGGGACAGCAAAGAAGAATCAAGAGAATGACGAATTTCATTGGCGAAAAGGACCAGAAAGGAGGAGGTAGGGCCAACAAAAAAGACTGGCCGGAGCGATCACGATCCGGTCAGCCTGAATTAAAAATTGGGAAGCTACACCCTTATCATGGTGTTCTGGCTTCGGCTCTGGCTTCGGCTCTGGCTTTGGCTCAGGGCGAGTGCCTGGCACCAGGCTTTGGACCAGGCTTTGGACCAGGCTTTGGACCAGGCTTTGGACCAGGCTTTGGACCAGGCTTTGGACCAGGCTTACTGTGTCCACCACGATGGGAACGTCGAATACGATCCAAGAATTCATCTTGGTCAACGGCTCCGCTCTCGTCTTGGTCCATTTTTGCAAAGATTTTTGCAGCTGATTCCGGCCTACGCTCTTCCATCGCGGCAATCGAAGGAATTGCGGAGAATTCTTCCGAAGAAATTCCTCCATCTCCGTCGGTATCTACTTCGTTGAAGCGCTCGACTCGTTTTTCTTCGATCTTAGCTTTAGCATCTGCGCGGGCCGCTTCTCTCTCTTCTTCGTTGAGCTTTCCGTCTCCGTCGGCATCAAAGGTTTCGAGAATTGAGGCACGCTTAGCCTCACGAGCTTCCTTTCGAGCAGCGCGAGCGGCCTGGCGCTCCTCGGCATCGAGCTTTCCGTCCTCGTTAACATCATAAGGAGCAAGGAATTCAGGGAGAGTTCCGTCTCCAAAGGTTTTCTTAGGCTTGTCAGCAGATGCGACAGCCAAGGAAGCCAAAATTAGGCCGCTTGTAATCAGTTTTAGTTTCATAGTCTTGTTTTTTGTTGTTGTGGGTCGGGGGGAACCCCCATCTAACCTCTATGTTGCTCAAAAAGCAGTGGTGGTTACATTTTTCCCGAAATATCACTCTTCGGCGTTATTGAACAGGTTAAAGGCTGATTGCTGCTCTTCATCCTGCGTCTCAGTAGGCTGCAAAGGAAGCCCCTCGGCCAAGGCCTGATCTTCTTCAAGTTCTGCCTCGAAATCCGCCACAAGCTCGCTCCACCACTCACGCTCATCCACCAAATCCTCAATCATGTCGTTTTGTTGAACGGAATCGAGAGTATTCAGTAATTCTTCATTGACCATGTTGGCCGTAACTGGCGGAAACGTCTGTCCATCGATGAGAATATTTGCGCCGAAGAAGGGTGACGATCTCAGCAAGAGAGGGTAAGCCTTTTGCTGTTGATCCGGGGTTAAGCTAAGTTGATGCGATAACCGATTCAGGCGTTCGGTTGATTCGGCACGAAGCAAATTCAGTCTCTCACGAACTTCGTGTGAAGGAATATTGCTTCCCATTGACAACGGGAAACGATCGGCAAGCAAGGTCTCGATCTCTGAGGATCCTACACGGTCATTAGTAGCCTGTTGCCGGGAAGATTCTGTTGACCTGGTCGCTGAAGATCGAGGTTTTTGCCCATACGCAGAACCCGATGAAAGGCCCCGTTCGCTGATAGAATTTTGTTCAGAGCCAAATTTCTGGAAAATAACTACGCCCGCCGCCGCAATGAGAGCGCCTGCTAGCGTTGCTGAATAAATGAATTTCATGGATTAAGGTGTAATATGTTTCAAGAGATCATAGCCATGATCCCCTTCTCTAACTCGTTCTGCTCTTTCAGCAGATCAGAAAACTTCTCTCTAATTTTTTTAGCCAACGCCTCGCTGCTTCTTCGCATAATTTGGCGTTGCTCGGCATCAAGATGGGGGGACATTTTAGCGTGAGACTCCAAAAGTCGGAGATGAAATTCAAGAGAGGCTCTTTCTCCCGCCTCCTTGATCTCAACTTGGGTCTCAGCAAGAACCCTGCCGATTTCATCCTCCTGTTCGGGGCGAATTTGAATTTGATCTCGCAAACTGC
Source organism: Akkermansiaceae bacterium (assembly GCA_905181965.1). Classification (GTDB taxonomy): domain Bacteria; phylum Verrucomicrobiota; class Verrucomicrobiia; order Verrucomicrobiales; family Akkermansiaceae; genus SW10. The sequence continues at coordinate 212,748 of CAJIZY010000013.1, forward strand.
TCAGCGCCCGCTCTTCCCATTGATTGAGAGAGACCTTCTGGGGCTCAACCCGAGGGGTTTTGAGGATCTTCGATGCAGCAAACCCGGATCCAAAGATCACGGCAAACCCCAAAGCAATCAAAACCCAGTCACGGATCCGGCGGGTGGGAAATCGATTGATTTTTTTCATGATGCAAGTTCGGGAAGATTGAGTTCAGGGACAGGTAAAACGGTTGGCTCCCCATGCGAAAAGAAATAGATCAGAAGAGTGATGGCCAGCGAAATCAAGCCAAGAACAATAGAAATCTGCCGCCAACGAGCCAAACGGATCTCTCGGTCTTTTGAACGGAGATCAGCAAAGACCGCCGCCGCAAGACTGCGGGGCGGGGCAGATGGAGGTGGAGGCTCAGGATGAGACCGGGCTGTCTCCAACAACTCGTCCAGAACCAGGTCTAGTGGCTCTGTTTGCTGCTGATTTTGATTCATGTCGGATTGATTGAGGGCTTTGTGATTCGAGATTCCGGAGAGCTTTTTTCATTTTCTCCCGAGCACGCATCGCAGTAACTTTAATTTTAGAGTGGCTCCATCCTGTTTCGGAGGCAATTTCCGCGACTGATTTCTCCTCAAGATGGAGAAGGCGGATGACCATTTGATCGCGAGGCTTGAGGGTCGCAAGCAATTTTTGCAGAAGTTTAAGAGAAGACTGGGCAGGCTGGACGTCGACCGCATTGGGATCAAAGGACTCTGAAGCATCTTGGGAATGGTCCATATCCAATTCAGAAAACTCAAGTATCGGTCGAGACTTTTGGCGGCGGAGTGACTCGTAACAAGTGAGAGTCGCAATACGACTAACCCAGTGTTCAAACGGACTCTCCCCGCGAAACTTTTCAAGACTCGTGAACAGCTTAACAAAGATTTCCTGAGTGAGGTCCTCAGCCGCCTGATGGCGCGGAAGATTCCTCCGCACGATTCCAATAACCAAGGGGTAAAGGGTTTCCACCATTTGTGAGCAGGCCCTCTCATCCCGGTCGACCGCCCGAGCGATAAGCTCTGGATTGACTGGTTGAGGTGAACTGTCATGACTCATTATTAAGGTAACGGGTGAATTAAGCCCCTATACAGGTAAGACGCCGATCGGGCGCTTTCGTTACATTTTCCTGCTCAGAAGGATTTCTCGAACAATAGAGGAGGAAACATGAATGCAACATGAAATTCCGAAGCAGATGCCATGATTACACTGTTAGATTGGCAACCCTAACCGCACCTCAAGCCCAGAGCTGTAAAGAAGCAGGTCAAGCAAGCCGCCTTATCCAATTTTCCTCAAATTACTTCAGCTTGCCGAAGGCCACCCTAGGCGTTTAGTGTCAGGCCATCACCTTCATTCGGCCCTTTTACTTTCTTACCCACCTCCTTTCTCTTGGGCTTGCAGGTTCTTCCTCGCTGTTTGCTCAAGAGTTTGCCCTGCCTGCAAGCACCCAGCAATTCTTTGATCATCATTGTATCGGCTGTCACGGACCCAAGAAGGCAAAGGGGAGCATTCGACTTGACCGCCTCGATGGACGAATCTCCCAAGGGCTAGACTTTGAAAATTGGAACGAAATCTATGACCAGCTTGCACAACGCGAAATGCCGCCAGAGGACGCCAAACACCAGCCCGATGAGGCACAGCGTGCATCGATAATCTCTTGGCTTGGCAAGGAATTAGAGAAAGCACGATCCTCGCCACGTGGGCGGCACCTCTTAGGTCAGTTTTCCTTTGGAAATCAAGTTGACCATGACGCTCTTTTTTCAGGGAAAATCAAAAAACTCCCTTTTTCGCCACCCCGCCTATGGCGGATGAATCCCAACATTTACGATCGAACCAAGAAAAGAATCTTTAAAGATCACTGGATGGAATTGCGGAAAGCTCGTCAGCCTTTTTCTTTAGAACAACGACCCGGAATTAATGATTACTCGGAGGGCCTTTTTGCCGACTCAGCAACGCTCGAAACGCTCTTGCTGAATGCCCGCGGCATTGTCGAACACCAGCTGAACCGCGATATCCCCTTAATTTTTCGGACAATTCTCGAATCCGACGGACCTCCCACCCCGGAGCAAGCTGAAGCCGCGGTGCGATTTCAGTTTAAAACACTAGTTCTCCGCCCTCCCAGCGCGAAGGAATTAGCCCGCTACCGGGACTACTTTTTACAATCGATTAAAGAATCCGGCGGCGACGTTCGGGCAGGCCTTGAAGTTTGTCTTAAGGCCATCGCCCTGAACCCGGAAGCAGTTTATCGTATGGAGCTCGGTCTCGGGTTGCAGGATGATCATGGCAGGACGATCTTGTCAGACAATGAACTGGCCTTCGCGATTGCATTCTCGCTTACCGATGATCCACCAAACCAAACCCTTTGGTCGGCTGCACGAAGCGGAAATTTGGGTAATCCTGAACAAATTCAGACCCAACTGGAGCGTATCCTGAAAAATCCAAAAATTGCCAAGCCAAAACTCCTACGTTTTTTCCGCGAATTTTTCGGTTACCACCGCGCTCCGCGAGTCTTCAAAGATGCCAAACGTTTTAAGAACTACGACTGGGGAATCGTCGCTAATCAATTGGTCCACGAAGCCGACCTCTTGGTCTTACACACCCTGAAACAGGATCGGGATGTTCTGCGGCAGTTAATCACCACCGAAAAGTATTTTGTCGGTCACATCGGGCTTGAGGCAGATCCAAAAAATCTCGAGCAGCGCCTAATTGCCCTCAGGCGACTCTACGATTATTGGAAAGAAAAGCCGTGGAAAAAGCTAGAATACGAGCTCGAGGCCAAGGTCCGCACGGAAATTGAACGACTTCATCCCTACTTTGAAGTCCAACCCATGAAGCATCGGATGAGTGGAGGCCTGATCAAGGATTACATGCCTTATCTTACCATTTGTTATGAAAACGGGCTCCGCCCCATGCTCGCTCAGTTCATCCTTATGGAAGGCGAGCGTGAGCGCAATCTCACCTCCGCCCACGATCAGCGATTCTTTCTGAGCGCCTACAATCTTTCTGTCGATCAATTCGATTGCCCGATCGAACAGCCTTTCGAATTAAACAAAGAACAACGGGTCGGGCTTCTGACCCACCCTTCTTGGCTAATTGCACACTCTAAAAATACCGATACTAACCCAATCACACGGGGTAAATGGATCCGGGAACGCCTTCTCGCAGGTCACGTCCCAGATGTCCCCATCACAGTTGATGCGGTCGTCCCAGAAGATCCACACAAGACCTTAAGAGAACGCTTCCGGGCAACCCGTCAGCAAGAATGCTGGCGCTGCCACAAAAAGATGAACCCACTTGGAATGACCTTTGAAGCCTATGATGATTTTGGCCGATTCAGGACTATCGATAAGGCAAGCGGCAAACCAATTGATTCCAGGGGCCTACTCGATTCAACCGGTGTCGCATCGCTCGACGGCAAGGTTGAAAACGCCGTTGAACTGATGAAGCGGCTCGGGCAGTCCGATCGCGTCAGACAATCCTTCATCCGCCATGCTTTCCGGTATTGGATGGGAAGGAATGAAATGTTAAGTGATTCCGCAACTCTGATCGCAGCCGATGAAGCGTATGTGAAAAGTGGAGGTAGTTTCCAGGCCATGCTCGTATCCCTTCTTTCATCCGATTCATTTATTTTTCGAAAGGGAAGGGCAAAACAATGAACTCTCAATCCACCTCAAGACGCGCCTTCCTAAAACACTTTTCTTTCGGAAGCGGAGGAGCCCTCTTGTCACCATTGCTCGGACAGCTCGCATCCGCTGCGGACGGGACCGCTAGCGCTTTCCCTCAACGCTTTGTCTTCTTGGTCAAATCTAGCGGCCTCACACCAAAGGCAATTACGCCGGAATTACTACGTGGCAAAAAAGCCACTGGAAGCGCCCCTTTACGCGTATCTTTAAAAGGAGTCACTCTTCCCGACTCCCTCCGTGCCTTGGAATCATTCAAAGACCAACTCGCTATCGTTCAAGGATTCTCTGGTAAGATGTGCTTGGCCGGCCACACTTCATACTTTGGAGCGATGGGCGTTCATGCTTCCCCAAGTGAAACCTCCAGCGGTCGTCCACTCCGAGCAACTATCGACACTCGCCTTTCATCACAGTACTCAAGCCCATTCGGACATGTCGGACTTGCACTAAGGGGACGGGCGGTAGGCGGGGCCGGCGATCCCATCCCGCAGGGCACTCTCTATCCCGGTCTCTCAGCACTAGCTCCAGGGCGTGAGCTTCCCTATCAAGCAAGCCCAGACCAAGCCTTTGACCAACTCTTTGGCTCGGCCATTGGGTCAAAAAAAGGTCGTAAGCGCTACGATCTTGAGACCGGAATGCTCGATTTTCTTTCAGACGATATCAAACAACTGCGAAACAAAGTTCCTAGTGCCGAACAGGATAAACTCAGCCACTACCTCCTTGCTTTTGAAGAGCTCCAAGAACGACGCAAGAAGCTGCTCACTATGAGTGAGGCTATCCGTAATGGCGCCCCAAAATTGACAGAGAAATTTTCTTCCCAGCTCGGGATTGACCGGATTGGAATCTCACTTCACGCTTGCGGCTTCATGTCTCATCACCGGGTTGAGCAACGGCGTGACGATCCGCATGGACAACCTTGAACACGTCTACCGCGGACTCGGTTTGACGGAGCAAAACGTGCACGCAATTGGCCACGGGACAGGGTCGAATGGAAAGAGTTCCGAGGAGTGCCGCGACGTAATTCGTAGCTGCATTTGAAACACATCGCGGATATGGCTGATAAACTCGATCGCATCCCTGAAGGAAACGGCACGATGCTCGACAACACCATGATCGTCTATCTGAGTGATGCTGGCGAAGCCCACCACGGAGCCTTGCACGAGTGGCCCTTTCTCGTGCTCGGAGGCTGTGGCGGACGCTTGAATATTCCCGGGAACTATATCCGCATGCCTGACTACGGGAACCCGGGACATGGAACCATCGGAAATTTCTACACCTCTTTTCTTAATGCCCATGGGGATCCTATCAAACATTTCGGCGATCCCGATTTCTCTCTCGAACGCGAGGGCCTTCCGCAACGCGGCTCCATTTCATCTTTGATCGCCTGATTCCTTGAGACGATCCAGTTGACATTCCAATCGATGAATGACCAATTACCCGCTGATCAATTTCTCTTCCGCTGGGATGGAAACTTCATCGCTAAGCCAAAGATCAAGACCACTTGGAAGATCATCGCCGAAGTCGGAGTATTCAGCAACCGCGGTAAAACGGACTGGAAAACCAAGTGGTATGTCCTTTCACAGTAACACCCTCTCTTTTCAGCAGGCGATCGCGCAAAATAGAGCACCCATCGTTGCCTTTATTGGCATCCAAGTGGCCTCTTCTGCTTTGACATCGGCCGCTAATCTGCAACCGTTTCAGCAATGAAAAACGGTCTTTTCACGGCTCTTGCCCTTCTCACCCTTCCTTCGCTTACCGCACAGGTCCTCCCCCCAACTTCCGTGCCGGTCAACAAGACTAAAACATCTCTCCTAACAAAGCAGGCCGATCAACTAGCCCAACACGATTTGCAGGCCAATTTTCGCCTCTTTCTAAATTATTCCGCAAAGTCCGACTTCATCGTCAAATTTGGCGACCACCCTATCGAAGTAACGGCTGGCGAAAAAGTCACCGCCGACTTCACTTTTGAGCACCTGCCCAATTCATCTGCCCTCATCCACTGTCCAGCTTCCGGCGATCCAACCACCAAGCGCATCGAAGTCCCCGGAACGACCTCGCCAGCGATGGAAATATGCCTTTTAAACCACTCCCGGAAAAGACTTCCCGATGGACGAAGCCTTCACCTTGATGGCTCGTTTCAGCACAACAACCACCAAAGGAACTCTCGTATCCCTTGCTCCCGCCAAGGGAAAGTGGGAACGCGGCGGAAAAACTCTCTTCATTCAGGATGGCCAGTTGAGCTACGATGTCGGCTGGGAGGGCATGCTTAGAGGAGGAGATCGCATTGATGATGGAAAGGAACACCTAGCCGTCCTTGTCGGCGATCATGAAGGCAATATCACCCTCTATCTCGATGGCAAAAAAGTTGCCATCGCTGATGGTCTCACCTCCAAAGATAAGGAGGGACACACATTCAAAGTCGGATCGACAACCGAAGACTTTGGAGGGGACTTTAAAGACGGTTCTATCGATCAAGTTCTTTTCTGGAAACGCTCACTCTCCAAGAAAGAAATAGGCACGGCGGCTAAAAAGAAAATCGATGAACTCAATACTCCCGACTTCCACTGGAAAAAGCCGGGGAAAAGTGCAGGAAAACAACTCAACCTCGTCAAGACTGGCACCCATCCTGGCTACGGCACTATTGTCTCACTCGAGAAAAACGAAGGCATTACAATTCACGAAGCCTGGATGCAGCCTCTCGAAACCTCAGACCATCGGGAAATCGTGAGGGCGTGGGACAAAAACTCTCTTAAGCGCGGCCAAGAAATTTATAACCAACTCTGCATCACTTGTCACGGCAGCGATCAAAAGGAAGGATCCATTCCCATCGCCCTCAAATTCCACGAAGGAAAATTTAAGAACGGGCACGACCCCTTCCGCATGTATCAAACCCTCACCAAGGGATACGGCATGATGATGCCCATGCCTCAGTTCTCAACCCGTCAAAAATACGACGTCATTCACTACATCCGACAAGAATATCTTAAAAAGCATAACTCCTCCCAGCTCAGTAAGATCGACGACCGCTACCTCGGCAATCTTCCGCGTGGCATGTCTCAGCTTGAAGAAAAAGAATCCAAAAAAACTCCACCACCCTACAAAATGATGGACTTCGGAAACCATCTCTTCTGGACCTACCAAATCGAGCCCGGCCCTCTCGATACGAAGGTCAACATTGCCCAAAAAGGGCTCGCCATTCGCCTCGACTCCGGACTCGGCGGTATTTCGAAAGGAAACTCGTGGGCAGTTTACGATCACGATACGATGCGCCTTGCCGCCATCTATACGGGAGACCAATTTGTCGACTGGAGAGGCATCGCTTTTGACGGCTCCCATGGAACCCACACCTCCATCGTTGGAGAGCGTATCCTCACCAACCCCGACCGCCCCGGCTGGGCCCATCCTGAAACCGGCTCCTGGGAACCCATTCGAGTGAAGGGAAAAGACGGCCGTCTCTTCGGACCACTCCCGAAAGACTGGGTAACATTCAAGGGGATTTTTCTTGGTAAGGCTGGAACAGCCATCCGATACCTAGTTGGAGAAACAGCGATCACCGAAACCTTCCTCGACACTGCAAAAAAAGGAGGTTTTCAGCGCCTGATCCAAGTCGGTGCAGGAAACTCAAAACTCAAGATGAGAGTCGGAAAAGCCACAGAAAAACTTCCTAATGAGAATTACGTCATTGAAGACGGGTCACTCTGCCGAATTTTCGAACCATCATCCCAAGCTCTCCTCCTGCACACGATTGACGGAAGAGTCATCGAAGAAAGGTCAATCTCGGCCCACCTAGACAGGGACCCTCGACTCATTCCTCCGACCACCGTCACGACCCAAATCCAACGCGGCGATGAGTCCGGCCCCTTCGCGGTCGACACTCTCACCGTGCCTATCGCCAATCTAAATCCGCACCAATCCTGGATGCGCACCAGCGGCTTCGACTTCTACCCCGATGGCAAACGCGCTGCCGTTTGCACCTGGATGGGTGACGTCTGGATCGTCGAAGGCATCGATCAACTCGAAGGAAAACTCACCTGGAAGCGCATTTGCTCCGGCCTCTTTCAACCGCTCGGCCTTAAGATCATAGATGACAAAATCCACGTCACCTGCCGTGATCAGCTTGCCAAACTTTACGACACCAATGGAGACGAAACTATCGACTACATCGAGTGCCTCAACAACGACCATCAGGTCACCGAGCACTTCCACGAATTTGCGATGGGCCTCCAAACCGATGACAAGGGTAATTTCTACTACGCCAAGTCTGCCCGCCACGCCAAAGATTCGCTCGTCCCTCATCATGGCACCCTCCTCCGCGTAAGCGCCGACGGCTCTAGGACCGATATTCTTGCCACCGGCTTCCGTGCTGCAAACGGCGTCTGTCTCAATCCGGACGGCTCCTTTATCGTCACCGATCAGGAAGGTCACTGGAATCCTAAAAATCGCATCAACTGGGTCAACGGCGACGGACCGAAAGAATTTTTTGGTAACATCTACGGTTATTCCCCCGTCACCGACACCGCCGATTCCGCGATGAAAAATCCTCTTTGCTGGATCACCAATCGATTTGATCGATCGCCCTCCGAACTGCTTTGGGTTCCCAAGGATGCCAAGTGGGGATCATTGAACGGCCAGCTCCTCAACCTCAGTTACGGCTACGGGAAAATCTACGTCGTTCCACACGAAACAATTGGAGATCAACGTCAAGGCGGACTTTGTGAACTCCCACTAAACCAGTTCCCGACCGGTATTATGCGGGGGCGTTTCCACACTAGCGACGGCCAACTTTACGGTTGCGGTATGTTTGCCTGGGCCGGCACCCAGCGAAAAGCCGGAGGCTTCTATCGCATCCGAAAATTAGATAAGGCAGCCAATCTTCCCACCCAGATCGAGGCCTCCAAAAACACCGTCACCTTGACCCTCTCTGATGAAGTTGACGAGAAATCGGTGAAGCCAAACAATTTTTGTATCAAAGCTTGGGATCTCAAAAGAACCAAGAACTATGGATCCAAGCACTTCAACGAACAGGAGTGGGAAATTACCAGCGCCACCCTCAATGGAAAAAAGATCACCCTCACCGTTCCCGACCTTGAACCCACCTGGGGCATGTCTATCGACCTCAAGCTTACCGATAAGAGCGGCCAGGCCTTCCAACGGCTCATCCACAACTCTATCTTTGAGCTCTCGGAATAAAAGAATCACGGTGTTCCTCCCCACTATTCTCCCGAGCTCCAGCAGACAACGCGGCGAGATCCCACGGTCCCTCTCCACCAGAAACAAAAAGCACGAAGCTTTCCAAAAGAGGTGAAATCGACCATTCTTTTCTCTCCATGAAAACACTGGCCATCTTCCTCTCTGTCATCGTCACCCTCGCCGCTGATGAGCGACCGCTCCCCAAGGTGAAGCACATGATCGACACTCATATTCATCTTTACGACCCCACCCGAGAGGAAGGAATTCCATGGCCACCAAAAGGCGATAAAGTTCTCTACAAACCACATCTTCCAGACGAATTTCACAAAGTAGCAGAGCCTGCTGGCACCACCGGAGTGATCGTGGTCGAAGCCAGTGATCTCATTGAAGACAATCGTTGGGTTCTCGATCTTGTAAAAGATGACGACTATTTCGTGGGACTCGTCGGGAATATTGACCCCTATTCAGACGACTTTAAATTTGCGATTCAGAAGCTCAAAAGGGATAAGCGTTTCGTCGGGATCCGATTACGAAACGGCAAGAGTAAAAAAACGATCAACTACTCCGACCCACAGCTCATCAGTAATTTGCGCGGACTAGCCAAACACAAGCTTACTGTCGATATCCTCGTCAATGGAGGCGGAATAGAGGCCGTGAAACAAGTCGACCAACTTGCCCGCGCCGTCCCAAATCTCAACCTCGTAGTCGACCACGTCATCGGTTATGACTTTGATGGTAAGGCCGCGCCGCAGGAATGGATCACTGCAGTCGAGAGATTAGCCGAGAATAAAAATGTGTGGTGCAAAATTTCGGGCCTCTACCAGCGAAGTATTCCCCAACCTGCTCCCCACAAAATCGATCACTACCGGAGCGTGCTTGATGTCCTCTGGGAAAACCTTGGCTCCAAGCGACTCATTTTTGGCAGCAACTGGCCGTGCACCAAAAACAGTGGTGACTACACAAGCTTCGTAAAGCTCGTGAACGAATACTTCTCGGCTAAAGGACAGGAAGCCTGCGAGCGCTACTTTTGGAAAAACGCCGCCGAAGCATACCGACTTCCTTTAAAATAGCATTCAGGTCAAAGGCTAAGCGATAATCTCAGAAATTGGATCAGCTCCTTCAACTCCCACCAGTTTTTCGTTTAAGCCAGCGTGGTGGAAGTGGAGCCCGTTGGGATCAAATCCCAATTGACGCAGAACAGTGGCGTGAAGGTGCTTCACTTCGAGAGGCTTCTCCACCGCCGCCGATCCAAGTTCATCAGTCTGCCCCACACTTACACCGCCTTTGATTCCGCCGCCGGCCATCCACATTGTAAAGCCGGCCGAGTTATGATCCCGGCCCGTGCCTTTGGCATACTCGGCAGTGGGCTGGCGACCAAATTCGCCGCCCCACACGACGAGAGTTTCATCAAGGAGACCTCGTTGTTTGAGATCCTTAAGAAGCCCTGCAATAGGTTTATCAGTGTTCCCAGCATGCTTATTATGGTTGTTCTCAAGATTACCGTGCGCATCCCAATTATCATCGTTATGAGCACCACCTGAATAAATCTGGATGAAGGGCGTGCCTCGCTCGACTAATCGGCGTGCCAAAAGGCACTTCTTACCAAAGTCCTCGGTGCGACCTTCATCGATGCCGTAAAGCTGCTTGGTCGCTTCGCTCTCTTGGTCGAAATCGATCGCTTCCGGCGCAGTTGATTGCATCTTAAACGCGAGTTCGTAGCTATCGATGCGAGCCTGTAGATTCGTGTTCCCGTGACGTTGTGAAAGATGACCAGCATTGAGCTGATTGAGCGATTCGATGATGCGATATTGCTCATCACGTCCCATGCCACGAGAGTTTTTGAGATCCAGAATAGGATCCCCTTTCGAACGGAGCACCGTGCCTTGGTAGTTCGCGGGCATAAACCCAGACGACCAATTCTTGGCCCCAGAAATAGGACCACCAGTTTTATCGAGCATCACAACATAGCCCGGAAGATTCTCATTAATATTACCCAAGCCATAGTTCACCCAACTTCCAAGGGAAGGCTTTCCACTGATGAGCGATCCAGAATTCATTTTCAACATCGCCGAGCCATGGATGGGCGATTCAGCGGTAAGCGAATGAAGAAAAGCGATGTCATCGACGCAGGTCGCGAGATGTGGGAAGAGATCAGAAACCCACTTACCACACTGGCCATACTGCTTAAAATTCCACTTTGGCTCAACGATACGGCCTTCGTTTTTTTTCCCACCACGGCCAAAAGTTTTCACCTTCACCGTCTTTCCATCCATCCCCTTCATTCCAGGTTTGTAATCGAAGGTATCGATGTGCGATGGCCCACCATACATAAAAAGAAAAATAACGCTCTTTGCCTTAGGTGCAAAATCAGTTTCCTTCTTCTTTCCTTGGGCCATCATCCCCGTCAGAGCGAGCGAGGTAAAGCCTCCTCCAACAGTAGATATAAATTCCCGCCGGTTAGTTTGTCCGCAAAAGTCAGTCATGATTAGTCGAGGTAGAGAGTTTCGTTGAGATTGAGAATAAGAAGGCAAATTCGCGACATAAGCTGATCATCCGAAACACCATGTTTGGCTTTGAGATCAGCCGCTAGCCCTTTGATTTCGTGAAATTCTCCATCAGTAATCTCACGACTAGTCCCGAGGTGAAATGCTTCTCGGATTTTTTCGTCAACCGAGCCGTTTAACCGCGCAGCAAACTTCTCCGACAACTCATTCATACGCTCGCTGTTGAGCATGGTCAGAGCCTGTGTGGGGACAGTAGTAGCAAAACGTGAGGGGCAGGAAAAATCACGCTCAGGCGAGTCAAAATTCGCCAATAAAGGAAGCTTAATAGAGCGCTTCACATGAATATAAACTGCACGGCGATTTGCTGAGTCTCCTGGTGAAGGTGGCCAAACATTTCTGGGGCGCGATGAAGTCTGAAGGACCGCGTCCGGCATTTTTGGCCGGACCGGGGGACCACCAATTTCAAATTTCATCTGGTTGGTGAGCACAAGATAACTATCCCAAATCTCCTCAGCAGTGAGACGACGAGAAGAATACTTCCAGTGTAAGCGATTGGTGGGATCTTTGTCGCTTATTCCTTTCGACGAAAGCTGATAAGTCGAACTATTCAAGATGAGCCTGAGAATGTGCTTTGTATCCCACCCTGATTTCACAAGCTCCCCTGCAAGCCAATCGAGAAGTTTTTGATTGGAAACTCCAGTTCCGAGCTTGCCGAATTCGTTTGAACTTTCGACCAACCCGGCTCCAAAACAATACTGCCACAGACGGTTCACCCATACGCGGGCGGTCGTTGGATGTTCTGGTGAGGTAATCCACTTAGCGAACTCCAGACGGTTACGTTTAGGTTTTAGCTTAGCGGAATCTAGCATTGCGGGAAAAGCAATAGGAACTTCGTCGCCCTGTGCGTGCACGCTGCCTCGAGTATGAATCCTTGGCGCGGCAACTTGCCCTTCTTCGTGAACACCATGATAGCGAACCCCTTGGATCGGTCGCTCAAGATCACGCCGCCTCTGCTGTAACGGCTTCATTTTAGAACCAAAATCATCTCCGAAAATACGCGCGATCATTCCGGAGTGGATAGAAGCGAATTGATCGCCATTGAGGTCGTGCACGGGCTCCCGAGTAATTTTAATCTCAGGACGATTCCGATTAAACTTAGTGATGATTCCAATGACATTTTTACCGGTCGTCAGCTCTTCGATCGGAAGTGGCACGAAGATCTCACCATGAACTTTCTCAATCACTCCCTCGTGAACCGGTGCACCATTGATGAAAATCTGGAGATGTTGCAACTCACCCTTGAGGTAAACTAGGAATTGCTTGGGGATTCCCTGAAGCCCAAACTCCGAACGGAGTGTCACCATCTTGTTGCGGGGCACTTTATCAAGCTTCTTGAAACCTGCGCCATTTGCATCGAATGATGGGAGCGACCACCCCGGAGCTTTAGGCACCTTCGGCAAAAACACCCAACTGGTTTTGATATCGCGGGGATTCTTTGAGCGCTTCAAGTAGGGCTCCAATAACTGACGATCAACTCCCCCCCAAAGCTCCTCGATCTGCCCCCGATTGGCTTGTTTTTCTTCTTCGCGCTTTCGAATCACTTCGGGGTCATTCCAAGTATGGTTTGCCGATTTAAACAGATCCTGCCTGATGCCATCAAAAAACGACATCATCGAAAAATAGTCAGCTTGGGAGATTGGATCAACCTTGTGATCGTGGCATTTGGCACACCCCATCGTCGTGCCCATGAAGGCCTCAGAAGCGACATCAACGATATCACTAATTCGATCAGCGTGAGCTTGGGGGCGATCCGCCGGCTCATCATCTCGCTGCATAAGCGCCATAAATCCAGTGGCGACGCAGCTATCAAGGGTCTTATCGGGAAGTTGGTCGCCCGCTAACTGCTCCAAAATGAAACGGTCATAGCGTTTATTCTCGTTAAAAGATTTAATGACATAGTCGCGGTAACGCCAGATATCAGGTTTTGCGCTATCACGCTCAAAGCCATTGGTCTCAGAATAGCGGACGAGGTCGAGCCAATGGGAAGCCATCTTTTCACCAAAACGAGGTGAGTCTAATGTGTGATCCACCAACTCTTGCCAGGACATTTCCTTTTTCTCGGGGGGCAGCCCAGTCAGGTCATACGAGAGCCTTCGACGTAACCGGACTTTGTCCGCCCGTTCATTTGGCTTTATCCCGTTTTCACGAAGCCCGGCAAAAATGAAGGCATCAATCGGGTTGCGGGTTGACGAATCTTTGACGGGGGGAACAGAGACTTTCTGCACAGGCTGATAGGCCCAATAATTGTCGTCAGTACTTTGCGCAACCAGAGTGGGGCTCAGCAGCAAAGAGATAAAGATAGTGTTGAGGTGTTTCACAAGTGTAGATTATGCTTTTGTAAACTTGGTTTATTCTTCTAATCTTTCAAGTTTGGCTAGCGAGCCCGCCGGAATAATTTCGGTTGATGAGGGCACCAAGCGTGGCGAGAGATACAGCTCCCGAAATGAGTCTCATGCAGATTGCCATTCTGTTCATTTTCTAAATCCTCTGATTGAGGCCTTATGTTCAAGACTAACCCTGACAGCAACGCAGCAAACTAGTGAAAGGGCGTCAAAATCGTGGATTTATGCGGCGCTATTTCATTATTCTTCGCTCGAGATCCTAAACAACTACGTTATTTTGCAAATTGATGGTTAGGGCTAATTCGCGACAGAATGAAAGTTTTCACGTAAAAGACCCGCTCCGAGATGGAGGCGGGTCTCGGAAATTAAATGTGATGCTTCCTCCAAGCCCATAAGCGATGCAAGCCAAAACCTAGCCACAAATTAACTGTTGAAAAAGCGGAGTTTTCATCGAAATAAGTGGGGACTTGTTCGCTCAATCTGCTAATCTCCGGAACTGAATCGCTCCGGCGGGGCGATTCAGGTTTGATGCTATGCGATACGCCATTGTCTCAGACATCCACGCCAATATCCGAGCGTGGGAAGCAGTGCTTGCGGATATCCGCTCGCAGAGAGTCGACGTAATCGTATGTCTCGGCGACGTTGTAGGGTATGGACCCAAGCCAGCCGAAGTGCTCGAGGCAGTTAGATCCGTCACCGATCACTTTGTGCTCGGAAACCACGATGCTGCAGCCGTCGGCATGATGGATTATTCCATTTTTAACGATCACGCCCGACAAGCAATCGAGTGGACTATTACGGAACTCTCACCTGACGCGAAGCAATTCCTCTCTTCGGTTCCGCTCGCCATCGAAGCGGGAGAATTACTATTCGTGCACGCAGAAATCGCAGAACCAGGGCGTTTCGACTACATTGACAATGTCGAAATAGCGAAAGAGAACTTTGCTGCGAATAAACACTTCGCGACCTTTGTTGGGCATACTCACTTGCCCAAAATGTTCGAGCTATCCGCAGACGGGTCGGTCCAAGAAATTTTGGATACGACTTGCGGACTTGATGCGGAAAAACGATATATCATCAACGTAGGATCGGTCGGAGAGCCCCGAAATCCAGATGACTTGAGCTCGCGTTACGCTGTTTATGATGTCGAAAAACGCGAAATCGATTTTCGGCATGTGGAATTTGATATTGTGGCCTACCGGCGGGATCTTGACGCAACTACTCTTGCCCTCCGCCCTTACTTCCTACGAGTTTACGAACAAGTTTTTGAGGGCCGTAAAGCTGTAGTTCCAAGCGGTGGTAGCCTAGTTGACATGCAGGTCTCGCACGACTCGGCTGCGCTGGTTGATCTCAGACAAGTCTCTACAATCGTTCAGTTAAGCAACAGCGGCACGATGCTCGCCAGCGCGCAACCGTCTCGCACTCCACTTTACGCGCTGGGCACAGCTGCGATCTTAACCATCGCCTCATTAATCTTTTGGGTGACGAAAGAAAACCATCCCTCACCATCGCAAAGCGATAAAACGTTTGTCATCAAAAAGAATGAATCGCCCACAAAGAAGGAGCCTAGAAAAGGGCCTAAAAAGAAGGAACTACGAGAGGTAATTGATCCGCGGATCGCAATTTCTAAACTCCCCGAGAAACAGGACCCACCCAAGAAAAATCCCAATCCTCAAGATCCTGAACCAATTCCAACGAAACCCGAGAAAGAGGTAATGCAGACCGATTTGGAACCCGTGGTCGAAGTTAACGAGAAGAAAGTAAAATCTACCTGGTGGCGAATGAACAGAGAAGCCGCCGAAAGTTCTCTAGTGGATAATTCAGGGCAAATTAAATTACGCCTAGTGCGACCAGGCAAAGGAACGCGCGCCATAGCCCCAGACCCAGTTCCACTTAATCAGGCAGCAAATGATTCAGCCTTAATTTTAGGAATCTGGGAGGAAGAGAAAATTAATGGGATCTTTGCCTTAGACACCGAGAGCTCCTACACTTTTGAAGGTTGGTTCATCGCTGACAAACTTCGGCGCCCCATCTTCCTTCTTGGCACTCGGACAGGTGAAGGGGAAGATAACAGAGGATGGCACATCGACTTACGCCCGCCCGCTCGCGGCAAAAAGGAGGAACAAATGGCTTTCTTTTACGATTCTGGAACCCAGCGAGTCCAAGCTCTCGCCGAAGCAGTGAAAGTTGCCGATAAAAAACCGCACCACTTCGCGATCACTTGGAATCATGAATTCAGCAACGGCGAGGGTGAAATGGCGCTTTTCCTTGATGGGACCAAAGTTGCGGCAGCCTCAGTTGCGCACTCCAATATCCCCGGCGAGCAAACTAATCCCCTCCGCATTGGAAGTCTGGGCAATAAGACACCGATCGCGCTGGATGAAATCCGATTCACCCGCAAGGCACTTCAGCCCCATGAATTCCTCCTCAAGACTGCAATCCTCGGAGCAACTATGATTAAAGGCAATTCCTCAAATAGGGATAGCTGGAGTATTCCCACGAACTGGGAGAGGGGCCAAGTTCCTAGTCCGAATGAAAACGTGATCATCAGCGAAGGCCTGACTGCGCAAGTGGAAAACAGTCCGCCCGCACCCTATTCTGGCTCCTTAATTTTAAGAAAAAATTCCCAGCTGATTTTGTGGGGATCAAGTAATCTAAATACGCTCCCAAAAGCTCCTGGCGGCATCATGATGCATGAGAACTCATGCCTCATCTTAAGCACAGCCGAAGAGGTGAACTTCGGCCCTATCGAACTGATTGAGGATGCCAGCATTTATGGAGGAGCTTCGACAAACGGCCACGATGGTATCCGAAAATTTAACGGTGCAATAAAGGGCAGCGGAAAACTCATTTTTAATGGAGTCAATCGAAACCAATTCCGCCTTGAAACTGCCAACACTTTCTCAGGCGGGCTCATGGCTCACTCAACTCAGAACGAACCCTTCTACATCGTTGCAGCCGCAGACGCTTCCTTCGGAACTGGTGATGTCCACCTTAAGGAAAACAGTTCATTGATCATCGAAGCCAACCTAAATGATACTATCGCTAACACTGCTGCGCTGTCTCTTGAAGGAGTTGGTAGCCTTAGGGTCAACGGAGGAGGTGCAGACCCCAATAAACTCTACAAACTCCTCTTGCAATCGGACGAGACTGTCGCGGGATTCTTCATTGATGGCGTCGATCAGGGCGAGGGGCTCTTTTCTGGCGAAACACATCCAGCGATTACCGGCCCGGGAAAGCTCACTGTGAAACGCCCCGATGATAACTAAGAATCTCATGAAACCACTCGTCCGACTCCTAACGATTTTCGCCGCTGGAACTCCCTTCATCCAGGCATATGAGCCGGCTTTAATCGACACCCATGTTCACCTCTGGCACCTTGATCGGCCCGAAGGAATTTATTGGATCCCGAAAGATAGCCGAGCCCTCTATCGATCTTTCATGCCAAAGGATCACGAGGCGATCGCTCAAAAAAACGGGGTGAATGGCGTTGTTGTAGTGCAAGCTGGACAGCACCTACCCGACAATCAATGGAACCTAGATGTAACGGCCCACAACAAAGCGCTTTATCGTGGCGTCGTCGGAAACCTCTCCCAAGTGATCGGGACCGACAGATTCCAACCCCTCTTTGACAAACTTTGTCAGAACGATCGCTATCTGGGCTATCGGATTTCGGGACGGACTCAAAAAACACTAACCGGAGAATTCTATCGAGACCTCAAAAAGACGGCCAGACAGGGGAAGACCGTCGACATACTTATCGGTAAGTACACCCTTGCAGACGCTGCCAACATCGCAGACCGCATTCCCAACCTGAAAATCATCATTAATCACTTCGGCGGAGTGAGCCTTGATGGCAATCCACTCGATCCTGCCTGGATTGAAAAATTTCGCGTAGTGGCGAAACACCCCAACGTTTTTTGTAAAGTCTCCGCCCTATTTGGGCGGGTGAAATCTCAACCAGCTCCACTCAATCTAACCTTTTACAAACCCATTCTCGATCTCGCTTTAGAATGCTTTGGCGAGGATCGGATTATCTTTGGCAGCGATTGGCCGGTCACACGAACGACCGCCGACTACGCTTCAGTCCTGAAAATTACCCGTGACTACTTCGAAAAGAGAGGCCCGACCGTTTCTCTTAAACTTTTCGCTAGTAACGCAAAAAAGTTTTATGACCTAGAAGACATTCAGATCGAACCAGGCACCAAGAAACTCCCCCTCTCAGGAGAATCTTTCCGCATCAATAGTCGTAATGCCTTCGTCATCCTTCCTAAAAAGGTGGAGGATAAGACGCCATGGGTTTGGTACGCACCCACCCTGCCTGGTCTCCCCGCCAAATCCGAAATCTGGATGTTTCAACGATTTTTGGCCAAGGGAATCGCAATTGCTGGAATTGATGTTGGCGAGTCTTATGGCAGCCGGGACGGCCGCAAGGGTTTCAGCGAACTCTACGAATATCTCACAAGACAGCGAAACTTCGCGAAAAAACCCTGTCTCTTGGCACGAAGTCGAGGAGGCCTGATGCTCTACAATTGGGCTGTCGAAAATCCCGAAAAAGTGGGTGGCGTCGCCGGGATTTATCCGGTTTGCAATCTTGAAAGCTATCCCGGTATTGCGCGCGCAGCGGGCGCTTACCACATGACAAAAGATGAACTGAAAGCAGCGCTTCACGAAAACAACCCCACCGAACGACTCCAACCTTTGGCTGCCGTAAAGGTCCCTATTTTCCATATTCACGGCGATAACGACAAGCTTGTTCCTTATCATCTTAATACTCAAATCCTGGTCGAAAAATATCTTAAGTTTGGCGGGCCAGCGGAAGTCGAACTTATTAAAGATCAGGGCCACAACATGTGGAGCGGATGGTTTGAATCCGAAACCCTGACTCGGTTTGTCATCAATCGAGCCCTTGGGAAGCCCTAGCGAAAGAGCTCGAGCAAGTAGCTGCCGAAAAAGCCTGCTATTCTCAGGCAAGACCCTCAAACCTCCCCTTGAACGGGTAGGCCCCTCTTCAGATTTATATCAGGGCCGTAGATTTTTGTTGTTTAAACACGTGGCGAAAATATTGGTAATTTAAGCTATGAAATTGATTCCGAAACACTTTCTCACCCTTACGTCATTGCTCATTCCGTTCACTCAAGCGGAACTGATACTACTCGAGCATTTTGATTACGAAGGAACCGATGCACCTCTCAATGAATTAGATGGTGGCGAAGGCTTCGATGGACCATGGGCTGTGACCGGTTGGAGCCGTAATTTTGATATCGGACGCACTGCCTTCGCCCAAGGATCTCCCGGCACGACCATCAATCTTCGTGGAGGGTTAGAATTTCCAGATCACCCTTCTGCTGGGACCGCCGTGAGTCGATTTGGCACAGCCGGGCAAAGGGAAGCAAGCCGCACTCTTTCGGCTGAATCACAAGCAGTCCTAACTGCCGATAACACCACAATCTGGTTTAGCATGCTCACCAGTGCGCCCGATAACAACCGATATGGGACTATGGTATTCGGCACTGACATTCTTAAAGCAGCTCAAGGCGAATCGGGGAATGGAAACCTGACTTCCGATACCGGGCAGGCCTTTGGATTCGGGTATCGTTCAGCGGGAGGAGTTAACGGGAACTTAAACGCGGTTGCATTTGTCGACTCTGCCACTGCCACGGTAGAAGACAGCCTCTTTCTTCCACCTCTCGATCCAGAGGGCACACACCATGATACCGCTCTCACTGTGGGTAAAATCAATTGGAAACCTGATGGAACACCTGATCAGTTTTTTCTCTTTAACATCACCGCTGATTCGATGGGCGAACCCCTCGAAGCAGATGCCATCGCGTCAATCGAAGCTGATTTCAAACAAAGTGATTTTAGCCTCATCTCAATACAGGATACTGGTGCAACCATCTTTGACGAAATTCGATTCGGAACCGCTTTTGTCGATGTTGTTCCAGGGGGCACCCCTAACACGCCACTCTCGATCACCGAAATTGCCTATAGCAAAGATACCAAAAATGTGATCCTCGGATGGAATTCAATTCCCGGAGCAGCTTACATTATCAAGTATTCCACTGATCTCGTGAACTGGGATAACGATCTCGACGACGGCATCACCTCAGATGGAGACACGACTTCAAGAACATTCACACTTTCTGACTTCGGTCTCGATAGTCTACCCATGGTCTTCTTCCGTGTTGAACGAGATGACACCAACTAAAAAATTTCCTAGGCAATCCAATAAGAAGAGGCGGTTCGAAAGAATCGCCTCTTTTTTTAATCCCCGCTAATCCTACTTATGAAGCGATAATAGACGCTTAGATTCCTTGATGAGGAAATCAATATCCATGAAAGGATCGGCGGAGATGTCAGACCAAAGCATATGCCCCTTGCCATTTAGAACAAAGGTTCCGTGAAGCGGCTGATCCTCGAAGTCGTCGTGGGCGGTGTATTGTTTGAAAATGTTCTTAGCCGCATCAGAGACAATTGGAAAGGGCATGTCTCCCTTGCTATAATTATCTTGGGAATCTTTCAGATTAGCAATGTCGTCCGTTGAGATCGCCAAAATCGAAAGCCCTGCTTTTTTAAAATCAGAATAACGATCCGCCATCGCGGTCATTTGTTCGGTACAGTGAAGGCATCCTGCCCCCAAATAAAAGACAAGAATTACCGGCTTACCCCGATACTCCGAAAGAGAAACCTTTTTCTGATGTTGGTCCGGAAGACTGAACTGAGGAGCCGGTGGCGGAGTCCAGTGAAGTGGTCCAAGCTCGTCCAGATTCGGACGCGTCAAAAGATCACCAGCAAGCTTATGAGCGACCCGCCAATCGGCTGGATAACCGAGTTCCTTTGCGATCGGAGCGAGGCGGGCAAAAACAGGCGATTCAAGGTCCACTTCGGAACCAAAATTGCGCAAGTCCTCAAAACCGGCCTTCCATGCCGCGTCATCTTTCTTTGCGTGATAAAGCGCATGAATTGCCTTGGCCAAAAGAATGGTCTGCTTGTCCTTTTTTTCGATCTGTATTTTTGAAAGCTCAGCCGCTTTTTCGTGATCACCATAAGCCAGATGCCGGAGAACCGGGGACTGCTGTGAAGGCCTCTTTGAGAGTCCCTCTTTTGCAGTTTTAAAATCTCCATTCATCGCCGCTAGATAACCCTTTAGCTCAATAACGACATTTTCAAACTTCTTGATATTTTTTTGAAATTGATCGTGGGCCTTTTTTTCAGCGGCTTTAACTTCTTTTTCTTTCTTCTTCTCCTTTTCAGCTTTTTCCTTAGCGGCTTTTTTTGCCTGTTCTTGATCCGCCTTGAATTTCGTCAAGTAAGTCTCGATTCCCTCGATCGCTTTTCTCAATCCAACCTGTTGACCAAGATTTGCCTGAGCGACTCCGATTAAACGAAGTCGAGAAAGGTCGTCCTCGGGCTTTGACAAGACTTCGAGCCAGGGTGAATTTGCGGCCTCAAGTGCTTCCTGCCAAAGCTCGGCTTTCTCCAGATAATCAATTAAAGCACGCCTTCCGTAACGAGCAGATCCACGCCCCGGATTATTTAGTTTGGGATGCCTTGGATTCCCCAAGAGAGATTTCGCCATATCGATACTAGCTCTCACCATTCCTAGGTGAGAAAAGTTCCGAGAAAGCCATTCGTTATTATGCGCATAGTTATGGATTTGATCCGGTAAAAGGAACCACTTCATCATGTGCTTGTGATCAACCCGCGCCGAGGCCTGCTGTTGCCAAACGGCATCCTGATAGCGCTTGGCTTTAGAATAAATATGACCCGGCATATGCCACATGTGCGCGATGCCTGGAGCGGTCTGCCCTAGCCGCGCCGCTGAATCAAGAGCCTGCTCATGATTCCGACTATCCCAAAGATGAATCGCATAATGGTGAGCCGGATGGTTCTGATTCTTTGCAAAAATTTGCTCGAGGATCGCATCCATTCCGACGTGACTGGTGATCGGAATCCCTTTCCGATTGAACTGCCAACGCCGACAAACTAACAATGCTTTAGCCTCCAAGTCCTTGGGGTGTTTTAGAATGATGTCTTCGTAAGCCCTTATGAAATTCTTGCGTCGCTTTGTCGCATCCTTTTCCTTCTTATCATCATGGTAGGAGACCTCCGCATTGAGGTAGGCTCGTTCATGCTCGCTAATCTTAAAATCCTCTTTTTTGAGAAGCTCGCCCGCCTTAGCAATAAATTCCTTAGCCCGCTTTTCATTTTCGTAGTTGGCTTGCGAAAGCCCCCAGTAAGCCATCGCGCAATTTGGATCATGCGCCAAAATCGCCCGGAACGATCTCTCTGCCTCGTAGTAATAAAATCCATGAAGTTGGCCCAGTCCCTGATTAAAGTAAGCTTGCCCTTTATCCCAGCTTGAGGTGATGGCCAGATGAACATTACCGGTGGATCCCATCAAAGGCCCTTCTTGCCGCGGACCTTCGTTAAAAGCATGGCCATTGTGGGAATGACCTTCTTTGATGTCTTTGTTAGGCTCTTGGGCCAACAAACAGGTTGCTAGAAAAGGGAGGGTAAAAAGTATCTTCATGATGGATGCTTGTGGGTTGAGATTACGTTAGAGATATGCTGAGCTTTCCAGATGATTCGCTTCATTTCACTTTGGTTCCTTCTTTTCAGCCTCTCTCAAGCAGCGCAAAGGCCTAATATTGTCGTTATTTTCTGTGATGACATGGGCTACGGCGACCTCGGTTGCTTCGGGGCGAAAGGTTGGCAAACACCCCACATCGATTCAATCGCTAAAAAAGGAGTTAAATTTACCGACTTCTATGTCGCTCAGCCCGTCTGTTCGGCTTCTCGCACCGCTCTTCTCACCGGCTGCTACCCGAATCGTATCGGTATCTCCGGCGCCCTCTCCCAACGCAGCACGACCGGCATTCACTCCGATGAAACTACCCTCGCCGAAATCTGTAAATCTGCCGGCTATCGGACTGCAATGTATGGCAAATGGCATCTTGGCTATCAAAAAAACTTCCTCCCCGTAAATCACGGCTTTGACGACTACTTCGGCTATCCTTATTCAAATGACATGTGGCCCAGTGGCCCCGTTCGCTTTATGCCGGATTACCCTCTGCTTCCGCTCATTGAAGACGACGAAATCATTGCACGTGTTCGCGACCAGTCATGGATGACCGCCTGGATCACCGAGCGCTCTGTGCGCTTTATCAACGAGAAAAAGGATAAGCCCTTCTTCCTCTACCTTGCTCACCCCCAACCACATGTCCCGCTCTTCACCTCGCCAAAATACAGCGGTTCCTCGGAGCAAGGAAAGTATGGCGATGTGATCCAGGAAATCGATTGGTCCACCGGACAAGTTCTCGCCGCACTTGAAACGGCAGGAATCACCGAAAACACACTCGTCGTCTTCACCAGCGACAACGGGCCTTGGATGGTTTATGGCAATCATGCTGGAGGAGTTGGCCCGCTCCGTGGCTGCAAAGGCAACTGCTGGGAGGGCGGAGTGCGCGTTCCTTGTGTCATGCAGTGGCCCGCCAAATTAAAAGCTAGTTCGGTTGTTAAAACACCTCTCATGACGATCGATCTTCTGCCAACCATCGCAAAGATACTTAATGTCCCGCTCCCCAAAAAACCGATTGATGGGAAAGACGCCTGGCCCGTCATCTCCGGCCAGCAAACCGAGCCAGTGCAGGAAGCCTATTACTTTTGGTATAAGCGCAACGACCTTGAAGCAATGCGAATGGGTAAATGGAAACTGCAATTTCCACACACCTTCCGAAATTCCAAAATCACACCTGCCAACGATGGCCATGCCGGAAAGTATGTAATGCAAAAATGCGGACTCGAGCTTTACGACCTTGAAGCTGACATCGGGGAATCCAAAAACATCGCAGCCCAGCACCCCGAAATCGTCTCTAAAATGCAAGCACTCGCAATCGAGAAGCGAAGCGAGCTCGGCGATCGCCTTCAAAAAATCAAAGGCACCAAGAACCGCGAACCCGGCATCGCAAAAATTGCGAATTGGGCGAAACCAAAACCAACAAAAGAATAAAAACGGCCGTGTAAAAAACGGTTATGGGAAAAAGAACAAAGGCAAGTCCCAAGGGGTTTCATCGGCAACTTTAAACCCTGGGAAGAATTCCATTTTAATAATCAGTGCTCCAAAAGTGGTTCACTTACGATACGCAGGGTTTTTTTCTGCAGGAATTGGAGCTTTCGTCGACTTCTGCCAGTCTTGCAATTCTCTTAGCAACTCCTGCTTTTTTTCTTCATTTATTAGAACAAGATTCGTCTTCTCTGAAGCATCCATCTTCAAATTATAAAGTTCGATCGCTCCATCTTCGAAATATTGAATCAACTTCCAATCTCCCTTCCGAATGACACTGCATGGCGTCGTTCGGAAGAACTTCGAAGCGGAATCTGGATCCGCTTTATAGCTCTGTAAATACCCAGGGAAGTGCCAGAAGAGTGAACGTGGTTTTAAATCCTTTTTCTTAAAAGTCGGCAGGAGGCTGACCCCATCAAGCCCGGTCTGCCCGGTCTGCCCGGCCAAATCTAGAAAGGTCGGATAAAGATCGATCTGAGAAATCGGAGTTTTATTTTTGGAACCGGCTTCGATCACCTCGGGAAAGCGCACCAGAAACGGTTCCCGGATCCCACCTTCATAATACATCCCTTTCACTCCGCGCAGAGGCTCGGCACGCGAGATGCTCCCGTGCGGCCCATTGTCCGAAGTGAAAATCACAAGCGTATTCTTTGCCAAATTTTGCTCATCGAGAGTTTTTAAAATATGGCCTACTGCTTGATCCATCGCGTCAATCATCGCAGCATATTTTGGGTTTTTATGGGAACCATCGGGTGACTTCTTTTCATATTTTGCGGTCAGATTCTTGGGAGCCTGAATCGGCGTATGGACCGAGTAAAAAGGGAGATACACAAAAAAGGGGGACTTTGAGTTCTCCGTAATCCAGTTTGCGACATCTCTACTCAAACGCTCGGGTAGATGTTCCCCTATGGGCCCGTCTTTAAGATATGGATTTTTATAGGGGGAAAAATATGACTTAGGATGCCCCCAAGTAGTCCCCCCAAAATTTGCATCAAACCCATCCTTGGTGGGATCTTTGCTCAAATGCCACTTCCCAGCCACACAGGTCCGATAGCCCCTCGATTTTAAGGCCTCGCCACAGTCACAAATTCCCCATCGAGAATTTGCTTATTTTTGATCGGAATGAGCTTACGATTTTTGGCTTTTCCACGGTCTGAATTAGCCACCGTAAACACGCCATGACGAGGAGTGTATTTCCCCGTCATCATACAAGCACGCGAAGGTGCACAATTTGCGGCTCCAGCATAAGCATTGCTGAAAGTCATCCCCTCCCTTCCGATTCGATCAATGTTTGGAGTCTCATAATATTTAGAACCCTGACAGGAGAGGTCGGTATAACCTAAATCATCGGCATAAATCAGGACGATATTGGGATTTTTACCAAAACCTAAAACGGCGCCCAAAATGTGAATAAGTGCAAATTTCTTAATCATTCTTAACTGTAACGATTCCCTCGCTTCCAAGGTGAAAAGGAAGGAGGTTGGAATACCCTTGTCCCGATTCGGCTTGGAGAGGAAACTTTTTTCTAAAATTTTATGAACAAGATCCTTACACTTTTGGCTGCACTCATGCTCCAAATCCTCACCCCTGTCTCAGCACAGGAGTCAGGAACCGAGCTTACCGGAGCCCAAAAAGACCGTGAACGGCTCATCGATTTAGCGCTTAGCCTGGAAGCAGACTTCGGCCGAACTCTTCAAGATTTCACCCAGCTTCAGAAAGACTATGCCAAACTCCTTAAAGAGAAGGCGGTTCCTGATCAATCGGGAAAAGTTCAAGACCTCCAAGAAAAGCTTAAGCAAGCACTTGCTAAAATCGCGGAGAAAAGACCTACCGGACCCGATCCACACAACCAAGAGCTTCTGAAGCAAGATATGGTAAATCTCCGCAACGAGCTCCATCGCGAGCGGCAGGATCTCATGGTCGCCCGAGCACGCCTCATTCGCGTAAACGAACTAGAGAGCCAGCTAGACAAAGAAACGCTAGGAAAAATACAGGCAACGAAAGAGCTCAAGCAAATCAAAACCGAACATGCAAAACTCCTCAGTGAGTTGAAATCAACAATGGTAAGGCTCGAAAAAGCAGAGCAAGGCCACGAGATCGCAATCGCAAGAATTGACTCACTGCAAAAAGAAAACCTCACTTTAAAAGAAAAAGTCAAAACTCAGGATGCCGAGATCGCACGCCTCCTCCCGATCGAACAACAATATAAAAAAGCGACGATTGCAGCGACTGAACTCAAAAAAGAACAAAGCCGCCTCTCTAAAACCCTCACCGAGCGTGAGAAGCAATTGGCCAACCTCAAGTCTCATCTCGCTGCCGAGGTTAAGAGGAGCCTTGAGATTCCGATCTTAGTTCAGGCTAATTTTTACTGGAAGCATAGAAAACATATTCAGCAATAAAGAATTCAAAAACAACAACGACGTTCTCACCGCCAAACGTCTTGAACTTGAGGAAAAGATCAATGAGGCACAACAGACCATTCTAGCGATGCGCGCCCAACTCGAAAAAAATGAGACAGCGATCGCTTCAGTCACGGAACTCACTACAACGAATGACCGTCTCGTCGCCGAGAAAGCCCTACTTGAAAATACCGTTAATATGGCCAAGGCCGAGCTCGTAAAAGCGATGGGATTACGAACCCGCCTCGAGGCTGAATTAGCAGAAACTAAAAAGGTCGCAATAGCTGTCGAAACACTCAAAAATAAGAACGCTGTTCTAGTTGAGGGGAAAGCTATGATCCAAGATCGACTGAGTGCGAACGAAAAAAGCTTTAGTCTACTCAAGGCAGACCGCGATAGATTGGAGATGGCTTATGAGAACCTCGAAAAAGCAAAAACTGACCTTTCGACGGAAATCACCCAACGTAATGATGAACTGAACAAGCTTCGTGCTGAACTTGTTGAGAAGTCCGAGGATTCCGAAGGTATCGGTGCTCTCAAAGAAGAAAAAGCTACTCTTAAGGCACAGCTCCTGAAGCGCGACGAGGATTTAAAGAAGGCCCGCAAGGAACTCGGCAAACTTCAAATTAACGCTACCGTCCTAGAAAAACAGCTCGTATCTCTCAAGCGGACCACTGCCTCCATCAATCCCATTCGCTACGCCAAAGGAGACGCTAATATCACCAATCAACAAACTCGTGTCTTAAATGAAGTTCAACAAGTCCTGAAAATCTTCCCAAACGCCAGATTCGAAATCGTGGGCCATACCTGTGATCTTGGGATAGCCGACCAAAACATCGATCTTAGCCGGCGGCGCGCGCAATCGCTTCATGACTTCCTACTCTCGAAGGGAATAAAAAAGGATCGCCTTAAACATCGTGGAATGGGCCAAAGCGAACCAGCTGTCCCCAACACTAACGAAGCCAACCGCCGTCAAAACCGGCGTGTTGAAGTTGAAATCCTCGACTAACCCTCCGCTTTGGAAACTTCTCCTTACGGGACCACCACAGACGGTCAAGCCGTCCGGCTTTTCACCCTAATCAACTCGTCCGGAATCGAGGTCCGGCTTTGTGAATATGGTGCCATCGTTACCTCTGTAAAAACGCCTGACTGCAGCGGAAAGTTCGCTAACATCACCCTCGCCAAAGACTCTTTAGAGGGCTGGCTAGAAAACCCGGAGTATCTCGGTGCGACTGTGGGGCGCTACGGGAACCGAATTTCGAAAGGAAAATTTTCAATAGACGGCACCGACTACGAATTAGCCAAAAACAACGATCCAGGGGGCATCCCATGCCACCTTCATGGTGGTGAAAAAGGGTTCAGCCACGTTCTCTGGAACGGACAACCTGTCATTCGCCCACAGGCCAGCGGCGTTTGCTTTACCTACTACTCGGATGCAGGTGAGGAAGGCTACCCCGGCAATCTTACCGCTAAAGTCACCTACTGGCTCACCGAAGACAATGAACTCATTTTTGAGGCGACCGCCAAGACTGATGCCCCTACTCCGATTAACCTGATCAATCATACTTATTGGAACCTTTCCGGGAAACCCACCAAAACGATCTTAGATCACGTGCTAAAACTAAACGCGAATCAATTCCTGCCCACCTCGGCTGGATTGATCCCGACCGGGAAAAAGGAGGCAGTTAAAGGAACCCCCATGGACTTTACCGAGCCCATCCGGATTGGAGAACGGATTAAGCACAACTTTGAGCCTCTGAAAATTGGAAATGGCTATGACCACTGCTGGGTCCTTCAGGAAAAGGGCTCCGGGGACTTAATAACGACTGCAATTGTCCACGATCCAAAGAGTGGCCGGATTCTTGAAATAAAGACAGACCAGCCTGGAGTGCAATTTTACAGCGGGAACTTCCTCTCACGCAAACACACTGGCTTCTGCCTTGAGACCCAAGCATTTCCCGATTCGCCAAATCAACCCGATTTCCCGAATACTATTTTGAGACCTGGTGAGACCTACTCCCACACCTGTGTCTTTAAATTTTCGACAAGTTCCCATTATCTACCTGGCCTTGAAGGATCCTGATTGTGCGGCCCAGCACTTTCCTTCCTGATTCTCGACGAGAATGCGATAGAAATACTTCGTATCAGGCTTCAAATTCTTGAGCCTAAAACGATTGTCACCCATCGCAAGATCTCGGGCATCAGTCGAAGCGTCCCACACTCTGCCCTTCCCAAACAGTTTCTCACTCGCTCTTCCACGCTCGGTGCCATGGAACTTTCGCGGAGCAAAGGTAATGGCATCTACTTCACCATACCACACCACTCCTTTAGCCGCCCGCCCTGGTGATTTAAGCTGATAAGAAATGGTAGCAGAACCAGACTCAATCTCGGTCACATGACTGCCTCCTATTTCTGCAGGCAATTGATAGAGCCCCTCTAAAACATCCGGCTTGAGATATATCAGCCCCTTGTGCTGGTAACCTGACTTCACCTCAGCCGAGACCTCACGAAAATCCACGCCACCGGTTGTCATTCGAAACCAATGATCCTTGCTTATAGCGATTCCATGATTCTGAAATCGGGCTTTAGTTGTCATCCGGTCCACCGGAAAAATCTGTCCCGTAGCATCAACGAACCATCCCCTCCGATCAAGAACACGTTCCACGTCTCCCGTGCGCTCTACTTGGGGCGGACCCGGGACTTCACAAAAAGATGAGGCCCTAAGGATAGCCTTAGTATTCCTGCGAGGCACCTTGTTCCCCGCCGCATAAAGAACCCACTGATTTTTCGCCTCATCAAAAAGGTAGCCGTAATAAGTATGATAAATTCCGTTCTTCTCGACGCGCAGAGCTTGGATCACCGACTCTGGTTGATGCGCATAGGGCGTCCAATTACGAATTTTCACACCTGAACCCTCATGACCAAAGCCGCTGAACTCGGCATCAGGATTCCCGGTCGCCAATAGATGAGGCATCTGCTCGAGTGCCGGCAACTTTCCTTTCGCCCCCTTTTGGGAAAGCGCCCACATCGAGAAATTCACCCCTCCTGCGGCTCGTTGATTAGCCCCAAAACTAGCCCCAAAGTAACCAAAATTTGTCGTCATCGGACTGTAGCTTGAACCACTTGATGTAGTCCGACTTTCAAAAATCCACATCACCGGCTCCGGACATCCCTCCGACCAGTAGCGGGTATGAATCGCAGCCGGCCGCCAGCGCACCCGAAGCAGGGACAACTTCATCATTTCAGCTCCTTTCAATCTGACCGACTTCACTATCCCCATGCCATTCCCAGATTTCATCAGAGAGATTTGCTGTTTTCCTTTTCGAAATGAGATCGGAAAAGTCCTCAGCTTTTCTTTTTTACCGACCAAGAATTCTCTCCGGTTCTCACCCACTTCTAGACTCCAGCTTCCTTCACCTTCCCCTTGGGCAAATTCAATAGTGACTGTCCCCTCAGTTTTTGCCTCCGCAAAAAGATACCATCGTGCTGTAGCCGCGTCCTTTCCGGAGATAAACTCAAGCGCCTGAAACGACGCACTGATCAACGCCTTCTCCTCTCCTTCCACCATACCTTTCCCGATCGCCCGAACCTTACCCTTATCAAAAAAGCCATTGTTGGCGGTCAGAACGAGCATTCCATTTTGGGATCGCTCAGCCTGATGAAACACCCCTTTTTTCTCTCCTGCTATCTTTTCCAAGGCAACGCAAGCTGAAATCGCTACTAAACTCACTAATAAAACCAAGGACCTCATATTCACTCTACGTTTGCCATCAGTGAATTCTACCGAATCAGGAGCGCTTGGCCTGCTCCCCCAGCGTGAAAACCCGCAATTTCTGAAACGAGGACCCTTTTCAAGGCTTAACTCTTGTCCGGGGAGCGATCCCAAGTGTTCGTCCGGACCGAGGAAACCAGAAGACCACCTGAGCTGAAACGGGTCTCAGAAATCCATGATCCTAAAGTCTAAGGGTGTGGCTGTTGCCTTCTTAGCTTAATCTACTAATCTGTCTAAGAACTCATGCCTAAAGTTACTATCTATCACTTCAATCATTGAGGATCTTCCACAAATGCCTTGGCGGTCGCCGAGGACCTAGGGGTTGATCATGAAGTTATTCTCTACATTAAAACACCACCCGACGAAGCCACCCTCACAAAAATCGTGGACGTCCTTGAAGATCCGGTACAGGACCTCGTTCGTAAGGATTCCAAATTTAAGAAACTTGAGCTTAATCCGGACGATTTCGTAGGTAATCCAAAGGCAGTTATCGATATCCTCGTAAAGCACAAGCAACTCCTTCAAAGACCTATTTTAGTCACGAGGAAGCAGGCCATTATTGGGCGCCCTAAACAAAGAATTATCGACTTTCTAAGTGCATAAAATGGGAAGTAAGAATCTCACCTCACCACTAATTCTCCGATTGAAAACCCCGCTCTTGTTTCTAGGGAGATAGCTCGCAACCCCTTAAAATCGACCTCCCGTGAACTTCCATCGATTCCTTCATGGAGAAATCTAGAAAAAACAAAAAATCAGGCCCAGATGTGCCGCTTCCCTTATGATCATCCTCTTATGAGAGACATTATTGCCCTCCTATCATTCCTCGCTCTCGGGTCGCTCGCGAATGCTCAAGATGCTCCCACTGCCAAAAATTGCCCTAGCAGATGTGCCGCCAGTAAGTGCGACGCCGGAGCCTGCGCCGCCGATTGCTGTGGCCCCACGGTCAAGCTCGCCGTCAATGGACTCGAGAAGGAAGGCGTTGCTGAGACCACCGAACTTACCCTCAGCGCCATGGCTGGCATCAACCATTGCTCGACCAGTGTCAAATCCGGCACCGTCATGGTCAAGTATGATACCGAGAAGATGAAAGTCGCCGATATTGAAAAAGCGGTCGCTAAAAACGGCCTCAAAATTGTGGGTTACAAAGCTGACTTTAAGATCAGGGGCCTCGCCTGTCAGTCCTGTAGCAACCACCTCACCGCTGTTCTTGGTAAGACCGAGGGTGTTGTGAACGTCAATAAGGTCTGCCACATGAGCGGAACTGTGGGGATTACGTTTGATGCCAAAAAGACCGACAAGAGAAAACTCAAGGCCGCCATTCACACCACCAAATACAAGGTGGTTGAATCCAAGAAGGAGGCACCTGCTGCTGCCACTTCTCAAAGCTAGGTCTTAATTCTAACTATTGTTTCCGTTCGCCGTCCACTCCCTTCGCAGGGAGTAATTGTTTCCCCCTCGCCCCTCCGCTCCAAAGCCGGCCTCAAAGCCCTTCCGCCAAAAGTAAATTCCTAGCAGCAAAATTGCTACAAGAGGTGATGGCAACCATTCACTACAGATGCGTCATTTTATAGAGTGCGAAACGCTCGACCGACCCCTCGGTCGCGGCCGCGTAGTCCTTTAGATGCTGCTGACCCATGTGCGCGAGCCATAGGTCCCGTGAGGCCCAATTTTCGTAAAACATGAAGTGTTCCGGCTCTTCATTGTCCTGATGCAGGTCATACTGGAGACAGCCTTCTTCCGCGAGGGTCGGAGCAATGATCTTCTGAAGTTCTGCTTTGACGAGGTCAATCTGGTCCGGCTTCGCAAAGATGTGTGCAACGATAGTGAGTTTTGACATACTCGCGAAGGGTAAACAGGGTTGGTTCGTGGAGGCAAGGGTGACTCACAGGATCTCGTGCCTCTTTTTACTCGCCCGGTTCGCACAAATCACTTCCACCGCCTTTAGCGGGAGGAGGAGGAGTAAGATTCTTGGAGTGATACTCGCCCGATCACCCATTCCACACTATTCTCCCATATGCCCTTTTCTTCCTTTGCGCTCACCGAACCGCTTCTTCGCGCAGTCAGCCACTATCCCGAGCCAACTCGCGTGCAGTTAGAATCGATACCAGTGATTCTCGCAGGGGGTGACCTTCTCGCGACAGCACAGACTGGATCGGGAAAGACAATGGCCTTTATTCTGCCGCTTCTACAGCGCTGGACCTCGGCCTCTGAAAAACTGAAACGGAACCGGCCGCTTAATATCCTCATCCTCGTTCCGACACGTGAACTCGCGGCGCAAGTCAGGACCGTGGTTCAGGAATGCGCGGCGCATCTTGACGAGCGACCAAAGGTCGTAAGCGCGGTCGGTGGAGTCTCGATCAATCCTCAAATGATGGCGCTGCGTGGAGGCGCTGATTTTGTCGTCGCGACACCGGGCCGGCTTCTCGATCTCGTCAAGCGTAATGCCTCGCGCATTGCACCCTGCTCGTCCTCGACGAGGCCGACCGACTCCTTGATCTCGGTTTCTCCGAAGAGCTGAACTGCATTTTTGATCTACTCCCGGCACGCCGACAGAATCTGCTTTTCTCCGCGACCTTTCCAAAGAAGGTCGAAGCGCTCGCGCTGAAATCGTTATACGAACCAAACCGCGTCCGCATCGACGAGGAACCGAAAGGCGCACCTGACATCAAGCAACAAGCGATCCGGGTCGATACAGAGAGACGCACACCGCTGCTCCAGCATCTCATTGAAAAGGAAAACTGGAAACGGGTGCTTGTCTTTGTGGCATCACAATACACCGCCGAGCACGTCGTGATGAAACTACGCCGCAATGGAATTCGCGCCGGGGCCTTTCACGGCGATCTCAGTCAGGGTGCCCGGAGCGAAGCGCTCGAAGACTTCAAGAACTCACATTTCAAGGTCATGGTCGCAACCGACCTCGCCGCACGCGGTCTCGACATCGTGGAGCTACCCGTCGTTGTAAACTATGACCTGCCCCGCTCCGCAGATGACTATACCCACCGCATCGGTCGCACCGGACGGGCAGGGGAGCACGGTGTTGCCGTCAGTTTTGTCACCGCAGAAAACGAATCGCACTTTCGTCTCATCGAAAAGCGGAATGCCTGCCGTCTCACTCGAAAAGAGATCGAAGGTTTCGAGCCAACCGAAACCCCGCGCGCGCGGCTCGCATCAGCAGGAACAGGCGGCATCAAAGGACGCCGCAAGAGCAAGAAGGACAAGCTACGCGAAGCGGCAGCACGGAAGCTCAAAGAATAAAAATCCTAGCAGCCAGCCGGTGAGCGTTGAAGTCCTACCTGCATAAACCAATATGGCCCGCCTTCTTAAAACGCTGGCTGTCGCATAAAAGAATTCCGGGTGATCTATAATAAATTACACTTGGCGAACGATTTTGATCGCCCTCGGAGGGCTTCTTACTTACTTCTTTTTCGTCTATGATTTTAGATCAAGCCTCAGTAGCTGCTGCCTCAGAAGTGAAAGATGCTAAGCCAAATTGGCGCCAGATTGTACGTAAGTATCAAACTCCGTCCTTAGGTAAAAGCCTGTGGCAGGTTACGAATACAGGGGTGCCGTATATGGCTTTGTGGGTGGCGATGTATTTCACTATGTCGATCTCCTGGCCGCTGACGCTGGCTTTGGGCGTGCTTGCCGGGCTCTTTTTGGTCAGGATTTTTATCATTTTTCATGATTGCGGGCATGGTTCATACTTTACCTCAAAGCGGGCCAACAACGTCGTCGGATTTATTTCGGGTCTCTTAACGCTCACGCCGTATCACCATTGGAAGTGGCAGCACGCAGTGCACCACGGCACGTCGGGGAATTTAGATCAACGCGGAATCGGCGATGTTTGGACGATGACGGTAAAGGAATATCAAGCCTCTTCGATCTGGGTACGTTTACATTATCGATTTACCCGTAACCCGATTGTGCTCTTTGTTTTGATTCCGCTGGCGCTGTTTTTTGTCTACCAACGTTTCAGCTACAAGAGGGCCAGTAAGCGTGATCGCCGTGATGTATACTTGATGAATCTCAGTATTTTGATTTACGCGATCGCGATGAGTGCGATTTTTGGTTTTTGGACTTTTTTGCTACTCCAGTCTGTCGTGACGGGTGTTTCCGGAGCCCTAGGAGTGTGGCTCTTCTACGTGCAGCACCAGTTTGAAGATACCTACTGGCGTTCCGGCGAGGATTGGAATTACACTGATTGCGCCATGCAGGGCAGTTCCTTTTACAAGCTGCCAGCTGTAATGAACTGGTTTTCGGGGAATATCGGCTACCACCATATTCACCACCTCAGTTCGCGTATTCCAAATTACCATCTCCAGGCCTGCCACGAAGCGGAGAGCTTCTTTCAGCAAGTGCCAGAACTCACTTTACGCAAGAGCCTCAAATCTCTGAGTCTGCGCCTTTGGGATGAAGAGCGACAGAAATTAATCGGTTATCCCTAGGCGGCGAAATGCTTCAGCTTGGTTTTCATGGAGTTCATCTGAATCGTTTGAGAGGGTAAAGTTAGGATTCGTTCGACTTCATTTTCCCTCCAAAATCTCTGCATCTAATATTTCTGTTTTAACCGCAAATGAACGCGGATGGGGACACTATATCTGCGCCTATCCACCCCCCTTTCACCCCCTCCGTTCCGTTCCAAAACTGGCTACAAGACTCTCCCGCCAACAACAAATTCCCAGCAATACTCGGCGGGCATTTTTTCCCAAAAAGAAGCCGTTTTTTTCGAATCGCGTTTGTAGTGGCATTGTCACCCTTCCTGCCTACTGTCTTGCAAAACTGTGTTTGGAAAACTTCTTCTTCTCTTCATTCTCGTCCCTATTGCCGAGCTCTACCTCTTCATAAACATCGGTAGCCAGCTAGGTTTAGGTCTAACCCTTGCCATTATTATTGTCACCGCTATTCTTGGAGCATCGCTCACCAAATCACAGGGTCGACGTGCAATGGAAAAATTCCAAGCTGCGACCGCCGCAGGCCGCATGCCCGCCAAGGAGGCAATCGAGGGGCTTATGATTCTCCTTGCTGGTGCAGTGTTAATTACCCCTGGCTTCCTTACTGATACCATTGGCTTCTTGCTCCTTGTTCCACCCTTCCGAGCGATCGTGGCGGGCTATGCTGGAAAACGACTCAAAGGGAAAATTCAAGTTGTCACTCCTAGGATGCCAAATCAGAACGCTCAGGAAAAAAGGCCTGAGTCTAAGCTTGATGATGGAAACGTGATAGACGTATAAAAATCCGCCAGCGGTTATGACAGACTGGGAAAAATTGTGTGTTTCCAACCCCACATTAGATACAAAGGCATGGCTAATCTAACACAGGGTGGCTTCCCTCATGCCTGCTCGCAAAAAAGAGCACGCCGGCTCACGAAGGAGCCACAAACGAGCGGAATCAACCAAGAAAATGCGTTTGCCCCTCCCTGCCATCAACTCTAACTCATGGCCGCTCCAAAAAAAATTACCGAACCTCACAAGGAACTCCGCTTTACCCGAGCCGGGCAAGCCCAAGGATTTATAGTCATGGCAGCGGTTTCTTTTGCCTTCTTTCTCCTGATTGGCCTCACTTGGTTCATGGGACACCCAACCTTTACCTGGTGGATGGCTCTCCCCTTTCTCATTCTCTCTGCCTTACTGACCAGACTCTCTGCCTATTGCGCCCGGCACGCCTACCTCATTCTCACCCCCCTCGGCATGGAAATTTTCCCCCTCATCAAACCACACAAGAACCTCAACCTTGTTTATTGGGCGCAAATCATTGATGCCGATTTCAACGAGGAGCTTACCGCTCTAAAACTTCATTTTAACGAAGACCAAACCGCCGGCATCATTCTCTCCCTCAAGGCTATTTCGGCGAAAAAGCGCCTCCTCCTAAAGAGAGCGCTTGAAAGCCGTCTAGCAGAAAAAAAGGGGTGAAAGGCCGCCTCCTAAGGCGAAACACAGTCTTACTCACCTTCAACAGCGGCAATTGCCTTCAGTAGCTCTGCTCCCTGCGTTGAAGTCGCGCCCCTATCACCCCGCCACACCAGCTTGCCGCCTTTGAAGAGCAAAGCACGCCGTGCCGTGAACATCCCACCTCTCACCGAGATCCCCAACGCCTTGGCGATCTCACCGCCCGAATCTGAAATCAAATCATAGGGAAGCTTGTTCTTGTCCTTAAATTTTTTCTGGGTTTCAGGCTTATCCGTAGACATCCCAAACACGGTTACTTTTTTACCTGCCAATTTCTCGAATGCGTCCCGCACCGAACATACTTGGCTTGTTCATCCCCCGGTCAAAGCCTTGGGATAAGTGAAAATCACCATCCACTGGTCGCCATCGGCCGCTTTGAGGGCAATTTCCTTACCGTCTTGATTCTTCCCTTTGAGTTCCGGAAGCTTAGCGCCCACTTTCAGCGGTTCCGCGTTGAGCGAAAGCATCGAGATAAGCGACACGAACATCATTTTTAGTCTCATACCGAAAAGGATACCTCCTTTTCCCTTCTCCGCAATAACCGGTTTCCCTGTCCGAATTTCCTGTTAGGCTCCGCCCCGTGTCCGATCTTAAAGCTTATCTCAAAGGCCAACAAGTCCTCGTGGACGACGCCCTCAACCGGTTTCTGCCGCGCGTTACTGTTCGCCCTAAAACCGTGCACCAAGGAATGCGCTACTCTGTCTTCGCCGGCGGCAAGCGCCTCCGGCCTATTCTCACTCTCGCTGCCGCCGAAGCCTGCGGAGGTGAGATGCAAAACGGCCTCCCGCCCGCCTGCTCAGTCGAAATTATGCACACCTATTCGCTCGTTCACGACGATCTCCCAAGCATGGACGACGATGACCTCCGCCGCGGCCGGCCCACCTCTCACAAGGTGTATGGAGAAGGTATGGCCGTCCTAATCGGCGATGCCCTCCTCACCGAAGCCTTCACCATTCTCGCAGAAACTCCTCCGACCAAACGCTA
Source organism: Akkermansiaceae bacterium (assembly GCA_905181965.1). Classification (GTDB taxonomy): domain Bacteria; phylum Verrucomicrobiota; class Verrucomicrobiia; order Verrucomicrobiales; family Akkermansiaceae; genus SW10. The sequence continues at coordinate 249,700 of CAJIZY010000013.1, forward strand.
CGATCTCAAAGATATCTTTCTAGAATTCTCAATCTGTGGTGGCTCACGTAAACTCATCGGAGGACAAGTCCTAGATCTCGAAGGCGAAGGCAAAGAACTCTCAAAAGCCCAACTCGTTCGCATTCACGAAAATAAAACTGCCGCTCTTCTCACGACCTCGCTTCGTCTCGGCGGAATGACTGCGAACGCTACACCACGGCAGCTCGATGCTTTAACCGATTTCGGTTACAACCTCGGCCTAGCCTTTCAAGTCATCGACGACATCCTCGATGTGACTCAATCGACCGCGCAGCTCGGAAAAACCGCGGGGAAAGATGAAGCGGTCGATAAAGCCACCTATCCATCAATTCTTGGACTTAATAAATCAAAGAAAGAAGCGGCCCGACTCACCCGCAAGGCTCTTGAAGCCCTTACAGTATTCGGCAGAAGAGGTAAACGACTCGAAGAAATCGCCCACTATCTCCTCGATCGAGAGTTTTAAGATCCCCACTCGCTAAAACAACTCTTGCTGGTCGGACGTTGGAAAGTCACCGGATTCCATCCGCGATCTTAATTTTTTCCAGAAACCAAAAAAACCAGACCTCGCAAGTGATCTCAAATAACGATCCTCAGGACGCACCATTAAAGTCAACTTTAAGCCAGATTTTACAAACGAATCCAACCGATCATGCAGTGGACCCACTTCTGGACGCATCGCAACGATTTCGGCTTCTCTATTTCCTCTAACCCACGCAATCAGATCATCGACCTGCTCCACGGAAGTATCGTAGTGCTTTCCTGCACGTTCGGCCACGTCTTCAAGGGCCCCTCTCAGCCACTCCTTTTGTAATTTTGATTTCCCGAGGAATTCTCCTGTCACTACAATCTTCGACGGTCGATAAGCTCCCAAGGGCGAACTTTCCGGATTCAAATCCTCTTCATGAATCCATAACACCTTCCCATCCTGAGGAACCTCGAGCTCTGGCAGCAACGGTCTTGTCACTTCAGGCCGCTCCACATCCCCGGGCATCATCGCACTAGGGTTCTCTAATAGTTCAAGCCCATGCGGATCGAGTAATGTCGGCGCGACATATTTTTCGATATTTGACCGCCTTGGCAAATAAGTCTTTCCCGGCGTTTGCAATCCTGCAACCCACCGCCATGAAAGCAGGTTTGAGGCTGGGTCAAAATCCAGTAAATGATCCTGAAAAAATTTGGCACCCAATTGCCAAGGTAATCGAACGATATGAACCCAGTAGCCAGCGAACCACATACGGGAATGATTGTGCAAATAACCTGTCTCAACTAACTCTCGCGCAAAACCATTCATGACGGCTACTGGCCCATTCCCTTGGCGAATTTTCTCAGCATCAGAATGCTCCTCAATCCCTTCCATGTAATCATCCCAAACCTTTGGCCTAAGCGACAACCACCCTTTCCAGTAGGTTCGCCAATAAACTTCTTGCGTAAATTTCTCGACTGTTGACGGGGCATAACGCGTCAGCGGCGCTTCGGCGACCTCCCATTCAGTCAGGAGTCGGTGGCGAATCGCAGCTGACAGGCAGGAGACGTTTTCATGGTGGGGAATGACATGGTTGCGATTACTCGAATAACGCCCAACACGCCGAACGAATTCATGGAGTTGAGATAGCGCCTTATCTCTTGTGTCCGGGAATTTCACGTCGGACCATCCGCTAGTTTTCTGGAAGAGCAACCCGTGCTTCCAAAGACCTTGGCATACCCCGGCACCATCAAACTCAGGAATCAAGTGATCGGACCCTCAAGGCTGATGAAAGTAAGCTTAATTGCCCAACGAATTGTAAAATAGGGAAAATCACTATCCTGTCCTTGAGAAATTATTCCTCCGGATGTAACCAAATCCACTCCGAGCTCATAAGCCTGATATGAAGAACCTGGTCCTAATGACTTTTATCGTAGCTCCCTTGGCTATGGCAGACCCGTTTCAGCCCAAGAACATCCCGGCTGAATCCCAGTGGCATCTTCATGGAGACCTCACCGGGCTTCGTAAAACAAACACTGGAGGATTCCTCCTTGATCAAATTCGGAAGGGCGAAGCCGACACAATTATCGATATCGAAACGCTCTTCGGCTTCGACCTCCTCGAAGATTTGACCGACATTACCCTCTTCGGGACCGGAAAAGCAGATGAGATTGCGATTACACTCTCCGGAGAATTCGCTCGAGCTCAGCTCGAAGAAGTTATCGTCCAGGCAGATGGTTACAATTCTACCACTTACGGCACTACAAAAATTCATTCATGGAAAGATAACGACAGAACTCAGCACGCTGGATTCCATGACAACAATACTGTCATCATTTCCCAAAAAAAAGGGCTTCTTAAATTGGCCCTCGATGTTCTTGCCGGAAAAACTCCAGGCCTCAAAGCTGACCTCACGCCGCCATCCGAAGAACCAGTCGTGGTCGCTTACGCAAACATCCAAAAAATTAAAATCCCCCTAGATGAAGGATCCCATATCATCCGCAAAGCCGACTCCATTCTCATAACGCTCGCTGAAAAACAAAATCGCCTTGTCGCCAATATGGTCATCAAAACCGGTTCAGAAAAAATGGCTAAACGAATGATGCATGCTCTTGCTGGCCTCGTTTCCCTTAGCGAATTGGCCGACAAAAATATTGAAGGGCTCGACATCCTGCACAGCGGTCAAACTTCCGGGAAAATCATGACTATGACCATGAGCCTTCCTGCTGCAAACGCTTTCGCCCTGATCTCAAAATTGAAATAATCTCCCTTTTGATGTCTGAAATTTCCGATACTGAACTCGTCCTCACAGCACTCGCAGATGGGGATGATGCCATGTCGGCGCGCGACGAAATCATCCACCGATACCATCAAAAAATTTATAGATTCCTTCATCAATTAACCGGTTGCACGGAAGATGCTGAAGACCTGACTCAAGACACTTTTCTGCTCGCTCTTCGCAAACTCAAAACCTTCAAACCCGGTCGGGAACTCCTTCCCTGGCTCTACTCAATCGCCCGCCGTTCCGCTATCTCCCAGTGGCGCAAACGGAAGCCGACCTCTCCACTCTTTGACTCGGATTACCCATCCATCGAAAGCACCAAACCTCATGACGCCGTGGCGCTCTGGAAGATTGCCAAAGCTAAGCTCAAACCCGACGAGTTCACCGCCCTATGGATGCACTACCAAGAAGGCCTCGCTATCAAAGAAGTTGCCCGCGTCCTCAACAAAACAACCACCCACGCAAAAGTGATCGTATACCGCGCTCGCAAACGCCTCGGCAAAGAACTTATTCTCACCAATGACACTTGGCTCCCCGGCCAGAAAGTCGATCTCACCTCACCATGACCACTAAATCCCTCGAAAATCGTCTTCGCGAAAAAATCGTCACCGATCCCCCACGGCCCGGGTTCGAAACGCGTGTTCAAGCCATGGCCCGCGAACGCTTCGCACCCGAGAGGAAACTCTTCATCCATCGCTACGCCATCCCTGTGATGGCTATCATTGCAATTTTTGTCATCATTGCTCCGAAGGAAAAACCTTCTACCCCAACCCTTGCCAAGACACCGGAAGCCATAAAACCTTCCACAGATACGATTCTGGAAACCACAGAAGAAACAGGTGTTCAACGCGAAATCCGAGGCCTCAAAAACGATGCCCACCGGGCAATAAGTCTTTTTAAGAAAGCCCTCCCGTCCATCCCAGTCAGGAAGAAGAACAATAAGGAAAACCTTTAGGGGGATTGTCGCCGTGACGCGTAGCCGCAACAGAAATAAGATAGCTGCGCCCAAAAAAGTCCCCCACTCGTAGAACGAGCGGGGGCTTTGAATGAAATGATTTTTAGTTAGCTGAGCGCCTTGATGACCCCAGCGGCATTGAGGCCAAGTTCATCCATCACAACGTTGCCCGGAGCCGAGATGCCAAAGCGATCGATCCCAACCACTTTACCCTCAAGTCCAACATACTTATACCAGAGTCCACTCACTCCGGCTTCGATGGCGACCCGCTTGGTGCAAGATGATGGCAGAACGTCGGCTTGATACTCAGCAGGCTGGCGATCGAATCTCTCGAGGCAAGGAGCCGAAACAACACGAGCTCCAGCCCCAATTTCCTTAGCGGCTTCGATCGCATGCCCGACTTCCGAACCAGTTGCAAGGATGATGCATTCAAGGTCACCTTCTTCCTTCTTCAGAATGTAAGCTCCTTTAGCAACACCGTTGCGACGAGTTTGGACGGAAGCAAGATCATTAAGAGAAACAACTTTCTGACGACTAAAGATCAGCGCAGTGGGTCCATCTAGACGCTCCATCGCGCAAATATAAGCACCAGCAACTTCCTCTTGATCGCCGGGGCGAATCACATCGAGGTTTGGAATAACCCGCAAGCCACTCACAGTTTCCACCGGCTGGTGAGTCGGCCCATCTTCTCCCACTCCGACAGAGTCGTGAGTCAAAATATAGGTCACAGGAAGCTTGGCAAGCCCGGCGATCCGGATCGCCGGGCGAAGGTAGTCGGCAAAGACGCAGAAGGTCGCTCCACTAATACGGAAGAGGCCGTCGTACGCCACACCGTTACAGATAGCGCCCATTCCATGCTCGCGGATTCCAAACCAGATATTGCGGCCCGTTGGATTAGCAGCAGAAAAATCGCCCTCTTCCTTGAGATAATTCTTAGTCGATCCAAAGAGATCGGCCGAACCAGTAATCACCGAAGGCATAGCCTTCGCAACAGCATTGATGACAACTCCACCGGAACCACGGGTTGCATCGGCATAGTCATCACCAAAGGCTGGAATTTGATCAGAGAGATCACTGGGGACCACTTTGGCCACACTTTCCTCAAGTTCGCTGGAAAGCTCAGGATTGGCTGCAGCCCATGAATCGTAAATCACTTGCCACTCGTTGAAAGCATCGGCCTGGGCCTCTGCTTGTTGGGCGAAGTATGCCTTCGTCTCATCGGAAACAAAGAAGGTCTGCTCAGGCAGCCCGAGTCCCTTGCGGGCTTCGCCAGAAAAATTCGCGCCACCTTCACCGTGCGCGCCAGCAGTTCCGGCTACCTGTGGAATCCCCCGACCAATCTCGGTTTTGGCAATAATCACGGTAGGCTTGCCGCTGCCAGCCTTGGCCGTAGTGAAAGCAGTCAGGAAAGCATCCATATCATGGCCATCGATGGTCACGGCATTCCAGTTAAGAGACTTGAAATAAGCTTCAGAATCCCAACCTTGAGTCTTGTCCGCCATCGCATCGAGGGTGACGTCGTTTGAGTCATAAATAAGGATGAGATTGTCCAACTGGTTGTGACCAGCGAAAGCAATCGCTTCCTGCGCAACACCCTCCTGAAGGCATCCATCGCCCGCGAGGGCAACCACGTGATGATCAAAAATGGTGTGATCAACCAAGCTTAAGGGTCTCGGCCAGATAGAGAGCATAACCCACCGCATTCCCCACACCCTGGCCCAGTGGTCCAGTCGTAGCCTCGACACCTTCAGTCTCGTCAACTTGCTGACCCGGAGTGATCGAGTGGAGCTTACGGAAATCGGCAACGTCTTGGCCGGACACCTTGAAGCCAGCGAGATGAAGCCAGCTATAAATAAACATCGATCCGTGACCAGCCGAGAGGATGAAACGGTCGCGGTTCAACCACTTTGGAGCAGCGGGGTTAAAACAGAGGCCTTCACCAAAAAGGACAGCGCCCAGATCAGCGCAACCAAGAGGAAGACCAAGGTGGCCCGAGGAGCAAGCATGGACGGCATCGATGGCCAATCCGCGGGCTTCGGCCGCAGCTCTAGAAAGTGCTTCTTTATTCATGAGCAGCGAAACTTCCCAAATTAGGCCTTATGATCAAGCCGTAATACAGAATGATCCCAACAACTTTGCACAAGTTAAGTGGCTGATTCCCAAATCAACACATCGAAGTCTTCACTTTTTCCTTTTCAACATTCAGTCTTTTCAGGTGAACACGCAGCCGGCGCCTCCCAAACTCGATAAAAAACTCCTGCTTGCCGACCCCTCTCTTCGCGATGGCACCTTCAATAAGGCTGTCGTTCTTCTTGCCGAACATACTCCCGAGAAAGGAGCATTCGGATTAATTCTCAATCATCCCTCTGGAAAAACAGTTGGCGATCTGATCAGCGATCCTGAATTTCTTGAACTCTGGCAAATCCCCGTTCACCTCGGGGGCCCCGTCGCCCGAGACCAGCTCACTTTCTCGGCTTTTTGGAAACGGGATTCCAAATTCGGCTTTGCCACCCGCATCGCGATGGATGAGGCCAAAACTTATCTCGGACAACCCAACACCCTCGTTAAAGCCTTTGCCGGCTACTCCGGTTGGTCAGAGGGCCAGCTCGAAGAGGAAGTCGCCCAGGATGCCTGGACCATCACCGAGCCCAAACCCAACCTCCTCAATTTGCCCCACGACCTCACTCTTTGGAAAAGCATCATGCGTGGACTCTCACCTTACCATCGGATCCTCTCAAGCGCCCCTGACGAGATCCTTTCGAACTAAATCAATTCGAAAAAATTTCATCCTAGAAAATGAGTGTTGGTTCATTTTCTACAAAGAATAGTTCGAATCCTAAAGTTGGAAGCCTTGAAGGGAAGTGATGAATTAGATTAGGTGATTGTAACGACCTAGTGAGAGTTATAACCTCCGCTCTTCGGCTGTTCGACAGCCTCTCTCAACCACAACACATCTTCTAAGGTATGCTAACTGTCATCTCCTTCATTCTCTTCACTGCCGCAGCCTCCGCGCTCACCATTTGGATCACCCGTAAAGACGAACGGAATAGCTCCGACGGATTTTTCCTCGGAGGCCGAAGTCTTACCTTTCCCATCATTGCCGGCTCCCTTCTCCTCACCAACCTTTCCACCGAGCAGATGGTTGGCCTCAATGGAGCGGCCTTCAAAGACGGCCTAAGTGTCATGGCATGGGAAGTCAATGCTGTGATCGCCCTCATCATCATGGCCCTCTTCTTCCTCCCGCGTTTTCTTCGCACCGGGATCACAACCGTTCCACAATTCCTCGAGCAGCGCTATGACACCACGACACAGAGCATTGCCAATACCATTTTTCTCCTTGCCTATGCCCTCATTCTAATTCCTCTAATTCTATATTCAGGTGCCCGCGGCCTTATCGACATGATGGATCTCTCTTCGCTCACCGGCATCGAAAGCGACACTACCCTTCTTCGCCTCACCACAATTATCATAGGTATTGGGGGTCTTCTTTATGCCCGCTTTGGGGGGCTTCGAACGCTCGCAGTTCTTGACACTATCAACGGCATTGGCCTCCTCATCGGAGGCTTCACGATCGCTTGGCTTTCAATCGATGCAGTCGGTGGTAACAACGGAATCGCGGAAGGTTGGAAAACTCTAAACGAAGTCCACCCCGAACGCCTCGACTCCACGGGTGACAAAGACTTCGGCCTCCCCTTTGGCACCCTATTTACCGGCGTTGCCCTACTCAATCTTTTCTACTGGTGCACCAACCAGCAAATCATTCAACGCACCTTCGGAGCCAGTAGTTTGGCCGAAGGCCAAAAAGGGGTACTCCTCACGGGTGGCCTCAAACTTCTCGGACCACTCTACCTCGTTATCCCCGGTATTGTCGCCTACCATCTCTATGCCAGCGACGGTATCAGCAACGACCAAGCATACGGCACCCTGGTTCGTAATCTCCTTCCCGATCATCTCACCGGGTTCTTTGCCGCCGTCATGGTCGGAGCCATTCTGAGTTCCTTCAATGCCGCACTCAATTCCACCTCCGCTCTTTTTTCACTTGGCCTCTATAAGCACAGCATCAACCCTGAAGGCACAGAGGAACAAACTGTAAAGGCCGCTAAGCTCTTCGTTGTTTTCATCGCAATCGCAGCCATGATCGGAGCTCCCTTCCTCGCCGCCAACGATTCTATATTCGCCTACCTTCAGGACATGAACTCCATTTACTTCATTCCGATCTTCTCGGTCGTCGCCGTCGGCATGCTCAATCGTAACGTCCCCGGAAAAGCCGCCAGCATCGCTATGATTGCTGGTGTTGGCTTACTCTGCATTGGCTTGTTCGGCCTCATCGAAGAAGGCGAGATCCTCGGAATGCACAAGTTTCACTTCATGGGCGTCGTCTTCGCAGCTCTCGTGATCTTCCTGCTCGTTATGTCAAAGATTTCTCCTCGATCTGAGCCATGGACAATTGCAACTAATACGTCCATCGACATGACTCCATGGATCGGTGCTAAGTGGGCCGCGCTCATCCTAGCGATTATCGTTATCACCATTTACGTGACATTCTCCAGATAACAAACACACCTTCTTCAAAAAGCCCCGCTACTTGGTTTGCGGGGCTTTTTCTTATCTCTTCATTCCCTCGAGCCGCTAAAAAGCCAGCTATACTCAATGTTTGAATCAAACATAACCGTCTCCGAACTCGCTTTAAAAGCGAAGAAGGAGTTGGCATCCAACTTTGGAGTAGAAAGCACCTTGGTCTCCGTAGCCCCTGGGCGGGTCAATTTGATCGGTGAACACATCGACTACTGCGACGGATTCGTTCTTCCCCTTGCGATTGAGCGTTATGTCGGGATTGCTGCTCGGCCTAACGACTCCCAAACTGCTCGGATTTCCACCACTAGAGAGGATACAATTGAAATCGATCTTTCTAAAGTGCAAGAGATTGCCGATCCCAAATGGTCCAACTATCTCCGGGGAATTATTCGCGGATTTCAGGACCTTAAATATAAGCTTCCCGGATTCGATGCATCCATTGTCTCGTCCGTTCCTCTCGGGGCTGGCCTTTCCTCATCAGCCGCCCTCGAGTGTGCCTTTGCTACTCTTCTCGAAGGCTTGGTCGATACCGTCCTCCCGATCGCAGATAAAGCCCTTCTAGCCCAAAGAGCAGAACACGACTTCGCTGGAGTGCCCTGCGGAATTATGGATCAATTCGCCTCCGCTTTCGGCATGAAGAATCAACTTATTCTCATCGATTGCCACTCTAGCGAACCCGAGATGGTTCCTTTCTCAGACCCTTCCCTTTCCATCATCGTCGCCAATACCAACGTTTCTCACGACCTCTCCGACGGAGGCTACAGCACCCGCCGTAAGGAAACGGAAGATGGGCTTGCCCTCACAGGGAAAGAAAGTTGGAGGGATGTCACCATGGAAGATGTTTACGCTGCACAGGAGAAAATGGACGACCGTATTTTCAGACGTTCCCGGCATGTCGTCACTGAAATCGCCCGTACGGCCCAAGCGGTTGAGGCATTCAAATCTTACGACTTCTCGAACATCGGCTCCCTGATGGAAAGCTCGCATCGCTCACTTCGCGATGACTTTGAAGTTTCCTGCGATGAACTCGATCTCATGGTTGCACTCGCCACAGAGATCGGCCTTGAAGGTGGCGTCCTCGGCGCCCGAATGACGGGGGGAGGCTTTGGCGGCTCTACTGTCACGCTCTGCCACTCAATCAATGCTGAAGCAATCGCGAGACAAATGAACGACCGTTACCAAGCCCAAACGGGCATCGAGCCTCTCCTTTTCGTCACCCGGCCCGCCCAGGGTGCCCACCTAGTCTAGAACAAGCACACCCGACTAAAGGTCCACCACTCTTTCCGGGCTGCTCCTTTGACTAAGGTTTTAGTAAAACTTTCAAAAGCCCCTCTTTTCCATCCCTCGAACGCTGAAAATAGTCCCCACCTTCGTCGAGCGGAGCCACTGCCGAGATCAAAGGCTTTACCTGAATTTCTCCACTCGCAATTGCCTCTAGGGCTTCCTTGGTTTCACCCGCTGCCGCACACGACCCCAGCAAGGAAATTTCGCGCGTCACCACCCACTGCAAAGCCAGCGGCACCTCTGCCACAACGTTTCCAACCAACCCAACTCGGCCTCCTTTACGAACCGATTTCACCGCCTTTTCCAAAGTTGGAGCTGCTCCCACTACTTCCATTGCGATATCAAACTCATCCCCAGAATCTTCATCCGGGGTATACGCCCCTGTTGCACCAAGCTTCAAAGCCAGATCCAACCTTTTTCGGTCCCTATCAACCGCAACCACCTCGCCTGCGCCTGCCCGCTTCAAGGCCTGAATCACCAAAAGGCCAATTAAACCAGATCCAACCACCAGCGCTCGCTCGCCTTTTTTAACCTTCACCAAATTCACGGCATGTAGGGCCACGGCCAACGGTTCGGTGAAAGCAGCTTCTTCGAATCCCAAACCTTCCGGCATCCGCTCTAAAATTAGCGATGGCACCACTACCCACTCTGCGAAGGCTCCATCACGTTTAAACTCCTGACAAGAGACGCCCATCACTTGGCGGTCATGACACAAATTCGTTTCACCTCGTTCACAGTGCTCACATTTTCCACAATACACCATTGAGTCAAACGACACTCGGTCACCCTCACTCCAGCCAGACACCTCGTCACCCATCTCTTCAATCACCCCGCTCGCTTCATGCCCCATGATCATCGGCGGGATACGGCGGCCACTACTATTGTCCATCCCGTGAACATCACTTCCACAAATTCCACAGCACGCCACCTTGATAAGAACCTCGCCAGGTTGAGGCACAGGTTTCGGCTTCTCGGAGACGACAAACTCTGATGGGGCAACAAGCTCAAGCACTTTCATACGCTCATCATGCGGATCACTTCATCGGCAAGCAAATCTTTACGACAGGTTCTTCCCAATTCTCATCTTCATAAATTTCAAAAGGAGGGAACCGCTTAGACTGCCTAAATGTCTTCGCTCGACCATGCATTCTCCCTGCCGACCAGCCATTCCTCAAATGGCGGTAAGCTCCTCGATGCCGCAAAGCATAGACCTCCATCCCTGGCACATTAATCAACTCCATTCCATCTGGGATAACCCCTGGAGTTTTATCCAATCTCACCCCAATAAAATACGCCACTTCCTTCTTCACCAAATCCCAAGTGTAATAAACACTGAACACCTGACCTTCTGGGTAATGATCTTTCACCTCTTGATAACTGGTTCCGATATCTTTCTCGAACCCATTCATGCTCCCTGCGCGCTTAATTCCAACACCTACGAAACTCGGACTCGGCTCACGTCCTAGAAATTCGAGATTGGACGGCACCAAACTGGTCTCAATCAGATCCTTTAACATGAGCAAACCACGATCATAATCCGCCTCAAGGTGCTCTCGTATCGATTTCTTCTTCCAAAATAAAAAAAACGACAGCGAATGCTCTATCGTCCAAGTCACCTCGGTAGCATCGCCTTTGACTTCCAATGAGATCCGGATATTGGCCTGTGATTTCCAGGGTATTAGAAAACTCAAATTATAGGTGATCGACTCGTTCGCCTCTTCCTCGACCAATTCCATTCGGCCTGATCCGCAAATCGCACCTTCCCATGAATAATAATCGTTCTTAACATCCAATTTACAATCAGGATCGACAATCAACCATGGTGACCAACTCGGGCACGATTGAACATCGCGCAACACTTCAAAAACCTTCTCAATTGGACTCGCTATTACCTGAGTTTTTGAAATGGGGATTTTTGGCATGCCAGTCCCTAACATGAAAATTGTTTTCAGGCACACTTTCAGTTGCATTTTCCAAAATCAGCCTTCCTGTCGGAATCATGAAAAAGCTACTCGCCTTTCTTCTTTTGACCGCCGCCCCGACTTGTTTCGCCCAAGACACAGCCGAGGGAAAGCCCTCCTACCAGTCTGAAGCACCGCTTCCCAAAGGTTGGCCTGCTCCTGGGCCCTACGACGAAGTCTCCGAAAAAAACTATCCAAAATATCGCGCCGCCGTGACCACGGGAGGGGGTGGGATGTCCTTTTGGACGCTCTTTAGTCATATTAAGAAAAAAGAGATTCCGATGACCGCCCCGGTCGAAATGAAGATGGTGAACAAGGGCGAAAAAATGGAAAAAGTAGACATGGCTTTCCTCTACCAGAGCACCGATGTTGGAACGATTGGTTCTGATGGTAAGAAAGTTGAAGTCAAGGATGTCGAAACCTCCCAGGTTTTGAGTTACACTTGGATGGGAGCTGACTCAAAAGTAAAAGTCAATGAAGCTAAGAGGGCCCTAGACACCGAGCTCAAAAATCGGGGCCTTGTGGCTCAGTCCTTTCGCATGCTCGGCTACAATGGACCCGGCACCCCTCGTAGCAAACACACCTACGAACTCCAGGCCATCCTAGCCGCCGAATAAGGGTCTCCCTACGATTTAAGGAAAGCCCAAAGATCACTCATCGATTGCAAGTCAATCACTGACTCGAGTCCCTCGGGCATGAGTGAACGTCCCGTGCTCGTGATCGATTTTATGTTTTTACGAAGGATTTCACTTTGAACTCCACCAGCCCTCACCAGGGTCAACCCGGAGCCTGATTCTCTTACAATTCGTCCTGTCACGACTTGACCATTTTTCAAGGTTACAAAATACTGTTCAAAATTGGCTAAGACCTCTCGGTTCGGATCGAGGATCTGAATCAGGGCTGATTCGTAATCCCTGTTTTTCACCGTCGCGATATCGGGCCCTATTTCATAGCCTTCCTTTTCGTGCCGATGGCAAGCTGCACAATTCTTCCGGAAGACCTCCAACCCCCTACCGGCATCACCCGAAAGCTTGTGCGCTGCCTTGTATTCTTGGACGACTTTGTCACGGGGAGTCCCCTTCGCTGAAAACAATTCATTTGCCAGCTTCTGGATCGTCGGATTGGTATGTTTCAAAAGCCGCATTTGCTGGGCTTGTGAGATTTGGTGTGTGAAGATTTCCTTCTTCTCGATCGAAACAAGAAGGATCTCAATCCAAGCTTCGCGCCCCAAAAGGACTTCAGTGGCTTCGGATCGGACCGACGGAGAAAGCTCCGGCAGCTGGTCAATCAATTTGCCCGCCGAAGACCTCACCCCAAATTCAGCAATCTCAGCAAGAGCCGCCTGCTGAACTTCTACGGTCCGTGAAGGAACCAGAAGCTCGTGAAGATCGCTGACAACTTGATCATCCGTCTGCCCCAGAATTCTCACCGCTTCAACTTGCTCTTCTGATGGAACCCCATCATTTTTCAAAGTCATTCGCGCTCTTTCGACTAATTTCGCCATTACCTCAGTCGCCTTCGGATAATCACGCAAGGTGGAACCCGAACTCTTCAACCCCTCTCCTAGCTTAGACATCACTGCAGCAACCGGAAAATCAGACGCAGTTTCTTTCAAAATTCCCAATAAAGCGACCACCTCACTTTTTTCATGACGAGCCCCAATCACAAACGCAAGCGGCTCAAAAAGGGGGCTCCGATGGATCTTCCTCTCAAGATTCTTAAAAACAGCCAAGGCATTCTCAGGCCGCGCGCTCAACACCGCAAACCGTATCCATCGATTGGCTGCATCTCGGATCGACATCTTCGCAAGCGCCGATGCAGCCTCTCCACCACCTAAATCTCCCAGGACGAGAGCAGCTTGAAATCTCACCCGAACATTCTCATCAATCGCCAGCTCAAATAACCTTCCTCGCAGGTTTGGGTAATCTTTCCGATAAAGCTTAAGGCCATGCTCCCTCAACCCAGCCGAAACATCTGTCAGAGCAAGCTTCAGATCACTCTCTTCAAGTCCCCCCAAACCAGCAATGGCATAGAGAGCATGAAGTCTTGTTACATCCCAGTCGCTTTCTCGAAGCAAAGCACGCAATCCCGGCAGAGCATCCATCCCACCTCTTTCAACGATCAACCGCCCTGCCGTATCACGCCACCATCCATTTTGGTTTTCCAAAGTCCTTATCAACTCAGGTAACGTGACCTCACCCAAGCGGGGAGGAGGAGGAGGCTCAAATCCTTTTGGAGCCAATCGGTAAATCCGACCAAATTCCCGCCCCGAACGAAAATCAACCATCTCGAAAATCTTCTTCACCATCGAATCTGGGGTCTCAATTATTTCGCGATACATATCCACTACATGCAGCGTCCCATCAGGCGCATTTACCAAATTTGCAGGCCTAAACCAATTGTCCTTCGATCGTAAAAACTCGCTTTTGAGCTCTGTCCGCTCGCTCGTAAAAGTCATCCCCTGTGGAGCCAAACTTCGCCGATGAATCAGATTCCCCTGAACGTCACCGACAAACAAGTTCCCCCGAAACTCTTTCGGATAAACCGCTCCCCGGTAGATCTGTAATCCTGAGCATCCACTAAAAACGTCGTGAGATACTGAAGGGGCTGGATAGCTCCGTTTCTCCGCAAGCCGAAGCTTCGTTCGGGCCAATCGCCAATCCTCAATTCGACTCGCACGATAAATCGTAGGATCTTTCCACAAATCGACCTTGGCCGAAGGAACCGGGAGAAAAGGATTCCTCTCCGAACTTTCCGAAGAAAGCACCACATTTACGGCCGGTTTGGAATTCTGGCTCAGAAACCGATTTCCCCAGTCATCGATAGCATTCCCAAACTGCTCGGACCCCGGGATCGCCTCAAACTTGCGGGTCTTTGGATGAAATCGGAAGTCCCTTCCCCGGATCGAAACGTTTTTTGCATCACTCTGCACAAGACTCTTAATCTCACCACCACTATTCGATCCCGCGCCGTATATCCAATGATCCAACCCCCAAATCAGATTGTTCGCGGTTCCTTCGTCATTTCGAAAACCAAACCCCGTGAAAATCTTCTCCCGATGATCCGCCCGTCCATCCCCGTTAGTATCTTTCAAATACCAAAGATCTGGTGCCGCAACGACATAGACACCACCATCCCAGCAACAAATCCCGGTCGGCCACTCCAGCCCTTCCGCAAAAATTCCAGCTGTCTCGTAATGCCCATCGCCATTCTCGTCTTTGAGCAAACGGATGCAGCCATCCGGCCCGTCACTCTTACCATGGTGAGACGGAAACTTGAGATACTCGGCAACATACATTAGCCCATTTTCATCGTAACTCAGCACGATGGGCTCGTGTATCTGAGGCTCGCTAGCGACCAATTGCATTTCAAAACCAGGACGGGTTTCGAAACCTGCCATCGCCTCTTTGGGAGACTTTGGACCTGCCTGTCCTTGCTTTTTCCGAGACTTCACTGACAGCAACTTTTTCATCGCTGCGGTAAGAATTTTTTCCGACCCTGGACCTACGGCACTGGCCGATGGGCTGGTCTCATACCCTCCTTCCTTGTAGCCAATTTCGGTCCCGATATAGCCCGTGCCATATTCACCATACGCCGCCATCGCGATCTTAAGCTCAGGACGCATTGCCTTTGCCTTGAGCTGATACTCTACAAACAACTCGCCCGGCATATGAAGAACCCGGGAATCCCCAACGGACAGACATGAGACATCAATTTGGCTTCCAGCCTTATGACGAAGCATGAAAGCCGCCTGATCCACGTTTGCAAAATACCCACGTCCCGGTTGATTTTTAAGGGCCTCCATTACTTTTTCTTCATCCTTAAGGTGATTGGCCAGAGGGAGCCGCACTTTCTCGACCTCAAAACGAATTCCATCCGGGCCAACCTCCCACTTCTTGGTCGCATTCCAGGCCTTAAGCATCCCCTCGGCCATCCGATTTGCCAGAATCATGCGGTTCTCCTTATTCCCATCGTTGTATTTTCCAGCCCCGAGATTTCCACCCGCTCCGTTGAAGTGAAGATGCAAGGCGTCGGGCACCCCCTGCCCCCGCATGAATCTCGCAATACCCGGAAAGTCCGGACTCGGCGTCCCCGTGAGATAATAACTTTGAGGATGACAAGCGTAATAACTTAGCACTGCTACGGGCTCATTCTTACTCCAAAAAGAAAGCAACGACACATCCGGATCAATCGTACCTTCCGGCTCCGCTCGCAGCGCCGGGTCACGCGTCGTCGTGTAACGAACCGCTCTCACTTTTCCATCGGGCCCCAAAATTCGACGATTCGAGGCCACTTTTTCCACCGCAGCCTCACCCCACCCGTAATGAGTCACTTTCTGCGCCTTTGGAAGTGACTCCCGGACAGCCGCTGCAGTCCGCCCAATCACCTCTCTATGAAAATCTCCCTTGGTCCGTTCATATCCCTTAAGTCCAAATTTCTTTACTAACTTTTCCGCCGTGAAATCACACCCCGGCGCATCGTGTTGATGGAGCGCGTGAAGAGCCACCCGGTCACGTGTCGTGCCCGCAGCCTTTGCTAGGGCGTCCCGAAATTGATCATAGCCTTCGTTGGCAACTCCGATCCAATCGATCGCGCAGATCACAATTGGTTTACCGGCCCCTAAAATAACGACACCCCGGCATCGTAACGAAAGCTCGGGATCCTTTCCCACCATCGTGTAAGCCATTGCTGAGCCCACCGGCGGTGTCACATCGAGATCGAAAGTCGCTACGCGCAGTGTCGTTTCTTTTTCTTTCCCTGCCCCGGCGGCAAAGAAAACAGCGATCAAGACAATAGAGAGCACCAAGGGGATTTTCACAACGAAACAAGATCACACAGAAGGCTCCCTGCCAAGATCGCAACAAGACGAAGTCGTGACAATATTCCACAATATTGTCTAAACTCTTCCTGCAATCTCTAAGACGCGAAAAAAGAACACTTGAAAGTTATGCTTGATCACTGAAAAGCATAGAGCCTCCCGTCCTTCTACCTGAAACCCAGCCAAAAAGATCTCTCTCCCTTCCCCCATGAAACCCTGTATTCTTTCCGCCCTGCTCGCCCTCTCCTCGTTTGCTCAAGATACATGGCCCCGCTTCCGAGGCGAAAACGGCACCGGAGTTTCCTCCGCCAAAATTCCGACCGAACTCGGAGAAAACACCCTCTTGTGGTCAGCTAAACTCTCTGGCCCGGGTTCCAGTTCCCCTGTCATCTGGAAAGACAAACTTTTCATTACCAGTGAGAACCGTAACACGGAAACCGTCGCTTTGCTCTGCCTCGATGCCAAGTCCGGAAAAACCCTCTGGAGTAAACCTCTCGCCGTGGGAGATTACCATCTCCACCGTTTCAATAACACCGCGGCTGCCAGCCCCGCGGTGAATGACAACACCGTCGTCATCAGTTGGTTCAACGGAACCGATAACAAAGCCATGCTTTCTGCCTTTGACCATTCCGGAACCAAGCTCTGGGATTACGAAATCGGTAAGGTCAAAACCCAACATGGATTCAGCCTCCAACCAGTCATTCACCTAGAACAAATTGTTCTCGCCCATATTCACATGGACGACGGATTCATCGCTACCATTTCTGCAAAGTCCGGCAAGGTGACTTGGAAAACAAGGCTTCAGGGAAGCGGTGAAAAAACCAGCTACATCACTCCCTTGGTTTACAAAACCTCAACCGGGTTCGAAGTGGTCTTCGCGAGCCAAGCACATGGAGTGGTTGCTCTCGATTTCACTTCCGGCAAGGAGAAATGGTCGCTTCCCGGCACTATGAAACAAAGAACGATTGTTTCCCCCATCAATGTTCTCGCTGGATCAACCAGCAAAGAACCCCTCATCGCCGTTGGCTGTAAAAACGGAGTCTATTTTGCCGTCAGCCCACCCTCGGAAAAAGGAAACTCCGCTGAAATAGCATGGCATATGAAAGGAAAAACTCCCTACGTGCCAACTCCCGTTTCAAATGGTAAAACGGTGTTCGCTTTGTCCGATGGCGGAGTGCTGACCGCGCTTGAGGCCAGATCGGGTAGAGTCGTTTGGACCCAAAAATTACAGGCTAATTTTTACGCCTCGCCCATCATTGCCGATGGCAAGTTGATTGCCCTTTCACGCGAAGGCCTATTGATCACCGCCAATGTTTCCGATGGCTACGATGAATTGTCACGTTCCAGCCTCTCCCCCGGCCCTGAATCCGAGTGGAGCGACGCCACCCCGGCAATCGCGAATGGGAGAATTTACCTGCGCCTTGGATCTCGTATTGATTGCCATGGTGAAAAATAAGGTGGATGCCTATTGACCCGAAGGCTTTTCGGGTCCTTCTTGCACCGTCCCTATGAAAGGCGTTCTTCTGTCCCTATTCCTCATCACCACCCTTTCAGGGCAGGTTCTGCAGGACATTTCGCTCGGAGCGCGAGGGAAATTTGAGGTCAGCTCCCAACCTTCTCCCTCCCACTACTTTCGCCTGCTCCGGTCACGGGACTTCAACACATGGGAAACCGTCGACCTCCAGTCGTCCGGAAACGAACTCGCCGTTCTTAGCGACTCTGTCTTACCCCGGCCCAACGGGTTTTACAAACTTCAGCGGATTTCCAACAGGTCCCCCTTGGACTCCGATGGCGATGGGCGTAGCGATATCGCTGAGCTCGCACTCGGGCATGGCCTCAATGCCGCCGACCCTATTTCAACCAGAGATGGCAACATCTTTCTCGCCACCGAGGAAAACTTCAACTCTCTCTCCAAGCGCGACAATTTTCCCGGAGCTCAAAATGTGAGGGAGGTTAAATTCCTCATTACAAACATTCGAACCAAGCCCGAACTCTACTTTTTTAATATCAATCGAAACCAACACCACTACGACTTCGCTATCAACGTTCTTAATTTCCCCCGGAACTATAACGAGTTCACGCGCAATACCTATATTAGCGCCGTAAATCGCCAAAATCTCGCCGGTTCCCTCGTCTCGCACGATAACTACATTGCACCCGATGGCTCCAAAGGAATTTACACCCTAGAATTCTGGCCGACCGATCCCGTTACCTTCGAATGGATCGAACTGGCTTACGAAATAATCGCAAAGAATGCTCCTTTCATCTCCCGCCTTGCCTACCACGCCCCCAGCGAAACCCAGCGCCAACTCCAAAAGGCGAACCAAGCCCTCTACGACGCCTCTTCAATTCATACGATCGAGACCGACGATCTCTTCTCCAGCACCACCTACCAGCCCATGAATCAACAAGAAGCGTTCGGACGCCTTGTTGCCTCAACCGGAAGGGAAACCCTTTCCGCCCGCGACATTGTTATCTTCAAGAATCTTCCAAACGACCTGACTTATGTCTCTGGCATTATCACTGAAGTTCCCCAGACCCCACTCTCGCACGTCAATCTCAAGGCCCAACAAAACGACACTCCAAACTCCTACATTGAAGACGCCGCTAACCACCCCGAAATCGCACCTCTCATAGGTCAAAATATCTACTACCGAGTTTCTGCAGGAGGTTTCGAAATCCGTGCTGCAACCCAAGATGAAGTCGAAGACTACTTTGAGTCGATCCGCCCCACCCAGTCATCTTCCCCACCCCGTGATCTCAGTGAAACAAAAATCACAGCACTCTCAAGGGTCGCTTTCTCCGAGAGCGATTCCTTTGGGGGAAAGGCGGCCAACGTTGCTGAGTTGCGACGACTTTTCCCGAACAACGCACCCGATGGCTTTGCAATCCCCTTCCATTTTTACCACGAATTTATGATTCACAATCGCTTCTACCCGGAGGTGGCGGCGATGATCTCTAATGCGGACTTTCAAAGTAATCCCGCACTTCGGGAATCACTTTTAGCCAACTTCCGCGATCGCATTCAAAATAAAAGCACCATGCCAACATGGATGTATCAGGAACTGACCGAACTTCAAAACAACCTCCCCCCCCGACATCACCCCGCGCCTTCGCTCCAGCGCCAATGCCGAGGATACCACCAGCTTCAATGGCGCTGGCCTTTACGACTCATTCACTCATAAGGACAACGAGGGTCACATCAGCAAAAGCATCAAACAAGTCTGGGCCAGCCTTTGGAACTACCGCGCATACGAAGAACGCGAATTTTATCGTATCAATCACCTCTCTTCCGCCATGGGAGTCCTCGTTCACCCCAATCAGAAAAACGAGCAAGCCAATGGCGTCGCCGTCGCGAGAAACATCTTCGACCCAGACTGGGAAGGCTACTACTTCAATGCTCAGGCCGGAGAAAATCTTGTTACCAACCCCGAAGACAACTCCACCCCAGAAGAGCTCCTCGCTGCCAAGCTTTTCGGGAACTCCCAATTCGAGATCCAGTATATTCGTTACTCCAACCAAGTCCCCGAGGGCGAAACCGTCCTCACTCGGCGTCAAGTTCTGGATCTTGTAGAGGATTTACAAATCGTCAATGCGCGCTTCAAAACGCTCTACAACGAACGGTTCAATAGAAATTTCGCGATGGAGATCGAATTTAAAATTACCGAGGCAGGTAAGATCTCCATCAAACAGGCCCGTCCCTACGTCAACTAGTTAAGCAGCACCTTCTTTGCGCAGGAACACAAGCTTGGATTCGTCAGAATCTTGCTTCGAATAACGATAACCGGCGGTTTTAAATTTCTGTAAGTCCTTCGGACTAGTGACTCCGTTGCGTATGATATGGTCCGCCATCATCCCCCGCGCTTTCTTCGCAAAAAACGAGATGATTTTAAATGTTCCATTCTTTTCATCTTTAAAGACTGGCGTGATAAGCTCTCCATTAAGATCCTTCTTTCTGACTGCTGAGAAATATTCGTTCGAAGCAAGATTGACCACAAAATCAGATCCCGATTTTTTCAAGTCGGCATTCAAGGACCTCGTCAGCGAATCACCCCAAAACTCATAGAGATTTTTTCCTTTTCTATTGGTGAACTTTGTTCCCATTTCCAGACGATAGGGCTGCATCAAATCCAATGGTCGTAACACGCCATATAGCCCGGAAAAAATTCGAATCCGCTTCTGCGCCAAATCAAAATCCACCTTATCCCACTGATCTAGGTCCATTCCCTGGTAGACATCGCCAGTGAAAGCGAGAATTGCAGGACGGGAGTTTTCTTTGGTGAATTCAGTCTCCCAGGTCGCAAAACGATCATGATTTAACTGCGCTAAATTAGCGCTGATCGACATCAAGTGACCCACATCCCCTACCGAAAGTTTGCGTAATTGCGAAATCAGTTCGGCGGAATTCTCAATGAAACGTGGCTTAGTTGAACGTTTGCTCAAAAGCGGCGATTCATAGTCCAACGACTTAGCGGGTGACAGTAGAACGATCATTTCAGGGGACTCTGACCTCAGCCCGAAAAATTGCAACCCGTCACAAATTAAGAAAACAGGTAAAACGAGGAGGCGACTTTCTCGTAATCTCACTCTCACGAGCTCAATGTTTTGACCCTGAACTTCAGCTCGTTCTAATAAGAACGATCGAGGTGCACGTAGCCGCCATCAGGATAAACAATCTGCCCGGTGGTATGACCGGATTTCCTGGAGGCCAAAAAGACGACCGTATTCGCGATTTCCTCCACGCTCGTCATTCTTTGGCCCAAAGGGATTCGCTCGCAAACTTCCGTCAAAAAGCCCTCGGGATCTTCTTTTCCCTGCGCCCAAGCTTCATACATTGGTGTCAACACTTCGGCAGGAGCCACCGAGTTCACCCGGATCCCGAATTCCGCCAGATCAAGAGCCCATTCACGCGTGAGAGCATTCATCGCTCCTTTTGAAGCTGCGTAGCCCGAAGTTTCTCCCTGTCCCGTTTCAGGAACCTTTGATGAGATGTTCACAATAAAGCCCTTCGTCTCTATCAAAGCATCGAGGGCGAAGTGAGTGAGGGCATAAACATGGACAAGATTTTTTCGTAACGAGTCTACAAAGTCATCCACTCCACTTCGCAGAGAGACCCGATCATTAACTCCTGCGTTATGAACCACTCCGTCAATCCGTCCATATATCTCCATGACTTTCAGGATTGCCTTTTCACAAGCCTCCTCCGAAGTGAGCTCTGCTTCAATCATCAAACCCCTTCCCAATTTCTCAATAAGAGCGCGGCCATCTTCTAGTGACCGACCTACGATAACCGGAATCGCTTCTTCGCCAGCGAAGCCCTCGACACAGGCCGCTCCAATCCCCCTAGAACCACCCGTTATTACGACTACTTTCCCTTTCAGCTCTAAATCCATCGTGATAAATACTAATCCGTTTCAAATTCAAAGTGAACTCCACACTTTTCTTTCAGTCGGCTACTCCAAATTTTCCCACCCGGAAAGGTATGGTCCCTCAGGAATTCCTCGCGGAATTCTAACCCCCATCCCGGAGCCTCAGGAGTCACATAGTGCCCATCTTTCATCCGCACCGGTTGTTCAACCGCATCTTGAAGAAAATCAATGTACTCCACCAACTGCGTCTCGGAATGGCCGCTCACCGCAATTTGATCCCACATCCCATAATGCTGAATCATATTGCAAAGCGCGATCCCGCCCCCGTGCGGACACACCGGCACACCAAACTTTGCCGCCATCAAAATGATCGCCATCACATCATTTACCCCAGACACCCTTACGGCATCAATTTGACAATACCCAACCGCTCTACTTTTAAGAAGCTGCTTAAAAATCACCGGAGAAGCCGCGTGCTCACCACAAGCAAACTGAAACGATTCTTCTTTGAAGCTTTCCGAAAGCTCAACATACCCAAGAACATCATCCCGCGCGATGGGTTCCTCCACCCACTTCAATCCAAACGGCCCGTAGTTCGACACATGTTCCTTGGCCTCTCCCACTCCCCAGAATTGGTTAGCATCCACCATCAGCGATTGATCATTTCCAATCGCTTCCCGCATGAACTTAAGCCGAGCCAAATCCTCGGAAGAATTTAATCCTACCTTCACTTTGAAGGCGTCAAAGCCTTCCCCCTGAAGCTTACGAACTGTTGCTAGAATCGCCTCATCACTCAGCCCAAGCCATCCAGCGGTGCAGTATGCTTTCGGCCCCAGCTCACTCATCGCCTCCTCACGATCCACCTTTGTTTCACCTGCCTTCTCCAAAATCTTTAAGGCCTCTTCGGGAGTCAAAGCGTCTTTCAAATTCCTCCAGTCGATACAACCCACTACAAATTCCGGCTTAAGATCCACGAGTAACTTCCACAGTGGTTTTTTTTCGGCTTTAGCCCATAAATCCCACATTGCGTTAATGATGGCCCCGCATGCCATACGAAACACGCCATCATGTAACCATCGTAATTGGTGGTGATCATTCAGCCTTCGGTAGAGCTTGACCGGGGCTTCGCAAAACTCTTCTAAAGTAGACCCAACGATTAAGGTCGCGAGGTCTTGTATGCCATGACCAATCCAATCAGTCCCTGCCCCGACTGTAAAAACCACCGACACGCCCCGCAACCCGCCATCGGTCTCCAGATGCAGGACAGCTGATGAGTAATCCGGCGCCTTATGGAAAGGATCAGAACCCAACATGTTGTCCGATGTCGGCACCCGAACATCAATGACTTTTGCCGAAGTAATTTTCATGCCTCTAGCGCTCCTTAACAGCCATTTGCTTCTGCATTCCCAAGCCGTCTATTCCGAGCTCGACGACATCGCCCTCTTTTAAATACACGGGCGGATCAAATCCCAAACCAACTCCAGCTGGGGTTCCAGTCGAGATGACATCACCCGGCAAAAGAGTCATGAAGCGACTCAGATAACTCACCACTTGCTGGATATTAAAAATAAAATCAGAGGTGCAGCCATTCTGTAGCTGCTCACCATTCAAATTTAACCAAAGCCGCAGATCATTCGGATTCGAAACCTCATCACTGGTCGCCAAATAAGGCCCAAACGGCGCATAGGTGTCAGCTGATTTTCCTTTCACCCACTGCCCCCCTTTCTCTAACTGCCACTCGCGCTCAGAATAGTCATTATGAACTCCATAACCGGCGACATAATTCAAAGCTTCGTCCTCGCTCACGTACTTTGCCCGCTTTCCAATTACCACCGCCAACTCTACTTCCCAATCCGTTTTATTTGAATCGCGAGGGATCACGATATCATCATTCGGACCAGCCCAAGCCGTCGTAGCCTTAAAAAACACAATCGGTTCACTCGGAGCTTCCATCCCAGCCTCCTCGGCGTGCGAAGCATAATTCAATCCAATACAAACAATTTTTGAAGGCCGGGCCACTGCCGGCGCCAGAGTCACACCTCCGGCATTCACCCGAGGCAACGAATCTCCTTGCTCTTGCAGAAAATTCTCAAGCCTTTTCAAGCCATCGTTTTCAAAAAACGCTTCCCCCCAGTCCTCGCCAAAGTCAGCACAATTCAGGATCTCGTTTTCGGAAACAAAAACACCAGGCACAACCGCACCATTCTCGTAAAATCGGGTTAATTTCATTAGTCTAAATTTTCTATCTTAAGAGAGTTGCGCCACCGTCGATATCGTATGCGGAACCCGTAATAAAGGCCGCTTTATCCGAACACAAGAATGCCGCCAACTCCGCCACCTCAGAAGGTTTTCCCATCCGGCCGATCGGCTGGTACTCTGAAAGCTTTTGGAACATTCCGGCCCTCTCCTCTTCGGGATAATTTTTCTCGAGGTAACCATCAACAAACGGAGTATGAATTCGAGCCGGGCAAATGCAGTTCGCACGAATTCCTTCCGCTAAATAATCTCTAGCGACCGATAGTGTCATCGACACCGCTGCCCCTTTGGACATCGAGTAAGCGAAGCGCTCCTGAATTCCCACTTTCGCCGCCATCGAAGCCATATTCACAATCGCTCCTCCCCCACTTTCAATCATTTTCGGAATCGCAAAGTGAATACAGTGATAAATTCCTTTCACATTTACTCCATAAATCCGATCCATTTCTTCAGGAGTGGTGTCAGCCGCTTTACCGATCGATGCGATGCCGGCGCAGTTGACCAAGGCATCAATTCTCAAAATCCCGGCAAAAACTTC
>CAJIZY010000014.1 GCA_905181965.1 Akkermansiaceae bacterium
CGCTGCGCGGCCCAGTGACTGCACTTCAGCTTCAGTTCGTTGAATGCATAAGCTGTGATTGCAGCGACCATTTTTTTAAAGAGTCCTTGTCCGCGCAGCTTATTGGAGATGGAACAAGAGACTAGATGTCCACGCTCTTCATTGCTTTGTATGATAAATTCCCAGCGGCCAGCGAGGTCCATGACCTTGGTCATTTCTAATCTGATTTCTTTCTCTCTAAATCCATCCCTCTCAAGAACTGTTTCTATTGCGGTTGCGTGACCGTGGAAAATTTTCGACCTATTTTTTGTCTGTGACGATATAGGCCAGTGAAACGTTTTAAGAACAGGTCTTTCCTGGAGCTTAGCGGCTTGCGTGAGGAGGATTCGTTTCTTGTATTCTCCAGAGTTCAGAAATTTGACAAGTAGCTCTTCTCCATATTTTTGTTTTTGAATTAGGGGCATTAATTTTACGCCGCTCAAATGTGGATTCATAAATCCTTTTTACACCTGATGAGGCATTCTTATGAACTGCCGCCCTGCATTTTTATTAATTTTTATTCAGGGACGATAATTTCCCCGGCTCGCGATAAGGCCTTACCGATGACAGAGCCTTGATTGGGAATCGTTGAGCTTACAGGGATACCGCTTTACATCTTTTTTTAATAAGCGGGTGATTTGGCGATTCTTTAAATTTTATTGATTTTTTTTCATTTAAATTGCGGAAGCCTTACATGTTTTCGAAGGCTAGGTGTAAAGCTTGTTATGCCAGAGAATCTCATACTTCGCCGTAAAGCTGGAAGGCCCAAAGGAGCAGCCAGCACAACCCAAGTCAGAATGCTAGAGCTGCTACGAGTTCTCAGTCCAGAGGCTATGGTCACAGTCGGCAAAAAATTTGCCGATTCTCTCGGCATCAAAAAAACTGAGGGCGAGTAGAATTCTACTCTGTGCCTCATATTATCACTAAGCATTAAGGTCTCCGCCTGAGACTGATCAACCTTTGAGAGTGGACGGCAGGGGATTTTGCGACCCCCATTTGCGGTTCAGAAAACACTTTAGGAAGAGACGCAGGGCTTTGATTCTAATGCGACAGCTATCTACAAACGTTAAGCCTTTATAAGCTATTTAAACACAAGATGAGAAACGAAGCCTATAGAGAACAACTCAATCTAATCAAATGGCTGGCTTCTAATAACGAGTTCCACCTCTTTTTTACGATGCGCGACATTCGTCCCAAGTCCTCGTACAATAGATTCTCTTCCACTGCCCCGAATGAATCTGGCTATTTGTATCGAGCCAAGAGTGCGAAGGGCCTTATCCAAACATTCAAGGCATCGTATAAGATTCGTGGTGGAAGGGAATCGCGAGCCTGAGTTTCATCATTTATTAATTCACGAAGCTGGCGTTGGGCGCAGTCATTTTTTGAAAGAGAATTGTGGTCACATACATCTTGCGATTGGTTTCAAGCGCAGCAGCCGTTTCTATGACGACCCAGCCGCTCACATGGCGGAGTTCATGGTGAGAGTGAAAGGCGGCACTGGGCCTGATTCTGGCCGCAAATGGGATTGGTTCCCATCGGTGGTGCGACTTCTGTTCCTCCTTAGGTAATCAAAACACCAATTATTTGATTCAAGACTCATAAAAAGGTAGCGGCCTATATGGCAAAACCTGAATTAGGTAGTTTGAATGGTGGATGTTTTTCCAAGCAACCCGATTTCTCAACTCTCCCTAATCAGCCTACGGCTAAAGACCTCTTTCTCCCTCCTCTGGGGGTGATGTGATGAGGCATATTTTGAGTTCGGTTCCGGCGTAGATTACGTCTCATCCCAATCAATCTCATCGGATCGATACTCTTCCTTATACCTTCGAACGATGTTCTATTCCATCGGGGTCGAACAAGTCTGCGGGTGACATCATTCCATCCAACGATACTTACAGGATCAATTCTGAAGAATTCCTCGGCCTCTGGTCTGCTTAACATTAGATTCTGGTAATCTCGCATCGCGACACCTTCCGTGTGCGCACAATGCTTATGCCAGTAAGATGAATCCCTCGGATAAGCTTTTATCGCAGCAGAAACGAATGTGTGTCGGATGTCGTTCTTCTCGAACTCGAACTTTTTTCTGATCCTCTTCATATAAGTCGGTGAGAACCAGATATCTCCTTCGTTTGGTAGTCGCTCTCCCTTTCAATCCTTCGAAGTAGTATCTCAACCATTGATATCCGACCTTATGAAGATCTGCTGGAGTCGGATGGTCTTTTTTTCCTCGCCGTCGCCCCTGCTCGTCGAAAGCTGGAATAGTAAACAAGTATCCATCTGACACTTCTGAAGGCTCTGACCAGTTTTTAAATTGGCTCCAATTTAATCTTCGGTGAGCCTTATCCCAGTAGCCTATTTCTGATTGCCTCCTTCCAGAGAAGTATACCAATGCGAGATATGGAAGTAGGTCATGGAACTCCCCCTTTTTTCTCTTATCTTTGATTACTGGATTATTTTCTGCGTCTTCGCATAAAAACTTAAACAGGGATCTTACTTTATCGGGAGTCTGGTAGGTTATTTTTGCCGTCGGGTCTCTCTTATAACGATGATTTCTCGGAAGGTCTTGAAGCGGGTTGGTAGACGGCAGGAGAGAGCCTTGCTCGATTGTGTTTAATCACGTCAGCGCAAAATGTCCGCAGCATCATTGCCTCTGCCGATCGTGTGGAGGCTCCCATGGGCCTTCCCAGCCATGGGTCTTCAGCTCATTCAGATGATTATCGCAGAATTCAAACCACCCTTCTTTGGTAGATTCTACAAAGAATGTCCCATCGAAAAGCTCTCCTACTGATTTATTTAGCACACTCTCTATGCTTACCTGTCTTGTTTCTTCTGGAACTCCTTTAGCAGCTCTTTCGAATAATCTTTTGATGGCTCGTTCCTCTTTTCTAAGTTCTTTCGCCGAAAACGGTCCCTAGTCCTCGATTCTTAGCATCTGGAGTCCTTCTGTATTCGTGGAACCAAGCTATAGATTCTTTGATCGAGGGTAATTTCTCTCTAAGTGACTTCAGTCTCAAAGATTCTAATCCTGCTGCCACAACCTCACCAAACTCGAATTTAGGTGCTTTTTTATGTCTGCTGTAAAATGCTGCTCTAGCTCGATCTGCGGCGTGGAGCTGGGGATCAGGGATGTCAACAAGGAGGACGGGAGCTTCCTTTAGGTAAAGTTTCGCCAACTTTTCGAGACGAGGTGTCCCTGCTTCCAAGGTTCCTGCTGTTTTTCACTGTTCCTTGGTTGGGATCTTTCGCTTTCTTGCTCTCACCATGAATTTCCCGCTCGCTGTCTTCTCGACAACGCCCACAGCGTTGCTAAAAAAGCTCTGGGAATTCCTTTTCTTCAGGGATTTGGATTTATTGTGTAAAAATTGTAAAAGCCTCACCAAAAACTATTAACGCTTCAAAAACTCGCCCTTCATGAAAAAATTCCAATTTCTCTTCATCTTTTTGTTTTTCAACGCTTTACAGGCAAAAAATCAGCCAAATATCATGGTGTTTTTAGTGGATGATATGGGTGTGATGGACACCTCGGTGGCATTTTTGACGGATAGCAAAGGAAACCCGAAGCGCTACCCGCTGAACAAATTTTATCGGACGCCATCTATGGAACGGCTGGCGAAGCAAGGTGTGAGATTTAATCAGTTCTATGCCATGAGTGTGTGTTCACCTTCTCGGATCTCTCTGTTGACCGGGCAGAATGCGGCCCGACATGGCGCAACGAATTGGATTAACCCATCGTCGAATAATCGAGGTAAATTTGGTCCTCAGGAGTGGAATTGGAAGGGACTGAAGAAAGGGGAGGTGACCTTGCCTGGCGTTTTGGCTCAGGAAGGATATCGGACGATTCACGTGGGAAAAGCTCATCTTGGGCCGAAGGGAAGCGAGGGCGAGGAGCCTTTGAACGTTGGCTTTGAGGAGAATGTGGGTGGGGCGGCTTTTGGGGCGCCTGGCAGTTATTATGGCAAGGCAGGGTATGGAGCGTTGACCAAGAGAAGGTCGCACGCGGTCCCGCATTTGAAACAGTATCACGGGAGCGAGACATTTTTGACAGAGGCGCTGACGTTGGAAGCGAAGAAGCGGGTTGCTCAGTCAGTGAAGGATGGAAAGCCTTTCTTTCTTCACTTTGCTCATTACGCGGTGCACGCCCCTTTCCACTCAGATCCGCGGTTTGCGAAGAATTATGAGAGGTCCGGGAAGCCTAAAAATGCGCAGGCTTTTGCGACCTTGATTGAAGGCATGGATAAGTCGCTGGGAGACATGCTGGATTGTTTCGAAGAGCTGGGAGTGGCGGAGAATACGCTTGTCATTTTCCTTGGTGACAATGGTTCTGATGCCCCTTTGGGACATCAACACGAGGTGGCTTGTGCGGCACCGTTGCGGGGTAAAAAGGGTGCGCATTATGAGGGTGGAATGCGTGTGCCCTTCATCGCGTCATGGGCGAAGCGGAACGATGACTTGGCGGCCCAGAAAGCTCTGGCAATCCCGGCAGGTGTGATTCAGCCGCAGGTTGCTTCGGTAGAGGATATCTTCCCGACGTTACTAAAAGCGGTGGGAGCAAAGAAACCTGAGCATCATAAAATCGATGGATCCATGTTACAAACCCTGTTGACGGGTGAGGGAGATGGCGCGCGCAAAGAGCAATTCTTGATGCACTATCCACACGGGCCACATCGCAGCAACTATTTCACGGTGTGGCGTGATGGCGATTATAAGGTGATTTATCATGCACTGCCTGAGACGAAGACCACAGGCAACCGGGTACAGTTTAGTGGTGGAAATTATGAGGTTTATCATCTGGCGAACGATCCATTCGAGGAGCGGAACTTGGCGGCTGTAAAATCGACTTTGCTGAAAAAGATGATGGCCGATATGATCCAGGAGCTCGAGAAATGTGGGGCAAATTATCCGGTTGATGACTCTGGCAAGGAGGTAAAGCCAAAGATCCCTGGGAAGTAAGTTAATTCATTTTAAATTGAACACTAGTAGTTTTTAAACTACAATTACGTCATGTCTGGCGAGGTGGGTGAAAAAACTGGTTTGAGCGAATTTGAAGCTCAGGTCATTGGTTTCTTTTGTGATGGGGTCAAGATGCTAGGTCTTCCAAAGTCAATTGGGGAGATCTACGGTCTTCTTTATGTCACGCAAGAGGCTCTGTCGCTGGACGACTTGGTGAGCCGTCTGGGAATTAGTAAAGGTTCTACAAGCCAAGGACTTAAAATGCTTCGAAAGCTGGGTGCGGTCCGGGAAGTCGAGGGAGAACTCGGTCGCCGGGTGTATTACGAGCCTGATGTGGAACTCAAGCAATTGGTGGGAGGATTCATAAAGGAGCAGGTGAGGCCGCACCTAGCGAGTGGTGAGGAGAAACTCGCAAATTTGAAAGCGATGGTCCACAAAATGCCCGGTGATGCGAAGTCGGACTTTTATGCGGGGCGGTTGGAGAGATTGGGCCGGTGGTCGAAGCGGTCGCGCATTTTATTGCCAATCATCCAGAAATTTCTAGGCCGCTAAACTTATGAACGATCAAGCAGCTTGGTATGTTCTTAGAACGCAGTTGAAGCGCGAGAAATTGGCGGCGGCTAATTTGCGACGACTTGATGGAGTGGAGGTTTTTTTGCCGCGTCTTAAATATCAAAAAACGACGCGGCGAGGCCGGGTGTGGTGGATAGAACCTTTGTTTCCTGGTTATTTATTGGCGCGTTTTTCACTGGTTGAGATGGGCAGAGCAGTCACATATGCGGGAGGGGTGAGCAAGATTATTGGCTTCGGAGGCAAGGTCCCAGAGGTGCCAGCAGATTTCGTGAAGAGCCTTCAAGAGGAGGTGGCGAAGGTAGATTCTGGTGACGAGGAAATTGTGGTGGATTGGAAGGTCGCAGCTGGGGAGGAAGTTGAAATTGCGGAAGGTCCCTTTAAAGGAATGTCGGGTGAAGTGGTTGAGGTGAGGCCTGGAGGTGAACGGGTGGGGTTATTGTTAGAATTTTTAGGAGAGCAACAAACTATCGAGGTCAGTCTGTATTCCTTAATTTTAGCGGGGCCAGAGATTCCCGCGGGTTGGCAGGAAGGAGACTCCACCTAGTTCATTTTTAATTGAACAAAATTCGGTTTTATGCGTCTCTCTCTAAACAGCTCGGATGTTTACTCGTCTTAGTCCATTCAATAACCCTCAAAAAGGTTTCACTTTCGGCGTAAGTGACTGACCAAGGGCGGTAGCGTTTTTAGGCTTAAAATTTTCAATTTGATAAGCCGCCAATATTAAATATTCGCATCTCTTAACTATGAAAATCTTTATTGCAGGTCATCGAGGAATGGTTGGATCGGCCTTGGTTCGGGAAGCCCAGCTTCGTGGTGGTTATGAAATCTTAACGGCTGGGCGGGAGGAACTTGACCTCCTCAATCAAGCGGAGTGCCGAGCGTGGCTTGAGGATCAAAAGCCCGATCAGATCATCATTGCAGCCGCAAAAGTGGGCGGGATCCATGCGAACGCGACTTATCCGGCGGAGTTCATTTATGAGAATCTCACGATTGCCACTCATCTGATCGAAGGGTCTCGGCAAGCTGGGGTCGAGAGAGTCCTTTTCTTGGGTAGTTCGTGTATTTACCCCAAGATGGCTCCTCAGCCGATGCCGGAAGATTGCCTTTTGACGAGCCCGCTGGAAGTTTCCAACGAAGCCTACGCAGTAGCCAAGATCGCAGGGCTTAAAATGTGCCAGCACTACCGAGCTCAATATGGATTAAAGTATCACTCGGCAATGCCAACCAATCTCTACGGACCGGGAGACAACTACCATCCCGAGAATTCCCATGTCATTCCCGCTTTAATTCGACGCTTTCATGAGGCGAAGGAGCGGGGTGATTCGGAGGTGGTGATCTGGGGGAGCGGCACGCCTCGTCGTGAGTTTCTCCATGTTGATGATCTCGCGGCAGCTTGTTTCCACCTTCTTGATTTAGAGGATCCACCTGATTGGGTTAATTTAGGAGTGGGGAAAGATGTGACGATTCTTGAGCTAGCTAGCCTGGTGGCGAACACGGTGGGTTTTGAGGGGGAGATTGAGACTGACCCTTCTAAGCCGGATGGCACTCCTCGAAAGCTTTTGGATGTGTCGCGGTTGACGGAGAGCGGATGGAAAGCAGGGATCTCGTTAGAGGATGGTTTAGTGAATGCTTACGATGATTTTCTTCAAGCATTAGGCGACGGGGTCGCACGACTTTAAAAAAATAACTTATGAAAAAAGCACTTATCACCGGAGTGACCGGACAAGATGGTTCGTATCTTGCAGAACTTCTGCTGGAAAAGGGTTATGAGGTCCATGGAATCAAGCGACGGGCTTCCTCTTTTAATACGGAGCGAATTGATCATATCTATGAAGATCCGCAGGTTGAGGATGGTCGCTTCAGATTACACTATGGCGATCTTTCTGATACCTCAAATTTAACGCGTATCATCAGCGAAGTAGAACCAGATGAGGTTTACAATCTGGGGGCCCAATCTCACGTTGCAGTTTCCTTTGAGTCACCGGAATACACTGCGGATGTTGATGCTATCGGAACGCTTCGGCTCTTGGAAGCCATTCGATTTTTGGGCTTGGAGAAAAAGACCAGATTTTATCAAGCATCGACCTCTGAGCTTTATGGTCTGGTTCAGGAGGTGCCTCAAAAAGAGACAACCCCATTTTATCCCCGTTCACCGTATGCTGCGGCGAAGATGTATGCTTACTGGATCACAGTGAACTACCGCGAATCATATGGGATGTATGCCTGCAACGGAATCTTGTTTAACCACGAGTCGCCACGTCGCGGCGAAACTTTCGTAACTCGTAAGATTACCCGAGCACTCGCTAATATTTCGCAAGGAGTTCAAGCGTGCCTGTATCTTGGAAATATGGACGCTTTACGCGATTGGGGGCATGCCAAAGATTATGTGAGGATGCAATGGATGATGCTCCAGCAGGACGAGCCTGATGATTTTGTGATTGCGACAGGAAAGCAGATTTCTGTCCGAGAGTTCGTTCAATTATCGGCTCGTGAAGCTGGGATCAAACTCGAATTTTCTGGCGAAGGAATTGATGAAATCGCGACGGTAAAATCGCGGGATAGCGAGAAAGCACCCGCGGTGAATGAAGGTGACGTCATCGTGAAGGTGGATCCTCGCTATTTCCGCCCGGCGGAAGTGGAAACTCTTTTAGGTGACCCGACTAAGGCCAAGGAAAAGCTGGGATGGGTCCCGGAAATCACAGTCGAAGAAATGTGTGCCGAAATGGTGGCGAACGACCTAGAAGTGGCTCGGCAACACGCTCTTCTGGTGGAACATGGCCACGCAGTTTCGATGTCGCAGGAATGAAGTTATTAAAAAAATTAACAAAATGAAAATCGCAGTTGTTACTGGCTCAGCCGGACTGATTGGATCGGAATCCACTAAGGCTCTCCATGAAGCGGGGTTCACGGTTGTTGGAATTGACAATGACCTCCGCGCTTACTTTTTTGGGCAGGAAGCGTCAACCGATTCGACCAACTCTGAACTTCAAGAAAAGCTTCCAAACTACCGTCCCCGCAAGGTGGATATCCGTGACTTCGAAGCAGTAAAAGAAGTCTTTGAGGAGTTTGGATCGGACATCGAATTGATTGTTCATACTGCCGCACAGCCTTCGCATGATTGGGCGGCCAAGGAGCCGTTCACCGACTTTGGGGTAAATGCGAATGGCACTTTAAATCTGCTTGAGGCTACCCGCCAAATTTGTCCGGAGGCGGTCTTTATTTTCACGAGTACGAATAAAGTTTATGGTGACACACCGAATCATCTTCCTTTGGTGGAATTAGAGGAACGATGGGAAATTGAAAAGTCACATCCCTTCCATGTCGGAATTGATGAATCGATGTCGATTGATCAATGCAAACACTCTTTGTTTGGGGCCAGTAAGGTGGCAGCGGATGTCTTGGTTCAGGAATATGGTCGCTATTTTGGAATGAAATCTGGTGTCTTCCGTGGGGGTTGTCTCACTGGTCCTGCCCATGCTGGGGCTGAGCTTCATGGTTTCTTGGCTTACCTTATGAAGTGTATTGTGGAGGGACGGCCATACCGAATTTTTGGATATAAGGGGAAGCAAGTCCGCGATAATATTCACGCGCACGATTTGGTTTCCGCATTTCTGCACTTCTATGAGAATCCGCGGGTGGGAGAAGTTTACAACATGGGTGGCAGCCGCCATTCCAACTGCTCAATGCTGGAGGCGATTCGGATCGGTGAGGAGCTTTCAGGAAATAAGCTCGACTCCACCTATCTCGAGGATAATCGGGTTGGAGATCATATTTGGTATATCAGTGATGTCCAAAAATTCCAGAATCACTACCCAGATTGGAGCTACAAATATTCTATTAACGATATCTTAGGAGAAATTTACGAGGCCTGTGCTAGCAATACATCGAAATAGACGATTGTGACTCCGGAGAAGACAATCGAGGTCATCACCACTTCGTGTCTGGTGACGGATGCAGCCGATCTTACTGGGCGGATCGAAAATCAGATTCGCCATGATTCAGAGTTACCGTGGTCTATTGATTTTACGAACGTTCATATTGTCGCGATGCGAAAAGTGGACGAGGACTTCCGGGAGCAGACTTCAATGGTTGATTGGTTTGTCCCTGACAGCCAAATCCTGACATGGGCGGTGAGTTGGTTGGGAGCGAGAGGCAATGAGCGGGTCTATGGTCCTGCCTTTCTTGATTACTTCATTCGCAATGCTGATCTAGATTTGACTCATTATTTTTTGGGAGCCTCTCAGGACTGTTTGACTCAGCTTTTAAGGAAGTTGCAAGAGAAGCGCCCTGGCCTCAAGATAGTGGGTTCGCATGATGGGTATTTCAAAAACACCGATGAAGGTGCGATCAACGAGGAGATCAATCAATTAAAGCCAGATCTGGTGTGGGTGGGACTTGGAACTCCAAAGCAGCAGGATTGGGTCCATCGTAATAAGAAGAAGATCAAGGCCGGTGCGATTTTGGCGGTCGGGTTTGCCTTTGATGTCAATGCCGGAACCAAAAGCGATGCTCCGGACTGGATGGGAAGATTTGGAGTGCTTTGGCTTTACCGTTTTATTTGCGAACCACGTCGACTCTTTAAACGTTATGCGGTCTATAACTCGGTTTTTCTATGGCATCTCTTTCGTCAAGTGATGGTTAGGGATTGCAGCGGAAAGTGACTTATCCATGAATTTTGCGGACGTCAGGTTTTGGGGAATCCTAGCAGTTTCTCTTTTGGCGATTTTGGTTATCCGCGTGGTTGTAGTGAAGGTAATGCGCCCTGATCCGGGTCATTACGATCGGGCTGCACTCGCGATCACGGGGCTTGTCCTTTTGGGTTGTGTGAGCCTCCTGTCACTGGGAATTTTTGCTGCGGTTAGTGTGACCACTTACCTTGGCTTACATCTTATTTTAAAAACCGATTCGTCTCAGAAGCGTCGTGCAAAGTGGTTATGGCTTTTGATCCCTCTGCAACTTTCACCTCTATTATTTTACAAATATGGTGGGTTTTTGGGGAATGATATCCTTGGCCTTGAAAGCCGTTCTTTTACCAATGTTATCATTCCCGTTGGGATTTCTTTTTACACCTTTCAGTTGATTTCCTTTGCGGTCGATACCTTGAAGCGAAGCCAACCCCTACCGAGTCCATTAAACACTTTGAATTTTGCGGGCTTTTTCCCGCAGATTGTTGCTGGCCCGATTGAACGACGTGAGACGCTTCTCCCCCAGCTCGAAAAATTTCGTTTTCGCTGGGACAAAAAAGCGGTCGAAACCGGATTGACTTGGATTATCCTCGGTCTTTTTTTCAAGCGCTGTCTGGCTGACAATTTGGCCTTAACCCCGCTGGTCCATTCTGGAACAAATCCTTTTTTGGTTTGGCTGGATACTGTGATGTTTGGTTTTCGCATCTATTTCGACTTCTGCGGATATAGTCTCATGGCCTTGGGGGTCGCTCAATGTCTTGGAATAAGGCTGACGCTTAATTTTCGAAGCCCCTACGGGGCTTCAAATATTGCTGACTTTTGGCGCCGTTGGCATGTGACGTTGAGCACCTGGTTTAGGGACTATATTTATCTTCCTTTAGGAGGTTCACGCACTGGATTTTGGACGGCGAATCTTCTAATTGTATTCGCGATTTCGGGGATCTGGCATGGAGCAGGTTGGAACTTTTTGATTTGGGGAGGAATGCATGGTTTTTTCCTCTTGGTCTATCGTTTGCCGATGAAGGTAAATCTACCTCGTGCAGTTGGTTTTCTTTTAACTCATCTTTGTGTTTTCCTAGCGTGGCTTTGTTTTTATGAGACCAATACGCAGGAATTATTCCGCAAGCTTGGGTTGCTTCTGAATCCTGCCTCTTACGATGGCTTGGCAGTCCGATCATTTATTGCAGCCTGCTTATCTCCTAATGGTCTCGATGTTTTTGGGATCTTGGGAATTGTCGTTTGTGTCATTAGCCTCGAGATGTGGTCATTAAGAAGACAAGGTGAGCCCTATCGATTTCTCCGAACCAGAGGGGCAGCAGCTATTCTAATTTTTCTGACGGTAATTTTGTCCCCAATCTCGAACAACGATTTCATTTATTTTGCCTTCTAAGTTCCTGCGAATGATTCGCGCCAGTTTTAGTGATCGTCATCCAGCAGGAATGATCGCAATCGCGTGCGTTGCCTTATTGGTAGCAACAATATTTTCGTATTATCAGACGACACAGTGGAATCCTGAAATGCGGTTTTGGAAGGCCGCCGCCGCCGCCAAATCAGAATGGATGGATTCGTTAAGAAAATCGAAAGAGACTCCTGTGATTATTTGTCTTGGTGGATCAGCAACCGGTTTTGGAATTGACGCTGAATATGCTGATCGTGAATTGGGTTGCCGGCTCGTGAATTTTGGATTGCATGCGGGAATGGGAGCTGATGCTTTGACTGGCTTTGCACTTTCCAAGGCGAAAAAGGGGGACACGTTACTTGTGATGCTAGAACCGGAGTTGTTAGCTGATAGCGAGATGGAGGCGGCGCTTGGGGTCCAATTTTCTCATGCGATTGGGGAGCGAGAAATTTTAAATTGGGATGGTGCGACTTCAAGTTTTCACCTGGCAAGCCTGAGGCCTGGGGCCTCGAATATTTTCGGGGTGATTGGGAAAATATTGATGGGGCGGCCAATGTATCGATATCAGCTTAGAGATATGCGCAAGGGTGGCTTGTTAACGACACCGGTCACTTCCGGGCTTGCTGCTCGTAACTCTTCGCCAGAAAGCTTGTCGGAGTCTGCCAAGAAACTTTTAAAGGATTTGGTGTCAGTTGCCCGGGAGCGCAAAATAGAAATTATTTATGGATTGCCATGGGTTTATAGCGATGAGGGAAACGCACATCTGGTCCGTCGAGATCGATCAAAATTTCTTAACGATGTTGAGAAAATCATGCCGGTGATTTATGAAGATGATTTTGGTGTAAGTACGGAAAAAATCAATTTCCGAGATTCACCCCAACACCTTTCAGAGACAGCAGCAAGGAGAAGAACCGAGCGACTCGTCAAAATTCTTCAGGAAAAATTTGTGGTTCGCTAGGGACCCAATATGAGATTTTTAATACCGTTGTTAGATGGCCAATAATATTCATACCCAGTTTCATCGCTTCGTGTCTTCTGGCGAAAAAGAAGATCTTCTTGGGCAAAAAGGCATGGTTCTTTGGATGTATGGACTCAGTGGCGCAGGCAAATCTACAATTGCGGCTGCCTTGGAAAGGGAACTTCATAACGAAGGACGCTTTGTGGTCATTCTCGACGGTGATAATTTTCGACACGGCCTCAATTCGGATCTCGGATTCAGTGATGAAGATCGATCTGAGAATGTGCGGCGCGTTGCGGAAGTTGCTAAAATGTTTGCTTTGCAAGGAGTGATCGTGGTGGTCGGAGTGATTACGCCGAAAGGGGCCCTCCGGGAGCTCGCAAAGAAGGTAGTCGGGGATTCTTTTGTTGAAATCTATATCCACGCTTCATTTGAAACCTGTGCTTCCCGAGATCCCAATTGGACGCTAATATTGTTGATGGAAAAATCAAACAGTTTACTGGAAAAGATAGCGGTTTTGAAGAACCCGATTGTCCTGATTTGCTGATTAATACGGAAGAGCTTGAGCCTTCAGCAGCAGTGAAAAAGATTAAAACACTCTTGCCAGGACTCTGAACTGACCATAAAGCCACCTCAGGGCCTTAAACCTGATTAATCTGACAAACTTAGTTAACAAATGTCTAATTACAATTTAAGTCATCTCAACCAATTGGAAGCAGAGGCGATTTTTATTCTCCGTGAGACGGCGGCGCAATTCGAGAATCCGGGCCTTCTTTTCTCGGCTGGTAAAGATTCCATTGTGATGGCTCACCTAGCGCGGAAGGCCTTTTATCCGGCGCGGATTCCCTTCCCTCTCGTTCACGTTGATACTGGGCATAATTTTCCGGAGACCATTGCTTTCCGTGATGCCTACGCAGAGAAAATAGGAGCACGATTATTTGTGGGTTTAGTCCAAGACTCAATTGATAAGGGAACAGCAGTGGAAGAGACAGGTGCTAATGCTTCGCGCAATAAGCTTCAGACAGTGACCCTTCTCGAAACAATCGAGGAGCAACAATATGATGCGGTTCTCGGCGGCGGCCGTCGTGATGAGGAGAAGGCGAGGGCAAAAGAGCGTTTCTTTTCCCACCGAAATGATTTTGGAGAGTGGGATCCTAAAAATCAGCGTCCTGAGCTTTGGAATCTTTTCAATGGGCGCAAGCAATCAGGAGAGCACTTTAGGGTCTTTCCCTTGTCCAACTTTACCGAGATGGACGTTTGGATGTATATGCATCGTGAAGGAATCGAATTGCCAAGTCTCTACTATGCCCATGAGCGCGAAACAGTGACCCGAAATGGAGTCATCTTGTCGGTTTCGGAATTTGTTCAGCCGCGGGAGGGTGAAACGGTTGAGGTTAAGAAGATTCGTTTTAGGACGATGGGAGATGCTACGAT
Organism: Akkermansiaceae bacterium; assembly: GCA_905181965.1. Lineage (GTDB taxonomy): Bacteria > Verrucomicrobiota > Verrucomicrobiia > Verrucomicrobiales > Akkermansiaceae > SW10. Next base: position 14,018 of record CAJIZY010000014.1, read on the forward strand.
TACTGGGGCGGTTGAAAGCAGCGCAGACACGATGGAGCAGATTATTGAAGAGGTCGCTGCGGCGCGTCAGACCGAGCGTGGCAATCGTGCAGATGACAAGCGATCTGAAACAGCGATGGAAGACCGAAAGAAAGAAGGCTACTTTTAAAAATATGAAATATCCAGTAAAACAAGAAACGATGGTCTTTGCCTCAATGACGGTTTGGCTTCCGGCATTGAGTATTGAAGATTTGCAGTTTTCTTATGAAGCGGCTGTCCTTGAGGCAAATGAGGGCCGCGACAAACAGCTTGGGACCTTGAATCAACGTTATCTAACTGCTTTATCTAAATTGCAGAAACAGGCCCAAAAACAGGGGACCTTGGATAAAGCAGTCGCTATTAAGAATGAGGGGATCTTGATTGAAGAAAAAACTTGGCCAATGCCTCCTGTTCCTCCGGCCGCTTCTAAAATTCTCCAAGGCCCAAGACGGACCTACTTGAAAGCTCGATTTAGTATTGAAAAAGATTGGGCGCTTAAAACCGTGATGCTGGCAGATAAAATGGAAAAAGCTCTTAAGGGAAAAATTCTGAGTCTTACAAAATCCGGGAATCTTGAAGAAGCTCAAGGAGCTCAGGTGCTTCTCAAGAAGATCGAACAAGATCCAGAGCTTGCCAACGCACGTGAGCTACCTTCCAGAGTGATGCAGAGCGGAAGATCTCGCGCTGGGTTTATCGTCCGGAGGAATGGTGATGATTTGGAAGTTATGGTTAGGTATGACAGTGAGGGTAAAATTAGCTTAAAAAGTCCGGTTGAGAATGTGGTTGAAAAAACGGGTGGCAAGCGGGAAAAAGGAAGGACAAGTGCCCGAACCTTAGGCGAATTTGTTGGGGTAGGGGCTGAGAGTACAGAGCGACATATTGCCCTAGATTACACTCCGGAAGATGGGAAGTTAACTCCAGAGGAAGTTATTGGAGTCGATATTAATTTTCAAAATGATGAAGGGACAATTTACGAAATTAAAAGAGGGACAAAAAATGCTTATCTCGGGTTTTCAAACCTCCTCGGGACTCTCTCCTCACCTGCCACTTATCGCATCATTGGAGAGCTCAAAATACCCAAGGGAAATAACGCTCTTTCGGGGCTCTTTTTTAAACATGGAAATTCGACGGGCACTATTATTGGTGAGCAAATTATCGGATCAGGGAATTGGGAAACCGTGATTAGGGAAGGTGCGGGAGGGTCAATTTTGCCTCTTTTTCGGATCCACTTCTCTGGATTCAAGCTCTCTGACATCAATAGAGCCTGGGGCGACAAAGTTGTCCTGAAGAATCTCCGAGTAGAGTTCATTAAGTTTTCGGCCCACATCGTCGAGCAATATGGTGATTCAGGAGAAGCAATCATTGCTGAAAAAAATCCTTTGAGACAAAGGCTCCTCGTAACAAATGGAGTTCTTGTGGAAGGCCTTTAAATTTAACTTTTCGATTACCACTTATGGATCTCCTTCGCTTTACAACTGCTGGCTCTGTGGATGACGGCAAGTCCACCTTGATTGGACGATTACTCTATGATTCCAAGTCAATCTTTGAAGATCAATTAGAAGCGATCGAGGAATCTTCACGAAAAAAAGGAGATGAAAATGTCAACCTTGCCTTACTTACAGACGGACTTAAAGCGGAGCGTGAGCAGGGAATTACGATTGACGTAGCTTATCGTTACTTCGCCACTCCTAAACGAAAGTTTATCATCGCGGACACTCCCGGTCATATCCAATACACCCGAAATATGGTGACTGGGGCTTCAACGGCCAACCTTGCGATCATCTTGATTGATGCCCGTAAAGGTGTCATTGAACAAACAAAACGGCATTCATTTATTGCGAATTTGTTAAGCATCAAACATGTCGTCGTTGCGGTCAATAAGATGGACCTCGTTGATTACGACCAAGGGGTCTATGATGAGATCGTAAAAGACTATCAATCGTTTGTCTCGCGTCTCGACAACTTGGTGGACATTACCCCAATCCCGATTTCAGCACTCAACGGTGACAATGTTGTTGAGAAGTCTAAGAAGATGTCTTGGTTTGAGGGAAGTAGCCTCCTTTATCATCTTGAAAACGTGTATGTTGGGGGAGATGAAAATCATGTCCAAGCTCGATTTCCGGTGCAATGGGTGATCCGTCCACAGAGCGATAAATTTCATGATTTCCGGGGCTTTGCAGGTCGGGTTGCTGGAGGTGTTTTTCGACCAGGGGATGACGTCACCGTATTGCCATCTGGCTTTAGTAGTCGAGTCAAAGAAGTGTTTCAAGACGGTGAAGAGATGGAAGAGGCTTTTGCACCTCAGTCGATTACCATAACTCTCGAAGATGAAATTGATATTTCACGGGGTGACATGTTGGTGAAGGCGAACAACCCACCCAAGCAAAGTCAAAATTTAGAAGCGATGATCTGCTGGTTTTCAAATCAGAATTTAAATCAGCGTGCGAAACTCATCATCCGGCACACCACGCGGGAGACTAAAGCGATTGTGCAAAAGATGAGTTATAAAGTGGACATCAACACCTTACGCAAAGAAGAGGATTCCTCGTCATTTTCACTCAATGAGATTGGTCGAATTTCGCTGAGAACGGCAGCTCCCTTATGTTATGATTCGTATAATAACAATCGTCAGACCGGATCATTTATTCTCATTGATCCAGGAACCAATGAGACGGTTGCCGCGGGAATGATCGTTTAGGGATTACTTTGAGCCCTTTTTCTAAAGAGCCCAACTTGTTTACGTCAAATCTCGTGCTGATCCGCTGAACTTGTATGAAAATTGGGATTTTAACTTTTCACCGTGGAATTAACGCGGGTGGATTTTTACAGGCAAAGGGGTTGTCATCATTTTTAATATCGCGCGGACACCAAGTAGAGCTGATCGATTATACTAATGCCGCTCAAAAAAAGCTGGATCATGAGGCGATATACCGGACCCGGCATCCCCTGCGTCTTCTGAATAATATCCGAAAGAAGAGGTCATATTTTAAAGCTATTGCGACGTTACCTATTGGAGTGAAAATTGAATCGGCGGAGAATTTAAGCGCGCTCGACTATGATTGTGTTGTTTTCGGGAGCGATGAAATTTGGAATATTTGTAATCCCTTTTCAGCAGGTGATCTGAATTTTTTCGGCGCTGGAATGGGTGCGGGACTTAAAATTTCTTATGCGCCGAGTTTTGGTTCAACCTCTCTAGATGATCCTAAGTTAGCGTCTTTGAGTCCACTTCTTGCGGAATTCGAAGCGATTTCGGTTCGTGATGAGAATTCTCTAGCCATTGTGGAATCTCTTACTGGGCGTCGTCCTGATCTTGTCGTTGATCCGGTTCTTCTTTCTAAACCAGATAAGCCGATTAAGAATCCCAAAACTGCTGGAGCTATTGGGACTTATCTAATGGGTCCCTCGGAGCATGATGTGCAGAGAGTTTGCCGATTTGCTGCTAGGGTGGGTAAAGATCTATGTTCTATTGGATATCATTACTCTTGGGCTACTCGTAATATCGCGTTTTGCGATCCTGCCGATGTTCCTGGACTTCTTGCTGGATGCGATCTCGTTGTGACTAATACCTTCCACGGGGTGGTTTTCAGTCTCAAAAACCGGCTCCCCTTTATTATCGTGAGCCATCCCAGCAAGGATCAAAAAATAGATACTTTTCGACGAAGGTTGGGCTTATCAACAGTTACAAGTGAGATCGAGGAAATCCAAGAGCATCATGTGAATCAGCTAGGTCCTGAGGATCACCTATTAGCGGGCTGGATTGAGGAATCTAAGGGCTTTTTAGAAAAGCACCTTTCAGCATAGGAGAAGCACGCAATGCTAACCGTATGAAAATTCTCCACGTTGGATCAACTGATTGCGTCGGTGGGGCGTCGCGGGCATCTTATCGCCTTCATAAGGCATTGGAGAAATCTGGCGTTGATTCCAAGATGCTGGTTCGGCGCAAAAGTAGTCACGATCCCAAGGCTTTTGTCTCAGGTGAGATTTCGATTTTTCAAAATCTTCTTGAGAAGTTGACGCCTCCGATCGAGCGGGCCTTACGTCGGTGGTCGGGAAACCCTACTGGTTCGATGTGGACATTTGGAATCATCCCCAGCCGATTGGCGGCGATTATCAATTCAAGTGATGCTGATCTTGTACATCTCCATTGGGCGGGAAATGGATTTCTCCCAGTAAAAACACTTTCAAAAATTCGGAAGCCGTTAGTATGGACTCTTCATGATTTATGGCCAATTTTAGGGGTTGGGCACTATGATGATGCAATCCCAGAATTAAATCCGAAATGGCTTTCAGTCGACTGGGAAAGCAGGGTTGAAAGTCTTAAGAAAAAGTATTGGGGTAATCTTGGGATAACTGCCGTAGGCCCTTCGCCCTGGGTGATCGAGCAATTAAGCAGAATGCATAATCGGCCGGGATGGGGAACTGCGGTGATCCCTTACGGTCTTGATACTTCGGTTTTCAAACCAAGACCTGATTTGGTTCTTCGAGACGAGCTGGGGATCGCTTCGGATCGCACCGTTCTTGTTTTTGGAGCTCTGGGTGCGACGAGTGACTCGCGTAAGGGCGGTGATCTTTTGGAAGGGGTCCTTGAAGAATTAGCTCAGCGCCATTTTGATGGTGATATTCTCGTCTTTGGCGATCAGGAGAGTGCTAAAATTTGCTCGCATGGCTTTCGATTGATTCGTTTAGGTTCGGTCTGTGATGATACCCAGCTCGCCGAGATCTACAGCTTAGGTGATGTCTTCTTATTCCCCTCCCGCGAAGAAACGTTTGGCCAGACTGCTTCGGAGGCTTTGGCTTGTGGAACCCCGGTTGTGGGATTTCGTGCCGCTGGCCAAGCTTCTGTTTTTCGCCATAAAGAACATGGGTATCAAGCAAGGCCATTTTCGGTTTCTGATATGGCAAACGGAGTCGAGTGGATAATTTCAGAAAAACGTCGAGGGCGATTATGGCAAGCAGAGTGTCGGGAGTTTGCCTTGAAAGAATATTCTCTAGCCCGTTACGCATCTCGTCACTATGACTTGTATAACGAAGTGATTACGTCATCACCAGCTTAGGGATTAGCTCTCTTCATGAGCTGAAGTAAAAGGTCTTAAAATCACCAGCTGCATCACGAAGAACTCAATTTAATTTTTTCGATTGAGAATCAATCAGTAAAATCAACAGTTGAACGTTTCAGACTATTTTAAATACTTTCTCTGTGGCTAATAATCCGCTATCTACCACTCTCATTTTGTAGGCCGTAGAGTCTTTTGCCCTCCCCCAAATACCTTTTCCAAATTTAATCTTATCTTGCGATGAAAAACAAAATCACTTTCGCCGCGCTTTTGGTATTTATTAGCATCGGAGCTCTTTTCTTCGGTTCGGTAATTGGCCAGTCACGTTTTGTTGATCTCTCGATTTATGGGTTAGTTGCTCTTCTTTTTCTCTATCTAAGCTTTCTCTATAAGTTTACTTGGCAGATTGTTCTTTTTCTCGTGTGGAGTGGTGTGAACTTGAATTTTGGTTTCCGACTTAGTTCCCAACAGTATGCCGCCGCAATCTTGTTGATTTATGGTATCATTATCTTCTTATTGGGTAGGAATCCTTATCCAAACCCTGCTTTTCTCAAGCGGGTTAATGGGAGAGGTTTATTCATCTGCTCGGGCGTGTTACTTTTTTATGGAGCATTGAGTTTCGCTCTAAATAAGACGTTACCATTCGACGGAGGTAGTTATACCACCATCAATATGCTCAAGGCATATGCTTCGACTTTCGCCCCGGTTGTGGTTCTCTTCTTGGCAATTCGCATGCCTTACACTTTCCGGGTAGGCAAAAATGCGATCTCCACGATCATTTGGATTCTTGCCATCGGTCTAGTCCTTAATTTCGCAAATACAATTCATCTGTTTCGGCAAGGATATGGTGGGTTTTCGATTCTTACTGACGAGTCTGGAGACGTTGGGATGTTTTATATTCCTCTTATCAATGCAACCTTGGGTGTTTTTACGATGCGTGTTCTTGCTCCCACGTCAGTGATTTTCGCTTTTGCTTTTCTTTGTCAACCAGGTTGGTTTAAGGCGCAGGCGCTTCTTTTGAAGGTTTTAGTAGTTTCGGTTTTGGGTCTGGGTCTACTTGGGTCGGTGGTAAGTGGAGGCCGAGCGGCGGTCTTACTCTCATTAGTGTATGCTGTGATTATTGCTTTTATCTACCGTCGGATAATTCTCATCTTTGTGGCGATGTGTTTGGTATTCCTCGTTGTTTTATTCGCGAATATCTTTTCAAAATTCATTAACAATGACATGCCCATCTTTGTAGCGAGGCCTCTTCAGTATGTGATGATCGAGAAAGGAAGCTCGATGAGATCGATTGAAAACTCGTCAGACTATCGGAGTTCTCTTTTTTATGAAGCACTGAAGGAGTGGAGGGACGATTCACGAGTCTTTCTTTTTGGGCGGAGTGTTTACACTCCTTTGGATTATACAGAGGTGAAAAAAATCGTGGGAGATAAGGAATCTTTCTTAATGGTGAACATAAACTCTGGCACTTGTCATGCCCTCCTTCCATCCGTGTTAATTCAATATGGAATCTTTGGAGGTGTGCTTTATTATTTAGTTTATTGCATGATGTTTTGGTACTTTCTACGGAGCTACCAGATTGCGAAACGTGATGGATATTCTGAGGAATTACGGATTATTTCTTTCGTTCTAGCGCTTTCCACGGGGTTGGGAATCATCACGGCAACTATCGGAGGATCATGGTTCGGAGCCTTCCATATTTTGATGGTCATCTTGATTAAAAGCATAGCTGCTAGGGACGAGATGGAATATAAGGCTAGTCAAGAAAGTGAAGAGAAAGCTTCTGCGGCTTCGCTCGGTTCTGGACCAAACTCGATGGGTGCTCGTCCGGGATTTGCGTGATCATAGTTTGCCTGCTTGTTAGCTTTTTTATGAGCCCCTTAATTTCTGTCGTTAGTGCTTCTTGGAACCAAGGCAGACATCTTGCGGAATGTCATCGTAGTGTCTTGCCTACGGAAGGTGGTCTTGTGGAGCATATCGTAGTTGATAATTGTTCGGATGATGAAACATCCGAGGTTCTTAATCAATTTCCTGAAATTGTTAGATTAATTGAGAAGGATCGTGGTCAAAGTGAAGCGCTCAATAAGGGATTTGCGATGGCCAGAGGAGAATGGATCTTATGGCTGAATGTGGATGATTTTCTCTTGCCTGGCGTCATCGATAAAATGTTAAAAATATTACAATCGGAAGATCCTGATTTTGATCTTTTGTATGGACATACTGTATTTGTAGATGCCGCAAGCAGGACGATTCGGACAATTTATCAACCAATTTGGTATTATTGGATGACCGCGATTGGTTGTTATGCTGCTCCATCCACGGGATCGTTGTATCGTCGTCGGGTGTTAATTGAAAATCCTCTCGATGAGAACTTTCACATGATAATGGATACCGAGTGGATGCTGCGGGTAGGCCGCCAGTTAGGGATCAGACGAGTGAATTATAGAACAGTTTCATTCCGGATCGATGACAATAAAACTGCCGATCATATTCAGTCAGGCGAACTCACCCCACGACATCGCTCAGAGAGAGAGGCACTTGCAAAAGATTATCTAAATTATGATGAAAATGAGGAGAGCTCGTTGATTGGCTGTTTGTTGATTAAGCTAGCGCGCAAATGTACGAGACTATGGATTCTGGGGGACAAATTTATTTCGAAAATGTTTCTACTTAAGATCATTTCTCCCACCCAAAAATCTGAATGAAAATTCTCCATTTTATTGAGGGTCGTTGTAATCCAGACACCGCGAATGGTGTGGATAAGACGATTTATTTTTTGACTCGGGAGCTTGCCGCCTTGGGGCACGAAGTGCATCTCATTTCTGAGACTAAAAAGGATCCAATTGAGATTCCAGGCGTATCGATTCATCGAGTTGAGCCGTTTCGCAATTGCTTTTCTTGTCCTCCAGAGGTCAGAGGAATCGTAGATAAACTTCAACCAGATATTGGTCATTTCCACTCCGCTTATGTGCCAGGAAATATTAGCTTAGCGAAATACTTGCGTGGAAAAGGTATTCCTTATGCGGTTACTCCAAATGGCAACTGTGCTCGGGTTTTGCTCAAGCGTCGTCCTTGGATAAAGCTCCCCTACAAATATTTTTTTGAAAGGCCCTATATGAACCGGGCTGCTTTTGTTCAATCGGTGGGGGATCAGGCCGAAATCGAACATTACGGAATTAAGGTTCCGATTGTTGAGGCGCTCAACGGGATTGATCTCGAAACGTTGCCCGAGAAGGTGGATTTAGAAGTGATCGAAAGGACCGTTCCACGCTTTCAAGGGCGTTTTGTGTGTGTCTTTGTGGGGCGGCTTGATATTGAGCAAAAGGGTCTCGATATGTTAATTCCTGCGGTGGCTAGTTTGGGTTCTGAGGCCAAGAATCTCGGAATCGTTTTGGTTGGTCCGGAATGGAAGGGATCTGAGAGCCGGATCAGAGAAATGATTCGGGAAAATAAGATTGAAGATTCTTTTCACCTGTATGGTCCGGCATACGGGAATGAAAAATTTGATCTCATGAAGGCGTCTGATGCTTTCCTCTATCCGAGTCGTTGGGAGGGATTGCCCTTTGCAGTGGTTGAAGCCATGGCAGTCGGGCAACTATGTTTGGTGACCCCGGCTTCCGACCCCGCTGGGTTGCTCGCTAAAGAAGGGGGGGGAGTCGTTTTCCCTTCAACAATTGAAGGGATTCGAGAAGGCTTGAGAGAAGGCATTAATCTTAGCGCCGATAAGCGAACTTCGTTACTCCAGAGTTCAGCTGATATTGTTCGTGATCACATGACTTGGAACGTGATTGGCCGTATTGTTGAGAAGAGTTATCATAAGGTTTTGGAGTCAGATTAGATGGGCTTGGAATTCGAAAAGATCGCCGCGCTTGAAGATGTGGCCCGCGAATTGAATGATTCTGGACTCCGGTGGGCTGTCACGAATGGGTTGGGTGGATATCCTGACAGTATTGGGCGTGACTTAGATTTGATTGTTGAAGGCTCATTGGATCTTGCGGTCGGTCATGTGATCAAGGTATTGGAATCCGCTGGGTGGGTTGTTTTGCCGAACCGGCAGGGTTGGATTTGGTGGATTGTGGCTTTTCGCGAAAGCTCAGATGGCTCTCTGATTTCTCTTCAGGTCGATCTTTTCAAGCACTTGCAGTGGGCTTTTACCTGGGTGGTTGATAAAGTCTCAAACAAGGAAGATCTGATCCGCAGAGGGCCATTTTATGAAGATCCGGCAGCTGCGGTTGGCAAGCGCTTTATGCTTCATGCTTTATCAACGGGAGTAACCAAATTTCGTGAAAAACCTACCTACCTTGATTTTTCAGAAAGAGAGCTAGCGGTTTTACCTTCACTTCTCACAAGGCTCTCAGGTCGTCATTGGCCTGAGATTGTGAAAGCGGTATCTAGCAAAGATCTTACTTTGTTAAAAAGTGAGCTCGTTTCATTTCGGAGAAGGTGCTTTTTAAAGGCTATCTGGACTAAGCGTCCAATCGCCCGTCTTGCGAGCGCATTCCAAAAACAGTGGGTGGTAAATCTTTTTCCACGACAAGGGGCCCCGGTGATTGAGCTCACTTCTGGAGATGATGGTGAGTCGCGAAAGTTACTTGAGAAAATTACCGAAGAATTTCGCAAACTCGTTTATCAGGACGTCCGAGTTGTTGAAGATTCGTCTCAGAAAAAGGCGAGGCATTGGTGCCGACTTTCCTGTCTTCAAATTTGTCTTAGTTTTTGTAAATACCCTTTTGGTGGAACTAAAGTTCAAATTACGGTAGCTCGCGATGAAGATGATCAGATTTATTGGAAATCCCAAGGGCTCGATTCGCGGAGCAACTTAGAAAGCACTAAAAACTTGAAAGTATTTTTGCTCAATTTCTTCAAAAAAAAATCCAGCATATTGAAGCAACGATATTCTCCTGTCATCCGAACGGCTCGTTATTAATAAGCCTCATTCCGATTATGAAAATACTCTCAGCTACAGCTTCGTTCCTAAAGATTGCCAATAATAGAGAGGTTGCCTTGTCCTTGCCGTAACAAATCTCCTTCCTCCTAGAATCGTTTTGATGAAATTGATAAGACACCTGAGTTGCCCTAGATTACCTAAGTTTAAGAGAGCTGAGTTCACCGCTATTTTGGTTCGATAAGATGAGTCCCGATTAAAGTAGCTGAGGGTTTTGACGAATTGATTATTGAAACAAACTATTCCTGGGTCATGACTAAAGAGAGAATTATTGATTTTGTAGACGTTCCCGGAACGATTCTGCTAAGACCACATGATTTCGATAGCGAAGATGAAGGGGGTGACTATGATTTTCTTGAGGTTGGTGGCGATCAATTGGGTCTGAGGATTGAAGAAAAATTAGGGGCTCCTCTGGTTAAAATAACCCGGACATACGTCCATCAGAGATACTATGAATGGGGGCAGATTGATGTTCTGCCATCGCTGGAGTGGAATGGATTTAGATATGCTGATGCGGAGGCCGTGATTGCCGCAGCAGTCGTTGGGCCGGATGGGATCCGAAGGCCTCGGTTGGGTCATGATGGGTTCATTTCCTGGCTAACAAGTCTACTTTGGGGGGGGTTCTACAAAGAGAAATATGATGAAATAATTACGAGGGCTGCACATGAAGATCGTGATTGTTTTTATCAAAGTCTTGAATGGGCGCTTGGAGTTGGATGGGCCGATGAAATGATGGAATGGGCTCGGAGAGGTGACGCGAGAAAGAGTGCGAAGCACGCCAAGAGTATTCGAAGAGCTCTTAAATGGAAACAGTTCAGGAGATCTGGAGGTGATACGGTTTGCGGCGTTTTTCGACATTGGTGGTGTGAAGCCCTCCATCACTTGAAACCTCAACTGCCGATGCTTGCATTTGTGGGTCCGGATGGGAGTGGAAAGTCATCGGTCATTGAGGGAGTTTCCGAGAAGCTGAGTCATATGGGATTACAGCAGAAATTTTTGCATTGGAGACCGTATGGAGTCCAAGGTCGTGAAGATTTGGGGCAACCGGTAAATAATCCGCATGCGGATCCACCGAGAGGGTGGCTCTCTTCGACAGTCAAATTAGGAGTCCTGTTTTGGGATTGGTGGTTGGCTTCGCTTACGGTGCTAAAGCACGCTCGCGCAAAAACGTCTCTGGTTATTTCTGACCGTTACTACAATGATATGCTTGTAGATCCGATCCGATACCGCTACGGCGCGGGTCTAGGCCTAGCTCGCCGGGTCTTTAAGATATTCCCCGAACCGGAGCTTGTGTTCGTTCTGGTTGGGGATCCGGAGATTATTCTTCCGCGGAAAAGGGAAATTCCCATGGATGTTCTTAGCCAACAGTTGGTTCTCTACCGGAATCTGGAAAGACGGCTTGGAGATCGAGGGCGATTGATCAATGTCAATGATAGCCTTGAAGATGTTATCGAAGATGTCTTTGGTCACTTAAAGGCTTATTTACGGGGAGAAAAGAAGAAGTCATTCAAAGCTGACATGAGCCGGCATTTACGGGTGGCTCAGTTCGTTCCGCACTATCCTTCGGTTGAGGGTATTTCTGCTTATTGTCGTGGTTTGTCCAAGGAAATGAATCTCATTTCTCCACGTAGCTGTCCTGTCATTACATTGAGGACAGAGCTTAAGAATCTATCCGGAGATGAGGAATTACTTCATTACCCCCATGATTCTCGGAATCCCATGAGCTTGCCAAAAAATCTAATTTTGGATCTCGAAAACAATGTTCACCAGCTTGATGGAGTGGTGTTTCATGGAGCCTATCACCCCAAAGTGGGAATGCTACGTCGTCATCTAACGCGGATTGGCATCCCGTTCATTTTTGTGCCGCATGATCCTTATGTCCCTGAGCTCACTCAGCACCATGCTTTGAGGAAGTGGGTTTTTTGGCACGTCTTTGAGAAGAGAACAATCAGGAACGCAGTAGCGGTTCAGCTATTGGCTGGTGAACATGAAAGGCCGCTCCGCGAACTGGGATTTGATATTCCTACAGAGGTCATTCCAAATGGCTGTGAACTCGAAACGATTTCAGAAATCCCAGACCAAGTAAGAATACCCGGAACGGGGGATCGCGTGCGCATTCAGTTTATTGGAAGAATGGATCGTAATCACAAAGGGTTGGACTTGTTAGTTGAAGCCTTCGGCCAGTTCGTGAGGGAGGAATCTTTTAATAAGGTTGACCTGATCCTCACGGGTAATGATTGGGAGGACAGAGAAGAGTTAGAGAACCTGTCTTTGAGGTTGGGTCTGAAGGACCGGGTGTTCTTTACCGGACCCCGGACCGAGCACTCGCTAGTCATTCATTCAGAGGCAGATGTCGTGATTCTTCCTTCTCGTTTTGATGGGTTTGGTTTGTGTATTGTAGAAGCGATGCTCGCAGCTCGTCCGGTCTTGGTCTCAAGACGTGCCGGGGTCTCAAGCCATGTTGATGATGCGGGGGGCGGCTGGTTGTTCGAGCCCACTGTGGAGGGCATAAAAGATGGGCTCGTTGAAGCCTGTCTTACGAGATCGGAATGGCCGGGAATGGGCGAGGCCAATCGTGACTATGTGGTTAATAATTTGACGTGGAAACAAGCGGCTCAAAAAACTCTTGATATGTATCACCGGCATTTCTGATGAAGATGGACTTAAAAGATAAGGGAATCTTGGCGCCTCTGGGTTTTGATGAACATGCCTTCTCCATGGAGAGTTCTTAGGAGAGGAGGACATATCCTTCTCTTAGTTCCGGATTGCGCTGCATCAGTCAGCAAGGGATTGCAGCTATATCGTCCACAAAGACTTCCGGCGCGCTTGTTTGTTGGTGCGGTTTCGAGGTTTCCATTTGGCCGGTTATTCTTGAAGCGAATTAAAGGATCCATATTAAGCGGCGCTGCCATTCAAACTGTGCTTGATACAACAGAAGCCACCTTGGTCTGTCTTCTTCTTGGAAACCCCTCTCAAGAGGAACGGCGAATCATCCTCCTCGCTGAAACTGGAACCGGACATCATTTTATTATCAAGTTGGGTTGGGGTGTTCTCGCGGTAGAGAAGATATCTCGGGAGCGAAAATTTCTAGAAATGAATGCTGGAAGAAATGCTGTCATCCCTTCGCTAACTAATGTTTGGAGCGAGAACCAATGGGAGGCTTTTGCGATTCCTTACTTTGATGCCCCGGGAGATGTTCCGTTTGAGAAGGTCTGTGAAGTCCTTAAGTCTTGGTGTCCTGATTCTCCTGCTGTTCGGCTCTCGAGTTTGGATGAATGGATGGGAGTAGTTTCGCAAATTTCGGATGAGAAGGAGCGCGAATTTTTGATCAATCGGTCCGCTGGGCTGAGAATCAAAAAATCGCTGAGTCATAGAGATTTTGCTCCCTGGAATGTTCTTTCCTCTAAAAATGGGGATGTGTCCGTTATCGACTGGGAGTTTGGAAGAGATGAGGGTGTTCCGGGATGGGATCTTGTTCACTATCTGTTTCTTTCGGCCTATTTGGTTGACCGTCTTCCTGCGAGCGAGGCGAGTATTCGTGTTGTCAATTTATTAGAGTCAAAAGCTAAGTGCGTGGAGCTCGTCAAATATTGGGGTTGGGCTGGGAATGTTGATTTGCTGGTTAAAAGTTATTTTTACTCAATGAGTGAGCAGTTGGAGAATTTTGCTGAATTAGCTGGGGAGATTCATGCTGCCTAAAAATTTTGGATGAGTTATGAAAGACCGCCCTGTCATATTACTTTCCGCATATGGTTGTGAACCTCACAAAGGTTCGGAAGGAGGAGTTGGTTGGAATTGGGCGTTACAGCTTGCCAAGGGTAGCGAGGTCCATGTGGTGACCCGAGAAGCACGACGTCCCGCGGTGGAGGCTTTCTTAAATGAGCATGGGCTCGAAAATCCCAAATTTATTTATGTCGAATTGCCTCAGTGGACCTTGAAGTTTAAAGAAACTAATCTGGGAATGAACATTTATTATATGTTCTGGCAGTTAGTTTGTTGGTGGAAATGCCGGTCTTTAGTAGACGAGCTTGAAGTGGATATCGCTCACCATGTTAGCTTTATGAGCCTTACCCGTGGGTCGTTTGTTCCTTTTTTGGGCGTAAAGTCGGTCATTGGTCCGATTGGGGGATTACAGACGGTTCCGAAAGCGGCAAATCCGGTCATAAGAAGTCGCATGATGGAGGCTATTCGAACAGTGGCCGTAAAGTTTTTTCGTTTTAATCCAGTAGGACTTTTAACGGCCTGGAAAGCTGATTTGCTTGTGATGGCAAATGGGGCCAATCAGAAGGTCATGCCCAAAGCTATTCGAGATAAAGCTGTGACTGGTTTGCAGATAGGGACTCCAATTATTGCCGCTCGGCCTTGTCCTGATCTGGAAGGCCCTATCGTTTTTCATTGGTCGGGGCGTTTTGTGGATCACAAGGGCCTTGAACTTTTAATACGAGCAGTTGGTCACCTTAAAAATACTTCTCCAGATGTATACAAGGAGGTGAGAGTGGTTGTCTCGGGAAGTGGGCCTTTAGAGAAATTTTATCGAGATTTGATAACCGAGCTTGGACTTGAAGAGGCCTTTGAGTTTCTTGGGTGGGTGACGTTGGATGAAATGAATACGATTTGGGATCGCAGCCATGCCTTTATTTTTACGAGCCTCCGCGAGACAACTGGAATGGCTCTTCAGGAGGCGATGATGAGGGAGGTCGCGCCTATCGTGATCGATAATGGAGGTCCTGGTGAAATGGTTACAGATGAGAGTGGGGTTAAGGTTGCCGGGGAAAACTTAGAAGAGCTTGTGTCCCATTTGGCGAACGCGATGATGGACTTGACACAGGACCCTGCACGGGGAATTGAAATGGGCATAAAAGCGCGTGAGCGTGCCCTCAAGCACTATTCATGGGATGCTGTGGGATCTCAAATGCTAGATCTTTATAAAGCCCTCTTAGACGGCCAAAAACCCGAATTGAAATGAATATATTTCAAACATCTACCGCTTTTTATCCCAGTATGGGAGGAGCCCAACTTCATTGGTTTACGATTGGTAAGATGCTAGCAGAACGAGGGCATACTGTGACGGGTTGCGGGCAGTGGAAAGATCATCGGAATCGCTACTTGATCGACTCAACCTTAAAGGCTCCGTGGGGTGACGATATCTATGAAGCGGGCCCTATTAAGGTTCATCGTTATCAGCCGAGTGGTTTTGCGAGAGCTTGGATGGCTCCTCTCTTACCCCTCTGCCTGCCTTTACCTGAGATTGGTTATCCCCTCATCAGCCGTTATTTCGCGGGCAAGATGAGGCAAATGGATTTTAAGCCTGATGTTGTGATGAATATCCGCATCGGGCGGGAGCATTTTTCTTGGGCGTCTTATCATGTTGCCAAAAAACGGGGAGTGCCTTTCGTCATTTGTCCGAATTATAGCCCACGGATGCAAAGTAAGTTTGGGCAAGTAGTGATGCGGAATTTTTTTCGTCTCCTGAGAGCTGCGGATGGTGTGGTGGTATTTACTCCTGCCGAGCGGGATGAGATGATCCGGCTCGGGGTTAAATCAGAGAATATTCTTTTAATTGGGGTGGGACCATTACTTGCAGATGAGTGGGACACTGGAGCTTTTCGCCGGGACTATGGCATTAAGGATAAGATGGTGCTCTTTCTGGGGCAGAAGTTGGAATATAAGGGTTTCGATACCCTGATTGAGGCGGCCCCCAAGGTTTGGGAAAAGCACCCTGAGACAAGCTTCGTTTTTATTGGGCCCCATTATCCTGGAACGAAGGAGGTTTTTGATAAGATCAATGATCCAAGGATCGTGGATATTCCAAGGATCGATGCTTTTGATCCGATAAAAGTGGCTGCTTTAGATGCTGCGAATGTCTTTGCTCTCCCCTCACGACAAGAAGGAATCGGGGGAGTTTACATTGAGGCATGGGCGCTTAAGAAGCCTGTGATTTCATGCAAGATTCCCTTTCTTACTATCCGTGATGGAATCGATGGAGTGATGGTTCAGCAAGATGCAGATCTTCTTGCAGACAAACTTTCATGGTTTCTGGACCACCCGGAAGAAGCAGAAAAAATGGGGCAGGCGGGATTTGAGAGGGTTCAAGATGAATACAGCTGGGAGCTTATTGTCTCCAAGGTTGAGGGATTTTTCAAAGAACTGATTAAGCGCAAACATTAGCAAATAATGGAAAAGAAAAAAGTAGTGGTTGTTGCGGGCACGCGACCAGAGGTCATTAAAATGTCGTCAGTTTATATGGAATTACAGCGGTCAGATTTGTTAGAGCCTGTCTTTCTTTCGACGGGGCAACATCGTGAGATGTTAGCTCAGGCTTTTGGGGCTTTTAATCTAGTACCTGACCATGATCTAGAGTTGATGAAGCCTGGCCAAGATCTTACTGGTTTGACTGCGCGTGTTCTGCAAGCGGTAGGCGCGTATCTTGAGGAGACTCGTCCGGATGCTGTGTTAGTTCAGGGCGATACGACGAGCGTCTTAGCATCGGCCATGGCGGCCTTTTATCAGAATATTCCGGTTGGGCATGTTGAAGCTGGGCTTCGGACCTACGACATGCAATCGCCATGGCCCGAAGAAATGAACAGGCGTCTGGTTTCTCCACTCTGTCGTTGGCATTTTCTTCCAACCGAGGTGAGTAAGGCGAATCTCTTAAATGAGAAGATTTGCGAAGCCAGTTGTCATGTGACGGGAAATACTGTCATCGATTCGCTTTTGTGGATGAGCAACAAGGTGAATGCTGAAGAAGATCGAAGCGTGGCCGTAGCGGAGCGGCTCAATATCCCGGTCTTTTTTCGGGAGAATTTCCTAGAGCAAAAAGATAAGCGTTGGATTCTTGTGACGGCCCATCGTCGTGAATCGCACGGAGGTGGTTTTGATGATATTTGCAAGGCACTTCGGCAGTTGGCGGAAGACCACCCTGGGGTGGGAATTCTCTACCCGGTTCATTTAAACCCAGCGGTGCGGGAGCCTGTGATGGAGCAACTCGGAAACCACGAGCGCATTGCTTTGGTAGAACCTGCAGGCTATGAAGATTTTGTCTGGCTGATGAACCGTTGCTACTTTGCTTTAAGTGATTCTGGTGGAGTGCAGGAGGAAGCCCCGAGTCTCGGTAAACCGGTCTTGGTAATGAGAGATACCACCGAGCGTCCGGAGGGAGTCGAAGCTGGGACTTGCGAATTGATAGGAACCGATCCTAAAAAGATTTGCACGGCAGCTCGTGTGCTTCTGGAAGAGGGCGCTGAATATGAGCGGCGAAGCCAACTTAAGAATCCTTATGGTGATGGCAAAGCGGCAAAGCGAATTAGAACAATTCTTGAAGCTTCGCTATAAACGACAATAAACTTAGAGCTTATTTACTTATCAATTTAATGGAATTCATCGATTTAAAATCCCAGCAAGCTCGCATTAAAGCGAAAATTGATCAGCGTATTCAAGATGTCCTGAACCATGGCCGTTATGTGATGGGACCTGAGTTGGATGAGTTGGAAGAACGGCTGAAAAACTATGTAGGCACGAGACATTGCATCGGAGCGTCAAGCGGCACTGACACCTTGCTGATTGCTATGATGGCATTGGGGATTGGGCCAGGAGATGAGGTGATTACGGTGCCTTTCACATGGATTTCGACAGCCGAAATGATTGCGCTGATTGGCGCGACTCCTGTGTTTGTTGATATTGATGAAACGACCTGGAATATGGATGTTTCAAAACTGGAATCGGCAATTACCGAAAAGACGAAAGCTATTATGCCGGTTGGGATTTTTGGTCAGACTGCTGATATGACAGGGATCAACGAAATTGCGTCCCGGAACGGAAATCTTTCAGTCATTGAAGATGCCGCGCAATCCTTCGGTGCCACTCATCATGGCAAAAAGTCAGGTGGGCTTTCGACGATTGGATCAACCTCATTTTTTCCTTCTAAACCTCTGGGTTGTTATGGAGACGGGGGAGGGCTGTTCACTAATGATGATGAGTTGGCTGAAAGAATGCGCCACATCCGGGTGCATGGCCAAACGGAAAGACACCATCATCCCATTTTGGGAATCAATGGTCGCCTTGACACATTGCAAGCTGCGATCCTTCTCGAAAAACTTGAGATTTTTGATGATGAAATTTTGAGAAGACAGAAGGTGGCCCAAGCCTATGGAGATGGAATTAGAAATTCATCTGTTACGCTTCCGAGAGTGGGGCCAGGGAATACCTCCGTGTTTGCTCAATATACGATTCTATCATCGAATCGTGATGCGCTTTCGGCTTCTCTGAAGGAGGTCGGAATTCCTTCCGTGAGTTATTACGCAGTACCACTTCATTTGCAGCCTGTCTTTGATGGCCTTGGCTGTAAGAAGGGCCAATTTCCTGTTACGGAAGATGTGGCATCACGTGGCCTGAGTTTGCCAATGAATCCATACTTGAGTGAGGAAGAGGTGGCTGCTGTGTGTGACGTGATTGTTACTGCAGAAGTTTAGGCATCAAAAAATATAAAAAGCTTTAGAAGCGAAAAGCGGTTCCCAAGGGGACCGCTTTTGTTTATCTACCCTTCAGTTTCAATGATCGAGATCACGATGTTTATACGCTCTAAGACTTTGGGCTTTTTATGTATCACCATATCGTTGATTCACACAGCTTTTGGTCAACTTGACTTTGATAATGATGGTCTAAGCGATCTTTGGACTGAAGTCTATAAAGCACATAATTTATCAGCGGAAGCTGATACTGACGGAGATGGTTATAGTAACCGATTTGAAAGTGAAATCGGTTCTGACCCTTTCGATCCTAAATCTTATTTTGGGCTGAATAGTTATCGGTTTGAATCAAATAACACTCTTTTGATTCTCGATTTTCAGGTGGTCAAAGGAGTGAGGTATTTAATTGAATCAGCTAGGGAATTGGGGCCACAAGCTATTTGGAGACCTGAGACAGTGATTAATTCTAACGGGAATGGCCCTCTTGTTCTTGAGCAGTTTATTGATAGGAGCACTGACTCAACTCGATTTTTCCGGGTGAGGCAGGTGATTGACGAAGATCGAGATGGTTTGACCTCATGGGAAGAATGGCAACTCGGATTAGATGATCGAGATCCTCTGAGTAACGGAGGGGAAAGCTCTGATTTTCATTGGGCTGTTGATCGTCATTTGGTTGGGCTGGATCTCGAATTGCGTGATTCTGTTGTACCCATCGTATTTGGGCTTAATCTCGAGGTGCGCAAGCCCGTCGTTTTTAAAGGAATTGCTCGCACCCCGGAGGAGGTTTCTAGATTTCTAAATCAGGCGACCTTTGGCCCGACATTTGATATGATTCAGGATTTACATAATTCTGGTGAATCATTTGCTGCCTGGATTGATTCTCAAATTGCGATGTCCCCAACTTTGATTACCGAGTCAATGGAAAGGGAAATAATGGGTGGAGCTATTAGAAATCATCAATTGTTTCACCGGGGGTGGTGGCGGGCAACGGCAAAGGGGGCCGATCAACTTCGTCAAAGGATGGCTTTTGCGCTCAGTCAGATATTGGTTGTTTCAGGACAAGGTTCGGATGTCGTGAGAGGAAGCCCCGAAGCGGCAAGTGCCTATTATGAGATCCTGCAAAATCAAGCGTTTGGAAATTACGCAGATTTATTGGAAGCGATAACCTATAACCTCGGGATGGGAAGCTATCTGGGGCATCTAAGAAATCAGAACGAAGATCCCGAATTGAGAATTTTTCCGGATGAAAATTACGCGCGGGAGTTGATGCAACTTTTTTCTATTGGCTTGTGGGAATTAAATGAGGATGGGTCGAGGAGGTTTGACCATATTGGGAAAGCGATTCCAACTTATACGAACTTCCATATCACAGAGTTAGCCAAGGTGATGACTGGATTTAACTGGGGCGGGACCAATAGTTTTTACGAATATAAGAATCGACCTGATCTCCCGATGACAATCTGGAAAACCCATCATGAGAGGGGAGAAAAATTTCTTGTTAATGGAGGATATCTTCCTGCCAATATGAACCCTGCGAAAGATGTCAGAATTGCTATTGAGAATTTGGTAAATCACCCCAGCGCGGGCCCCTTTATCGGGCGATTACTCATCCAAAGATTTACAACGAGTAATCCTTCGCCTGCCTATATTCGAAGGGTTTCTCGTGCATTTTCGGATAACGGAAAGGGGATAAGGGGTGATTTAGGAGCAGTCATCAGATCAATCTTATTGGATCCCGAAGCTCGTAGTCAGTCTATTAGTCGTGGGGAAAGACACGGAAAAATGAGAGAGCCCTATCTTACTTATGCTCATTTGTCTCGGGCATTTTCGTCAAAAAATGAAGATGATGTTTTCTACATTCTTACCGATGACCACCTAGATTATTTTGGGCAGAGACCATTAATGTCACCCACCGTCTTTAATTTTTATTCGCCAAATTATCAGCCAGCAGATGAAGCGGGCGAGGTGGATTTTTTTGCGCCCGAGTTTGAGATTTTGACGCCCCTGCGCTCGGTGCTTTGGCCGAACTTACTTAGGAAAAATATTGAATTAGGTTTTGCGTACTCTCCAGACTTCACTCACCTGACAAGGGACCATGATTTCACAATCGAACGTGCGCTGATTAACCATCCCGAAAACTTAGTGGATCGCCTTGATCTAATTTTCACTTATGGAACTTTGAAGCAAGAGACGAGACAGATCATTTTGAACATGATGAATGATGTCGGATTGGACAGTGATGAAAAAAAGCTATGGACAGCGATTTATGCGGTCATGACTTCTCCCGAGTATGTGATTTTAAGATGATGAAGAAAGAAAACCATCGTGGGAATAGTGGATACACAAGGCGTGATTTTCTTGGTGAGGCTAGCTGTGCTGCCCTTTCTGGTAGTGCTGCTTTTAGCAGTATTCTGAACCTTAGCCTTTTGGGTGACCTGGCCGCGGATGAACTACCAGTAGGAGACGACTACCGAGCGCTGGTCTGCGTCTTTCTCTCTGGCGGGCATGATTCCTTTAATATGTTGGTGCCTAGAGGTGCGGATAAATATCAGGAATATGCCGAAATTCGTCGAAATCTTTCCCTCTCGCGTGATGATCTACTGCCACTCTCTGATTCAGAGGAAACCGAGCAACAACTTGGTCTGCACAACGAGCTTCACAAGACTCGTGATGCTTTTGACAGTGGAGATCTGGCCTTTGTGGCAAATGTAGGGACTCTTCAGCAACCTGTAACAAAGGATAATTATAATCTATCGCCCCAATTTTTGCCAGATGGTTTGTTTTCTCATGCGGACCAACAAAAGCAGTGGCATACTTCTCTGCCAGATCGTTCATCGACGAGTGGCTGGCTCGGAAGACTTTCTGCGACACTGCAAGATCTGAATCAACCTGAAAGCTTTGCATCTGCGATCTCAGTTGCTGGTGTTAATCTCATTCAAACATCTCCGGGAGTCTTGCCTTACGTGATTGGAAATGAGGGGAGTAAGGGATTGGTTGATTGGAACAACCCAAATTGGGCGATTGGAAGGTCAGTAGTGAGTAGCCAGCTTGATTTGGAATATGAAAATCTTCTACAGCAGATCTTTTTGAGCCGGAAGAAAGATGCTTTAGAAAGAAATAAGGTGTTTTCTGAGGCAGTAGAAACTGTCGATCTAGAGGGTGTTCAAATTGGCGGAGGTTCCTTGGGGGATCAGCTTAAGATGGTTTTAAAAACTATTCGGGTAAGAGCGGCATTGGGTGTACGCCGCCAAACATTTTTTGTGGAATTAGGGGGGTGGGATTTGCACTCACTGTTAATCAAACCTCATCGTCTGCTTTTAAGGCAGCTTGATGATGCTCTCGGTGATTTTCAAAAAGCTTTGAATACTGATGGGTTGGCAGATCAAGTGACAACATTTACGGCATCCGACTTTGGGCGGTCCTTGACCTCTAATGGTCAAGGAAGTGACCATGGTTGGGGAGGTCACCAGATAGTTGTGGGGGGCGCTGTTGATGGGGGCCGGATTTATGGAGAATATCCTGAGCTTTATGAGGATAATCCTCTCGACGTTGGAAGAGGGAGAATTATCCCAACAACTTCCGTTGATGAGTATTTCGCGGAGCTAGCTTGTTGGTTTGGGGTGTCACGGCAACAGTTGCCGATCGTGATTCCTAATCTGAACCGTTTTTACGATCTGACTCGGGTGGAGCAGCCACTTGGGTTTATGAATCTTGGCGAGTAACATGAAAGCGACGCTTGTTTTTCTAGTGGCTTTTTTGATTGGCCTAATTTGCCTTTTTAAGGGCGATGAGTCTCCAAGCGCGCTAATTACAGAGCCGATTAAAGAGACGCCCCTAGATCAAAAAGGAAAGAGTCAGCTTATGGTCTTATCTGATGCACCTTTTGCAAAAAAATTTGGGCAAGGACAATTGTCTATTCACGAGGAATTAGATCTGATTCAGTTAGCGTTTCGGGACTATCGTTCTTTTGTCAAAAAAGGATATCGTCGACCGATCGGAGATAATCGTGATTTTGTCGAGGCGATGACGGGGAATAATTTTTACCGAATTGCTCCTATTCCACCGCGACACCCAAGGATTAATCGCCGTGGTGAGCTCACTGACCGGTCGGGGAATCCTTATGCGATTCATCCTTTGTCAGAGGATGCCATTGAAATCCGCGCCGCCGGAAAAGACGGAGTCCTCTGGACTGAAGACGACGTTGTCAATCTTACGCTCGCAGGAAGAGAGCTGAAGAAGAGAGTAAATAAACGTTAATTGATTACTAGAATGCGAGGCGGTAAAAACGAGGGCCGCCCTCGTCTGGAATGGGCGCGACCATTCTGCGGTAGTTTTCTGGGAGATTCGTCTGATCAGGAGCTGGCAGTATTTCCAGCGAAATTGTTGTCCAGATTTCCAGAGTTTCACTTGTTTCAATTCTATATTCGAGGCCAGGGCCGGCTGCAATGGGTTCCCAAAAAGTTAGGTAAAGTTGGCCTGTTACATCATGAGTTATCTTAGGATATCCCGGAGGGATGGAAGCGTTCGGTTCGAGGATGGAATTACCGAAAGCGCTCTCAAGGGTATCTGAGAATCCATCTTGGTCGAGGTCGTCGATATCAGGGATGCCGATGATTAAGCTTGCGCCTGCTGAGGAGGAGACTTTGAGTCGGAGGTCATTATTTTTAAGGCCGCTTCCTTGAGCCCCTGATGGACGAAAATGTATTTCGGAAACAATGAAGCTCTCCTCTGAGCGATTAATTTTATGGCCTTCGATAACGAGTGGTCGGATTGTTCCCGAACCAATCTGAAGAAGTGCTGAGATTTCATCTTCACTATCAGTTGCTCGAAGTGTCGCAAGCAGCACTGCTTGATTACCTTCGCTTATCAAAGATTCGGCATGTAGGTTCGTGATTGAATAGTCTTGTTCATGAGTCACTAAGGTGTGGTTTTCCCGGGCCAGAACTTTCGGAGGTCGCCCCGCTTTTGCTGAGATTAGTGCGAGATCATTTCCAAGAGATCCCAGCACTAAAACCCCCTTCTTTTGGGGAATTGGTGGTAGCAAATCCAGAGTTAGTAATAAATTACGTCCCTCGATGAGATCGCCTTCCTGGATGATTAGATCAAGTTTTCCAGCTTTAGAAATTTTAGCTACGAATTGATCATTGGTTTGGTTAACGGATCCTCCCGATAAACGTCCGCTGAAAATCAAATCGTCCTGCTTCAGAGAAATGGGGGCAATAAATTCTGAAATCGTGGAATCTTGAGGCAGACCATTGTAATGCTGAAAAGCGGAGACATGAGGGTGGAAATCCCCAGCATTTCTGGTTAAAATAACACTTTGGGGATCTCCTTGATTCGATTGGATTTGGGCCATAATTGCCATGCTGCGGTCAGCAGAAAAAACCATTGAGCTATCGGGAATGGAACTTACGATCGGGAAATCATTGGAATTTAAAAAATCCCCTTCTATCAAAATGGGGCTGGTAGATTCCCCATTATGAAGGGCGACGATCCGTTTTTGATTACCTCCCGCTGAATCTTCGATAGAAGCCGCAAAAATGACAGCCTGGTCAAAATCTGTCACGAAAGAGAATGTCTGGTCAGGTGAAAAGGTAAAACCGGCTTCAATGGGGTCGGCTGGGCCATTTTCTATCGCGATGATTGTGGGATATTGGGGGTGGCCAACTAAGAGGGAGGAAAGTTCTTGGCCTGCCAAGAGAACCTTTGGAGTTAAGACCACTCTCTGATCATTAAGGATCGCATGAGTGGAGTCTGATGAGATGAGATATGCTAATTTTTCATTACTACCCGGGACCTGCAAGCCCGACATCGCAGTTTGAAGCCCTCCGCTATGTAAAGCAAATCGAGCCCCATCATTGGTTTGAACTAGTGCTAGGTATTGCATATCTCCCGATGCGGAAATGATCGGTGGGAATAAATCGAGGTAGTTTTGCTGGGGTGTTTTCGAAGCCCATAACGTACCACGGATCATAAGTTCTCGGAAATCTGGTTGGGACCAAGTTCGAGCATCATGGCCGTTAGCATGATAGAAAACTCGACCATTCTGCTCATTTCTCACCCAAGTATAAGGCTCGTCCCACCCGGCATGGTCCTCTCGATAACTTAAAAGTGTGATATCAGGATTTAGGCTTTGATGGAGGTAGGGCTCATCAAAACTTGAGTAGGGAGACAGGCCTTGGAGGATTGGATGATTGAGATCTACCGAATATGTTTCATCGTCTTCAAAAGGGAAATTTGGATGGATAGCAAGATTATTAGGCAATTCTCCCGGGGCTTGTATAAGCCTAGCTGTGAATTGGGCGATAGAATGGTGCCCTCGAAACGCTCCCCCAAGAATTCTAGCTAGAGTTGCATTACTTCGTGCGACATAGGCAATAACGTGCATACCAACCATCCCACCTCCGCTTTGAATATAGCTTTCTAGGGCGGAGGTTTGCGCTGGCGAAAAGGCATCGTGATTACCATAGAAAAAAGAGCCGTGGTATTGATTGAGATTACTGAGATTTAGATCGTTACGATTAGTGGAGGTCGTGAATTGAATTCCACGTTCCCCAAATTCTTGACGCACCGAAGACAGAAAAGAGGCAGGGCGGTGGTGAGAGTTATTTTGTTGGGAGAAGTAAAAAACTTTCTTTGTGGAAGGAGAGAGATCGCCTGATGCGACGTGCACCTCAACCTCTGCCTTGAGCCCACCGGCTACCAAGATTCCTAAGCTTAGGAAAACCTGCATTGCCAAAGATTTGTTTTTCGTTCTCATAGCCTTAAAAAGTCTCAAGTCACCCTTGCAAAGGAAAGGAGCGATAAGAGGGAGAATAATCGATTAGAGTCGTGGTGGATTCACTGGAGTTGTTGGGGTTTTCCCGCTGGATTTAAGACGTAGGTTCTTCCGGAGCAATCCTATTTGCCTTCTAATCTCAGGGCTGGGGTCTCTAGCCAAGTTATTAAATTCGTTGGGGTCTTCGGTATGATCATAGAGCTCAATTCCTGCTTTCCCTTCTGACCATTCGGTATAGCGCCATCTGGCTGTTCGGATACTGCAGCCCATCGTCATTTTCTTGAGGCGGCTGTCGGCAGGCCTTAGAATTTGGGTGATAGCTTTTCCTTTCCATTCTGCCAAAGGGTTTTCGAGTAAGGGGGCAAGGCTGCGACCGGCCAGCTTTTGTGTTTGTGGGTGAGGCAGGTTAGCGAGATCAATTAGAGTTGGGTATATATCGACAAATTCTACGATTCGGGTGGAGCTTTTCCCATTTCCTCGGGCCCGCGGATCGAGAAAAATAAGGGGTGCGCGGGCCCCCTCTTCAAATAGGGTGCGCTTTTGCCAGATTCCTTGATGTTCTCCAAGATGGTAACCGTGATCGCTCCAAAAAACGATAATAGTGTTTTCAGCTAAGCCGAGTTCGCCGAGCGATTTTAAAATGCGCCCGACTTGAGCGTCGACGAATGAGACGCAAGCATAGTAGGCTTGCAGTGCTTTTAGGCAGGTCTGCTCTTCGAGGTTATAATTAGGAATGGGGTTGTTGTGTGCAAAAGCAGCAGCTGGAATATCTTCCCGATCATTTGCTGGAGCAAAGGGTAGCCGCAACTTTTCGATCGGATAGAGGTCGAAGTATTTTTTGGGAGCGACGTAAGGGGTGTGTGGTCGAAAAAACCCTACCGCGATGAAGAATGATTCATCTTTATGCTCCTTTATCAATTTGATGGCCTCGTTTGCAATCATACCGTCAGTTTGCTCTTCATCGGTTCCGTCAGCAGCAAGCCAACTGAGGGCCCCGGAGATTTTGCGGTGGGGTTCGGCATTAAATATCAACTCTTCGTCGGTTTTATCTCTGCCCCTCGGGTTAATTGTTTTTTGCCATGAAGGAGCATCGTCGAAGCCATTTGTTCCGATGCTCGCAGGGACATTATAGTGGTAGATTTTACCGATTCGCGAGGTGACGTATCCGTTGTTGAGAAAGTGTTGCGAAAGAGTGGTGACTTCCGGAACTTCGTCGCGGAAGTGACGATCGAGATCATAGACTTTAATTTGATCGGGACGCAGCCCAGTCATCAATGAAGCTCGGCTAGGGTTACATAAGGGAATTTGATTGTATGCTCGATCAAATCGCACTCCCCGCATTGCAAGGCGATCAATGTGGGGTGTTTTGGCGACGATATCACCATAGCAACCGAGGGAGGTGGCAAGGTCGTCGACCGCTATGAAAAGGACATTTGGCTTTTTAACCTTGCTGTGAAGAAGGGCAAAACAAGGAATGAGCGTTAGAAAAATACGAAACATTTATCGGTGATTACGGATTTATCTCAACCGAAAGTCGAAAGTATTTGTCTCCGGATAAGGTGGGTGTCGCAGCACGAACGGTAATATAGGTGACCCCGTTAGCCTGAGGATCAGATGTCACGACGCTAGTATCGTTCCTCCAGTTAATGAGATCGTCACTGGCCTCCGTGGTAATCGTTACGTCGCTGAGGTTTGAGCGAACTTGATAAGTGAAAGTCGCCAAGAGCTCGTCGTTGACTGTCGTGAAAGAGGCCTGTCTGACAACTGTATTTGTTAAATCAGCGCCTTGGGCGTAGAGAACCAAATTGGAATCTGAAGTTCCGTTGGCAATATCTCCCGGGCTTGATCCGGGTGTTGTTGGGCTACCGTAGGTTTGCTTCGCCCATTGGGTGTAAGAAAGCTTGGTTTCAAATCCTGGGGTCCCATTTGGCGTGTTTGAAGCTTGCCACCTCCCGGCTTCACCAAGCTGACTAGAGGGTGTCGTCGCACTTACGAGATACAAACTTGGGCCATTACCATCTGGCATGGTTGGCCACGGGTCCTTATCGTTGTATTGGAAGGAGAAGACGACGTTGTTTTCAGTGTCTCGCAGCTCGAGAGTTTCGCCTCCGTTCGAGAGGTTTGAATCACGATCAAATTCACCGAGTATAATAGCTTTATTTTCAGTTCCATATCTAGCGAGGAAGGCTTGGCGATGACTTACTATAATTCTTCGCGCGCTCGGAGCGATGGTGCTCCCCTGTGGAAAGGTAAAAGCTAAGCCTCGTGTAAATTGGTAATCGCTGAGGTCGATTTCATTTCCTGAAGTATTGTAAAGCTCAAGGAATTCATAATCGTCTTTATTGGCTGAGACTGCGAGTTCTCCAGCGGTTAAGGCATCTGCGGGATGATAATGAATCTCGGTAACGAGAAGGTTTTCGGCACTCGCGGGATTAGCGATGGAAAAATAGGATTCTGTGAGAGCAGACCATTGCCCGGACTCAGTCAGGGTGCGAGCTTTGATGATCCTACTCGTATTGAGCTCAATGGGGCCTGAATACGAGAGCGCTGAAGGAGAGGTCTGTGACAGTGTAGAATTACTAGAGGTCAATGCCGCTTCGATGAGGAAGTCGCTGCTTCGAGGTGAGGTGTTTTGCCCGTGAATGGCCAAAATGTTTGTGCCTACTTGGAGTTGGGATATCTGAGGTGTAAGGTCAAAGTTTTCAAAAACAACGGCTTCATCGTCACTGGTTGGTGATGAAGCTGTCGAGTTCCAGGCTGATGTGCCATAGTTCGACCAAGAAACTAAGGTGCCATTGAGATAGGCTGCAAAGCCATCATCGTAACGCATCTGAAGAAGGAGTGAGCTCAGGGATTCAAGCGTCTTTAGATCTGGGACCTCAAACTGGTAGCGTAGATAAAGAGAGGGATTCGTGTCCCACATCTCATCGACAGCAGTCGATATGAAGGGAAGGTAATTTCCTCTTGAACTTCGTTCATACCCAACACCGTTGGTTCCGGAGATCCAGCTGGTGAGGTTGGAAGGCGGGTTGACGGAACGCCACCTAAAGCCGATTTCGTTGTCGATAAGAGCGTCGGGAATGATAACGCGAACATTTGAGTTCTCTCCGATCAAGTTTGTCGTGGATGTGAATCCTGCAAGGCGTGGATCACTGCCATCAGTAGTGTAGTAGATAGTTGAATTATTTGTCCCGGTATTCATCGAGACTTCAATGGGTGTTGCCGAGTTTGCTCCGAAAGGTAGGACGAGTGGCGCTTCGGTGTCTGGATAAAGGCTCACTTGGCGGAATTGATCTAGGATTTCCGCAGTCCGATTGGGCAGGAATTGATCTCGAACCCAGTTCACTGCCGGTAACCATTCATCATTTCGAGTAAATGGGGAAAACCTGTCTTGCTCGAGCCATGCTTGGACACCCCAGCGGGCTGATTCGGCTACGACAGGACTTCGCACGGCGTCGGTGTAGTGGCTCCAGTTTTCTCTTAAAGGGCCGAGGGTCAGAGCCCCTCCGAAAAAGCAGTGCTTCCTGAGTCGATCTGCGAAGAATAATTGGAATTCGGGATATTTGCGCAAGGCATCATAAACAATTCCAGGTGATCGCGCATTTTTGATGCGGCTGAAATCGTTTTCAAATGTCTGTAAATCTGAAAAGGGAATGCCCATCGACATCTCAGCATCCCAGTTGTAGAAAAAAAACTTGGTTGTGCCATTGCGGCTCTTTCGCCCGACATACCAATTCTTGTCATCGGAGAAGGTTGAGATATCCCGACCGTTGAGAAAGAAGGGAGAGAGCCAATCTTCGTCACTCGCCCAGATTCGTTGGATCATGGCATCGGCAAAATTCTCGAGATCCAGATATTCCTGAATTGCTGCGTAGTCGTTGCTAGAGTTGATTCCGCTTTCTGCGAGATCAATGAGAGCGTCCCACGCCGTCCGGCTGCCGGCTTCGACTTCCTGGCCGTGTTTGACGACATCCCAATCTTCTGGATCACCTCCGTGGTGGTCTGCGTTGTAGTGCTCATGGGGGAATTCTTGCAATTCGTAGAGTCCCCAGTATTGCCCGTTAAGAAAAACATTCACATGGCGTCCATATGGAGAGGGTTGGCCCATCTCTCTTTGCAGTTTGTGTAAAAATTGGTTACGGACAAAGCTGGCTTCCCGCCACCTGCTGTCGAAGGTCCAAGCATCGTGACCGCCCCCTCTGAGAAGGAGGGATTTGAAACTCTTTATGGGTGAGCTTGGAAAGACTTCATGTTCCAACCGGGAGTCGCCATAGTCGTCGCGAAAGTAAATCCTCAGCGGTTTTTTAGGATGCTGTCGCGAGTTGCCTCCGTGGATACGAAGGCCTGCGGGTTCATGGACCGAATCATCGGGATTTGCTGGATTAAAATATTCGAAGTGAATTTCGCGTTCACTCCCCCGGCCCTTATCGTCTGGATTTTCGTAGATCCCTCTTCGGCCAAGAACCGTGTCTTGCTCAAATGAGAGCGAGACTACGGGGAGTCCTTTCAGTGCTTCGCGAAGCTCGTCCCGGTAGGTGAGGGAGTTAGCGATCTCCGGATTCATCTCCGATTGATTGATGATGTCTCTGGTGAATAAATAGGATTGCGCATCAACATTTGTTGGAACCATTCCCTCTTTATAAGCCATCGCACGCACTATTGTGCTAGATGCAATAAGAAAAGGGCCGTCGTAAATGATCCCTGTTTCTGGAGTGGGCTTCGTTCCGTTGAGGGTGTAGCGGATGGAAGCGTCATCAGTTTGGGTTGAAATTCCGGTAACAAAAAAACCTTCGTAGAAACCTCTCTTCTTAGTGAAGACCGTGTCGGCTACGAATCCGATCAAAGCAGTCCCATTCATTTCCCTAGGAGAAGGAGGATCAAAGAACCCCTTGATGCCGTTGCGTTCAATCCCGTAGGAAATATCGCTTCTTTGTTTCGGGTAATCCTTAAATTCCGAGACGATTTCCCCAGCCGCATTAGACAGCTGCAAAGATCCGCCGGAAGTCGCGATTGAAAAATTGGTGTGAAGTCGGTTGGGGTCCAATCTGTTTTTTCCTGAGGAAAACACAATTATCCGACCAAAAGCTGGTAAACTTGTCCCAGCGGGAAAGGTCCATTTTTTCGGAGTCTCTGGGTCATCACTCAAAGAATAACCAGTGAGGTCAGCTTCGAGATTTTCAGGATTATGAATTTCAATCCAGTCGCCTGATTCACCATCTTCGTCTTTGAGGGAGGATTGATTGCTTGCTAGAAATTCGGAGATGATGGGCCCAGCTTTTACTCCGCTGGTTGCGATGAAAAACCCAATCAGAAGCGCATAGCGGAACATCGTTTTAAACATGCGCTCTTATTGCGAAAGAACAATCAATGAGTTGTAGTTTGGAGGCTTTAATCTGATGCTTTTAAGGTATTTCAGTTGATGTCGGCGGCTTTTTCTTTTGCTTCTTCGACTGAAAGGCCAGCCTTGACGCCAGGACGGGTGTGGCCGATATGAGTGAGCCAAGCGGGGGCAAGAATGTTTTGTTTAGACTGAAATTTTTTGACGAGGTTGCTTGGGAGTTTTGGAAGTGGTTGCCTTAGGAGGGCTTGATAAATGGTTTGGGCCATCAGACGATGGCCGTCCCGGTTGATATGAACGCCATCATTGGAGAGGTGGTAATCTGGATCGATAGTTCGTTTTTCTACCATGTGTTTGTTGATGGGTGTGTGAATATCGGCAACTTGAGCAACACGTGATTTCAGCGAGAGGATGAAGGTGGCGTAGCGAGCGATCACTTCGGAATCATAGTTCTCATAAATTTTGGTCCAGGAAAAGACGCGCGAATTTTTTCCAACAAGCTTGTTCTTTATCCCAGGAGCTTGGGGATCAAAAGGGGGTGGGGTAAGGAGAATGAGTTGGGCGCCGAAGGCATTAACTTTGTCAATCAGGCTATGAATCCCTTTTTGATATTGGATGAATCGGCTCTCTGAGAAAGGGTGATAAATACCATCGTTCATACCGTAACAGGCTATGACGAGATCGGGCTTGATTTTGCTAAGGGCGCGGGTGAGGCGCTCGGTAACATCAGGTCTGGGGAAGGGGTGAGGTGGTTCGGAGAGGCCGGTCACTCCTTCGGAAGGAAGGCCTAGGGCGATGATTTCGGGTGTGTGTCCGTGAAGTCCTAAGGCCGTTTGGAGGTCGACGACATAGTCGCGAGCGGCGGTGATGGAGTCACCGAGGAAGAGGATACGATTGGCAGTGAGAAGAGGGCTAGGCTCCCCGGCGGAAGCGCGCTTTGGATCTATTTTTTTTTAAGATGAGAGCGAACGAGGGCGGTTTGCTTGGCATCGAGAATCTCCCAGCAAGCTAGACCGTTTCCGACAAGTTCGTATTCATCAAATGTCCAGACAACCTCTCTGTTTTTATCGAGTTCGACGATCTGGGGATTCTTGTCGCCGGCGTGGCAGTTGCCGATGACTAGATTGCCATTCGGGAGCTCTTGAAGGTCGGTGGTCCAAGCAAGTTCGATGTCGGTGCCGGGGATTTTCTTTTTCATTTCCCAGACGACTTTTTTATCGGGAGAGACTTCGAGGATTGAATTGCCGCTTCCTGATGCGATGAGGGTGTTTCCGTTCTTGAGGCGGATCGCTCCGAAGACACGAGTTTTGGTCGCGTATTCCCAGACGATTTTACCGGCGGGATCATATTCGGTAACAACGCCGGGGTTTTCGGCACAAGAAAGGTAGTGGCCGGTGGGGAGGCTTTTGAGCATGCGAGTCTGGTGGCGGCCATTTTTTGGGAGGGGGACTTCTTTGACAATCTTGCTTTTTTTGTCGAGGTGGACGATGCGCCCAACACCGCCTTCGGCGATCATGGTGTGGCCGTTCTTGAGGCGCTGAAATGCGTGAACGTCGGCACCCTTGGAGTCGTATTTCCAAGTGATTTCCTTCTGCAAGGTGATCTCGGAGGTAATGGACCAGGAGTCGTGAAAGAGAATGTTACCGTTCGGAAGAAATTGAAGATCGTGGTGTCCGGTGTGACCGCGCTCAGGGCCGCCGGTCTTATACTCCCAGATGACGGTTCCGTCGGGCTCGCAGATCGCAAGGATGTTTTTACCATAAGATGCGCCAACAAGAATGAGGCGATCTTCTTTAGCCAAGAGGGTCAGGGGCAGAAAGATGAGTAGAATAATCAGTTTCATGATTGAGGAGAATAAGGGTAGAGGACGTTGGAGGTCCAATACGGAATCTTAAATTCTGAGTAAGTAAGCTTGAGAAACGATTTTACTTGGACTCGCAGGGCACTTTTAAAAGGTTGGCGATGATAGATTCCCTATGCGATGCCATGATGCTCTTGGAGCGAAGTCACGGTAAATTCGTTCTCTAAGAGGGAGCGGATTGCTTTTACGCTAGCTTCGGCGGCAGCGAGGTTCGTGCAGTGACTGATTTTATGTTGTACGGCGCCAGAGCGGATTTTGACCTCATCTTCGCGGGCTTCGTGGCCGCTTGGAGTGTTGATGATGAATTGGATATCGCCGTTTTTCATCATGTCGATGACATTAGGGCGCTTATGCTCTGCCAGTTTGTAGAGACGCTCGACTTCGATGCTCTCATCTTTAAGATACCTGTAGGTGCCGCCAGTGGCGTGGATTTTGAAACCGAGCTCGGCGAGTTCTCTGGCCACAGGAATTGCTCGTTTTTTATCACGATCGTTGACAGAAAAGAAGACATTACCTTCTTTGGGCAGCGGGTTAAAGGCACTCATCTGTGACTTGGCATAAGCCATACCGAGGTTGGAGTCAGCTCCCATGACTTCGCCAGTAGATTTCATTTCTGGTCCAAGAACAATATCGATCCCAGGGAAGCGCCCCCACGGGAAGACGGCCTCTTTCACGCAGAAGCAAGGGGGAAGAATCTCCTCGGTGAAGCCAAGATCAACCAGCTTCTCGCCAACCATAATTTTAGCGGCCAGTTTGGCGAGAGGAATTCCGATGGATTTTGAAACGAAGGGAACGGTACGGCTGGCACGCGGATTTACTTCGATGACATAAAGTTCGTCATCTTTAATGGCGAATTGGATATTCATTAATCCTCGAACTTCTAGTTCTTTAGCAAGAGACTTGGCCCCTACAAGGATTTCGCTTTTGATTTTATCGGAAAGACTGAACGCGGGAATCACACAGGCGGAATCACCAGAATGAATTCCGGCTTGTTCGATATGTTCCATGATTGCTCCAACAACAGATGTGTCTCCGTCTGAAATACAATCGACATCGATCTCGGTGGCATTTTCGAGGAAGCGATCGAGTAGCACGGGGGTGCCTGGTGCGACATCAAATACTTCGCGCACAATTTTCTTCATCTCGTCCATATCATAGACTATGAACATACCGCGACCACCGAGGACGAAGGATGGGCGAAGAAGTATTGGGAAACCGATTTCTTCGGCGCGCTCGTAAGCTTCTTCGAGGGAATTTGCAATGCGGTTTTCTGGCTGTTTTAGGCCGACGCGGTCGAGGATATCGCGGAAGAGATTTCGGTCTTCTGCGGCGTCGATCATGGAAGGTGAGGTGCCGATGATGTTGACGCCGTCTTCTAAAGCTTGAGCAAGTTTGAGTGGAGTTTGTCCACCGAACTGCAGGATAATACCATCAGGTTCTTCTTGATCCACAATCGCTAGTACGTCTTCTTTAGTCAGAGGCTCAAAATAAAGCTTGTCTGAGGTGTCATAGTCAGTAGAGACGGTCTCTGGATTAGAGTTGACCATGATCGCTTCTAGCCGAGTTCGCGGAGAGCAAAGGAAGCATGCACACAGCAGTAGTCGAACTCAATGCCTTGGCCAATACGGTTAGGGCCACCTCCGAGGATGACAATTTTCTTTTTGTCGGTCTGGCGGGCTTCGTTTTCGTCACCGTAAGTTGAGTAGTAATAAGGA
This sequence comes from Akkermansiaceae bacterium, assembly GCA_905181965.1. Lineage (GTDB taxonomy): Bacteria > Verrucomicrobiota > Verrucomicrobiia > Verrucomicrobiales > Akkermansiaceae > SW10. The sequence goes on from CAJIZY010000014.1 coordinate 48,192, forward strand.
GTGGCGGCTTCAAACTCGGCGGCGCAGGTGTCCACGAGGCGGTAAGTTGGAATAATGCCTTTCTCCTTACGCGCAGCTCTGACTTCGTCTTGGCTGATTCCGCGAGCGTGAGCAATCTGGACATCAGAAAATCCAAGTTTCTTTGCGGTCCTTAAATCGAGATTAGAGAGGTCTTTTCCTTCCTCAACAATAATGCGCATGTTCTCAAGGAACCATGGGTCGATTTGGGTGGCATCGAAGATTTCCTCGATCGTCCAGCCTTGCTCGAAGGCGACTTTGAGCCAGAAGATACGCTCAGCATTTGGGACATGGAGTTTGCGTTCCACTTGCTCGCGTGACGCTTCGGGGTCCTTGCCGTCGAAGCCGAAACCAAAACGCCCAGTTTCGAGCGAACGGAGTGATTTTTGGAGTGATTCTTTAAAAGTCCGGCCGATCGACATGGCTTCTCCAACGGCCTTCATAGAAGTAGTGAGGACGGGATCAGCAGTGGGAAATTTCTCGAAAGTGAAGCGAGGAACCTTGGTGACGACATAGTCGATGGTTGGCTCGAATGATGCCGGAGTCTCGCGAGTGATGTCATTAGGGAGCTCGTCGAGAGTATATCCGACAGCAAGCTTAGCTGCAATTTTGGCGATAGGGAATCCAGTGGCTTTTGAGGCGAGCGCAGAAGAGCGGCTGACGCGCGGGTTCATTTCGATTACAATGCAGCGGCCGGTCTTGGGATCGACGGAGAATTGAATATTCGAGCCGCCAGTTTCAACGCCGATTTCACGAATCACGGCGAAGCTTGCATCGCGCATGATCTGGTATTCGCGATCGGAAAGAGTCTGCGCAGGGGCCACCGTAATCGAGTCACCGGTGTGAACTCCCATGGGGTCAAGGTTTTCGATGGAGCAAATGACAACGCAGTTGTCGGCGTGGTCACGCATGACTTCCATTTCGTATTCTTTCCAACCGAGAAGGCATTCTTCGACGAGGACTTCGGTAGTGGGCGAGAGGTCGAGACCGCGGTGAACGATAATTTCGAATTCCTCCTTGTTGTAGGCGATGCCACCACCGGTTCCACCGAGAGTGAAGGCGGGCCGAATGACAAGAGGCATAGAGCCAATTTCATCAGCGATGATTTTGGCTTCCTCCATGGAGTGGGCTACGCCGGAGTTTGGAAGATCGAGACCGATCTTGATCATAGCGTCTTTAAACCGTTGTCGGTTTTCACCCTTGTCAATGGCGTCAGCGTTAGCCCCGATCATTTTGACGCCGAGCTTGTCTAGCGTGCCGGCATGGAAGAGATCCATGGAAACGTTGAGTGCGGTCTGGCCCCCAAGTGTGGGAAGAAGAGCGTCAGGCTTCTCTTTGAGAATAATTTTCTCAATGACATCGGGCGTGATCGGCTCGATGTAGGTCGCATCGGCATATTCGGATCGGTCATGATGGTGGCCGGATTGGAGTTTACTAAAACGACCTCGTAGCCTTCCTCGCGGAGTGCCTTGCAGGCTTGGGTGCCGGAATAGTCAAATTCACATCCTTGTCCGATAACAATTGGGCCTGCTCCTACGACGAGAATTTTTTTGATGCTGGTATCCTTCGGCATTTTTTAAAGCGGTGGGGCTAAAACTTCGTGTATCTGCCAAGGGGGCGAGGTTTTGTAAAGAGTGATCGCTTTTTCGAGGGCTTAAGATGCAAAAAAGCTCGGTCTCTTGCGAATATGAGCTGTTTTATGGAAATCGATGCCCCTGCTTTCGGAGCGAGAGCGAAGGCATTTTAGGTGGGCAGAACGGTAGAGGTTTTCATACAGTGATGCTTTGACATCGCAGTGTTCTCTGGAGCAGCGTTACTTTAAATCTCTGCTCGAAACATGGTGATTTTTGTGAACAACTTTTGGTGAGAAGGATTTTGGATTGAGTCTAAGGCTTTTGGAGGTCAGGGATGGGGTGGATGATGACTAAGCACTACCGCCCGGAAATCGATGGCCTCCGCGCTATTTCGGTGATTGGAGTGGTTTTGTTCCACCTCGAGCTGGGGTTTCCTGGCGGTTTTGTGGGCGTCGACGTCTTCTTTGTAATTTCGGGTTATCTCATCACAGGGATTCTCCTCCGACAACTCGGTGAAGATCGGTTCTCTCTTATGGAGTTTTGGGCACGGAGAGTTCGCCGAATCGTTCCGGCCGCCATGGTAATGGTGGTTGGGGCTCTCCTGATTGGTGCATTTCTGCAAACTCCGGAGCGCTACGCTTCGTTAGCTCGAAGCGCAATGGCTCATGTGCTAATGGCGTCGAATTGCTACTTCACTCGCGATCAAGGCTATTTTGCGGAGAAATCCGACCATGAACCGCTCCTCCACACTTGGTCGCTTTCGGTTGAGGAACAATTCTACCTGATCTTTCCCCTTATTGTTTGCTTCGTGTGGAAGCGGGCTCCGCAACGGCTCGCTCTCGTCTTTACAAGCGCTGCCTTGATTTCTTTCAGTTGGAGTTGGATCGAAGTTGTTAGTAATCCCAAGTGGGCCTTTTTCCTTCTTCCCGCCCGTGGCTGGGAACTCCTTGTGGGAGCACTCTTGGCGATTCTGCCTCAGAAGACAATGCGCTCTCTTGGCGACGAAGCTTGGGCTGGGTTGGGACTTGTTTTGGTGCTAGCTCCCATGTTCTTTTTTGATCGGCAGACCGCTTTTCCTGGTCCTGGCGCTTTAGCCCCGGTTCTCGGAGCAGCTCTTCTTATTTGGACCGGTGGAAGCACAAAAATTGGCAAGTTGCTGGGCTGGAGAGCTTTGGTTAGAATTGGCCTTATTTCTTACTCGCTCTACCTGTGGCACTGGCCTTTCGTGGTTTTTGCTCGGGAGATGGTAATTGAGCTGACGCTCACTTGGAAGATTTCGCTACTGGTTGCATCACTTCTAGCTGGTTATTCTTCTTGGCGATGGGTCGAGATGCCCTCCCGTTCAGGGTTACTTTTGGCTACTCGGAGGCGGTCTTTGATCTTCGGACTTACATCGGCAGTGACTCTGTTTGTAATTGCCTTTTCCATTAAAGCCAGCGGCGGGTTTCCTTCAAGGCTACCCGCTGAACTGAGGCTCATTATTTCCGATATCACCTGGAATGGTGCCGAATACACGAGTGCCAAAAGTGAGGCGATGCCTATTGGTTTCCAAGATGACGGACCGGTTGATTTTGTCTTGTGGGGTGATAGCCATGGCGCTTCGGCAGCGCCCGCTGTTAATGCAGTGGCGACCGATTTTAAGCTCAAAGGTCACGCTTATCTTAATAATGGAACGCCTCCCGTAACTGGGCTCTGGTTCGCTGACATGAGTGAAGCCTCAGCTGCGGAAATGGTCGCTTTAAACGAAAGGGTGCTCGCTGAAATCATCGACTCGAAACCAATGGCTGTTTTTCTTGTAGGACGATGGGTGGCGCGTTGCGAAGGTTACAATGAAGCAGAAATGGTTGGCGAACCCGGCAGCCTACGATTCACCACTATGTTAGTCGACTCGATGATTCCTGAGCCGACTTTTAAAGAGGCGAGCAGTGCCCTTGCCCGCCAAATTAAAGCGATGGGAGCAAGACTTGCGGTTCACGGGATTAAACTCGTCATTTTTCAACAGGTTCCCGAAAGCAACGAAAGTCGGACTGCCTCGCGATTTTATTCCATGAAACGTTTCTCCGGCACATCAAAAGTTGCTCAATTCACGACGACTAAAGATGAATTTTTAAAGCGGCAGAAACGGACGATGAAGCTCCTTGAAAATCAGACTACCGAAAATGTCACGGTTATCGATGCGAGTAGCCAATTCTTTTTCCGGGACCGTGATCAGCTCAAAGTTTATGCTGAACGATCCTACTATCGCGATGAAGACCACCTTACCCGGGCCGGCGCAATGCACTACCTAGAGCCAGCTTTCAAAAAGTTTATGAGCTGGATCCCACGCGAAGAATCGAAATAACTAGGCCACGCTTTTCACCAAAAACCTCGGCAATTTCCCTTAAATGTCCGGAATCTTTGAAGCCCAATTTTTCGTTCACTCGCCGCGAAGCTTCATTGTGATCAAAGTAAAAGCTTAGGAGATTCTCTACGCCCAGCCGAGGACACTCCGTGATCATCTTTTTCTTGAGACGAGTTCCAAGACCTTGCCCTTGATGGCTTGGGCAAATATAGGTGCTGATCTCAGCTGTTTTATTGTAAGCTGGCCGACCCGCGTAAAATGACCGCAGATAGACGCACGCGACCACCTTGCCTTCATCTTCTGCCACCCAGCATGGTCGCCGATCTGGATCAAATTCCTGAAACCAAGCCCACCGCTCTTTCACCGTTACTGGCACCAAGTCAGCGGTCGCTTTCCCGCCTGAAATCGAATCGTTATAAATCGAAACGATCGCAGGAAGATCGGTGTCAGTGGCATCGCGAATGATCATCAGTCTGAGTGTATCAAGCAACTTCCCATTCGCAAATTAAAGGCTCCGTCTTACTGTGCTACGTGCCACTTAGATTTGATCCCAAATCGCTCCACTTTCCAGATCTGGAAATGTGGCTTGATCCACATCGGCCAAGGCCCTTTGCTTTCGTCTCGCACGGCCACGCTGACCATTTTGCACGACACCAACGCGTGCTTTGCTCACCTGGCACTGGCCACATCCTCGTCAAACGCTACGGCGTCAAAGCCTCGACAATTGAAGCGCTCGATTGGGGTGAGCAAAGAATTATTAACGACCACCACATCACCCTCTATCCTGCTGGTCATATCACAGGATCGGCCATGATTCGAATCGAGGGCCCGGATCAATCGGTCCTTTACACCGGTGACTTTAAAACTCGATCTTCTCATACTGCCGAAATCGCGGAGTTCCCGAAGTCAGACATTCTCATAATGGAGACTACCTTCGGACGACCACAGTTTGTCTTCCCGCCAACCGATGAGATTGAAAAAGATATCTCCCGCTTCGCTCGTGAGACTCTCGACAACGGGGAAACGCCTGTCTTTCTTGCTTATTCGCTCGGTAAAGCCCAGGAAGCTCTCGCCATTTTAAACAACGCCGGAATCGAAATCGTTGTTCACAAAACAGTTTTCGAAATGACGCAAGCTTGTCGCGACCTCAAAGTCGATTTGCCCAAACCTGTCCTCTTAGAAAAAAATATTCCGCCTGGAGTTGCCGTCATTGCCCCGCCCAATGCTGTGCGTGCGCGCGTGATTCGCAGTCACAAAAAACGTCGGACTGCCATGCTCAGCGGATGGGCCCTGACTCCTGGTTCGCGATACCGTTACCAAGTTGATCAAGTCTTCCCACTTTCCGATCACGCTGATTACCCTGGCCTCCTTGAGTCGGTCGAAAAAGTCTCCCCTTCCCTAGTCTATACCCTACACGGTAGCACTCGTGAATTCGCCCGTGATCTCCGGGCCAAGGGCATCGAAGCATGGTCGATTTATGGCGACGACCAACTCGAACTCCTCGAATCCGCTTCTCCTGAAATTTCGCCCAAAAAAGAGCTTCCACGGCCTTCCTCTGACCTTCGTGATCTCAGCGAACTCCTCGAATCGCTCACCACTACCGCCTCTCGACTTAAGAAAATACAACTTCTCTCGACATTTCTCCAAGATCGCACCAACCAAGAACTACCGCTTGTTACTCGTTGGCTCAGCGGATCTGGTATCACTCATCTCGGTAATGTCATGATCCGGCAAGCCCTCCTCGAAGTCACCGGCTTCCCTCTCGCTAAATACAAAACCGTCTCTGCCAGCCAAAATGACTCCGCTCGCACTGCGAGACTTCTTTTGGAAGAAGCACCACTTAATCCTCTTGCCCATTCCTCCAAAGAAGTTGCTACGTATTTCGACCAACTACGGAGAGCTAATGGCTCCCTTGCTAAAACTCATCTCCTCTCATGTTATCTTTACCAATGCCATCCGGCGGAAGGCGAGACTATGGTCCGTCTCCTCACCGGCGGGCTTCGCGCCGGAGCCAAGGAAGGACTTTACGAAGAAGCTGTAGCTCAGGCTTTTGATGTATCGCATTCGGCTATTCGCTATGCCGCGATGCTTACCGGCGATCTTGGTGAGGTCGCTATCGCAGCAAAAAATAAAACTCTCGCTGAGATCCAATTGCGGCCTGGCACGCCTATCAAACCAATGCTGGCTTCCCCCACTGAAACTGCGGAAGACATTATCAAATGGCACGATAGCAAAGACATCCCACTTTGGCTTGAGCCGAAGTACGATGGGATTCGGAGCCAACTCCATGTTACTCCGGATGGGGCTCATCTTTTTTCTCGTGATCTTCGCTCACTCGATGATGAATTCCCCGAGATCCTTGAGGCTGCTCGTGCCCTTCCCCCATGTCTTTTAGATGGCGAGCTTATCGCCTACGCCGAAGGCAAACGGCTCACTTTTTTTGACCTCCAAAAACGACTCGGCCGGAAGAAAATTCAGGGTGATCTCTTTCTCGGAGCGGCCATCCCGGTAAAATTTATGGCCTTCGATTGTCTTTATTCACGAAAAGCACTCATTGATGCTCCTTTGGAAGAACGCCGGCAAGCCCTAGAATCGCTGGAACTTTCCGCCCCCTTTACACCAGTGCCCCTCATTCGTCCCGACGGAGTTGATATCGAAGCCTTGGAGCGAGAATTTAAAAAAGCAATGTCTGATGACAATGAAGGACTTATCGCAAAAAATTGCTCATCGAGTTATCAACCGGGTCGACGAGGTCAGTCATGGAAGAAGCTCAAAGGTGTGATGCCGACTCTCGATTGTGTCGTGATCGCTGCTCAGCAAGGACATGGAAAACGGTCAGGAGTTCTATCGGATTACACTTTTGCTTTGAAAGACAAAGAATCCGGCGAACTTCGGACTTTAGGGAAAGCCTACTCTGGCCTCACGGACGATGAAATTGAAGATCTCACCGATCATTTCCAAAAGACCACGATTGAAAGAATCTCACGACGGGTCGTTAAAGTCGAACCGACCATCGTGCTGGAAATTGCCTTTGACAAGATTCGCCCTTCAAAGCGCCACGATTCTGGCCTTGCCTTGCGATTCCCGCGGATCAAAGCGATCCGCCGCGACAAAAGCCTGGATGAAATCGACACTCTTCAAACCGCTCAAAAATTAGTTTAGCTAGGGGCCTTATCGCTTCTTCGCCAGATGAACTTTCGCTTCTTTTTTCGTTGTGAAGGGATCTGGGTCCACTTCATACCAAGACGATTTCTGGATTCGGTCGCGGTTATAGGGTGGTGCAAAAATATCCACTAATTGTGTCAGTTTTTTTGCTTTTAACCGATGGATATTTCGCGCTTTTGACGTCAATGAGGACACTGAGGTCTTCTTGAGAATCTCGTGGTTCGTTTCCTTAAGAAGGACATGTTTATGGTCTGGCTTTTCTCCGAGAAGATCGTAATTCCAAGTTTCAATTTCGCCTGAAGCGCAGAGGATTACTCCGGTCATTTCCGGATGATCGTGGTGAGAAATCTCTTCTTCTTTTTCAAATTGCAAAAGTGTCACGTGGAAGTTGCGTTGTTTTTCGAGAGGTTCAAAATCGACCCGGTTGTTTCCAAGGCCGCGATGAGATTTTTTGAATGCTTCCAACAAATATTCGTCTTTTAAGTTGAGCCGTGAACAAAGTTTTGCCGCCTTGGTGACATAAGCTGATTCATCCCAATCATCAAGGTGTTGACGGGTTGCTTCTTTTTCGACTGCTTCGAGGAAAGCGTCCCAATTGATCGGTTGCATTTCAGACAAGCGGCCTTGGCAGGCATTAGCCCGAGTCGCTAAGGCCGTAAGGCTTGGTAGCGCTATCGTCAGCCCCAAAAAACCGGGTAAGGAGGTGCGGATAAAATGTCTGCGATCATAATCATCCATTGCCAAAATTATTGGCAAATAACGGCAAAGACAAGCTTGGGCTGAAAATTGGGATCCTTTCTCATGAACTTATCATATTAAATTAGGCAACTTCTGAGTTGTTTGGCGCTCCAACGACGGGAATATTGTCTCCCGAGGAGTTTTCATCAGCGCAAAAATTGTGTGCTACTATTAAACTTCTCTCGACCCCAACCACGTTATGTCTCAATTTTGGCGTTTCTTTTTCCCTTTAATCCTGACTGGGTGTCTTTCAGGTCAGGTTCGCATCAACGAGTTTATGGCCTCAAATACGAGGGCGTTACCCGATATTGTCGATTTCGAGGATTACCCCGATTGGATCGAGCTCCACAATCCTAATCTTGAGGACGCGAGTTTAGACGGGTTTTTCCTCAGCGATGATCCCGCCTCTCCCTTCAAATGGCCTATTCCTGATGGCGCGGTTGTTCCGGCCGGAGGATACTTGCTTTTCATGGCGGACGGTAATGATGCCGGCCTCGGTGAATCCCACCCAAGAGGATATTGGCCGTGGCGGGATTTTACAACCGAGCGATATCACACTAATTTCGGATTGAGCGCCGAGGGAGAATCGGTCGTCTTGACTCGGACTTCAGGCGCTACGTCTGCGACGCTCGTTACCACTGGTTCTCGGTGGGCTTATCTGGACGATGGTTCGGACCAGTCAACTCAGTGGAGAGCGCGTAATTTTGACGATAGTGGTTGGGCCTCTGGCCTTGCTGATTTTGGATACGGCGACGACCCCGTCACTGAAGTCTCATATGGCGGGGATGAGGATAATAAATATATCACGACCTATTTCCGGCATAAATTTAATGTAACGGATTCAAGTCTTTACCAAAATCTTTCCCTTGCTCTTCAGGCGGATGATGGGGCTGTTGTCTATTTAAATGGGGCAGAGATCGTTCGCGATAACATGCCAGCCGGTATCATTAGCTCACTCACGACAGCCGTTGGAAGTGTCGGCAGTAGTGAGGCAGATTTTCTTACCTACGCTGTTCCTGTTTCCGGGTTGGTGACGGGTGACAATGTCCTTGCGGTTGAGATTCATCAGCGGAGCGCCGACAGCCCATGCCATCCGCTTCGACCTTTCTCTCGAGGCCTCTTTCTACACCGGAGTCGTAACGGTGGATACGATCTCCTACGGCAGCCAAGTTACCGACATTTCTTATGGCCGTGATGCTGAGTCGCCCACCATCTGGAAGCAGTTTGCCGAATCTACTCCAGGATCTGCCAATACGACTGCTGAGGCTACCAGTCTGCGTTTTTCCAGTCGTGAAGTTACCATTGCTCCGCGAGCCGGCTTCTATTCTTCTGATCAAATCATTAGTCTCAGTACGACTGAGGGAGAGATTTATTACACCTTGGATGGGAGTAATCCGTCTACTTCCGCTACGCTTTACACTGAGCCTTTCCCCATTAGCGCAACCACCATTGTAAGAGCCCGTGTCTTCGAAGCCGGTAAGGGCCCCGGCCCTATTCTGACTTCGACATATATCTATGGAGAGTCTTTTAATGGCCTCCCCATCGTCTCTGCTGTGGCCGATCCCGAAACTCTCTTCGGAGATGAAATCGGGATCTACGACAACGATCACGAACCGGTCCGCAGTAGAATGAATGAGGTTTATAAAAAGAAGGACGCACCCGGGCATGTTGAATTTTTCCCGGTTGATGGGAGTGAGGGGTTCCAAGTTAATGGTGGCTTCCGTATAGGTGGCGAAAACAACTGGGGATCTCACGAGCAAAAGGCTCTTAATTTCACTTTGCGCGGAAAATATGGTGATGATGCTATCAAATATGACCTTTTCCCCGGAAGCAATATTCCTGTTCATACCGCTATCGCTTTTCGCGAAGGTGGTGATGATTGGGATGACGCGATGCTTCGCGATGCCATGTGGAACACCATTGCAAAAGGTCGCCTCGAAGCTGAGACCAACGCCTCTCGCCCGTGCGTTGTTTTTTTAAATGGAGAATACTGGGGAGTTTATAACATTCGCTCACGCTGGGACGAGCAATGGCTCTTCGAACATTATGGTGTCGATAATGGCGAATATGACCATATTGGATATGGCCGCTTTACAAGTAGTAATACGACTCTAGGTGTCGAGAATGGTGACTTAGAAGATTGGCTTGAACTTCTAGAATTCATCGACGCGAACGACATTAACGAAGCTGGCAATTGGGCCTTTGTGGAGTCGCGCGTTGATCTCGATAGCTTCATCGACTTTATCGTTTCTGAGTCATTCGCTAATAATACTAGCTGGCGCCATAACCGCGAAATGTGGAAGGCCCACAAACCTGGTAGTAAATGGCGGTGGTTTCTCCCCGATATGGATCGCACTTTTAAAGATTCGGATATCAATAGTAACACTTTCGATGACATCTTGAAGGACGACGCCCTGCTCGACCGCATTAAAAATCAACCTACTTTTAAAGCTCGGCTGGCCCAGCGCTACGCGGCTCATATTGCTTCTACTTTTTCCTCTGCTCGGATTAACAAGATCATCGATTCCCTCGGTGCTATTATTACACCGGAACTCGATCGCCACAAAGAGAAGTGGGATGGGAGCATTGATGCTGATGATCAGGCCCGCGATCTCAAAGAAATCAAAGACTATAATGAAGAACGGTTGACTGAAGTTCACGACGAGATCGACTCCGAACTTCTCATCGACTCTGCTGTTGATATTACTCTTGCGGCCAATGGTTCTGGTTCCTTCCGTATTGAGGGTGTTGAAGTCGAAGCTGGGACCCTCAAACTTTTTCCGAACCTCAATACCACTGTCGAAGCTGTTCCCGCTCCTGGCTTTGCTTTCGTTTCTTGGGAAGCTCTTCCGGGAGAAGCTACCACAATTCTCAATTTCGCTGGTCCTGCAACTCTGACTGCCAACTTCATTCCTACTGGTGGAATTGTTACGGGTGGCACCCTCGCTTCAGATACGACCTTTACTCTCGCGAACTCACCCTATTTTGTCGCGAGCGATCTTATTGTGCCTGCTGGCACGACTTTAGATATCGATCCCGGAGTTGTTCTCGAAATGGCTACTGGACGCAATATCCGCGTTATGGGCACTCTTGATATTAAGGGCACAGCTGGTCGGGAGGTTATCATCCGCGGACGGAGCAATACTACCTGGGGAGGACTTTCATTTGAAGAACCTTTGACTACTTCAACTCTCACGCATCTCATCGTGCGGGATGCTTCGCGTGGTCAAGAGCCGACTCTTTATCCGGCGGGGATTGCTGGTTTAAATGCCGATGTTGTTATCGAATTTTTGAATATTTCTGGGGGACGTGGCCCTCTCTTTTTTCGGGGTGGCTCGACGATCCTACGTGACAGTTTTGTCGACATTCCGATTACGGGCGATGGCATTAATATCAAAGGTGGCTATGCCGAAACTCACCGCACGACCTTCCTTGGCAACAACTCTGTCGATACCGACGCCATCGACTACGATGGTGTGATCAATGGGATCATCAAGGGTTGTCGAATCTATAATTTTCGTGGGTTCAACAGCGACGGAATCGATACTGGTGAGCAATGTGTTGATGTTCTCATCGAAGGAAATTCTATTTTTTATAACTCCGACAAGGGAATCTCAGTGGGCCAAGGTTCAACTGTCATTATGAGAAATAACCTTGTTGTCGGCTGTCTTCAGGGTGTTGGGGTTAAAGACGCTGGTTCGGCTATTTTGGTTGATCAAAACACTTTTGTTGACTGCGCTGAGGCCGTCGCCTCTTTTGAGAAGAATTTTGGAAAGGGTGGCGGAGCTGCCATTATTACCAATAGCATTTTTTCAAAATGCGGGGTGCCAGTAAGTTCCGACGCCTTTTCTACGCTTACGGTTTCTTACAGTCTGAGCGATACCACTCCTCTCGTGGGCCTCAACAATCTTATAGCTGACCCCCTGTTCGTCGATGCTACCAACCTCAACTTCCAGCTTTTGCTTGAATCACCCGCAAAGGATAGTGGTGATCCAGCTCATACCCTCGATCCTGACGCGACTCGTGCCGACCGTGGCGCACTCTACACTTACTCATCAGACGACTATCCTTTTGAAATCGGTAAGACGGTTGTTATTAACGAAATCCTTGCAAATTCTGGAACCGCGCCTGATTGGATAGAGCTCTACAATCGATCTTCTAGCCCGGTCAATATCGGGGGGTGGTTTCTCAGCGATGATGGTAGTGATCTCGCTAAATATCGAATTCCTCTTGATACTGTTCTCCCAGCAAATGGTTACCTGACCTTCTTTGAGGATACCAATTTTGGACCTGAAAGTGCTGACCCAAATCGGATTACGGGCTTTGGACTCAGTGATAATGGAGAAACGGTGCATCTCACGTCTGCTATCAATGACGTTCTGACAGACTACCGGTTTAAGGAAAATTTTGGAGCTTCGCTGGAAGGGACCACACTCGGATACTATTACAAGCCAGGATCGGGAACCTACAACTTCATTGCCTTGCAAGATCCCACTCCGGCCGCGCCCAACGCTGCGCCTAAAATCGGGCCCATCATCATTTCTGAGGTGATGTATAATCCAGCTATCGATGGCGCTTCGGAATATCTTGAGTTACTAAACATCAGTGATTCTTCGGTCTCTCTCTTTGATAATACGACTGGTAAGGCTTGGCAATTTAGCGATGGAATTGACTACGAATTTCCTGCTGGGGCCCCTCTCGTTATGGCTCCGGGTGAGCGTATTGTTCTCACCCGAAGTCTCACCGCATTTAACTCGGAATTTACGACACCTGAAGGAATTCGTGTTTTCGAGTGGCTCACCGGAAAACTTTCCGGGGGTGGTGAGACCGTCCAACTTGCTCGCCCTGGCCCCGTTAACGATCTCAATGAAGTACAATACGTTCGCGTTGATCGGGTAAAATATAACAACAAAGCCCCTTGGCCGATCAGCCCGGATGGCGATGGACCTTCACTCACGAAAATTGCCGAGAATCAATATGGAAATGACTACCTGAACTGGCGTGCCGCTGCTGGCAGCCCCGGAGCTGGGGCCCCCGGGCTTTCTTATGACGACTGGGTCATCTCTAATAACATCACTAGCCCGAGCCTCGACAACGATGGTGACGGTCTTTCTAATCTTATCGAATATGCCTTGGGCACCGATCCCGCAGCCTCGGACGATCAACTTCCTCTCAATATTACTTTGAGCCCATCCGCTGTAATTGCTTCCTATGAAGTAAACACCCTACGGCCGGATGCTGATCTGCTACTAGAATCTTCTTCCGACCTCGTTAAATGGTCTCCTGTCAAGTCACCTCCTGTCGCTCTTAGCGGTGACCGTCAGCTCTACTCAGTCATCCAATCGATAACTGGTATCCGGTTTTTCTACCGTCTCGCCGTTCGGCTTAAGCCGTAACCATCAGATTTAGTACGAGTTGAGCTTACTCTCAAGGGTGTGATAAAATTTAAGGGAGCCTAAAATCGACTTTTGGTTCGCATTTTCGCCACGAGAGATTAAATCCGACTCTCACATTATGAAATTAATCGCCATCATTCTTGCTGCTACCGCTTCTTTCTCCTTTGCTGGGGAGTGGATTCAAATGTTCGACGGGAAAACCCTCAAAGGTTGGAAGGTCAATTCTGAAAACCCACAAACCTTCTCCGTTGAAGATGGCGCGATCAAAGTGGAAGGCCCTCGTGCTCACCTCTTTTATGGGACAGACGGCAATGCCAAGTTCAAAAACTTTGAATTTGAGTGTGAAGTTAAAACTGCCAAAAATGCTAATGCGGGAATCTTCATTCACACTAAATTTCAAGACAGGGGCTGGCCCTCACAGGGTTATGAATGCCAAGTCAATGCCACCCAAAAGGACTGGCGTAAGACGGGTAGTATTTATAGCTTTCAGGATGTCAAAGAACCCGGGCACAAGGACGACGAATGGTTTACATACAACATCAAAGTCGAAGGAAAAAAAGTGACTGTCACCATCAATGGAAAAGTGACCAACGAATATACCGAGCCAGCTGATCATAAGGAAAAGACGAAGCGTCTCAGCAAAGGCACGATAGGTCTACAAGGCCATGATCCCGGAAGTCTCATTTACTTCCGGAAGCTGCGAATCAAAAAACTGGGGTAATAACGACCTCTTTAAAAAACAAAGCCGCCTCCTCTATTCCTGAGGATTGGCGGTTTTTTTGGAAATCAAAGTCTCACCCTCCTTGTCTTTGAGCCCCAAGCTTACAAGCATTTCTCTGATCCCTCTAAGCGAGTAATTTGATTCAACACGAGGGTGAAGTTTTGAAAGCCAAGGCAGCTTCTGCGGCCCGCGTTCCACTTGCAAAACATCCCTGCAAAAGATAGCCGCCAGTTGGTGCTTCCCAGTCGATCATTTCACCAGCTACAAAGATTCCTGGGAGATCTTTGATCATAAGTTGATCATTGATAGTTTTCCATGCTACCCCTCCAGACGAGGAAATTGCCTTTTCAATCGGACGTGTTTTGGTGAGTGGAATACAACATGCTTTAGTATGTTGTGCAAGATGCTCTGCAGATAAAAATGGACCATGGAAATGGTCTAGGATCAGGCGCATGGAGCCGCTGAGCTTCCAACGGTATTGCGATTCAGCGAGAAAGTTCTTTTTTGCCGACTCCATCTTACCCACCAGTTTTTCGATCGTGAAAGTTGGCTTGAAATCTAAGGTGAGCAGGGGTTCTTTCATTGTGCGAAGTACTGGACCTAGTGCATAGAGAGGGCCGCCTTCCATTCCGTAACGCGTGAGCATGATCTCGCCTGGAGCGATCTGGTCATCGGCTGAAGCCACTACATTTTTTAAGGGCTGGGCTTCGAGTTTTTCAGCCAAGTCAGAAGACCAATCCACTTCCCAACCACAATTTGCGGGCGCTAGTGGATTCACTTTTACCCCAGTTTTTTCAAGGGTTTCAACCCATCCTCCATCTGATCCGGTTTGTGGCCACGACCCTCCACCAAGAGCCAAAATAATGGCATTAGCTTGAATCTTAACTTCCCCTTCTGGGCCCTCGAAAGAGGCCTTTCCACTCGTTAACGAAACAAGGCGATGACTCAGACGAAAATCCACTCCCTGCTTACGGAGTTTTTCAACCCACCGCCGTAGGAGTGGAGCGGCCTTCAAAGCTTTTGGGTAAATCCTACCAGATTTTTGGACAAAGGTCCCAACGTTAAGCCGCGCGGCCCAAGCTCGTATTTCCTTGTTGTCAAAGTCAGCTAGAGCGCTGGTCCAAAAGTCGTGCGGTTGATCAGGTCCTTGATAGCGAGTGACAAAAGTTTCTATTTCCTCCGAGTGCGTCAGGTTAAGTCCCCCCTTTCCAGCTACTAAAAATTTCCGCCCTACCGATCGCTTCTGATCACATAGCGTGACCTTCATGCCGGCGGTGGAAGCAACTTCAGCAGCCCGTAACCCTGAAGGTCCGCCTCCGATGATAAGAATATGTGACACGCCAACTTATTTCTGAGGCGCGGCAAAGACGCCAGAAAAGATTTTTATGTTAAGCTATTTCATCCGCTCAGCAGTCGCCTTGAAGTCGGGGCGAATGAGGGCGTTGGTTAGACAATGCCAAAGTGGTCGGGGGAATTCGATGGCATTATTAGCCTTAAAATGGGAGTTGAAGCGGGTTTAGGTATGGCTTTCGTTACGGGCCCCCGGATGGTTTCCATACTATTAAAATGAGACCCGAACCTGCTCCGATTTACATTGTCATAGGCTCTTTAAAGAGCCGAAAACTTATGGATTGGGAACAAGCATTTGTTGAGGAATTCGCAAACACAGGCGTCTCTTAACCACCTCCAGGACGCAGGAATTCAAATCCGGGGAGGTTACGCAGAATGCCGTAAATGATAACTGCGAAACCGAGTCTGATTCCCCAGCGGCCACCGGTTCCGGGTCGCCACTCCGGACGCTGCCATCCCCATGCGGCGATCTCGCGAATCATCACGAATGCCATAAGAGGCATCAGAAGAATAGCAACGGCATTCATCTGAAGTGCAGTGCCTAGGTCCCCGTGCATGAGGGCCCGGCTTGCTCGGGTAACACCACATCCAGGACAATAAAGGCCAGTGGTGGAGTGCAATGGGCAAGGTGGAAGACCACGAAAATTACCTCTTACCAAAATTGCCAACCCAGCTGCGCCAAGCGCTAGCCCAATGACCAACCATTTACGTGCCGCCATTAGGCCACCGCAACCATCAAAATGGCGTATAGAACTATACCTACAATACTTGTTCCGAAGCTCATCCAGCACCAAAATTTGGCTTTATTGGAAGCTTCCAAAGCCTCTGCCGCTTTTCCGGTGACTGATAGTCCATCAACCTTGGCAGCGTAGACAATCCCAACGATCCCAAAGGGCAGACAGCACAAAAGCGTACACGCGATTGATTGCCAGAGATAGTTTGGAGGATTCACTGTAGGTCCGCCCGCCCCACCCATGGTTCCGGCGTATGGGCTAGTCGCAGGTGGAGCGTAGATCTGATCACCAACAGGATTGGGGGTGGGTGCCGGACTTCCTGTCGCTCCTCCGGCGACTATTTCTGGAGCGGGAGCAAGTTCGGGAACTTGGTTCCATGGTATCCAGTTATCCATACCCTCGCGCCAAATGAGGGCATTCGCCGGAATTTGGCCCGCAGCATGTCGCGCCTTAAGCTCATCAATCCCAATAGGCCCCTGCTGGACTCCTCCGGTTGCGTAATACCAATCGTTCGACATTCTTAGAAAGCTAGAAAGATCCCTAATAATGCCAATGGAAATCCTCAATCATTTCCTATTTTCGAGCTAAGTTACTTATCATTAATGTGGAACAGGACCACAGTTTGGACACGGACTGGTCCACTCTACTTCACCTGTAGCATAGGTTTCTTGTTTCCAAATGGGCACGCGGGCCTTAATGGAATCGATCAAATAGCGGTTGGCATCAAAGGCCGCTTCGCGATGAGCCGAGGCTGTTAAGGTCACCACCGCACACTCGCTGATTTCCAAGGTTCCGACGCGGTGGACGGCGAGGGCCTTAACCATCGGAAATTTTTTCATCGTTTCGACAACTCAGGTAGCCTTATTTCTGCGCGAGGATCGGATGGTGAGTGTAGTGAAGTTTTTCAACATCACGACCTTCGTGATGATTGCGAACTAAACCCTCGAAAACCACGAGGGCTCCGCAAGTGGGATCGGTCATCTGGTGGCGAAGTGCCATTACATCGATTGGAGTTTTTTGGATCGAAAACATAATTTTTATCCGCCGGCAAAGGGTGGCATGAAAGCGATAGTTTGGCCGGAGGAAATAAGGTCGGTCCATTCAGCAAATTCGTTATCGACTGCCGGTTTCACATGCGGAAGATCCAGCGAGAAATGATGCTTGAGCCGTAGTTCTTCCCAAAGGCCGGCAAGGGTGGCGGCGGAAGTATGAAGAACATCGGAATCCATCCCAGCTTCGTGGCTGAGCTTGGCAAAGTATTCTACCTTCACTTCTTTTTCGATTGCTCCGTATTCGTGGAGGTGCTGTAGCTCCACGAGGTGTTCGGGGCGATTTAGATTGAGCAAGGCACGTGGATCAGAAGGGACTAGGTCTATGCGATCGAGCGATGCTATAAACCGGCGGGCACAGCGCTGATTCTTCTCGAGTAATTTTGTTAGCTTGCTCGCTGCCGTGGGCGAATAATGAGCACAAAGAGGTTCAGGATGATCATCAATAGGATTGAGAAAGCAGGTGGCGTCCTTAGAGAGGTCGCTTTGCTTAACAAGGGATTCAAGATCTTCTTTCTGGATCATGGGAAGATCGCAGGCAATGACGAGCCACGACGATTTAGGGTCGGCAGAGAAAGCTGCTTGAAGCCCTCCCAGCGGGCCGGGGGAAGGTTCTAGATCTGGAAGTGTGGGTAGCGAGCGCTGGTTCTTATCGTCATGTGCGACCGAAAGAAAGATCTGATCCGTGAGTGGTTCGATCAACGAAACGATGCGATCTAATTGGGTGACGCCGCCAATCTTAAGCGAGGCCTTATCTTGCCCCATACGGGACGATTTTCCACCGGTAAGAATGAGTGCTTTCATGCTTTATAGTCAGATTTACCTCCAGTTTTTTTAAAGAGTTTAAGATCTGAAATGATGATGGCTGGGTTTGCGGCTTTACACATATCGTAGAGCGTCAGGGCCGCTACGGAGGCTCCAGTAAGAGCTTCCATTTCAACACCGGTACGAGAAGTCGTTTTGGCGGTCGCTGTGATGCGGAGTGACTCGTCATTGTGCGGAGTAATCTCGATTTTGGCCGAGTCTAGGGCAAGCGGGTGACAGAGTGGAATCAGGTCGGAGGTCTTTTTGGTCCCGGTGATTCCGGCCAAAATGGCGGTCTGAAGAACAGGGCCCTTTTTGTTGTGGAGCTCGCCATTGTCCATTTGCGATAACAAGTCACGGCCCAAAGTGACGAGGCAGGTCGCGGTGGCAACTCGGGTGGTTTCGGTTTTTGCCGAAACATCCACCATGCGTGGTTGGTCAGAGTCATCAAGGTGAGAGAGGTTGGCCATCGGCCAGAGATTGGCGAGAGGATAGCTCGAAGTCAACCAACAGAGAAATCGTCGAGAAAACTTTGGTTCGGAGCGGATATTTTCTCGGTGACCGTGGAAGTCATTCTTAGGACGAATCGTTTCCTGATTTGAGTTTTGGATTCCTGTGCCTCATAAAGCAGTCCCCGCTTTAATTTTGGACAGAAAATATTTATGGATTTAAAAGAGGCCTTCAATCTCCTTCAGGAAGAGATGGGAGCACATGGGCTAATTGATTTGGGCTGGATCGGGAAAATGGATTCTGCCAAGAAGCGTTTCGGTCTTTGTAATATGAGTTCCCGAGAGATCTCACTCAGTGGGCCGCTGACCATTTTGAATACCGATGATGAAGTGCGTGATACGATTCTCCACGAAATCGCGCACGCTCTGGCATGGGAACTTCACAAGGAAAACTGTGGACATGATGAGCGGTGGAAAGCCATTTGTGGCCACATCGGGGCGAGACCTGATCGAACTTACGACGAGGATGTGGTACAGCCCGATTTTCCTTGGGCGCTTTATCATGTTGAAACCGGCGAGATTTTCGCAACTTACCAGCATAAACCTTCAAGCGACCCATCTCAAATGTGGTGGCGCGGTCGTAAAGAGGAAACCTTTGGCAAGCTTAGCTATGGCCTAAATCCCAAAGTTTACCCCCTTGGTAAGGTGGTCAAGTTTGATCGTAATCTCGTCAGGGAATTTCAGGTTGAAGTTCAGGAAGCAGTTCGGAAAATTGCCACGAAATGGGGTATTCAAACCGGAAAGAGCAAAGGTAGATTTGATGACGAGAACTTCGATCTCAGGCTCAGTTTCACACCTGGTGAGGTTGATGAAAGGAAACCACAGGAAAAAGAATTTGAAAAATATGCCGGGCTTTTTGACTTGAGTGGGAGCGATTATCGTCGTTCGTTTTTAAGTGATGGAAAGATGTATTTCCTCGTAGCTCTAAAGCCGCGTAATCGTAAGTATCCAGTAATTGGCGAGAATCAAAATGGCACTTGCTATAAATTTTCCCGTAATGTTCTCGCAGATCTGAGGTGACTTACTGGTTTGGATAAGTGCTTATGGTTCTTCCCTATTTCTTTGAACAAGGACTTAAATGTTGAATGACAATTTTGAGGAACTAGCCTCATCGTCTAATGAGAATGATCGTCTATTTCTCCAAAATTTTGATTTTAGGAGCAATTTCTCTGCCTTTGGCAGCACAGACCCTTCGGGTCGACTTCAATGAAAACGCGACGACTCAGAACGGTTGGCAATCGCTGTCCTCAGGGAATTCAGATCTGGGAGATTCATGGTCCAAAAATTTCTCTGGTGGCGTGAGTCTTGATGTGGACGCGATAGGGAGTGTCACTCTTGATAACCGAGACCGTTCGAACAATGGTGGTGGTGGTGAAGCGTCAATGTGGCGCGACTTCCTTTTTGCGGGGGGCAGTTTTTCAAGTAGACCTGGAAGTGGTCTCCGACTCGACTTTACTGGTCTCCAGCCTAACACGGAATATCCGATCAAGATCTGGGGCTACGATGCTAGTTCAACTGGTGGGCGAGCGGCCGACTGGAGCGGAGGGGGATCGGAGGTGCAGCGCCTTACTTTCACGAGCCGACCTGTAACCCTAGCTGATAATGTCATCACCTTGAATGTTGTCACCAATAGTGCTGGCGCGGTGACCTTGAGAGGAATTGTTTCGCGCACTAGTCCGAGTTCTTCTCACAATGTCTTTATTAATGGACTTGAGATTGGGGCTCCGATTGCGACCGATGGTCCTAATGAACTAACGCTTTCTAGTCTTATTGTTGCTAAAGCTGCGATGATTGGCTCGGCTGTTGGCAGTTTTTCAACGTCTGACCCTACGCCAGATGATTCTTTCATTTATTCTCTTCGAGAAGGCGAAGGCAGTTCCGATAATGGGCTTTTTGAAATTAACGGAAACATTTTACGGGTCGACCGCGATCTCAGCGCCTTGATTGGCGGAGTAACCCTAAGCGTCAGAGTCCGCACGGCCGATGCTGCGGGAGCATTTCACGAAGAAGTCTTTACCATCGAGGTTGTAAATGATTCGGACAATGATGGGTTGGACGATGACTGGGAGCTCCTCTACTTCGCGTCGCTGACTACCGTTTCGGGCGGCGATGATGGCGACATCGATAATTTGACTAATGTGGAGGAGCAAAGTGCTGGAACTAATCCTACCCTCGCTGACACCGACAACGACACCCTGAATGACGGACAGGAGCTAAAGACTTTCGGGACTAATCCGCTTCTTGCGGATAGCGATGGGGAAGGTCTGAGTGATGCCGAGGAACTCTCGGGAGTCGGTGGATATGTCACGGACCCCAATCTTGCCGATACGGATGGCGATGGCTTCAATGATGCTCTCGAAAACAGTGAAGGTACGGATCCTACTAATGTCACGGACTTTCCAAATACCCTTCTCCCGTTACGCCTCAACGAAATTCTAACTCGTAATGTCACCGGCCTTCAGGATGGCTTTGGCCGACGCGAAGATTGGATTGAGATTTATAACCCTAACAGTCAAACGGTCAATCTCGATGGTTATTACCTCACCGACAGTTTAGGGAATCCCACTAAATGGAACTTCCCTAATATTACGATTTCCGCACAGGGCTACCTCGTCGTGTTTGCCTCCGGTGAGGATACTGTGGATTCCGATGGTTATGCTCATACCAATTTTGGGCTAAGCACAGGAGGGGAGTATCTCGCTATCGTCCGGCCAAACGGCTCTACGGTGGACGATAGTTTCTCGCCAACTTTCCCTGAACAATTTACAGATACTTCTTACGGAGTTCCCTCAAGGGCAGGGCCTCTTGTTTTTTTCCAAAGTGCTACGCCGGGAGCTGTAAATAGTGCCTCGGCCTTCCCTGGTGTGGTGAAGGATACCAATTTCTCAAATGATCGTGGATTCTACACTGATCCTTTCCAGTTGGTGATCACCTCGGATACGCCGGGAGCGACCATCCGTTACACGCTGGATGGTTCGCCACCAACGCCAAGCTCGGGAATCGTATACTCCGAGCCGATCTCCATCAATACGACCAGCACTATTCGCGCCATTGCGACTTTCAGCGATTGGCTTCCGACCAACGTGGATACCCATACCTATCTCTTTATTGAAGAGGTCGTGAAGCAACCAACTAATCCACCTGGATGGCCTTCTAACTGGGGGTTCGATAGCCAGGTCGGTCAGAATGTCGCTTCGGACTACGAGATGGATCCGCGAGTTGTAAATAATACAAATGGACTCGGAATTTACACAGTACAGGAAGCCTTACTTGATATTCCGACTATGGCAATTTCGATGAGACAACAGGACATCACTGGCGGGAATGGCGGGGTCCTCACTAATCCGCGGGGTCGCTTCGAACGGGAGTGCTCGATTGAATATATATTCCCGGATGGCACGAAGGGTTTTCAAGAAGACTGCAAAATCGAAACACAGGGCAATTCAAGCCGAACCCCCAATCGGATGCAAAAGCACTCGATGCGTCTTACTTTCAGTTCCTCGGTCGGCATTCCCAAGTTAAACTATCCACTGTTTGAAGACTCAGAAGTTGAGACATTTAACAAGCTTGTTTTGCGAGCCTGCTTTACTGATTCTTGGGCCTTAAATACTTGGAGCAGTAGTCGCTATCGCCCAAATGATTCGCAGTATACTCGTGATGTCTGGATGAAGGATAGCATGACCGATCTAGGCCACGCCAGCGGACACGGCCGATTCGTGCATCTCTATTACAATGGACTTTATTTCGGTGTTCACGATTTAACTGAGCGAATTGAAGACGATTGGTATGCTGAACACCTTGGGGGTAGAGAAGAGGACTGGAAGGTAAATAAGGATCACGCCGTGACGGAAGCGAGATCTCGTTGGAATGCCATGTCCAATCTTCTCAGCAGTAATATCACTGACGATAGCGTTTACGAGCAAGTGAAGGACTACCTCGATCTCGATAACTACATCGATTACATGTTTCTCCATTTTTACGCGGACGCAGAAGATTGGCCGGCCAAAAATGGCTACGGTGCCGTTAACGAGATCAGCGGTGACGGTAAATTCCGTTTTCAAGTTTGGGACCAAGAAATCGCTCTAGATAAGTTCAGCTGGAATCGTTATAATAGCAGTTCGGCGGCCGGCGGCCCTTTCCAGCGACTACGGCGGAATGATGAATTTCTCTTACTTTTCGCCGACCGTGTTCACAAGCACATGTTCAATGGCGGTGCGCTCAGTGAGGGTGAGTCGGTTAAACGCTACCGGAAGATTGCTGATGAGATTGATAAAGCGATCGTTGCAGAGTCCGCTCGCTGGGGTGACACTCAAGACAACACGCCCTATGGGAATACTGCGTCAAGTTCAACCAACATTGATGCAGATTATTATCCTCCCACTCTCAATAACCCTATCTATTTTAATCGTGAGCAACATTGGGTAGTCGAGCGCGACGTCATCACTGATCACTATATTCCCATTCTTCATGATGAGGGAAATAGCCGCTCGATCATTCGTGAACTCCGCTCTCGTGATCTTTATCCTTCCATTGATCCTCCGATTTATTCGCAGCACGGAGGAATTGTTCCAAGCGACTTTGATCTCGCAGTTACTGCGACAGAAGGAAATATTTATTACACGACTGACGGCAGTGACCCGCGATTGATTGGTGGTGGGGTCAACCCAGACGCTGGGATGCTCGTAGGTGGGGTGGTTGGAGATACCTTCCTCGATTTTGAAGCGAATGGCTGGCGCTTTCTCGACAACGGGGTCGCTCAGAGCAACAGTAACGTTGTGGTTGGTAATGCGGCCTACAGTTCCTCTGATTGGAAGCACCTAAATTATAATGAAAATGGCTGGGGAACTGGTCAGGCTATGTTGGGATATGGCCGGGTTGGTGGAATTTCCATCAAGACCACTGTCGGACCAGCGACTACTCCGCGAAATATCACAACTTACTTTCGTAAGGAATTTAATGTCACGGGCGCGTCTGATTACACCGAACTTGTGTTCGATTTAATTCGCGATGACGGAGCTATTGTTTACCTCAACGGAAGAGAGATCGACCGAAGTAACCTGACTGGTGGAGTCGTAACTTTTAGTTCTCTAGCAAATAGCGCTAGTCCCGAGGATGAAATCGTGCGCTTAAAATCTCTGATTCTTTCCCAGGGTGATCTTTTGGAAGGAATCAATGTCATTGCGGTGGAAGTACACCAAACTTCTAGTGGGAGTAGTGACCTAGGGCTCGACCTCAGAGTCCGGGGCGTCAAGCCTAACCCTGGAGCCTCGGAGGTTACTCTAACTCAAACGGGCTCGCTCAAGGCTCGTTCTTTCAGCGGAGGCGAATGGTCGGCTCTTACGGAAGCTGATTTCATCGTGGGAATTCCAGCTTCGCCCAGCAACTTGGTTGTCTCAGAAATCAACTATAACCCAGCGGGAGCTGATGACACGAAGGAGTGGCTCGAGTTGATGAATATCTCGGCAACTGCCATAGATCTTACCGATCTTTCCTTTACTGGTGTTACTTATACTTTTCCAGCTGGGACCACGCTCTCAGCAGGGCAACGGATTGTAATCGTAAAAGATCAGGTAGGCTTTGCAGCTGATTACGATACTTCTGAAATTCTTATCGCTCCCGGAGTCTTCACTGGAAGTCTCGATAACAGCGGTGAAGAGCTTGCCATTATTGATGCTACCGGAACAATCGATATTCAGCGTTTTGCTTATCTTGATGGCACTCCTTGGCCCGCTGCGCCGGATGGGACAGGAGCAACTTTGGTTCTGGTTTCACCGCAAACTTCGCCTTCTCACGGCGATCCTTCTAATTGGCGCGCCAGCTTTGCTTTGGGTGGTTCTCCGGGGGGGAGCGACGGGCAAACCTTCACTGGTGATCCCGATGCTGATCAAGACGGCGACGGTCTCAACGCTCTTCTCGAATATGCCTTTGGCTCTATCAACGGTGACGCTGGGGCAAGCCCGGAGTCTGCCATTACTCTTGGCTCGGGCTTTTTTGGAAATCCGGCTGCGGAGAATCTCACAGTCACCTTCCGCCGGAACTCTGCCGCGGAAGATATTGTCATCTCGGTGGAAAGTTCGGCCAATCTTATCGACTGGAACTTAATTCAAACCGAGGTTGTCTCGTCCATTTCGAATGGTGATGGTAGCGATACTGTGACCTATCGATCTCTTTCAGATCTTGCGGTGACCACTCGTGAATTTGTTCGTGTGAAGGTCACGCAATCTCTTTGAGTCTTTCTTTTACCATCTTGTTTGAAATCAGAGGGCCTTTGTCGTTTAAATAGAGGTTATTTTGAAACGATCCAGCGCTGGCTTTCTCTATCTCTGGCCATGTCCCCCAAGCAGCCAGTAAAAAATTGTCAGGGCAAAAATCGTGAATGCTCTTATGCTTTTTTAGGGAAAGTTTGGTCTTTCTGACGATGGTATCCTTCCAGCTTAATGGAGCCATCATTGAAGAATCGCAAAAGTGAATACGAACTGCTCTCAACTCCTTCTCCTTCAACCATAGCCGCTAGAGTGCAGTAAGGAATTTCGTTCACTTCTACCAACTCGTTTTTATGGCTATGCCCTTGAAATACCACACGCACTTTTTTGGAGTCCTCAAGAATCTTTCGGACTTCAACGGATTGTTTAATGGCATATTTGTTGGGACGGTCAACATCGAGACGTTGGTGTGTAAAAACCACGGCAGGAAGTTTGGTTTCCGCGAGATCTTTTCTTAACCAGGCGATTTCTTGCGGAGTCATATTGGAATCATGCCACACAAAATTGTTTCGGCCATACGGCTCCATCTTGGAATTGTAGCAAGCATCGAGGACGACGAAATGGGTTCCCTTAAGATCAAAGGAATAGTGACCTTCTTTGTTGGCTGATCCGGCATTCTTAAAAAATTCTTCTTTATTAAGGGTGGCCACACAATGATTTCCAAGGACGTGATGTCTTGGAATCCCGGTGACATTGAGAACCTTGCAAATTGCCGTGAGGTATGAAATTTCGGTTTCCACCGACGGGGCAGCATCGATTAGATCTCCAAGGCAAACAATCGCTGCTGGCTTCTTGGACTTGAAGAATTCAGCCGCCTCCTTGCCCTTCAGAAGACTGTCGCGATAAGCCCGCGTGCCTTGAGTTTTCTTATCAGCATAGTGGACATCGGTCAGCAGTCCGAGCGAAAGGACTTCCGCCTGTTCCGCTTTGGCTGCCTTGAGAACACTTCCAGAGGCCAGAGTGAGTGAGCTTATGAGGGTAAAGCGGCGGCGATTCATGATGATCAAGTCTGGGCAAAGAAACCCTGCTGGTCACTCTGATTTTCTAAAGTAAGCAGCGGGGATTTAAAAATAAGCGTTTCTAGAGCTCCTTCAGATAGAGGTTTTTCCAGAGAAGATCTCCTGAAGGTCCACCATGAACCTGAAGCGCAAAAAATCCCCTGAGGTCGGTGTTCTTCTTATCAGTGTCTGTAAAGTCAGCACGTTTTTCACCATTCAAGTAGGTTTCAATATGGTTACCTTTGCACTTTATTACGATGGTATTCCAGCTCTCCCATTTGAAGAGGCGATTACCCTGCTGAGTGAACGCGTCTTTTACTTCAGCCGAAGCCTTTTTGTTGGGGTCCAGCCATCCACGACGGGCTTCATCGTAAATACCAGCAGTCCAAGCGCGTGTCCCATTCTTAAAATTGTCGTGCTCGCACTGGTATCCGGTGACTCGGCCATCAGGGTTTCCACCCTTTTGAAAGGCGCGGAACATACAGCCTGAGTTTCCAGATTTGTCGATGAACTTAAATTGGAAGGTGTAGATAAAGTCACCATATTCCTCTTCGGTACGCAGGAAGGTGTTTCCTCTAATTTTTTTTCCAAATCCGCGGATCGCTCCATTCTTGACTTCGTAACTCGCGGTGCCACCGACCTTTTTCCAACCGGTGAGGTTCTTGCCATTGAAGAGGGATTTGAATCCAGCTTTTTCAAGCGCGGTAGGATTCGATTCGGAAGGAAGGCCGGCGGGAAGCCCAGCCCCTTCTTTCTTAGCCTCCCCGTGATGATCACCGAAAGTTGGGATGACGAGGAGGAAGATGAGTAAAAGTGATTTTTTCATATTAGTTAGGTTATTTTTTGCAGGACGGAAAAATGAGACCCGGAGAGGTTGCGACAGAAAAATCAATTTGATCTGCTTGCGAGAATTCCTCGTTCTTTAACGTAAGAAATGCCCATGAAATTTGTTTACCTCTTTATGTTCAGCCTCGTTCCGATTTTTGGTCAGATCACCTATAGGGGTGGTGATGGCCCTGGAAAAGGGAAACACATCGTCTTCGTCGCCTCTGACCACGAGTATCGCACCGAGGAAACCTGCCCCGCTTTGGCCCGTATTTTAGCCCAACATCAGGGATTCAAAACGACTGTTCTTTTTGGTGTCGACGGCAATGGCCACATTGATGCTGGCGCCTCAGACGTCAAGGGGCTGGAAGCTCTCAAGGACGCAGATCTAATGGTAATTTTTGCCCGTTTCCTCGACTTGCCCGATGACCAGATGAAGCACATCGCGGATTATGTAGAGCGTGGCGGTCCAATTGCCGGACTTCGGACTTCGTCTCACGCTTTCAAAATTCCAAAAGGGAAAACCTATTCAAAATTCGACTTCCAATATGGCGGCAAGGAATACGAGAAAGGCTTCGGCCACCAGATCCTTGGGAATACTTGGGTTGGGCATTACGGCCGGAATCATAGGCAGGCGACCCAGATTCAGCTAATGAAGGATCAGAAAGATAATCTCATCCTCCGTGGAGTGGGTGACAATGCCCTTTGCATGGCCGGAGCTTATGTTGGAATTCCTGATGATACCTTTACTGTCCTTACTGCGAGCCAGCCTCTCAATGGGATGACAAAAGAGGCCGAAGCAGATCCCAAGAAGAAGCCAAGCCCTTCTACTTGGACTCGTCACTACAAATCAAAGAATGGCAAAAAAGCCCGCGTCTTCCATTCTACGCAAGGAGCTTCCCAGGACCTCCTCGATCACAACTACCGTCGTCTTATTATTAACGGTATCTTTTGGGCCGCTGGGCTTGAAGATCAAATTAAAGGCGATGCTAAAATCGATTTTGTCGGGACTTATAACCCAACTCGCTTCGGATTTGGTGGAGAAGTGAAAGAGGTAAAGCCTCAGGATTTGGCAGACATCAATTCACCCCTTATGCCGAAGAAGTAAGCGGGGCCCCTACCGCTGGAAGTGGTCCCAGCCTCCTTCGATCGAATCGCCTGCACCCTCGAGGAGGGTGCCGATTCTGGTGATTTCAAGTTCGGGGAATTTTTCACACCACGCTGGCTTTAAATCATCGCCACTCGTGAAAAGGAGTTCGTAGTCCTCGCCGTCGCTAATTGCTTGCGAAAGGGTGGAGCCTTCTGAACATGGCAGGGAATCGCGGTCTAGCTCGAAGCCGACTCCGCTCATCTGGGCTAAACGTGGAAGATCTTTGGCAAGACCATCGGACAAATCCATCATCGCTGTGACCCACCCGGTACTCACGAGCCAGGCCGCTTCGCGAAGACGGGGCGTAAAATCAAGGTGCTTGCCATGGATTGAGCCGCCAAGGCGACCCGTTACATAAATGCCATCGCCAGGGCGTCCGCCGCTCCGAGTGACGAGATTGGCGCGTGCCACCCTCCCCTTTCCGGCTACTGAAACCATGGTAGGAGTGCCCTGTGGAAGAGAAGTGGTTTCACCACCTACAATGACCCCGCCATGTTGCTTCAGACAGGAGCTCATGCCCCGATAGAGGCCGTCGACCCAGTCAACGGAAACCTCGGGCGCTAAGGCTAAAGTTATCAGGAGTTCGCCGGGCTCCCCTCCCATCGCAGCGAAATCACTTAGGACACGCGCTACTGCTTTCCAACCGACTCGCGTCGATTTTTCATCGGACAAAAAGTGGACCTCAGCGACTACCGCATCTGTCTTTAATAAGACTAATTCTTCCCCGGCCCCTACCACCGCGCAATCGTCACCAGGCCCCACTATGACATGAGCGGGTTTTGGAAGATCCCTGCAAATACGAGTGATCAAGCCGTCTTCACCTAATTGACGAACCGACTTCATGGCGATGTGGGAAATTCATAGACTCGTGAAATTAACATTAAGCCAACCGAGGTCGCATTGAATGCCGCATGGCAACCGATTGGGACCCAAAGTGAACCGGACTTCTCATAAATCACTGCCAGAATAATTCCCATTAAAGCAAGCATTGGCAGCGCCATAACGTTGAAGTGAATAACGCCGAATAATACGCCACTAAAAATCGAAGCAAACCAGCGGTCGGTAAATCGTTTTACAACCGGATAGAGGTAGCCCCTAAATATCAATTCTTCGGTGATTGGAGCAAAGATGATCGCCGTCACCGCCATTGCTACAAGCAATCCCACATCTGAAGTTTCTCTCACTAGCGTGACAGCCTCTTGTGGTTTCGCTCCGAGTGAGTCTTGAACCCAAGTCTGCCAGCCACAAGCGACCAAGATTGCGCCAACAATCATCATCGCAAAAACAAAGGCCGGCATGATCCAAAAAATATTTTGCCAACGTAGCCAACGAAGGCCAAAAAACTCAATAAGGTTCGTGCGCCAAAAAAGTATCAATGGAACAATACCAGCGATTGAAAGCATGGCGATGGAGCTAACCAGCACCAGTCCGGCTGTCATTTTTAGCTCTTCCAAGTTTTCCATTTTGGATTCTGTGCCCTTCAAAAATCCGGTAAACACGAGAATGTAAAAGCCGACAATAATGAGATCGAAAGGCTGGATCACGGGGGGTGCAGTATCGCCTCCCTGATCCATATGATTCTTTTGAGTCGATAATCGCAGCCAAGCATATCCCGGCAATGCGAGGAGTAAAAGCGAGGCGACGACTATCAGGAAGACAGTCTCCAGAATTTGAAACTCGGCAGGGGTCACGCGAAGAGTCTAGTCCTCATAAGCGGGATGAAAAGCACAAGCCCTTTTGATTCTGGCGTGGCTTGATGGTCATCACACCTGGGTTAGCGGTATTTTAAGGAAGTGATGACGTTCACCAATCGCGTTTCCTTACGCGCGTCAGAATTCATCAAGCCGATCTTTATATTCGAATAGAGGGTTAAGATCGGCTTTTGGTTTTTGAATTTCCCGAAGGGATTTGATTAGGACTTTAGAGCTAGACGAACGCCACGGGCTTTGTGCTCTGTTTCCTCAAATTCGGCGAGAGGATCGGAGTCGGCTACGATACCTGCACCGACGTGATAGTCGAGGTGTCCATTTTCGTGAATGAGTGTTCGGATCGCGATATTAAATTGTGACTCACCGTTGAAGCCTAGGAACCCAATCGCACCAGTGTAGAGTCCACGGGAGACGGGCTCAAGCTCTCTGATGATTTCGGTGGCTCGTTTCTTTGGGG
Organism: Akkermansiaceae bacterium; assembly: GCA_905181965.1. Taxonomy (GTDB): domain Bacteria; phylum Verrucomicrobiota; class Verrucomicrobiia; order Verrucomicrobiales; family Akkermansiaceae; genus SW10. The sequence goes on from CAJIZY010000014.1 coordinate 77,993, forward strand.
CCCCAGTGATAGAGCCTCCAGGAAAACAAGAGGCGAGGGCGGAGAGTTGGTTGTATTCTGGAGCGAGAGTGCCTCGAATTGTTGAGACGAGGTGGTGAACATGTTGCAGTTTTTCGAGCTGTAACATGTCAGTAACTTGAACTGATCCAAATTCACAGACCTGCCCAATGTCATTGCGTAGGAGGTCCGTGATCATCACTAATTCAGCTCGCTCCTTTTCTGATCGCTGTAGATCGAAGGCGGATCGAGAATCGAGTTCGGGATCAGCAAAGCGTGGGCGTGTTCCTTTAATTGGTCGGGTTTCGACTTCAGAGCCGGAGAAGCGAAGAAAAGTCTCGGGTGAGGATGAGAGAATTTCTCGGCCAGCAAGATTGAGATAAGAAGCGTTGGGAGCAGGAGATGAATTACGAAGTTTATCGTACAAAAAAAGGAGTCCTTCTGGAGCACGGCATTTTGCGCGGAGGCGGCGGGAGAGATTGACTTGGTAAATATCTCCAGCTGCGATGTATTCTTTGATCGTTTTGACAGTTTTGATGAACTCGTCTTGGGGAAGCGAATCTTGCCAGGTCCCAAGTGTAAAATTTGCGCTAGGTTTAGTTCTTCTGATTTGGCTAGAAAGGTTACCGATCTCCCACCATTCGCGGGATTGGTGATGGAAAATGAGGAGCTCGGGATAGATGCCGAAGGTAAAGCTGCCATTGTAGTCGATCGACCCGCAGGCTCCGCCGGTAGGGAAGCCGTAATCGGGCGCCAAGGAGGGGGCTTGTTTTTTCAGAGCATTATCGAGAGCGGAGGGATTCGAAAGGTGGCCACGGATGATTTCGGTCGGCCGTGCTCCGATGATTGAGATTGGAGGGGTGTGCTTGGTAGGGAGATTGCCGGCTGTGTCAAAGAAGACGAGACCCGGGAGGTGCGCTAGGCCTTGCGCCACTGCATCCGGTCCCGCAGTGATGGCGGTGGGTCTGGGTGTAAGGTGGGTTCTCGTTTTCATGAGGGTCGGGCTCGTTGACATAGCCAATCCGTTTTCTTAAGCTTGCCTCCCTGATGAAGAATTCACGAGTTTCCCGCAAGCCCAATTTGGGCATGTTTCATATCTCGTGCTGGATAATCGGGCTAGTGGCCTTTGTGCAACTAATGTCGGTGGGTGTTGCTTTGGCCTTTAAAAACCAGCAGATTCCTCAACCTGGGGAGAGGATTGTGAAGGAATACGTCGTTGCGCCTGGTCCGCCTTCGGCTCTTGTGACAGCGGGCAACGATAAACCCGAGCCGATTGGGGCGCTTCCTCCTAAGCCGATCGCAGTGGTGTCTCCAAAGCCGCTTCCTGAGTCGAAAGAAGTTTTAACGGATTTGGAGTCGGTGACAAAAGTCGCTGAAGAGGATGTCCTGAATCTTCCTCCCCCTGTTTTGGATCCGATCGTCGAGGCGCTCTTAAAAGATGCCCGGCAGGCACGGGTGGAAGGTGATCTGATACAAGCATTGACAAAGTTGCAGGAGGCCGAGCTCAGGGAGCCACGTGATCCCAACGTCCTCTATAGTCTTGGTTCAACTTACGAGGCTTTTGGGATTTTTGACAAAGCGCGGGACTATTATTATGAAGTTTTTAATCTGGGTCCAAACGCCGGATCGCTTTTTGAGAAGGCGAGTTTCAAGGTCGCGCAGGGTTTAGTTCCTGACGTTAAAAACTTAGCTCGCTTAGGGTGGGGCCGAATGACTAATCCGATCCAAGAGCAAAACGGGGAGCGCAGGACTTTAATTTTACCAGTGGAGGTCGATACTAATAAAGATTTTGACCCGATGTTGTTTACTCCAAGGGTCCGGTTCTACGAGGAGGTGGATGGCAAGATCGGGCAGGCCATTATCCGGCAGGGAGATTCTGGGAGCGAATGGGTGACTGGGGCTGCTGATTGGAAGGATGGTGAGGAAATCGCCGAAGTGTGGTATTTTGTGCCGGATCAGGATCCCGCGACTGGTCTCCTCTTTGGGCAACGAAAGTTTTACGGCTTTGTTGCTGAGCTCTATTACGATGGGCGCTTGAGCGATATTCGAGCTCACCCACGCACCCTTCTTCGTGAGGGTCGGGGTGAATCAACGATGGAGGAGCTGCAGCGGGATCTTGATAACCTCGATGGGCTTGATCTTGAGGATCTGAGTGAAGGAAATTCGCTCTTGCCGAAACTTAATTTACCCTTCCGGGAGCCCGAGGCAGAGCTTGGCGGAGGGAATTAAGTGAATTCCCCGAGATAATCCTCGAGAGATGACATCAGGCGTGACGCGCAAGGAAGGAGACATCCTAGGGGACTATCGCTTGGGGCACGCTGTCAGCGAAGGGCGGTTCACGCGCACATGGGAAGGAGAGCAGCTCTCGATGCAGAGGCTTGTTATGATCGAGATGTTGCGTAGCAAGGTCATACGGCAACCCGGGGTGGTGAATTCATTCATCTCCGATGTGCGGGCTAAAGCCATGGTCACTCATCCTGGAATCGGAGCGGTCTATGAGGTTTTCACTAATGATGACGACACTCTTTTTCTCTAGGGAAAAGCTGGACGGCGACAGTCTAGAATCGTTGTACCAATCAGGAAGTCGGTTTTCTCCTTTGGAGATTGTCATTTTACTGGGTCAGATTGCAGATGCGATGTGGCAGCTTAAAATTGAGGAGGTCGCGACGGTTGATTACGAACTCCACCATTTCGTGATAGCAGGCAAGGACGAAGTAAGGGTCATGAACTTGGCGGTTAAGGGTGCGCGTGATGAACAGATAGAAACACGAACGAAGCAGTTATTAGGCGGAGTTTTCGACGCGATGACGAGGCCGGGATTGCCAGGTGCCACGAGGGTGAAGTCACTCTGTGACTTTATGACTGATGTGAATCGGCCGATGCCCCTCACCTGGAAGCAAATTCTCGAGTTGAGTCACCAGGTCCGTGATCAACTACAAGGCAGAAAAAAGATTGTTCCCACCGTGGCAGGATCTTCGGGATACCAGATGAAGGAGCCACCGAAAGTCGCCGCCTCTTTTTGGGCGCTGATTGGAGGGGTGGCTTCAATCAGCGGGGTTATCTTTCTGATCGTTTTTTCTAACGATAAGAAAAATCCTGTTCTCGCTCAAAAGAGCTTCGAAATGAAGGCTTACATCGAAATTCCATTGGGGCGCTACGAGATTCCGGGAGGGCGGGAAGTTTCAATTCGCGAAGGATTTACGATGAGCCGGACCGAGGTGACCTTGGGACAGTATAAGTCGTTCCTCGATTTTCCGGATCACCGAAGATTCGAGCACCCCGAGCAGCCAGTGAATAAAAAGAATCATAAACCAAATGATTGGGATGTGGTTTGGCCTGCGGCGGTTAGAGGCAAGACGTGGCTCGGCCGGCCCATGGCGATTGATTGTCCGGTCGTCGGGGTAGATTGGTGGGATGCCTATGCCTATGCACAGTGGAGTCAGGGCCGTTTACCGACGCTATCGGAGTGGGTGGTCGCTACTGAGTATGAAGGTCAGTCACGGAAAGTTTCATTGTGGGGGCCTGTGGGCCATGACCAAATGGATGTGACTGGAGCAGGATTTGCTGGAATGGCTGGAAGTGTTCGCGAGTGGACCGCGGTTTCTGAGATCAATCCGGCAGAACCGCTTGCACCAAAAGCTTATGTTGCTGCTGGGGCTTCTTTCGAAAATCAGGGCGGTGGGATTTTGGGCCGCCTTTGGGTCGACTCCCGCAGCATCCGGCGCAGCGATCTTGGATTTCGCGTGATCGCAAAAAAGTGAAGATGCCCAAACATAGTTTGGTAGTTGGAATCGTTGATTTTTAGGGCTTAAATGGACTTTGTGAAACTTTTCACAAAGAAAAACTTGCTTGGAGCGATGGGTGTCGTTAAATCCCGCCCGGCTCCGTTTTGGAGCTCGAAATCGCGATGGCTTCCATTTCCAGATTTTTTCCACTTTTGGTCCTCTTTTTTGTGACGGCACTCCCGGCAGTAGCTGCTGCGGGCAGTGGTGAGCTTCCGGATCACGATCACCTTCCTGCTGGCGCCGAAGAAGTTTTCTCGCTTGGGCCGATTTCGATAACCAATTCAATGATAGCGGTTTGGGTTGTGGCAGCCCTCTTGATTGGAGTGGCCCAAATGGCAACAAAGAACCTCCAAATGGTTCCCAAGCGTGTGCAGAATTTTGTTGAGTGGCTCGTTGAGTCACTGTTTAGCTTTTTTGAAGGGATCCTCGGCTACAAATTGGCAATGAAGACCTTCTGGTTTCTTGGAACGATTTTCATTTTGATTCTTTTCTCGAACTGGTTTGGCCTTGTGCCAGGAATCGGAACTGTCGGTTGGGAGCTTACAGGTGACGGGGTTAACCCAAACGATCGCTATCAGCCCTTCCTTCGTGGCGCCAATGCCGATCTTAATTTGACAAGTGCGATGGCTCTCACCTTTGCGGTTTTGTGGTTTTGGTGGGCCATCACCGAAATCGGCGTAAAAAACTTCCTCGGGCACATTTTTGCGCCAAAAGGCGAATTCAAAGGGATCGTTTTGATCCTAATGGGCGCCATCTTTCTCTTTGTAGGTGTTATTGAGGTGCTTTCAATCGCGGTTCGGCCAGTGGCTCTGATGTTCCGACTCTACGGGAACGTTTACGCTGGGGAGAGTATTTTGGAGACTATGTCGGCCATGAATGTGCCGGTCTTCTTAAAGTGGCTTCCTCCCCTCCCCTTCTACTTTCTCGAACTTTTGGTCGGATTTGTTCAAGCCTTGGTCTTTTCTCTGCTTTGCGCGGTCTTTATTAAATTGATGTGTGAACACGAGCACGACGACGAGCATGATCATGAGGACGAGGTGCAAGGGATTGAGCCTGTTCCTGAATCTTCTCCCTAGAAAAAATCTTGTCGGTCAGATCATGGAGCCCGTGGGGGCCGACGGAACAAACAACAAACTAAACAAACTAAGAAAATGGATAGTCTAATTCAAATTGCTGCGGCACTTCCTGAGCTTTTCAATCTCCTTGCGGAGATGGAAGGTAAAATTCACATCGGCCTTGCAGGTCTTGGTGCTGGACTCGGTATCGGCCTTGTCGGTTCCAAAGCGGCTGAAGCTACCGGGCGTAACCCAGGTGCTTTCGGTAACATCATGACGATTTCGATCATTTTTGCCGCGTTAGCGGAAGGATTGATCTTCATCGCTATTTTCCTTGGCTAACAAGGATTTGGCCGGCGTCCCAACAGGGCCGCCGGCTCCTTTCTTCTCTTTCTAGTAAACACTTTTCAAAATGCTTCTCGATACCTTTCAAATTTTGGCTAGCGCTCCTGTTGAAGCCGGTGGCGATGAAGGAGCCGTTGGCGAAATCCTAAGGAAGTTCCACGTGAGCTGGCCTAGCTTTATCGCCCAGTGGGTCAACTTCATCATTATCTGTCTCCTTTTGAAGAAATTTGCTTATGCCCCTGTTCTTGAGATTCTCGACAAGCGCCGCAATCGGATCGCTGAAGGAGAGGCCAAGATGGAGGAAATTCAAAAGAAGCTCGATGAGAGTGAACAGGAAAAAGCGGCTCTCCTAGAGAAGGCGAACGATGTCACCGCGCGGATGATTTCTGAAGCCAGAGTTGACTGCGACGGCCCTCGGTGAGCAGAAGGCTCAAGAAGCGGTTGCCCAAGCTCAGACAATTCTCAACAAAGCTCAAGAAGCGGCACGCGCGGAGCGGGCTGCCCTAGCGACAGAGCTCAAACAAGAGTTCGGTCGTCTCGTTGTTGCTACAACTAGCCAAGTGACTGGCAAGGAGCTCAACGCTTCCGATCAGAAGCGGATCAACGAAGAGGCCGTTTCTAGCATCAACTAATTTTTAACTTAACCCACGATGAAAGTCTCCAAGGTCGCCCAGAGCACAGCTCGCCGTATTTTTCGCCTTTGCTCAAAGGATGGACAGGTGAACGAGGAGCATCTTAGAATCGCAGTGACCAAACTTGCTGAGGAAAAACCTCGCGACTATCGGGGTATGCTTCAAGCGCTTCGCCGTCTTCTCCAAGCAGAGCTTGTTAAGAAGCAGGTCACGGTCGAAAGCGCCGTCGACCTAAACAAAGCGACCTCTAGCAAGGTCAAAAAATCACTCTGTAGCCAATATGGCGACGATCTTAACTTTGACTTCAAAGTGAGTCCCGAATTACTCGGCGGCATGCGCATCCGAGTCGGAAATGATCTTTTCGATGGCTCGGTCAAAGCTCGTCTCGAGCGTCTCCAAGAATCTCTATAATCATCTTTCTCTCTCTTTTCACCCACTCTCTCACCAATACTTGTCATGAGCAGCATTCTCCAGGAACTGGAAGCCCAAATCGCAAACGTCTCTACGTCCGTTGAAAAAACCAATATCGGCATTGTCCGTGAAACCGGTGACGGAGTCGCTAAGGTCGAAGGACTCAGCGACGCCCAGCTGAACGAGATGATCGAATTTCCCGGCGGACTGACCGGACTCGCCCTTAACCTTGAGGAAGGTGAAGTCGGGGTGGTGTTCCTCGGTGACGGAAAGCACATTACTGAAGGCATGGAGTGCAAAGCGACTGGTAAGCTCCTTTCGATCCCGGTTGGCGAAAATTTCCTCGGGCGTGTCGTCAACACCCTCGGTGAGCCGATTGACGGAAAAGGCGATGTTAGCGCTGCGGATCAATACCCCGTTGAAAAGATTGCGCCTGGCATCATTAAGCGGAAATCGGTTTCGGTTCCCCTACAGACTGGTATCGCAGCGATCGATGCGATGATTCCGATCGGCCGTGGCCAGCGTGAGCTCATCATTGGTGACCGTTCCACTGGTAAAACGACCATCGCAATTGACACGATCATTTCACAGGCCAACCAGAATAAAGCTGCGGCCGAGGGTCGTCTTAAAGATCACAAGCCAGTTTACTGTATTTATGTTGCGATTGGCCAGAAGCAGTCAAACATCGCTCGGACGGTGTCTATTCTCGAAGACGCTGGGGCGCTCGATAACACGACCATCGTCGCAGCATCTGCATCAGATTCCGCGACGAACCAGTTCCTCGCCCCTTATTCTGGATGTGCTTTTGCTGAGTATCTCATGGATCAGGGCAAGGATGTCCTCATCGTCTTTGATGATCTCTCCAAGCAGGCGGTCGCTTACCGTCAGGTGTCCCTGACTACTTCGTCGCCCACCGGGACGTGAGGCATATCCTGGTGACGTTTTCTACCTTCACTCACGTCTCCTCGAGCGTTCCGCTCGTCTCTCCGATAAAGAAGGTGGTGGTTCTCTAACCGCGCTTCCAATCATCGAGACTCAAGCAGGTGATGTTTCGGCCTATATCCCAACCAACGTGATTTCCATTACGGATGGTCAGATTTTCCTTGAGACCGATCTTTTCTATCAGGGTATTCGTCCTGCGATTTCCGTGGGTCTTTCGGTGTCCCGCGTGGGATCTGCCGCTCAGACCAAGGCAATTAAGAAGGTAGCAGGAACGACCAAGCTTGACTTGGCCCAGTTCCGCGAGCTTCAGGCATTCGCCCAGTTTGGTTCCGATCTCGATGATGCCACCAAGGGCAAGATCAACCGTGGCCAACGCATCGTTGAGCTCTTCAAACAGAATCAATATTCGCCTCTTTCCATGGAGATGGAGGTCGCGGTTCTTTGGTCTATGCAAAATGGCCATTTCGACGATGTCGAGGTGGAGCGCGTTGAGGAATGTCAGGCAGCCCTCGAGGAGTTCCTCACCACTCGTAAGGCCGACCTTCTTCAGAAAATTGCAGATGAAAAAGCGCTCTCTGATGAAATTAACGATGGCCTTAAGATTGCCCTCGAAGATTTCAAGGGTTCTTGGAAATAAGCGCGAAGAGCTCTCTGCTGTAAACTGAACACTTTAATCTTCAACCTCTCAAATGGCCAACCTTCGTGACATCCGCCGCCGTATCAAATCGGTTAAGAGCACCTCGCAGATCACCAAAGCGATGGAGCTGGTTGCTGCTGCGAAGATGAAGAAAGCTCAAGACCAAGCACTTGCCGGGCGTGGCTATGCCGATAAGCTCAACAAGGTCCTGGTCAACCTCAAGGATAATACGAACGAGGATTCCCACCCTCTCCTTGCACAGCGCGAGGGCGGCAAGGAACTCATGTTCGTGATTTCCACCCAGCGAGGGCTTTGTGGCGGTCTGAACACCAACCTCCTCAAAAAGGTTCGTGCGACCGCTGCTGACGGGGCCGAATACGTGACGGTGGGTAAGAAACTTCGCCAGTCGATCGCAAAGAGCGGTGGTAAGATTATCACTGATTGGGAAGTCGAAGATCCTGTTCCTTTCAATGATGCGAAGCCCATCGCAAAGTTTCTCACCGATCAATTTCTAAGTGGTGAGTACGACAAAATCACAGTTGCTTTCAACAACTTTGTTAGCACTCTCACTCAGACTCCTCACGTCAGCCAGCTCTTACCGATCCAAGCTGATTCTCTAGCTGAAAAGCAAGACTACGAGGGTGTTGGGAAGGGGGAAATCGGTGAAACTGATGTCGAAACTGCGATCAATACCCCGTATGAGTTCGAGCCGAGTGCCGAGGGCGTCCTCGACAAGCTCCTCCCCCTTTACGTTAATTTCCAGATCTACCAAATGCTGGTTGAAGCACGCGCTTCCGAGCATTCTTCCCGAATGGTTGCCATGAAGGCGGCTACTGACAACGCCAATAAGATGGTTAAGGAATTGACCCTCGAATACAATAAGGCTCGCCAGGCGGCGATCACTGCTGAACTTCTCGAAATCACGACTGCCATGAAGGCTATGGAGTGATTCATCTTCTCAAATTTTCTAAACGAACCACATCAATCTCACCACTTTCCCACCATGAGTAACCAAGGAACCATCGTTCAGGTCATCGGCGCCGTCGTTGACGTTGACTTCTCGGCCGCTGACCAGCTGCCAGAAATCTACAATGCCCTAGAGGTGCACTACCAACTCTTCGGAGAAGATACTAAGCTCGTTCTCGAAGTCCAGCAGCACTTGGGTGACGGCTGGGTCCGCGGAGTTGCTATGAGTACCACGGAAGGTCTCAAGCGGGGCTTAAGTGTCGCCGACACTGGCAAGCCGATCGCGGTTCCTGTTGGGAAGCAGATTCTTGGTCGTATTTTTAACGTGACTGGTGATGTGGTGGATGAAAATTCATTGGATCTTGAAGACGAGAACATGCGTTCTCCAATTCACCGCGCGGCGCCCACTCTTGAAGAGCAGGCTTCTTCAGCTGAGGTTCTTCCGACTGGAATTAAGGTCATCGACCTAATCTGCCCACTCCTCAAGGGTGGTAAGGGCGGTATGTTTGGTGGTGCTGGTGTGGGTAAGACCGTGGTCATCATGGAGCTCATCAACAACATCGCAAAGGCGCACGGTGGGTATTCCGTTTTCGCTGGAGTGGGTGAGCGAACTCGTGAGGGTAACGACCTCTACTGGGAGATGATTGAGTCTGGCGTTATTTCCTGCGAAAAAGATTCAAATGGGCATCCCAAGATTGATGAGAATGGAAATCCTGTTCTCGCCGATGGGTCTAAGGTGGCACTTTGCTACGGCCAAATGAACGAGCCTCCGGGCGCCCGTCTCCGTGTAGCGCTTTCTGCTCTCACAATGGCTGAGCACTTTCGTGACGAGGATAATTCTGACGTTCTCCTCTTCGTTGATAACATTTTCCGTTTCTCTCAGGCCGGTTCTGAGGTGTCAGCACTTCTTGGACGTACCCCTTCGGCGGTGGGTTATCAGCCTACTCTTGCCGAGGAAATGGCCGGACTTCAGGAGCGAATCACTTCAACTAAGAAGGGATCAATTACTTCAATTCAGGCTGTTTACGTTCCTGCGGATGACTTGACTGACCCTGCTCCCGCTAACACCTTTGCTCACCTTGATGCAACGGTGGTGCTTGAGCGTTCTCTTGCTGAGCAGGCTCTCTTCCCTGCGGTGGACCCACTTGCTTCCACCTCAGCAGCACTTTCTCCCGAGATCGTAGGCGAAGAGCACTACAAGGTTGCTCGTGGCGTCCAGCTTGTGCTTCAGCGCTACAAAGATCTCCAAGATATCATTGCGATCCTTGGAATGGACGAACTTTCTGACGAGGACAAGCTCTCGGTTTTCCGCGCTCGTAAGATCCAGCGTTTCTTGACTCAGCCCTTCCACGTTGCGGAGGTCTTCACCAACGTTCCCGGGGTGCTTTGCTCTATTGAAGATACCGTGAAGGGTTTCGCCGAGATTCTCGACGGAAAGCACGACAATGTTCCGGAGTCTAACTTCTACATGAAGGCGGGTATCGACTCAGTCGATAAAGGCTAAGGCGTTCTGTCTGGTTATTCCTCAACTTTAGAATCCTAAATCTTAAATTCATGTCTTTCCAACTCGACATTGTAACTCCGGAGAAAACTATTTTCTCTGATACTGTTGATGATGTTTATCTTCCCGGAAGCGAAGGCGAGATGGGAGTTTTGGACATGCACGCTGCTTTGGTAGCACCACTCTCCCCCGGAGAGCTTCATTACAAGAAGGACGGTAAGATCGAAGAGCTTGCGGTTGGTGAGGGTTTCGTTGAAGTGTCTGACGATAAGGTTTCGGTCCTAATTGATTTGGCGATTGGTGAAGACGCGATTGATGAGGCAAAAGTTGAGGAGGCTATGAAGCGGGCGCAAGAAGCGCTGGCTGGTGAGAACGTCGACCACGATGAAATGGCAGCCCTTCAGGCTGCAATTGCTAAATCAGAAGCAATGCTCAAGCTCAAGCGCAAGCGCTTGTGACTTTTATCGTTGATTTCAAATTTTAAAAATGGCGACTGGAAACAGTCGCCATTTTCTTTGGATGGCCGTTCAGAAAATAGAGGTGGGGCATTTCATCCGGGCTCCAAATAAGGTCTATGAGAGACCGGGCGTCTGGCGGACCAGCCTCCTGTTGACAAGTTTCAGGATCAGTTTTTATGTTCGTCGAAATTTTCAATTTCGTGTAGGGTCGTCACGAAATCAAAAAATTAGACTAATGAAACTGAAGACGATATTTCCATTTGCCGCTGTAATTTTACTCCCTTTCAGCATTGTTTCCTGTGGAGACAACGAGGAAGCAACTGCCGAGGAAGCACCTGCCGAGGAAGCACCTGCTGAAGAAGCTGCACCAGCGCCCGCACCTGAGCCAGCGCCCGCACCTGAGCCAGCGCCCGCACCTGAGCCAGCGCCCGCACCTGAGCCAGCGCCCGCACCTGAGCCAGCGCCCGCACCTGAGCCAGCGCCCGCACCTGAGCCAGCGCCCGCACCTGAGCATCAGCCAGCCATTCTGATCTCGGAGCCAAGGTCGCTAAGGCTATGACAGGTATCATGGAGGGCATGGGGTCAATTACCGACGTGAAGTCGGCCGAAGCTTTTGTAAAAACGATGGAAGGAGCCAATGCAACTTTGAAAGAAGTCCTTGCCGCGGCTGAGGCTCTTGATTCTCCGACCGACGAAGAAAAGGAAGCAATGAAAGCAATCAAAGAAGGCTTTGAAGGTAAAGGCCAAGCAATCGGCCAAAAAATGTTTCAAATGATGGCTGAAAATCCTGATGCAGAAGCCATCGGAGCTGTTCTTATGGAGGCGCTGAATAATCCGCAAATGAAGGAAATGTCAGACAAGCTTGATGCGATTTACGGTCTTGAGGACGACGCTGAGGAGCTTGAGATTGGTGAATAATTAATGGGATTTTCGAATTAAATTCGTTTCCTTTTAGACAACCCGGCTGATTTCAGTCGGGTTTTTTGTTTTTAAATCATACGAATAAGTAGAGAGGTATCGAAATTCGTTCAGATACGAACTGCATTGTGATAAGTGGAGCGATGATAAAAATTACAATGTTATCAGTAGGTTTGATCCTTTCGGGATTTGCTTTGCCGGAAGCAGTTTTTGAGGCACAGGTAATCGATGATAAGATCAAGGTCGGTTATGGGCTGGCGGTGGCGGATGTTGACGGAGATGGGAAGGTGGATATTTTGTTGGCAGACTCGGATCGGACGGTTGCGTATCGGGGTCCTAACTGGGAGATGTGTGAGCTCACGGGGAAACTGACGAAGAAAGATCATGTCTGCCTTTGTGCGAAGGATTTGGATGGCGACAATAAGGCGGAGGTTGCGGTGGGCGCGGAATGGAATCCAGGTGATACCAAAACAAGTGGCGCAGTGTTCTCGCTCAATGGGTCGGCGGATTGTTTTGCGAAGCGAGGGGCGACGGAATTACATCGTGAGCCGACGGTTCACCGGATGCATTGGGTAGGAGAACAAGGAGGAAAAAATTTCCTCGCGGTGTTGCCATTGCATGGTCCCGGGAATGTGAGCGGAGAAGGTGAAGGGATTAATTTTTTAGGGTATCGCCCGGAGGAAGATTGGAAGACTTTTCTCATTCACAAGGGGTTTCATTTGGCACACAACTTTGATCCGGTTAAGTGGGATCGTTCGGGAAATGAGAGTATTCTGGTGGCATGCAAGGAAGGGGTGCATTTACTTTATCCGGCAGGAAAAAATCAGTGGACCGCGCGCCAGATGACCGAGAAAGGCGCGGGTGAAGTGCGGCTTGGTAAACTTCCAAATGGGAAGCGGTTCATTACCTCGATTGAGCCGATGCACGGAAACGAAGTGGTGATCAACCCCGAGGCTAAGAGTGGGCTTTGGTCACAAAATCGGGTTGTGATTGATAATGGCTTGAGCCAGGGACATGCCTTAGTCACAGGAGATTTTTTGGGCCTTGGCTATGATCAGGTGGTGGCAGGGTGGCGTCAAAAAACGGGGGAAGACAAGAAGGTTGGGATTCGTCTTTATGTGCCGTCAAACAAAGAGGGTAGCGAGTGGAAACAACATGCTGTGATTGACGATAATACGATGGCTTGCGAGGACATGAAGGCAGCCGACCTCGATGGTGATGGTGACCTTGATTTGGTCGCTGCGGGGCGGGCGACAAAGAATGTTGTTATCTATTGGAACAAAACCATCGCAGGACCAAAATAATGACAAGCTAGCCACCTTATCTTCGTAGTTCTAAACCGAATGATGAATCGTCGTAAGCTTCTTAGATCTTCGGCCTTTGCGGGCACTTATTCTCTTCTTTCTCCCTTCGCCAAAGCGGCAGGTTCCAATGGGGAACTTCGTGTAGTGGTGATTGGTGTCAAAGGCCGTGGCTCGAATCATATCAACGCGGTGATTTCTCACAAAAAAGTCCGTCTCGTGGGCTTGTGCGACATCGATTCCGATCAACTGAAGCGTCGGGTGGTGGAGATGGAGAAGCGACATAAGATCACAGGTTTGAAAACCTATTCAGACTATCGGAAAGTGTGCGAGGACGAGAATGTCGATGCGGTTTGTATTGCAACGACAAACCATACCCACACCGTGATTGCATTGACTGCAGCCGCAAATGGGAAACACGCCTACACGGAGAAGCCAGTTTCCCACAATGTCTGGGAAGGTCAGAAGCTGGCTGATGGACAAGCGAAATATGGGACGGTCATTCAACACGGATTTCAGCGCCGGTCGGAGACCTGCTGGGCCGAGGCCTTTGCGTGGCTAAAGGAGGGGAACTTTGGCAAGTTAACCTTGGCCAGAGGGTTTTGTTACAAGCCGCGTAAGTCGATCGGGAAGGTTGGGGCTCCGGTCGAGGCACCGAAGACGGTAAACTACGATCTCTGGTGCGGCCCGCGTGAAGTGGTTCCCGTGCCTCGCAAACGCTTCCATTACGATTGGCACTGGCAGCTCGATTACGGAAACGGCGATCTTGGAAACCAAGGACCACACCAGCTCGATGTCTGCCGCTGGGCTCTGGGTGACCCAATGGAGCTTCCCCCAGCAATTTTGAGTATCGGTGGTCGTTACGGTTACGATGACGATGGCGATACCGCGAATACGCAAATCCTTTACGTGGATCAGAAGCCTGCCCCGATTTTATTCGAAGTAGGAGATTTTTACGGAGTAGAAGAAAAATGGTATGCCGAATTATCGCGGAGTGACGATTGGAAATGTCATTGAGTATGAGGGAGGTTCTCTTCTTGGAGGACATGGAGCTAGCTGTAAGATTGTCGATAAAGATGGCAAATTGGTTAAGGAATTTAAAGGTGGACAGAATCATATCCACAACTTCTTTGAGGCTTGCCTAAATGGGAAACAAAGCGCACTTCACAATGCCGCGAATGGTCATTATTCAGCTGCGCTCGCGCATATCGGGGCACATGCCTTGTCACTTGGGAAGGAACTTCCGGCAGAGCAAATTAAGGCGTCCTTAAAAGGGCGAGCGGAGGTTGCTGATGCTGTTGATCGCATGATGGCTCATTTTGAGGCTAATGGCATTGGCGCGATCAAGCCTGGATTGGGGGCGCCTCTGACTACTGATGGCAAAAAGTTTACGGGCGAATTTGGAGCTGCTGCGACTAAACTTGATCGTGAACATTATCGTGAAGGCCACACCTTGCCCAACGCTTGATGATAACTTGGTCTAGTCAGAGCGAGGCTTACAATTTCCTCTATCAACTCTACGGATATAAGATTCATGGGGAGGGTCCTGAGGACCTTAAATTCCTCTAGGGTGCCGCCTGATAAAGTGCCGCCAGCTGGGCTAGGCTTTTTCTTGTAAAGAGTTTCCAGCGAGTTTCACGGTAGCTGCCGTTTCGACAGTCTTGTGAGATCGCGATGAGAGATTCTTCCCGATGGGTTTGGGCGATCCAATCGAAGAACGCGGCGGTTTGTGAACCACCCTCTTTAAATTTTCTTTTGTCAGGATCTTTTGCGATGTCTCCACGTAGCCTGGCTTGCATCCCGGTGGCTATCCAATTGGGTGAACTAGCCGGGTAATTTTGAAGTTGTGGGATAAGGCGTTTGAGAACCCAATCTTTCACTTGGGCCTCGGTCAGATTCCCGGGCTCCCCAGATTTGATTTCAAAAGTGCGGGGGGTGTCAGGGTAGTCGGCGGTGCCAATGCGTTTAGCAAGCGGAAGCCAGTTTTCGAAAAAGATCTTCCTGGCGATTTCGACTTCGTCGCGGAAGGCGGGATTTTTACTGAAGTCTGCTTTAAATGTGAGCTCGATCTTCTTCTCGTTAAATCGAAGTTCGATCTCTCTCTTCTCTTGGTGGATAGGAGCAAGTAGCACAGGCGTTATACGAAGTTCGCTAAAAATTAGGGGTTCGTCTTGCGGGGCTGTGGCACGGACGCGAATAAAGCGCGTTCCCTGCGGAACTGGAAGGGTGGCGGAACCTTCAAATAATTTCTGAGGAGGGCCCCAAGTATTACCATCTTTCGAAAGTTCGAGGATACCGGATTCGAGAATACCAACGTCTATGCCGTTCTTTCCAGTGCTCACAGTCACCTCGCCAGTGGCTGGCCATGGGAATTCCGCGGTGAGGTGATCATTGTCTTTTAGGCCGCCAAGGGACCAAAAGAAACTATCGAGCTTTCCGTCAAAAATGAGCTCTGGACTGTATCCTTCACGGGCTTCGATTGATGAAGTTATGATGGTATCATAGATCGCCTTTTTGGCGGGTGGGTCGTAAACGAGAGAGGCGTAGACCTTGCCGAGCCGATAACGCTTGTCGAGGGAGTCGAGTCGGGTTCTGAATTCTTCGTAATTTAGGTTTGAGGCTGGCAACCAGGTGGCTTCAGCAAAGGCTGCGATTCTTGGGAAAACGAGGTATTGGAGCTTGGCGAATTCGTGAACGTAACGCGTGCGGAGGCTGGCTTGCGAAAGTAGTGCTGGTTGCCATTGGTATACTTTGTGAACGGGGTTAAATCCTTCCTCGGCCTCGAGCTTTGCGGCAAGAAGGAGCTCAGCCTCTTTACGCCGCGAGTAGACCGAGAAGTCGGTGGTCTTGATGTTGTCGGAGAGAAGTAGTTTCTTCCGGTGTCTGACAGTGATTTCTTCAAGAGAGTCGTGGAATTCTGACGGGCCACCCTGAACTCGAATAGTTTCGGCAGGAAATAATTCGGCGACTTCTGCCAGAAGTTCGTCAAGGAATTCGAGAGTGGATTCGGTTTGCAGAATACCCACTTGTCGATCTTCCCAGGTGTTGGCGACTTTGAGAGGAGAATCGCCGAGCGCAGGATATGAGGCGATCAACGAGGTTGCTCCGGTTGTGAAGGTAAATGTCGGAACCACGTTGATGGCCCTGGAATTGGCATGGGCAATCAGTTCTTTAATTTTTTCGCGAGAATAGAAGCCGGCATATTCAGTCGAGTCGCTTCCAGCGGGGTCACCGAAAGGTGGAGTCGATCCTCGAATACTTCCAATTTTGTGGAGCTTGGGAAATTTCAGGCTCTCCATCCGCCACCCGTGATCTCCGTTCAGTTGAAGGTGTAGTTCGTTGAGCTTGTGGAATGAGAGCCAATCGATGAGCGATTTCAGATCATCAGTCGGAAAGAGGTGGGCGCTGACATCAAGATGAAAAATACGGCGTGGATTTTCCGGCCAGTCTTCAATAACTTGGGCTGGAATAAGCGCTCTCGGTAGGGGCTTTTCGGCAACGGGAAGAAGCTGTGCCATGGTCTGGATACCATGCATGAGGCCGGGGATATCACTGCCTTGGATGGTGGCGCCTTCCGGGGTAATCTCGATGCGGTAAAATTCCGGTTTTTCGAATTTCCCTAAGCTAAGCTTGATCGCGCGTTTGTAGCGAAGACGGGCTACTTGTTTGATTGTTCGAAAGCGATGCACATAACCGGTGGTTTTTTGCAGAGCGGCAGTTAGAACCACGGCCTGCGGAGACAAATAGTCAGGGGCAATGACCGCTGTTTGAACATCTACAAGCAGTTTTCCTTCACCTAAAACGATTCCTCGTGGCATCGGAACCAAGGTGGCACTTAAAAGTGGGGCTATTAGGGTGGAAAAAACGATGAAAAATCGCATACCGGGAAGATGGAGCGCCTTTTTATGCAGTGCAAGACGACATCTGGAAAGACCGCAGCAAATTGGAACGTAAGATCGAAGCTCTCTTTGATATGAAACGAGTTTACATTGCCCTCCTTTTGACGGCCTTCCCCGCTTTGGCCGAATTGAAACTGCCATTCTTCTCGGACGGGATGGTATTGCAACGCGATACTACTGCAAAGGTCTGGGGTTGGACTGAGCCAAATGCGCCTGTGAAATTGTCGTTTTCTGGAGAAGATCATGGAACTAGAGCTGATCAAAATGGGGATTGGAAAATCGTCCTGAAGGGCCTCAAGGCAAATTCCAAGGGAAGCCAATTGGTAGTCGAAGCCGCCGGGTCGAAGAGGATGATCAAGGACGTTCTGGTTGGTGAAGTTTGGTTAGCTTCTGGACAGTCAAATATGGAGTGGCGAGTTTCGGGAAGTGCCAACGCCAAGGAGGAGATTGCCAAAGCTAAAGATCCTTTGTTACGGGTTTTTGTTTCGGCGAATGTAGCCGAGCATCGACCGCAAAAAAATTGGCAAGGGAATTGGAAGGCAACGCAACCGCAGGATACCGGATCGTTTACTGCGGTCGGCTATTATTTTGCCAAGAAGCTCCGTGCAGAATTAGGGGTGCCGGTTGGAGTAATTGAGTGCGCTTGGGGAGGAAAGCCGGTTCAGGCTTTTACGAGCGAGGAAGCATTGGGCGAATTACCGGCTGGAAAGAAGCTTCTCGAAATGAAAGCGAAAGCTCTCGCTGGATATGATTCGAAGAAGGTGGACGAGAACTTTAAAAAGCAGGTGAAGGCATATCAGGAAAAACTTGCCCTATGGGAAAAGGACAAAAAGGGCCGTAAGCCACGTGGCCCCCGGAAGGTGGGTGACCCGGGTAAAAACCCCTCGATGCCATCGACTATCTATAATGGGATGATTGCTCCAATCGTGGGTTATGGGAACCGGGGAGCGATATGGTATCAGGGAGAGTCCAATGCCAATGGTGGGACCGCGCGTAGCTATGAAGAGCTTCTTGGCTGTATGGTGGGCGACTGGCGCCAGCGCTGGGGACACGATCTTTCTTTTTATTGGGTTCAGTTAGCTAATTTCCGTGAGCCAACGACAGAACCTGGGACTGAGAGCGACTGGGTGCTTGTGCAGGATGAAATGCGCCGCGCGCTAAAATCTATTCCAAAGAGTGGAATGGCCGTGATCAATGACATTGGGGATGCTCGGGATATTCATCCCAAGAATAAACATGATGTTGGTGAGCGCCTCGCTCGCTGGGCCTTGGTTCAGGATTACGGAAAGAAGGATATCGTGATCTCTGGCCCTCTTTACTCTGGAATGGAGAAGAGAGATGGCAAGATCGTGGTTTCGTTTGACCATGCTGCAGGTTTAAAAGCGCGTGACGGAAAAGCTCTGCAACGTTTTGAGATCGCGGGTGCTGATGGCAAGTGGCAATGGGCTAAGGCCAAGATCGATGGGGAGAAAATCGCAATCTGGCATGATGCCATCAAAAATCCAACGAAGGCTCGGTATGCCTGGGCCTCGAATCCGCTTGGTGCAAATCTCGTGAATGGCGAGGGATTACCAGCAAGTTGTTTCACGACAGAGTAGGATTGTAAGTGACTCTGGCGAAGAAATTTTGTGGTCCCAACAACTCCGAGAGGGCATTCGGTGAAAGTGTAAGGACTGGAGTGGGGATCGCGATTTCTGGAGTATTTCCGACTTTCTTCGAGTGGATCTTACTCCATGATTAGAGTTTGAAACCTGAAATCTTGAATACTTTTCTGACCACCACGGGCACCTATTTGGGATGTCTCATGCTCCAAGTGACGGCTCACCCTCTTGAGCCGTTAGCTCTTGAATTCGAAACTCTCGGCTCAATCGAAGGGACCGATAAGTGGGATTGGTGGCAGGCGCGCACCGCCTTTGTGCCGGGCGATGACCCCTTATGGATTACGACGATGTCGGAGACAGGCAAGGGCGTGTCGCACGACTTCCATGACGTTTATCAATCACTCAGTCGTGACGGTGGAAGGACATGGAGTAAGCCAATGCTCATTAAGTCGCTCCAGCGTGTGAAAGAGGCGGATGGATTTGAGATTTCTCCAGGTGATCTTTGGCCGACCTGGCATGCTAAGTCAGGGATGGTCCTCACTACTGGAAAGACTTTTAACTTTGCAAAGGGGACCGAAGAGAAGCGCTTACGTGAGAAGGTGTCCTATGCTGTGGCTGATCCCCGGAGTAAGACTTGGGGAGAAATGAAATTTCTCGCTATGCCGGAGAAAGATCATTCTGGACGAAAGATCACCGCTTGTAATGCAGGAAACCACCAGCGAGTGGATTTGCCAAATGGTGAGATCCTGCTGCCAGTGCGTTACGTCGCAGACGTCCAAAAGCACAACTATACCAGCACGGTGGCCCGTTGTCGCTTTGATGGTGAAACGCTGACTTATCTCGAACATGGAACTGAGCTGAACATCCCCCGAGACCGTGGTCTCTACGAACCCTCCTTGACGGAGTTTGAAGGTCGCTACTTCCTGACCCTACGAGCCGATCACTCCGCATATGTGACGAGCTCAAAGGACGGGCTGAAGTTTGACCCGGTTCGTGAGTGGACTTTTGACGACGGCTTATCACTCGGCAGTTATAACACGCAACAACATTGGTTGACCTGTGGCGGAGGTCTCTTCCTCATTTACACTCGCAAGGGCGCCCACAACGACCACATGTTCCGGCATCGTGCCCCTCTTTTTATTGCGCAGGTTAATCCGGAAACCTTGCAGGTGATGCGGAAAACGGAGCGTGTCCTGATCGCTGAAAATCAAGCTACCCTGGGAAATTCTGGAGTTTGTCGCATCAATGACCACGAAAGTTGGGTAACTTGTGGTGAAGGTCTAATGCGTCTTGGTAAGCGCAAGGGTGAGCATAACAAAGTTTTTCATGTGAAGATCACCGCGAAGGCGGGCGAGTAGTATTCTTCTTACGGTCAAGTTTTGAAAAGATGGTGAGGGCCGAGAGTTTTGTCCCTACTTACCTTCGTTGTTGTTTCCGAGAATCCCAAGCGCGCGTTCTTGGATTCGCGGTTCAGAGTCATTTTCGGCGAGGTATTCGAGCCATTCGGTAACGTTGGGATCACTTGCCATGGGAGCAAGAGTTTCGAGTGCCTGGCCGCGCATTTTCGAAGATTCTTCTTCACCGATCCACTCAAGAATATTGCTCCGAAATTCTCCATTGGTCGTCCCGCGTAGATTTTCGAGGAGCTGCCAGCGAAGGTATCCACCCTTTGGGTCTTCCAGTGAAGCGGTCCAGAGAGGCATCATGGAGGAAACGATTTCATCGTCTATTTCTCCGCCGTCCCTAAGCAAAGAGAGAGTTTTGACTCTTTCCCACTGGTCGCGCTCGGCGTCTAGGACGATGGAGCGGGCTTCTAAGAGCTTTGCTTTTTGTTTCCGGAAGTGCTCGAGAACACCGAGGTCACGGAGTTGTTGTTCGAGTTTGGTTGGAGTATTACCTATGGAATTGGGTGGTAAATTGGAGTCAGATTGGTTGGTGAGAGGATCTTCAAATTCGTTGACGGGTTGCCTTGTCGCATTGGCGAGTTCGGCGAGTTCGTTTTCGAGAGAGCGGATTCTAGCTTCGAGCCGACCGCTTGAGGGAGAGGTTTTTTCAGGCGAAGGTTCGGGTTGCCGGATAAGGGAAATGGCAAGAGCGGCGAGGGAGAAGAGAAGGGCCAAAGGTGGAATGACTTTCATGGAACTATGACTAGTAGGAACAGAATTAAAGAAGTTTGGCGAGAGATAAGTTGGGGAGAAAGCCCTGCCGAGTAAGGCAGGGCCATTGGGGGGGCGTCTTATTTTTCTTTGTCCGGCCAGAGCCGCTTTTTGAATTGCATGAGGCGAATTTTAGCAGCTTCTTCACTGAGCTCGCCGGCCTCGACAGCTTTCATTAGCTTGTTTTCGGCATCAGCATATTTTTTCCGGCGCATGCGTTGGTCGGTGGCTTTTCCGGAGCTTGCAACACGGCGCCGGAGGGCCTCTTGTTTTTCTCGAGCTTCCTCATCGGTAATTTTTCCGGCTTTCCGGGCTTTCTCAATTTCTTCAGCGACGGCGCGCATTTTGTCTTTAGCAGCCTCGTTTCCGGATGCTGCTTTGAGTTGTTTGGCGAGTCGGGCGAGCCGTTCTGTGGCCTGGTCCCGGGTCATTTTTCCAGCTGCAACAGCAGCTTTCATTCTGGCCTCAGCTTCCGCGTATTTGGCCCGTGGCCCGTGATCGCGTTGGGCTCCTTTTTTGATGGCCTCCATTTTTTTGGCGGCTTCTTCCCTAGTGAGATCCCCAGCAGTGACAGCTTCTCGAATTTTTTGGAAGACCGCCCTTTGACGCTCTTTGCTCACTTGCTCAAGGTTCGTTTTTTTCTTTGGCTTTTTCTCCTGTGCCCGAGCAATGCCGAGAGGAAGGAAAGCGGTTGAGGCAAGCAGGACGCATATCTGAAGAATGCGGGGCTTGCGGGATGGGGCGTGGGTTAGGATATGTTTCATTCGTTTTTCTAGGTTTCCGTCACTGTTTATTTCGCTTGCCATGGCCGGTGGACGGAAAGCCGGAGGAGCAAGAGCTTCGAGAGTGTTGAGAATCGATTGGGCGTAGGAGCGCGCATTAGTTTGAAAGGTACTGAGGACAAGCGAATCTGTGCAGATTTCTTCGGCAGCACGCAATCTGTTTCGGGCGAGCCACATCAAAGGGTTCCACCAGAAGGCAAGTCCGGAAGCCCACTCGATCCAGCGGACTAAATGGTCGCGGCGTTTAATGTGAGCAAGTTCGTGTGCGAGGCCCCACTGCCACTCATGAGGAGGCATTTTTTGAAGGATACTTTGAGGGAGAACGAGGTGAATACGCCCTCCAAACCACCAAACAAGGGGAGCGAGAGAAGCGGAAGTGGTGTGAATCGTGGGGAGTTTTTTGAGCTTGAGCGCGGAAGCAAGTTGCCGAGCTTTATTTTGAATTTCTGCTGGAGCAGGTTGGCAGGAAGCAAGGAGTTTGCGGTGAAAAAAGAAGGCCTTTGTAAGGGTGAAGATGAGGAGAACGATGGTGCCGCTTAACCACAGTCCAGTGAGTAGAGTTTTTAGGGATAGATTTTTTTGATTGAGATCATTACCTGCTGGGTCAAGTGAGACGGTTGTGGAGCTTGCGATATTTGGGTCAAGTGGAAGGGCGTCGACGATGGAAGAAGAGGTGCCTGGAATGATGAGATGGAATAAGGGCGGAGTGATCAGTTTGATCAGGACGAGAAGCCAAAGAAGATGGCTAATATGAGGATGCTTGTTTTTTGAGCCGATGAGGAGAGCAAGAATGGCAAGTGGAATAACGATGGCAGCGTTCGTGACGCCGGTCTGGACGAGGAAGTTGAGCACGGCGTTTTACTGGTCAGAGTGTTCGTCGAGGAGAGCGCGAAGTTTGTTAATTTCGTCAGTTGAGATCCTTTTATTTTCGACGAGGTGGGTGATGAGAGGGGTAAAAGAGCCCGCGGTAAGGGTGTCGGCGAGGGACTCCAGTTCATGACCGGCGTAGTCCTGTCGGGTCATGGTGGCTGCGAAAAAGTGAATAGAGTGGGAACGATCGCGAGATAGATATCCTTTTTTCTCGAGACGTTGGAGAAGGCGTTGAACGGTCCCGTGCTGAGGCTTTTGAGCATTCGGGTAAAGTTGTTCGCGAATTTCACGAGCGGTAAGGTGGCCGTGTTCCCAGAGTTGGTCCAAGATAGCGAGTTCTGCTTTAGCGATCATATACGAGTTTTAAGGAGGTAATTACGACTACTTGTCGTTAAGTTACGACAAGTAGTCGTAATATCAATAAATTTTGTGATTTTCAGTTTTGAGTTGAATAAATTTAGACTTTCCCAAGCCCTAACCTAGGGCACGATAGCGCTCTTGAATTCACCCAGTGAAGAATCAAAAAATCCTTTTTGGAAGCGGCTTTTTGCGCCGGGAGGATTCGAGTGGGCTTTTCGAATGCGCAAGGGAGACGCTAAGTCTTTTTTCGCTCGGCAGGATGAAAGTGGTGAGCTTTTACTGAAACGAAATCGTCAATTAGAAGAGAGCTTTGAGCGCTATTCGGCTTCTACTGAAGAAGGAGAAAATCTAGTGGAAGAGGCATGGGATCTAGCTCTGGAATGGGAGCAGGTTGTTGCGAAGGAACCACGTAATCTCAAATTGCTCTCGAAGCAATGGGAGGCTGATTTACTCTTCATGGATCGCCAAACGAGCCAAGTGGCTGCCGGGTCAGTGTGTTTTCCGTCTTCGTGGGATCTACGACATGCTATCGGTAAGGCGCTTGATCAAGTACATGGAGTCGTACCGCGGTTGAATCCGCAGATTGGAGAAATGATCAAGCGGTTTTTGGAAAAACTGGAGCCAGGCAAATCATATTGTCGAGAGAATTGGAGTTTCACTCGAAGTGATGCTCTTGATTATCATCCGGATTTTATTCCAACCTCTCCCTTGGTACCTCGAATTGGACAAGCACACTCGGCCAGTTGTTCACTGGTCTTTCTGATGGAACGGTGACCGCTACGGTCACAACAACCGACCAACTTGGCAAAAGATCCTAGCGTCTGGAATACAACAGCTGAAAAACTCCGAACAATGCCGGATGATGTGGCGCGTTACAAATCGATGGATGCTGCTATTCCAACGATCCTACGAGAAATGAAAGCTTATCGGAGCTTCGAATAAGAACTACTTGTTGAGAAAGAGATCGCTTTTAACGACGAGGTGAACGAGGTCGCGGAGGCGGTTTTGTTTTGTGCCGAGTTTTTTGATAATGTGATCTACCTTTCCACGGTCGGGTGCTTCTAGTCTTCGGCCAGTCCCGTAGGTCAGCATTTTTTCAGTGAGGCAATGGACAATTTGAGATTCGCGTTCCTTGAGCATGTTCTTGAACTCAATGATATCAGCAATTTCTCTCCCGTTGGTGGTCGTTGATTTGGTATCGATGGGTTCGTTGACACCCCGGTAACGGTCACGCCAGCGACCCACCACATCGAAGTTTTCAAAGGCGAAACCCATGGGGTCGATCTTTGCATGGCAAGAAGAGCAGGACTCGTTTTTACGATGCAGATCCAAACGTTCGCGAATCGTGACAGCGCCTCGGGTGTCAGTCGGGAGAGGTTCAATATCCGGTGGGGGAGGTGAGGGAGGAGTTCCGAGGATATTTTCGAGAACCCAGGTGCCTCGGATGACAGGCGAAGTGTCGACTCCGTTGGCAGTCGCGGTCATGATTCCTGGTTGAGTGAAGATGCCGCCGCGGCGGGGATCGTTGAGTTTGACCTTTCGGAGGCGACTGCCCCGGATGTCTTCACGACGATAGATCCATTTGCCTAAGACCTGATTCATGTAGGTATAGTCGGAGTCGATGAATTGCGAAATACGACTATTGGTGTTGAGGATTTCTTCAAAATAAGTGGTGACTTGTTTGAGGAGCATGGGCTCAACTTTAAGGTTCTTGTAAAATTGGAAGTCGCCTCCGGATGGAGGCATTTTGCCAAGCTTGTCGAGCCGTAGCCAAGCGGAGGTGAAATGGCGTGTGAATGCGGCGGCTTTGGCATCTTTGAGCATGCGCTCGACCTGCCGGTCGAGTTCCGCAGGATTCTGAAGTTTGCCCGCTTTGGCTAAGTCAAGGAGTTGCCCGTCTGGCATCGACGACCAGAGGAAGTAACTCAGCCGTGATGCGATCGCGAAGTCATCGAGGGGCCCTGGTTTTTCTTTTAAGTAGAGAAATTGTGGTGAGCAAAGAATGGCGGCATAGCCATCTTGCATCGCCCTAATGAGGGTAGGAAGAGTCTCTTTTTTAGGTTTCCGATTCTCCTTTTGGCGAAGGCTTTCGACTGAAAGTTTGGCGTGGTTAGATCCTGGTTCGGTCCAGCCGGCCCGGAATCCGTTGGGGGCGCCATAGGCGAGATACTCGACACGGATATCGTGAGGGCCTTCCTTGAGTTCCACTTTTCCTTTTCGTAATTCCTGTCCGTGGAGGCCGTCGTGTTCGACGACCTTCTTTCCATCAATGAGGATTCGAGCGCCATCATCAGAAGCCATTTCAAAAGTGTATTCACCGGCTTTTGGAGCATCAATCTTACCCTCGAATACAATGCCATAATACTCGTTGCGTTTGGCAGCTTTGATGTCGAGGTGGCCTTTGGGAAGTTTGCCTTGGGTGACCGGTTCGAGAGCGTCGAATTCAGGAATCTTACTCCATTTTCCCTCGTAAACCCGATAAGTGAGATCTTGAATGCCTCCTGCCATTTCAACGAGAGGATCGACTTGCTGGCGCAGGACGAGTTGGACAAAGGGCTCAATCTCGGAGTCAGTCACCGGACGCCGGAAGGCGCGCGTGGCGAAGGCCTTTATGAGGTCGCGAATCTCGACTTCCTTACCTGAGCCGCTTCCATAAAGTGTGGTGTGACTTGGCGGTGGCCAGCTCTCGATGATGGGTTCCAGAGTGAGGCTATGGATGCGCAGGTGGGGGCCGGGGTAGCCGTTGCGGTGAAGGATTTTGGCGAGCTCGATGGGCCAGCGTTCGTGGGCTTCTTTATCGGTTTTTTTGTCAGGACGCGGAGTAAAGTCGTTAGGAAAATGTTCTTCGACGAGTTTTTCGGCGCGAAAGGGTCGGGTGGGCGGGCCATTTTCCCATCCGATCCAGGGAGTCCAGGTTTTATCGATCCAGGTGGTGTGAGTGAAGGTGTGTTTTTTGCCATCGGACGGGATGGACCAGAGGGCGAGCGGGGTCGAGGTAATACCAGCGATGCCACCTTGTTTGGTGTCGGCGATGTTGAGGCAGAGTTGGAAGGGATCTTTTTCGTGGAGAGGGAGGGTTTCAGGCCAGGGGTGGTCGGGGTTGTGGGCAGAGGCGGTGATAGTGAGGCGGTATTTGGCGGAGGTGCCGACACCACCTCGGAGGTCGAGGGGAGAGAGCCGGCCGTAACGTTCGTAGCCGACCGCGAGCATTTCAAAGTCGGGGTTGAGTTCGCGGGAAGCGGTTTCGACGAGGTGCTCGCCATTGCTTCGGCCTTTGTGGAAGTGGCCGGAGATGGTGCGGGCTTCGATGGCGGGTTTCGGTTCGAGATTCGTAGCTTCGGTGAGTGTTTCCTCCACCGCGCCGAGGGTGAGTTTCAGGAGGAAGTCGGACATCACCAACTTGTCACCGATGTTGAAGAAGCCATCCTCGGCTTCGTCTTCGGGGAAGAAGCGAAGGGGATCATGACCGGTGCGCTCGACGCTTCCGTTTCCGTTGTTATCGGTCAGTCGCGAGCCCGCGGAGTCGGGCCGGTAGTGGGCTCCATTGAGATGAAGGAGATCGCGCAAGGTGTTTCGGAGTTCGTGGCGGTTCAGGCGACGCAGCACCGTTTGTCCGCCGGTGCTGCGGGTTTTCTGGTAGGCGGCCTTGAGTTCCTCGCTCAGGAGTTCCACGACAGGTTTGACCTCGTTCGCCTCGGGTTGTGGTGCCTTGCGGGGAGGCATTTCGCCCAGGTTGAGCTGATCAAGAATCCCCTGCCAGATTTCTAGATTTTCAATCTTTGTGAGATCGTCTCCGAGGGTGTCGAATCGAACATCCCCTTTTTGTTTTTTGCCGCCGTGGCAGTCATAACAATGATTCTGAAGAAAGGGTTTCACTTTTTCAAGTGGACCACCGAAGAGTCCCCACGGAGTGCAGAGTAAGCCCAGTGAAAAGAATCGTATTTTCACAGAAAAGAAGGATCAGGCTTTGGATTCGAGGTCTCTGAGGGCGCCCGTGCTAGATCCGAAGCGATCAATTTCCAATCCTGAATTTTGGAGGATGGAGAGGAGGAGATTTGCAGCGGGAACCCGATTAGAGTCGTGGTCAGGGTAGACTTTATGCTCTCCATGTTTGAATCCGCCACCTGCGAGAACAAGAGGAAGGTTTTTCGTCTGATGGGTGCCTGCTGCCATTCCACAGCCGTAAAGGATGGAGGTGTGATCGAAGAGGGTGCCGCCATTGATCGGGTCTTCCTGGGCTTTGAGGAGATCGATCAGATAAGACATCATTTGAATTTGGTAGCCTTCGATCTTTTTCAAAGCAGCGACGGGGTCGGGTCGTTCCCCGTGGTGGGAAAATCCATGATAACCTCCGTTGAGCCCAAAGTCTCCGTTGGCAAACCCAGATGACAGGGTGATGGCGCGCGTTGAGTCGGTTTGTAAAGCAAGAGCGATTATTTCGATAGTGGCTTTGAGTTGCTCTGCGGTGCCGTTGCCGGGATTGGGCTCCGGAACATCGGTTGTTGGCTTGGGCCGATTGATCCAGGGTTCCTGTTGCACGATTTTCTTTTCGAGGGTGCGGACGGAGTCGAAGTATTCCTCGAGCTTTTCTTGGTCTTGTTTCCCTAGCTCTTTGTTGAGTGACTTAGCCTGATCTTTTACGACATCGAGGATGCTACTGTGACGTTTGAAATTTTCGGCCGAGCTTGCTTTCTTTTCGGCGGAGTCTTCGAGAAACATCGCGCGGTAGGCGGCGCGGAGATCAATAGAGGGAACTTGGACGCCGGTTCGGGTGAAGCTGAGGAGGTTACCCTCGCGGCATCCCAAGGTCAGTGAAGAAAACCGGGTCGCGGCACCATGATGCTCTGCGAGTTTTTGATCGAGGCTCATGTTTCCCTCGGCATAATTATGAGCGAGGATAGGACGAACGCCACTGAGCAGGACGGGGACACCTTGGTGACCGCCGGTGAAACCGTGATCAAGATTTTGGAAAACCGTGAAGTCCTCACGATGTTTCCCCAGAGCTTTGAGGGTTTCCGGAATATCATAGTCTTTCCCGGCTTGAGTGGGATCTGGGAAAAAGGCTTTTTGGTAGACCCCATAGTTGTTGGAGAGACAGACAAAGCGCTTGATCGGCTTTCTCTTTCGGGTGGCAGCACGTCCTACCGGAATCATTGCTTCAAGCAAAGGGAGTGACATGGCTACGCCAGTGCCCCGAAGCAAAGTACGTCTATCCAACATTTTGGGCATAATGGTAATTAACTCGAGAATTTCCTTAGATCTTTCAAATAGCAATTATTTACGATGACAGTGGCTTCAAGTATCGATAAGAAAATGATGCAACGTTAAAGATTTATATGCCAAATCTAGATCAAACCGACCGCCGCCAGTTCCTCCAGAAATCTATCTTGGGTGGGTTGGTTATTACTTCAACAAGTGAAGTGGCCGCTGAAACCGAGCAGGGCGTCAAAGAGGCTGAAGTTACTCAGGATGTCGATGTTCTCGTGGTGGGTGGGGGAACGGCTGGAAATATCGCTGCAATTCAGGCGGGGCGTGCCGGAGCGAAAACTTTAATAGTGGAAAGGGGAGCACAGTTGGGTGGGACAACCACGACGGGCGGGGTCGCCTTTCCTGGTCTTTTTGACGCCTGGGGAAAGCAGGTAATCGCTGGAATCGGTTGGGAACTCGTGAAGGAATGTGTGGAGTTGGACGGCGGGAAATTTCCGAACTTTGCCAAGGTGCCCCAGCGGCATTGGCAGAATCAGGTTTATGTAAACCAATTCTTGTTTGCGATCCTGGCCGAGGAGAAGTGCGAGCAGGCTGGAGTGGCGATTGCTTACCATGAATTTCCCCAATTAGTTCAAAAAACAGAGAAGGGTTGGGAAGTGATTTGTGTGGGGTTTGGAACACGGAGACGGGTCCGATGCAAGCAGATCATCGATTGCACCGGCGGAGCTGAAGTGGTTGGGATGTTGGGGTTACCTCGTCTCCGTGAAGATGAAACGCAACCTGGATCGATGCTTTATAATCTAGAAGTGGCAAACAATCCTGGGCATCATCAACTCCACCGGCTTTATGTTCACGGCGCCGATTCTACGAATTCACGGACCGTGACGCGCGCCAATCTCACCGGGCGGAAATCGGTTTTGGAAAAAGTAAGGAAGGAAAAGAAGCGCTTAATGCACCTCCAGCCTGAAACAGGATTTCGGGAGAGCTTCCGTATTGTAGGCGAGACCATGATCACGGTGAATGATTACACGAAGGGCCGCCTTTTCGAGGATGCGGTTTCCAATGCCTTCTATCCTGTTGACCTTCATACTAAGAGTGGAGTGAAGCCTAAGCCATTAAAGCCGGGAACAGTTCCGACGATTCCGCTGAGTGCACTCATTCCCAAGACGAGCCGTAATATCATGGTAGCGGGTCGTTGTGTTTCGAGCGACCGCTTGGCAAACTCCGGGCTTCGGGTTCAGGCCTCTTGCATGGGAATGGGACAGGCTGCCGGATTGGCGGCATCGCTAGCGGTGGCACAAAAGACGACACCCCTCGAAGTTCCGCTGGAAGAGATTCATCGCGAGTTGAAGAGACATGGCGCCATTGTTCCAGGGAAGTGATGAAAATAAGTGATCCCGGAAAAACACGGCGCAGGATCACTTCCTTGCTGATTATGTTTACCTTTTTGGTGATGTCAGTGACAGGGGCACTTTCGTTTTTTCGTCCTTTTTCGATCAAGATCGTGGGGCTTCACGCCTTGATGGGATTCATCTTCATGGCATTCATCGTGGTGCATATCCTTAATAATAGTCGACAGCTGAGAGGGTATTTGAAGAGTTCTAAAATTTGGTTGATCATCGCAGTGATAGTTGGGTTAAGCGCCCTCTTCTTTTACCAACCAGCTCCGGTGAAAGCGGTTCTGGGACTGAGCCAAAATCTTGGCCCAGCCCTCGATCGATTTGAAGTGAAGGAAGATGGCATGGTTTACCAGTATGCTCCTTCCGATAATTACCGGATGGAACTGACGGTGAAAACCGGACTGAATTTTGATCCAGAAGATCCGCCTACGATAGCGATCTGGCTCGAAAACCAAGGCGATTACCATATCAAAACCTTGCTGGGACCTGATGAGATCAGCGCCGTGCTTCCCTATTGGTCATTCAAAAGAAAAGGGTGGGAAAAGGCGAAGGAAGAGGCGCAAAAAGACGATGAAATTGATGCTGTTTCGACCCCAACTCCCAATGGTTCTTTTGATCCCGCCGATTATATTTTACCCGCTGATTCCGACACTTCGACACCCTACAAGCTTTTCATTGAGATCAACCAGACTGGTGATGCGCACGGAGATTACGCAGACCAACCTTCACTCGTTTACTCGGTGGAGATCGACAACCTAAGCCCCGTCACTTTCCAGATTCTCGATTTGGTTGGCTATCCGAAGCGAGAAGATGAGAATGGAAAAGGAGGCTTGGGGACTCTACTTCGTTGATGAAAGCTTTGGATCTGCTTTAAAGCTTGTTGACAGTGCTCTTCTGCGAATTGATCGAGAAAAAGAAGAGAGAGAATAGAGGGGTTTGAAGCTTGGGGTCATGATTTTATTCCTCGGCGACTCGGAAAAATAGCTTTGGAGTATTAGCTGGAATGCTAGTGACGACGTAGCGAGTGGTGTTCCCTTGTGATTCTAGAAAATCGGCCTCTTCTTTCCAGGGGCCCATAAGATTTGGGCTAGATTCGATACGGTAGGCGCGGCCCGGTCTCGACTGCCAGGTGATCATCGCGCTCCTCGGATTTCCCGGCCTATATTCAATTGAGGTAATCGCGAGATTTCGACTACTGGTCATTCCGCCGGTCATAATGCTTTTCACTTCTTCTTGACTCAAACTACTGTCGTAAATGCGAAGATCGGCGAGGTTTCCATCGAAGCCACGGATAGCGGTGCCTTGCACGCGGCCACCTAAGGTGACAGCGAAGGGACCTCCAGTGTTTGTGGTATTGATGGGAACCGGGGTGAATAGACTTACCGCATCAAGTTGACCGTCGAGATAGAAGACAACATCGGAGATATCAGGATCGGCGTCTTCTTCAAAGATGATCGCACCATGATGCCAAAGGTCATCGTTCACTGGGGTGGTGGCGACTGTTCTGCCACTTTGAATCTCAAGCCGGAGAGCACCGACCGGACCATCTACCGCAGATGTATTTAAGCGAGCCTGCCATTTGAGCCCGTCCTGATTGGAATTACCCCAGCCTAGGATTCCGTTGTCACCTGCCAAGCTTGTTTTAAACCAAAAAGTCAAAGATCGAGAGGCGGTGCCACCGATACCTTCATACGGGGTGTAGAGAAGGTCGTTGTTGTTAGCGAAAAGGAGAGAATGGGAGAGGTGGTCTGGAGCGTCATCGCTCCAAGTTGGTGGGACCGGCGCAGGAGTGATGAGAGTGCCATCGTGATCTCCGCTCCCAAGATCCTCGGCGAAGGTCCCACTCCCTTCATCAAGCGGAAAATACATCACCAATCCATCAGCACCAGGTGAGGTAGAGGATAACTGAGTAACTTCGGTGGCGGATAAGGCACGGTCATAAATACGGACGTCATCAAGTTTTCCAGAAAAGTAGTTTAAGGTAGTGCCTTGTTTTCTTCGCCCAATCGTGACTGGATCGGCGACGATGCTGGTATTGACGGGTTGGGTTGATCCGCCATTGCCACCCGGGGCTTCAGCCACCCCATCGATGTAGTGGATCACGGTGCCTAATTCGCCTGCTCCCTGTGGGTAGACGCTGGTGACATGGTGCCAATTTCCGTCATTAATAGATGTGCTCCCGATGGTATAATCTCCTTGGGTCTCGGTCCGGATCGCTCCAACAGGTCCATTTGTAGCGTTGTCGTTGAGCCTGATATGCCATTTGGCTCCATTGCTTGTTGAGTTTCCCCATGCAATGATTCCGTTAGCTCCGGTCATGGTTGTTTTCATCCAAAATGAAACTGTTCGCGGGGCACTACCGGCGATCCCGACGTATGTCGTATCAAGATATTGGGTCGTTCCGTCGAGATCGAGAGAGGCAGAATTGGCAAAAAGGGTAGCGGGAATTTCGGTAGACCAAGCGGTGGACGTGGTCACGCTGGCGTCATTTTTATTTTTTGAAGAATCGGCATAGATCGTTCCATTGCCTTCATTAAATAGCCAATGTCCGACCAAATCTGCGCTTACGTTTCCAATAAAAAATAAATTTACGGCAAGAAGCTTTCTCATCTTAAGGGGAATCAAATTTTTTGATGATACCTTTTAGCAAATCTAAAATCGCAATAGGCTTAAGTCGTCCTATAGATTACTGAGCTATCATCGGGAAGAGAATGATTGTTTTTTAAAAATCGCTCTTTGAAAGCTCTTTAGCACATTTTTCAACCCGGGCGGCATCGCTCGGCTCAAGCGAGCTCATTAAGGGCAGAGTAGGGCCGGTCTTGCCAATTTTAGTGGAGGCAACGGCTTCGTGAAGGACTCGGATGGGATTGATTTCATTACGAAGATTTTCGAGTGGTTGGAATGTCTTCCGGATGGTCTCGGCGATGTCAAGCTGGCCGCTATTAATGGCGGTGAGCATTTTCTGTGAGAGATCAGGCCGAATACAAACACAGCCGGATGTGAAGCCGTTAATCTGAAAGCGAGTAAGATGGGTAATCGCGGGTTGCTCACCGATCCCGCTGACAATAAGTCGAGGATCGACCACTTCGACGAGTCGTGAGAGATAATGATCCTTCGCAGGATCATCTCGAACGATAGCGTATTTGATCCAAGAAACGAGGCCGTCGTTAACGAGTTGAGCAACGGTTTCTGGTTCGAGGTAGCCTTCGAATTTGATATAAAGGACGGCTGGTTTCCCCAAAGTTTCAACAAACTTGCGAAAGCCAGTGGCGACGCCGGTATCAGTCGTAAGGCCCTGCATAGGAAGAATCATTACGGTGGGAAAGTTGAAGTTACGAAGAGTGGTAATTTGATCCATCATCGTGCCATAAGCTGGACCAACGGATGGGACAATAAGGGTATTCTCTGCGCTTTCTGTAGAGATGATTTCGAGGGCTTCTGCGTATTCGCTGGGGGCGATGTGGTAGAAGTTTGCATTGCCTCCGTAAAGAAGCGTGGAGATGCCTCCGGCTTCAATATGACGGATGATTTTTCTGTTTTCTCCGCGGTTGATTTTGAGTTCCGCATCACGGGCCAAAGGGGGGACCGCAATGACAGAAGAATTGAGTTGCTCGGGAGTAACTGGTGAGGTTTGCATGATGTTAAAAACTTAGTGGATACCGGGGTTGGGTGTGCAGGAACCATCGTTATGAAGGAAGCGGAAGTC
Source organism: Akkermansiaceae bacterium (assembly GCA_905181965.1). Lineage (GTDB taxonomy): Bacteria > Verrucomicrobiota > Verrucomicrobiia > Verrucomicrobiales > Akkermansiaceae > SW10. Next base: position 110,923 of record CAJIZY010000014.1, read on the forward strand.
GCAGCCTTCATTGGCTTGGGTGACTTCGTCTTGAAAGAGTTTTCCGTATCCGCGCGAGTAGTGTTTTTCGGGTGGGGTCCAGGCCGCGTGACGTTCTCTCAAGTCTTCCTCGCTTACGTGTAAGGTGATTTTTCGGTTTGTAAGATCAAGTTCTACGAGGTCCCCATCTTCGACCAACGCGAGTGGACCACCAACAGCGGCTTCGGGTGAGACGTGAAGAACACAGGTGCCATAGGAAGTACCGGACATGCGGGCATCAGAGATCCGAAGGATGTCACGCACTCCTTTTTCGAGAAGGTATTTTGGGATTGGAAGCATGCCTGATTCAGGAATTCCGGGAGCACCGATGGGACCTGCATTTTGCATGATGAGGACATGGTTTTCGGTGATACCGAGAGCAGGATCATGAATCCGTTTCTGAACGTCGGGGTAGTCTTTAAAAACGACGGCGGGTCCTTTGTGATGCAGATACTCTGGCGTGGCAGCCGAGGTTTTTATGACGGCGCCATCGGGAGCTAGGTTGCCACCTAGAATTGCGGTGCCGCCTTGTTGGGCGATCGGGTTGTTGAGAGTTCGAATCACGTCGTCGTTGTAAACTTCCGATCCATCAAGGCATTCGCCAAGTGTCTTGCCAAAAACGGTGGGAGTGTCGAGGTGAAGGTGGTCACGAATACGATTGAGAAGAGCGGGAAGTCCTCCAGCATCAAAGAAGTCTGCCATAACATATTTCCCGGACGGCCTCAGGTTAGCGAGAACGGGAGTTTTTGCTGAAATTTCATCGAAAAGCTCAAGTGGTAGATCAACGCTGGCGCGCTTCGCGAGTGCGGTAATATGGATAATGGCGTTGGTGGAACCGCCGATGGCCATGTCAGCGGTGATGGCGTTTTCGAAGGACTCGCGCGTGAGGTAGAGAGAGGGCTTGAGGTCCTCCCAGACCATGTTCAACGATGCGGAGTCCGCAGGCTGCGGCCATGCGTGAGTGCGCAGCGTGAACCGCTGGGATGGAAGAGGCTCCAGGTAGAGTCAGCCCCAGGGTTTCGGTGATGGATGTCATAGTCGAAGCGGTGCCCATCGTCATGCAGTGGCCGGGGCCGGGAGTGATATGGTCTTCGAAGTCTTCCCAATCTTCACAGGAAAGATTGCCTGCTCCGCGTTCGGCCCAATATTTCCAGACATCTGACCCCGAGGCTAGAGGCTCGCCACGCCAGGAGGCCCGCATCATGGCGCCTCCGGGCATGAATACGATGGGGATGTCGACCATTATGGCACCCATCAGAAGAGCGGGAACGGTCTTGTCGCATCCTCCCATAAGGACGGCTCCATCCACAGGATGGGCACGCAGGGTTTCCTCTACCTCCATCGCGAGCATATTGCGATAGAGCATGGAGGTGGGTTTCATGAAGGTCTCGCTTAGGCCCATGACTGGCATTTCGACGGGATAACCACCGGCTTGCCAGATCCCACGCTTGATTTCTTCTGCGCGCTGTCGGAAGTGGGAATGGCAGGGGAGGAGGTCGTTCCAGGTGTTGAGAATGGCAATCACGGGCTTCCCTTTGTATTCCTCGTCGTTGATGCCGAGTTGCTTGTGCCGGGAACGGTGGCCGAAGGCACGGAGATCGTCCGGAGCGAAGAAGCGATGTGAGCGAAGTTGGTCGGGTGAGAGGCGGCTCATGTGTTGATTGAGATTGGAGGAAAGAGCGTGCGGGGGAAAGAGAGGAATTTTTGAATGGCTCGATGAGGGAGGATTAGTGAGGGTGGGTTGATGGGAGCGATTGAAATTTGCCTGGTTGGGCTGGCGGTGGTGATTCTTTCGATTTTAGGGCTCCGGCTGCATGCCTTTCTCGGATTGTTGCTGGGAGCCTTCGTGGTATCGATTCTGACACCTGGGGTAGGTGTGGAGGCGATGAATCGGGTCGCGGAAGGATTTGGAACGGGCTGCCGGAAGATCGGAATCTTGATCGCGCTTGCCGCGATCATCGGGCAGTGCCTTTTAGTGAGTGGGGCTGCGGAACGAATCGTAAAAGGATTGCTTTCGCTTTTTGGAGTGAAGCGCGCTCCAGTCGCTTTTCTGGGAAGTGGGTTTGTGCTCGGAATCCCAGTGTTTTTTGACACGGTTTTTTATCTTATGTTACCTTTGGTCCGAGCCTTTTCTCGCACGAATCCAAAGGTCTATCTTCTTGCGCTTTTGAGTGTAGTGGCGGGGGCGAGTATGGCCCATTCGCTGGTGCCGCCTACCCCGGGGCCTTTGTTAGTAGCGGATCGTCTTGAGGTGAGTTTAGGAGTGTTGATCCCGGCAGGGTTGATGCTGGGAGTGGTGACGATTTCGGTGGGGTATGGTTATGCGCGTTGGGCGAACAGAAAGTTTGAAATCACCTATCGCGAGATTGAAGGTCCTCAAATTGAGTTTGAGGAACAGAAAGAATTACCCGGGCTAGGTTGGTCTTTACTACCGATTCTTCTGCCCTTAATCCTGATTAGTCTAGGCACCTTTTTAGGGGTGAAGGGAGATCTTCCAGGATGGCTTCAGATCGTGAGTGGAAAAAATATAGCAATGGCATTGGGTGCGGGAATGGCGGTGATATTAGCTGCCAAATATTGCGAATTGAAAAAAGTGATTAACGAGGCGCTATCGAGCGGTGGCGTGATTATTCTCATTACGGCGGCCGGTGCGGCATTTGGAGCCGTTTTAAAAGACACCGGGATTGGCAGCGAGCTTTCGGGGATGGTGGGAAGCGGCGGTGGAGTGCTACTACTAGCTTTCGTCCTGACAGCTTTGGTTCGGTTTGCACAAGGCTCGGCCACTGTAGCGATGATTACGGCGGTAGGAATTGTTGCTCCTATAGTTTTGGATGCCGAGTTGGGGTTCCATTCGGTTTATGTGGCGCTTGCGATCGGTTGTGGGTCGAAACCCTTGCCGTGGATGAATGACAGCGGGTTTTGGATCGTCTCGAAGATGTCTGGTATGAATGAGACCGAAACCTTGAAGACTTTTTCGGTGATGTTGTCCCTGATGGGAGTTGTGGGATTCGCAGTGGTTTGGCTAGCGAGTGTTTTGATACCGATGGGCTAATGCTTCACTAGTTAGTAACCCGAAGCCGGACAAACTGGCTGGAGTCGTCGTTCAGGGGGAGGGGCGCGCGCCAGACTTCGGTGGCGGTGCCATCGCCATTATTGGTTACCGAAACTGGGATGGCTGTATTATCATTCCACCCGGTAAGATCGTCGGACAGCTCCACGGTAAAGGTGAGTTCGGAAGCAGCGAGATTCCGTTGGAACGTGAGAGTCAGATAGCGATCAGTAACCCCATCGACCTCGATCAACTCAGTTGCTCCTGATGGAAGGCGATGGCTCGAATCGCTCATGGGGTCGGAGTCCAAGGCATACTCGAGAAGGTTATTCATACCATCGCTATCATTGTCGCCGGTCATGGAGGCTCCGGCGCCCAGGCCAATGCTCTGAGCCCACAACTCGAAGTTCGAAGTGCCGGGCCCGGTAATACCAGGGGTACCACCGGCCTGTTGACTTGCTTGCCAGGCTAGGGGGTTTGAATGATCACCGGGAAGGGTTTCGGTGGGTAGGATGAGAGTGAGGCTGGAGCCTCCTCCATCGGGAGAAGTTGGCCAAGGGGCATTGTCATCATAGGTAAATTCGATGATGGCGGTGCCAGAGCCGAGCGAGAGTTTGAGGTTCTCTCCTCCGTTGCTCAATTTATCGTTGAGATCCCATTCGCCTGCGATCGGAAGCCCGGCTCCGTAGCGTGAAGCGAATGCTGTCTGGTTTTTCACGATGAGAAGAAAAGCCCCTGGTTCGATTATGGTTCCCGGCGAAAAATCAAAATCGATTCCCTTGGTAAAGCGAGCATCGGTCATATCGATGGGAGTTGTTCCAATGTTTTGAAGCTCGAGGTATTCGAAATCTGAATCAGTCCATCCCATGGCTTGTTCCGTTGCACTGGCCGGGCCAGGATGGTAGTGGACTTCGGTGATGCGGAGATCGTCGACGAATGGACTGATGTCCGGAGATGAAACCATAAACTCGGCGGACTCGGACCAGTGGCTCCAGCGCCCGGCGGTGTCCTGATGTCGGACGCGAACACGATAGGTTTGGCCGGGTCTGGCTAAAACTGTCGGGAAGAGGTAGTCCGAATCGAAGGAGCTCAATTCGCCTGAAGTGTCAGGATTTCCGATTTCATAGAGGTAAGGATCTCCAGGAACATAGTTTGCTGTGGTGGGATCGTAGATCTCGGAAATTCGCCATTCCATTTTTGCAAACGAAGTAGCTGAATTGTAGTTACTAGAGGTGAAAAGCAGTCCATTACTGGGAAATCCAGCTGCCCCTGAGTAAGTTAGGATTGGAGTGGTTGGAATACTATTGTTTTGGGTGAGGAGGCTCCTTTCCATCCAGCTTCCGCGGGAGATAATGTAGTTTTTAGCGCCCTGAACCATTCCTCCGAAGCCCTTATCGGAGGCGACGTCGTAATAGCGGTCGGGGTGATTGATCCGTGGGTTGTTGTCCCATAGCCGGCGATCGGCGCTGACTAGCGAAGGGGCTCCCGGAGTCCAAACGTCTTGCACCATTTCATCGATTAATTTATAACCTTCATCTGAGTTATAGAGGAGGTCCATGATTTCGCGGACGCGATTCTGGTAGCGGGTGTTGAAAGCCGGGTTTTGCGCGACCTTTGATTTAAAATCATGATTGCCATTACCATACATGTTGTTGGCCCAGGTAAGGTCGAGATCCCATGGGTGCACCTCAAATTTAGAAGTCTCCGGGTTGTGATAGTAGAAGTAGTTTTTACCACCGGCGATGTCGTAGTGATGGATGCCTTCGACGATGGTCCGGTAACTGAGATACTTTTCGATATCGAGGTTGTCTTCCCACCATTGGGCGCTTGGTGTTCTGTTTCGATAGGCACTGATGAAGCTGCTGACATCACTGCGGTTATCCACCTGGGTCGGGCCTTGGTTGTTGGAGCTGCCGCTGTTTCCCTTCAATTTTGTAAAGATTACCGTCGGGCAGGTCGTGCTCATCAAGATACTGGCCGTCTAATTGTTCGATGGCAAGATAGAGGCCGTAGTAGTCGCCTTCGTATTGATTTGCTCCAGTCGGGCTGGCTTGATCAATAACATAGAATTGAGCATAGTGTGTGTTGCATGCCTCTACTCCGCTGAGCTCGAAGAGTTTGAACCCCACGCCTTCTAACAGTCCTTGTTCGCCGCGGTGGTTGAAGTTTACTTGCTGAACGAGGGATGAGAAATTCAGTTTGTTCCAAGGCTGGGAATATTTTTCGCCATAGCGATCGCGTGCTTCAAATCGTTGGCCACGACCGAAATCAAATTTCCAGAAATTTTTGCCATACTGGTAACGATGGACGCCGCCGCGGGGGCGGTATTGGATGTGGTCGTAAACTCGGCCGTCATAGACCATGGTGCCGGGCCAAAGGTATTCCGAGCCTCCGTATCCCCCAAACTGGGAATCATCTACCCAAGTGTTTTTGCTCAGGAGGAAGTAGGTCGCAATACTCGACATCAACGAACCCGGGTAGTTCACGGGCGCGTCCCCTCCACGGATGGATCCGCTCCAGTCGGGAGTCCCATCATAAATAAAGTAGGCAAAATTAGGTTGGGGATCATCCTTATAGGGCACTGTGATTTCGGCGCCGGGAGTGTCGCCGGCCAGTATTCGATAACGAATCAGGCGACGATTTGTTTGTAGGGTAGCGGGTAATGTGACCGTAAAAATAGAGTCGAAAGCGAGGGCATCCCCACCCGTTCCACCGTCGGTCATGATGAGGTCGGTCCATTCGTCAGGGTCTTCGTAGCGGGGGTCTTCATTAGAGGTTCCGTTGCTGTTGAACTTGAGATAGCGGGAGAAGTAGTCGCCTGGATTCACGACTTGATACTGCAAGGTTACGGAACCGACGCCGTCGGGGTCGGAGATCTTGGCTGTAACCACGACGGCTTGGCCTGAGGTTGGCTCCTTGGGGAGATGATTGACTTGCCGAATCTGAGGTGGCACGGCCGTCGTGTAAGATCGGTTGGCTACGCCAGGGGTGGGAGCAAAACTGCCCTGTGTTCCACCTGAGATTTCTCCGGTGAGGGAAAGGGCGAAGCTGATATCACTACTGCGACTGCTGCCCTGGTGGATTTCGACTGCGATAATATTGGTTCCTGCGACAAACGCACTTGCGGGGATAGTCAGAGTATCATTGGCATTATTACCAACCGTATTGTTCGCGTATTCGTCGAAGGGGGCATTGTTGGTGAGGCCGGCGTGACGCGCAACTTCCGTGCCATTTACGTAAATGGCGTAGGCATCGTCGTAGGTGACCGAGATAGTGAAGTTCACGAATGTGGAAGGATCAGGAATGTTGGTTGAACCTCGGAAGTAGGTGGTGGCGTAGCGGCCTCCCGCGGGTCCAGAATTCACGGTTGTAACCTCGTCAGAATCTCCGTAGCCAAGTTCAGCGGCGCCACTGCTCCAACTTGAGTCGTCAAATTCGCTGGCGCGCCATGAGGTTCCTTGGTTGCTCCCGTCGTCGAGATATTTCCAGGTCGCGGTATTGGCGATGTAGTTAACGGGGCCTCCTCCTCCTCCGCTGTTTGAGGTGGCGGCAGGAAACCCGGACGCTCGCGCTTCCTCCGAGATCGTTATCGAGGAGAGGATTGATCAATTCGATGGAAGGACTGACTCGCGGGGTTCCGATGCCATCTCCCACAGTGGGCCAGGGGAAGCCAAGTTGATAATCAACTTCATCGATGGTGGTTCCGGCGGGATTACGAAGAGTAATCCGTTCCCCTGAATTCTTGAGAGAGGATCCGTTCGCGAAAGGTCCCAGCGCTTCCGAATATCCAAAATGAGATAGCATGGTCGCTGGATTTTCCGAGATGACTAAGTAACCTCCTGCCGGAAGGATGGCCCCGGCTGGGAATTCGAAATCAATTCCGCTGGAAAAATAATAGCCAGAGAGATCAACAGAATTGTTACTGGGGTTGAATAGTTCAATGAACTCGGATCGAATCGTTTTGTTATCTTCGTCGTAATGGATTTCGTTAATGACGACTGAAGGTGGGGTGAAAGCCGGCGTCGTGAAAGTCTGGGAGGTTGAGGCCCAATTGCTGCCTGCGGCGTTTTGCGCAAAGGCGCGGAAGTAGTATTTCGTCGTGGGTTGAAGGTTAGAAATAAGGCGGGAAAATGAGCCGGGTTGGTTACTGCCAGGAACGGAAAGCTGCCAGTTTTCTGGAGTAGATTCTCCGTCAGTCGTTCCATAGTAAATGGTGACGGTTGGGGGATCTCCGCCGGCATCACTCACTTCTCCGTTTAGGGTTGCGAAGGTGCCGTTGATTCGGCTTGCAGGTGAGTTGGTGATCATCGGTGGATTGACTTCCGTTGTGGAAAAGGTAGCGGTCGACGAGGCCCATGAGGTCCCTGCGGAGTTGGTCGTGGCTGCGCGGAAAAAGTAGGTCGTCCCAGGAGTGAGGTCTGAAATATTTTCGCTGTCGGAGCTGGTCTGTAAACCGAGGTCGAGTTGCGAATCCCAATTACCTGTACCGCCATCATTGTCTCCGTAATGAATAACCAGGGTGGGGATTTCCCCGCCGGTCGAGTTGACGGTGGCCCCGATGGTGGCGCTGGTTCCCATGATGTTGCTTGCGGCGACGTTTTCCACGGTTGGTGGCGCGGAGGCGGTGGTGAAAGTTTCGCTCGAAGAAGCCCAATCCTCGCCTTGGGCGTTCGCGCCATAAGCGCGGTAAAAGTAGGTGGTGTTGGGCTGTAGGCCGATGAGGCTGGAGGAGAATTCTCCGGGGTTGGCTTGGGTTCCAAGATTCTGGGTATTGGCCCATGCCGCTGTGCTTCCTCCATCAGATGGTCCCCAATAAAGACTTATGGTGGGCAAACTGGTTCCCATTTCAATAAGGTTTCCCCGAATGGTCGCACTTGAGAAGGTGACTGTGGTTGGAGTGAGCGTAACGACGGAAGGGCCCCCAGTAGGAATCTTCGTGGTAAAGGCGACCTCGCCGAATCCCACGCGAAAGCCACCGTGGTTGCTGACAAGTTGAAGGCCGATGTAGCGGGCCCCACTCGCTGCTGAAACGTCAAATGATTGCCCGCTATCGCCATTTCCAGTGCCTTGGGCGAGTGAAAAAGTCCCGTTGATTTTGGACCATCCACCGCTTGCAAAATTGTAGGAGGTGACAGTGCCGCTAGTTGCGGGGGGCGTGACCGTTGGGGAGGTAGCGTGGAAAATGTTGAAGCGATTGGTTCCCCGATCACGAGCATTATTTTCTTGGACGTTCCAAAGGTAGATTTGATCAAGATTGGGAGTTGGTGAACCGAGATCAAGAACGGTCCATGTGGTATTGTTACCCGACGGAGTTGAAAATCCCTGCCAATCGTCCGCCCATGCCGTGGAGTTGACGGTCCAGGTCGATGGATCATTAGGGTCGGGTTTTGACATGCCACTTCCGTTGATGACCTGTAATGCCGCGCCATTTCCGGTTAGGCTATCGCCTTGGTGAAAGGCTTTGATGGAATTCGGAATAACCACATCGGCGGAGATAGGTTTTAGACTGACCAAGGTGAGGAGAAGTGCCGCGGTGACGGTTGAAAAAACACGGGAAAATAGAGGCATCATCTAAGTAGTTATTGAGTGGGTGAAAGGGGTAAGAGAAGGATGTAAATTTGAATTCCAACTAGAGAACAGTAGCTTGGCAGAACACCTCGCTTTAATGAAGCCTTTAAAAGCTCGTAATGACCATTTTAATTGGCCCTGTATTCATTGTTAATTGTAGGCCTCGCGGAGGGATATTTTATGCCCCCCTCGATTTGTTTGGTTTGTAGTATCACAAGATGCCTCCGAGGTGAATTGGAATGGGGAATCGTCGAGGGTGTGATTCACGGAGTTCGTATTCGATTTACGCGGTAAAAGCGGTAGGCCTCCTCGGGGTCTTTGGCGTGAGAAAAATTGATGGCTGTAGGTGTGTCGGTTCCTTCAAAGGTGGATTCTGGAAGGTCGTCAAACCAGGTGATGAGGTCGGTCGAATATTCAACCTGATCGGTCCAACCAACGGCGGTTTGCCAGTTTAAGTTGATTCCGCCCAAAAAGTCGAATTGATGCGTCACCTCGACTTTGGTCATGTCGCCGACGGATTGTATGCTAATGTCGGCTACAAGAAGGAAGTTGTCGCCATGATTGGATGTAGAAAGAGCTGTGAGAGCCCACTCGAAAGCGAGGAAGCCGAGGTTGATAGGATCGCTCGAATTTGAGAATTTCGCGTCTTCAAAAATGGGGACCCCGTCGATGGACGCCGACCATTTGTTCTCCTCAAGATCGACAGTTGCGATGAGGTTAAAAAGTTCTCCTACTGCAAAGTCAAACAGAGTATCAAACTGGTTCGTGCTATTTTCCCTCCAGATTCCAAATTGTGAGTTAGTAATTTCTGGGTGTTGATTGTCAAAGCGGATGGAGGCAAGGCGATTTCCGACTGTATTGTAAATAGTGAGATAAAAATCGTCCCGTTGATCGTTAGTCGAGTCCTCAATACCAATAAGGGTATTGATTTCTACGATAGGTTTTTCAGATGCGATATGGTCGTAATCGAGGTCGAGTGCGACAAAAGTGAATTGAGAGGTCGGTTGTGAAAAACCAAGAGTTGCTGTATTCAGGAGGCCGGGGAGAACATTCCCATCGATGGTCTGAGCACCTGAAATGGTATCGTTCGAAATCCAATTATCGTTTCCAGACCAATTGTTGGGGCCTGCGGAAAAGGTATCAAAGTCGGTGTCGTAAAGGATCTCGCCTTGAAGAGCGTGAATGAGGAAAAGAAGTGTAAAAAACGTTTTCACGGGGTAAGTTTTAACACGTCGGGGTTAAGACCAGTTTTTAGCGACTTGGTATCCTAGGATAACGGCTACCACGTGATTAAAAAGTCAGAAGTAAACGGATTAGCTTACTCCTCACCAAGTTATTCCACGCAATGCCGCAGATCAGGTTAAAAGCTAAAGAGAAGGCGGCAACTGTGCCCTTATCTTGATAAAGATATTTTAGGATCAGAGTTATTTCTCGTTGCCGTTGCCGTTGCCGTTGCCGTTGCCATTGCCGTTGCCGCCAGGACCCACGCCTTTGTTGCTTGGGCTGGCATTTCCGTGACTTGGGCGTGGTTCATCTTGTGGGCTGTGGTCAGTTGGCGTCTATTAAATTCTTCGAGGGTCACATCACCGCTACTATCTGAGTCGAGACGTTTAAAAATAGAACTGATACGCTCGCTAATCGCGTTCTTAAAAGGTGGAAGACCTGTGAATTCTTCGAGGGAAAGAACGCCGTCTTTCCCAGCGATTTTTGCAAATTTTTCGGCGCGCTTGGATAGGATTCTCTCTCGGATGGAGTTGCGGGCAGCCAATCGCTCTTCGAGAGAGGTTATGTTACGACTAGGGCCGAATTCGTTGCTGTTTTTCTTACGAGCAGCTTTTCGCTCTTCCTTTACGGCCTGACGCTCCTCTTCGTCGATGATCCCATCTTCGTTCACGTCATACTTCATGAGGAACTCCGGCAGGGTCCCATCTCCAAATGATTTGTTAAGATCCTGCGCGAAAACACTTCCAAGGAGATAACTCGCAAAGAGAATACTTTCTTTTTTCATTTCTTGATGAGCGGTTAATTGTTTGGGGGGGACAGTCAAGAATCCTGACTCTCATTAGGAGTGACGGAGTGAACAGAGTTTTGGTTACAAAAACTAAAGTATTTTTTGGGAAGCTTATCAGTCTGCAATTTACTTAAGTAATCATTACAAAATAAGAACGCCCCCTTTTTTCGGAGTTGCGACCTTTTCTTCTCAGGTTTTGTTTTGAGTCTCCGTCGATTTCATCGGCTTTACTTAGCGGGTTAGCAATTGAGATGAGAGACCGGAATTAGGAAATGGGAAAGATGCGCACCTCTTGTTCATGCTGGCGCCCAGTCACTACCATCGGCGAATACGGTTTTCCAGGTGTGGTGTATTTTTTTTGGGTCGGCGAGATCAACGGTGATGAGTTTTCCGCCTTTCTTTAACTTATGGGCACCATATCCGGCGTGACCGGTCGCGCGACCGTAAACCATTTCGATTCCGTCCCAGGTCCCACTGTAGTCATTGACGTGGTCGTGGCCACAGAAGCAGGCTTTTACGTCTCCAAATTTTTTGAGTTTTGCGATGGCGCTCCCATCTTCGCCATAGGTGCAAACAGATTCTTTAAAGATACCCTTTGCGATTTTTTTTTGCCAGACGGTATCATATTGAAGCAAGGGAATGTGGAGGAAGCATAACACGGGTGACTTGGAGGGTTTTTGCATCGTGAGCCACTTTTCTTGGGCTGCTTGGACGCCTTGTCCGACTTGTCTTGAGACAGAGAAGTTCCATGAGTTGGCGGTCGTCGGAGTTGGTGACGGAGATACGGTAGTTTCCCCCGTCATGGCCGCCGCGATAAAGGCTGTTTTTGGCTTCGGTCAGAGTGACCTGAGCGGCAGCGTAGTCGTCGAGGCGATCGTGATTTCCCCAATTGAAGAGCCATGGTTTTCTCAACGAAGTGATTTTTTTGAGCGAGTAATCGAAGAACTCTTGGCCCTGACCGCGCGGGTTATCACTCCAGAGGTCCCCAGTGATTGCTAAAAGATGAGGGTCGGTGTTTTCGATCATACGCTTCATATCCTCGACAGTTTGTAAGTCCGCCTTCTCACCAAATTTTTTGCGGTCACAAAAAAAATGGATGTCGGTGAATTGCAAGATCCGTAGTTTGTCGCCCTCGACCTTAAGCTGGGCCTTCCGGGGAAGGTCTTTTTTAGCTTTCGCGATGCCCATGAACATCGCCTGACGGAGATCCTTGGGGCCGTTCCGGGCCTTGGAGTGGTTGGTGGAGACACCTGCAGCGACAGAGGTGGACAGGAAGTATCGTCGGTTCATTGTAACTGTAGCAGCTTAAAATGGGGAGCTTGCCAGACAATAAAAGAACTACCAAATCGTCTAAGATTTTAAGACAAGTTAAGTAATCGCCCTGATGTGAGCTGGCTTGGAAGAGAATTCCAGTTGACCGAGGCCTTCTTCGAAACTAAATGGAACGCGTTCTTGAGGTTGACCTAGCCAATCGAAAGAAACTTTTCAACTTTTCTCAGTTAGGAACCAAATAAGATCATGGCCTCAACACAAGCGCGCAATAAAAATAGAAATCGTCCCACGAAGTCGAATTCGGCACGAAACAAACGTCAAAGCGACCACCGTAAGCGTCTTGTGGCTTTAGGTATGGATGAAGCTACCGTGGCTGCAATGAACCCCAAGGACGTTCGTGATAAGCTAAAGCATCCTGCTAAAGTGGCAAAAGAGTGTGCGGCCAAAGAGTCCTAATTGGATTCAAAAGGCTGCCTATTCTCATAGACTGGCCGATTCCACTCGTATCTTTCTCGTAGATATTTTGCGAGAATTCAAAAGGTCTTGCAAAAAACCAGGGACGTAGAGTTCCCCGTGACAACCGTAGTGCGGAATCTCTCCTGGCTACGGTTTTTTATATTCGTCTTCATGGGGTGAGCTTTGTTAATTGGCATTGAAGGATCTCCCGTTGTTTTACACTCGATCAAAAAGAAGTCAGTAAGCCTAGTTGCTATGATCTTCGATTGAGATGAATTGAAACGGGGCATTCCTCTCAGCCGTTAGCTTGGAGGGCTGGAACTAGAACGAGTAGTTTGCTCCCACTCCCAGAGTCAGGCCGGTGAGATTCAGATCAAAATCGCTCTCGCCGACGGATTCGCGAAGGGATTCGTTCCAGTCATAGCGGGTGTTTGCTTCGATCGTCCAGGAGTCGTTAATTTGGTAACCCACAGATCCTTGGAGGTAGTATCCAAAGAGAACATCAGCTCCAGAGTTGTGGAAACCGGCGGAGCCGATTTGTAATGGAGCACCTCCGTTGGTGACTTGAATAAGTTGATCACTGCGGCTGGCGTCCCAGTCTGCGATATTCAAAACGAGGCCAGTCCCGATGCCGGCAAAGAAGCGACTATCAGTTCGATAAACAGCGCTCGCTCCGAGCGAAAGTCCAAATAAGTTCACTTCGAGTGATTCGTTAATCGAATCCCGAAACAGAGCAGTATCGGTGGATCGTAATTCGTCTATAAAGTTGCGTCCTGCAGGCTCCACTGGGAGAAGGGGCGCAATAGCTCCGGGTGATCCGGTGTAGGGCGGGTTTGGAAGAATAAGCCCAGTAGAGTCGAAACTGTCGATTGCTCTGACATCGAAAATATTGCGGCGCTCGTTGGCGTTGAGGGTATTTAGTTCGCCTTGACGGCCCCCAATACTGGTATAGCTGAAAGTCAGGTCTGGCCCGGCGCTCCAACCATTTCCCATATCGATGAGATGGCTCAAGCTAAAGTAAGGAGAGACTTCCCAATTATCGCTTTCTCTCCAGCTGGTGGGCGAGGAAGTTGAAGGCTGATCGATCACTCGGCGTTCTCCTCCGGTGGCTGTCATGAGAAGATTGTTTCCCTGAAGCTGATCTTGGGTTTGGTAAGAGTAATCGGTTGTTCTGCCGGTGGCTGGAGTACGGGGCCCAGGGTTGACGAAGCCATTGTCGTAGGCCCGTGCGATGGCTCCGGTTTCCGCTCCGATTCCAGCGGGCTGGGTGAAGGAGCTATTTCCGAAAACGCTCGGAGCAGCCAGGTTTGTATTCCCGGTGTTGAAGTTGATGTTTCCAATCTTACGCCATGAAATTCCTGCCCCAAAATTCCATCTGTCATTAGGGACTGACAAGGGCTGGATCTGCGCGATGATTTCTTTATGGGAACCGAGGCCACTCTTGGCGGAACCGAGGCCACTCTTGGCGGAACCGAGGCCACTCTTAGCGGAACCGAGGCCACTCTTGGCGGAACCGAGGCCACTCTTGGCGGAACCGAGGCCACTCTTAGCTGAGTAGATGACATCATCTCCGGCCGCAACGGGCAGGACACTTAAGGCAAAGGATGCGAATCTGAATTTTAGGTTCATGGTGAAAAAGTTGTTATGATTATTGATCTGCATCTCTCTTGATGACGCGGTAGAGGCGGAGTTTTTCTCCTGATGGATGGCTGATGGTTTTGGGTGGACCATTGTCGATCCATTGTAATCGTGTTCCTCCAGCAGTGATATCCGGAACGACGTTGTTCCAGGCTTCCCCATTCTGACTGTATTGGACAGTGTAAGTTGCCCCGATTTGAGAAGGGAATTCTATCAGGACATCGCCATTCTCGAGAACTTCGCATCGGTCCACTTCGACTCCTTCGCCTGCGCTTTGATTTTCGACTCTGTCGAGTAACTCGATTTCAAAGGTGGGCTCGAATCCTCCCGAGGCATCGGCCTGGAGGTATTCAACAGTGAGCTCGATGCTTTCGCCGCTTTCAAGAGCTTGGTTAAAAAGGAGGAAGGAATTACCAAGCACGTCTCCTTGGGAATTGGCGACGGTGACTTCGATAGGAAGCCCGCCGACCAGCACTCGAAAGGCAGGGAGCGCTCCCTGGTTGTTGTTGGTGATCGTGACAGCTTGCTTGAAGAGTCCGGTTTGGAAATCGAGCTCAATGGCTCCACCAGCGATCTCTGTATTTGAAGGGCTTACGATATCAGTCGCGATGGAGTTGGCATCGTCTTCCGGATTAAGGAGTGGTTCGTTGCTAGTATTGACCGTGGCTTGACTGGAGATGAGATCAACCCCTCCTTTTACGGTTCTGGGAATCTGGAAATAGTAAATGATAGAAGAAGAATTCCCGGCGGCGAGGTTGCCCACCGACCAAATCGAATCAGCGAAGGTGGTTCCGTTTGCTGAGCTGATGGAATCGACGGTGACTCCCTCGGGCAGGACTTCACTAAGTTGCAAGCTAACCCCAGAGGCGTCACTGGGCCCTTGGTTGGTGACGGTTAAAGTGTGGAAGAGATTTTGCGGAAGGTTAAATCCTGCAAGCACCGGATCGCGTGAGCTTTCGGCCAAGACGGCAAGGTCAACCTCGCGGGTGATATTGCGAGAGGAAGTCACCGATTCGTCGCCAGTATTGATTTGAGCTTGGTCGACGGCACTCACTGATGAGGTGCTGGTAAATCCGGGCGAGGCGACTTCAGCCGATGGACCGACAGTTAAACTGACCTCGAGGGATGCCGTAGCACCTACCGCGAGGTCTCCTACCGTCCAGGTTTGATTGTCGAAAGCGCCGATGCCTGGGGTGATGGATTCGATAGCGATTCCATCTTCCAAAGTAAGAATATTTGTCAGCTCAAGTCCGGTGGCAGCGAGCGGTCCCCGGTTAGTCACTTCAATAAGGTAGCTTAAATTCCCATTCCCCGAGCCGGCGATCACTGGATCATCCGACCCTGTTTTGGTAACGATCAAATCGACTCCAGCAACAATGCTAGTGGTTTCGTTTGCCGAGTCGTTAGCTTGGTTTAAATTAATTTGATCGACTGAAGTCAGAGTGGCGGTAGCTACGATCGAGTTGGTGCCTGCTTGGGTGTTTTGCGGAACCGTGTAGGTAATCCCAAGAGTGGCTTGTCCTCCGGTTCCAAGAGCAGGGATGGTCCAGCTGGACTGATCATAGGTTCCCAACCCGGCTAGAGCATTTTCAACAATCACTCCAGGTGGAAGGGTTTCGGTAAAATCAATGACAATGTTTGTGGCGGTTGAAAGTCCGTTATTGGTTACGATCACAACATACCCGAGGTTTTCCCGGCCTGAACCTGCAAGTACGGTTGGGGTAGATCCGGTGACGCTGAGAGCAAGTGAGACAGTGGGAAACACTTCCAGCGAATCGCTTGCGGTGCCGCTGTCACCAAGCGAGCTGGTCAGTTTCTGGGTGGTATTTGAATAGTTTCCTCCTTCGCTGCTCGTTATCCCGACGGTGACAGTACAGGTCTGGCCAGCGGGAACGGTACCGCCAGAGTAGGAAATTTGATCAGTTCCTGAGATTGCGAGGAGGCTTCCTCCCTGGCAGTTGGTTGTCGCGTTGGCCGGATTTGCAAGGATGAGGCCGTCCGGTAACTCGTTAGTCAGATTGAGATTGGTGGCTGGGACCTGTGAAGCGCTGTTATCAATCGTAAATGTCAAAGTTGAGACTTGTCCTGCATTGATTTCGTTTGGAGTAAACAAGATCGAGAAAGCTGGCGGAGGGTTGACAGAGAGGGTGGAAGTCGTGGTGCCACTATCGCCCAGGGTTGATAAAAGTTTCCCGCTTGTAAGGGCGAGATTCCCAGTGGTTTGTCCAACGACATCCACTGTTATTGTGCAGACCTCGCCTCCTGCAATTGTTCCGTTGGAGAAGGCAAAAGTCTTTCCGCCGGCTGGCGCGGCGATGTCGCCTCCGCAAGTTGAAGTTGCTCCGGGGGCTGCTGCAAGAGCCATGCCATCGGGAAGAGTGGCGGAGAAGGTTACGTCGGTTGCTTCGGCTTGGCTGCCTTGGTTGTCGATTGAGAAGGTCAGTGTGCTCGTCTCATTCAGAGAGATATTGGATGGAGAAAATGAGCTCGAGAATGCGAGAGGCACTGCCACTACCCCCAGAGTATCCTTTGCCGGAAATCCGAGTAGGGTTTTCCCGCCGACCACGGTGGAGATGAGGCTTGTCCTATTGTCGTAGTTTCCGAAGGACGCGGTGGCTGGAATGCTCACTCCCACCCGGAAGGAGCATGATTGACCGGGTGCGAGTTCACCACCGGTGAGGGTAAGGACATCTCGCCCGGCGATTTGTGAGTTCGGTCCGCAAACCGCTGCAGGTCGGGCGGGTGTTCCAATTTGGATGTCATCAAAAAAGACTTGGGTAACCTCCGTCCCGGAGTTGGATTGGTTATTATAAGCCCCTAGGACGATATCGTGCTCGCCTGCAGCAAGGAAGATGGAGTTGGTGTAAACTCGCCAACCGGTATCTTGATTGACTCCGGCTCCGCCATTCAACTGGGTGAGAGAGTTATTGGCCGCATTTCCGTAGCGAACTCCATCGATTTCAAGCAAGGCTTGACCAAATTCGTCACCTTCGTAGGAAGAATCAAGAAGCATACGGTAGCGAACACTCACCTCAATTGAACTGGCTTCCGCAACGGTAAAGGTCCTTTTCCAACCACCCGAACTTGCTGGGTTAAAGAAGCCTGTGATAAAGTTTTTGCCGCCAATTGTGACGTCGATGCCTCCGCCGGAAAATCCACCATTTGGATTAAGGGTTCCGTTTGCTGATGCGGCATCGCTGGTTCCTTCAAAGGTATCGTCGACAAAAGCAAAGCCGCCGGTTGGGGAGCTGGAAGCTGGTAGAAGATCGAGCGAAAATCCTGCGTCGCTGCTGTCGAGTGTGGTTTGGTGGAGTTCTACCGCAATCGTGTTGGCACCCTGCTCTAGAATCCCCGAGAGATCGACTTGGCTGGAGCTCCGGCTAGTTTCT
Organism: Akkermansiaceae bacterium; assembly: GCA_905181965.1. Classification (GTDB taxonomy): domain Bacteria; phylum Verrucomicrobiota; class Verrucomicrobiia; order Verrucomicrobiales; family Akkermansiaceae; genus SW10. The sequence continues at coordinate 128,324 of CAJIZY010000014.1, forward strand.
TCTCCAAGCCCTGAAAGGGTGGTCGTGGTGATTTGGCCGTCTGGGATTCCCGCGCTACGGAAGACCTCAATTCCATTAATGTAAACGATGGCTCCGTCATCAAAGACGTAATCGAGTAACCAGTTGCTGGTATCCGCTTGTTCAGCGTTGAGAGTGAATTCCTTACGGAAGAGATAGGTCGTGACCAAGTTTTGGCCGTTGGCGGCTTCATCAATTCCTCCGAGAACTGCTGGAGTTCCGGGTGGGAAGGCATCGATCACTCCAGCCTGAAAAGGGGCATTTCCGGTGAGCCATGGCCCGATATTGGAAGTGGCTGGATTAAATCCGATGGTATTCCAATCATTTCCGGATCCATCGGAAGGATAATCATCGTTTCGGCCATTTTCGTTTTCGAGTTGGTCAAGATATTGCCAAGAAGAATCTAGGACCGAAGAGCCTGATCCGTCGAAGGTGGCATTCACGATGAACCCTCCTTGTTGGGGAAGACTGGTGGCAACCGCACCGGGAAGCATGGCATTGAGATCGTCAGAAAAAGTGATGTCGGTAAAAGTCTCGGTTTGGCTGTTGTTGGTGATGGTGAAGATAAGATCGCTTGTCCCTCCGGGATTAATGGTGTCTTCCACAAATGCCTTCGAGAATGAAATGTCGGCGAGGTCCGCAGATGGAATGACCTCGAGAGTTCCGCAAGCCCGGCCAGAGGGCATCGTGTTTCCGCCTGGAAAGCTCGATATAATATTGCTGGAGATGCTGATGCTTCGTCCGGCGACAAGGCCCACGATATCAAACGAGATGACGCAGGTTTGACCTGCCGCGAGAGTGGCTCCACTAAAGTTGATTGTTTGGGAACCTGCGATTGCAGTCAAAGTCGAACCTGGGCAGTTGTTGACGATGTTGGGTTGGCCCGCAACGACAATTCCTGGCGAGAGGTCGTCGCTGAATGAGATCCCTACCGCGTCGGTTTGAGACTGGTTTTCGATGGTATAAGTTAAGGTGGTTTGGCCGCCCAGTCTCACCGGGCTTTCAGCAAACGACTTGGTGAAGCCAAGCGCTGGACTCTCTGACGGAATTCCGATCGTAACACTTGCGTTTCCGCTATTACCGGCGCTCGAGGTGAGATCGCCTGAAATCATGTTGAATGGCCCTTCAGCCAAAAGAGTCACTCCAACGCTTGCCGAGCAGCTCGCATTGCCCCCCAATGACCCTCCGGTCAAAGTGATCGTATTCCCGCCGTCTGTTGCATCAAAGGTGCCCCCGCAGTCGCTGATGGGATTAGCGGGATTGCTCAAGACCACTCCGGCTGGAAGGGCCAGGTTGAATCTTAGGTCGTTTATTTCGGCATCGCTGTTGTTCTGGATTTCAAAAGTTAGCTCAGCACAGCTGCCGATTCCGACCGTCTCAGGCGATAAGCTCATCGAAAAACTAGGCGCTTGAGCGCTGGCGACAGCTGAAAGCAGCAATGGAGCTACTAACATACTGAACAAGAATGAGTTAAAAATACGACGCGGAAGAGAGTGGCTGGCGTTCATGGAGTTGAGCGGATTGGAATAGTAAAACGTGATTTTCCTTCAGTTTTTCGAGGATTCGTGTCGAGTAACTAGGAATTGCAATTAAGAACAGAGGTCGGCCCAAAGGCGACTGGATATGATGACTTGATTGCGGTTTCTTACGTCCCCCCCCTTTACGCTTTTTTTTCTCAAAAGGTGACAAAAAAAATCGGGCAGGTGGTTTTTGGTGTATTTCAGCAGGGCATGAATGAAAAAGAGAGGATGTTAGGTGTTTTTTTTATGATTAAGTGGCGTATCGTCCGCCGCGAGAAATGGCCATTCTTCCTCCTGAAATCGTTGGCTTTTTGAAAAGGGTCACCTCATCGCGGTGTGTCTTAGGGACTGTTATTGCTTCTGTCTTATCCGCGGAGGTATCGGAAGCCGAAGAGCTCTTGGAAAATTATTGCTACTCCTGCCACGACGAGTGGGAACAAAAAGGGGGCTTGCAACTCGATGAACTCGGTCAGATGCCCTTGGAATCTCGATTGGATGTTCTTAATAAGGTGCAAGAGCAACTCTATCTTGGACAAATGCCGCCCAAGAAAAAGAAGAAGCAACCCACTGAAGCGGAGCGATCAAAGATGTTATCGTGGGTTGCGGCAGAGCTCAAAAAGCATAATGCGTCTACCCTTGAAGGGAAATTGCGCTATCCCAATTACGGGAATCATGTCAGTCACGAAAAGCTCTTTAACGGGGAAATTGTCGCAAAGCCGTATACTCAGGCCCGCCGATGGTTGGTCAGTCCCCAGATCTTTATCGAGCGAATCAATGCGGTTTTTGGTCTCGAAGGGGGGGCGCGCCAGCGTTCTTTTTATGGGGTCACGATTCCGGTCATTCTTCCCGACCATTCCGGCGTTCGTTATTATGACACAACCACTCTTGATGGTGGACATCTTCTAATGATGCTCACTAATGCCGATTGGATCTCGGAGAAGCAACTTCGCGAGGCGCGGATCAAGAATGGGGAGGTGAAGTCAAATGAGTTTCCGAACCCGAAGGACAGGTGGAGCCCTCGTAAAACTCCGGAAGCTTTTGAGTTCATTGTGACTAAAAAATCTCCTCCAACCGAAGCAGAAATGAAGGCCGCGATTCACACCCAATATCAGTGTGTTTTGCAGCGTGATGCGAACAAGTCGGAGTTGGAGAGACACCTCAAGCTTCTCAAAGAAAGCATTTTGCTTGCTGGTAACACCGAAGGTCTGCGCCAGATGCTGGTGAGTGTTCTCCTGAAATCCGAGTTCATGTACCGGTACGAGTTTGGGGCGGGTGAAGTGGATGGAGCAGGACGGATGAAGTTATCTCCTCGTGAGGCTAGCTATGCGATTGCTTATGCTCTCTGTGATCGTAATCCTGATGCGGATTTACTCAAAGCGGCGAAGGAAGGCCGGCTCAATACGAAAGAAGATTATCGCCGTGAGGTTAGTCGGATGCTCAACGATGAAAGTTCCTTTGCGGGGCCGGGTGCTCCGGAAGTCAGCGGGAAAGGTCTCAATTCTCATAAAGTTTCACACCCCAAGATCAACCGTTTCTTCCGCGAGTTTTTTGGTTATCCGAACATGACTAAGGTCTTCAAGGACACCAAGCGGAGTGGGGGCTTTTATTCGAATGCCGGCCGTGGCACGGCGGGAACCTCCGGCCATGTTATCGATGAGGCCGACAAGATTGTTGATCATATTTTAAGAAAGGATCAAAACGTCTTCGAGCAACTCCTCACCACGGATGAGTATTTTGTCTACCACACTCGCCCGAACGAGCAAACTGCGGCGATTATTGATCGATGGCGCGAAGCTTATGATGTCCTTAAAAGCGAGCCTTGGCAGGAAGAACCTGAGCAGGTGAGCTTGAAACACGAATTGCTCCTCAAGCAAAATCTAGGGTTGAAAGTTCCCCAACAGAAAAAAGGCAAGGGACGCCATGACAACACGCTCGTTCGCCTTATGGGATATTTCGAGTCCACCTTCGGACGAGGTAGCACGCCTTACACGAATCCACCTTGGGCCCATGGATTTCGTCACCAGTATTCCGAGATCTATAATCTTGCCCCCATCCCAGGATCGAGGGGGGGAGATACCGGCCAAAAAGGTTGGGACTTTCAGGTTGAACAACCATTCAAAATTCAAAATCGTAAGGGGATCCTCACTCATCCAGCCTGGCTTCTGGCACATTCACAAAATACTGAAACGGACCCAGTCCGGAGAGGAAAGTGGATCCGTGAGAAGCTCCTTGCCGGTTACGTTCCCGACGTCCCCATCACGGTGGATGCACAAATTCCCGAAGACCATCACCGGACTCTTCGCGAGCGTCTTGACGAGGTCACCTCACCGCAGGAATGTTGGAAGTGCCATGTCCACATGAACCCTCTTGGCTTAACCTTTGAAATGTTTGATGACTTTGGTCGTTTTCGGACTGCCGAGGCTCTGGAGCATCCTGAAAATTTGGTTAAAGCGGGAAATGGAAAAAGCTCAGCTAGCGTTTACAAAACCAAGCCTCTGAGCATCTCTGGGGTCCTTGAGGGGACGGGGGACTCTACGCTCGATGGAAAGGTAAAAGATGCTTATGACTTAATCGATCGTCTCGCCAAATCACGACGGGTCCGCCAATCGATCATCCGGCATGCTTTCCGCTACTTCATGGGCAGAAATGAACTGCTTTCCGACTCACAAACTTTGATTGATGCCGAGATCGCTTACGCCAATAATAGCGGCAGCTTTAAGAGTGTTATTATCTCGCTGTTGACTTCTGATTCGTTCATTTACCGAAAAGAAACCCAATCATCCCAATGAAAAGCCGAAGAAAGTTTCTGAAACAATCCATATTGGGCGCTGGCTCGATGGCAATGACTCCAGGCCTATTTGCGGCCAACCCTAAGGGTAAGGCGCCCAAAAGATTTATCTTCATTCACAAAGGGAATGGTCTGTTGCCCAACACCCTTGTTCCTTCAACGCTCAAAGGGGTGGAGCTTGAGAAGGAGAAACGTAAGGAAGCTTTCGAGGTTTCGTTGGATGATCACGAGCTTCCGGAGTGGATGGGTGCGCTGAGCGAGCACAAGGGGGAGATGACGATTCTCCAAGGACTCTCGGGTAAAATGTGCACCACTGGTCACCACACTTGGCAGTCTTCGCTCGGAGCTTACAAGGCGAACGAAAGACTTAGCTCTATCAAGTGGGCCACTGTTGATTTTGAACTCGCCAAGCTTTTTCCATCTTCGCTTGAGCACATCGAGTTGGCCTGTTTTCCGAGTGGGGGCGGAAATTCACGCGGCAATATTAATGGAATTGAGAAAGGCTTTTCGGCACGTGGGCCACAGCAGCCCAACTACGCTTTCGGATCACCTAAAGTTGCCATCGAGGAGCTCTTCAAATCTGTTTCGGGTGATAGAGAATCGAAGATCCAGTATCAGCTTGAACGACGTCTGCTGGAGTTTGCGGCGATGAGCGAAGGGGCGATGGCCGAGGAGCTTCGTGGTCTTGAGAAAGCGAAAGTGAAGAACTACTCAGACTCGATCGAGAGCATCCGGGAGCGCAATCGTAAAATGGACGCGATGTCCGATGTCATTCGCAAGCACGCGCCACGCCTCGATGATAAATATTTTGCCGACGATCTTAACACGGTGGACCGCCAAATCGGCCATGCTGAAATTGCTCTTTCGACCTTGATCTCAGGTATGACTAATGTCGTTACCCTGACCGCGGACGAGTTGGGAACGATTTACACTGGGGTCACCGACATCGAGAAGGAAAGCGTCAACCTGCACGACGTTGGCCATGGAAAGCCGGTTGGTAAATTTGAAGCCCTTGAGGTGCGCGAGAAGGTTCGCCGTCATCATATGAGCCTAATTGACCGTTTAGTAAGTCGCCTCAAATCAGTCCCCGAAGAAGGAGGCACAATGTTCGACAATACGATGCTTCTTTACTTCCCTGACAATGGTGAGACGCACCACAGTAAGGGAACAGAGTGGCCATTTATCGTGATGTCCGGCAAGAATTCCCAACTTGATATCACCGGAAAATACATTCGTCTGCCGCACTATGGCAAGGAAGGTCACAAGACTCTGGGGAATTGGTATACTTCCATCCTGAATGCCTACGGAAATTCAATCGAGCACTATGGCGCCATTGATACCGGCTTGGCACACATGAATCAGAAGGGCGCGATCGAGTCCTTTCTTGGCTAGGGTGATAGGTTGGATTGGGGTCGTTTTCTTGCGATTGCTCGGATTGTCGTTCGAGTGAAAGCTAAGCTTATTTGAATTGTGGGGGATCATTGTTTTCCAGCCACGATGACCATGTTGTCGCCAATCTTGAATCCAAGAGGACCGAAGCATTCATAAATTTTAAACTCTATCGAAAGTGCTTTTCGATAAGAGAGTCTCTTAAGGTCCGTAGAACATCCCATCATGAAACTGAAGAAGACAAAACAATTGATCTCATTTTGTGCCGCTTTCTCTCTGATCGGAGCAGTCGCCAATGCCAAGAAGCCCGAAGAACAGGCGGGTTACGACAAGGCCAAGGATCTTGGGGTTAAGGCTCCGGATGGAGCGGACACGCCATTCGATGGCACGATGGCATCGATCAAAAGAGAACTGGGAAATGTGGCCCAAGAGCGACATGGACATTACTTGGAAAATCGTGAAGAGCCCCACTGATGACAGCAAGGTGCTCATGACCGATGGTGGCAAGAGGTGGGGAACTCATGACTTAGTCACCAAGAAAAAGTATCACGATTTCGAGGGTCACGTGGAGTTCGTCATGATGGGCGCACGTGGTGATGACAAGGCCGGGGGCTATGCCAATAGCGGGGTTTATATGCAGAACCGTCACGAGCTACAGATCGAATCACCAAAGGGCAAAAATATCGCGGATCCATATGGTTGGAAGATCGGACCTCACGGGATCGGTGCGGTTTGCATGGAGCATGTCCCCAAGGGCAATGCTTGGCGTCCGAATGGTGAATGGCATTCCTACCATTTTCTTTTCAAGGCCGGCGAATGGGAAGGGGAAAAGGTGAAAGAGCCCGCTCGTCTCACCCTCTGGTGGAACGGCATCAAGGTTCATGACAATGTGCCCGTTAAGCATGCCAATGGCGGCGTGAAAAATGGCGCAAGTGATGAATCCCTCAAGTTACAGGAGCACGGACAAGATGTGCGTTTCCGTAACATTTGGATCAAGGCAATTAAATAGGCTGCTTTCAATTTTAGTTCTTCCCCGCAATGGCCTAGTGCCATTGCGGTTTTTTTGCTGCTTTCAATGATATTCTGATCGGTTACTTAGAGCCAAAATGAAGAGCGGCTGGTTTGTATTTCTGGGGTTGTGGGGTCTGTGGGCTTCGGCGATTGGGCAAACGGAGATTCTTGCAATCGAGTTCAATCAAGATGATCAAGCGGGGTTTAACGGGTGGCCATCGGCATTATCTGGAGCTTCTTCGATTGCCGATTTCGAGACGGATGCGGAACTTACATCCGGAACAACAACGGTTTAGTTTCAAAAGAGGTTTTTATTTTATTTAAAGCTTCCGATTGGGCATCACTTAATTTTTTTATGTCTGAAGAATCATTACCATCATAGGCAATTCTATCTTTTCGAATAAAATATTCTTCCAAAACACCTTTGCCAACCAAACCATTAATAACAGAAGAACTAGTATCACTTTCGTATTCCCTGATCATCCTGCTTTTTCACGTTATCCCTAGCGGTTCAGCTAGAATGAAATAATGAGATTTCGTAAAAGGAAAATTGGGCTAAGGATTGGAAAAATGAACGAAGGTCTTAGGAGGTAATTGCAGCCTACTAGAGGTGAAATTTTTATTGCACTGCAGCTGGACCCCAGATTTTTTTCATGACGGCGAAGGCTTTTGGGTCGTGTTCTTTAAGTTCTGCTGCAACGTCGCCAATCTCCTCTTTCACTAGGCTTCGGTGGCCTCAGCGAAGTATTCCTTATGGTTGGTTGCGCCGTAGTGACGGACGGTGCGACCGGTGAAAAGTTTGACTCTTTCAAGAATCCCTTTTTTCATGGCAGCATCATAAGATGCGATGATTGTTTGCTCGCCGAATCCGAGGACTTGATCGTGGTAGGCATGAGCTAGTTCGTGAAGGATAACAGCGGGGTGTTTGAGCATTTGATCGCGGGAGAAAAGTGCGGAGGCATTCGTGATATGAACTTTTTTGGCGAGACGAGGGTCATAGCCACGATCCTTGAGCCAACCAGCACCGGGGTGATATTGCATTGCGGTGAGCTCGGGATGTTTGTTTTCAAGCCAGATTTCCATCTGCTGCATTTTGGTGAGTTGCTCTTCGGGGAGGAGAATGCAGATGCGTTGAAGGTGGTTGGCGAGCATCTTGAGGGCTTTACGCCCTTTTTCTGCATGCTCTCCGTTCTCAAGGAGGGCGGGATCAACGTGCACGGTCCAGCCTTCGATTTCCTTTTGCACGGGCTCAATCCAGCCGACTTTTTCGGGACGAGCGTTTTGCTTTTTATCACCAAAGGCGAGCCAGGCGGATGAGATGAGGATGAAAAGAGGAGCAAAGAGCTTGAGGAATCGCAGGGAGCGGGAAGGATGGATTATAAATTTCAGAGACATGTGATGATAGTTGGCTTTGTGTCGCTACGTTGTCATGCTTCAAGGTATTGCACCAGCTCTAGGAAACCTTTTGACTGAATTTATGAAACCCTTTACATTCTCCCTCCTCTTCTTGCTCCCTTTGCTGGCCCGCGCCGATAAAAAGCCGAACATTCTCATGTTATTTGCGGATGATCTCGGACGGTATGCCTCGGCTTATGCGTCCAAGAACCAGCCTTCGGCAAACGATATCATTTCGACGCCCACTTTCGACCGGATTGCCAGCGAAGGAGTTCTAGCCACTAATGCCTTTGTCTCGGCCCCTTCTTGCTCGCCGTGCCGGGCGTCTTTAATTTCAGGCCGTCATTTTTTTACTAATGGTTCCTGTTCTCAGTTGCATTATCGTTGGCACGGGCCAGAGGCTTCGGATCCCTGGGCCGAGATTTCGGGTTATGCGGAAATCCTCCAAAAGAGCGGGTATCATATCGGGGTGACTCATAAGGATCATGTGAGGGGGAAAAAATTTGGCCCGCAGTTCAACAAGGCGGGGCGCAAGGTGAATGGGTTTTCGCAATATGTCAGCAAGGACGGCGAGATTCCAAACCGAAAGGAAGATCTTTATGAAGAGTGCCGGGCTAATTTCCGAAGCTTCCTCGAGAAGCGGGATAAGAAGCAGCCTTTCATGTATCATTTTCATCCGACAAATCCACATCGGTCTTGGACGAGGGGCTCGGGTAAGAATCTTTGGGGTCTCAATCCTGAGAAACTGAAGGGCAAAATGCCTCCATTCCTTCCTGATGTTCCCGTGGTGCGTGAGGATCTAGCTGACTACCTTGGCGAGGCGATGGCATTTGATGAATGCTGCCGGATTCTCCTTGAGGAACTCAAAGCGACCGGGGAATACGATAATACCTTGATTGTGATTTCGGGCGATCATGGCGCGCCTGGTTTTCCGCGCGGGAAAACGAATTGTTATGACTTTGGAGCACGGGTTCTTTTTGCGGCGCGTTGGCCTGGTCACATCCAACCCACCCAAATTTTGAAGAAGCCGATTTCCTTGATTGATCTCGCCCCGACCTTCTTAGCGGCCGCTGGGCTAGAGAAGGCGGACACGATGCACGGCGAAAATCTCCTCCCAGCGTTGGGTTCAGGAGATCATTCCGGTCTCCGTTCTTGGGCCTTAATTGGGCGAGAGGTTCATGTTGAGACTGCGCGTGACCGTCAGCTTCCTTATTCGATACGCTCAATCCGGACGGCGGACCATCTCTACATAATCAATTTCACTCCTGATCGTGCTCCGATGGGCGATTTGTTGGCGCTCGAAAAGGGTCCGATGACTTTCAACGAACTTGCGGGAAAAACTCGCCTGACTTATGCCGACGTGGATGCTGGCCCGACTAAAGCTTGGATGATTTTGAACCGGAATAAGCCCGAGTTCAAATATCATTGGAATCTTGGCTTCGGCGCCCGCCCGGCGGAGGAGCTTTATGAACTGAAAAGCGATCCTCATCAGGTCAAGAATTTGGCAGGTGATACGAAATACAAGGCGGTGAAAGTCAAGTTACGTGCTCAGCTCATGACCGAGCTAAGGGAGCACAATGACCCGCGTTTGAATGGCAACCAATTCGACTACCCACCTTATTGCAAAGAGGGGTTGAAGAAGAAGTGATCAAGGTTTCTTGGAGGCATCCGATTAGGCAGTCTCGGGCATGAACGTCGGCATCGTAACTCCACGTGGGGCCTTCGCTTCACCGAGGACTTGGCTGAGGTGGATTTCGCAATTTCGGGCTCCAAGTTTGTAGAGATTTTGAATCAATTCTGTTTCACTTGCTGGAACAAGAAAAAGTGGGGTTTCGGGGCCAAAAGTAGAAAGCTGGGCGATGATGAGCGCAAAAGCGGCTTTTTGATCTCGCATAACGCCCGGGCCAAGCATGCGGCTGCCGGGGTGATTTATCGAAAATAAGAAACCCGTGATTTCGCCGTCAGTTTCAAAAACAAATCCCTGCCAGGCTGAAGAATTGTCATTGAGAAAATACCGCCAGTCTTTTTCCCGGGAGATCGCGCTGACTTGGCTGATCAGCGCGCAGCTGCCCGGCCTCAGAGCTCGACTGACCGAGAAGCGTTCTGTCCCACAGGCGGCAGGGCGGTCTCAGCCGGAATAATCATATCTTGATAGATTGCGAGTGGCCGAAATTTTGCTCGTGTGTAGAGCGAGTAGGAATCGAGATTTAAAGCACTCGAAACGAGTCGGATGGGCTTTTTGCCAGCCCGTTTGATGATTTCTTGCAAGAGGGTCCGTGCAACGCCCCGTCCAGCAAAGGCCGGATCGGCATTCATGATTCCAACCGAGAAATGGGTTTCTCGTGGGTGGTAAAAGCAAGACCCCGCAAGCACTCCATCGATTTCTGCAATGAGACAGCATCCAGGATCTAGAGTTTCGTAGACTTCTGGGAAGATTCGGCAGGTTAACGGATCGCTACCGCCGAAACACTGCCGGTTTAGGTTTTTTTGATACCAAGTGTTTGTGGAATTAAAAATGAGATGAGCCAATTGATCCCACTCGGTTGTTTGGAGAGTTCGAATCTTCACAGTTCTTCAATAGCGGATTTAAAGCTTCAACAGCAGATAAATTGAAGAAAATTCAGCCGATCACCATCGCTTCTTATAGGGTTAAATCTTTTTTGCTTTGCGATGAAGCATGACAATCCATCAACTACCGTTAGATTAAATGGGTTCCGATAATAATGAGTGACGCTATCAAAAGACTTCTTGTTCTCAGCCTCGTTTTTGTGGCCGCGTTTGTTTCGGTTCACGTTTTCCGCGCTTGGCGCGATGGGCAGCCCATTTTTGGGTTTGGTAGCAAGGAGTCCGGCCAGCAGTTTGCTCCTGAATATGCCACCTTACAGTCGAAGGCCGCCATTGATCCTAGCCTTGTGCCGGGGCTAATCCGGGCTAATGACGAGATGGTGGAACTTGTCGACCGAGTAACACCTGCGGTGGTGAGTATCGATACCGAAATTCTGAAGCGTGAGCGTGTCATCGATCGCTATCGTGGGCGGATTTACGAGCGCGACCGCGTCACGCCGGGTCTCGGGTCCGGTGTAATCGTATCGGAAGAGGGGCATGTGATTACGAATCACCACGTTATTGAGGGCCACCGAAAAATCAGGGTGACCCTGCACGACGGAAGGTCACTCCCAGCCACCTTGATCAATTCGGACAAGCTCCTAGATATCGCGGTGCTACGAATCAAGAGCGGCGACCCTGATGAAAAATTCTATGCTTTGAAATTTGGTAATTCCGATGCTGTCCGCGTTGGCCAGCTTGCCATTGCGGTGGGAAACCCCTTCGGGCTGGGGGAATCTGTAACAGTCGGGCGTATCTCGGCGAGGGATCGGTCCCTATCGGATAATCAGCGCGATCTTTTTCAAACAGATGCGGCCATCAATCCTGGTAATTCCGGGGGGCCGCTGCTCAATCATCTCGGTGAGGTTATCGCGATTAATGTCTCGATTTACACAGAGGATCAGGAAAATGTAATGGTTTCAATTCCAGGTAATGATGTTATGCGGACTCTGGAGTATATTCTCGATAAAGGTCGCCCCATTCATGGCTATCTTGGTTTGGCGACTCGCGATTTAAAACAACACGTTGCGAGCGGTCTAAACTACTCTGGGCAAGGGGTCTTCGTGTCCGGCGTAACCCCTAATTCTCCAGCTTCAAAAGCTGGTTTGGAGCCTTATGACATCATTCTAGCTTTTCAAGGAGAGGGGGTAACTAACGCCCGTGGATTACTCAATCGAATCCGACGTTCGAAAGTGGGCGCCGACACTGAGATCAGTGTTTGGAGAAAGGATAAGGTGATCAATTTGAATGCAATCGTCGGGGAGGCTAATCCATTCGAGCAAGGTCAACAGATAGCCGAGAATGCACGTCTGGCGTCGGATCGGGCAATTTTAAATGCTATGGGAATTGCGGTCAGGGACCTTCCCTCGGCTTATCAACATCAGGGGGGTGTTTTGGTCCAACAGGTTGCTCCTGGCAGCCTTGCAGATCAAAAGGGGGTTCGAGCCAACGACTATATCCTCGAATTTAATGGTCAGCGAATTAGTGATAGTCAGCAGTTTTATTTCAATCTGGTGTCGGGAGCTGCTGTGACCGAGACTACCCTAAGAATTCGTCGTAATAACCAGCCATGGCGTAACGTTACCTTTCCTAGGATTCCAAGAATTAAAGAGCCGACTGATTAACCACCCAATTTTGCAATGAGCACCTACGACTCCTATGAACCTCGTTCAAATTTTGGTTTGTTTGTCTTTTTGGCTTTTTTGGCTGCCGCACTCATAGGAATTGGATCTTATCTCTTCCAGTCGAATAATTCGGAGGAGCCAGCTGCCATTAAGCCTGCTTCGCCTCAAAATCCGGAGATTGAAACGGTTGTCAAGAAAGTGGAGCCGAAACCATTTGACCCCTTCGATACAGAACCCGAGCCCGAGCCCGAGCCTGTTGATACGGTGGCCCCATCGACGCCAGAGCAAATTCTGGTTGATGCTGGAATGGGCGCAGCCGAGCTTAAACCCGAGGTTCTTCTTGAGAAAATCGGGAAATCTCTCGAGGAATCTGATTTAGTAAGAGCTAGCATGCTCATTGGGCGTAAGGCTCTTGATGAATCTCAGCTTGAGGGACTGCGTAAATTAGCGGCAATCGGAGATTTTCGTCTCAGTTCGATGGATCCGGTTATGGAAATTGGAGAACTAGAAGCAAATCGTAAGTCTCGCTGGGCGTTAAATTTTGAGGGTGAAAAAGGGGCTCGGATTTACTTTGACTTGCTCCGGGGAAACACCGGGGGTTGGGGAGTCGAAAAAATGAAGCTTTTTGACCAAGAAGCGACCGGGAGGGCTATTTTTGTCGATTCGCTGGGGATTACAGATGCTTTTCTTCGGGCGGTGTTGGAGCAGAATTTTGATGATGCCAAATCGCTTGTAGACCCTGAATCTGTCTCAGATGCTAAGATTGCAGGACTTTGTATTATTTTCGAAGAGGCCAAATATCGACTTCGGACGCAGAAGCCGTTGCGGGCTATGTTTAATCGCGAACTCAGTGCTGGTTTTATTGCGCATGTTGAAGATGAGAATGGTGAAAAAGCCGCTGATTTTGGTCTCAATGTGCAGCGGAAGACGATCGACCAACCATGGCAGGTGACCGAGGTAAACCTCGATTCGCTCCTCGCTGATTACGCGGATCGTGTGGCTGGTGGTGATGTGCATTACACTCCGCTTATCAAAAATCCGACTGGTGGCGATACTTTGATTCTCTATTTCGGATTTGACGAAGATGTGCTTACGCCAAGAACTGAGCGTCAGCTTGATATCGTAGCTGGGCTTTTGAAAACTGATCCTGACAAAGAGCTTACGCTCTCTGGTCACACCGATTCATTGGGAACTGATCAATACAACAATAAGCTCTCAGAGCGCCGTGCGGGGGCAGTCGAAAAATATCTACTTAGCCTTGGAGTTCCCCGAAAGCAGATTGTGGCCTTAGCTGAGGGTGAGGCAAAGCCTCGTCGACCGAATTCTACTGCCGACGGCGAGGACTTATCGCTATTCAGGAAGGGATTTTCGCCTGACCGATGTGCATGGGAAGGTGATCGAAGAGATCCTGGCGTAGGGGGGAGGGTATAACTCTCCTTATTGGCTCTGTAGTCTGGTGAGGAGCTTCTTGGCGAGACCGGGTTCTTCCTTGGCGAGGTTCTTTGTTTCTCCTTCGGGAGTGGTGTGGTCGTAGAGTTCGAGGTGGCCGTCTTTGTGGGCGATGAGGCGGTGAGTTGCGGTGCGGAGTGTGCGTGCCCTGTTGCTGTAGGAAATGGCTGTGTTATCGGAGACAGCTTTTGGATCCTTGAGGAGAGGTAGGAGACTGGAACCGTCTAGGTAGTCGGGTTTTTTAAGATCGACGAGGTCGCAGAGGGTCGGGAAGAGATCGATAGTTTCTACGATTGAATTTGTGATTTCACCGGGTTTTTGAATGACGGGGTCTACGATGATCAGGGGTGAGCGCAGGGATTCCTCAAAGAGGGAGTGCTTCCCCCAAATGGCGTGCTCGCCGAGGTGCCAGCCATGGTCACCCCAGATGATAATAAGGGTATTTTTGCGGAGGCCGAGTTCGTTGAGGCGGTTGATAATTTTACCAACTTGGGCATCTGCGTAGCTTACACAGGCCGCATAGTGCTTGCGGACTTCGGTGGCGAAAGCGTCATCCTTGTTCGGATCTTTTCCCCAGCGGTTGTATTTCATGAACTCACCGGAGCCGTGCCAAGTGGTTTTCCCTTCGGGTTTATTAGGATGAGAGATGGGTGGGAGCTTGGCGTCCTTGTAGGGCCTCAAGTATTTCGCGGGAGCGCCGAAAGGGGAGGTGGGGGCGAAGGATGCCGGTGGCAAGAAAGAATGGTTTATCGGCTTTTGAAAGTAGGTCGAGTTGGTTGAGGGTCTCATCGACGGCGATGCCATCGGGGTAGATTTCATCAGGACCTGCGATGGACTGGAAGAGGTCCATGTCTTTGGCGTTTTTACGGATCTCGCCGTTAGCGAGGCCGTGCATCCAGCCGCGCGGGTGTTGCCATTTACCGGAGGGGAGAAGGTGGCGATCCCAAGATTGGGGCATTTCGGGTTTGGAGTCGTCGTCCCAGTCTTTGCCGCCGCGTCCACCTGGGTGGTGGCTGACTTTGCCAACTGAAACGGTGGTGTAGCCGTTTTCACGAAAATAGGCCGGAAGAGATGGGTTTTTGATTTTGTTAGCGCGAGCGAAGAGTGCTCCGTTTCCTCCGGGGCCATAGGTGCCGGTTAGAAGCGCGTAGCGCGAGGCTCCGCAAGTCGGGGCTTGCACGTAGTGGCGGGTGAAGGCTCGGCCGCGCTTAGCTAGGGCGTCGATATTTGGTGAGTGGATATAGTCGACGCCGAAGCTTTTGAGTTCTGGGCGGAGGTCATCGATACAAATAAGGAGAATATTTTTCTCAGCAAATGTTTTACTCACTAAGATAAAAAGAACAAGGAGGACTCTCATAAGGAAGAAGCTTATGAAAGCAATCAGGTAACGTCACTTTGAAATCTTAATTCTAAAAAATTGTTTTTGCGTCGGATCGAGAATCAGTTCACGAGTTTCAAAGGTTTCGTTCGTAAAGGCTGTCCTGGTTGGGCTGTTGAGCCAGCTCCCAGCGAGATTTGAGGATCTTGTGAGGGAGTATCGAATGTCCGATTTTGCTAAGTCTTGTGTGAAGCGGACCTTACTTTGACCATCGGATTTTATGATTCTTGGTTCTCCCGGGAGCGTTGCTTCAGGTTTTTTGGGGTCGCCGGCGAAGGCGTATTCAAGAAGGTTGTCGCGGCCGTCAAGATCAGGGTCGGCAAGTTCACCAGAGATGGCGTTGTTCCTCGATTCCGCTTGAGTGAAATTTTCTTCAACCCAGCTTCGGTATCCTCTGGATTGGGTTCCGTGAAGGGTAAGGTTAGCGCTCCGAAGGGTGCCGGTATCAGAGGCAAAGTTATCGATGACTTGCAGAGTCCAAGTACCAATGGAGCTCTCACCCCAGTGGCGTACAGAGAGGAGGGGATATTTATCATAACCTTTTTCGGAGCTATCGCTAGTTGTAGCGAGGATGCTTTGGGTGCCGTCGGGTGAGGTGAGTATGATTTTCAGGTCTCCCCGATAGCTGTGATTGATGTCGATGGTAAGAATTACGTGTTCCACCCTAAGTTCTTCGCCGGTGACCTCAAAGGAGTGGGTGACTCCGTTTTGATTATCATCGGGGATGGCGAGATTGATGGAAGGTGAGTTAAAGTCTTGTTGTTTTCGGTTGGTCAGATTGGTCCAGTCTTTGGCGATCGTAATGGCAGCCGCCGCATCGATCATTCCAGCTCCGTATCCGTGGTGGAAGTGAAAGCCAGCTCCGTTATTAGACCAACCGGAACTCGAGGAATCAACCTTGCGAGCGGAGCGAATGAGAACCTCTTGGACGTCGCGCCAACCAAGGGTTGGATTTGCTTCGAGAATCAGGGCGATGACTCCTGAAATAAGCGGAGCAGCCGAGGAAGTGCCACCGAAAAGATTGGTGTAATCGCCATCAGTGGAGATGGTTGTGGTTGTGATTGCGGGGTCACCATCGTAGTCATCGGATGGAGCTGAGATCACGACATTTGCTCCGGACTCGGAGTAATAGGATTGCTCACCTGTAAAATTGATGGCGCCTACACCAATCGTTTCGGGTTGATTGACGTAGCCATCAAAGTTGGCGTAATCAAAAACGTCGCGTCCATTTCCGGCGCTCCAGACGAAGATCGTGCCCTTACCGTTGCGTCCATTTCGAGCGCTGTGTTGCAAGGCGGAGACCACAAGTGGATCGGCTTTAAAGCTGGTCTCACCGTCGTCTGGTTCACCCCAGCTGTTGTTGCTTATATCAATCACGTTAGTCCGCCATGAGAGTGCTTCGGCCTCTTCGTCGGGAGAGACTTCGTCGGCGAGAAGTTTTAGTCCGACGAGGTTGGCTTCGGGTGCTACTCCGGTGACCCCGATGCTGTTATTTCCTTTGGCCGCGATGACGCCAGCAACGCTTGTTCCGTGGCTATAAAAAGTTCCATCTCCCTGCAGCTCTAATGGCGGAGTTGGGTCATTTGGAGAGTTGTCATTCCAATCGTGATCGATCTCGGAATTGATGTTTGGCGCGAGGTCTTCGTGGCTGACTTGGATCCCATCGTCGACGACCGAAACGGTAATGCCGGTCCCGAGAAATTCATCCCAAACCTTACTTAGGTTGGCGTCAATTCCGGCGACGCTTCCGTTTTGGCCGGTGTTGTTGAGGTGCCATTGATAGGACCTGTTTGTGTTGTTCCAAGCAAAGCGGGGATCGTTTGGAATGAGCTTGCGAAAGCGACGTTTAGCAAGGAGAGGCCTGGCGGATCTGATACCGGGAAGGGCCCGGGCAAAAGGGAGTTGGGCGAGTGGATTACTTGCGAGTGGGTAGGTTAAGATAAGATCTTTTTCTGAGTAGGGTGTGACTTTAAATGAGGAAGCTCCAAGGGCTTTGGCAATCGCTTCGGGTGAGATCGTGCCATCGATCTCAAGGTGGAGGCGGGGAGTAAGGATCCGGCGATTTTTGACGGTTGGAAGTTCGCCCTTTGGATGGAGAACGATTTCGTGGTCTTTGGCGCGAAAATAATACCCTAGTATTGAATCTTCAACTGTCCAAGTCTTCAGGCCATTGCCATCATTGAAGGTATATTCGCTGGGGGATTGTGCCTTGCTAGCGAGGATTCCAAGAATAAAAACGAGGATTAGAAGGTAAGGCATGGTGGAGGTTTTGGCTCTGTTAAGAATAAGATACGAATTGAAGAGCGGAGGGCGGGGAAATTTAATCCACGTTTTCTAGTAGATAGCTGGTATTTTTGTCATGACTTTGCTCATGGGTAAAATACTAACTTCTGAAGAGGTGGCGCAGAGCTTAGAGGGACTTGAGTCTTGGGCGATTGTGGAGGGCCAGTTGATCAAAGTTTTTAGGTTCGGAGACTATTTGAAGGGAATTGAGTTTGCGGGACGATGTGGGAAGATCGCGGAGGAGATGAACCATCACCCTGATTTGTTGATCCAATGGCGGAAGGTCACGGTTTCGATTTCGACACATTCGGCGGGGGGATTGACGGCTCTGGATTTTGAGTTCGCGAACAAGATTGAAGGGTGAACTTTCAATATTAGGATTTTGAGAGAAAGCGCTGGGGCGATCGGTTAAAAGTCATCTTGTTTAGAGGCGGAGCATTTCGAAGGTGGCGATCCCGTTGTTAACGGCGTGCATCCAGACGGGGACCCAGAGATTTCCTGTTTTTTCACGGGCAAGCCCGAGGATTAGACCAAGGCAAAAAATGTAGGCAATGATGACGGGGGGATATTGAAGGTGAAGAATAGCCCAGAAGAAGGAAGTCAGGACAAGGGTTCCCCGCAGGCCGAGTTTAGAGGCCCGCCAGCCCCGCCAGAGTGCCCCGCGAAACATAAATTCTTCAACAAGTGGGGCTCCAATAGCGACTCCGAGAAACAAGAGGATTGGGAATTGGGTTGTGTTTGCCATGGTCACCATGGATTCGTCTGGACCATCGATTCCAAGAAAGGGGGCGAGAAGTCCAAAAAGGAGAGAGCAGGCAATGGTGATGGCAGCCCAAAATGGCCACTGCCACCATTTGACCCGATTGTTGCCCAAATATCCCCAACCGGTGTAATTTGGCCGAATTTTCCCGACCATCCAGCAAAGTGGGCACACGAAAAATATTGAGATGAAAGCGACTGTTCCAGCGATATCACCATCTAAGGCGAGTGCGAGTAATTCACTTTCGACAGTGCCGGAGTTCTTCATCTTGTCAAAGACCCCTCGGTGAAAGGCAGCGATGATTATGCCAATGCTAACCACGAATTGCCATGCGAAGAAAATGACGACGGCCCACAGTAAGGTCCACCAACCATTCCAAGGAGTTTTTGTAGCTCCTGGTAAAGGGGGAGGAGTGACGACAGGAGTTGGGGGGTGGTAAGGATCTTCCTTCATAGGTCGTTTGCGCTGTGAGGCTGGCTAGTGGTTCCGGAAGAGTAAATGCTGATTTGCCAAGTGAGATGTGAAAAACGGGTGGCGTTTTTGAGAAGGGTGGGCAAGGGTTTGGCATGCTTCGAGTGAATGGAGAGTTGGTCGATCAGGAATTGGTGGAAGAAACCTTTCACCGGGTGAAGACAGCTGAAGAGCAAAGAGTTCAGGTTTCGTGCTGCGAGCGTGATCCAGAATTTTATGAGCAGGCCGAACAGGAGGTGGCGGATTCAATCTTGATTGCGCAGGAAGCGGAGAAACGATTTGAAGAAATCCCGGAGGAAGAGGTGACGCCCAAGCTCAAGGAAATGATCGATGCTTATCGCGAGCATGGAGCATCGTGGGACATGTTGGACGCGCAGCGTGATATGATGCGTCATGAAATTTCGGCTTCACTTCGGATGGATAAGTTGATTGCTGATTTGCTTGGCGATGATAATGCGGTGAGCGAGGAAGAAGTGAGGGCATTCTACGATGAGCACCGAAAAGAATACCAGACTCCAGCCGAGGCGCGAAGTTTACACTTGATGAAGACTTTGAATGAGGAGACGACGTCGGATGAGGTGTTCTCGAAGCTTTGCGTCGTACGTGAAGAAATTTTGGAGGGTGGCGATTTTGAGGAAATAGCAAAGCGGGAGACCGAGAAGTCGACGGGCGAGCTGGATCTAGGGTGGATTTCTCTGGATCGGCCCACAAACCCTTTCGAGGCAACTTTATTTTCGATGCGTGATGGTGAGGTTTCTCCGGTGATTGTTTACGAGCATGCGATGCATTTAGTGAAGGTGGTTGAGTTAAAGCCAGAGCAGGTGGTGCCTTTTGAAGAGGTAAAGGAGGAGCTTGAGAATCGTGCATTGGCCCGGAAGCGAAGGGACGCCCTGCAATCTCTGGCAGTAGAGCTTCGCAAAGATGCGGTGATAGAAAAGATCGACACCACTAACGAAGATGAGAATTAATATCGCATGAATTTCTGCCGCATATTTTATCCTGCTCTTCCTATTCTCTCGGTAGGAACGGCTTCCTCTCAGGAGGCTCTCCGTTATCGTTATCAATTTTATGACGAAGAGGATGGGCGGATCGACGTCGAGTCTCATTATTTAGATTACCAATTTTCGTGGGGAGAGTGGGGGGAGACTTCCGCAAGTTTACGTCTGGCAGTCGACAGCTTGACTGGGATGACTCCAACAGGGACGCATGCAGCGGGCGATCCTGACGATTGGCTTTTTCAGACAATTACAGACGAGCGCCGTGTGAGCGTTGCGACGATTGAGCACGAACTGGACGACTATACCTTATCTTTCGAATACGCTCACAGTAAAGAGACCGACTATCGTTCCAACGCAGTGACGGGAAATGTGAGCCGGCAATTTAATCAGAACAATACGACGGTGACGGCGGGTGCAGCCTTTGCCTTTGACGAAGTTTTGGCGACTCCGTTCACGAATAACTTTGAGGATCAGGATAAGAATACGGTCGATCTTAATATTGGGATTTCGCAAATCCTAAGCCGCAATACGCTCTTTGATCTCAATTTAGGATATGGTCGTAATAAAGGATATCTTGGTGATCCCTATCGCCGGATTTCCCAGATTCGGACAGTTGTGATTGACGGGATCTTTGGGCCTCGTGAAGTGACTGACACATTCGATTATGCGGAGAACCGGCCCGACCAACTAGATCGTTTCGTGACAAAGGCCAGTGTCAGGCATTACTTCCAGCAGGCCAACGCCGCGCTGAAATGCTCTTACCGGTTTTTTGCAAATACGAATAGCGTGGAGGGACATACCTTTGAGGTGAAGTGGATTCAGGAGATTAATCAGCAGTTAAGTCTAACCCCATATGTGCGGTATTACCGGCAGAGCGAGGCGGATTTTTATTACACTTCACTCACCGGAACGGGGCTCGATGGGACTGATCGGATCGACGGGGGTGGGGCAAATTACTCCTCGGATTATCGCCTCTCCAAGCTGGAGGCACTCACATACGGGGTGCGATTCGCTTGGGAGCCGATTGAGAATATGACGCTTGATCTGCAATGGGAGCGCTATGAGATGGAGGGTTTAAACCCGCAAACTCCTGCGTCCTTTTTTCCCTCCGCAAATGTCCTCTCGCTTGGAGCACAGTTCCGTTTCTGATTAAACGATGAATACCAATCTGACCGGCGGGCTTTTTAAGCTAAATTTCAAGGCGCTGGGGACGGTGTGTGAGGTTCAATTTCGGGCTGAATCGGTTGAGATTGCGAAAGAGTTTCGCAAGTCGGCATTGGGATGGTTGCGGGATTTTGAGGAGCAGTGGTCTCGGTTTAAACCCACTAGTCTGCTGTGCCGGATCAATGCAGAAGCTGGGCGCTCGGGGGTCGAAATTTCGAAAGCTGACGAGGAAATTTTAAAGCTCTGCGATCATACCTTTCAGATTTCAGGGGGTTTGAATGACCCGACTTCATTGCCACTCACCAGTTTGTGGGACCGGGCCGGAAGAGAGGATCGGATGCCTTCAAGTGAGGAGATTGAGGAAGCAAAGAATTTGATTTCGTGGCCTATGGTTGAGTGGGGGGATGGAAAGGCCTTCTTGCCCGAAAAAGGAATGGCGCTAGAGATTGGGGGGTTTGGAAAGGAATATGCGGTGGATCGTCTTATCGGTTTTGCAAAGCGTTTGGGAATTGTTGATTGCTTGGTCGATCTGGGGCGCGATGTGTCAGCGCTTGGGCAACCACCAACTGGACCGGTTTGGGTAGTTGGGATTGAGGACGCAAAAGAGGAAGACGCGGTGGCGTTTCGCTTGGCAGTGAGCGGCAAAGGTTTGGCGACCTCAGGGAATGGACGGAGGTATCGGATGATCAAAGGGAAGAAGTTTGGCCACATCATTGATCCGAGAAGCGGTTGGCCAGCTGAGAATAATCTCCTGACTGCTTCTTGCTTGGCAGATGACTGTTTGACAGCGGGCATTTTATCGACGAATGCTTGTATTGTCGGGAAGAATGAAGGATTAGAAAACATCGAGCGTAGCTTTGGTGTCGATGCCGTCCTTCAAACGACCAGTAATAACGTTCATAGCTCCAATATTCATCGATATGTCCTTGGCTCTTAAGATATTTGCAGCGCTTGCGCTTCTTTTTCCCTCCTGCACCGTGGTGTCAACACCAGAGGAGCGAAGTAATCTAGCTACTAAAGTGATGTCGCCGGAGCGCGATCCTCTTGGTGAGGCGATGTCCGACCACTTGTATTTTTCTCGTGAAGCTTCCCAGGGAGGAAATGGAATCGGCGGTGGGGGTTGCGGCTGTAATTAGATTTTTAGAAGCATGAATTATCGAATTGCATACGAACGTGCTGTCAATGTGACAGCGAGTGGACTCGCCATGGTGGCCCAACGGCTTCCCTTAATTAAGAATCTCACTCCAATATTTGGGGCAACTGGAGGGAGTCATTTTGCGGCTCCTTTGGCGGTGACTTTCGTTGGAACACACGCTTTGTCCGGCCAGTCGATCATGCTTCAACAAACCAACACAAGCGAACCAACGGATGTTGTCGAGATCGAGGTGGGAGAGGCGTTTCAGTGGGAGTTCAAGGCCACCCGTTATAACATCCTGTCATTTAGTATTATAGACGATAACGGGAACGAGCAATTACCCCCCGGAGTCGTTTCAATTGGACCGCAAAGCGGGATCGGAACAATTGGAGGAATCCCAGAAGAGGCGGGCACGTTCACTTATACGATCACTGGTTACAGAGGAGACAACCAAAGAAGTAGCCAGACAGTCCCTTTTAATTTGACCCTTGTCGTTGAAGATCCGGCTGGAAGTCCGTTCAAGATCTTCATGTTGGACTATTTTGCTGCGGAGGAATTGGCGAATCCTGCCATCACCGGGCCGGGTTCCGATCCTGATCTTGACGGGATTGATAACGCAATGGAGTTCGTCTTAGATCTCAATCCTTCGGCTTTTGACTTGATGCCTGGAACGATTGCTGTGGATTCTAATAACCCTCAAATGCTCCGCTATGAAATCCCACTAAATGTGCTCGCGACCGAGGCTACGGTTGGGTTTGAAGAATCGGCGAGCCTCGAGGGTCAGTGGCAGCCTTCGATTGGTGAATTTGTTGAGCGAACTGATACGATGATTGTTTTGACCGCCCCTCTTGCAGGCAAAAAGTTCTACCGGCTTAAGGTAATCATCGAAGAATGATCGCTATTTTTCGGATTTTTTGAAGGCGCTTGCGATAAGTTTTTCGAAGTCACCTTTGGCCTTCTTTAAATCAACTTCTTTACCGAGCATCTTAAGAAAGACATCGCCTGAAGGATGAGGAATGACTGCTCCTAGGAGCATGTATTCGGGTGTGGCCTTTTTTTCACGGGCCATCATCGGACCGACCATGTAGGTGCCAGTCATGCTGACAATGGTAAGCTTCTGGTTGCCGAAGGTTTTGTTTTCTGGCGTGACTTTGGCTTCACCGTTTTCGAACTGGCGTTTCCAACGTTGAATGTTGGCCTCAACTCCACCTCCTTGGCCCTCGCCGAAGTGATAGAACTTGAGGAGTGGGCCGTCCTTCTTGCTGTGGTTGAGAGCGGCTTTGACCATGTGACTGGAGGTTTTGCCAATGACCCAAGATTTTTCTGGCTTGAAGGTGAAGTTACCGACTTTAAAGAAATCTTGCGCGGAGAGAGCAGAGAGAGAGAGAGCTAAAATGGTGACGATAATCTTCATGACGAAAGTTAAGCGAAGATTTGTGGATGTGCCACGGTTATTATTTGGGGTCTGGGACTAGGGTTTTTGCGATCTTTGGGAGCCATTCGACCGCTTTTTTTTCAGCGGTGTTCATGGTGATAAGGTATCCTTTCTGCTCGATGAGGTTGAGCTGGGCGCGTGCATACCACATCGTGTTTGAGCCATCGTGTTGAAGTTGGACAATATGACCGTTTTCAACTTTCACTCCCCAGCCGAGACCATAATTGGGCTCGATTGGAGTGTGAAGTTTTTGGTAACTGGCTTGAGTCAAAAGTTTGCCATTTCCGTGGTGCCCCTTGATTTGATCCTGACAAAAAAGAACCCAGTCGGAGAGGGAAAGATGAAGGCCGCCAGCGGGACCATACATCGGCGGGTTGTCGTGGCTCATCGGTTTGCCTTTCCAGTGACCATGAATGGCGGTTGCGCCTTTGGGGGGGCCGAAGCCCACGCTTTTGATTCCAAGTGGCTTGAAGAGATGTTGCTGAATCGCTTTTTCCCATGTCATATCGAGAAGTTTCTCAATGACCGCGCCGGCGATGATATAGCCAAAGTTCGAATACAAAAATCCTTCGCTTGGTTTTTGAGCTAGGCCTCTGATCGTTACTTCTCGTCGGGAGAGCATCCTTTGGGCGCCTTCTGGATTTGCAGGCAGACCGGCTGTGTGAGAAAGGAGTTGAGTGATGGTTGTCTTCCGGGCGTTGGGGTGAAAGTCATCTACAAGTTTGGGAAAAATCTCTGACATGGTCGTCTCCCATTTGAGGATTTTTTTTTCTATAAGAATCGCCATCAAGGTTGCGGTCATTGCTTTTGTATCGGAGCCGATGTGCCAAACAGAGTTCCTTTTAACCGCTATGGAGCCGTCAATACGAGTTGTGCCAGCAATTTCAAAAGCGGTAATTTGTTCGCAATCAAAGGCGACTGCGCCCACCGCCGGAATGTTGACCGCGATACGGGCCTTTGAAATGACCTTGGCTGTTTTTTCTGCAGTTACTGTGCCCGTAAGGAGTGTTAGCGCGTAGATCAACCGTTTCATCTTAGAATTGGTGTATCAGACGTGTCTAATTTTTTCGAATTAGAATAATTCCAAATTCCGGCTTGTTCTGATAGGATTTACGAATAACTTCCCGACGACGATGATTCCGCTCGCCAACAAGAAAGACCTAAAACCGGAAGATTTTCCTTCCGACATTGAAGGTTTGCGAATGACTAGACAACGCCGCGAGGTGCTCGCAGTCATTTTACGGGATCGTGACCACCCCACTGCTAATGACGTGTTTCGTCGAGCCCAAGATCGAATGCCAACCATTTCGTTGGCCACGGTCTACAACTGCCTTGAGGCGCTGGTAAGTCATAATATCGTTCGCCAGGTGAATCTCGATCGCGAGTCGTCGCGCTACTGTCCTAATCTTAGCGATCATTGTCATTTTCAGGATGAGTCGTCCGGCAAAATTCACGACGTCGTTTTTAAAGAGGGAGTCAAACTAGAGGATATTCTTGAACTTCCAAAGGGAACCGAAATTAGCCACCTCGACATAAGTCTGAAGGGGAATTTCGGGAACAAATAAATTTTACCTAACACCATGAGCCTAACCATTGAAAATCTCCATGCGTCTGTCGACGGAAACGAAATCCTGAAAGGCTTGAACCTTGAGATTCCGGCTGGAGAAGTGCATGCCATTATGGGTCCCAACGGATCCGGGAAATCAACTCTCTCGAAAATCATCGCGGGCCACGACGACTACGAAGTTTCAGAAGGTCGGGTCCTTCTAGACGGAGTAGACATTGCGAAGCTTGCAGTCGATGAGCGCTCCCGCGCCGGAATTTTCTTGGCTTTCCAGTATCCCGCCGAGGTTCCGGGAGTTTCAAACGCCAACTTCCTTCGTGCTGCTCTTCAAGCTCGTCTCCCTGAAGGAGAAGAGATCGATGCAGTTGCCTTTTACAAGAATATGTATGCTAAAATGGACGAGTTGGAAATGAATCGCAAGTTCACTAGCCGGTCCGTCAACGAGGGCTTTTCTGGGGGTGAAAAGAAGCGGAACGAAATTCTCCAGATGATCATGCTCGATCCACGTTACTGCCTACTCGATGAGACTGACTCGGGACTCGACATCGATGCTCTAAAAGTGGTCGCAAAAGGTGTGAACTCGATGCGCTCAGAAAATCGTGGTTTTCTAGTCATCACCCACTACCAGCGTTTACTCGACTATATCAAGCCTGATCATGTTCACGTCATGGCTGATGGTCAAATCGTCAAATCTGGTGGCGCCGAATTAGCTCTCAAACTCGAGGAAAGCGGATACGATTTCCTCAAAACTGCCTAATATTTTTCATGATGAATTCTGAGACTGCCACCGTCAAACAAGTCGCTTTAGAAAAGGACGATATCGGTAATTTTTCTTTTCCGGAAAGCCATAAATTCGATGCTGGATATGGTTTAACCAAAGATACTCTCGATTATATATCGAAAGTGAAGGACGAGCCCGCTTGGGTGAACGAGTTTCGGCATAAAGCACTGAAAACTTTTGAGTCCAAGCCTATGCCGACCAACTGGGCAACCAAGGATCTCGAAAATATCGATTTCGATGCCATCCGTTATTACCTCTCGGACGGCGCACAGCCTAAGCGCTCTTGGGACGAGGTTCCTCCCGAAGTCCTCGAGACTTTTGACCGTCTTGGGGTGCCCGAACAGGAGCGGGCCTTTCTTGCTGGAGTGGAAGCTCAGTACGATTCCGAAGCGGCTTACTCGAATGTAAAGGAAGCGCTTGCGGATGAAGGTGTGATTTTTGTGACTTGCTCGGAAGGCTTGAAAGAGCACGAGGAAATTTTCCGACCTTGGTTTGGAAAAGTAATTCCAACTGGTGACAACAAATTTTCCGCTCTGAATTCCGCAGTGATGTCTGGTGGTTCTTTCATCTATATTCCTCCGGGGGTTAAAGTGAAGCATCCCTTACAAGCATACTTTCGTATCAATTCTGAGAACTTCGGACAATTTGAGCGAACCCTTATTATTGCCGATGAAGGTTCGGAAGTGATGTATATGGAAGGATGCACCGCTCCCAAATTTGAGACTGCGACATTGCATTCGGCGGTCGTTGAGTTGGTTGCAATGAAGGGTGCCAAAATTCAATACATCACGGTTCAAAACTGGTCATCTAATGTGTTCAACCTCGTCACGAAGCGAGGCCTGGCTCACGAAGATGCTGAGATCCGATGGATTGATTGTAATATCGGGTCACGTCTCACTATGAAATATCCGGGTGTCGTCATGAAAGGCGAGCGGGCTCGCGGAGAAGTGATTTCTATCGCTCTTGCTAACGATGGCCAGCATCAAGATACCGGCGCCAAGATGATTCACGCCGCGAACAACACGACCTCGAACGTCATCTCTAAATCGATCTCGGTCGGTGAAGGGCGCTCGACCTATCGTGGCCAGGTTCATATTCCCAAGCACCTTAAAGGTTGTAAGAACAATACCGAGTGCGACGCCTTGCTTATCAACACCAAGAGCCGGACTGACACGTATCCGGCCATCTCGGTGAAGGGAAATCAACATGTTACCCAACATGAGGCGAGTGTGAGTCAAGTTTCCGAGGAGATGCTCTTTTATATGCAGCAGCGTGGACTTTCTGAGACCCAAGCTATGTCGCTTGCCGTTAATGGATTCATTAACGACCTGGTTGAAGAGTTTCCGATGGAGTATTCGGTTGAACTGAAGCGTTTGATCGACCTGGAGATGGAAGGATCCGTCGGCTAACGCAAACCTGTTTTCAAAACTGGAACCAATCCACTTTTATACACTCTTAAATGTCTGTTACTTTTGTTTCCCCTGCTCTCGAGAAATTTGAGGAGCTCGATTGGCCAGTGCGTACTGACGAAAACTGGCGCTTTGGATCTTGGAAAGAGGCTAATCTTTCTGGGCTAGAGACCGTCGGAGCTGGAACGATAGGTGATCTTCCTGAGCCTCTCAAGGGTTTCGATCGACTTGTGTTTGCGAACCGTGATCTCGTTTCAGGTTCATCTGATACAGCGGAATTGGTTGAGGGGTCTTTTGGTCCAACTTCGCGCCTTGGTTCTTCAAAACATGCCGCCTTGCACGCTGCCAAGTCAAAGCACACTTTACATGTTCGGAGTGGCACCGATCTGTCGTTGGAATTGATTTACTTTGTGTCAGGAGAGGGATTGTTTCTTCCTGGTGTTGTCATTGAAGCAGAAGTTGGTGCGAATATCAGGGTCGTGAAACGGTTCATTTCCGTTGATGATTCCGCAACTGTCGTAGTCACCGCTACGGATGTTCGCACCGCCGAAAATTCTAAGGTCACATGCCTTGTGACTCAAGAGCTCAACCGCAACAGTAAGTTGATTAGGTTCTCCGATTCTACCTTGCAGGCATCCTCCATCGCCAAACTTGCGGTGGTGCATACTGGGGCCAAGTGGGTTCGTGAAGAAACTTATTCGACTGTCGGTGGTTTGGACGCCAAGTCGGAAATTCTCTCGGTCGCTTTACCTGATACTGGCCAAGAATACGACCAGCGGACTTTCCAGCATCATGGAGCTCGTAACACCTTTTCGGATCTTCTCTTCAAAAATACGCTTTTTGGGAAAGCCACTACGATTTTCTCGGGGCTTATCTTTGTCGATGAGGGAGCACATGGCACCGACGCTTATCAAACTTGTCGTAATCTCATGATGACCGATGAATGTGAGGCTCACTCGATGCCTGGCCTTGAGATCAATGCTGATGATGTGAAATGCTCACACGGAAGCACTTCTTCACGTGTGAGTGACGAGGAGATCTTCTATCTCATGGCTCGAGGCATCACCGCGAAAGACGCACGTCGTTTGGTGGCGCAAGGATTCTCGATCGAAGCGATTGAGCGCCTCGAAGATGAGCAACTTGAGACCCTTGCGATCGAGGTAGTTTCACGGAAATTTGCGACTATTGAGTAAGATCCTCTAAACAGGGACAGAGGGGCTGATAGAGCCCTTAAAGTTTGGATATTCAGCTCCCTTTTTTCATCTTCATCGGGGGCGCTTCGTAATGTTCACGGAGGCGGTGAAATTCTTTGGTAAGTTTTTTTCTCACCTTGGAGTAAGACGGGTTGTCATGGACACTCTTGAGTTCCTGTGGATCTTTGACGAGATCAAAGAGTTGCCATTCGTCGGTTCCCGGAAGGTAGAAAAGTTTG
Source organism: Akkermansiaceae bacterium (assembly GCA_905181965.1). Classification (GTDB taxonomy): domain Bacteria; phylum Verrucomicrobiota; class Verrucomicrobiia; order Verrucomicrobiales; family Akkermansiaceae; genus SW10. The sequence goes on from CAJIZY010000014.1 coordinate 156,933, forward strand.
TGAGTCTCGGTTCTGACTCCAAAGTGTTGGGGGACGTTGTGCTCTCCTTTTTCGTAGTAAGAATAGTAGAGCGATTTACGCCAGTCCCTCGGAGTGCCTTTGAGAACGGGTGCAATTGATTTGCCCTGAATCTCAGCTGGGATTTCAACTCCGGCTGCTTCCAGGAAAGTGGGGGCGTAGTCGATGTTCTGGATCATCTCCTTGGGGCGTGATCCGGGCTTGGTGACCCCTTCATATCCGAAGGGCATCATGAGGGATTCTTCAAACATCCAGCGCTTGTCATACCACCCGTGCTCTCCGAGGTAAAAGCCTTGATCGGAGGCGTAAACGACGATCGTATTTTCAGCGAGACCATTTGTGTCGAGGTAGTCGAGCATACGGCCCACGCTTTCATCGACTGCTTTCACGGTGGCGAGGTAGTTCTTCATGTAGCGTTGGTATTTCCAGCGCACGACGTCCCTGTGGTTCATGGTAGGAACTTTCTCGATGAAGGCTTTGTTCTCAGGGCCGAAGTGAGCGTCCCATCTTTCTTTTTGAGGATCGGTCATGCGGCGGTATTCCACTGTAGGGTAGCGATCTAATCCGGGGAGTTTTATCCCGTTGCGCTCATCTTTTCGGACCTTTGCGTCGTAAGCCCAGTCGAAGTGGCGATCGATTTCCATTTCGTTTTTTGCGAGTGTTCCGCTTCGGTTTTCGTAGTTGTCAAAGAGGGATGGGGGCTCGGGAATAGTAACGCCATCGAAGGCTTTAAGATGGCGCGGGGCGGGGGCAAAGGTGCGGTGAGGTGCTTTGTGCTGGCACATGAGGAAGAAGGGCTTTTTCTTGTCTCGGCTGTCGAGCCACTTGATGGCCTTGTCGGTGGTGATGTCGGTGCAATACCCGTTGAACTTTTTGGTGCTTCCGTTCATTTGCTTGAAGACGGGATTGTAGTAGTTGCCCTGGCCGGGAAGGATTTCCCAGTAGTCAAAACCAACTGGGTTTGAAACGAGGTGCCACTTGCCAATGACGGCAGTGCTATAGCCGCCTCCGTGGAGGGCCTTTGAGAGAGTCCACTGTGATTGATCAAGGCCCTTTCCGCTGTTGCGAAGAAAGCCATTTTTATGGCTGTGTTTTCCGGTCATGATGGTGGCCCGGGATGGACCGCAGATGGAATTTCCACAAAATGAGTTCTCAAAAATTGCTCCGGAAGCAGCGAGACGATCGATATTTGGAGTGGGAGCGATTTTGGCGAGATCGCCGCCGTAGGCCGAGATCGAGCGCAGGGCATGATCATCCGAAAAGAGGAAGAGGATATTGGGCTGTTTGGCCTGAACTAGCGAGGCGCAGGCAAGGAAAGTAAGTAGTTTCATGGTAGGATCTTGATCTCTTCAAGGAGCTTCACATGGGAAGACTAAAACGCCAAGTCGCTTTGGAGCCTATAGGTCACAGCCTCTTCTGAGGGGTGAAAAGGAACCGGATCAAGTTTAGGAGGCGAGATAGAAGCTCAAGATCACGAAAAAGCCAGCTGGCCGGTGAGGCGCAGCTGGCTTTGAAAGAATTTATCCCGCGGGCCTTTTATCGTCTGCGACCGAGAAGCGCCAAAGCGGCGAGCCCAGAGAAAAGCAAGCTGGTGGGCTCGGGAACACTCCCACTCCAGGCATTGGAGTGGGACAAAATATCGGAATCTGAGAGCGCGCTATTGTAGGTCGTAACACGAGAAATCGTGCCGATCATTCCCTCATTTCCACCATCACTAACGTTCCCCAAATGTCCGGGGCCGGTGGGCATATCAAAGGTCGCTCCTGCGATGGAATCCGTGGAAGCGCCATTGATGAAAAGGTCCATGGTGCCAGTTGCTTGAGTCCAACGGTAAGTGACATGGGTGTCATCCGTAGGAGACGCAGCATTGGGAGCTGAAAAAGTATTGTCAGCAACGCCTGCCCGGGTGAATCCAAGAGCACCCGTGTCATCCCATTGCTCATAGCGAAGGCTGTTGCCCGCATTAGCATCAGCTCTTCCGATGTATCCGTTCCGTCCACCGGCAGCTGGATCGCCACTCATAATAAACTCGAAAGTGGCGTCACCAGAAATTGCTCCGAAATCAAAGGCTTCGATATTTGATCCGTCAAAGGTAGCTGCTGTTGTGCTACGTGCGGTAAAGCCAGAACCTGCGATGGCAGCATCGTAGGCGGCTAAGCTTGCCCCTTGGAGGGAACTGATGCCTAGAAGTAGAATCCCGGCTGGGATGGTAATCTTAATCATGATTTGATGAGGTTTGAATTGGAATTGGTTCGGATGAACGTAACGAAAGAACAAGGTCTACAAGCTAATTTCCTGCGAGCAAGTGGTTAGCAATCCATAAAATGGACGATTTAGCAATAAGAAAGTTAGATCGTTAGAGGTGTTCGGGAGGATTTTATTTCTGCGGGATGATTTGGTTTTATGCTAAACCCGTTTGATGAAGCTTTGCAGAGCTCAAATACTCTCTGAGGGAAGGTTTAGCTGGTTTACTGTGCTCCTCCTTGGGATTCAGCTTTCTTTTGCTGACGTGGTTCCTCCGAATATCGATTTGCCCGAAGTAGAGAAATCTCTGGCTGGAAAGCGATTCCACGAGGTTTCTTCCGATGATTCCGGCGTCAATTTCATAAATAGCTGGAAGGCTCCACGGGACTATGAGCGAGCTCTCACGCTATCATTTGGAGCCGGAGGAGTTGCGGTGGGGGACTATGATGGTGATGGACGTCCTGATCTTTATTTAACGAGGCCTTTTGGTGGTGGGAAACTTTACCGAAATTTGGGTGATTTTAAGTTCGAAGACGTTACGGAGAGGTGCGGGCTTGCGGGGGGGGGATTTTGGCAGGCCTCACCGAGTTTTGCGGACATCGATGGCGATGGGGATTTGGATTTATATGTCTGCGCCTTTGATGCGGCTAACCGACTTTACCTGAACGAAAAGGGAGTTTTCAAAGAGTGTGCGGAAGAGGCAGGTCTCAACTTCAAGGGGTTTAGCGTGAATATGGCCTTCGCAGACTACGATCTGGATGGCGACCTGGATGGCTATCTTCTGACGAATCGCCCGTTCTCGCCCGAGGAAAACTACAGTGTGAGCGATCGTGCGACTGCAAATCGGGTTTACCGCCAGTTACAAAAAGACGCCAAGGGGAATTTTATAATGCCAGAACATCTGCGCGAGATTTTTGAAGTGGTTTGGAATCCAACGGGTCAGATGCAGATGTTTATTAGAGCCGGCCAGTATGATTATCTTTATCGTAATGATGGTCCGGCGAAAGAGGGCGGAGTGCCGCGTTTTACCGATGTCACCGAGGCCGCAGGATTAAAAGATAACGGGATGGGTTTATCAGCCACTTGGTTTGACTACGACGCCGATGGTTATCCTGACCTTTTCGTGGCAAACGATTATTACGGGGCGGATCATTTATTCCGCAATGATGGCGATGGAACTTTTTCCGAAGTCACTTTGGAAACCTTACCTCACACTCCTTGGTATTCGATGGGATCAAACGTTGCGGATCTAAATAATGACGGTCTTCTAGATTTCATGGGCTCGGATATGATGGGTACCAATCATTTTCGCCAAAAGGTGGGGATGGGAAATATGAGCAAGAACGCTTGGTTCTTGGATCACGCACAGCCAAGGCAATATATGCGGAACTCGGTCTACGTGAACACTGGGCTAGGGCGCTTTATGGAAGCGGCCCACATGACCGGGCTCGCCAAATCGGACTGGACTTGGGCGTTGAAGTTTGGGGATCTCGACAACGATGGGCATGTCGATCTCTTCATTGGAAACGGAATGACTGGGGATTTTTTCAATAGTGACACTACTGCGGCAATTCGAAACGGAACTTATCTTCCAGATAATGTGGACGAAGAAAGGCCGCCTCCCAAGAAAGATACTAACCTAGCATTTCGAAATCTTGGGAACCTTAGGTTCGAGAATGTTGGCGAGAGCTGGGGGTTGGCCAAGGCGGCGGCGAGTTTTGGAGTAGCGATGGGCGATTTGGATGGGGATGGCGACCTTGACCTTATCGTGAATAATTTTGAAGACCCAGTGAGTTTGTACCGTAATAATTCGCCAGGCGGAAATCATCGCGTGAAAATTCGGTTGAAGGGGAAAAAGAATTGCTACGGGATCGGAGCAACCTTGAAAGCGATCATGGAGGATGGGGAAATTTTGACGCGATACCTCACGTTGTCGCGAGGTTTCTATGCCTCGGACGATCCCATTGTTCACTTTGGATTAGGCGAGAATCAGAAGATCGATGAGCTGCAAATCGCTTGGCCAGGTGGTGTGACTCAGAGCATTAAAGAACTGCCTGCTGATCGTTTTTATACCATTACGGAGCCGGATAAATCTGATGTTGTGGACCCAATAAGAGAATCCCCACTTTTCACCCGGATGAAAAAGCCTCCTGGCGGGAAACACTTCGAAATGACTTTTGATGATTTCGACCGCCAACCTCTCCTTCCACAAAAGTATTCGCAGCTTGGTCCGGGAGCCGCGTGGGGTGATGTTGATGGTGATGGCGATGATGATGTGTTCATTGGGCAGGGTCGTGGTTTTGCGGGGCGGCTGTATTATAACGAAAACGGAGAATTTGAGGGTCGTTCTTTAGATTGCTTCAAAATCGACAAGGACTGCGAGGATATGGCGCCACTATTTTTTGATGCAGACGGCGATGGAGACCGCGATCTTTATGTGGTGAGCGGGGGTGTGGAGTGTGAGCCGGGGGCAGCAGTGCTGTTGGATCGTCTTTATCTGAACGATGGGAAGGGGAATTTTTCGAAAGCCCCTGCTTCAGCCCTTCCAATGGTGACAGAGAGCGGAAGTGTGGTGTGTGCTGCGGATTTTGATCGCGATGGGGATACTGATCTCTTTGTGGGTGGCCGGGTCATTCCCGGCCGATACCCGGAGGTCCCTGCGAGCCAGCTCCTGGTCAATGATGGAAAGGGGGGATTTTCGAACGTGGCTCCCGACTCATTGGTTAAAACCGGATTGGTTACAAGTGCGCTCTGGTCAGATGTCAATGCAGACGGCTGGGTCGATCTTTTGGTGACTCATGAATGGGGCCCGGTGAAGGTTTTCTGCAACCAGGAGGGACAATTGGTCGATGAAACCAAGGAGAGTGGGGTTGGAGAACTCCTTGGCTGGTGGAATAGTATTGCGGCAGGGGATATCGATGCTGATGGCGATCTTGACTATGCGGTTGGAAACGTGGGCCTTAATTCCAAGTATCATGCCTCCGACGATCATCCAGTCCTCCTCTATTACGGGGATATGGATGATGCCGGGCGCCCCAAGATTGTGGAAGCTGAGTATGAAGGTAAGACCCTCTATCCGGTTCGTGGCCGGAGCTGTTCCAGCAATGCGATGCCTGGCTTAAAGCAGAAATTTCCAACCTTTAAATCTTTTGCAGTGGCTCCGTTAGATGACATCTACGGGAAAGACAAGCTGAAAGAATCTAAGAAGTTGAGCGCCAACATTCTGAAGTCTGGAATCTTGATCAACATGACGGAGGAAGGTGGGCTGCCCAAATTTAAATTTCAGCCTCTTCCCCGGCTTGCACAAATTTCTCCCATATTTGGACTCGCCTTCACTTCGATTGATGGTGATGCCTACCCTGAGCTCTATGTGGTTCAGAATTTCTTTGGCCCCCAACGTGAAACTGGAAGAATGGATGGCGGAGTGAGTCTACTTTTGAAGAACAACAAAGGTCAGTTCAGTCCAATATGGCCTGATAAAAGCCACTTACTTGTTTCTGGTGATGCGAAAGCCCTCACGATTTCAGATCTTAATAATGATGGATTACCGGATTTTCACGTTTCTGTGAATGCGGGTAGAGCGATGGCTTTCGAAGCGAATCCCGAGCAAACGAACGCCGATCAATTTCTTTGTCTCCAGCTAAAAGGCAGTGAAGGAAACATTGATGCTTCTGGTGCTCGGGTCTCTTTGCGAGGAGAATCAATTCCAACTTTTACTCAGCAAGTCAGTAGCGGGGGAGGCTATCTCTCCCAGAGTTCTCCACGGCTTTTCTTTCCGGTAGGCTCTCTGAAGGGTGATGCTTTGAAGGCGCTGGAAGTTCTGGTTCATTGGCCATCGGGCAAGCAGTCGACCACCAAAGTGGAAGACTTGAAAAAACGTGACGGCCGATATTGGATCGAGGTTTCTCCCTGAAAAAGGACGAAGCCCTCAATTTTGTCGAAAATCATCTCAATGAAACACTATTGTCTTGCCGCCTTTGCTACGAGTTTGATACCTAATGCTGGCCATGTAAATTGACGCGTGGTCAGGAACCGCGGGTAGACCTTAGTAAAATTAAACAATGAAATCCAAATACTCACTTCTGGTTAGTTTCTTCAACGCGATTGTGATCACCGGGGCCGCCTTGAGCCCGGCCTCGTTCGCCAGCCTTGCTTTCTACGATGCTGAAATCAGTGATGCGCATGGGGGTGGTGCTGGCACCCTGCCTTATGCGTCAGTTTTGACTACGCCTGCCGTGTTCGATGGAACGAATATCGAACTTTTTGATTTTGGAACGATTTCTGGTGATGCCACTTTTGAATTTATTCTGAGTGGCGATCCAGTCGCCGGGGGGAATAACGGGTATATCGGAAGAGCTGATGCGAACCCGGGCAACAGCCTTCGCTATGAGCAATGGGATGACACGGGTGCTCTTGGATTCACCCGGGCAGGCGTTGCTGACAATACTTTTTCAGCTCCCAATGCTGCGTCTCCTACGGATGACACCCATGTCACCTACCGCTGGACTGAGGCAACTGGCACAATGGACCTTTTCATCAATGGTGCTGCCACGGATTCCATTGCAGGAGCTACCTTTGAGATGCCCACCGGCCCTGGACATTTGGGGAACGTTAGCGATGGTGGAAATGAGGGAATGATCGGCACGATTTCTCGTGTTACGACCTACAATAGTTTGCTGGATGATACCACGATTCAACAACACGCAAATGCTTGGTTGGCAACCGGAGATCCCAGCATCGGGGTTCCAATGAACGTGGATCTCGTGCTCGATGGTTCGGCGCAATCGTTCGGACTCGTTCTAAAAAATTTGGGTGAATCAAATGTTTTGACCATTACAGCGGTCACGGTGGACGGAGTAAATGCTGACTACTTTACAATCGATACTGCCTTGCCGCTTAATATTGATCCGGGTGAAGAAATCGATTTGGAATATACAGTCGATCCAGGAGGAACGAACGGGGATGTTGAAGCTGATTTTTCCATTTTTAGCAATGACGCGCTCAATTCAGAGGCCGAAGTGCAGCTATCGGGGTTGATCCGTGACCCTCAGATTAGTATCCAGCCCGCTCTTGATTTTGGTGCTTCGGATGTCGAAGTAACCCAGTTAATAGAGATACAGAATCTCGGTAGGGCTCGTGCTTTAAACTTGAGGACGCTCGAAATTACCGGGACCGACGCTGCCAAGTTTTCTGCGAGTGGTCCTGCGTCTATTGCAGCTGGTGGCAGTGGGAATATTGAAGTTACTTTTACCCCTGATAATACAGGTGGCTTCACTGCTCAGCTTGAGATTGGTAGTGATGATCCAGGGAGCCCGGTCACCCTTGTAGCCCTTAGCGCTTTCACTCCGATTGACGAGGGTTTTCTGTCCGCCTATGACTCCGTGATCTCAGCTGACCACGGCGGTGGCACTGGCATTCTGCCCTATGCGGCTGTTTTAACCACGCCTGCCGTGTTTGATGGAACAAATATCGAGCCCTTCGATTTTGGAGCAATCTCTGGCGACGCCACTTTCGAATTTATTCTGAGTGGAGATCCAGACACCGGTGGACGGAACGGATACATCGGAAGAGCTGATGCTAATGCGGGCAACAGCCTTCGCTATGAGCAATGGGATGACACGGGTGCTCTTGGATTCACCCGGGCAGGCGTTGCTGACAATACTTTTTCAGCTCCCAATGCTGTGTCTCCTACGGATGACACCCATGTCACTTACCGTTGGACTCAAGCAACTGGCACCATGGACCTTTTCATCAATGGCGCTTCCACGGATTCCATTGCAGGAGCTACCTTTGATATGCCCACCGGCCCCGGACATTTGGGGAATGTTAGGGATGGTGGAAATGAAGGAATGATTGGGACGATCCACCGCATCACAACCTACGATATTTTGGTGGATGATGCCACGATTCAGCAACACGCAAATGCTTTTGTTACAGGGGCCGGCGCGTCTGAATTTAAAGTCAACTCCATTGACTTCAACCAAGCCAATGGGTTGATCACCATCGTCTGGAACTCGATTCCTGGGGCAGTCTACGCAGTCGATTACTCATTCGATCTAGTTGAATGGAATGAGCTGGATGATAGCGTGCCTGCTGATGATAAGGTGAAGTCGTTTTCGGCACCGAGCAATTTACTTGAAGGTGAGACAAAAATCTTTTTTAGGGTCAAGCGTCCCTAGTGGATTCAATGTGATCCTTACTCCAATTGCAGCTTGAGCCTCCCAAATTTTTGAAGCGCTGATCCAGCGGGTGCGGTGGAACGGAAGACTAGGTTTTCTTGTGTATCGCTGATTCGAGTGCGTTCGTGCAAAACGATGTTGGCTGGCCCTTCGAGCCAATTATTGAGGTCAACGGAAATTTGAGGAGCAAGCGAAACGTCGTCCGCGGTCAGGTTTCGTCGGAAGCGGAAGACAATATAGTGGTTGGCAATACCTTCAAGGGTGAGTGATTCGAGGGCGATTGTGCCCGAGGCAAGATCCGATGAATTTGGGTTCGTCCCCTCGAAATATTCTAGGAGGTTGTCTCTACCATCCCGATCCGGGTCAGCATCTGTCTCGGGAATCGGAAGGCCATTGGCAATCTTCCAATCATTGTAGTTTGAGGAACCGGTATCTCCGGGAGACCCTCCCGAACTCGCACTAGCACGCCAATTAGCGGGATCTCCATACTCTGGTATTGGTGGTCTCACTGGATTGATGAGAACAAGCGTGTAGCTGTCACCATCCGGCTCCTCTGGCCATGGTGATTGATCGTTGTAAGTGAAGGAGAGAATATTGGTGTCAGTGGCGTCCACCAGGGTGATGAGTTCACCGTCGTTACTGAGATTGCCGGAATACTCACCTGCGATTTTCGAAGAAAATGCATTTCCATATCTTTCTTCGAAAGCGGTAAGGTTCTTGACGATGAGAACGCGCGCTCCTGGATCCAAGGATCTGATCTCTGCGGTCGAAAAATCAAAGGTGACACCGTCGATAAACTTCACTCCACTTAAATTGATCGTTTGGCTTCCACGATTCATGAGTTCGATAAACTCAAAGTCATCTCGGTCGGTAAATCCTGCCGCTAATTCTGTTGCTCTAGCATCGGCAGGCCGGTAGTGAAATTCGGAGATGACGAGATTTTCGGCGCTAGCTGGAATGGTATCGACTAGGAAGTAAGCCTCTGCAGGCGCACTCCAATCGGAACCATCGCGGGTGCGAGCGGTGATCAATACCGATTCGTTTAAGACGAGTCCGTTAGAAACCGTCGATTGTCCCACTTCGAGTTCAGGGGTAATGAGGAAATCGGAGCTTCCGATACCGTCATTCAAACCGTGGACGGCTAGAACGTTGGTGCCATTGACTAATTCACCCACGTGAGCGTTGACATCAAAGGTCACAAAGTTGACTGCCTCGTTGTCGGAATGACCAGCGGTGGCACCTGAATCCCAAACTAGAGCAGCAGGAGCATTTTCGGAGGCAATGAGGACCCCGTTGAGGTAGGCAACGAAACCATCATCATACTTCATCTTCAGCCTCATCACGTCGTAACTCGAGGCATTGGTTAGATCGAACTCTAATCTGAGGTAAGCGGAGGTATTGACTCGATCCATCGTGGCGTCGAGATTGAGGCCGACGTGAGGGTCGTAGGTGTTAACTCGGTCGTAGCCAACCCCAGTCGTTCCAGTCAGCCAGGTGGTGTCGTTAAATAAGGCTGAAGTCCAACCGAGCCCTGAAGGGGGAGCAGTTGCGGTAGGAATCGTGACTCTCACTGCATCTCCCTCAGCAACGACCTTGGTCATGGTGACGCCACCTTCGAATTGAATAGCGGAAGAAGAGATGCCGCCGCCTGATCTGCGGGGGTCGCTTCCATCCGTGGTATAATAGATCGTTCCTGGTGGCGGGGAAAACTTGACGATGAAATTACCTGTCACTTCTCCGCCATTTTGATTGTAAACCGGGCGCGGAGTGAATTGACCATCATACCAATCAGCTCGAGTGGTGAGCCAATTCTTAAAGGTATTGAGCTCGCTGTTCCAACTCCCTTCATTGGAGAACCCCTGTCGGATGGCCCTTGTGGTCCCGATTTCAGCGGCCTGTCCATTAACGATGGATTCGATCCCGGTGTTACTCATTGCGCGGTCGCGATGATAGAACCATCGATCCACGTAGAGTTGTTCGAAATCTGGATCATCGAAGAGGCGGCGATACCAGAGACGGTCGCCTCGATGGCGGAAAGTGCCGGTAGGCCCTCCTCCGACGTAGTAGCTGCTCCAATTGTAATCCCAGGCTGGACCCATCCGTAGTTTGTCATCGTCACCCTTCCAGGGGAACATGCTGATCAACATGCCATCGCCATTCCGGCTCAGGTTATTGAAGATGAAGTATTCCACGAAATCTTCAGCATCGAGATACTTCTGGTAGCCATCGACCGGGTCCAACCATTGAGCGTCGTCGTAAAGAACGTCTTCAAACGTAGCAAACCAATCTTCAATGGCAGACCGCTGAGTCGGAGTGATTCGGTAGCCGTTGGGATTGTCAAAATTTAGAAAACCGTTGCTTTGTCTCGGAATGTCATCGCCTCCACCGGCACTATTGGCCGAGGTCTGTGAGACGCGGTTTGGGCCCCGGGTGTGGAAAAGCTGAGGCCGGGTCGATCCATTTTCTGTGGGGTAACCCCCGACTGGGATAGAGTCCATTCTATTTAGGCCTAACAACCAACCTCCTTCGGTTCCGTCTTCAGTAAGTTTGTCGAATTCGAGTCTTCCTTCTCCTCGGGAGACTTTCTCAAAGATGGCATAGACGCCACGGCGATCGGCAAGAGAGAGGGCGCCTCCGTTGGTATTAACGAAGGCTTCGACCCAGCGAATGCGCGCGGCATATCGCCCCATATTATTGCTCAACTCATACATGAAGGTGTTGAACATCATGGAGGGGTCCTTGTTGCGATCAGTGTCTGGGTAATAGAGAACCCAGTCAGAATGAGCCGGCATACCTAGGACATTTACCTCCTTTTCCTCTCCGTTCTCATCCCACACCTCCATGCTGTATGGTTTTTGAGACCAGGTGCTGGAGAAGGCGCCACGACCACGAATTCCAGTCCGACTGATCATTTGGGGAGGGTCCGTCAATGAGGCCAGACCAGTCGTTTCGTTGCGATCGAAAGTGGCCCAAACGGCGTTTTGGCGCGCCACCTGTTGGACCCCGGATCCGGTGCCACTCCAGCTTTTTGCAGGCACTGTTCCTGCACCGAAGTTATCGATAATCATGAGTGGGAGGTCGGATTCGTAGTTGACGAGATCTGCGGCGAGCCGGATGAAGTTTTCACCAGAAATTGGTCCAGCGACTCCTTCTCTGAGGGCGATGGCACGAAGATGACTGGTGCTAGTCAGGTTGATGGCTGAGGAGTAAAGGATTCCATTGTCGGTCGAGGGAGTTGATCCATCGGTGGTATAATAAATCGATGCACCCGCTGTTTCGGTGGCGAGAGAAAGATTGAGAGGTTCCGAAAATGTACGGCTGTTGAGGGAGAAGGTGACCGCGGAGGGTGGTGGTATCGAAGCATCGTTTAGTTGACCGGGAGTTGGGTTGCCAAGAACGCGAGAGGTAGACAAATCTCCTCTCAGAATTCCGTAAGAAACATCCTCATCAAGGGCTGGATAAGTGGGGGCGAATTCCTGAAGGAGTATTGATCCGCTGGCGGTTACGAGAGCCAAATATTCACCACCAGCGCTAAGCTTAAAGTTCGTATGGATTTCCCCAGCTGGCCCGGCCGCACCCTTGCCTGAAGCAAAAATAATAGTTCGTTCTCCCGGAGCGAGGGGAAGCCGCGGAAATGACCATTTGGTGAGATCTGATGAGTCCTCGGTGAGGAAGTAGGAACTTAGATCGACGCTGGAAGCGGTTGGATTGAAGATTTCAATCCAGTCAGAAAATTCGCCGTCTCCGTCTTGTAGGCCTGTTTCATTAGCGGCCATGAATTCTGAAATGACTGGATGATCTGCGACCATTGCTACCATAATTTTGATTTCTGAAGTTTTTGAGCCAGAGGAATTTGCGGTAGTCAAAGTGTATGTGGTAGTCCCACTGGGAGAAAGTATGACAGACCCATCACCATCGCTCGTTTGGGCACTCACGTCGCCGGGTGCGGGAGTAATTTCCCATGCATCAGCAAATTTCGTCGACCACCTTAGGGTGACGCTCTCGCCTGCATTGATCGTGATACGATCGGAGATGAAAGAGGTGATTTGTGGCACTGGATTTACAGTGACAACGACATTTTGAGTGGATGTTCCATCTTCATTGGAGGCACTTAGAGTGTAGGTTGTTGTCGAGGGCGGGAAGACGAGGAGTTGACTTTGTCCGGTAACATTTACGCCGTTGATCGAGAGTGAGGTAGCATCTGTCACAGACCAATTAAGGGTAGAACTTCCTGGCGCAAGGAAGGCCTCGGGCGATGCCGTAAAGGAATTGATGGTAGGAGGTTCGGGAACATCGTTGTAGGCATTGGAATGTCTTTCGATGTCTTCAGAGGTTAGCGCTTCATTGTAAATAGTGACGCGATGAATAGTCCCAACCATTCCTTCGTTACCGGCCGCCGAATTGTTCCCAAGAAGGCCGTTACCGGTCGGCATGTTGAAGCTGCTTGCTACCGCGGTGTTTTGTCCGACGAGTGTTCCATCGAGGTAGAGGTCCATTCGCCCGTCACCGTCCCAGACATAGGCAACGTGGGTTGCCTCGGTCGGAGAAAGAACAAGTGGGCTGAACGTATAATCAGCTACTCCTCCCTGTGTGAAGCCGAGTTGCCCGGTGTCGCTCCACTGTTCGTAGCGCAGGCTACTTGAAGAATTTGATCCGACAGCGAGATAACCATCTCGCCCTCCGGCTACGGGATCGCCCTCGACGATAAATTCGAAAGTCGATTCACCGCTGATTACTCCAAAGTTAAAGGCAAAGCTATTTGAACCATTGAGAGTGGTGGCTGAAGTAAGCTTCGAAATCGATATAGGCCCTCCTCCAATTTCATCGGCAGCAAGAGATTGATCATAAAGCTTGAGGCTAGCCTTCGAAGAAAGTCCGGAGCCGAATACGAGTGAGATAATCAATAAAGGGAAAAAGGGGGACCTGAAAAATAAAGGGTGCATATCAGAGAGTTAGATTGAGACTCGGGCGATTAAGGTAGTCGAAAATTTGATTGAACGAAAGCAGGCTTTCCGAGTTGATAGTGGTTTTTAAAAAATGGTTGTAAGAGCGAGTGGCCTAAAGTCTTAGAAGTGTTTTGTTGATGGGTTTCAAACTTCGTAAGGCTTGAGGTGACTCGTTCGGAATCCTAGGTTAGTTTTCAGATATGGTGAAAGAAGAACCCCAGTTTGAGGTGGTCCTAAAAATGGTTCTTTGGGATGAAGATCGGGAAGCGATTTTTCGGAGGCTTAGAGTTAATAAGGTGACGGGTGAACGAGCTGAATTGATCTACCAAGCAGCTCGGGCGGAGCGGGTGAAGAGCCTTCGAATTGATGGGCTTAAAGGTTTGGGGCTTGGGTTAGCTTGCCTGTCGATCGCGGTGGCTTGTTACTTTGGGTTCCGATTAAATGAACTCGAAGTTAGTCGTTTTGGAACCGGATTCATAGCTCTACCTCTCCTTCCTTGGTTGCTGGGTTTCTTCGCGGCAATTTTGTTAGCTTTTGGAATTTGGAAGGTGGTTCAGGGCTCAATTGAAATCCTTTTTGCTTCGATGAAGAAGGGATCGATCGCGGACCGCTAGTGCGGAGGGACGATTCCGGTGTCACCAGAGCATAAAGAATACTTAAAAAATCTCAGGTGAGGATTCATCTAAAGGTCCTCTTTACGTTCGGTGATACAGATGGGTTTGAGAGTGGTCTCACTAGAGGACAGGCGCGAATTTTTCTACAGCGAGGGTGAGGGCGTCTGCCCCGCCAAGATTGCTAGGGAAAATGACATAAGCGAGACCAGGGTGAAGGGTTTCATTCCCGATCGTCCACACTGGGACGCCGGGAATAATTTGGCCAAGGACTTGAGCTTGTTTGACTCCGAGTGCATCGGTTGCAATTGCGAACGAGGTGATGGCGCCTTCGGCGACAAGAAACGAAGGACGTTCTCTGATCCCTTGGACAATATCGATCAGTGCTTGGGAAATGCTATGGGTAATTTTGAGGCCATCTTCGCTATCGAAATTTCTGTGCGAGGTGAAGAGGACGACATTTTGACCAGAGGTCATGGCGGTCAGGACATCAGCAATCGTGCTCTTGAGGTTGAAGGTAGAGTTAATGATGTCAGGGATACTGAGTTTGATTGCGGTGAGAGCAGGTGCGTTTTTTGGTGTAGATTTTAAGGGTGGAACACTAATCGAGTTAAGAGCTAATGATAATCAGACCAATATAACATCATTAAGAAAATCATTTAATAATATGGCTCAAGAGGTGGACGGGAGGGGATTCCGGCGAGCGATTGCACGAAAGAAGAGGCTGAGCGAATTATGAAGCGGCGATCGCTTTTGAGGAGGGCAAGGGAGAGAATATTGAGATCTTTCAACGAGGTTGCGTTGACGATGCAGGTCGAGCCATTTGGCAGTTTAGCGAGCTTGGTGGAGATGTCTCCAGAGCGAAGATCTGGAAGAGAGAGAGATTGAATATCAAGCGGATCTTTTGATTTCTCGGCGAGATAGTCTGGCAGATAGGAGTGTGAGAATGGAAAGGCGTTATCTTTGGCGAAGGGGGTGAGATGGACTGGAGTTGCGTTATCCCCTTCGACGATATAATGGGTATCGTTTAAGGTGAGGCATCCACCATTCGCGGAGAAGGGGATGAAAAGGATTGGGGCCTCCGGGATCTCGAGGGCTTTGCGAAGGGTGTTAGTCTCGAGTGGGAAGTGGCCTCGGAGGTTCGAGTCGGATCGCGAGATAATAATGACGTCGTCTTGGAATTCCTTGAGTGTCTCTCCGAGATTTTGATGAAGTTTGGTGGTTTGTTCCTCGTTAAGTGTTCTTGAATTGGTGAGGAGAAAAAGCACGGGAGGAGCTTCATCAATTGCGTCCTTGATGATGGTTGGTGTCAGGTCGGTGATGACTGGTACATCGAAGAGGGTTTGGGTTCCGGAAGCTTCATCATCAAGAACTACGATGGTTTTTTTAGATTCAATTAGGAAGTTATGAATTTCCGGAGTGAGATCATCAGAGATTTCAGGTGGGAGGCCAGAGAGTAATTCGTTCAGAGTCATGGAGAAGTAGTTTGAAGGACGGGGGGATGCTCTCAAATCGGGCTTGGATGCAAGTTTCGATTGCGCTTGCGGGCCGCTTGATAACACTTACCAGGTGATGGGAAAGCTTCACGATTGCAAGAGAGAGTCTCGCTGGTCGGATTTGATTCTTGAAGAATGATGGGGTGAAGCAAAAATTAGGCGCAACTTTTGAGAGACAGAATGGTTACTAAGTTGTTAGTAAATCCTTACCTATGAAGAATTCGACACTTATTCCTCTATTTTCTCTGACGGCGGCAGCAGCTTTCGGCTTGGGTTGGTTTGTCCGCCCAGATTCGGGGAGTGATCAGAAAAACTCTTCTGGTCCAGAGTCTGCGGATCGCAAAAGTCGCTTTATGACAGGCTCGAGACCGTCTGGAGGTGGAGTCCGTTCTGCTGGCCCGGAATCAGAATTTATCTCTAAATATCTCATGAATGGTTCCATTTCTGGCGAAGATATGACCAGCGCCATCAAAGAGATTTCAAAGACCAATGATCCTCTTCTACGCCAGAAGATGTTCGCAGCTTTACTCGAAAACCTTACACCTGAGAATGCTAGGAGCGCATTCTTAGCTCTCCGCGAGGGACGCCGGGGAGGGCCATTTAGTCGTGGTGGTGAAGACCAAATTCGACTTTTGGCAAATGCTTGGGGCCGAATTGATGGCGCGGGAGCAGTGGCGACCTTGAAAGAAATAGCGTCTGAGGAAGGTGAAAATGATCGGGATGATTGGCGTGGCCGTGGAGGGCGTGGTTCTGGCGCGCTTTCTGGAGTGTTGGCCGGCTGGGCGACTGTGAATGGTGCGGAAGCTTCGGCATACTTGGGTGGTATCGAGGACGAGCGCGAGCAGCGCGGAGCAGCATTCGGCGTGCTCCAAGGAATGTTGGTGAATGGAGTAGATGAAGCCATGGGATTTGTTCGTAATCTTCCTGACAGTGAAGATAGCGCTCGAACGAAAGGGTTTTATATGGCGATGGTGACTGATGAGATGCTCGAGCAAGGCCTAGATCAGGCGAAGACTTGGGTTGATACCGTGAAAGAGCCCGAACTAAGAACTGGTGCTCTTGCCCGGGTGACTATGGAAATCATGAATGAAGACCGCGCGGAAGCTGCGGAGTGGATTGCACAATTTGGTGATGAGGATGCGGCGGCTCCGGCCGTGAATCGCCTAGCTGATGACTGGGCTGATGAAGATCCGAAGGCCGTCATGGATTGGGCTGAGAATCTTTCAGGGAAGTCAAAGGCCGAGGCTTATGAGGAGGCGATGCAAAGTTGGGCGCGTCAGGATCCGGCAGCAGCAGGAGAGTATCTATCAAGTCTAAAGGAGTCACCTGAACGTGATGCTGCGGTGGGAGGATATGCCACTCGTGTTTCCCGAGAGGATCCAGGGAGTGCGATGGAGTGGGCCAAAACGATTAACGATGAAGGAATCCGGGAGGAGACAATGGTCGATGTGGCTCGTGATTGGTATCGCAATGATAAGACGGCTGCCGAAGAGTGGATTGCATCGAGCGGTCTTTCCGAGGAAGCGGTAGAATCCATTACGACTCGCCGTGATTATGGTCGCGGCGGTCGCGGAAGATAGCATCTGAGCTAAATTCCAGATTAGAAAACTCCAGGGATAGAAAGATCCTAAGACTTTTCTGGATTTGAGGTTGCTGAAGTTTCTCTCACTTACTGGTTGCTCAGGGCAATATGGAACGGGTTTAAAGGTCCACTCTCTTGCCGGTATCAAGGCTTTCGCGGCCACTTTCGAGGATGGAAGTGGTAGGCCGCGTCGTTTCTATGGTGGCGAGGGTTTCTCGCTTACCTAGAATGAAGTCGGCGATGCTTTGATAGCCGTAACTGGATTGTCCCGCAAAGCGACCGTTGGCATCCGGAGTGTATCGGAAAAAGAGAGGGTTGGGTGATTGATATCCACCGGCATCCGAAGCAAAATCATACCCGCGATGAGCCTGGTCGATTCGGACCTCGCCTTTGTGATGGAGGGCGAAGAATCGTTGCTGTGAATGGACCTCAGCTTTCGCCGCAATCCAGGAGGAGGTATAAACCGCGGTGGCTTTGGTTCCAGAATTATTCAACCAATCGACCATCAGGGTGATAGAATCCTCGGTGGGTAGACCTTGACTTGTAGCGAAGCCGGTGGAGGAGGAGGCAATAACCGAAATAGGACGCGCAAGGCCATCGAGAGCCCAGCAATGAAAGTCAATGTGGTGTGTGTTAAGGTAGTAGGAAATATCAGACGATTTCCCAGCCCAATCGCGGAAAGAATCGAGCTGAGATTTGGGCTGTGACATGTAACTAGAGAAGTACGAAAATTCTCCGAGATCCCGCATTTTTTCACGAGCATCCGAGTAAATGGGATCCCACCGCTTATGAACTTCCATGGCAATCATGCCCTTCTTTTCACGAGAGATTTCGATCAGTGAGTCATGCTCCTCGATAGTTTTGACGATTGGTTTTGCAACCAGAACATTGAGCCCCTTACTAGCTGCAGTATATGCCATCTCGTAATGAAGATCGTCTGGTGTAAAGATGATCACGGCATCGCCTGGGTTGAGCTCTTGCAGGGCGTTTTTCCACGCGTTGGAGTCTTTTTGATCGTCATCTGGAAAGCTCCGGAAGGAAGTGTCCATCTCGTACCGTTCTGCGATGAGTTGATTGAAATGCGAGCGAACGAGTGGGAACTTGGAACCATTGGATCCGGCGAGGATGATAGCAGACACTAGGCCTCGTTCACGGAGGTCAAAGAGAGTGAGCGCAACAATCCCCGCGCCTTTGTCTGAGGTGGATTCGGATCCGTGCACAAGCCCGGTGACGTATTCTCCGGTGCCAATGACGAGTACTTTGGGGGCGGGCATGGTGGGTTTATTCGATGAGTCTGATTTGTGATTGGCTCGTCAAGACGATGGATAAACGGCTGCTGTTGGCACTCTTTCGCGCCCGCCCTTTAATCTCGATCATTTTTCCAATCAGCGATTTGAGATAAGTTTCGTTGAGGCCTGCTTCTGCCTTACTTTTTTCGATCCTTCCCGTGAATTCAGGGGGGGCTGGTTTAAATTGGAGATAAAGGGTTTTTCCTGATTGTGATTTGGTCACTTCTTGAACCACCGCACGGACCGGGATCACCTGACCGGCTTCAGTAAATTGTTTCCTAATCTGGGGTTCATCATCGATCGTGTAGTAGTCCTGCATGAGGTAGGTGACTATGAGGTCATCAGGATTAACGATTCGAAGAACAGTCGGGGAGGCTAGGAAGCCCCGTAAGGTGACCTTGTTTCGGAGAGCTGACTTGACCAATTTACCAGACGCGGCTGGTGCTACGGCGCGAATTTCAGAATCGGGAATGATTAGACGTCCTTGCTCGTCGACTTTTTTGGGCGTCGTTTCAAAAGTGATCCATTTGCCAATTTTGTTATCGAGCGAATAGGGGCTTGTTGGATCGATACGGGCAAATCCGGCAGAGTTCTTCGGTCGAGCGGTTATCTTAACTTCTGGGGCTTCTTTTTTGGAAGGTTTGATTGAAGCAACGGAATGAGTAAGAGGTTTCTTGATGCTAGGCGTATTTTTTTTTGGAGCGCTTTCGAGGGTGTTTGGGCTTTTTTCGGTAGTGGGTTCGCGATCACTAAGTTTCCAGCCAAAGTAGCCAACCGCGCTGAGGATGAGAAGGAGAAGGATTTTGAGTGGAGAAGGCTTGGCAGCCGAAGGAAGAGCAATCGATTGTTCAGGCTGTGATGGAAGCGCTTCGAGCGAAGTGAGTAAAGACGTGGAGGCTAGTCCGGCCTGACGTCTGAGGTAAGTGGTGAGAGCTTTGTATTTCCCGCGAATATCGACGAGATCAGCCGGATGAATTCCGTGCGCAAAGGCGGCAAACCACGAATGGTAGTCGATAGAAAAGGTGTCGATAGTTTGTTCTCCCTCGCCGCAGGTCACAATTGATGCCGGGGTGAAGGCGACGGTCCCTGCTATCGGGCCAAGGGCATTGATGAGCGATTTGGAATAGGCCTGAATCCGAAGAAGCTCCTCTTCGGTCAGGTCGTGATGGCGCACCCGGTCGGTAAGGGCAACTCCATCCCACCATCGGGCGGCGACCCATGGGTAGCCGTCAACAGGATCGAGTCCCCCGTTCACGACGGACCGGAGGCAGTCATGGTTGAGCTGCATGAGTTGTGCAAGTGCGCTCTCGAACACTCCGTCCTTTAGCTTCGTTAGGGTTTCGTCATCGTATCTGAGACGCACGAGTGCAAGGGGAATCTGATCACGTGTGGTCACGCGGTAAACTACGAGGTTCCCGGTTTGGTGAACGAGATCCTCGATGTGGTAGTCAGGCTGCATCAGAGGGGGCAAAAGGCTGACCGACTCTGTCGTTGAAGCCAATCGAAAAGGATAGTGACTTTCATGCTAACTTTCAATGATGACTCCCGTCTCGGTTAATTCGCTCAGGGTTACATGCCGCTCTCTTTTCGTCTGCGCTTTCGAGCCTTCTTTGTGAAGTGATTGGGAGCGGTGAAGTGAGGACTTGGCGCGTGTTGTTTGACGAGAATTCCCGCAAGATTTCGAGCAACATCCGGATGTTTATCAGCGATGTTGTTTTTTTCTGATGGATCCTTGGAGAGATCGTAGAGTTCGACCGGGTCTTTCAGGCCTCGGCGATAGCCTTTCCAATCGCCTACGCGAACGGATTGCTGAAAGGGGCCTTCGTAGATTTCAAAGTAAATAAAATCATGTTTTACCTTTTGTGGTTTACCGAGAAGGGTGGGAAGGATGGAGATTCCATCAGACTTGATCGGGATTTCAGTTTCGGCAATCTCGGCGGCGGTTGCCATGAGGTCGACGTGTGTAGTGAGAAGATCCGATTGAGTTCCAGGAGAGATTTTTTTTGGCCAGTGGGCGATAAAAGGAGCTCGAATTCCGCCTTCGTAAAGCGATCGTTTAACCCCACGTAAGATACCGTTGCTTCGTAGGGTTTTGGCAAAAGACGCATTTGCTCCGTTGTCGGAGGTGTAAATAAGTAGAGTGTTTTCTGCGATGCCAAGTTTCTTTAGCTTATCCGCGATACGCCCGACTCCTTGGTCTAGGAGGCTCACCATTCCGGCATAGTTTTTATCTTTTTGGCTCCATGACTTTTTTTCGTACTGAAGGTAGTTGGGATCGTCATGTGGTATGACATAGTCGCCGTGAGGCGGGGTCCAAGCGGCGTAGCAAAAAAAAGGTTCGTCTTTATGGTCCTCGATAAACTTGAGTGTCTCGTTTTCGATGAGGTAGTGGGTGTAACTTCCATTGTAAACATTTTTGTTTGCTGGCAACTCTTCACGTTTACTGTTTCGGACCAAGTATTCTGGATAGTAATCGTGCGCGTGGACTTGATCGTAGTATCCATACCAAAGGTCGAACCCTAGCTTCTCGGGGACGCCTGTGGTTCCGGGATTTCCAAGGCCCCATTTCCCGAAGCCTCCCGTGGCATAGCCTGCTTTTTTAAGCATTGAGGCGACTGTTTGAGTTTTTTCAGGAAGGGGAATGAGCCCGTTGCGGGACCGGTTGGCTCGACGGTGGCAGTGTCCGGGATGAAGGCCGGTCATGAGAACACAGCGGGTCGGTCCACAGACAGCCGAGCCAGAATACGCACGCGTGAATTGCATTCCCTCTTTAGCCAATTTGGCCATCACTGGAGTTTTGATAAAATTGCCACCGTATGGTGAAAAATCACCAGTGCCGGCGTCGTCGACCATTACGAAGATGATATTAGGCCGTCTGGCGAAGGTGGCCAGAGGCAGTAAGAGAAGTATCAGGAGGTAGCGCACGGTGACTTTTATGAATAGGGCCTAATGAAGACAAGCCCTCCGTTCTAGCCTTGTCAGCAATTTTATTTTGAGTGGTGGCTTTTGGGAAGTTTGAGATTTATTGGGCCTCTAGTGCAGTGATCTCGGCGCTACGGCAACTAGGGTATTACCAAGCGAAAATGATGGGTGCGCCTACGGTGGTTGGATTTCCGGGGCCGTTGTTTTTGCTGATTTCAATGGATGACGCAAAGCCATTTTCAAATTCTACGACGATCTTGGATTTTTCCTCGTTCGTGGTGTGAGTCAACTGGCGGAAAATCTGGCCGGTGGAGGGGTCACGCACAGTATTAAAGTGGCTGATGGTTTCATACTTAATGAACTCCCAAATGGTAGTCTGTCCTTTTGCAGTACGCTTTACTTTAGTTTTGGTCGGGCGGGTGTGGATTTTGCTGACCTCTTCGGGTGTCATTCCAATCGCAACTTCTTTTTTTTCAATGAGTTCCCGAACAAGAAGTTGTCGGGCATGAACTTGCTTGAGTTTTGCTACAAATTTTGGGTCTTTGGAAGAAAAGGAAGTTGGGGTGACCCATCCGGAAACTCCGATACCATTATCACGTTTTCCCCGCACAAAATAGGCTTTCTCAGTAAATGAAACGAGCTCAACATTGATGCCAACTTTCAATGAGCCTCGTTTTCGGCCACCCTGTTTTGTCGAGTAAACCCAACCTGGTTTTTCGACTTTGAGCTTGATTCCTTTCGGAGCAAATTCTTCAACATAAACCACTCCTTTCTCAGGCTTATCGGGTAGAGCCATTGCGGGAAATGCAAGAAAGAGGACAAGGAATGCAATCGTTTTCATGCGGCTATCAGTGTAAGAAGTGTTTGGGGTTTGTCGACAAGTGTCTGACGGACGAAAAGCGAATGATATTCAGATTTATTTGATTTAAGGGCAGGTTCGTTTTTCCGGGTGGGTGAGATGATTCCGTTAAGGAAACAGTCCACGGGTTTTTTTGACGCGAGCGACGTTTTTTATGCCGGTGGCGAGCGCTCCGAGGCGGGTTCCGCATTTGTGTTGGTCGCAGAAGGCGAGGAGGGATTCGAAAGCTTTTTCGAGCTTAGTCTCTAGCTTGGTAAGCACTTCGGTTTTGGTCCAGTGGAAGCGCTGGAGGTTTTGAACCCACTCGAAGTAACTCACGGTGACACCGCCAGCATTACAGAGGATGTCGGGGATAAGAAAGATGTCCCCGCGCTTCTCAATGATAGCATCGGCTGGTTGGGTGGTAGGCCCATTTGCGGCTTCGGCGAGAATCTTACAGCGGAGATTGGGTGCGTTGTTCTCGGTGATCACACGCTCGAGTGCAGCTGGAACCAAAACGTCGCATGCACGCAGGAGCATTTCATTGGGGTCGACTGATTCGGCGCTTTCGAATCCGGCGACGCCGCCGGTTTGGGCGACGTGTGCGCGAAGTTTCTCAGCGTCGAGCCCGTTCCTATTCCAGATCGCTCCGGTAATGTCGGAAACACCCTGCACTTTCATTCCGTAGGCTGACATGGTTTCCACAGCATATGAACCGACGTTACCGTAACCTTGGACAATGGCGGTTGCTCCTTGAACGGGGAGGCCAAGTTTGTTGAGGGCTCGGGTAGCGAGAAAAGAAACTCCGTGGCCAGTGGCCTGAATACGGCCTTCGCTGCCTTGCAACTCGATTGGCTTTCCAGTGACGATTTCAGGAACAAAACGGCCTAGGTGTGTTGAATAGGTATCAAGAATCCACGCCATATGCTGGGCGTTGGTGCCAACGTCAGGCGCCATAACATCGATTTCTGGTCCGATGAAGGGAGTGATTTCTTGAGCGAAGCGCCTAGTTAACCTTTCCTGCTCGGCCATGCTTAGTTTACTAGGGTCACAAGTGATACCGCCTTTTCCGCCGCCGTAAGGAAGTCCCATCAGAGAGCATTTCCAATTCATCCACATTGCGAGAGCGGCGACTTCCCCCACATTGACATGGGGATGAAATCTTAGCCCTCCCTTCACGGGGCCGCGTGAAAGGTGGTGTTGCACGCGATAGCCAAAAAAAACTTCGGTGCGGCCATCATCCATATGGACTGGCAGACTGAAAGTGAGGATTCGCTTGGGCCATTTGCAGCGTTCCCTGACTGAGTGGTCGAGATTGAGGAAATCGGCCACGCGGTCGAATTGGCCCGCGGCCATCCCAAAGACTGGATCGTTTAGAAGTTGTCCCTTCATATTACCTATAGTCTAAACTGCGCTCGCATAATTCAAAAATCAATTTCACGAATTCGATATCACGACATCAAGAATAAGGGATTTTAGGTAATTTACTCGGGATGATCGTCAAAGTGTTCGTCGGAAGGATCGAAGGTGGGGACCGGGATATTAATGATCTTCATCTCCCCGATAGCTCGGTGTCGGCAACCTGGCTTGATCAGGATGGTCGTCATCGGCTTTACGGGGATGACTTCACCGTCGAGTTCGATTTGTCCTTCACCTTCCAGCACGAGATAAATCTCTGTCATCTTCTTATGGTAATGGGTGCGGGCCTCTTTGGAAATCTCGACCAGGTGAATACTGGCGATGGGGTTTTCGGGAACGCAGAAAGCACGCCGTGAGGTGCCGCAGGGGCAGGGGGTACCGGCGAGATCGTCGAGTTGCTCAATGAGGTAGTTGTTCATGGCGTAGATGGTGGATAGGGAATTTGGATTGGGAAAAGAAAAAAGCCCGAGACGGATGCCCTTCGGCGGGCTTCAAAAATAGAAAACAAGTAATTGTTTGATTTGAGCGGTGACGTCTTTTGGTTCTCATTTTAGGGGGCTTCGTGTTTTGCAGATGATTTTCTTCTTTAAGGAGAATAATTTTTGTTTCGCTAACCCATCCGCTTACTTGCACGCGTTCAGTGAATGAAGTAGAACTTGTGAACGATGAACGACGTTCCAGCGGTAGAGGTCAAGAATTTGGTAAAAGACTTCAAAGGGGCTTTGGGGGTAAAGAACGTACGCGCCGTGAACGATGTTTCGCTCCAGATTGCTCCGGGAGAGGTGTATGGGCTGATTGGTCCCAATGGCTCGGGAAAATCTACGACGATGAAGGCCGTTCTGGGGCTAGTTGCTCCGACCTCGGGGGCGACTGCAATTTTCGGGCGGAATTCCCTAAAAGTGGATTCTCGGAATGAAGTCGGTTTTCTTCCGGAGAATCCCTATTTCTATAAGCACCTTACTGCGGCGGAAACGGTTCGATTTTACGGAAAACTTTGTGGCATGCGAGGTCGTAAACTTAAGGAGCGAGTTGGGGAGTTACTTGAGTTGGTGGGATTGCAGGATGCTCGTGATCGGCGATTGAGGGGGTTTTCTAAAGGAATGCTGCAAAGAATAGGGCTGGCACAAGCGATGGTCCAGGATCCACGGTTGTTGGTTCTTGATGAACCGACGGCCGGGGTTGATCCCACGGGATCCCGCCAAATTCGAGATCTCATTTTAGAGCTGAAGAATCGTGGCATTACGGTTTTTCTCTGCTCCCATTTGCTTGAGCAGGTTCAGCAAGTTTGTGACAGGGTAGGAATTATTCATCAGGGTGTTTTGGTGAACGAAGGGCGTCTAGATGAGTTGATTTCGGTGGAGAACCGCACTGAAATCATTTTGGAAAATGCCAGCGAGAATTTGTTGGATC
Organism: Akkermansiaceae bacterium; assembly: GCA_905181965.1. Lineage (GTDB taxonomy): Bacteria > Verrucomicrobiota > Verrucomicrobiia > Verrucomicrobiales > Akkermansiaceae > SW10. Next base: position 181,887 of record CAJIZY010000014.1, read on the forward strand.
AAATTCGTTCTTTGGTCGATGTCACTCATCAGGCCGAGGTGGTTTCGGAGGGTAATGCTCGGACCACGCTCGAGGATTTGTTTCTTCGTGAAACAATGTCGGATGCAAAGCGAAAAGCAGTCAGCAAGTAAGAACCCAGGGACCTGAACCATTTTATGATATCATGAGCCGCCAAGCCTCTATTTCCTTTTTTTCTCTGCGTCGTATTTTGATCGTGGCGCAAAGCACTGTGACACAGTTGGTGCGTATGAAGGTGTTTTATTTTTTAGCGCCTATCGCACTTCTCTTTGTGGGAATCCAATTTCTTGACCTGATCTGGTATCAAGGTGCGGAGACTCTCCAACCGGAGCAGGAATTGAGAATGCACAAGAATATCTGTCTCGGGACAATGATGGTTTTCAGCTCGATGTTTGGCATTGTCGCCACCGCCTTACTCATTCCAGGCGATATTGAGGATCGGACGCTTTACACGATTCTCTGCAAACCGGTGCCTCGGTTTGATTATTTGGTGGGTAATGTTCTTGGTGTTATGGCGGTGATCTTTATCGCAATGGTTGTGATGGATGTGTTGCTGGTGGCCACCTTACATTTTCGAACCGAAGAGAAATTGGTTGAGGCAACCCAATATATGAAAAAGCTGGATTACCCGGAGGCTGATTTGGCGGCAGGTCGCGCTGAAATTGCAGCGCATGGTCCGACTTTAATTTTACAATATGGTGTCATAGCACACTTCCTAAAGGCCTCTGTGATTGCAGCGGTGGCACTCTTAATTTCGACTTTTTCGACGTCGACAATTTTCACGATTGCGACTAGTTCGATGATTTGGATCATAGGATCATTTCAGTCAGTGGCGCGGGAAGCACTTTTTACTGATCCCATCTCTGGAGGAGATCCGAATATGGCGGAGCGAATTTTAAATACTTTCGTTTCGCTGGTCTTTCCGGACTTCAAACTCTTTGAATCGATAACCGACGGAGCAGTAAGGGCGGAGAATGTTTTACAGGCCGATATGACGCAGCTTGGGGGACTCGCGGCGATTTACGTTGGGATCTACGTGGTGCTCTCGTGGTTTGTCTTTTCGGATAAGGAATTTTAAGAGGCGTGGGAATGAGGAACTTTAAGACCACTCGGAACCTGATCGTGATTGCCGCAGTTTTGTGCGGAACGGGGTATTTTCGAATGCCCAAGGAGCAGAAATTCATGGAGGATCTCCGTGAGCGAAAAATTGCCCATCCTCAAATTGATTCAGAAATATGGAGTAAAATGGGACAGACCAGTTTGGCGGGAACCTTCGGTGGTTTGCGCTCTGTGATGGCTTCTTTCATGAGTATTGGAGCATTTGATCACTTTGAGAACAACAACTGGTATGAGCTTGAAAAAGACTTCGAAGTCATCACGGCTCTCGATCCCTACAATGCGTATTATTGGAACACTGGTGCTTGGCACCTTGGCTGGAATGCCGCGTCGTGGGCAAGACGGAATCAAAGCTTCAGCCCGGCTAAGCAGCGACTTTTTGAGATGGAATTTCTCGAGAAGGGAGACGCAATGTATCGTGAGGGTTTGAAATACAATCCAGCTTCCGAGAATCTTTGGTTCGACCGGGGTGCGATGTGGTCGAATGAATTTAAAAGGCCCGATTTGGAGCGTGCCGCGGAAGCCTTCAGGGAGCTCCGGAATTCACGTAACCCGGTTTACCGCCGACGTTATCTCCTCACCATCGCGCGAATTCCGGGGAGAGAAATCGAGGCTTACGATGAAATGATGAAGCTGCTACTAGAAAATCAAAAATTCCATTTTAGGATTCCCACGTTCCGCGTCCTAGCTTTGATACTAGGGAGTAATACTGATCTACCTAATGGTGTGCTTCGTCCCCGGATAGATCAGGTCTTTGCGACAGATGAATTAGCTTATCTAGATCTTTACAATTACTGGATTCGGATAAAACAAGATGGTTATTATCCCGGGAATTACGAAATGATTATGAAGCAGTTGATCGATAAACTGAAGGTTCCTGATTCACTCAATCCTTACATAACCGAACCCAAACGACCGCTCTATCCCAGTGTCTGGAAGAGGGAGTTTGAAAAGAGAGATAGAGATAGTTCAGCTCGGTAAATGAAAGCCGGAAGCGGGGAACTCAAAATCAGGTTGTTATCTAACTTTTACAGTTGGCGAAGGGCTGGCGATTGTTAATATTCCTCCACGCTTATGCGCATCGCCCTGTTCGGAGATATTCACGCCAACTTGGAGGCCCTCGACGCCGTCTTAGCTGACGCTGCGCAGCAGGGGTGTACCGACCACGTTTGTATGGGAGACATTGTCGGCTATAACGCGGATCCTTCTGCTTGTCTGGAACGGGTGCGCGAAAATAACTGGCCAGTCGTAAAAGGGAATCATGATGAAGATGCTTCGGGCAATCATAGTCTTGCTAGCATGAATCCGGTGGCGGCCTCTGCGCTGCAGTGGACTAGGGAACAGCTCAGCGATGAGCAGCGTGATTGGCTTCGTAAAATCAGAATGGTCCGACAGGTAGAGAGTTTCACGGTCGTTCACTCTACATTGGATCAGCCTCAGGCGTGGAATTATGTGACCAACAAGTTTGATGCGATTTCAAACTTTTCTTATCAGTTTACGAATCTCTGTTTTCACGGCCATACTCATATCCCTCGGGTTTTTGTTCGTGATTCAAAAGTGTCGGAAGTTGAGGCTGATACGGTAGTCATCGAAGCTGGGATGAAATATTTTATTAATACCGGATCTGTCGGTCAGCCTCGTGATGGCGATTGGCGTGCCTGTTATGTGATTTATGACATGCCCACTTCAACGGTGACTTTCCGTCGCATTGAGTATGATCTCGCTGCTACCCAGGGGAAAATCCGCGCTGCGGGCCTTCCTGATGTTCTCGCCGATCGTCTTGCACAGGGCCGCTAGTCTTTCACAGCGCCTTTTTGTCGATCACTTGCCTTGTTTCTGAAGCGAACGCCGATATCAAGCTCGTTTCGGGCTTTCTCTAATCCATTTTGTTGGATGACCTCAAGCGGGTCGGCTACGGTTTCTTTGAGTTGATATTCGGAAAAAAACTCGGCAAGAGCGATTCGGTTGGGTGCGGGCGGTTTATCTTGAGAGTTCATGGACACATCTCCAAATGTTTCTTTGGCGATATCGATTGAGGAACCGGCTCTAACCTCCAAAAGTTGGCCTCCCGTGCCGAGTGTTGTGGCACGTGGGACATGTTGTCCGACTTTTACGTCGATTTCGGAGAGGCCGCTATAGAAAGTTTGTACAATCGACTTGTTGGGGAGGCGGTGGCCAAGAAGAACGGCCTTTCCGTTGTAGCCATTTGGATTTCCCGTAAAAAGAACTAGACCGGTGCCAGCAGCTTTGGCGTCATTACTATCTAGATTTGTAAACCCCCGAGCGGTGGGGAGGCGGTAGAGCTCCATGGGTGACATGGTGCTGAGGTTGGGTTGAAATTTTGTTATTTTGAATTCGGTTGGGCTACCCTCTTCATCGTAAGCGGTAGGAATAGGATAACCTGCAACTGAATCGGCTTCCTGCCAGGTTCGCAGCGAGTGGGCGAAGTATTTTATAGGCTCTTTTTGGTGGAAGACCCCGATGACAAGAAAGCTCACGCCCAAAATGATAAGAGCGGCAATGATTACTTGATGTCGTTTGATCTTCATCGTGAAGCGATTCTGGCTGGGCTCCTAAAAATAAAAAGACACGAATTAGGGCCCTCCCCTAATCGTGCCTGTTTCGTGGTTGAGTTTGCTGCGACTAGAGTTCTTTCACGTAGATGTTACGCCATTGGACGGGAGCGCCGTGGGTCTGTAATTGGATTGGTCCGGCTTTTGGAAGTGGGCCCTTCTTATCGAAGTAGTTATAAAGTTTTTTTCTGATCAACGATGAGCTTTTCGTTGAGATGGATTGTTACTTTTTCGCCGATTAGCTGAATGACAATAGTGTTCCATTCTCCTACGGGTTTGTCGGCGTGAACGAGTGGCTCTCGACCAGGAGTGCCTTTGGGATTATTCCAGAGGCCGCCGGAACCCTTCTTTGCGCCATGTTTCCAGCTGCCTCCAGCTTCGGTAGTATCCCAAAGTTGGACTTGCGGAATACCGCGGAGGTAAATGCCGCTGTCGGCTTTCGGGGCGAGCTTGTATTCGAGCTGCAGCTCAAAGTCGGCGTAGTTTTTCTCGGTGGTGAGAAAGAGACCGTGGCCGTCGTTGTGGATGATGCCATCACCGACTTTCCAGTGCTTGGCGATATTTTCGAGGCTCTTCTTTTTCTTTTCAGCAAGTTTTTCTGCCGGGAGAGCGAGGTATTTTACGGGGTTTTCAGTGGCAGCTCCCCACCAACCGGTGAAGTTCTTGCCATTGAAAAGAGAGGTGAATCCTTCGGGAGGGGCGGCGAAGAGAGGGGTGACCAAGAGGGTGAATCCAAGCAAGATTGTTTTCATAGGAACAAAATACACATTTTTGAGGAAAGCTTTATCACGAAAATGGAAAAAGTCCGGGAAGCCTGATTTTGGGTTAATTTTTCGATCGTATGGTTCGGTTTGAAAAATATCTGTAAATGGGCTATCCTCGTCCCGATATGAAAAAAGGAATCTCCCTCGCGGTGGTCGTGGCTCTCGGATTTGGGATTTACGTCTATGCTCAGGATAAGACGAAATCTGCGATGCCGGTGGCCAAAGAGGTGCCTAAAGCGATTGCCAAGGAAGAGGCTGCTAAGCTGACTGATGAAGAGTGGAAAAAGCGTCTAACCCCGGAGCAATACCGGATATTGCGTCAGGCTGGCACCGAGCGTTCGAATGGCCAAATTTATAAGGAGTTCAAAGCCCAAGGTGGCGGAACCTACTATTGTGCCGGTTGTAACACTGAGCTTTTTTCATCGAAGGAGAAGTTCGATTCTCATTGCGGCTGGCCTTCATTTTATGATCCATCAAAGGCAAAAAATGTGAGGACGAAAGTTGATCGTAGTGGTTTCATGGTTCGGACTGAAGTGATCTGTGCTGTTTGTGATGGCCATCTCGGTCACGTCTTTACTGGCGAAGGTTTTAATACGCCAACCGACAAGCGTTACTGCATCAATGGAACTTCTTTAAAGTTTGTTCCTGCCAGAGTCGCAGGAACGGTGAAGAAGAAAGTGGGTGAGCAAAAGACATCTAAGGGGTCGGAAGAAAAGGAAGGTAAGTAGGAGCTTTTTCGCTTGCCCCAGAATACCCGCTCATTGCTAATTCTATTTCGTTCCCCGGCCCGGGTAGACTTTTATTTCTGTAGATCAATGAGTTTGGAGAAAGAATGACGGCTATGATTGTAGCCAGCCTATTTCTGGTATTAGCCTTTTGAATCTGCTATTTGCTTTAAAGATGAATATCAGTTCGATCATAAC
>CAJIZY010000015.1 GCA_905181965.1 Akkermansiaceae bacterium
CAGAGCCAAATAGTCTAACAACTTAGGATGACTGGGAATCTCACCCTGAGTGCCAAAATCATGACTGGTCTTCACTAGACCAGTTCCAAAAACTTGCTGCCAAAAACGATTCACCACAACCCTCGCAGTCAGTGGGTTCTCTCGAGAAACGAGCCACTTTGCTAGATCAAGACGTGTTGCTCGTTCCCCAGTTTTAATTAAGGTCGGTAGAACTGAAGGGACCCCAGGTTCCACCTTCTCGCCCGGTTGATTATACTCGCCACGCTTCATCACAAAGCTCTGACGAGGCTTGGATAAATCTTGATATACAAAAGTTGACGGCAAACTCTTTTCAAAATCCCCCTGCTCATTCTTAATCTTTACTAACTCGGTTCGTTTTCCCTCAAATGCTTTCCCTAAAGTCCCGCAGATCCGTGCAAGATAGTAATCTTTCAGAAGAGCCAACTCAGATGGTTTTCTTTTTTTCTCAACACCTTCTCGAAGCCACTGGCTCAATGGTTCGGGAACTCCATCAACCTGCTTGGCTTTCATTTACTAAAAACGAAGCCTTAGGATCAGTCGTAGGATCCTCGCTTCCAAGGACACCAAAACGGTCAAAATAAGCGGTTCCTCCATGAACGGTGAAAGCAAACCCAATGATTTGCATTCCTGCCTTCAAACCCATTTTTTCACCAGGGACTTCCAACCTTATCCACTTACCTCTCTGGGGCAATGGACCAGCGACGAATCGCTGACTCGTCCCCTTTTTACCAAAATCGATAATATCAGCGCCCCAAACTGCCCGATGATTCCACGCCGAACTATGAAACTGAATCATCACTTCCTCCGGTGTATCCTTGGGATCAAGGTAAACGTGAAGAAAAAACCTAGCTCCGCTAGGCACAGTCAAAGGAATCGCCCCCGATTCATAATAATCTTGGGCCATCTCTTTCCCTCCCCGCTTCAACGCCTTTTGCCCACTGAATACGGGCTGATCTACTAGGGTCAGAGGATGCCCAGAGCTTCCAACTTTCGCCCCATTTGGGAAACTATCTTCAAACCAAATAGTTTCCGTATCTTGAATCCGGCTAGACGATTTCTTCTCCGCTGGATCTTGGTATGAATTCCAAACTGGAAGCTTCTTCATTGATTGCACCACATCATTACTCAGCTTATTGTACTCCGCAATTTTCGCCTCATAATTGTCCGACTTCACCTTGATTACCGGAGCAGTTAGCAGACTATTTCCATCCATTGCCGGATCGGCATTAGAGTTAAAAAAAGCATACAGGGAATAAAACTCTTTCTGGGAAATCGGGTCGTATTTATGATCGTGACATACCGCACATTGGGCTGTTAGCCCCAACCATACCTGCGCAGTAGTGCTCGCTCGATCCACCGCGTAGCGAAAGATCAATTCCTCTTTAATACTTCCACCCTCACCACTTGTCACATTGCAACGGTTAAAGCCAGTGGCCACCAGTTGATCCACCTTTGGATTGGGCAATAAATCACCTGCTATCTGTTCGACCGTAAAATCATTATAAGGAAGATTTTCATTGAACGATTTAATCACCCAATCGCGATACGCCCACATCTGACGCTCGTTATCTAAATGCATCCCATGTGTATCACCATAACGCGCGGCATCTAACCAATGCCGCGCCATTTCTTCTCCGTAACGAGCAGAACCCAGATAGCGATCCACCATTCTTTCATAGGCTCTATCTTTCTTATCAGATATAAACCTATCGACCTCTTGGATGGTTGGAGGTAATCCTGAGAGCGCAAAGCTCACTCTTCGAATCAGCACCTCTCGATCCGCTACGGGCGATAGCTCCAGGTTATTCCTCTTTAGGACAGATCCCACAAAACGATCGATCTCACTCCCCTGCCCCGGCGGAACCGCAGACATCACCGGAGGCTCAAAAGCCCAGTGTTTTTGGTATGATGCACCTTCTTCAATCCATCGCTTAATCAATTCTTTTTCTTCATCACTAAGCGCCTTATGCGAATCAGGCGGAGGCATCATCTCGTCTTCGTCATTCGAAATAATTCTCAGCCAAGATTCACTTTCATCCGGTTTCCCCGCGACTAATGCTGACTTCCCTCGACGCTTTTTCCGGAAGGCTCCCTCCGGTGTATCAAGCCGCAACTTTGCCTCCCGTGAATCCTCGTCCATTCCATGACACGCAAAGCACTTGTCCGAAAGAATCGGACGGATATCTTGGTTGAAGCTTAAGACCTCGCTTCCGTTTAAAATCAGAGCTGACCCCAATATCAAAACAACGCAAAGAGCATCCCGGTAGTTCACCCCTTTCATTAGCATAAAAAAATCCTCAAGCGAAAACCCAAAAGAAAAAAATCGCTTCCAACCTCGTTGGTGACCTGAGGATAATTTTGAAATATCCAGGGGCTTCCAAAAACCATCCAGACGCCGGAAAAAATGACCCTAGTCACCTTTTATTCCTGCTCCTCCCTCAGTCTGAAATTCGGATCGCGTTTGCTTGCAGTATTTTCTCGATCCCAGTCGCCGTCTGTAAGAGCAGCTCACCTTGGGGCGACACTCCGGCAACACGGCCCGTTCTAGTAATTCCTCCCACATCAAGTCGCACATTATTTCCGTTCAAAACGCAACGCGCGGACCAGGCCTCAAGCAAATCCTCAAAATCCGATCCTATCTGGGCAAGCCTTAACTCTAATCGACGAAGACAACTAATGAGCACTTCCTCTCTGGAAATCTCCTCACCCAATTCGAGAGCAAGAGAAGTGGCAGGGTGGGAAATCTCATTTGGGAAAGCCTTCACATTCACGTTCAATCCAACTCCCACCACCACAAAACTCGTCTTGGCATAAAATACTTACCGTACTATCATCCTCAAAGTTGCTATTATCATCAGATAAATCATTTACAACGTTGCCAGAAGGATCTAGCCCCTCTGCAATTGCCTGGTTACTTATAAGTCCATTCTTGACCATAAAGTCGGGACTTCTTTTGGCCTGAGGACCAAGGTGAAGGCTAACCCCTCACCTTTTGGACACACCCAAGATTGTCCTCGCCTACCCCGCCCGGAGGCCTGGTATTCAGTCAAAATTACGCTGAGATTGGGAGCACCTTTAAATGCAAGCTTTCGAGCTTCATCGTTTGTCGAACCACACTCAGGCAAAAAAATCACTCTTTCACCCCACTCGGGCGAGAGCTCGTTTAGGGTTTCCCCATCCCACTCAACATCACTTCCCATCGGACAACTCGGTAAATTCAAGAGAAAAATCAAGCGCTGTTGCTGAATGGGTTAAAGCACCGACTGAAATAAAATCCACTCCGGTTTTCGCAATCGCTGCGACTGTTTGCAAATCAACCCCTCCACTTGCCTCTAGTAAAGGCCCTTTCCCTTCTCGCATTTCTACAGCCTTTCGCAGTGAGTCATTATTCATGTTATCCAAAAGGATATAGTCCACCCCATCCAACTTCAGAAATGCTTCAACCTGCTCGAGCCGGTCAGCCTCTAATTCGACTTCGACTCCGGGCTTATTAACTCGTAATTGATTGATAGCCTTCTGCAATGCCTCGATTCCCCCTTCCGCAACCAAATGATTATCCTTCACCATTGCTCGGTCATAGAGCCCCATCCGATGATTCGCTCCGCCGCCGGCGATCACCGCCGCTTTTTCCAAAGCCCGCCACCCCGGCGTTGTTTTTCGGGTATCAAGAATTTTTGCTCCAGTCCCATCAACCGAATCCACAAATTGGCGCGTCTTGGTCGCCACACCCGAAAGTCGCTGCAGAAAATTTAAAGCAACTCGTTCAGCTGTCAGAAGGGAACGGGCTTTGCCCCGGACTTCTATGACGTATGCTCCCGGGCTCACGTGATTCCCGCTCTCGAGAAGGACCTTGACCGAATTTTCATCATCGATCCGTTTGAAAACCTCTTCGGCAACCTCCACCCCCGCAACCACACCTTCAGATTTTGACAAAATTAACCCATGCGCCTCCCGGTTATACATCAAAAATAGCTAATTAAGTTACAGGAAGTTCTAGCCAAATCAATCAAAGTAGAAGTTTTTTTCAACTAAAAACCATAGCGTGGCGCCCCGCCCATACCAGCGTTTTGGTGGTGTTTTGTGACTGGTATCCTGCCATAATCCGACGCACATTGAGGCACACTTAAATGTTGGTTACTTTTTCAAAACTCCCCACAGCTCTTGCCATCGGACTTGCCGCCACTCTCGTCTCGTGCGAAGCCCTAAAAGGCCCCAAAGCAGTCAGCTCCAAGAAACTCGATTTACCCGGAGCTTTTTCCCAAGCGAAATCCGGGCAAAACGCAGAGATTTCAACCGGATGGATTAAGGAATTTCGCGACTCGCGTATGACCAAAATCGTTAAGGACGCCCTCGCCCACAATCAAGGACTTAAGGCCGCTGCTTATCGTCTCAAAGCTGCCCGCGAAGGAACTATTATCGGCCGTGCCAGCCGACTTCCCTCAATCAATGCCTCAACCTCATACCGTAAAACGGATAGCCAAGATGTTTCCTCAAACGAAAACTATTCCATCTCTCTCAATGCCGTCTGGGAACCTGACCTCTGGGGGCGGCTTCGTAATCTCGATTACTCTGCTCGTGCAAATTACTCCGCTTCGATAGCCGACTTCCGTGGCGCCAGGCTTTCACTTGCAGCAAACACCGCAAAGGCTTGGTGCAATCTTGTCACCTCGGAACAACAGCTCGAACTCGCAAAAACCAATGTCGAGTCATTTAGTCAGGCTCTTATCGTTGTCGAGCGACGTTACAAGGCAAACACCCTTCGCTCCGTTGATGTCCAGTTCGCCCGTAACAATGTCGCTAATTCCAAGCGTAGTTTGAGCGTCCGGCAACTCGGCCGCGACAACGCCGCCCGGAATCTCGAAGTTCTTCTAGGGCGATATCCAGCCGCTACTATCAATTCATCGATCGACCTCCCCTCCCTTTCAGAAAGCATCCCCATTGGCCTACCATCAAAACTACTTGAACGACGGCCCGACCTAGAAGCAGCCCGTTCCCGCCTCGTTGCCTCAGCCCAGAATGCTGAAGCGGCCCGCAAGAGCCTTCTCCCTAACCTTCGTCTCACAGGAGGCAGCTCAAATGGCGCAGATACCTTTCGCCGCGCCTTTGATCCAAATTTCTTAGTTTATTCGATAGCCTCGTCGCTTGCACAAACCGTCTATCAGGGTGGTGCTCTTAGCGCACGAGCACGTGCTGCTCTCGAGCAGAACCGAGCCGCCATCGAAGATTACACCCGCCTTGCTTTGCTGGCCTTCCGCGAGGTCGAATCCGCTGTTGGAACAGACCGGTCACTCACTGAACAGGAACGCTATCTAAGACAAGAGGTCAAACAATCTCAGCTTGCCGTTAAACGCGCTCTTTCTGATATCAGCCTTGGAATTGATGGAGCCTCTTTCCTCGAATACCTTGAAGCCCAACGCCGAGCAGAAGCCGCCGGCATCTCGTTGATTCGGCTCAAGAACCAACGACTTCAAAACCGCATCGATCTCCATCTGGCCTTAGGCGGTGACTACTCGACAAAATAGCGTTGAATTGGCCTTCCTCTCGCTCATCCCAACGCTGAAAAAACGCTTTATTATCCTCTGTAGACAACGCCTTCGAGGACAGCCTTTCTGGGCCGACCAAACAAAATTCTGGGAGATTTTTCTTGATAAGGCTCTTCGTTAACACGACTTATTTGCGGTTATGAAAGTGCTACAAATTCTCGTAATCTCCGCAAGTACTTTGCTTGCAGATATTAGTCTTGATCCCACTTTTCACTTCAACGGAGTCATTGGGGACACCTCAGCTGACTCCCTTAGCGAAATTGGAGGCCATGCCCACGATCCCAATAATAACTTCGCGGTTCAGGGCTTGGAGCCTGGACTAAACCTCCGGGTCGATGACTGGCTTGCCGGTTTCACCAATATTAACGTTTTTACGGATTCGAACCACGAGATTGATTGGGAACTCGAGGAAGCTTTCCTGAAATTCAAGAATCTCCCTGGAGGCTTCGAACTTCGTGGCGGTCGTATGCTCGCCCGAATGGGTCTCCAAAATAATCAGCATCTCCACGCATGGACTCTGGTAAACTCCAACCTCACCACTTCTCAGTTTCTAGGCGAGGAAGGCTTAATGAGCGAAGGAACCGAGCTAACCTGGCGAAAAGACTTCGATCGGGCAATCTGGAGGTCGTGGTAAATTTGCTGATATTAGATTCGAATTATCTCCTGCAGATGATGATTTTGAAGGAGAAGGTTTACAATTTATTAATGTGATTAAAGGTGGTAATATTCCACTCATCCGAAGACGCCTTCATGGAAGACCGCGTATTCGTGACTCGTGCACTCCTCGGCTACAACTGGAATGATTTCCATCAAAATCGTCTAGGAATTAACACTGCATGCGGAGAAAACGGCTATGGTCGTGACACCTCGATGCACTCAATCGACTACATCTATACTTGGCGAGAAAATGGTATCGAGCTAGGCGGGCGGGAATTCTCGATCGGCGCCGAATACTTCTATCGCGACGTCGAGTGGATGGGTGAGAACGACCCCACACTCCAAGGAGTAACCTCACAGAACAGCTTAATGGCCTACATCAATTACCGCTTCCACCCGCAATGGATTGCCGGCCTTCGCTACGAATACCTAGAAGGAGCCAGAGGTGGTGCCGATATTCACCTAGGCGAAACCGAATACGCTTTCGAGTCCGCCGAGCGTAAACGCCTCACCCTTGCCCTGACCCGCGAATTCCGCCACAGCGACATCATGCTCTCTACGATCCGGCTGCAGTATTCCCACGACGACCTCGAGAACGAAGATGCTGATTCTATCTGGCTACAATTCGGCTTTGATTTTGGTGGCCCCGAGATCCGCTAGACGGTTCTTCAAGTTCCCTTCATTTAGCTTAAAATAAGGGTCTCAACCACAAATTGCTCTCTGGGGGGCAAGACCAAGATCTCTTGGTAAATCGTGATTCATCGGATAATCGCTAAGATTACCAATCTCATAGAACGAAAAAAGCCCCTTAGTATTTCATACTCCAAAAAGCACCGGGGCGGGATTTCTTTGATTTTCGATTGAAAAAAGCCTCGCGGGCCTTTCTTCTCCCGGCCTTATGAATGTTTCGCTCACTTGGCTCAAAGAACGCCTCGATTTTGGCTCCCGCTCGCTCGAAGAAGTCTGCGACCTCCTCACCTTTGCTGGCATCGAAATCGAAGGCCTCCAAGAAATCGGTGTCAAGAGCGACCAAATTGTGGTGGCCGAGATCAAGGAAGCAGTTCAACACCCTGACGCCGACCGCCTCAAGGTCACCCAAGTTGACGCTGGTGAAGGCTCCCTTCGTCAAATCGTCTGTGGCGCGACGAACTACCAGATCGGCGACAAAGTCCCCTGCTGTCTCCCGGGCGCCGACCTCGGCGGATTCGTCATCGGAGAAACCAAAATGCGCGGCGTCGCATCGAAGGGCATGCTCGCCGCTGGATCTGAGATTGGCTTGCAAGACGAAGTCGATGGCCTCCTCATTCTCAAAACCGACGCCGCCCCGGGCACCTTGGTAAAAACCCTCTTCGAATCCGACACCCTCATCGAAGTCGAGATCACCCCCAACCGTCCAGACCTCCTCTCCCACTCCGGTCTCGCCCGTGAACTCGCGGCCTTGCTCGAAACCGAGATGTCTCCGGTTAAGAAAAATCACCCCACCGAACTTAAAGAAGACGCCTCCGCGGTCACCGCCGGAAGCGACACTTGCCCCTTCTACTCCCTCCTTTCCATCACCGGAGTCAAGGTTGCACCTAGCACGGCATGGCTCTGCAAAAAGCTCGAGTCCATCGGACTGCGCCCGATTAATAACGTCGTCGATATCACGAACTACGTCCTCCACGAAATCGGCCAACCTCTTCACGCCTTCCGGGTGGGCCTTCGCGATCTGGGGGCCGAGCCTCCGAGGGCGAAAAATTTAAAGCCATCGATGAAGAAACCTACGATCTCAAAGATATCGATTGTGTCATCTCTGACCAATCTGGCACACCCCTCGCCCTCGCTGGAATCATGGGTGGGCTTGACAGTGGAGTGACGGACTCAACCAGCGATATCCTCCTCGAATCAGCTTACTTCACCACTTCCGAGATTCGCCGGAGCTCGCGCCGCACATTCCTTTCATCGGATTCCTCCTACCGCTTCGAGCGCGGAGCCGATCCGCAGGCAGTTCTTGCCCGCCTCGGCCCTCGCAGCAGCCCTCATTCTTGAAATTGCCGGCGGTGAAGTTTCTCCACGAACCGTAACTGCTGGACACATCCCCAAAGAACTTCCATCGGTCAAACTCGACGTAGATCGTATGCTACAACTCATGGACAACAGCATCTCACTGGAAGATGCTGGAACTATTCTTTCTCGCCTTGGTCTTTCTTCATCTGATCTTGAGACTTGGAAAATTCCAAGCTGGCGAGGCGATCTGGAACGTTCCGCTGACCTTGTCGAAGAAATCGCCCGCACCCACGGACTTGACAATATTCCATCCCGCACTGGCGGGACTGCGGTCGATGAAAGTAAAATCGACCTCGAATACGATCGCCTCCTCGATTTCAAAAAGAATCTAGTCGCATTGGGCTTTCACGAGAGCCAAACCATTAAACTCATTGCAGAAAATCAACTCCGTGACTGCCTCCCACTTCGGCCTTTGCAGGACGGCGACCTCGTAAAAGTAGCACGGCCACTCAGTGAAGATCACGCCATTCTGCGCCCCTCACTCACTCCTGGACTTCTTGCCACGGCCGAAAACAATCTCCGACAAGGCGCCAAAAACCTCCGCTTTTTCGAAGCCGGCCGCCAATTTCGAAACGTCGGTGGTGGCAAAGCCACCGATCTCGAAGCCGATTCTATCGCACTTCTCCTCGGTGGAGAAGCTAGCCCTCTTTCTTGGACTCGTGATGAGAACCGACAACTTGATCTTTATGACCTCAAGGCCGCCATCCAAGCCACGCTTGGAAATCGTTCGATTCAATTCACGACCCGTGCTCGCGAAGGCTTTCTCCTCAGTGGCGATATTCAACTCAGCGGCAAACCAATTGGTACTTTTGCCCAGATCATGCCCTCCCGGGCTCGGGAGATCGGCTTCAAAGCTCCCATCTACCTCGCCGAACTCGATCAGAAAAAGGTCCTTGGAATCAAACAAGATATGTTCCAAATCGAGCCCCTCCCTCAATTTCCGGGGTCGAGCCGCGACATCGCAATGGAGCTCCCCATCACAACCAGTAATGCTGAAATCGAAAAAGCCCTCGGTAAACACAACGATCCTCTGCTGGTTTCCGCCATTTGCTTCGATCAATTCCACGATCCGTCTGGGAAGAAAATGCCGGCTGACAAACGATCCATCGCCTACTCATTTGGATATCGATCTCATGTGGGCACGATGAAGCAAAAGGAAATCGACACTGCCCACGACAAGCTCCGGGCTCACCTCGAAAAGTCACTCCCCGTGACCTTCCGCTAAGACCCATATTTAGCATGGATTGGCCAGTTTTGGGAAAAGCGATTTCCATTTCGGCAAAGAAATAAATCCACCATCCATCCTTTATCACCCTTTAATCCGATATCCCCTTGAATAAAGGGTCGGTTAAGGTAGCAAAATTTAGATTACCACTGTTCCGAAAGCCACAGAGGATACGAGTATTACTCTCCGTAGCGGTAATGCCCCTTAATCGAGTAATCAAAGAGCTTCTTCTCCCACTGAGGACCATTCCCTATGTTATGAACGACCCACTTCTCAGTTTTTTTGGCACCCGGACCTGGAACGACGATCCCAATATGCTTATTCCCATCTAATAATTGCCAAATCACAATATCACCAAATCCATAATCCTGTGAATCTTGACTCACTCCTAAAACCTGCCCGTTACGAGTGAAAAAACGCTGAAGGTTCTGAACCCGCCGATGGTCGATATTGGTATCGGGCCCTTTAGAACCAAAAATCTGTGGATAGGAGTAAAAGTTCTCTCTCAAATCGGCGTGAACATCGACTTGGAGGTCAATTTCAAGACTCCGATACGCCCTTACGATCAAATCCTCTGCTTTCCCACGGTTTGGAGCAATATCTCCGTTGGGAAAATCAATTTTAAAATACGAACCATCGTAATTAACCTGAACCTGGGTCCTTTCAAGAGCCGCCGCCGCCAATCGGGAGCCAAAGTCACCATCTGATTCAAGGGTCGTGATCGATTCACGAACATTCGCGGGGGAGGTCAATTCAGTTTGAGCGCGCAGAAAAGGAATCAAAGGGCGGAGAAAAAAACCGCCCAAAGCGACCGCAAAGGCAACGAGAAGCCACCCACCAAATGAGCTTCTGCGCTTTTTTTTCACCGGGGCAGCCCCGATATACTCAATTGGTCTCATTAAACTTTTGTTTGATACTAAGAAGTCTCATATTTCTACGGGTGTGACGAGTGAAAATCTGTCGTTCTTCTTGAGAAAAGAGATGTTTTTTCATCTGATAGGATACGTGGAACAGATTCCGGTCATTTTTGCAGAAAGAACCCCAACTTTTTTTGAGCTCGAGCGCCACGGCATAGTTCTTTTAACGGATTGGTCGGGCTCGAAAATTACAAAATTACCAAAATTCCTTTTCTGGATTGATCAAACTCATTTTCACTTTCTCGCAAGCCAAGAGGACACTCTTGGCTTAAACCATCCGGACAGCCGACCGGGGCAGTATCAGCCCGAACTTTGGAAATATGATGTCGCTGAATTCTTCCTGCTTTCATCAGATGAAAACCGATATCTCGAATTTAACCTTGCTCCAAATGGCGGATGGTGGTCGAGCGCATTTTGCGGCCCGTTAATACCTGCTCCACGCGAACCCTTGCCTATTCCTAATGTGCAGACATCAGCGGAAGTGAATCGCAATGGCTGGCGCGCTCGCGCCAGTATTCCATTGTCATGGTTACAAAAAAGCTATGGCTTCAGTAAATCGACATTCCTAAACGCCTGCTTTATCCTGAACTCACCGGAACAAATCTTTGTCAGCGCAGGTAATCTTGGCGATGGGGATCCCGATTACCACCGCCCGAAAAGATTTCCTCCGCTTGATCCGATCACTCTCGCGTGACATCTCACCTCATTCCCCCTATCTTGTCCTCATGCCCGAAACGTCTCAGGCCGTGCTTTCCCAAGATCGACCTTACCTCCAGTTGAACGAAGGTTACCTGGCAATCGCTTCACCAGATTCTATTGCGGAGGCTTGTTTTAGTATTCCTGCAGTTCGAGGGATTCAAGCCGTTCGGATTGTAGTCGTTGCAAACCATGAAACAGCTCCATTATGGCGCAAGGTTGACGAAGTCAGTCGAGTCGTTGAGCACTCTCGCTCTGATTCTGCCCGGAAAATCAGTAATTTAATCAGAGAATGTAATCTAAACATTGAATCTTCGATTGCGTGGGAGAGTAGCTCCGCAGCGCAGGCGTTTGCTAAAATTGGAGTCAAAAATCGCTTAGGCTTCCCTAATGAAAAGCTGGTCAGATATCTCACTCAGCCTGTAAGGATCGCCCAAAAGCCAGGCCCCATCGTGCATCGCGTTCAGAGCTATCTCAACTTTGTCAAAAAACTTGGATTTGACCCTTTTCATGCTGCTTATTTCGCCCCTCCAACAAGACCTCACGCACCAGAACTTCCGATTCTTGCGATCTCACCTGGATCCGATTTTGGAGATGCTGCCGAGTGGCCGATTGATCGTTTTACAGAATTAGCAAATGAGTTCTCCGGTAAATTCGATCTCGCGATCATTACGCACCCTGATCGACCAGAGCCGGCTCTCGCTCTTGCGAAGTCTCTCGGCAAGCAAGTCTGCTCATCCGAAGGCACTGAGCTAATCGATTTCCTAGCGACCTGCCACGGACTTATCGCAAGCGATAGTTCCATCCCACACCTCGCTGCTTTCGTAGGCACACCCTCCCTTGTCTTCTTTGGCCCCAACGAACCCGAATGGCGACGACCTCTCGGCAAAATTCACCAAGTTATTCACGAACACGTTGCCTGTAGCGGCTGTCTCCTTAACAATTGCCCCTTAGATCATCGCTGCATGAATGAGATCACATCAGCCAAAGCTCTGGCCGAAGCTCGCTCTCTTTTCGGCGAATAAGGATGGAGATGAGATATCCAGAATGGCTGCCGCTACACTGACAGCTTTCTAATCAACCATCACATACTGAAGCAACAAGCCCTGAACGTGGCTGTAAAAGTTGTTGCGGAAGTAAGCAGCGCGCACTGAGGGATCTTCAAATATTTTTGGATCTACTTCCTCACGGGCCCCGAATTTGTATTTGTCCTCAAGAGCCAGCCGAGCCTGATTCAAGGCACCATACCAGATATCGACGCTACCCTTCAGAATATAAATGTCACCATCCTCTTCCTTAGCCCTCATCACCTCCTTCACTACCTTGATTCGCTGTTTTGAAAATTCCTCGGCCAGTTCAGGCGCCACAATTTCATCCCACATCGAGTCCTCATCCATCAATCCAGCAAGCCTTCCCGCCAAATCCGAATCACTATCTCCCGCGATCCCAATCAGCAGCATCCAATCGTGATCTGTTTCGGGCACTAGCTTCAATCCACCAGCAACTGTTGGTCCTACTGTCATTCTGCTCTATCAAGAGTGGCATGCAGTTGGGCACTATGAAGTTGGTTCACATACATTTCCGCTTTCTCACGATTCCCAACCCAAACAACGGCCCTACCTTTTTGATGCACTGCCATCATCAGCTCCTTCGCCTTCTCCGTTGAGAACCCAAAAATATTCGTAAGGACACGACTCACATACTCCATCAGGTTCACCGGATCATCTAGGACGACCACCTGCCAAGGCTTATCAGATTTTTTCTTAGTCCTCGTTTGGCCCTCGTGAGCCGGGGCATCTACCGCATTCATGGCCTAAACTTCGACAACTTGTTCTGGCGCATCTACCCAGCGTCCATGTTCACGAATTAAATCCTGCAGCCTCTCAACCGCTTCACCTTCTGGGATATTAAATTTTACGGCCTTCTTACCGACATAAAGGTTGATTTTACCCGGAGCTCCACCGACATAACCGAAGTCAGCGTCCGCCATCTCGCCAGGCCCATTTACAATACATCCCATGACTGCAATTCGGACTCCTTTCAAATGCCCGGTTGCTTCACGGATCTTCTGGGTCGTCTCTTGAAGATTAAACAAGGTGCGTCCACAGCTTGGGCAAGCTACGTAGTCAGTCTTAAAAATTCGTGCGCCTGCCGCCTGAAGAATATTATAGGAAAGTCGAAGTGATTGCCCTGGAGCTTCTTCGCCCTGCACCAGAATCGCGTCTCCAATTCCATCGCAAATCAACGAGCCCAAATTCATCGAGGCCTTCAACAAGGTAGGAAGGAAATCAGCCGCCGTATCATTCGATGGAGCGAGGGTATCCTTAAGCAGAATCGAATGCCGGGCGTCAGCCTTTGCTGCTAATAGGCGGAAAGCGGAAATGGTAGGAAGGCCCAATCCATCTTTTACCGTAAGCAATCTCGGCTCATCCGCTTGATTAATTTCAAAGATCACCTCGTCTTCCCTAGGATCAAGCTCTACCACACCTGAGTCCTCGCTTACAATTTCCGGCTTAAAATCGCCCATCTGGTCAATCTTGTGAGCCACCGAATCCCACTTCTTACGGGAAGTGAAAACACGCATTAATTCCGTGCCCCCCAAAGACAGCCCGGCCACACGTTGAACCTGACTCTTCCGGCGCTCGTATTCGAAAGAATTCCAAGTTTCTTTCACTCCAGTCTCACATCCACCCTCCGGAATCGCTCTCACCAAAGCCTTCGCCACCGGAACCTCATGCACTGCATCTTCGGTCAAACTCACGCGAATGGTATCTCCGATTCCGTCCGCCAGCAAACTCCCAATGCCAATCGCACTCTTAATTCGGCCATCCTCACCATCACCTGCTTCCGTCACCCCTAAATGAAGCGGGTAATTCCAATCGGAACCTTCCGCTTCTAGTCGTGCCACCAACAGGCGATAAGCCTCAATCATAACCTTTGGATTGATTCATCGAAAAAACAAAATTATGAAATTTCTCGTCCCGAGCGATCCGCGCAAACTCCAGCGCGCTTTCCACCATTCCAAGAGGAGTGTCACCATAACGATTCATGATACGGTCGGAGAGCGAACCATGATTCGTTCCGATTCTCACCGCACGGCCGAGGTCTTTGCAAAGAGTGATCAACGGTGTGAATTCCTCCCGAATCCGCCTCAGCTCTTCCTCGTATTGCTCATCGGTATATTCCCGGATCTCAAACTTTTTCTTATCCGCGTAATTCCCTGGATTAACTCGCACTTTTTCCACCCACTTCGCAGCCTCAAAGGCCGCATCCGGCTTAAAATGAATATCCGCGACTAAGGGAACCCCGCAATTAGCAGCCCGAACTCCATTACGGATATTCTCGAGATTTTCAGCATATTTTCGTGTCTGGGCCGTAATCCGAACCACCTCACATCCCGCATCCGCTAGCTGAAGCACCTCTTTAACACAGGCGTGGGTATCACGGGTATCGGAGGTGATCATCGATTGCACCACGACGGGATTACCGCCACCCACTTTCACGTTTCCAACAGTCACCTCCCGCGACTCGCGACGTGAGTAATTGAAGAGATTTTTGCAGTAGCGTAGTTCAAGTGCCATAACGTTGTGTGAACTTCTAAGGTAAAAATGTCCCGCCCGCAACGCCCACATTCCCTGATTGTGCTCATATTAAGTTTATCCAATGATCTCACCATAACGCTTCTTCCCCGATTTTTAAGCGATCGCTCGCCCTTTGACCGTGAACACCCTTTCAAAGGGTAGCTTTTATATAAAATCGAGGGACTTAGAGAGTCTTAGCATGAGCACTATTTTTGAGCTGATGCCTCCCGCGCGCCATGCTCACGAAAGCCTGCCAGACAAAATCCGCCGCTCGGGCGGGATTCTTAGTTAAGATGAGGCTGAAGCGATACAAAATCCTGCCATATTGCTCCACCAAATCATTAAACTGCACCATCAAGTTAATAATCTGATATTTTGAGAAAACTGTCCCAGAATTATTCTCACGATTTCCCTTCTTTATTTTTCGCGCGGAAAAGATTATCGATCTCTCGCTATGAAATCGACTTTTCTCCTAATCACCGCCCTCCTCGCTCAATCCGCGTTCGCCGGCTTTCGTCAGGAAAAAACCGACTCCTCCCTGAAGCTTTTTGACGGTGACACCCTGATCACGGAATACCGAACCGACCATCATCTACCTTACCTCTATCCTCTCGTAGGTCCCACCGGAGTCGGTCTCACTCGAAACTTTCCTATGAAAAAAAACGTTGAGGGTGAGCAACCAGACCACCCCCACCATCGCTCTTTTTGGTTCACCCATGGCGATGTCAACGGACACGATTTCTGGCGTCTACTCAAAAGTATGCGACGGTGTAGGCGCTTGCGTCGGGCTATGATTAAAGCTACTCGAGTTTGGGGAGGAACAACAAGACAAGGAAGTGCTTCTTAAGGAAAGTCGGACCTACACATTCAGCAAACCCAGTGAAAAATCACTCGTGGTCGAAGTCCACTCGACCCTGACCGCAGCGACCGAAGTGAAATTCGGTGACACCAAAGAGGGCTCCTTTGCCCTCCGCGTTTCCCCTACCCTACGGCACGAAGGTAAGGTCGCAAAAGGCCACATTGCCAATTCTGAAGGCCAGACCGATAAGAAAGCTTGGGGCAAGCGTGCACGCTGGGTCAGCTACTACGGCCCCGACAGCTCCCTTAAAGACGTCACAGTTACCATGATGGACCACCCTTCAAACCATAATCACCCCACGTTCTGGCACGCCCGCACCTATGGCCTTCTCACGGCAAACCCCTTTGGCGAAAAGAGCTTCACCAAAAACGGAAACGGTAATTACACCCTCAAGAAAGGTGATTCACTCACCCAGAAATATGGCCTCTTGATGCAGACCGGAACTTTTAAAAAGGATTCAGTCGAAAAGGCCTACCAAGCCTTCGCCAAATAGCTTCAAGGCTCTGGTCACAGAATACTCCCAACGGTAGTGCCGCCCCGAAAATCGGCACTTGTTGCCTTTTTTCGCCAAGTGGGGAAAAAACACGATGAAAATTTTCGCATCATCGTCATAAAAGGATAGTTCCTGCACAATGTCACCTCCTGAGGATAAAACGAAAGAATCTCCAGTGCCCCATCGGCGTTGGAGAAGGCGTGTTTTTTACCCTTTCGTTCTAATCGCCGGCCTCCTGACATGGGGAAACGGACCCGGTTTTCGTTGGGGATTCGAACAGGTTATTTCACAACAATTGGAGGCTCAGGACCTTTCAGGAAACTTCATGCTTGAGGGCTCAGCACTCTCGGGAATCTCGATTCGTGATATCTCCCTTAATGGAACCTCAACCATCCAACGCTTTGAATCCGATTTAATTAAAATTGAATGGTCACCCAGATCATTGATTGATCTAGAGCTCGACTCTATCGCCCTCAATCGAATTCATATTGTCATCGACCCAGAGGCGCCCAAAACAGAAATTTTTTCAAGCGACCGAACCCAAGGTCGGGCCTCCGACTCCAAAACCCCTCTCAGAGAGGTCCTGAGTCTAATCAAGGATTTCATCCAGCCGACCAAAATTTCGATGGAAAACCTTAAGGTTGAAATCGATGATATCACCCAAGTTTCGCTGGGATCCCTAACTCATGCCTCGGGTGAGAATTACTATCTCATCTCGGATCTTCAATCACGCGACCATCTCAACCGAAACATTTACAATCCTGAGTCCATCCTAACTTGGAATGGAGATGGCATCTTCATCGACCAAATCACCCTTAACTCACAGCTTACGATTCGAGACATATCCTTCAAACCAGAGGAATCAGCTTCAATGATTATCTCAGTCGCCGGCAGCGAAGTCCTTGCGGAATCAGACCTAGAATCTTCCCACCGAATTTCACTTGAATCGCCTTCTTTATCGATTCCTAGTCTTATCGGACTCGTGAAACCAGACCTTGAATCATCGGGCGAAATCACAAAGCTCGAAATTAACACCGCAACTGGCTTGATCGCCTTTGAGGCTTGTGACCTGAGATATGAAGATCAAAAAATCTCGCATACCTCAATCGAGGCAAGCACAGCAGATCTCCTCTCGCCCTTTGAAAAGCCAGTCGAAATTTATATCACGATTGATGATAAAATAAAAGCTGAGGGAACTGTGGTTCTAGACCGCCAAATTCTTGATTCCTCAGCCGAGCTGGATCTCACCGTCGATTGGCCCAAACTCCCTACTATTAATGCCGAACTTCATTACGATTCACGAGAAGCTCACGTATTTGCCTCAGCTCTTGATCACTTGCGAGCCAGCGCTCAATTCCAGGTTGATCCACAAACCTACCAAGCCAAAATTTACTCAGAGATCAATGACGCAGCGATTCTCAATGAGAATCTTGAAGGCCCTCTAAACTTCACCTCAACAGCCAAGGGTAATTTCAAAATAGCCGAGCACTCAGGCTCGACAGACCTATTTGCTTTGGGCTTCCATCCGCCCAACTTTCCGCAAGTCGTCACAACCGGGAAGGTCACCTGGAACTGGCCTAATAAAATTGCGGTGGAGCACCTCAAACTAATGACCTCTGAGAGAGTCGCTGAGACCAAACTAAACTGGTCGAATGACACTCTTGAAGTTGACTACATTAAAGTTTTTGAAAAAGAGGATGAGCTTCTCACCATTAAAGCAAAATTTCCAGCACCTCTTCCAACTCGCTCGCTGGATGACATTTTAGAATCGAAAAAAGAGATCTCCTTGAAGATTAAATCTAAGCCTCTCACCCTCGAACGACTCTCATCATTTTTTCCTGTTCCAGCCGAACTTTCCGGGATTTTTCATGCTGAAAACTTTGACCTTAGCGGCACTTTTACCGATCCATTACTGAATGGAACGATATCCCTAAAAGATTTCCAATCAACGACTACCCCAAAAATCCCTCCTGCCGAAATGGTAGTTGATCTACGAACCGACTCTCAAAAACTTATGGTAGGTGTCGAAGCAAAAGATCCCGCAGGACAATTACTCAAATTAGATGGAACTTTCCCATTTCTCCCCCGGAAATGGCTCACTCTAAAAATGATCCCGCTTGATTCACCTCTTACCCTAACAGTCAAAAACGATCAACTGGACCTCCGCCGTATCCAACCTCTCACCCCCTCCATTCCCGATATCAACGGCACACTTAAACTAGATCTAAGATTATCGGGCTCACTCATGGAACCCCGGTTGGACGGCAATATTAATGCAAATAATCTGAATACTAGCCTCCAGCCTAACCTTCCGGACCTTGGTTTGAATCTGGAACTTAAGACAACCAATCAAGAACTCACGCTTAATGGATCAGCAAAAAACGAAAATTCCAACTTTATGACAATTTTCGGTAATCTACCTCTACAACCAAAAACATGGTTGGGACGTCCAGAATCAGAGCCTGAAAAAGAATTCCTACTCGAAATAAAGGATACCGAAATCGATCTAAGCCAAATCCAGCCATTTGTCCCTATAGTCAAAGATGTTCAGGGAAGTTTAGAGTTGAATGTCAAAGCGATTGGAACAATTTCCAACCCACAGTTTTCAGGGGATGCCGACTTAAGTGTCAAAAAAATGCGCCTTGATGATTCTCCCGGATCGGAATTCCGTGACTCCCGAATCATTCTCAAACTCGCAAACGACATTATATCATTTGATGAGACCTCTATCATAGCATCCGGTGGCAAAGCAACCATCGGAGGAACCGTTAATCTAGCTTCAAGAGATACTGATTTCGATCCTGTCTTCGATCTTAGTGTAGAGGGGAAAGATATTCTTCTCTATCGCACCAAGGACTTAAATTTTCGCGGCCATCCGACCCTCACAATCGCAGGACCTTATTCGAAGGCTAAAATCGCAGGGACACTCAAAATTGCTGATAGCCTCATATACAAGGATGTCGAAATCCTTCCCTTTGGCGTCCCCCGAACAACCGAAATACCAAAACCAAACCTTCCCTCATTTTCACAAAGCCCCAGAATGGAGGATAAAATCATTTCAACTCCCTCCGGAATCATGGACTGGAATGTTGAGATTGATATCACGACCAAAGATCCCGTCCTTATTCGAGGTAATCTTATAGATGGCCAAATCATCGGCCAAAATTTGAAGCTCAGAGGAACGATAGGGTCGCCCACAACCTCCGGCATTTTAATTACTGAAAACCTTGTTGCTGACCTCCCTTTCAGCAAGCTAGAAGTGCAGTCAGGATCAATCACCCTGCGCCCCGATTCACCAGACAATCCATACCTAGATCTCAAGGGAAGCTCCAAAATCAGTTCCTACCTCGTTCAAGTTTACGTATCGGGTACAGTTCAAAACCCTAAACTAGTCCTCACCTCGGACCCACCTCTTCCAGAAAGTGAAATCATGGTTCTTTTAGCTACGGGTTCCGTGTCAGCACAACTAGCAAATCAAGAAGTCGCCTCACAAAAAGCACTTCAATACCTTTTCGAAACCCTCCGTCGTAGGAATGGTGAAAAGGATAAATCGGTCCTCCAAAGGTTCCTCAAAAACTCCGGTCAAATCAAAATCTACTAGGCGAAACGAATCAGTACTCAGGTCAAAATTTTTCCTCAGCAACTCTCAATCTTGACGATCGTTGGGATTTCACCACCCAAATCGATGAACAAGGACAAACGAGAGCTTTTCTAGTTTTCTCGGTTCGCTTTAAGTGAAATTTATGGTTTTCCGGATCACAGTCTTGATTCTGCTTGTCACCCAAGCACTGACTTCTGGTGCACGTGTCGAATTTGTCGGCTTGCGATCATTCACCTCAGAGAGCCTCTTGGAAGCAGTCGCTGGTCGAATGGACTATATTCGTAAGCGAAAGGCCACTGATTCACGTGCCGACGATGCGGCCTACCTCGTCGAATCCTATCTAAGAACCCATGGACTGCCAGATGCTGTGATTTCGGGGCAAAAAATCTCAGACAAAAAAATCCGTCTTACCATTGAGGAGGGGTTCTCACAATTTCTGGGGTCGATCAAAGTCACTGGATTCGATGACGTGGAGGCAATTCAGGAGCAATTCCAAGCGACATTTCCCGAGACGGTTAAACGTCGGGCCTTTGAAGCCAAATTTATTGAGGAAGGCCTGAAGAGAGTTCGTGATCTTTTGCGCACAAATGGATACTGGAAAAGCATCGTTACGGCAGTTCAAGAATCGCGTCAAGCTAACGGCAAAATCCCATTCACTTTGAAGGTCGAGAAAGGACCACTTTTCATCCTCGAAATTCCTAAACTAGAAAGCCAAGTCCAGCCATCGGCCGCTCTGAAAAAAATAGCTAGTGAGGCTCGAGGAGCAACAGCCACCGCAGAAAACATCATTTCGCTCCGCCGCAGCATTACCGAAGACTATCGAAGACAAGGATATACCGATATTTCGCTGGTGATGTTACAGGAAACCCAGGGTAACCGACTCCTCCTTAACTTTCTTATCACACCGGGAAAGAAATACATCGTTCGCTCATTCCAGACCACCGGCCTCAACAAAACCAACCCCTCGAATATTCAGGACCGCTTCAGTAAACTGATCGGTGAAAACTTTGACGAAGAATTAGCGGGCCAAGAAATAACGAAGCTACTCTCAACAGGAGCCTTTTCCAGTGTGCGCCTTGAGAAAACGGAAATTAATAATGTTGAACTAGATCTCACCCTTCATCTCAAGGAAGCCAAAGCGAGGGGATACTCCGTCGCTTTGGGATATGGATCAATCGAGGGTTACACCCTCGGACTTCGTTACTTCGACCGTAATCCATGGGGACGCCTATTAAATTTATCTGCAGTGGCCGAAATCACTTCTCTGGGTGGCTTGGGTACTGTCAGCGTAAGTAATCCATTCTTTTTGGGTCAAGATCTAAGGCTCGCCAACCGAGCGTTTCTCCTTAATCGAGACTTCGACAACTATGACAAATTAGAAGGGGGGATTGGTAGTGAACTGACATGGAAATGGGGTGATAACTACTCAAGCACGGTTGGCCTGACTGTGTCCCAAACTTCGATCAACACACCGATTCCTAGGGAATTAGCCGGCCCACGGAGCTACACAGTATCAAGACTTGGTCTGCAACAACTATTCGATAAGCGCAATAATTCCGCACTGCCCTCAGACGGTTGGTTTGCTCGCCTCAACACCTCTCTTGGTCTTTCAGATGGAGATGACACGATTGGATTTTTCGAGGTGGAAAGCCAAATCAGCTACTATCAAACACTGAGCGAAAATTCCTCTTACGCTTTGGGCTTGCGGGGAGGTTTCATCTCCCCAGCTAGCGAAAACCAAAACCTACCCATCGACCTACGAAAATTTCTAGGTGGAGCAAACACCATCCGCTCCTTTCCAGAACTTAAGATGGGATCATCTTTCAACGGTAACGCTTTGGGAGGAACAGAGTGGTGGCTTGCGAATGTCGAATACATGCATAACCTTGCCGGTCCATTTGAAGCCCTTGTCTTTTGCGATGCTGCGGGACTCGACTCCGAAATCGAATTAGCCGCTGGCTTGGGAGTTCGCATCAACCTACCCGTAGGGCCCATTCGACTGGAATACGGTCGTTCCCTATCACAAAACAGCGGAGAACCTGGTGGCGCTTTCCACTTTGCTATTGGGACTACCTTTTAGTCACGATCGAAGGTCGACAGGCGCTTCCCTCTTGTTTCTTTTGAATGACCCGTCAGTCTCCTGTTATGGCCATTTCAGGTTGCGATCAACAACTTATCGATCAGTGGAAAAATGAACCCGCCCCTCTTCTCCCTCTCCTTCATGCATTTCATAATCGCGATGGCTACCTCTCTGATGAAGCCCTCCTCCACCGCGGAGAAGGGCTGCCCCTCGCCGACCTTTACGGCACCGTCACCTTCTACCACCACTTCTCACGTACTCCCGGCGGATTGGAAGCGCCTCGTGTTTGCACCGGAAATCTTTGCGGCCTTCGGGGAGGGGACGATATACTCAAAACTTTAAAAGAAGAGGGGCAGAATGCCACTGGAATGCCTTGCTCAGGTCGTTGTGACGAACCCATCCCGGTCCTCACGGCACACACTACCTTGGCGGGCGAATCAGCAGCCAGCCTCAAGCCCACTCCATCCCCACTTCCTCCCGTTAATCCCAGTGGAAATGAAGAGGCCCTTTTCTCAAATATTCGTAAGCAAGGCCACAATACTTTAAAGGGTTATCAATATAATGGTGGCTTTAAAGCTCTTGAATCGTCTCTCAAAGCGGGGCCGACTCGTGTTATCGAAGTCGTTACTGAATCAAAACTCGCAGGGCGTGGGGGTGCCGGATTCCCCACCGGATTGAAGTGGAAAGCTGTCGCCGAGTGCGATCGCCACCCCAAATCGATCGTCTGTAATGCTGACGAAGGCGAGCCCGGATGTTTCAAGGACCGGGCTCTCATGGACTACGATCCATTCTCTCTCATCGAGGGCATGATCATCGCGGGATTAGCCACCGGAGCTCAGCGCGGATTTATCTACCTTCGCTACGAGTATCCCGAGACTAACATCCTTCTCGAAAGGTGCCTAGCTGAAGCCGAGGAAGCCGGACTCCTTGGGAACAACGTTCTCGGGTCTGGGTTTAAATTTCATCTTTATATCCGCCGTGGCGCAGGTGCTTATATTTGTGGTGAAGAAACTGCATTAAACTCGCTAGAAGGCAAACACCCTTTTCCCCGCAATAAGCCACCGTTTCCCGTCACCCACGGATTCGAAGATAAACCGACCGCTGTCAACAATGTCGAAACTCTTTGCGTAATTCCCCACATTATCATCAAAGGAGCAGAATGGTATCAATCATTAGGGATGGGTGAGCACGCTGGCACCAAATTAATATCGCTTTCCGGTGATATCAAACAACCCGGCAATTACGAGATTCCCATCGGTCTTCCCCTGAAAACTCTCCTCTATGATTGGGCCGGTGGTCCAAAAGACGGCCGCACCATTCAAGCTGTCACCATGGCAGGCCTCTCCGGAGGTTTCCTCGGTCACCAGATCCTCGACGGACTTACCCTCGACGATCCCTGCATTAAGTCCCACGGCTCCTTCTTAGGTGCGGGCGGCATTATGGTCTTTGATGACACCCGCAACATGGTCAAGGCCGCCCACGACGCCATGGCCTTCTTCGCCCACGAGTCTTGCGGGAAATGCTTCCCCTGCCGCATCGGCACCCAGCGCCTCACCGAGCGGTTAAATGGCGAAGCCTCAGACCTTTCGCTCGCGGCATGGGCCCAAGAAGTGGTCGACATCAATGAGGCCATGAAAGAAACATCAGCCTGTGGACTTGGGATGGCTGCACCCCACGTCACGGAATCACTCATGAAGTATTTTCCCGAACAGGTTGAAGCTGCTACGCAATCAAATTCCTAATCTGGCCAAGCCCCTGAAATAAAGGTATTCCGCTTGGGTAGTTTAGATCACTGAAACAAGATTAAAATCTTTTCAATCTTTTGCTGTCATAGCTCTAGTTTTTCTGACTTACTGGCGAGCGATCGGGAAATTAATCCAACCCGTTCTTCAATGCGCCCCGGGCGGTCCTCCTTTTTCGCAGGCAGTTCGTCCGGGGCGTTTTTCATGTATTTATGCTGCAAGAATTATTAGAGGAAGTCACCCCTCGCATGCTTCTTCGAAGCTCTTTACCACATACCCGATATCCTTAGCGGAAATTCCCAGGTGAGTCACAAGCCGTTGTTTCCCTCCGGTGTATCCCCCAATCTTTATCCCTTTCGCTTCAAGGCTTCGTGACACCGCCGCGCCATCAAATCTAGAAAGATCAACAAAGACCATATTCGTCTGAACCGGGTCTACCTTCAGCTTAGATATCTCAGCTAAACTCTCTCCCAACTGGCGGGCATTTTCGTGATCCTCGACCAATCGCTCAATATGGTTTTCTAACACATAAATTCCGGCCGCTGCCAATATTCCTGACTGACGCATTCCCCCACCTAGCATCTTGCGCCACCTTTTTGCTTCTTTGATAAAACTAGTGGAAGCGACAAGAACAGAACCCACTGGAGCTCCCAGCCCCTTGGACAGACAAATCGACACCGACTCGAAGGGCCTCGCCAATTGAACAGCTGAGACCCCAGTTGCGGCAGAAGCGTTAAAGAGCCGAGCCCCATCGAGATGAAGCGATAATTGATAATCACTGGCAAACGATTGAACTAATTTGAGATAGTCCAACGGAAGAACCTTGCCCCACGTTGTGTTTTCAAGACACAAAAGCTTCGTCCGCGCAAAATGGAAATCGTCGGGCTTCACAAGTGCCGCAAGCTTATCCAGCGCCAATGTCCCATCTTCTTCCTGATCAAGAGACTGGGGCTGGATACTTCCAAAAACGGCTGCTCCCCCACCCTCGAAGAGATAGGTGTGAGCAGTTTGACCGACAAGATACTCATCGCCCCTTTCGCAGTGAGAAAGTAGGGCACAGAGATTACTCTGGGTCCCACTAGGAACGAACATCCCCGCTTCTTTCCCCAACATCTCCGCAGACATCTCTTCGAGCCGAGAGACGGTTGGATCACAGTCCATCACATCATCTCCCACCTTCGCACGACACATAGCCTCCCTTATTTCAGGAGTCGGTTGGGTTACGGTATCACTCCGCAAATCGATATACATGACTCTGCTCGTAAATAAGCCAGAGCAAACTCACAAGAAATTACTCCGAAATAGCCCACAAAAAACAGCCTGTTACGAACACGTAACAGGCTGTTTTGAATGATTCAAAGAATGTTGAACTACTCGGCTGCTTTATCTTTAGGCTTTGCCGGTTTCACCTCGATGGGCGGAGTCACAGCCTCGATCTTTTTGGGAGCCGCGGGGGTCACTATCGTAAAGAGTTCGATATCGAAAACCAACATTCCTGCGGGCTTACCCGGCTGATTATTGTAAGCAAGTTCAACGGGGATCCAAAAACGCCTCTTCTCACCTTCAACCATCAATTGAACTCCTTCGGTCCAACCTTTGATCACCTGGTTTAAAGGGAATTGAGCCTGCTCATCTCGCTCGATCGAGTTATCGAAGAGTTTTCCGTCTGTAGTCCAGCCTGCATAGTGGACCTTAACCGTGTCGGTTGCAGTCGGTTTGCGCTTACCCGTTCCCGCTTTGAGAACCTTATAGGCGAGACCCGAAGCAGTTTTGTTTGCATCGGCTGGAGGCGCAGCCACATCCGCTGGGGCTTTGGGTGCAATTGGCTTTGGTTTGAACTCAACCAGCTCAAGGTCGAAAGTCAACGCGCCTTCGGGAGCTCCACGGCCTTTCGATTCGAAAGTAAGGTTCTCAGGAATCCAGACACGGCGACTCTCGCCTTTTTTCATTGTCTTCAAAATTTCGGTCCATCCTTTGATTGGGGATTGGTCGAGAGAAAGAGCCATAGGACCACCCATTGTTTCACTAGAACCAATTGAAGCACCATTTGTGTCCCATCCTTTAAAATTCACCTTAAGAAGATCACCATCAGTTGGAGAAGCATCTCCTTCGCCAGCCTTAATAACCGTATAGGCTATTCCAGATTCCGTCTTAGTCGCATTTTCGGGGACAGCTGCAACATCTTTTGGAGCATTTGGATCCTTCGGTGGCGGTGGCGGCTTGGGAACTGAGCGGAAGTCAATCAACTCAAAGTCAAAAATCAAATCGCCCGTAGGAGCACCGGCAGGCGCTTCCCCCTCTTTACCGAAGGCAAGGCTCGCAGGAATCCAGAAGCGGCGCTTTTCCCCCTTTTTCATAAGCAGCAGACCCTCGGTCCATCCTTTGATATTCAGCTCGTTCAGTTTGAACTGCGCGGGCTGAGGATTACGGGTTGAGGTCGTCAGGAATTCCCCGTCGGCCTTCCAGCCCGTAAACTGAGTGGTTACGACATCTTCAGGTCCTGGAGTAAGATCACCTTCCCCGACTTTCAGAATCTTGGATTTTAGCCCGGACTTGGTAGCAAGAGCGTCGGCCGGAGCAACAAGTTCTTTAGGCGCTGCTGGAGGTTTGACAATCTCAAGCAGCTCCACGTCAAAAGTAAGATTACCAGCAACCCGTCCTTCGTCGCCATAGGCTAGATCAGAAGGAATCCAAAAGCGGCGCTTTTCTCCAACGACCATCAATTGGAGGCCTTCAGTCCAACCCTTGATAACCCCATTGAGAGCGAACTCAGCGGGCTGTCCCCGCTGCAGCGAGCTATCGAACATCGTTCCGTCGGAAGCCTGCCATCCGGTGTAGTGAACTTTCACCGTGTCAGTAGCAGAAGGCTTCTCTGTTCCGGTCCCCTTCTTCAAAACCAATGAGGCCAACCCAGACTGTGTTTTTGCAGCTTCAGCGGGAGCGGCTGCCACGTTGGCAGGTGCCTTGAACTGATCGCCTGCCGGAGCTGCAGGCTCTTGAGCAATCGCAGTCAAACCGAGAGCGCCACTTAGTAAACCGGAAATCAGCCGGCGTTTTCTATTAATCATGTCGGGGGAACGGTCATCTGAAGATGAGGATGTGTCAACGCCACATCTCACAAGAATGAGCCGCAAACCCCGCACCGAAACTAGTCAACCAATAGCGAGAATCATTCTCTGATTGCTTCAAACGCTCCTCCAAAGCAAATAAAATGCAGGGACTAGAGCAATTTCCAGCATTTTTCAGAACCGCGCGTGTTTCAGGCAAGTCCCATCCCATTCGCTTTTCAAGAGCTTCGATCACATCCCTCCCTCCAGTATGAGCAGCACTTGCATCCTGATCACTGCCCTTCTTCCAAAGTTTGTAACTGCATCTTGCCGCCAATTCAACCGTCCGATGAAGTGGTTAATATCTGCTTTCCACCAGAATTAATAAATCGGATTTTTTCCCTATGCTCTGGAACATGAATCGTGTCGAACTTACCCAACTTCCACCGCCCATCACCTTCTTCATCAGACCAAATCGCCGCTGAAGCACCATCACCAAACAAACACATGGAGTTTCGCCTGGCTCTTCGTTCATGAAGAGAGCCGCCGAACAAATTTCGACCGCCACTGTTGCCACTTTTTTACCAGGATTTGCGGCTAGAAAGCCCTCGGCAGCTCGCATCATCGGAAGGGCTGCGCCGCAACCCAAGCCAACAATATCTTGAAGATACACATCATCTCTCATCCCCAGATTTTCAGCCACATGACTCGTTACCCCTGGGCACAGATATCCTGTGCAGGTGCAAATGATAAGAGCATCAACTTCAGACGGATCAACACCCGTTTTTTTCAATGCCGCAATCGAAAGGGCTGGAGCCTCCCTTTCAAAATACTCATTGAGCTTCTGCGCCCCCACATTAAACATCGCAGCTGGATTATCAGTGCAAAAATGCCGCCGTTTAATCCCAGAGTCTCCTAACAGCACCCTCTCCATGATCACTTGCCCACGCTTACTTAACGACTGATAGGAAGAAGTCGTCTGCGTGAATTCAAAACACTCTTTTTGGGTGTAAGTATTAGAAGGAAAGGCGCTCGCAAGAGCTTCAAGAAACATGATGAGAACTTCCCTTAATTTTTGGATTTTCCAAAGGTTTATTTCGACCTGTGAGCAAATCGGTGCCCAGGTTACGAAAATCTTCGAGGATCACATAGAGCGAAGGAACCAAGACAAGAGTAATCGCGGTCGCAAAAAGAATCCCAAAGCCAAGCGAAACAGCCATTGGAATGAGAAACTTTGCCTGCATATCATCTTCTAACAACATCGGCATGAGGCCTGCAAAGGTCGTAAGCGAAGTCAGAAGGATTGGCCGGAATCGCCTTACCCCAGCATTGCGGGCAGCCTCCAAAATACTCGTTCCAGCCTTTCGATTACGGTTCACATAGTCAACGAGTACTAGTGAGTCATTCACTACCACCCCAGCCAGCGCAACAATCCCACACATTGACATAATACTCATATTCAACCCCATGAAAATATGTCCCGCCACCGCGCCTACCATGCCAAATGGAATCACGCTCATCACGATCAAAGGCTGCACGTAGCTTTTTAGCGGAATCGCCATTAAAACATACATCAACAAGAGAGCCCCGACAAACCCGACTCCCATCTCACGAATACTGTCGCGCTGCTGGCTTTGTTCCCCCTCGAAGGAATACCGAACACCCGGAAAATTTTTGGAAATTTTATCGAGTACCTCATCAGTATATTTACTCACAATTTCATTTGCGTTATAACCTCCAACGAGGTCAACATCGCCCTTAATACTGATCGTGCGAAAACGATCTACCCGTGTCACAGCTGCTGGGCCTCGACCGTAATCGGGGATTACGACGTCAAGAAGAGGCACCCTCTCCCCCTCTGGCGTTCTTAGTTTCATTTTCTCAAAATTGGCAAGCGACTCGCGCTCTGATTCGGGATAACGCACCATCACTTTCACCTCATCACGGCCCCGCTGCAATCGCTGCACTTCGTTTCCGTAAAAAGCATCTCTCACCTGATTCATGACCATGTTCAAATCAAAGCCCAGGGCCTTGCCACGTGGAGTGAGATCCCGAATGATTAGCTCCTCTCGGCCACGACGGTCAGAATTAGAAACATCAACAACTCCTTTGTAATCATTACGCAATCGCTCCGTCGCCCAAGTTGCCGCTGCCACCAATTGTTCGTTGTCGGGCCCAGTAAGATTAATATCAATGGCATTTCCACCCGCTGCCGTTTCAGCCCTGAAAGCGAGAGAAACTACCCCCGGAATTTCACCCGCAAGTTCCTGCCACATCGATTTTAATTCCTCACTGGATAGGTCGCGATCTTTTGCTGCCGCGAGCTCAAGGGTCACTTCTCCTAGATGGGTGCCAGTAGGAGTAACGGGTGAAAAACCACCCTGAAAGGGTTGCATGCCCGCCGTCGCTAGCTGATTAGCGATAATAGAATTGCCCCTGTTATCCTGCGTTGTAGCGCCGAGTTCAAGAGAAGCCGCTTCCAAGCGCTTTACCACTTCCTGAGTATCACCAAATGGAGCACCCAACGGCATTTCAAGTTTTGCCGACAGAATCTCGCCCTCTACCTTCGGAAAAAATTGGAAGGGCAACCATCCTGTTTTGACCAGGGACACTGAAAGTATTACGAGGGCTATAAATACAACCCAAACCAAATAGCGAAACTTTAAACAAACCTCCAAAAACGGTGAATAAGCAACCTTCACAAATCGCTCAAGCCCACTTGAAATCCTTCGCTGCAAGCGAATCAATGGATTGACACTCGGACGATTAGAATGGGGCTTAAGGAGCGCCAAATGAGCAGGAAGGACAAACTTCGACTGCAACAGAGAAAATCCCAGAACAGGAATTACCACCAAGGGAATATTCGGCCAAATTTTCCCGCTTACTCCACTTAGTCCAAGCATTGGCGTAAAAGCCATCATAGTCGTAAGAATCCCAAAAATCACTACGATTCCGACTTCGTGAGTCCCCTTCCAACTGGCCTCCTTCGGGTGCTCACCTTCCTGGATACGGGTATAAACATTTTCACCAACTACAATGGCATCATCCACAACGATCCCCAAAACAAGGATGAACGCGAAGGCAGAGATCATATTTATCGAAATCCCAAGGGCAGGCATTAACCAGAGACCACCAGCAAAAGAAACCGGAATTCCCAGCGCCACCAAAAATGCCAGACTTGGCCGCAGGAAAAGCGCCAGGACAAGAAGAACTAGAAGAAGTCCTATTCCGATATTGCTTTTGAGGAGATCCAATCGTCCTTTCAAAATGAAACTCGCGTCATTCCAAACTTCGATTTCTACACCCTCGGGTTTCTGCAACGATTCTACGTATTCCCGGGCAAGCTTCGCAATTGCTAAGGTATCCTGCTCGGCCACACGAAAAACATGAAGCACAACTGCCGGGCGACCATTGAAGGTGGACACAAGCTCAATATCTTCGAACCCGTCGATTACCGAAGCAATCTGCCCGAGTTTCAAATTGGATCCATCGGGTAACTTCTTAATTGTCACCTCGCGAAACTCCTCACCTCTGTATTTACGACCAAGAGCTCTCACCACAATTTCACCCGAATCGGTTCTCACCGAACCACTAGGGAGATCCAGCGAGGCACGACTAACAGCAGTCGCCACCTCCCTCAATGTAAGATCATACTGCCTGAGAGTATCCTCGGAAACTTCGATTGAAATTTCATAAGGACGGACCGAAGCCAACTCAACTTTCTTGATGGTTTCTTCCCCCTTTAGAAGCGCCTGAATAAACCCTCCAGGATCAGCAAAAAAAGCCTCCCTTTTTGACTCCGGCTTAGGTGCAACGTGGTTCAATAATCCATCACGAATTCCCTCCGCATACTCACGAAGACTTGTCTCATCGGTATCCGCTGTAATAGCAAGACTCAGAATTTGTCTGATTTACGACCAACTCTTCGAAAACTGGTTCCTCGGCATTTTCAGCAAAATTATCAATGGCATCGACGTTGGTCTGCACGTCCCCCATCACATCCCTGGTTTCATAACCAGTTTCAACCTCAATTGTGAGCGTCCCGATATTCCTAACGGCAGAAGAGGTAACCCGCTTAATACCCTCCACTTCAGCAATCGCTTCCTCTATCGGGATGACGATCCCATTTACCACCTCCTCCGGAGTAGCATTAGGATAGGGAACTTTCAACGATAACAGCATCAAAAGATGTCTCTGGAAAGACCTCCTTACGAAGTTGAAACCACGCGGCAAATCCGGCAAGCAAGACTGCGAGCATGAGAAAGTTGGCCGCGACATGATTGCCACTAAACCATTTTATCGATTTCTGCATGAATTCAATTAGGCCGTATTAATTCCCTCTCCCTGCTCGCTCGTCTTCGCCAACTCCAGAGTTCATCCCTAGGACCGGCATATCAAGCTTTGTGAGAATGACTTTCTCGCCGTCAGCAATTCCCTTGAGTTAGCAAAAACGTCGATCGGCTGTGCGCCTGGCGACTCATTAGTTCCCGTAATCTCCAACTTATTATTCTCGATTTAGGACGAAAATTTGGTTTCGCCCTCGAACCGCTGACCGGGGTACGCTGACTACTCCTGGGCAAAACTGCCCCCCCGATAGTAGCTTTTAGAAAAATGCCCGGTGAAGGGAGCACAAACTGAGATCGGTGTTCCTCATTCGCAAAAATCCTTGCCAACACAAATGCGGAGAGAGTCTTTTGACCCACTTCCCCCAGCGTCCCACATTATCTCGGCCTTCCACTCATATGAGTTCCCCCCCAATGTTAGTAAAGAGAGTGACATT
>CAJIZY010000016.1 GCA_905181965.1 Akkermansiaceae bacterium
GTTATGAAGATGGTTGAGCGGAAGCTTGAAAAATTCGGAGAGCTGAGAGTAGAAATCTGGTTTGGAAAGCGTAATAGAAGTGCCTTTGTAGCCTCCGGTTTCGAGGAGGTGGGAACCAGAGGGAAGAGGAATTGAGCCATGGATCTCCATGAGGTGACGAAAGGCGAGGGCGGTGCCCATAAGGATGAGAGGCTGTCCAGAAGCCAATTGAAGGAAAAGTTGACCAAGACGAAATTTGGAATTCTTCAGGAGAAAGCGGGAGTCGTTACCATTATTGAGGTGGCGAAACATGTGGCTGAGAGATGATTGGGGAGATTCGAGATCGGAAGGAGCAAGGAAAAAGGTAGGAGTTTTGGAAGTGGCCAGCCATAGGAAATGGCTTTTTCGTAAAGATGGGTTGATGGAAAATGGTGCGAGCCCTTCGTTTCGGTGGTCGTGCCAGAGGTGAGAAAAGTCGTTAGGGTTTCTTGGCCGCAAGTCAGCGGCAAATCGGGAAGTTTGAAGGCGGCGGTGGGGACTGCGGGGATTTCTTCCCAGCGGGCGACAGTTTCGGGCGTTTTGTCTGCGGATCGCGCGAAGGCTGCGTAAGGGTGGTTGCGGTCGAATTGGTATCTAAAAATATCGAGAGCGAGCGCAGAGAATTCCTCGTTACTGGGGCTCGAGATCAGCTTTTTGACTCGGTGAATCAAGTTAGAATCGTCCGAGTCTTGAGGTGTGAGTTCTTCGATTTCAGTCATTTCGCTTCGGGTGGTGACTTGACAAGTTGGTCAAAGATCGCGATGAAGGGGGTAGTCGCGGTGCAATGATGCACTATCCTCAACCCTTATTATTTTAAAAGCCATGTTTTCCCTGAAACACTACCTCATGCTTCTTCTTTGCAGCTTGCTCTGTTTCAGCTGTTCGATGCTAAGGCCTTCGCCATCATCTCCTACTCCTGAAAATTTGCCAGTTGCCCAAGCGGTGGACCCTCTGTTCCCAAATACAACTGGGCAATTTGGGACTGAGGCTCAGCTTAAAGAAGCGCGCGACAGGGCTAATGCTGAGGCCAAGGCGCGTCGCGAAAGACTACAAAATGAGCAGTTAGCTAATGGAATCAATCCCGACTCTGGAACAACTGATGTGATTCAGCCGATCCCGCGCGAGCCAATCAAGCGAGTTAGCAAATATCGCACAGCTCGTGCGATCGTTACCAAACCTGGATATGTTTTTAACCCATGGACTAACAAAGCTGTTGATGTGCGTGGAATCCCAAGCGGAACGCTCATTCGCGACCCGAACGATGGGGATCCCGATCATAAGTTTCGAGTCCCCTAAAGTGGGCATCTGAGTTTCCCGACGCCGGATTTCCCAAAGGAAATCCGGCTCTTTTTTTCCAATTTCATGTCATTTTCCCGAATTGCGATTCTTGGTCCAGGCCTTCTTGGGGGCTCGGTAGGGCTGGCTGCGAATGGTGCAGGATACGAGGTGATTTTATGGGGAAGAAATCCTGAGCGAGTTGAGATCACTCGTAAGATTGGATTGGAAGCAACTACTGATTTGCAGGTTGCGGTGAAGGAAGCGGATCTTATTATTTTGTCAGTTCCTGTGGGAGTAATGGGGCTCCTGTTAGAGTCGATAAGCGGGAATTTAAAACCAGGGGCAATCGTGACTGATGTGGGCAGCGTAAAGGCGCTTCCCCACCAGGTGGCAAATGAACATGCGATCCCATTTATCGGGAGCCATCCGATGGCTGGATCGGAGCAGACCGGAATTGAAGCGGCGCGCGCTGATCTTTTTAAAGGCGCTGCTTGTGCTTTGACGAATGATCAAGAGAGGCCGAACGAGGAGTTGCAAGCGGTTGCAAGGTTTTGGGAAAAGTTGGGATGCGTAATTTCAGTCATGGATTCGAAAGACCATGATCGAGCGGTTGCGCGGATCAGTCATCTTCCTCATGCCATGGCCGTGGTAACAGCTGCCGCTGGCTTGCGATTTCCTGGCGACGAATTTTTAGCGGCCGGAGGGTTCCGGGATACCACGCGGGTGGCGTCAGGAGATCCTGAGATGTGGGCGGAAATCATGGTCGAGAATCGGGTCGCGGTGACAGTTGCGTTGCAGGATGCGCAAGAGGAAATGAGAGAGATGCTTGATCACCTCGCCAAATCGGACAAGAAAGGGCTGCAAAGTTATCTTGCGGAAGTCAAAGCCCGTAAAGAGAATCCATCCGAGAATTTATGAGTGAGACCATCCAAGTTAGTCCGCTAAAATCGATCACTGGCGAGCTCGCGGTTCCTGGGGATAAGAGTATTTCTCACCGTGCTGCTATTCTTGCCGGCCTGTCCAATGGGTCCTGCTTTGTGGAAAATTTCCTCTCGAGCGAGGATTGTGTGAATACCCTCCGCGGAATGGCGCAACTCGGGGTTCGCTTTGAGGTGAAAAAAGGGACTGACGATTTGCCGGTTGATCTTGTTATCCACGGATGTGGTGGGGAATTACAGGCTCCCGCCGGAGAACTTGATTGTGGCAATTCTGGAACGGGAATGCGCCTCTTGTCGGGTGTGCTGGCCGCGCAGAAATTTGACAGCACTCTGATTGGTGATGAATCGCTTTCTGGCCGTCCGATGGACCGGATCATTACTCCGCTCGCTAAAATGGGAGCGCAGTTTGAAACGCATGGGGCAAAGCCTGGTTGCGCCCCACTTCAGATCACGGGCGGAGAGTTGAAGCCGATCACCTATGAAATGCCTATGGCGAGTGCTCAGGTGAAAAGCGCAATTTTGTTAGCAGGATTGTTCGCGTCAGGGACCACCACCGTGATTCAACCGGCGACGAACCGAGATCACACCGAGCGGCTTTTAAACTCCTTCGGGGTGAATGTGAAAACTGAGGGCAACACCATTTCCATCGATGGAGGACAGGTAGTTGAGGCCTGCGACCTAGTCGTGCCAGGAGACATTTCGAGTGCAGCTTTCTGGATTGTAGCAGCTGCCTGTGCTCCTGGATCACAGTTGATTATTAATAACGTGGGGTTGAATCCAACCCGGACCGCATTGCTGGATGTTTTGATCCGAATGGGCGCAAAGATCGAGGTTCAGCTGGAGCATCAAGATGGTGGCGAACCGCTGGGGCGAATTGAAATCACGGGAGGTAAGCTCCAAGGCACCGAGATCTTGAAAGAGGAAGTGCCCAACCTAATTGACGAAGTTCCCATTCTAGCGGTGGCGGGCGCTTTAGCAGAAGGGGTGATGACAATTCGTAATGCGGCCGAGCTCCGGGTGAAAGAGACGGATCGTATCGAAACTACGATCAGGAATCTTCGCCTAATGGGTGGCGAGATTAAAGAATTTGAAGATGGGATGGTCATCACCGGAGGGCGGACTCTCAAGGGAGCTAAGCTGGAAAGCTATGGCGACCACCGCATTGCCATGGCCTTTGCGATTGCGGGTCTTTTGGCCAAAGATGGCCAAACCACGATTGCGAATACGTCTTGCGTCGCCACTTCATATCCTACTTTTGTTCACCACCTTGAAACGTTCTGCCAATCATGAGTCAAACTTATCGAGCTGTTGCAATTGATGGTCCCGCTGCTTCGGGTAAAAGTACGGTCGCCAAGCGTCTCGCGGAATTGCTGGGGCTCGTTATGGTAAATTCTGGTGCCATGTATCGCGCCGTCACTTGGCAGGTTTTACAGGAGGGGATTGATCCAGAAAATAGGGCCGCTGTGCTAGAGGCGATGTCCCGGATGCGAATCGACTGCGGCGTTCAAAACAATCTATCCACCATCGCCATCAATGATCGTCTACTTACGACCGAGATCCGTAGTGCTGGAGTGAACGAACATGTTTCCAAGGTGGCATCAATTCCCGAAGTGCGCGAAAGTCTGGTGGCCATGCAGCGCGACTATCTTGGGGAATATGATGTGGTGATGGAGGGCCGGGACATCGGTTCGGT
Source organism: Akkermansiaceae bacterium (assembly GCA_905181965.1). GTDB lineage: Bacteria > Verrucomicrobiota > Verrucomicrobiia > Verrucomicrobiales > Akkermansiaceae > SW10. The sequence continues at coordinate 3,928 of CAJIZY010000016.1, forward strand.
GGTCTTCCCGGATACTCCTTTTAAACTGTATGTTAGTGCGTCCGAGGAGGTCCGGGCGGCTCGGCGCGCGAAGGAAGGAGAGTCCGATGAAGTCGCGAAGCGGGATGCTCAAGATAGCAATCGTAAGGCTTCCCCACTTAAAGTGGCGGATGGTTCCATCGTGATTGATTCCTCAGACCTTACGATTGACGGGACTGTTGAGGCGGCTCGTGAAGCACTCATTAAACTTGGCTGGAGAGACTAAAATATGAAGACGACTTATTGGTTTGGGCACACCATTTTTCGTGCAGCGGCGAAGGCATTTTTTCGATACCAAGTGGTAGGTCGTGATAAGTTGATTACGGACGGATCAGTCTTGATTGCTTCAAATCACGAGAGTTTTTTGGATCCGCCGTTAGTTGGGATCGCTTACAATGATTCAGTCTATTACTTGGCTCGCAAGACCCTCTTCAGGGGGGTGACGAAATGGCTTTACTCACGCTGGAATGCTATCCCGATTGACCAGGACGCTCCGGATATGAGCAGCCTTAAAAAAATTATCAAAATCCTCAAGAGTGGTGAACAGGTAGTCGTTTTTCCCGAAGGATCACGCACCTTGGATGGCGACTTGCAGCCAGGGGAAGCTGGTGTCGGGCTAATCGCGGCCAAAAGCCGAGCGATCATCCAGCCGGTTCGGATTTTTGGGGCTTTTGAGGCTTTGCCGCGAGGAAGCGGGCGTCTGCGATTTCACCCGGTAACGATCGTTGTGGGAGATCCGATCACCTTAACTCCTGAGGAAAAGAAGGCCAAAGGGCGCGAGGCTTATCAGGAAATTTCAGACCGGATCATGGCAGAAATCGCCAAGATTAAGCATCCGTCCGAGAATTGATTTTTACGAATTTTGAACGGATTGATTGTCAGCATGGACAAATAGGCGAATACTATGGCTAAATAGCAAAAATGCTGCCTCCTTCATGAATCTGCAAATTGAATGCCCCAAATGTTCCAAGAGGTTCACTGTGAACGGTGATCTTGTTGGCAAGACGGTTGAGTGTGGTTCTTGTGATCATCGCTTTTTGGTGAAGGAGGAATCGATTTTTGCTGAACGGTCCAAGGTTTATCCAGGAGAAAAAATAAAAGGGAATGATGATTTTTTGAGTCGATTAGGGCGTGATCAGTCAACCTCGGAATCGAATCGAAATGAAAAATCGATGGTCGGGGGAGGTCAGCCTAGAGTGGATGCCATCATGCCGGCTGGCGCCGGACAAAAGATCGCGGTAGGCGCCGGAATTAGTTTCCTGTTTCTCTACGCCTTCATTTTTGCTGTGGGGACCTCCGATGGAGGAATTTTTCAGGATATGATGAGGGGTAAACGGTATCTCCTTGGGGGCTTTGTTTGTCTCGTAGCAGGTGGCCTGATGCTTTTTGGTGCCAAGAATTGGAGGGGTAGGGCATTTCTACTATTGCTCACGTTCGGAAGTGCACTTTTTGCTCTTATTCTTATTCGTCCTGTCCATTTGACACCTAAGGCTGTTCTCGATTCGGCTCCAGAGCTAGGTTTGGATGATTCAGGACCTGACCCGATCGCCCTGATTCGCGAAGAGGCAGGCTATTATGCGATCGAAAAAAAGTTGAAGAGCCTTGAGAAAAGGTTTGGTGGCTTAGCCTCCCAACATCTCGTGGGGATTTTTATCAAGGATCTTGCTAGCAGTCAGTTCCATAACATCGAGAACTATCTTAAGATCGAACTCAAAATACCTCCTACGGAAGCGATTAGCCGTTATTCCCGTAATAGCGATAAAGGTAGTTTGATCGTGATTTCGGGATTTCCGATCGATTTCGATTCGGTAGTCAAGATTTGTGATCCGAGGTTGGGGCGTGTGACAACCTATTCCGACTTACGCCTTATCGATTTAAAGCTTTCTGCTCTGCATGATTCGAAGGTGACTGATGGTCTTAGAAACAAGCTTTCTAATCCGCAGAATCCTTCATACTTCAAAGAAAACCTCAATGAACTCAGAGCACTGGATCCGTTGAGAAGAAAGGACGCTGTCAGAGAATTAGCTGGGGTCCCTGCAAACGTTGAGCGTCGTTACGGCGAAGAGATTATCGCAGAGTTCATTCGCCTGATTCGGAACGAGACTGATGCTCAGCTTCTTTCGGACCTAGGACGAGCTCTTTCGATCTGGGCTACGGATAACCCGGTAGCGGTGGATATCGTTAGCGAAAAGGTTGAGCAAATGATAAGATCGAATTCTGAGGTTCCGGCATCGTTCATCGATTTTTTAGTCAAAGCGAATGGGGAAAAAGCTCCGCTACTGATCGACACTCTCTGGAGCAATAAGCCAGAAGTTTGGAGGACCCAATATATTGCACTCGGAGTTTCTGCTGAGAAGAGAATGATCTTCCATTTAAACGGGCCCTCTATTCGAATCACGCGAGCTGCTGCCTCTGTCCTCGCTAGCATCGGCACCGAAAGGGCACTCCAACCGCTCGCTAAACACCAGAGATCATCTGACAGTGAGCTCAAAGCTTTGGTGGAACGCGCGATCGCAGCGATTAAAGGCCGCTAGAAAGAGAGGGAGAAATTTCGTTCATGAAAAAACCCGCTTCTTCACAGAAGCGGGTTTTATATATTGGTTGCGTATGTGTGTGCACAAACAAGTTCGCCCTTGCGGACGAAGTAGTCAAACAATTCTGTCATTAGCCGACAAGAAGAAGGTGAGATAAATCGGTTTTCTAGGGTTTAACTATCGCGTCAGTCAATTTTTGCGGCAGGGTAAATCGATTTCCAAGGTGGTGTGACTTGTGATTAAATTAGGGCTAATGAATCGATTGAAGATGATCATTCCGCCGATGCCTTGGCACAGCCCCCGTGTGCGAGCGAATGATGGTGAACGGGTGGTTCTTCTCCACGGTCTTTGGCGGAGTGTCTGGGCAATGGAAGAGCCTGCGCGTTATTTACATCATTGTGGTTTCGAAACTCTGAACCTTCCTTATCCGTCTTTTAGGCAATCGGTAGATAAGATTGTTGATCATGTTGCCCGGGAGATTGTTCCCTCTTCTAAGCGGACACACTTTGTGACCCATTCGATGGGGGGAATTGTTCTGCGCTGTCTGGCGAAGCGCCATCCCGAGCTGATCACGGGAAATGTGGTCATGCTGGCTCCGCCAAATCAGGGAAGCGAGATCATTGATTGGTTAGAGGATTCTCCGCTTGGGCGCTTATCGCTGGGGCCGGGTGGCATGAGCCTGTCGACGAATCGCTTGCCCCTCGAGGTCCCTCCTTTTGATGGAAGTAATGATGTTTCGGTCATTATGGGCCGCAGAAATGTGATGCCGATTTTCGACTTTCTACTCAAAGGCGAGCACGATGGGGTCGTGACTGTCGAGGGTGGGCAAGTTGAAGGGATAAAGCGGCTCGAAGTGGTGGACGCTGACCACACGTTCATCATGGGGGAAAAGCTTGTTCTTAAGCGGACCGCAGAATTGTTAAAACAATGATCTCCGCCTCTAATTTGGACTCGGCGCGTTAGGGGAAACATTTCTTTAATGCGCTGCTGTGAAAGGGACTTTTGTTTTGTTGTGTGGGCTTGCTTTAAGGGGAAGAGCGGGCAATTTTTAGCCCATGAACATATTGGGAAGCTTCATGGTTGGTGTCGCGTTTGTCGGAGCGACGCAAGCGGAGATCGTAATCAACGAGATCCACTACAATAGCCGTCCCAACGATGCGCAGGATGAATTTGTGGAGCTTTACAATTCGGGGGACACTCTTGTTGATCTAAGCGGGTGGTTTTTTAACGATGGATTTGATTATACATTTCCGGTGGGGACCCAAATTGGAGTAGGTGGATATGTTGTAGTGGCAAAGAATCCGGCTGCTTTACTCGATCGCTATGGCTTAGGAGCGCTAGGGCCGTTTGATGGTGGGTTATCGGGGGAAGGGGAGCGGATCGAACTGCGAAGAGCAGATGGTTCAGTGGCCGATGAGGTTAACTATCAGGATAATTTCCCGTGGCCGACAGCAGCAGGTGGCGCTGGATCTTCGATGGAATTAATTCATCCAGGTTTAGATAATGACCTAGGTGGATCATGGCGTAGTTCTCAGATCGTGGTCTTGCCTAAGTTGATCTACCTACCCGAGGACGGCCCGGGGTGGCGTTGGAGAGCTGGAACTAGTGAAGCTTCGTCGCCCATCAATGCGTGGACCGAAGCGAGCTTCGTGGAAGATGGAACTTGGGTGGCACAAACGCTTCCGATTGGCTTTGGTAGAGTTGGGACGCAGAGCTTTAATCCGCCGATCACTGGGATGGTTGGAAATTACACAAGTTGTTTTTTCCGGAATGAATTTGAAATTGTGGATGGGGAGGTGCCCCAAGAGATTCTCCTGCGATATCTTCTCGATGACGGCATGGTCTTTTACATCAACGGGTTGGAGGTTTTTCGGACGGATAATATGGCGGCTGGTCCCTTGTCTTACGATGATGAATCAGGAGGTTCGGGTGATGAAAATAATTGGCAGGAAACATCGATTACTGGCGGTGCGGCTGGGTTGAAGGAGGGAACCAATGTGATCGCGATTCATGCCTTCAATACCTCGCTTGGAAGTAATGATTTTGGTTTGAACATTGAGCTGCTTCGTCCGGAGCCAAACACCGAAGCTGACCCAGAACCTTCAGCGGGTTTGGTGAACACGGTTTTTTCAGAAGTGGCCCCTCCCTCGATTCGGCAGGTTAGCCATTTTCCTAAGCAACCGGCAGTTGGCGATTCAACCGTGATCACGGCGAAAGTGACGGACCCCGATGGTGTGGCTTCAGTGAGTCTGGAAGTTCAGGCCGTTGCTCCAGGAGCTTATGTGCCCGCATTTCTGGCAAAAACAACTCGGGCGCTCCTTTCTAACCCAACAGCACCTCGTGCTGAGAATCCCGCTTACGAGCAGAATTGGGCTTCACGGCTCATGACCGATGATGGAATTGGCGCTGACGAAGTGGCTGGTGATGGGGTGTATTCGGCAATTTTAGAATCGCAGCCAAACCGGACCTTGGTGCGCTATCGCATCACGGTAGAAGATAAGGGAGGGGAATCGGTAAGGGTTCCCTATGCAGATGACGAGCGTATGAACTTTGCGTATTTTCAGTATGACGGGATCCCAGATTACCGGACGAACGTCGGTACTTTTTCTTCAAGCGAAGTTCAGTCAGTTCCGGTCTATCACGTCTTAACTGCAGCTGCGAATTTTAACCAAGCGGTGGGTTACAATGGATCGGACCAAATCAGCCGTGACAATTACGATGCCCGGAGTGAATACAATTGGAATTGTACTTTTGTCTACGAGGGCAAGGTGTTCGATAACATGAAATATCGACTTCGTCAGCGAAATGCTCGTTACAGCGGGAGTGGAAAGCGGAGTCTTAAGTTCCGTTTTAACCGAGGAAATTATCCCACTTTCCGTGATATGAATGGCGACAAATATGCCGAACCCTGGAAATTTCTCTCAACCCACAAGATGTTGAGTTCGCGGTCTAATTATTACACTTGGGGATTGTTTCAGGCAACGAATCACTTGATTTGGAATCTAACGGGGACACCGGCGCCATACACGCATTGGGGGCACTTTAGAATTGTGCAAAGTGCGGAGGAATACACCACTCAACATGTTGGCGATTACTACGGTATGTTGCTCGCGATGGAGGAATATGATTCGCGCTTTCTTGATTCTCACGACATGGAAAAGGGGAATCTTTACAAGCTAATCAGTGGGCGAACCAACGGTAAGGATGTGCAGCGGTATCAAGGGGCTGAATCAGTTGCCAACGCCTCTGATTTTTCCACGATCATCAACCAGCTTACTCCGGCGCGCGATGATAATTGGCTCCGTGAACAGGTGAATTGGGATAGCTGGAATCGTTATCATGCGGTGGTTGATATGATACGGCACTACGATGTGAGACCAAATCGCGGGGAGCATCTAAAAAATCGGGCTTACTATTTTGAGCCATCTGCGACTAATCCACGAGGTCGTCTAAATGTGCTTCCTTGGGATTCTGACACCAGTTGGGGACCAAATTGGAACGATGGTATGGACTTCCCCAAACAAGCCATTTTTGGTTCTAATCAGACCAATCCCGTGCCACGAGGCGACTTTGGGCTAGAATATTTCAATACAGTACGGGAGATGCGTGATCTCGTTTGGACTAAGGAGCAGATCTCACTCATGATTGATCCGTTGGCGGCCAAGATTGACCAATTGGTTCCGGCTGACCGAGCTCGGTGGTTGGGCTCGCCAAACGGTTCTCAGAATTATCCGCCGATTGAGCCTCGCGTGGCTGATATGAAGAAGTTTGCTTTTATTGGTCGTGATCGGGAAGGCTCAGGGGAGATTTGGACAGGTGGGAATAATACCATGCCGTCTATTTCTCAGGACAACGGGGCATCGGGAGATTTTGGGCGGGATGCCTATCTTGATGCTCTTGTTGCTGATGCTAGTTTGCCAGCTAAGCCCGAGATCACCTACTCGGGTGATGCAGGGTTCCCACAGGATGGGCTTTCTTTTACCAGTAGCGATTTTTCAGATCCACAGGGAGCCAATACTTTTCAGTCCATGGAATGGCGTCTCGCTGAGGTCACGAGCCTCGGTGGGGGAGTGCGCGAGATTATGGCCCCGGGTCGTATTTGGAGTTATCAGGATAACAATATTGATGAAGGGGTGGCTTGGCGTGAAGTGGGCTTTGATGACAGCGGTTGGAAGAATGGAACTGCTCCGCTTGGGTTTGGTCGTGTGAATGGGATCAACATGGCCACCACCATCACCTCGCGAATCCCGACCGCTTACTTTCGGACTACTGTTAATGTAAATGATCTAGATTTGATCGAAGGCTTCCTTTTCAAGTTGCTCGTCGATGATGGCGCAGTGGTCTATGTCAATGGTCAGGAAGCATTTCGCGATGGCTTCGATCCGGATACCGTAGTGGGTCACGATGTGCTCTCAGATTCTTCGGGGAACGAATCTGATTTTGATGAATTTGAAGTGAACCCCGACCTCTTCGTCGAGGGAGAGAACGTCATTGCAATTGAAGTTCACAATACCTCTCTGGGAAGTAATGATATGGGATTTGAAATGTCGCTTGATGCTCAGGAAGTGCTTCTTCCTCCTGGTGAAAACCCCTCATTTGAATGGACAACGACCTGGGAATCCGGCGAGCTCACAACCTTCAAGGCCGAAGTTGGTGTGCCATCGGTCGCGCGCGTTGGCCTGACTTACCGAGCTCGGGTCCGACATGAAGATACGACCGGTCGCTGGAGTAATTGGTCGGAACCTCTCGAATTCATGGTTGGTACCCCCTCTATCCAGTCTTTTCTAGATGGTATGGTCATCAGTAAAATCATGTATCATCCGCTGCCACCGTCTGCTTCCGAATTAGCCGCGATCCCTTCGCTAAAGGAAGGTGATTTCGAATGGATTGAGATTATGAATATTGGTGCAGGAGGACTTGATCTCAGCAACTTGCGTTTCACCAAGGGGATTGAATTCGACTTTGTAAATGGAAGCAAATCAACGATTGCGGCAGGGGAGCGCCTTTTGGTGGTGGCAAACGTGGAAGCCTTTAACTTACGTCACGGATTTGCAAATACCCCTGATTTTGTCTTGGGCGAGTTTTCGAATCGTCTTTCGAATGGAGGAGAGCGTGTTAAGCTATCATTCGGTGCGGGAACTCTGGTGCGCGAAGTCAGCTACGATGATCGATTGCCTTGGCCGGAGTCGGCAGACGGGATTGGGGCGAGTTTGGTCTGGGTTGATGGATTCGGTGAAATGGCTGGTGACTGGCGCCCGAGTGTGGGAGAGAATGGTGCTCCTGCTATCGATGACGGGCTTCCGTTCACTGGCGATTTAAATCTCTATGCTTTGCGAAGTCTTCCCGAGGTTTCTGTGGTCGAATCAGGGGGTGAGTTTTTTGCCGAAGTGTCTTTTGATCGTCAAATCAATGCCGATCGCGCCCGCATCCTCGTTCAATCTTCAGCTGATGTCGAAGCGTGGAGTGATTCACAAGTCACGAAAGTTTCAGAGGTTTTCGGGGAAGGTGAGACCAGCCGTGTGACCTTCCGAACAAATGGCCCTATTACAAGCACGCGCGGTTTTTACCGGCTTAAATTACAATTGAAATAGCATCTTTTCCACTTCAAGCGTGATTGAGCAGGTCTTTTAATTTCGGGGCTTTTTTTCGGGCGGGTCTTGCGCCAACTTCTCTCCATGAACGAGACACTTTCTCAGAAGCTTTTCGCCAAGGCTAAGACTGTGATTCCCGGTGGGGTAAATTCGCCGGTGAGGGCTTTTCGGAATGTGGACGGCGATCCCTTTTTTGTGCGGCGTGCCAAAGGGGCTCGCATTGAAGATGTTGATGGGAATTCTTTAATCGACTACATCGGTTCATGGGGGCCCAATATTCTTGGGCACGCTCCGAATTCTATTATCGGGGCGATCCATCAGGCAGCTAAAGATGGCATCTCTTATGGAATTCCTAACCCCAAGGAAGTTGAAATGGCCCAGCTTATTACAGAGTGGGTTCCATCGGTTGAAAAGGTGCGAATGGTGAACTCAGGGACGGAAGCTACGATGTCGGCGATCCGTTTGGCTCGCGGTTTCACGGGGCGGGATAAGATCGTGAAATTTGAGGGTTGTTATCATGGCCATGCTGACTCTTTGCTGGTGGCGGCGGGATCGGGCGCGCTGACTTTTGGAGAGCCTGATTCAGCAGGGGTTCCAAAGTCTTTCGCGAATGAGACGATCACCTTACCTTACAATGATGTTGAGCGCCTTGAAGAAGTTTTTGAACAGTTCGGCGAGCAAATTGCGGCCATCATCGTTGAATCTTATCCTGCCAATGCTGGGCTCGTTTTTCCGCGTGAAGGATACCTAACAAAGCTTCGTGAGATCACCAAAGCAAATGGAGCGCTCGTCATCTTCGATGAGGTCATGACGGGTTTTCGCTTAGCGAAAGGTGGGGTGCAGGAGCTTGAGAACTTTGACCCTGACCTCACTGCTATGGGGAAGGTGATTGGGGGTGGATTGCCGGTCGGGGCATTCGGCGGCCGCGCTGACATTATGGACATGCTCGCTCCGGATGGCCCCGTTTATCAGGCCGGAACTTTAAGTGGAAACCCCCTTGCGATGACAGCGGGTCTTACTCAGCTACGCGAACTTGAACAAAAAGGTTCTTACAATTATCTCGCGGATATCGGTGCTCAAATGGCGGATGGACTCCGCAGAATTTTCACTGAGAAAGGCATGCCTCACCGCGTGAACCAGGTGGGTTCAATGTTTTGTCTCTACTTCGTGGACGAGGAGATCGTGAATGTCGAAACTGTGCAAAAACAGGATTTTGAGATTTTCAAGAAACTCTTTTGGGGATGTCTCAAAGCGGGGGTCTATTTGGCCCCAAGCCCCTACGAAACAGGTTTCATTTCAGCGGCTCATACGAGAGGTGACATCGACGATACTCTCGATGTCATCGAGCAAGTGGTCGGGAAGTGGTAAAGAGTCGAAGCGCCTACGAAGTTACCTTTGTGTGACTTGCCTAGAGATCGGAGTGAGGGTGAAGTCCTTGATGGTCACCCCCTTGACGTCGCCTTCACGTGAGAAGGTAAGGACGTTCTCACCTTTTGTGAGTTCGATAACTACCGCTTCGGTTTTCTCCCAGAGCCCGACGGTATGTGGGAGGGGAAGTTCTACTTTGTCCTTTGCGCGATTGGCGGAGACAAAAAGGTTTTGGCGCCAGCTTGGAGTAACGACGTGGGCCGTGAGATGATATTTTCCAGCAGCAGGGGCCTTAAAGGTATATTCAAAAATCTGGTGTCCGCCGGTGCGGCTGTAGTGGAGTTGTTTTCCGCCAAGCACGCTGTCGAGGAAGAGAATTTTTCCGGTGCTCCTAGTAGGCTTACTGGTGGCGGAAGCTGGGATCGTGATAATACCTTTCTTGTCGGCGGAAACCTTGCGGTCCTTTTCGGTGATCTTCACCTTGGCAATTTCGACGTGCTCTTCAGTTTCGTTGGCTTCCCCGATGTCAGTGCCGACGGCGGCGAGCGTCTTCGCTTTGGCGGATGCGATAACGTTCTTCTGAAGATAAAGTGATGCTCCATACCAGAATTCAGGGTTGGTGCGGGATTGTAATCCATAAACGCGGGGCTCTCCGGCTACGTCGCCAACCCACTGGGCGCGCTTCACCATCATGAAGGCGTCGCCGGTCGCGCGAGCTTGAGTGGTGGCGAGAAAATCTTGATCGCGATCATAACGGCCCTTGGTCCAGCCGCTTCCCCATCCTGCCCCGAGGCAGGGAACCCACCCGTCTGGTGTCCAGTGGACCAGAGCACCGTGGCCGCGCTGCGGGCGGGCGGTGGTGGGAATTCCAAAGGCTCGTAAGATGAAACGGCCGATGAAGGCGCGACGTCCGCAGATACCCCCGTTCATAAGAATATTTTGGAAGAACTGGAGATCGGGTTTGTCGTATTTGTTGTCCTGCGAACCATACTTGATGTCGCTGCGAACAAGGGCAACGTAGCGCCAACGATAATCATTAGTGGTGACGTGATCGGGGCGATAGTTACGAAGCATTTCGCGGCCCCAAGTGAGTATTTCATCGGGTTCTTCTCCGTCGACCACCATACGGTAGTCCCAGGTCGTAAGGTTCTTGAAAGCGGGATCAAGCTCGCCGGCGAGAAACGCTTTTTCGTAATGAAGGTAGCGCTTCACCGGATTGACGAATTCAGGAGCATCCTCTTTTGCCTCGGCATTCCGTTGCTTGACCGGAGTGGCATGTTCGAGGCTTATTGCGAGTGCAAGGCGTCGCAGCGGACTCACGCCGACTTTATCGCTGGCCTTCCAGATTTTGCTGTATATTTCCATCGCGGGTCCGTAGTTGCCATCCTTAGCGCCGTCGGCAACGGCCATTTCAACGAGAAGATCATTGGCCGAAAGCATATATTGGATCAGATCCTTTTGTTCCCCTCCCTGCTGGGCGAAGGCTGCAAGCTTTGCTGGAGTAGCTTCGGTAAGAATGGAATAGCGGGCTAATTTGGCGTCGAGCTTATTGCTCGAGAGTTGTTTGGTGAGGCCAAGGTTTTTTACGGCAGCAATTGTCGCGGCTTTCGAGTCAGCCAAGGTTTTCTCGGTATCTTTGAGCGCCTTCTCGTATTTTTCCTTGTTCTTAAGAGCGGCATCAAGCTTAGCCTGACGTTCCTCGAGTGCGGCTTCGCCGTCCTTCTTATTTTGCTGCCAGTGGGCGAGTTCCTTTTTGGCCTCCTCACGTTCCGCAGCTGTCTTGGCCTTCTTGAGCTTGGCTTCGGCGCTCGAAATTCCTTTGTTTGCTCCACCGATCCATTTGCCTTTGGCGTGTCCGACGAGGCCTTTGGCAGAAGAAATCTCTCCCATTCTTTTCCGGGCTTCCTCGATTTGCTTGATTGCGGCGCTCTCAGCTTCACGTGCCGCAGTTAAATTGGTCTTTTTTTTGGAATTGACCGAAGGTAGGGCGCGAGTGAGCTCCTTCTTCAAAGTTACTAGTTGCTGGGTGTAGTTTGCTTCAAGCTCTTTTCCGGTGGCCGTGAGGGTGGCTTGTGCCGTCTTTTTTTTGGCGCCGGAAGCAGATGGGAGACTGACCACCAAACTTGTTAGGGCAACGGCGAGAGTCAAAGATGCGGTAAAATTCATGAAATCAATTTGGAAGGGGGTTTAGGATGAGGGCGAAAGATGCCTGTAGAGCAAAAGTATCCGTTCATTTCACTTCTGCGCTACCAAAAGTAGGAATAAAGCTACGAAAATTGGGGTAGGTTTTTCCATCCAAAGGGATTGCAGGGTAGAACAATGTCATAGTGCCAGAACTCACTTTACGCAAGAGCCTCAAATCTCTGAGTCTGCGCCTTTGGGAGGTCTCAAAAGATAACAAACAGTAGAAAACCTAGATCCGCCTGTGGTCCAGGATCATCGCGGACCTCTACTGGGATTTTGACCCACCTGACTTTAAAGTTCTCAGCGACCAAAGATGCTCTTTACCAAGCCCCATCCACCATTTTCGGATGCTCTCGTCTCAGTGCCCTAAAAATAAATGAGCTCACCCCACTGACCTCTCAGCTTTCACTTCCATTCGTTGCGGCTGAAAAAGATCTGAACTTTTTTGTCCAATAATCCATACTTCCGTGGACCTGTTGTGAAGAATATCCTTTTCACCCATGCCCGTCGCGGATTCAGAAGACAATCACATAGTCAGACCCCCAAAATACCTAGTAACCGAAAGACTTAAGCTTTATTTTTCGTTTTGTAGTTCACAACTCATTTTCGCTTTCTTGTGCTATTCTTGGAAAGTGATAATTAATGACAGTGTCACCTAGGTTCTCAGTTATGAAAAAACTCCTTATTTTGGTTCTCATTCCGGGTTCTTTGTTCGCGGGAACGATCGATTTTAATCGTGACGTGCGCCCCATCCTTTCGGACACCTGCTTCAAATGTCACGGGCCGGGCGAAACGAAAGGTGATTTGCGTCTCGACGATCGAGAGGATGCGCTGGATGCCGGAGTTCTTTCTCCAGGAGATGTTGCAAAGAGTGAGATCGTCAAGCGTCTCAAGACGGCGGATCTCGATGAGCTCATGCCTCCACCTGAGTCCAACAAAACCCTGAGTCCAAAGCAGATCCAGATTCTCGAAACCTGGATTGCGGAAGGCGCGGAATATGACGATCACTGGTCTCTGGTTTCGCCAAAGAGCGATGAGGCAGTGAGCTCGCTCGACAATTTTATCGATAAAAGGATTGAAGAAGCTGGTCTCAAGCCACAACCGGAAGCCGATCGACGAACCCAAATTCGCCGCGTCACCCTTGATCTTACTGGGTTGCCTCCAACTCCGGAAGAAGTGGAGCAATTTATCTCTGATAGGTCACCGGAAGCTTACGAAAAATTGGTCGATCGTCTCCTTGCTTCGAAAGCTTACGGTGAGCGAATGGCTTTGGCGTGGATGGATGCCGCACGCTATGGCGACTCCAGTGTGATGCATGCCGATGGGCCGCGCTTCATGTGGCCTTGGCGCGATTGGATCATCAAGGCTTACAATAGCAACATGCCTTTTGATCAATTCACGATTGAGCAAATCGCTGGCGATCTTCTTCCTGAGGCCACTGTTTCCCAAAAGGTCGCATCGGGGTTCAATCGAAATCATGCAACGAGCGATGAGGGAGGCGCATTTGCCGAAGAGTTGCGGGTTGAGTATGTGGCAGATCGCGTTCAAACCACCGCAAATGTCTGGATGGGGCTCACTATGGAGTGTGCTCAATGCCACGACCACAAATACGATCCAATTTCTCAAAAAGAATATTACCAATTTTTCGCGTTTTTTAACAACACCACCGATCCGGGAATGCAGACCAGAAATGGAAACCAGGCCCCGTTCGTGGAGGTGCCCGATGAGGCGCACCTGAAGCGTCTTGCGGAGTTACACAAACAGGTGACTGCCTCTGATCAGAAAATGGAAGACTATCGCGCCACGGTTGCTAAGAGTCCGGAATTTCAAAAGTGGATTACTAAAAAATCAGAGGAAGCGCGTAAGAGCGGGGGCACGAAGCAACCGGAGGGATTGATTCATTGGTTTCCCATCAATGCTTCCGCAAAAGACTTCCGCGATGAACTCACAGGTTCGGCCGCGGTTGCCGAGAAAGGAAAATTTGAAGTCTCTGATCGCGAGACGTCTAAGGCTCTCAAGTTGAATGGAGGCACGCAGTTCAAATTCGATACTCCGGTGAACGTAGAATTCAATCTGCCCTTCAGTATCTCTGGTTGGATTAAGCCGAATGGGAAACCGACTGGTGCCATCCTTTCGAAGATCGATGATAAGGCGAGCTTCCGTGGGTTTGATCTCTGGATGGAAGGCGGGAAGATAGGAACGCACATCGTTAATAGTTGGCAGGAAAACGCGCTCAAGGTGGTGACGACTGAGACCCTCAAACCGAATGAATGGCAGCATGTCGTTTTGACCTACGACGGAAAACATAAAGCCTCAGGTGTAAAGATCTTCATCGATGGAAGGCTTGCGACGAACGAGGTGCAAGCGGACACCCTCAAGGGGACGATCAAAACCAGCCAGCCGCTGCGTATCGGAAGTCGTTCGACCAGCGCGAACTGGAAAGGCGAGGTCGACGAGCTTCGCTTGTATAGTCGAGTGTTGAAGGAAGAAGAACTGGCTGCCGCTGCCTCGGGGGAATTCGATTTCGGATATCCTTGCGGCTCCTGCCAAAGATCGGACCCCTGCCGACAATAAGACCCTTCTCGCTCGCTACTTGGGAAGTCAGGACAAGGCCTTCAAGGGCTTGGTTGTGGCGAAGGCGAAGCTTGAAAAGCAAATCGCTGATTTAAATCGCAAGCCAGTGACCTCAATGATCATGCAGGACAATCCTCCCAATAAAATGAGGATGACCTATGTGCTTGATCGCGGTGCTTATGATTCACCTAAAAAGGAAGAAGTCATTAGGCCTGGGGTTCCTAAAGCTCTCCCCCCTCTGCCAGAGGGCGCGCCTGCAAACCGTCTGGGGCTTGCTCAGTGGCTGACTCAACCTTCGCACCCCCTTACGGCGAGGGTCGCTGTGAATCGTTACTGGATGATGCTGTTCGGCGAAGGTTTAGTCCGCTCGGTTGGTGACTTTGGCGCCCAAAGCACACCGCCAACTCACCCCGGATTACTCGATTGGCTTGCGGTAGACTTTATGGAAAGCGGATGGGACGTGAAGCGCATGCTTAAGCAGCTCGTGACATCGAAAACCTACCGTAGAAGCTCGAAGATCGAATCGATGCACCGCGAGAAAGATTCCGAAAATGAACTTCTGGCCCATGCTCCCCGATTCCGCCTTCAAGGTGAATTTATCCGTGATCATGCTCTCGCAGTCAGTGGCTTGTTGAATCCAATGGTTGGCGGCCCCGGCGTAAAGCCTTACCAGCCAGCGAACATCTGGAACGAGGTTAGTCTTAATGGTGGACTTCGTTACAAACAGGACGAGGGCGATAAGCTCTATCGGCGCTCGATGTATACGTATTGGAAGCGCAGTTCGCCCATGCCTAATATGTTAATTTTCGATTCACCAAGCCGTGAAAAATGTGTCATCCAGCGCCAGCGAACCAACACTCCTTTACAGGCCCTTGTGACTCTCAATGATCCGCAGTTTCTGGAAGCGGCCCGTGCTTTTGCGGAGCGCTTGCTCAAGTCTGATAAGAGCGAAACTGCGGCCCGAATCGATCTCGCTTATCGCTACGCTACGGCCCGGCTAGCGACCGGAAGGGAAGTCGAAATCCTCACTCAGCTTTATCAAAAAAATCTGGCACGTTTCCAATCGGCTCCTGAGACCGCTAAGGAATTCCTCAAAGTGGGAGAGTCGCCCCGTGACGAATCTTTTGACGCATCTGAGCATGCCGCCTGGATGGTCGTTGCTCAAACTATTATGAACCTCGACGAGTCGCTCACCCGTAACTAGTCGCTCACCCGAATTATAAAGCTATGCAACCTTTCAATCCTCTCCTTGAAACCCGCCGCCAGTTTCTTCTTCGCACGGGAAATGGGATCGGCGCGGCAGCTCTGAGCACTATGTTGAATCCGTCGCTGATCGGCTCAGCGATGGGCGAGGGGATGCAGCAATATGGTGGCTTGCCTAGTATCCCTCATTTTCCCGGGAAGGCGAAGCGTGTCATTTATATGTTCATGGCTGGAGGGCCAAGTCATATTGATCTCTTCGATTACAAGCCCATCCAGCGGAAGCTACACGGCACGGAGCTCCCTGATTCGGTGCGCCAAGATCAGCGCCTTACTGGGATGTCGAGCGGGCAGAAATCCTTTCCCTGTGTCGCTCCCATGTTCGAGTTCGGGCAGTATGGCGAACATCAAACTTGGGTGAACAAGGATCTTCTGCCACACACTGCGGGGGTCGTTGATAAGATCACCATCGTGAAGTCGCTTCATACTGAAGCGGTGAATCACGATCCTGCCATCACTTTTATCAACACCGGAGCTCAGCAACAGGGGAAGCCTTCGATGGGCGCTTGGTTGAGTTACGGAATGGGCTCGGTAAATGAAAACATGCCCGGTTATGTTGTAATGATATCGCGTGGTCGCGGCCAGCTTCAGGCCCTTTACGACCGTCTTTGGGGAAGTGGGTTTCTCCCCGCTAAACACCAAGGCGTGAAGCTTCGCAGTGCGGGGGAACCAGTTTTATACCTCAAGAACCCAAAGGGTTTCGATCGTGAAGCCCGCCGTGGCCAGCTCGATAGTCTCGAGCAACTCAATGAGTTGAATTACGATAAGTTTGCGGACCCAGAAATTCAGGCTCGGATCTCGCAATATGAACTAGCCTTTCGCATGCAGTCCGAAGTGCCCGGTCTCATGGATATTGAAGGTGAACCCGATCACGTGAAGGAGCTTTACGGTCCTCAAACTGATAAGCCTGGGAGCTTTGCGCGGAATTGCCTTTTGGCTCGTCGAATGGCTGAAAAAGGTGTTCGGTATATTCAACTTTTCCACCGTGGCTGGGATCAGCATGGTGCTCTGCCATCGAAGATCCGTCAGCAATGCGAGGACATCGACCAACCGGCTGCCGCTCTGCTCAAAGATCTTGATCAGCGAGGGATGCTCGAAGATACCCTCGTCGTCTTCGGAGGTGAGTTTGGTCGAACCATCTATTCGCAAGGCAAGCTCACCAAAGATAACCATGGCCGTGATCACCATGGGCGGTGCTTCTCAATGTGGATGGCTGGCGCCGGAGTAAAACGCGGTTTCGAATACGGTAAGACTGATGATCATAGCTACAACATCGTCGAAAACCCCGTCCACATTCGTGACATGAATGCCACGATTCTGCACCAGTTGGGCATCGATCACAACAAGCTCACCTTTAAGTATCAAGGGCTGGACCAACGCCTTACGGGAGTAGAAGAGGCGCACGTTGTTAAAGATATCTTGGCCTAGGAAGCTAAAAATAAGAACGGCCCAATCGACTCTCGGGGGTTGACCGGAGGGGCGAGGATCGCAAGTCTTAGGCATGCGCATTCTACTTTCGTTGATTTTAATTTTACCGGCTTTTAGTGCCGAGCGTCTAAACGTCATCCTATTCGTAACCGATGATCAGTCGCCGGTAGCAGGCTGTTACGGAAATTCTGTGATTAAAACGCCTCACTTAGATGCCCTGGCTAAGGAAGGGACCATGTTTACGCAGGCCTTTGCCACAACGGCCTCTTGTTCGGCTTCTCGTTCGGTGATTCTTTCGGGTCTACACAACCACTTTAATGGGCAATATGGCCACACTCATCACTTTCATAAGTTTGAGTCTTTTCCGGCAATGCGGGCCTTCGCGCTTCCTCAGCTGATGGCGCAGGCTGGTTATCGCACGGCGCAGATTGGTAAACTTCACGTGGCACCCGAATCGGTTTTCCATTTTGATCAATACCTGAAAGGAAACCCCCGGAACGCGGTCCAAATGGCGGAAGTTTGTGAGCATGTTTTCGAGGACGAAAGCGGGAAGCCTTTCTTTTTGTATTTCGCGACCTCGGATCCACATCGCGGCGGAGGCCAAGACAAGACGTTCCCGGGAAAGCATAAGCCGGATCGGTTTGGGAATCTTCCCAAAAAGAAGGCTTACCCAGGGGTGGAAGAGGTGTTCTATGATCCGGCAAAAGTGATTGTGCCGGGCTTCCTCCCCGACACCCCGGAGTCGCGTGCTGAAATTGCTAATTATTACCAATCGTGTTCACGAATCGATCAAGGGCTAGGTCGTTTGGTGGAGCTCCTCAAAAAGAATGGGAAATGGGAAAATCCCACAATTATTTATACAGCAGATCATGGGATGGCGTTTCCCGGGGCAAAAACGACGGTCTATGAAGCGGGGCTACGAGTGCCGTTTGTGGTTCGTCATCCTGGAGCGGCAAAAAAGGGGAGGACCAATGAAGCGATGTTGTCGCACACGGATCTTACCCCGACAATTCTAGACCTCGCAGGTGCTTTAAATAAGAAAAAGACAGCGCCGGCCAAGCCGCTTCCCTTCGATAAAGTTGGGGTTGGCGAAAACTCCGGTAAGCGACCTGTTAAATATCACGGTCGTTCGTGGCTGCCAATTCTTGAAGAAACCAAGCCAGAGGGGTGGGATGAAATTTCGGCCTCACACACATTTCATGAAATCCAGATGTATTATCCGATGCGTGTCATTCGTGATCGTAAGTATAAATTGATTTGGAACATCGCCCATCGTCAGCCTTATCCTTTTGCATCGGACCTTTGGGTCGCCGCAACCTGGCAGGCTCAGTGGTCGAAAGGTAAGGAGGCCGACTATGGTGGGCGAACCGTGGACTCTTATATTAACCGCCCCGAGTTTGAGTTTTTCGATATCATTTCCGATCCCAACGAAAGTCGCAATCTAGCGAATGATCCGGTTCATGCGGATGCTTTAGCCAGTTACAAAGACCGCCTCAAAACCGAGCAGAGACGGACGGGTGATCCTTGGATTATGAAGTGGGAATACGAGTAATAATGGTGAACGACTCAGGGCTAGGTGTATCGAGAATCTATGAATTTCATTCATAGATTTGATGTATATGTTTATTAATAAGACATCTTAATTTATTTGTGAGTTCAATGACGGCTCTTTAGATTTGTCCGCGAAAAGCCTCACGACACTGACACCCCTTGTGAGATTCTGAAAAAGTTGGCACAAAAAACGCTCAACTAAGACAGAGTCAAACGCCTCGATTGCTCAAGGTCGTTGAAAGGCTTTATAAAACCAAAAAAGTGAAACTAATGAAAAGACATACTCAAGCAACCTTTGGAATCCTCGGCTTAGCACTTGTTGCTGGTGCCTCTCACGCATCTGCCGATGTTGAGTCCCTTATTGGGAGTGAAGTTTCCGGAGAAATTTCAGCCGGCTGGGATAGCCGTTACTTCTACCGAGGCCTTTGGTTCGGTGACGAGACCACTTGGACTAACGCTTCGTTCTCGAAGGAACTTGCTTCAAACTTAACAGGTAGTGTGAACTTGTTCTACACGGACGTAATGGACGACGCACTCTCATACTCAGAGGGGAATCTCGGTGCAGCGCTCTCGTACGACTTAGGATGCGGCACCTTGGACCTTGGGTTCGTTCACTTCCGCTTTTATGATGGTTTTGCCGGAACTGCCCGAGGTGGGGTTCGTGGAACTGGTATCGCGGGGAATGACGAGGCGAACGAGCTTAATCTGACCTACTCCCAGGACATTCTCGGGGGTTTCTCAGGTCACGTTACGGTTGCTCGTGACCTGACAATTGATGGAACCTATGGCGAGCTTGGAGTGAGTAAGAGCTGGGAGCTTAGTGAGAACGTCGGACTCGATTTCTCCCTGACAGCTGGTTACAGCTTGGATAGCTACTACACCTTCGATGGTGACGAGTCTGATGATTGGACCCACACACAGATTAGCTTGGCACTTCCAATGACCTTAAGTGAGACTGCAAGTTTAACTCCTTACATCTCAGCTAACATTTCCAAGGATGCTCGCGACACGACCAACTCAGGTGCTGATCGCGGCGACACGGAGGTCTACTACGGGGCTTCTCTTGCAATTAGCTTCTAGAATTTAGGATTTTAATCCTGAGCTCAATAACATTGCCGCATCTTGCCTCAGGGCAGGATGCGGTTTTTTTACTCCGGATAGCTGGCCTCCTTAAACCCTTGGTGGGTTTTAATGTTACGTTTGCCCGCCTTGAGTTCTAGTTCACGGCGCTTGAGGAACTCACGAGAGATCATCTGTGCCTTTTGGCGATCCTTGAGGTCGTAGTCCCAAAATTCCTGAACCACTTTTTCCGCAGCCGGGTAATGTGAGCCGTCATCGCCGACCCGTTTCCTGGTCTCGGCCAGCTGTCTCTTGAGATCAGCGACAAGTTCGGTGTGATTAGAGTCATCGTAAAGGTTGATGGTCTCGTGCGGGTCCGTCGTTAGGTCATAGAGTTCCCAGCCGGGAGGGGTTTGATAACCCCCATCATAGTTGCAGCCATAAAAGTAGATTAGCTTGTGCGTCTTGGTGCGAATCCCAACGTGCGCCGGATTGTCGTGGTGAACCATGTGCATCCAGTAGCGATAGTAAGCAGTTTGCTTCCAACCCTTGGGTTCCTTGCCAGTTTCAAGGTGATTTTTGAACGATTTCCCCTGCATTGAAGAAGGGATTTTGAGACCTGCCATGTCGAGCATGGTGGGTCCAAAGTCGACATTCTCGACGCAGCTATCAATTACGGTGCCAGGCTTGACCGACTTGGGGTAGCGGACAAGGAGAGGCATTCGCTGGGATTCCTCATACATCCAGCGCTTATCCTGGAAATCGTGCTCGCCAAGCATGAACCCTTGGTCTCCGGTATAGATGATGATGGTGTTGTCCATCTGACCTGATTGTTCAAGGTGCTTGAAAAGGCGAGCGAGGTTATCATCGATGCCTCGTACGCAACGGAGGAATTTTTTAAGATAGGCGTTGTAAGCAAGGCGGGTATTTTCCTCTTCGGTGTAATTTTTCGGGTCGAAAGTTTTGGGAAATTCTGCGGGGAAGCGGGGAGGAAGATCGACAAGGTAGTTGCGTCTGGGATTACGCGAACCGTTCGAAGTGCCAATGTGCGGAATGAGCTCATCGCGATGTCCTCGGGTGGCAATCGAGCCCCATTTTGGGTGGCGTTTCCAGAGGGTTTTTGGCTCGGGGACCTTAACGTTTTTCAAAAACCCTTCATAGCGTGGTGCGTTTTCAAAGTAATCGTGCGGAGCTTTGTAGTGATGCATCAGGAAGAAGGGCTTCTCTTGATCCCATCCCTCTTTTAACCAGTCGAGAGTGAGATTTGTAATGACATCGGTGGAGTGTTCTCCCTCAAACTTGATCGTATTTTTCTTCCATGCCTTGTCTCCACGAATACGGAACTCAGGGTTGAAGTAAGATCCTTGTCCGGCCAAGACCGAATAGTAATCGAAATCGGCAGGTTCGTCCTTGAGGTGCCATTTGCCAATCATGGCGGTGTGGTATCCCGCTTTGCCAAACTCGATGGCAAGGGTTTGCTTGCCCGGAGGGACGCGACCGGCAAGGTCGAATGCATTGTTATTATGATTATATTGTCCGGTAAGAACGCAGGCCCGCGAGGGAGAGCAGATGGCATTGGTGCAAAAGGCATTTTTAAAAAGGGCCCCTTCTTCGGCGAGCCGGTCGATGGTTGGAGTTGGCGCGATTTGGGCGAGCCGACTCCCATAAGCCGATATTCCATGGGCCGCGTGATCGTCCGACATAATGAAGAGAATGTTGGGCCGGGAGTCATGGCTGCCGTGGTGATCGGCAAAGGAAAGGGCAGGCAAGAGGGTAAGGAGTACGAAAAACTTAGAGGTCATTTTTGGTAGGGTTAAGGGAACATTCTGCTGGAGCAACGAGAAAAGTATATTGAGTGGGAGTAAGGGGTCGCTATTCTCGCGAGCATGAAGAGAGCGTTGATGGTTTTCGGGGTGGTTGCAGGGATGGCTTCTGGCGAGGTTAAGGTAGAGATGGCAGGCCTACAGGTGACCGCAAAAGGATACGTGTCGGAAGGGGAAAATGAATTCAACTCATTGAGAGCTTTTAATAGGCAGCTCGGAACGAAGGTTGGACTACTTGTCACAAGCAGTGACAAGACGATTGTTAAAATGGATGAAGAAAAATCAAAAGTGACCGTTTTTTCTGATGACCAAGAGACTGACCTTATTAAAGTTAAGGGCCGTTTCGGCAAAAAGAGTGGGGTATTTAGGCTGACGTCGAAGGCAAAGGACGGCAAAGCAATCATCACTCATGTTGAATCTTCAGGGGTTCCGAAAAAGGGAACAAAAAACCTGACTTTAAAAGGAGATCTTGTGGTGTCGTTGGCATCGAAGTCCAAGGAGGTCAGGTCGGAACTTACGGTTTTAAAAAAGGGGGGGGAATTGGTCGTGGGAGAAGATGCCTTTGAGGTCAATAGCTTGGGAAAACCTGATTGGGGAGATAATCCCATACAGGTTGAGCTTAAAAGTTCAGTGAGTTACAAGGATTTCAAAGGCTTCCACTTTTACGATTCGGAGGGCAATAAGATTGAATCCAAGCGCTCAGGGAGTGGTTCCATGGGGATTTTTGGGAAGCGAACCTATACCGTGAGTTTCAACCTCAAAAAGAAGGTCGATAAGATCGTTCTCGCTGTGGATGAATGGAGCGATCTGGAGGTCGTTAAGGTTCCTTTTAATTTCACGATCGGAGCGGGCCTCTAAATTCTTGGGATTGCGGGATTGAAAAACGATCAGGGCACCCTAAGAGTTAGAGTATGACAAAGATCGTTCTCGCGGGTTTTTTGGGTATGTTGCTTGTAGCGTTTGTCAGCGCGCGAACGTGGACCGATAAAAAAGGGCGCAAGATTGAGGCTGAGTATCTCTCACAGACCAAGGATACGGTTCTTTTGAAGCTTAAAAATGGGAAGGAAGTTAGTGTTCCGTTTTCAAATCTCAGCCGGGCCGATTTGAATTATCTGATCGAGGCCGAAATTATGGCCGCGAAAAAAGGAAATGATAAGGAGACCGAGGATGGGGAGATGGAGAAAAAAGAAAGTGACGTAAAAAAGGATGGGGGAATTGTCATTGAGGTCGCCGACCCAGCGTGGGAGCGCCCGGTTCTCAGAGAGGCGGTTCTGAAAGCTCCGATTGAGGTTCAGGAGGAGAAAAGAGGAGAGTTTCTTTATTTCTCGTCAACGAACTTTCGAATTGTCGCAGACGGCCGGATGAGCTCGAAGGCGGTTCTCGCCATTCTTGAAGTGTGCGAGCTTACGAAAACTTACTGTGAGTCTCTTCCATTTGGGTTGAGCAATCGGTTCAAACCAGTTGATGGGAAATACGAGATTCGCTCGGTGGGCGAGAAGGACGAGTGGGTTAAAATGGGCCGGCCGGAGGGGAATCGAAGCTCCTTTAATCCAAACAATGGACAACTTGAAATTTGCCTTGAGCTTTTCGGTCTCAGCTCGGCTGGACGTGGTGGTGAAATAGCGACACGCAATTTGGCAGGCCAGATGATCTTACACGTGAGCCGGTGTATGTTGCCTGAAGTTTACGAGCGTAATTTCATGGATTGGTTTACCGAGGGTTTTCCTAATATGATGAACATGGCGGTTTATGAGAAAGGCAAACTTGATTTCACCAATGTGGCGGAGGAGACCAAAGATCTCTTGATGGGCAAGGGGAGTGGAAGGACGGCAATTTTTAAGAAGAAGGTAGAGATGCCCAAGATATCGGACTTGATCGCACAATCGGTGGGTGCAATTGCTGCTGAAGAGGGGCGTCGCCAGTTTCTTGCACAGAGTGTTCTTGTCATGACTTATCTCACCTTCCTCGAAGATGGCGGGAAAGCGACCGGCCTTAGGCAAGGGTTGCGATATGCGCACGATTTCCAAAAAAATCAGCCAAAGACGATCACGTATAAAGATCAGGAAGATTTAAAGCGGCAACAAGCCGAACTGAAGAGGCTTCGAGAGGAAATGGATGACACTGCGATTGCGATGATGTTCCGCAAGCGTCCTTGGGATGAAGCAGAGGCGGATATCGCGAAGCTTTGGAAAGAGAAGGGCCTTGACCTGATTTTCCCAGGAGCAAAGAACGAGTGATTTTACTTAGGAGAGGCGTTCCCGCTATAAGAGGAAAGAAAAGGGCCCGATTCGTGGGAGCCCGACCTTTTAAAATTCGATTCAAAACGAGGTTTTACCCCTGAAGTTCCTCGACGATTTCAGGATCATTCATGAGCTTCGAGCGCTCACCATTTACCGCTTCCCATTGTTTTTTAATCCGTTGACTAAAATCATCATCGTCTTCGTCATCTTCGCGTCCCTCCGAGAATGTCGTGAGCACTTTCATCGTCGCATCGTTGAAGTCTCTGAGACGTGAGTCGAGTTTCTTGGATACTGCTTCAAGTTCGTTGAGGGCGTCTTTGGCGGCATCGCGGTCTGAAGAATTGATATTTCCTTTGCCGTTCCAGCCCATCATTTGAATCTTGCGAGCGATTCCCGAGATGTTTGTGTTGATTTGGTGAAATGAACCGCCGAGAGACAGGAGTTCCTTTTCCTCACCTTTTGCAACACTGAGGAGGATTTGGGCAGACTGATGATTGGGCATTTTTTTAACCACGTCTTCGAGGAGGGCGATCACGGCGGGGCTGGCTAGAGATTCTTCGCCTTTGGCTTCAATGAGATCGGCGACCTTATTGAAGTCGTCGATGGTGGATTGCACCTCCTCTGGTTTGTCCTTGGAGGCAACCATAAGGGCCTCCTCAAGGGTCTTAAAGCTGAAGACCTGGATGGCCATGAGCTTTTTAATTCCGTCGAGCACAACGATGTCGGAAACACCTTTGATATTTTCGTGAGGGACTCCCACGAGATTGCAGCCCTTGTTGGTGGCGCCACGGATCTTGCCGGCAACTCCGCCGATGCGGGTGACCTTGCCATCGGCGGTGATCGCACCGGTGCAGGCAAACTTGTCGTCAAGCTCGCGGCCGGTGAAGAGGGAGTCCACAATGATAGACATCGCGGTTCCGGCGGAAGGGCCGTCTAGCAAGGTGTCTTTATCTTCGAAGGTGATGGTAACACGGTAGCCTGAGGGAATCCGGCCAGCCTCTTCGTGGCGAACCCGCATGAGCTTCATGATTTCTTCAAGGGAGTTGCCGGTCATGTTTCCGACCTTTTGATCGATATGGAATTCGACTCCATCGATCTCTTTTTCGCGGAGCGCAGTCGCGCTCAGTGATGCGGCTGCTCCGGCATGGCGTCCATTAGCCAGGGTGCGGACCGAGAGGCCGTAAACGGTGCGTTGGGTGGTCGCGAATTTCTCAGCGTCTCCGCCAGGGATTGTTTCGCGTCGCTCCTCAAACACGTTGTTACTTTGGCGATCCCACGGATTGTTGGAGACCGGACTTTTCAGCATGTCTTTCCAGTCAATCTTCCCGGTCTTTCCCTGATAGTCCTCCAGCTTTTTCTGGTATTTCCCCTCAGGTTCGAATCGCAGTGCAATGTCGATACAGTAGGAGGCGCAGGCGAGGTTGTCCTTGTTTTCGTCCTTGCGCATTAGGGCACGAATACCCCGGTAGAGTTTGCCGTAGATATCAGATTTGGCGGCATCTTGCTTCACGGTCCTGCTACGTTGTTTTAAGTCATCGTGGACGTCTTTGAAGTTTTCTGACTTCGGTTCAAGCCGCCCTGCAATTGCGAGCGAATTAGAGCGGAGTTCGAAGTTCACCTCATTCTCTTCTTCATCAAAATCACGGGCAACCGAGAGAAGCCCGGCGAAAAGGGAGGTTTTCCCGATTTCGGTAATCGCGAGTTTTTTAACCTTAAAGAGTTCTTTCTCCATGTTTGGAGGGCGATAGTTTTCGGCCAGGATCACCCCGGTAAGGAGGAGGAAGATTGAGGCAAGGAGGATTTTCATTACTGTCGGAATTGTAGAAGAGGACTAAATATTATTCAATAGCCAAAGCGGATCAGGGTGGCGGGGCTATTTATCTTTTTTGGGAACGGGCTGAAAAATCTCCCTAAGTCTGGCACGAAAGTTCTCCAGCTTTTTCTGGAATTTGATCACGTCTTTTGCCCGAGTCTCTTCCTCATTGTCTAGAATAGCGGACGCGCCGCGCCCCACCGAATTAAGGTCTTTAATGAGATCTAGGGCATTATCGAGAATCTCGATGTCTCTCCGTTGCAGGCGTTTTTCAAGAGGGGTAATGCGATCACGAGTTTTTTTGTAGGCGTCTTTGACGGCGAGCTCGGTGGTTTGGTCAATCTTATATTCGAATTGGGCGAGGGGTTCGAGAAGACGGTTCAGCTCCTGGGCAAATAGAGAGCGGCTGAAATAAGCCGGGCGCCGGACTGCCTGCCGGGCTAGCATCGCTGTCGAAATATGATTGGGGGCAAGTTGACTGGCCTTGATGAGTCGATCTTTGACCGCGGACAGGCTGAGGAAGGTTCCGAGGTTCGTGACTTGCATGGCCTTGTCACGGACTTCGAGGTAGCTTCTGGTCGCAGTCTGCAGGTCTTTTGGTAATTTGCCGTCCTCGTAAAAGAGCTCGCGGGCCACCTCGAAATTGGAGGCCTCAAGGATTTCGTATTTGTTGAAAAATGAGGCTTTATCGAGCACGAGCATCCCTGTCATTTCCTCGATCAGGCCTTTTCCAACGATCAGGCGGGGTTCCGGTTGGCAGGCTGAGTTCTTCAAGCCGTTTGAAGCAGCTCCCAAGCGTAATGGGGTTTTTCAAGGTTTCCGGTGGCCTGGAGTCTGGCAAAGAGAATGGTATTTCTTCTCAGAGTGCGTCCGGAGACCGCTGCATCAAGCATCATGGCAATATTGGCGGCAATATTTTCTCTGTTTTTGGTAAGATACTGGCGCTTGTTAGTGTTGATGTTGAGGTTGTAGCCGTTGGGAAGGGCTTTTGGCGTTTTTGTGAAAAAAGCTCAGTAAGGATGCGTGAAGTGGGTTGACGTTAAAATCGGTAGGGGGCTGGAACTTTAAGGCACCCTGTTGATCTCCTGAACCAAGAGCCTTTTGGTCATCAGGATCCGGAGTGGGAGCTTCCGTAATGATGAGGCTAGTCGTGACCAATCCTGGTTTTGACGACGCGCCATCATCAATCCCGTTCGAAAACATAAGGGTTTCGGCCAAGATCGCCTTCACTTTGTAATTTGAAGAGGTCCGGTTCTGAGCCGGTTTGATTTTGGGGTCCTGGTTAGCGGCGAGTTGTTTTTGTGGATCAAATTTTGAAATTTTAGCAATGACGCCGCTCCAGCGTTTTTCGGTATTCAGGGCATCGTGGTTTTTCAGGACGGGATGGTCGCTGGCGATTGGTGCGAGCACGTCGAGAAGAAGTTGCCCAAGAAGGTGCCCATCGGCTTCCTTTGGGAGCTGGCTAAGCCAATCGGCGGTTGCGATGACAGTCTTGCGGGCAGATTTGACAAAAAAGGCCTCTGGGAGGCGCCGCTCGCCGCCCTTGAGATAAGAAGTCTCGATCGAGCGTGCCCGTTCGTGTCCCGGGAGAAGTCTTTTGCTTAAAGTGAGAAGCTGGGCGCGATGCCGGACCTTGACGGCTGACTTGGGCATCGGGCCGTCGGCTAAGATCGCCAGATAATCGGCGAGGTCGCGGATCGCATCAACATCCATGGGGATGAGGTCGCGACGAAGAAGGGGGATGGAATCGTCCGCCGGAACATACCTGACTGCTGCGTTCGCAAAAGACGCTAGGATCAAGAGAGCGGCAGAAAAAAACGAGGCGTGTCACTCTAGGAGGTTAACCTGACGGTGTTTTGTTGCAAAGCTCTATGGTTGCACCAACCAAGCTAGGATTTTTTTAAGGAAAAAGATCAATAACGAAGGAAAAGAGGGTGGAAAAGAGAATGCGCGGAGTTGACCCGGGGAATCTCCGCCCTAACATCCAACCTATGGCAAACGCGATTGATGATGCGAAGGAAGCTCTGACGAGCATGCTTGGAAAGCTTGGTTTTGAGTTTGAAGTAGAAGTTTCTGGGGACCCCGGAAACGAGATCTTCAATATAGTGTCGGAGAATTCCGCGCTTTTGATTGGTAAAAATGGGAGACCGCTTGGATGACATTCAGTATCTCGTGAATCGGATCACTCGGAATGCTCACCCAGATGCTCCAAGGTATCGTATTGATTGTGATGGTTATCGCGCCCAACAAGAGCAGCGGGTTGCTGACAAAGCACTCCATCTTGCGGACAAGGTTCGTGAAACGGGCCGGGAACTTTGGATGAATCCCATGAATTCCTACCATCGTCGTCTTGTGCATAATGCTCTCGCGGATGATTCTGAAATCGAGACCGTCTCCGAGGACAGTAGTTCACGAAATAAGAAAATCCTCATCCGCTTGAAGTAAGCACCGGCTGATGGAGACTCATCGCCTCGTCCGCCCAAAAGACCTGAACCAATACGGGCATCTTTTTGGTGGCAGGCTCCTCGCTTGGGTGGATGAAGATTCATGGATCGCGGCGAGCTTCGACTTCCCCGGGTCGCGGTTTGTGACTATGGCGATGGATGAAGTCGTTTTTCGCCACAGTGTCAAAGAGGGGACAATCCTAACGATCAAGTCGGAGTTGGTGAAGCTTGGCCGGACTTCGGTAACTTACGAGGTCAGGGTGTTAGATGAGCAGGCGCAAGATGACAACCTGATCTTCACCACTCGTGTGACCTTCGTTAAGGTTGACGAGTCGGGAAGGAAAGCTCCCATTAAAAAAATGAATTTTGGTATGCAAGAACTCCTCGTCGTTTTCATGGCGAATATTCCAGATTTGATTTCGGGCAATTTGCTCGGTCCACTCGCTAAAAGCTTAGCGATTCATTTCGTCACCCTAGGGTTTTAGAGTTTCATTTCCCTCCATCGCCTATGTTTGAAGTAAGAGAAAAGCCGGAGATGGTCGAGAAGGCCATGCTTATTGGTTTTTGTTTTGATAAATCTGAGGAGCCGGAGACTCAGCTGCTCCTGACCGAGTTGGAAGAACTCGTCGATACGCTCGAGATCGGGGTGACGGGGATTGAGTTGGTGAGGGTTCGCGATACCAACAAGCGGTTTATCTGTGGAACGGGCAAGGCAGATGAGCTCGTTGAATTGGCCCGTGCTCGGGGTTGTGACTGCATGGTATTCGACAATGAGATCTCGCCCATGCAGCAGCGTAACTGGGAAGAACTTTCCGATATGACGGTGATCGACCGGGAGGAGGTCATTCTTGATATTTTTGCAAAGCGCGCGCGCACTAAGGAAGCTCGGCTTCAGGTCGATCTGGCGCGCATGCAATATGCCCTTCCGCGTATGGCCCGCATGTGGGGGCACCTCGACCGAGAAGGTGGTGGCGGAACCGGTGGTGGTGGTGCTTCTCGGGGAATGGGGTGAGCAGCAGATCGAGATCGATCGACGTTTGGCGCGCAAACGAATTTCTCGGCTCAAGGCGGAGCTCGAGGAGGTAAGAAAACAGCGAGCCACTCAGCGCAAAGAAAGACAAACCAACAATGTCGCCACGGCAGCTATTGTAGGATACACCAACGCTGGGAAATCGACCCTGCTCAACAAACTTGCTGGAGCGGATGTCATGGAGGCAGATATGCTTTTTGCGACTCTTGACCCCACGACTCGACGAATCGAATTGGAAAATGGACAGGACCTCCTTTTGAGTGACACGGTGGGGTTTGTTCGCAATCTCCCCCACCGCTTGGTCGAATCATTCAAGGCGACTCTTGAGGAGGCGATTCTTGCGGATTTTCTGATTCATGTGC
>CAJIZY010000017.1 GCA_905181965.1 Akkermansiaceae bacterium
CTTGTATTGGCTGTCACGAAACCTGGAAGAGTTGTGTTCTTGCGCCCCTTTTGCCGAACAACCCATGCTCCTATCGCAGGATGAACGATGGTTCCCCGGGGTGAGTAGCTCCGGTGAAGGAGATACTGCCCCTGGCTATGAGCTCCCTGCTTGGAGGTCATTGAATTGATGACACACATCTTGTTTCCGATTTTGGCACTCTCGGGGAGATACTGGGAAATCTGAAAATCACCTGAAGTATCGATTGATTCGACGGGGCCCTGCACCTCCTTATTTGTGGGTTTTGTGTCAAAGGTATCAAGATGACTCATCCCACCTCCCATATTGAGAAAGATGACGTGTTCAGCCTTTGCACCACCAACGTGCTTTTGGCCGAATGCCGCTCCGGTAAGACCTGCTCCGAGCATTGGAGCAAGGCTAACTCCAAGGTAGCTACGCGCAGCGTTGACCATAAACTGGCGACGACCAAGCTCATCTGCTTTGTTAAAAGAACTAGTATCCATTGTTTTATTAGGGTTCGATATTGGGTTTTTGAATCGCTACTGGACGAACATGAATTCGTGGGTTTGAACAAGAGCAGCAACTAAGTTTTCATAACTTTCCTTACTCCCATCGATGACATCACGCATGAGCATGTTCATCTCCGACTTATTCGGCGGGCGGCTTAAAATCGCGTAGTAAATGTAACGGGCCTTATCAGCTTCCGTAGTGCCCTTCTTGAGAGCGTCGTAAACCGAGGCCCCACTATTGGCGACCACCATCTTCTCCACATGACCATTCATTATCTCTAAGATCTGAGCAACGTTGGCTTCCTTAGTCGATGACTCGATTAGTTCGCGGTCAGACTGACCAAATTCTCGTAGGAAATGACTCGCTGGCGCGGGGGCAGAAAGCTCCGATGCACGGGCAATTCCCTTTGCCGGACCAGGTCGTGATTTGGCGGCCATCATCATCATATCCTTGGAGGCCGAAGAACTTCCACCGCCGGATTTAATTGTTTCTAGGAGGGCTTCGGCATACTCGCGATAAACTTTAGGGTCCTCAATCGCCATGACTTCCTTCGCAAGATCCGACATTGTCTTTTCACCAACGAGAATCGGCTTATTATTGTAATAGATATTGTTCTAGCCGAGAGATGCTATCTGGCTTCTCAGCCACGAGAGTTACGAGTGAGTCCCAGATTTGCTCGGCAGAGAGGCGTTCGATTTTCCGTCCGTGGAAATCATCACCACCTACCAAGGTCGATGGATTTGGGTTGGTCGCGAACTGGAAAGTCTTGGTTAGCAAAAGCACTTGCTGGAATGCACGGAGATCATAATCGAGGTCGACCATTAGGCGGGTTAAGTAGCTAGTTAAGGAAGGCGAAGCCGTCTTCTCGGGCTTTACATAAACATCCACCGGATAGGTTAGAGGACTACCCATCACTCGCTCCCACATACGATTTACAGCGATGTAGTCAAAATTAGGGTTGTCTTTGGTCATCCAATCAGAAAATTCGACGCGAGATTTTCCACTGTCTCGTCGATCAGACGAACGGATCTTCTTACCAAAGTGGGTCCGCCCACCAACCATCTCACCGGGATCGCCGTCTTTATACTGGTAGTCGCTTGGCAGTTTGATGCGACCAGCTCCTTGATCAGCGAGAGTTCCATAGTGGATGTTATCGCGAAGCCAGTAAAAAAGACGTCCTATATCAGAGCGGCGAAAATCCTCGTCGTTATAGCTTCTCATGGCCCTGTTCCAGACACCATCGTTGATCTCACGTTGGCCGTGGGTGAAGGCGGCTAGTTCATAGAAGTCCATGCGCTCCCACTTGTTCGTGGGGCTGTCGTGACACTGAGCACACTCAAGTCGTTCACCTGTAAAGATCTGCATGGTAAGCGCAAGATTGTCGAGAGGCATCCCCTTATCCCTGATGTAGTAGCCAACGGCACCATTACCATCTTCCCAGGCTATTCCCTTTGCTGAAACCAGACTGTGAGCAAACTGATCCCAAGGAGTATTTTTTGCAACCGACTGCTGAACAAAATGCATGTATGGAGCGGCATAAGCTTCGGCCCCGTTTCGGTTATTATCCTTGGCACGAAGGAGGTCAAAAACGTAGTTCTGCATGTGGCTTCGGTAGCCATCGCTCTGGAGGAGATATTGGGTGAGCATCTCACGCTTTGCAGGATCCTCGATTTCAAGAAAGCTCGATGCTTCTTCGAGGGTTGGAATCCTTCCGGCTGCGACAAGAAAACTGCGTCGGAGGAAAGTTGGATCATCTACAACCTTGGGGACAGAAAGCTTCTTACGGCGAAAAATCTCGGCTACATACTTATCAACATTGTAAGCCGCCTTTTTTAGCGCGGCAGGCGTCTTCAAATCCTTC
This sequence comes from Akkermansiaceae bacterium, assembly GCA_905181965.1. Taxonomy (GTDB): domain Bacteria; phylum Verrucomicrobiota; class Verrucomicrobiia; order Verrucomicrobiales; family Akkermansiaceae; genus SW10. Next base: position 2,372 of record CAJIZY010000017.1, read on the forward strand.
GACGATTGGGCAGCCAGCGGAGCAGCAAGTCCACTGAGAAGGAGGGCGCACAGAATTTTGTTGTTCATCATGATTAGAACGTTTTGAGGGTCTTTGAACTTGGGTAATGATAGAGCCTGACATGAGGACCTGTCAAATCAGGATATTCTCCGACTTAGCGAAGGGTGGCTGTCCAATTTCAAGGCGAAAAACCGCCCTGAACCAGCTCAAAATACCAAATCCACCCTCGAAACCCACCAAAAATCCACACTAAGGCCCCAAAAGCAAGAAATGGCCCATAAGGCAGAGGTTTTCCAAATCCGACCCGCGCTACCAGAGCAGCCATAATTGCGGAAATACAGCTCATAAATATTACAAATACCACTGCAGGCCATCCCAGAAAGGCACCAATCATTCCCAAAAGATGGGGATCACCCATTCCCATCGCCTCTCTTGGGATAATCACATTGGTCGCCTTCCCCTCTAGTGACTTCAAATCCGTAATCTTCCAAGTCTCTCCCCCGATTTCAAGATCATCACGACCGATCCTCAACTCTTTGGCTGGCCGACGCTTCCCGTCAACCTTGAAGCCATGGCCTTGAATGACTAGACGGTCCGTAGGTCGGTAGAACAATTCGTCCCAGCTATGTGGCTCTTTACCGATGACAAAGTAAAGTTGGTCGTCATCTTCGTAACCTTCTTGCAATCTCCAAAGTGCAGCTTCCTTAAAATTCAATCTCAAGCGTCCAAAGATCAACTTCCCAAGCAAGACAACTCCCCACAGCGATCCGAATCCAACGACCCAACCAATCGCAGACACCCTCAAACCAGCCCAACTGCTCTCTCGAATCCAATCAAACTCTAACTCAGGGAGATCCAGCAGCTTAGGCACCAGCAAACTACCACCCAGAGCAATTACCGAACCAGCAGTCGTCCAAGAGGTCGGAATGAGTTGATGCTCAGCATCAATAAAAGTTACCGCCAACAGAACTGTGAAAAGGATGATTGCTAGAATCGCGCTAATCATTGGCAAATAAAGCCAGGCTACTAGATACAAAACCCCAGTCAGGACTTCCACTAGAAGATACCTGATTGCAATTGGTGCCTGACAATTTCGGCATCGCCCACGTTGAAGCAACCACGTAATCACAGGGAGATTCTCCCAAGCCGGAAGACTCTTTTCACAATGAGGGCAGAACGACCGCTTCGGATCGTTCACCGAAAGGCCGCGGGGTAGACGATGGATCACCACGTTCAAAAATGATCCCACGCAGAGACCGATGAAAAGAATCCCCCATCCCATGATCATGCTATGCCAAATCTCTGTCACCTGCCTAGGCTAGGCCTGAAATCGCTCACGAGCAAGCTCATGGCCACAACGGAAATTTTTTGAAAATCCAACCTGTTGCGAGCCTCAATTATGAGTCATTCTTTCCAGAGCAAAAGCGATGAAAGTTCCTCCCAGCATTTTTAACGATGTCCTCGGTCCCGTGATGCGGGGCCCGAGCAGTTCGCACAGCGCCGCCGCAAACCGGATCGGCCGACTGATGCGAGCCCTTGCTGGAGAAAAAATTTCCACCCTCGTAGTTCGATACGACCCCAATGGCTCCCTCGTAACCACTCACAAGGAACAAGGGAGTGATCTTGGGCTCTATGGTGGCATCCTTGGCTGGACCCCAGATGACCCGCGCCTTCCAACTTTTGAGCAAGCGCTAGAAGACGAAGGGATTGAAATCAACCTACATTACGAAAGCTATGACGCCCCCCACCCCAATTTTTACCGTCTAGAAGCCCACGGTGTATCGGGGACAATTTATCATTTCGACGCGATTTCGACAGGAGGCGGAATGATCGAAACTATTTCCATCGATGGCATACCCTTCACCTCAGCCGGTGACTATCATCACATTCTTATCTGGACCAAGGACGCGCCAGAACTCCCACCGGATCTTGCCGCGGAGATTGTCTCAATACATAAATCGGATGAAGGCCAGCACCTCATCAATCTCAGTCTCCGTGAAGAGCCTGATCAAACAGCGCTTCAGGCGCTCGCAAAAAAGTTCGCAGCCAGCCGTGTCCGACACCTTCCTGCCGTCCTGCCCGTCCTCGCACGCAATAAAATTAAAGTTCCTTTCTTGAGAGCCGGCGAAATGCTCAAAGCCGCAAACGCCGAAGGACTCCCTCTTTGGCAAATGGCTCTGCGTTACGAATCAGAACGTGGCGGCATTCCAGAGGAACAAATTATGGCGCAAAAAGCCACATTCGCGGCATCATGGAAGACGCCATTAAGACCGGTCTTGGAGGAACCTCTTACGAGGATCGCATTCTCCCCTCTCAATCGCCAAATTTTCAGATTGCAGAAAAAGAGGGCCGTCTTATTCAGGCTGAAATTCCAAATGCCATTATCCGCTCGGTCACCGCAATCATGGAGGTCAAATCCTCGATGGGGGTGATTGTGGCTGCGCCTACCGCGGGCTCATGCGGAGCGATGCCTGGGGCAGTTCTTGCCGTTGCCAATGCCCTTGGGAAATCAAACGAAGAAAAATGTGGAGCACTTTTACTCGCCGGATTAATTGGTGTTTTCATCACCCTCGACGCCACGTTTGCGGCCGAAGAAGGGGGCTGCATGGCTGAATGTGGATCGGGATCAGCTATGGCTGCTGCTGCAATAACTTGGTTGGGCGGAGGAACAAACGATCAACAAATGGCCGCTGCTTCACTTGCCCTACAAAACTCCTTTGGTATGGTGTGCGATCCCATAGCTAACCGTGTCGAGGCTCCCTGTCTTGGCAAAAATGTAATGGCCGCCACTAATGCCTTATCGTGCACAAACATGGCCTTGGCTGGATACAACCATCTCATTCCGTTCGACGAGGTTGTGATCGCTATGAACAAAGTCGCTCATCAAATCCCGCGTGAACTTCGGTGCACCAACTTGGGAGGCCTCTCGATCACCCCAACCGCACAAAAGATTGCCGAAAAATTGGCAGGGAAAACCAGCTGTGGATGTGGAGACAAAGAAAACCGCTAAGTTAAGAGCTTCCCAAGCGACACGCCATCACAGAGCCCGCTTCTAAACCCTGCGATCTTTTGAGGCAACCTACAAGGGGGCAACAACCAAGCGAACGCGATGCTCACTTTTCCCATTTTATTGGTAAAATGCCTTGAGCATCCAATAACAAAAAGGGCCAGTCACAGCCACGTAAAGCCAGAGGGGAAAAGTCTTCTTTGCCAGCTTACGATGCTTTTCAAAATCTCGAGTCCAGGCATGAACGAAGGTCATCAAAATCATAGGGAAGCTCACCGCAGCAGCAAGGATATGAGTGAATAAAACCCCAAGATACAGAACCCTTAGATTTCCAAACTTATCAAGTTCTCCCTCACTGAGTTGCCCGTCTCCATCTGCATCACCAAATTTTGTTTCGAAAGTGGTGAAGTGATAGACCACATAGAAGACGAGAAAGATCGAAGACAAAATCAGTGCAGTCGTCATCAATCGTTGATGAAGGCGATGCTTCTTTTTAAGGATTGCTAGAATCCCAGCTAATAAACACGCCGCTACGAATGTGTTAATGAGCGCGATTACTTCTGGCAGTGCCTTGATAAAGTTGTGTGCAATCTCATATTCGGGAGGAACATCCAGTTTGTAGGGGGATCTCATGAGAGCGACCAGCAGCAAGACCACCGCACTTACAACCCAAACGACCACCCTTAGTTTCCGAGCCTTTTCGACTTGGATCGGCTGCTCAAGGATACTCGATTCACTCATGGTTCGGGACTTACTTCTTTGACTCAAGAGCCTTCCTAATTCCAACCAACGCGTCTTTGATTTCACCACGCAATTGATCAAGCGGGAGACCTTCATCCCATTTGTAAACTAAGGTATCTCCCCGATAAAGTTGATATCCCATATCGTGAGCCCAACGCCCCTTCTGGGCGACATGGATAGGGTCAGTCCGCTCTTTGATGGTTGTGAAAAACATCTCTTTCGTCATGAACTCCCACAACTTTTCGCGCTCCGCTCGGAGAAACCACCAATTGTTTTCCTCAAGGTTTAACCCGTCGCGAACACTCGAAAGAAGTTCCTCTGTATCATTTTCGGGATCAACCGAAAAACAGGTGACGACAAACTCACTCTCGTCCTTAAATTCTTTATAAATTTCAACGAGTGATGACGAGTTCCGTTCAGCACACATAGGGCAGGTCGCATAGAATTGCGCAGCCAGCCAAACTTTGTCCTCTAAATCAGAGATTCTTACTTTCGCACCATCCTGCCGCTGAAGTTCAAAGTCAGATTTCAGAACAACTAAATCTCCCACGTCTTCTTTTCCAACACCGGTCGCAGGGGGCTCGTCCCTCTTATTCACCTTTCTCAACCCAAGCAAAAGGAAGGACATTCCAAGCACGAGGGCACAGATGAGAGCGACACCCACATAAATCAGGGTTATCTTTTTTTTATCGGTCATTCCTGTCCTTTTTCATTCGGGTTTTCGTAAAGATATTTGATCGAATCGATTAGTATCTCTTGCAGCTTCGGGGTTGTCATTTGAGGTGGTGTAAGATCCTTTTCCGGGAAATCCCTTTTTGCTTCTTCATACTTCCGCTCCATCTCCGCAACCGTTTCAAAATCCCAGCCTTCAGTCAGTCCGGGAATTCCCCGAATGAACATATTTTGGTCCAGAAGAACGAGGCGCGTGTCATAATCGAAGACCCCATTCCTTTCAGTTGGAATCCGGTTGAACCTCATTTTGGTTTTAGTAAACGACCGCAGCGATGTTTTAGCGTCCTCATCAGCTACCACCCGAAGAACTTCGGGCTCCTCTCCGTATTCGGCAAGAACCTCGGCCATCTCTTCAGGATTGGAGTTAGATCCATCTAGGACAAAAACAAGAACCTTAGGCTTTTGAGGAGTCGCTTTAAACTCATCCATTACAGCCCGAAGAGCATCTAGGGAAGGTTGGGAACCAGGATTTGGGGTTTTTGGAAGGGTCAGAACTAAGGTTACATTCCCTTTGAGATCTTGGAGGTTTCGCGACTTACCATCCGCTGTCAAAAGCTCTACCTCAGGCTCGGTAACCCGCGTTTCAAAACTGGGCCGCCGACTATCCGAGGTGCTTTCCTGATACCGCCGGTAGGAAAAGCTTAGGACGACGCCGCTCACGATCATGAAGATCACAAGTTTGATCGCGGTAGCGCGTAACTTCTTGGGGTCCCGATCGGCGGGCTCTAATTGACTGACGTCCACTTCGGACGGAAACTAGCCTAAGTCCAAGTAAAGGCAAGACCGACCAATACGAGAGGAAGGTAAAGTAAAGTTCCAAGGAAAGCCTTTCGCATGGGACCACGCTCACCCGAGGCCCCGTAGGTAAGAACCGGGCGCATCAGATAAACCACCAAAGCGGTATGAGAGACCGCAACCCACCACGGAAATAACCCCGTCCCTGCCCCTGAAATCACGAGTAAAATGAGACAAATCGAGAAACCGACGAATAATTTTGAGGTCTTACACCCCGACCCATCACCATTTGACCACATTTGGTATCCCGCGTTTTCATATTCCTCGCGACAAAGCCAGCTGATCGCGACGAAATGAGGTAATTGCCAAAAAAACAAGAGCCAAAAAAGACAACAATCCACCCCAAGCAAGCCAATCACCACCACCACCAACCCAACCGATTAGAGGAGGAATTGCACCTGGAATTGCACCCACCAAAGTATTGGTAGAATGCCACTTTTTCATCGGAGTATAGACAAAAACATAAATCGCGATTGTTACAGCTGCCAAAACGGCAGCTTCCACATTTACCATCGCCGCCAAATGGATCACTCCGAAAGCGGCCAGTCCCCAACCAATGCCGAAAGCTTTCATCACACTCATCCGTCTCGAAGGAAGCGGGCGATCTGAGGTCCGCTTCATCTGTGCATCGTCCTCGATCTCCATCAATTGATTAAAAGCTGCCGAGCCAAAAGCCGAAGCCGCTGTCCCAATCAAGGTATGAAGGAGAAGCCACCACTTGTCAGCCATCCCCCCTGCTCCTTTAGCAGCTAAGAAAAAGCCGAAAAGCGTCGTAATAACGACAAAAGTGTTGAGCCGCAACTTCGTGAGAACTTGCAAATCCTTAGCGAGACTCGGCGTCTCGGGCTTAGCATCGATGGCTGACAACGTTTGTAGTCTGACCCCGTCTAGTGATTCCCGCAATCCCGAGTGTGCGAGAATTGCCATTTTTCCTTTTCGGCAGCCCCTCCATTCACAAGACTACCCTACACATGAGCGAAAAAGACCAATATCAGCGCGAATTGGATGTCATCGAAGAGGTGAAAGACAAGAACCGGCTCGGGAAATTCTTCGGATACGCCAAAATTTCCGGCCCTGGCTGGTTACAGGGAGCCATCACGCTCGGAGGAGGATCATTGGCGGGAGCCCTCTACCTAGGCGTCCTTTCCGGATACGGATTTCTTTGGGTACAACCCCTCGCGATGATCTGCGGAATCATCATGCTCTCCGCCATCGCCTACGTGACACTCTCAACCGGAGAAAGGCCGCTCCAGGCCATCAACACGCACCTTCACCCGCTCCTTGGTTGGTCATGGGTCATTGCCACCATCATGGCAAATATCGTCTGGACCATGCCTCAGTTCGCCCTGGGAACCGCCGCCATTCAGCAAAACCTGTTCTCTGATGCCATTGGCGAGTGGCCCATTATTGCCGTCTTCCTCGCGATCGGACTCTACGTGAACTATCTCTACCAATCCGGAGGAAGCGGAGCAAAACTTTTCGACAAGATCATCAAAATCATGGTGGCCATCATCGTCCTCTCATTCTTCGCCGTGGTGATTAGCCTTGGTTCGACTCTTCCCTGGGGCAAAATTTTCGCGGGATACATTCCCAATTTCTCACTACTGAGCAGTCCAGCGGAGTGCTACACGCCCCTCATTGCGGCCTCATCCAACCCCGAGTGGTGGGAGAACCTCCTTCTTTCAAAACAGAAGGACGTCCTCTTTACGGCCTTTGGAACCGCCGTTGGAATCAACATGACCTTCCTTCTTCCCTATACTCTCCTTAAAAAGAAGTGGGGACCCAAACATCGCGGACTTTCCATCACCGACCTCTCAATCGGACTTTTTGTCCCCTTCTTCATCGCCACTTCCTGCGTCGTTATTGCCGCAGCCTCTTCCTTTCACGGCAGCACCGAAGGACTCGGAGAAGGTGCCGGCGAAAAAACGCTTCTTAAAGTCCCTGCCATCGAAAAATCCATTTCAGAATTCAAGGGTGACGACGAAGCCAAAGCCGCGTTCACCAAAACCTCTCTTGACGCTCTGCCTGAGGCAGATCGCAAGCTCGCAGCCATGATGAATAAGCGCGACACCAAGTCTCTCGCTGTCACTCTCGCGCCATTCACTGGGAAAATCGTGTCCCAGAAAATTTTCGGAATTGGTGTTCTTGGCATGGCGCTATCCACCATTATCATTCTAATGCTCATCAACGGGCTCGCTTTTCAAGAGCTCTTCGGAAAAGAAAAATCCCCAAGTGATACCCCGCCTGCAAAGCCCAAGCTCGCATCACCCTACTTTCTTGGATGTGTTATTTCCGGGCTCGCGGGCTGCATGTTCCCCTTCCTCTGGACCGGCGATTCCCTTGCCGCTCTTGCTGTCCCGACTTCCGTGATCGGCGGGGCTCTTTTGCCCATCGCCTACTTCACCTTCCTCCTCATGATGAACTCGAAGAAAGTCCTCGGGGATGCAAAGCCCACAGGGCACGACCCGTATCATTTGGAATGTTCTCATGATTTTCGCTACCTCTATGGCTACCATCGGCTCCTACACCGCCGTCAGCCACAAGGCCGCCTTTGGCGTTCCTGTCGGTATGATCGGAATGGGCTTCCTGGTCCTTCTTGCAGTGGTTGGCACTGTTTCTTTTTTCATCAAAGAGAGGCAGGAAGAATCCTAGATCGATTGATTACAGTGAAGAACAATTCTTCCGAACCTTCGGAGGATCGCCAATCTATTGTCGATATCGTAAGATAAACTTAAAATGCTCGAGTCTTAAGAAACTAGACCTTTGCACATTCACTTACCTCACCACCTTAAACTTAAACTTTTACTCCACCAAAGAGATAGGTGGGTCTTCGTGAAGAACTTTTAGGCAGTTCAAATTCAACCTAAATTGATTTACTGGGTTTTTCGTTCGCCGAACTAACCGTTGCCCGCTTCATTGAGGACATGTCTGAAGGTTATCAAATGCCACGTTCCGCCCGCGACGAACTCGACGGGATCATTTACCTTCCGCGCCTTTGCGATAAAATCCGAAAACATCGCGCCGGCATTCTTCATCCTGAATTCCATACCAACCTTGGTCTCGGCATGGACCTTTGGACCTGCCAATTCCTTGGAGTTGATTACAATGACCTCAAAGCTAAAATTATCGAAGGAGACACTGACGAAAACGTCCTTACTTGGGCTCGAAAAAATGGCGTAACCCGTCCAGATTACGAAAAAGCCTGGTTTTCGGCATACATGAAAAACCGTGGTTTCCGCGACGATCTGAGCAAGCGCCTTGCTAAACGAAAAAAAGAAAATCCCGATACTGATCGCGATGATATTTTAACCTTTATGGACTACATCGAAGTCGACGAAGGACGAAGTCTCTAACCCACTCACCGCCATGACCGAATTCCACTACCAGGACCCTTTCCCGCTCGGCCCCGATCCCACCAAATACGAGAAGATTACCTCGGAGTTTGTCACCTCCGAAACGGTTGGAGGTCGCGAAATTCTGAAAATCGATCCGAAAGCCCTCACACTGCTGACCAACGAGGCAATCAAGGCCGTTTCATTCAAACTCAGGACCTCCCATCTCGAGCAAGTCGCATCTATTCTAGACGATCCGGAGGCTACTGAAAACGACCGTATGGTCGCGCTAATGCTCCTTAAAAACGCTGAAATCGCCGCTCGAGGAATTCTTCCCGGCTGCCAGGACACTGGCACTGCAATCGGAATGGGCAAAAAAGGTGAAGGCGTCTGGACCAGCGCCAATGATGCCGAAGCAATCTCGGCCGGTATTCACAAAACCTACCAGGAAGAGCACCTCCGCTACTCCCAAGTTTCACCATTAAGCATGTACGAGGAGGTCAACACTAAGACAAATCTTCCCGCACAGATTGATCTATTCGCCACCCCAGGTTCAGAATACAAATTCCTCTTTATGACCAAAGGTGGTGGCTCGGCCAACAAATCTTTCCTCTACCAGCAGACCAAATCCCTTTTAAATCCGGAAAGCCTAATGGAATTCTGCATCGAAAAAATGCGATCCATTGGCACCTCAGCCTGCCCACCTTACCACCTCGCTTTCGTGATCGGCGGAACCTCTGCAGAAGCCTGCCTTAAAACCGTCAAACTCGCATCGGCCCGCTACCTCGACGAACTTCCCACGACAGGGAACGAATATGGACAAGCTTTTCGCGACATCGAACTTGAAGGCAGGCTCCTTGAAGCCGCCCGTAAGATTGGGATAGGTGCCCAGTTTGGCGGGAAATATTTTGCGCATGACGTCCGTGTCATCCGCCTCCCCCGACACGGTGCTTCCTGCCCCGTCGGACTCGGCGTTTCCTGCTCTGCTGATCGCCAGGCCAAAGCCAAGATTACCAAAGATGGAATTTTCTTGGAAGAACTCGAAGAAAACCCCGGCCGATTCATCCCTGATCAATTTCGAGACTGGAAGTTCAAGGGCGTCGAAATCAATCTCGACGACGGGATGGAGAAAACTCTCTCCACTCTCTCAAAATATCCCGTCACCACGGCCGTCTCACTCTCCGGCCATATCATCGTGGCTCGCGATATTGCACACGCGAAGCTTAAAGAAATCCTAGAAGCCAAGGGAGAGTTTCCAGACTATTTCAAAAAGTATCCCGTCTACTACGCGGGCCCCGCCAAAACGCCCGAAGGTATGGCATCAGGTTCGTTCGGTCCAACCACTGCCGGGCGCATGGATCCTTACGTCGACATCTTCCAAGAAAACGGCGCTTCCATGGTCATGCTCGCCAAGGGAAACCGCTCTCCACAAGTCACCGACGCCTGCAATAAACACGGTGGGTTTTATCTCGGCTCAGCTGGTGGCCCGGCTGCTTTACTCGCCAAAGAGCACATCAAAAGCCAAGAGGTCGTCGATTTCCCCGAACTTGGCATGGAAGCCGTTTGGAAAATTAGAGTAGAAAACTTTCCAGCCTTCATTCTAGTCGACGACAAGGGTAATGATTTTTTCACACAAATTAACCAGTGCCCAACTCATTGATACTGCTGAGGCTACCCTCGTCTAAATCGGCACGTCAGAGGCTATCGGTTTGAGGCAGCCAGCTAGAGTAAACTTCCTTGAGTCCTGAGAACTCAATAGGGAGAGGATTTGATGTTTCCGTTGGCAGGCAACTTAAATAGTGCGTATACTCTCTGTAACTCTTAGCGTAGAAAACCATTGTTCTACCCACTCCCACCGCGAACCTTAGCCTCCATCTTTTAGAAGCTCACTCCTATGTCACCTCGCCCTCTAATTATCAGCCTGCTCCTTTTCTCTCTTATCCTCCCTACCAGCGCTGAACTCCTCGTCCACTATCCTTTCAATGATGAAAACGGAACAATCGTCGCAAATCAGGGAACCCAAAGAAATGGGACAATGGTCGGTGGTGCGACCTATGGCGGAAGTAAAGACAGCGACTTTTGGTCAGGCATTTTATGGAAATCGCACGGGAGCCAATGACGGCTATGTCCAAACCGGCCTCGCTGGAACTGAGCTAGGATTTGGCGCCGCTGATGTCTACACCGCGATGGCTTGGATTAATTGGAGCGGCGTTCAGGCCAAGTCGACCACATGGTCTTCGGTCAGGAAGACGGACCTGGAAACAATAGCATGCTGCACCACGGAATCCGTGCTGATAGCACCGCAAATATTCACTACGGTGGCTGGGGAAATGACCTCAACGATGCTGGTACCGTCCCTATTGAAGAGTGGACTCATGTCGCTTGGTCATTCGATGGCACCAATAAAATTGTCTTTGTCAACGGAGTCGAGACTTCCCGTGGAGCAGGTAGCACCATGGCGGGACACGCTCTCCCAGTGATCGTCGGAGGGCACGGACGCGACGCTGCTGATCCTGCTGGACAAAGCTTTAACGGAGCAATTGACGAAGTTAAAATTTTCAGCGAAGCCCTCACCGCAGCACAAATCCAAGTGGAGATGCCCCCAAGTGTCAGCGGACCTTCCATTCCCCTCTTCAAAACTAGTCCAACTTTCATCAACTCCGGTGACAGCTCAATGCTCTCATGGCAAGTCACCCCCCCATTCACCTCGATCTCGATCGACAATGGAATTGGTACTGTCCTCGCTCAAACCGATGGAAGCGGATCAGGGAGCCTCTCTGTTTCGCCGAACGCCAGCACAACCTACACCATCACCGCTGCCAGCGAGGATGGCGAGACCACGCAAACTAGCAGTCTCTTTGTTGATGTAGATCCCTCAACTCCCCGCATCAATGAATTTTCAGCTGATACCACAACCGATGGACTGACCGATGAAGATGGCGACAACGAAGATTGGATTGAAATCTATAACCCCGGCCCAAATGGCGCCGATCTCTCGAATTTCTATCTAACCGACAACCCTACCTCTCTCAACGAGTGGGCTTTTCCTGCTATTACGATGCAGCCAGATTCTTACCTTATTGTCTTTGCATCTGGAAAAAACAGAGCCGCTACTGACAGTCAACTGCATACAAATTTCAAATTATCCTCAAGAGGCGAATATCTTGCGCTCGTGCGTAAAGGCAACGGCGGCGGTTTCGAAGTCATCGGAGATTTTCCTCCCGAATATCCAGCACAGGAAGAAGGGCTCTCTTATGGATTAGCCGCTGACGGAATCACCCTCGGCTTCCTTGTAATACCAACCCCCAACGCCATCAATGGCCCGGTCGGAGAGGGCTTTGTGGCTGACACTACCTTTGACATTGATCGTGGATTTTTCACAACGCCATTCAATCTCACAATAAGCACCGCAACCCCAGATGCACAAATTCGCTACACTACTGATGGCTCAGAGCCGACCGCAAGCAACGGAAGAATATACACCAGCCCAATTAGCATCAATTCGACAAGGACGATTCGGGCAGCCGCCTTTAAGGCTGGTTTTTTCGCAACTAACGTGGACACTCATACCTATTTCTTTCTGGATAACCGTTGATTGTTCATACATTTCCTTCCCCGAGCGGCTGGCCATCTGGATCCGTAAACGGCCAGACCTTCAACTACGGAATGGATCCGGATATCGTCAATCGTTATTCAGCCCAAGAGATGATCGACGCCCTCTCGGCAATCCCTTCGATCTCGATCTCAACCGACCAAAGCAATCTCACGGGAAGTGGCAGTCAGGGGATCTATGTCAACCCAGGATCCAGAGGAAAAGGTTGGGAACGGCCCGCTTCTTTTGAAGTCATTCACCCGGATGACACTGCGACAAACCTGCAAAGCAACTGCGGAATTCGTGTCCGAGGAGGGTTTAGTCGCAGCACCGGAAATCCGAAACATGCTTTCCGCATTTTCTTTAGAAATGAATACGGCGACGGAAAGTTGAGCTACCCAATGTTCGGAGCCGAGGGTGTTGACAAGTTCGACAAGCTCGATCTACGGACCTCGCAAAACTACTCTTGGGCCTTCCAAAACAGCACCTCGAACACCTTCCTCCGAGAGGTTTTGGGGCGAGATTTACAAAGTTCCTTTTATCGCCCCTACACCCGTAGCAGGTATTACCACCTCTACCTCAACGGCATTTACTGGGGACTTTACATGACACAGGAACGAGCTGAAGCCAATCATGGAGAAGCTTACCTCGGAGGAGATGATCAGAGTTACGACACCATCAAGTCGGCTGGTAGCAGCGGAGGATATAACACCGAAGCGACCGACGGATCCTTCGCAACCGGAAGTGACTGGAACCAGCTTTGGAATATCGCTAGGACACAGAGATCAAGCCCTACCATCACAAACTTTATGATGATGCAGGGGCTGAATCCCGATGGTTCGAGAAACCCCTCACTTCCAATTTATTTGGATGTCGATAACCTCATCGATTACCAAATGATTATCGGATATACAGGCAACTACGATGCTCCATTATCCGACTTCGTGGGCGCTTCTAATAATTGGTATACCGTTCGGGATCGCGAGCGGGACAGCTTTGGCTTCCAGTTCTTCATCCACGATGGCGAGCACTCGATGGGGGCAGGAGGAAAATGGAATGGGGCCAACGATCGTATCAATACCTCCAATGGTTCCGGTAGCCGAGGTACCTATAACAAGAGTAATCCTTCATTTATTCACTTCGATCTCGCTGAACGCACCGAGGAATATCGATTACGTTTTGCTGATCGCGCCCACCTTGCTCTTTTCAACAATGGACAACTAACGAGAGACCGGGTCTTCAACCTCATGGAGGCACGACGCTCTACCGTCTCCGATGTCATTATTGCGGAATCCGCCCGCTGGGGTGATTCTAAACGAAGTGACCCTCTCGACGAGCAAGATTGGATCAATGCTGTGAATAGTCTGATTGGTGTGATCAACAATAGGAGTGAAGACTTCCTTGGACACCTCCGCCTTGCCGATCTTTACCCTGACCTCGCCGCTCCAAAATACTCCCAGCATGGAGGCGATGTTACGCCAGGAACGTCTATAGGCGCTATCATCCCCACGTCAGGAACGCATTTCTATTACATGATTGGAACCGGCGACCCCGAACGAACCAGCTGGCAGGACCCTCTTGATTCCAGGCTGGTCGGCGGAGACGTGAACCCATCCGCTTCAGTGTTACCGATCACAGGTGGCGGACCTGGGGGAGTTGTTGAAACAGACTACATCAATAACGGCGATAACTGGAAGTATCTCGATAACGGAAGCAATCAGGGGACGGCTTGGAATACTTCAGGATTCGATGATTCTTTATGGCCCGTCGGGTTAGGTCAGTTTGGTTATGGTGATGGTGACGAAGAAACCGTCTTAAGCAATGGTTTGGTTAGTTATTATTTCAGAAAAAAAGTCGATGTAATTGATGTAACTGCAATTGATGATTTCCAACTTACAATCACTTACGACGATGCCTATGTGGTCTATGTGAATGGAATCGAAGCAGCCCGCCATGCGAACCTTCCTTCCAATCCGGCCTTCGACTTGTATTCAGGAAACACAGTCGGAAATAATGCGATCGACACCATTTCTATCCCTACTTCCGCATTCTCTGCGGGACAGAACACGATCGCGGTGGAAATTCATCAGGGTAATTCAGGCAGCTCGGATATAAGTTTTGATCTCTCACTTACTGGACGTCCCGAAGGAGGCGGAGAAACTATTGTCCTCAACCTTCCCGACACCATTAACGAGCCAGTCTGGATCAAATCACGAACATACAACGCCGCCTCCGGAACATGGAGCGCTATGAATCAGGCCTTCTTTTCGATCGCAAAACCCGCTGCACCAAGTGATATCGTCATCAGCGAAGTTCACTACCACCCCAATAACCCAACCACTGCCGAGCTCTTGATCGATCCAACCTTCGATCAAGACGACTTTGAATTCATCGAGATTTTAAACATTGGATCCGAAACCGTCGATCTTGGAGATGCTGCCTTTGTCCTGATCCCAATTAAGAATGAACTTCAAGGAGTAGAATTCACCTTTCCGCCTGGCACCCTAATTAATTCCGAGCAACGCCTCATCATTGCAGCTAACACCACCGCCTTTGCCACAAGATATCCAGGAACTCATTTTGCTGGTGACTACTCAAACCGCCTTTCAAATACTGGCGAATGGATCACCCTAGTTGATAAGGATGGCAATATAATTGATAGCTTTCGATATAATGACATCAGCCCATGGCCAGAGGCTGCGGATGGAACAGGACCTTCCCTTATTCGAAACAACCCCTCTTCAGACCTCGATCCAACTCTTTCCACAAGCTGGAGTTCTAGCCCGAAAATAGGCGGAAGCCCCGGGACGGCTGACGGCACTCCTTTCCTTGGCGACCCTCTTGCCGACCTCGATGGTGATGGTGACCTTGATTTGGTCGCTCAAGGCTTATCCGACACGGTGTTTTCATCCCAAGAACATCTCGAGACTTCCTCGATTGATATCGGTGGAATCATTTATCCAGCGGTAAGCTTCCGAGAAGATCCAGATGCCACGGATGCGATCATCTCATTAGAAGTTTCCCCTAGTTTAGGAACTGCCTCTTGGGACGGCAGCGGAGCTTCTCTTATATTTGTCAGCACGGAAAATAATCCCGATGGCATTTCTCGCCATACCTATCGGCTTAACACTCCACTGGATGGATCTTCAAAGCAGTTTTTCCGCCTAAAAGTCTCTTACTAGGCTACGAAAACAAAAATAGGGGTTCCCTCTTAAAATTGGTAGTCCATGTAGAATTGGATTTGAGATCCATCATCTGCTTGCTCGTCAGGAGTTTCAACGGGAACTGCAAAATCCACAGCCAACGGGCCAATACCCGGGAGATTCAAACGGACCCCAACGCCTACATCACTGGCCAACCGACCAGTATTAAAATCCCAAGAATCCGAGTTCACAAAACCGGCATCATAGAAGACCGCTCCCCTAACTTGACCGATCACAGGAAAGGTCAATTCCAATGAACCGAAGATGCTGGTAGCGCCTCCTAGAACTTCCTGAGTTGGATTGGGACCGGTATCATCACGTGGCCCGACATCACGGAAGTCGAAGCCACGAAGATCACGAGCACCGCCAAGAAACTGACGTTCAAAAATAGGAATATGGTCGTTGTCACCATGACTATCTACAACCGCAAATGAACCGCGAGCAGTCAGGATCGCATCAAATGGAAGACTCCAATGCTTGGTTCCGGAACCTGTAAAGGTTATCGTGTCAACATCACCCGCCAGTAGGCCTCCAGCATAAATGAGACCTAGGTCAACTTTATGTCCACGGCGAGGCAGTTGGTTGCTATCACGACTATCGTAAACATAATTCAAAGAAAGAGCGCTTCGAAGATATTCATCTTCCTCGTCCTTGAAGGCTTGGGTGGTATCGCTCTCAGCCTCAATCTCGACTGTTTCGATCCGGTATTCCCCTTTAACGTAACTGCGGCGACCGACTGGTTTACGTAGGAAAACCGAAGCTCCAATATTCCTTTGATCATACTCTGGGCTGAGAAAAACGAGGTCACGATAGTAAAGATCAGTTCCGAGCGAAAGCTTCTGCCCTAGGAACCATGGTTCCACCAATGAAACTCGAAAATCGGTTCGGGTGGACCCAGCTTGTAAATTCACGCTAAAGCGCTGTCCCGCTCCAGTGAAACGCCCCCAGTTCGTGATGTCAAAATTTGATTGCTCAAGGTTAATTCGCCCCAGAATTCTATCAATTGAACTAAATCCGAGACCAAAGTTAATGGTTCCTGTTCTTTGCTCTTGGACGAGAATGTTCACGTCACGATATCCATCTTGAGAACTGGCAGCTCCAGTCACCTGAACGTCCTCAAAATAGCCCAAGTTTTGGAGACGACGCTTCGTCGTTTCTAAGTCCACAGAATTATAGAATTCACCTGGTTGCATAGGAACTTCACGACGAATCACGCGTTCCTGACTCTTCGTATTTCCCTCGATATTTACTAGACCAACTCGCTTCCGCGTCCCAGTGGTAATGCGATAGAGAATATCCACCTTAGAGCCCTCGAGCTCCCTAACCTCCGGGATAACCGAGACATCAGCATACCCTCGTGAACCATAATAGCTACGAACCATTCGAATATCATCCCTCATTTTCTTGGATGAATACGGCATATTTCCGATAAGACTCAGCGCTGGCATGAGTTCTTCCCTCTTGAAAATCTTGATATCAGGGAAAGTGATATCATTCACAATGTAACGGGGTCCTTCCACAATCGGGATAACCAAATCGATCCCCCCTCCCCTACGCGGAATTCGCTTTGGCGAACCAACGCGCGCCCGCCAGAACCCCTCGCGTTTATAAAAATCCTGGAGGTTGGCAATATCTTCATCAAGAGTTAAGGAGCTGAGTCGGTTTGACTTCTGTAGAAATGAAAACCACCCCTTTTCTTTAGTCGCCATCTCCTTTCGTAAGTCGGCATTTTTTAGGCTGCGATTCCCCTCGAAACGAACCTCGTAAATTTCATTCTTATCCCCTTCCCCAATCAAAAAAACCAAATCAGCATAACCGGCTTTTTCGGTCGACTGGAGCCGGTGACTGACCGTGACATCCGGATAACCGTAGCCCTCGTAATGTTTTTCGATATTCCGACGAGCCTTCACAATTTCAGCATCACTCAAAATCTGTCCGACTGTCACTTCTGTCTCCCCAGCTAGAGCTTTGTCAGAGAACTTCACATTCCCGTCGAACCCGACACCACGGATGAGAGGACGCGTCACCAGCTCAGCGATAACCTTGACACCGCCAGCAACATCCTCGGCAAAAAATTCAACATCATCGACTAGGCCACTCTCATAGAGAGTTCTGATGTCACCATCCAGCATAGTCTGAGAATATTTCTTTCCCGGGGCAACAGCCATGTGACCTCGAAGACGTTCCTCATTCACGGTCTTCGCCCCGCGATAGCGAATTTCAACTGCTGTTACCTTTTTATCATCGAAAAGAGTCGCCTCACTCAGAAAATCCTGACCGTTAGCGCAGTTCACTATGATTGGACTAGTAAATAAAAGGCCACCCAGAGATAGAGCCCTGAGGGATTGTTTCGGAGTCATGGATGATCGCATAGAATGAGATATAGCGTAGTTGGGCCCAATTACGCCGCTCACGAGCGATTCAGTCAAGGTCAATGACCGCTCATCCCTAACACATTGGCCCTAAAACCGGGCCGGAAGAAATCCCTTTTCCCTCCCTTGACCTCTCCGCACTTACTCACTAGTTTCTCGCCCCCGCGAAACGCTCAAATATTTACGCAGTCATGAATATCCGTCTGGAGAAAAAAGAAAAGTGCCTCGCTGCTCTCAGCATCGAGGTTCCCGCTGAAGCAGTCGCTAGTGAGCGAGCCAAGATTTTAAAAGCCTTCATAAGACAGGCCCGCATCCCCGGGTTCCGTCCAGGGAAAGCACCTAGGGCCGTGATCGAGAAGGCCCACGCGGAAGACATTTCCCAGGAAGTGGAGTCCCGTCTCATCCAAAACAGCTTTCAAGAAGCGCTCAAAGAAAACGAAGACCTCAAGGTTCTCAACGTCAAGAATCCTGAGAACGTCACGCACCAAGCCGATGGGTCTTTCACTTTCGATGCCGAACTCATTACCTCGCCCGAGTTTAGCCTCCCCGATTATAAAGGGTTGGATATCGAGGTGCCGAAGGTGGAAGTCACCGACGAGATTGTCGATGAAAACCTCGATCAACTCCGTCAACGTTTTGCCGATTACGAAGACATTGAGGATCGCGCCGCTGAAAAGGGCGATTTGGCCGTGATCGATTATACCGCCACAATTGACGGCAAGCCTCTCGAAGAAGTTGGGGGCGAACAAGCCAAACCACTTGCTTCCAACGAGGGCTACTGGATTCGACTCGACGAAGAAGCCTTTTTCCCCGGCTTCACCGATGGACTTATTGGATTAAAGCCCAATGAGGAAAAGAAGATCTCTGTTACTCTCCCCGATGATTTTCCCATCGAGACTATTCGCGGAATGGACGCAGATTTTTCGGTCACCGTAACCGGGCTCAAAAGCGAAACTCTTCCCGATTTAGATGACGAGTTCGCCAATAAAATCGAACAGGGCAAGTCGCTAGACGACTTAAAGGCTCTCATTCGCGATGACCTTGAGATGCGCCAAAAACGTCAACTTGAAGAGATCAAGATCAATGGTGTTCTCGCTAAGCTGAATGAGCTTGTTGATTTTGATGTGCCGGAAGATTTCCTAACCTCGGAAACCCAAAGCCAAGCCGACGCTATGGTCAAGGAAGGCATGGAAGCTGGAATGTCTGAAGAACAAGTCAAAGAGCGCCAGGGGGGGCTTTTTGAGGAAGCAGAAGTCCGTGCCAAGAACAGCCTCAAGACCAACTTTCTTCTCACCGAAATCGCTGAGACTGAAGAACTAAAAGTTGAGAATAGCGACGTCCTCCAGCGCGTCACCATGATGGCCAAACAAGCCAAGAAACCCGTCGAAGAAGTATATGAAAGAGCTCCAAAAGAACGGACAACTCAGCAACATCCGTCAGAATATGCTTCTCAGTAAGGCCGTTGACTTTCTCGTAAGCAACGCGAACGTCGATGAAGTTGAACCTCCAACTGAAGAAAGCTAAGCATGACTACACCCACCTCTTCCTCTGAGACGCCTCAGAACAATTACTACATCCCCACCGTCATCGAGTCCGATGGCCGTGGCGAACGTGCCTTTGATATCTATTCTCGTCTTCTTAAAGACCGTATTATTTTTATTGGAACCGGCATCGATGATGGCGTGGCTAACTCGGTCATCGCCCAGATGCTTTTCCTCCAGATGCAGGATCCTAAAAAAGATATTCATATCTACATCAACTCGCCCGGAGGCTCAGTCACCGCTGGTCTCGCCATTTACGATACCATGCAATTCCTCACCTGTGACGTGAACACCTATTGCATCGGGATTTGCGCCTCTATGGGTTCAGTTCTTTTAACTGCCGGGACCAAAGGAAAACGCTACGCTCTTCCCAATTCACACGTAATGATCCACCAAGTCAGCGGAGGGGCCCAAGGTACTGCAGCCGATGTCGAACGGACAGTTGAGTTTATGTATAGTTTGAAGCGCCGGCTTAATGATGTTCTTGCCCACCACACTGGCAAGACAGCTGAAGAGGTCGAGAAGGATGCCGATCGAGACAATTATATGTCAGCTGAAGAAGCAGTTGCCTATGGTCTTGTCGATAAACTCCTCGATAATAAGAAGGAGCTATCTCAACCTAAAGAGAGCTAAATTTAAAAAAAGATTTCAAGAGCGGCAGTCCACGGGCTGTCGCTTTTTTGCGGCTAGAGAAAAGGTCCATTAGCAATCCAGAAAGAACTAATGAACAATGAACAAGTGATCTTATCGGTCTCACCTAAATCTTTGCTCAAATTATCATGACCCGAGTGACGGATGCCTGTAACCTTTCCGATAAGGCCTTGCTAACTTCTTGTTGGCTTCCTCGTCATTCTTAATTTTCCGCGCGACCGCATCCCATTCCAATGATCGGCCTAGCTTTTGCGACATATTCGCAAGGATACAAGCTGAGGTCGATCGGCACCCTTCCTCTATATCGGCGATTGGACGCCCCCGATCCTTGGTTCTTAAAAGCAGGTCCCGCATATGTTCACGGACTGCTGGAGCGACGTGTGTCTCAATCCCCTCTTCAGTTTGATCCTCCGGGTATTCCTCGAGTTCAAACACAACCTTTCCACTCAACTTCTTTCCTTTTCCTCGGGGTATGAATTCCCACTTATGAACATCAGCTTTTAGCGTACCTTTTTCGCCATAAATAAAGAAAGCCCAAGGATATTCTGGATCAGGAGCATTCCCCCATGTGCGATGGTTCCAGATCACCTCAAGCTCCTCGAAAACAAAAGTCGCAGTTTGAGTGTCAGGAATGTTAGCGATACTCTTTTTATCAACGTAGATCCCTCCACTCGAAGAAACCCGCTTCACCTCGCCAAGTCCCAGCATCCAACGCACTGCATCCAACATATGAATACACATATCCCCCACGATGCCATTACCATATTCCTCGAAAGCCCTCCATCCGCGTGGGTGAGCCACTGTATTAAAAGGTCTCATTGGCGCGGGACCAGTCCACAAATCCCAATCTAAATTTTCCGGTATTGGAGCAAGTGCCTTCTCCGGAGTTTTGCGGGACCTCATGTGATAATAGCAACAGACCTCAGCGTGGCCGACTTCTCCCAATAAGCCCGCGTCCACCACTCTCTCCTTTGCATCTTTTAAATGTGGAGTCGAGCGACGTTGCGTCCCGACTTGTATGACGCTTCCCTTCTTCCGAGCCGCACCAAAGATCGCTTGCCCTTCCGCAATGTCCACTGAAACAGGCTTCTGGAGATACAAGTCGGCACCAGATTTAATCGCAGCTATCGCAGGTAAAGCATGCCAGTGATCCGGAGTGTCGATTAAAACAAGATCCGGCTTCTCCTGATCAAGAAGCTCCTGATAATTTTTAAAAGTCGGTGGTCGATTTCCATTCGCTTGACGACTTGCAATAATTTCTGAAGCTCCTGAAAGCATTTTTGAATCAACGTCACAAAGTCCGACTACTTCAACTGGCGCCACCTGGATCAATCTCAAGAGGTCGATCTTGCCGTACCACCCCGACCCGATGAGTGCGACCCGTTTCTTGAAATCTCCAAATTCTCCGTAGTCAGCGCCATGGGATTTTGAAGTCATCAAGAACGGAGCCCCTGCGAAAGCCGCAGATCCCGACAGAAAAGATCGTCGTTTCATCGTTTTCGAGGATGGTCGATTTACCAGATCTTGTCCAATACTTCACTCGACCTATTTACAACCCCCACCAATATTGCCTCATGGACTGGAAAAAAATCATCATAGGAAAGTGGTCGTGGAAGCGACCGTTTTACACGCTTTTTTGGTCCTACGCGCTGCTCACCTTTTATGGCTACTTCATGGCCGACAACATCATTTTTCAGCCTCCAGGGACTCCCTATCCAAAAAATCGCGCGGGCTTTTCCAGCATCGGAACGGGTGATAGAGCTGTCGCCATCTTCCATCTAAAGCCTAGCCCTAAAATGCCCACAATTCTTTGGTCACACGGAAACGCACAGAATCTAAAATCGCTCAAACCCGCTCTTGAATCATTCCACATCAGGGGATTTGGCGTCATCTCGTATGACTACCCCGGTTATGGTGAGAGCGGTGGGAAACCAACCGAAAAAGGCTGCTACGAAGCCATTGAAAAAACCTACCGCTACCTCATAGAAGATCAGGGAGTTGCACCAGAGAACATCATTTTGGTCGGACAGTCGGTAGGTTCCGGCCCCACTTGCTGGCTCGCCTCTCAGAAGAACCATCATTCCATAGTTCTTATATCACCATTTCTTAGCGCCTATCAGACCGTCACCCACATCCCGATTTTCCCGGGCGATCGATTTCCAAACTATCGTCATCTCAAAAAAGTAAATTCTCCACTCGTCGTCATCCATGGTGTCGAAGATCAGATCGTTCCATTTTCCAACGGCAAGAAACTTTTTGAACTCTCCCCTGCTACCGACAAAAAATTGATTCCCGTTCCAAAAGTAGGACACAACGATATTTTCTTAAAGAGCGACCTCGACCTTAGCTCAATTTTTATAGAAATTGCTGCTAAATAAGCCATCCAACAACCCACAGCTTAGCTTGACGAACTTACCCCAGTCCCTAGCTTCGGAAGATGAGTGCGCAAGAGTGGCGGGTATTAGATGGTGAGGGCAAAGAGCAAGGACCCTACTCGTTTCAAGATCTTCAGGCATATTACACCTCCGGTAATATCACTCATGAGACGATGATCTGGACCAACGGCTTAGAAGAATGGGTTCCTGCGGGAAGGGTGGAAGGACTCTTGCCCAATGTCCCACAAATCGTCCCTCTAGCTCCAGCGCCAACAGTTGCGGTATCAACTCAACCCATTGCCTCCGGAGGGATCAATCTCACCCCCCAAATTGCCGGAATTTCACCAGGGGTATTCAACGGCGGGCCACAAACAAAATCACCAACCAAAACGGGAGCTCCGACCTGGCTCAGTATCGTCACCATCGCCAGCGGGATCATTGCCCTAATCCTTTACTTTTTTCCTTGGGTTTCGGTTTCACAGGACATGAATTTTTTCAAAGAGGAAAAGAACGTTATTAAACTCGCGACTCAAAGTGGAATACAATCCATTACACAAACTGAGACTCTCACCGACCAAGCGACCGCACAACGCTTCCAACAAACTAGTGGGAGATCTGATGGCAGCACTGAAAATGATTCTGGAGAGGGCGAAAATTACAAAAGCTCAACCCTCAACCTTATTGCCTTCATCGCGATCGGAATCGGGGTGTTCTTCGCCTTTATCGGTCTTCTTAACAAAGCAAAAACTTTGACGATGGTGGGGCAATTTCTTTTCTCAAGCTCCGCAATTCTTATTGGTGTCCAAATGGCGCAGCAATTCCCTATGGTGAAATCTTATATTGGGCTCCAAGAAGAGCAGAAACGAACGATCGAAGAATCCATTAAAACACAGGATGAAAAAGGGGATACACTCCCAATCAATGCTGACAAAGCACCTGAGTTGATCGACGAAACAGCAAACAAGAAACCGAAAGAAGAGGTTAAGGCTCAAGCAGAAGCTGAGGCCCAAGCAGAAGCTGAATTAAAGATACAAAAAACACAGAAAAAGAACGATATGTTGAAAGCTCAAGCAAAGGCCTCTAGTCGTTATGCGACTGATTTTGAACCTAGTTGTTTTATAACAGTCGCCATTCTAGGAATCTCAATTCTCTTAGTCGTCGTCACGATGTCCTCAGGTGATGGATCCATTATCATTGTCACGAATCCAAGCCCCCAATCACAACTTCCCCACGGAGAACCACAACAGCCAGGAAGCGGACTCCGCTTCCACTAGCGACAAGCCGCCTAGGAGCCAAAAGGCCAGAAGGTCTTTATCAAACCCTTCATCTTCCCCGGCCCGATTGATGACTTTTCCTCGTCCAGAATCTGTGCGTAACGGATAAGCCCCAGTGCCGTAGCATATTGGGGATCTTTAAAGTAGGCATGCACGCCACTCACATCGGGCTGCTCCGGTTTGTAAACCGGAAGATCAAAAACCTCACACGCCAGCTCTCCGATCCCACGCATTTGACTACTTCCGCCAGTCAGAAAAACACCAGTTCCAATCTTCTCGAGTGCCCCAGATGGCAGCCCTTCGATCACGAGTTCGAAAGCCTCTTCCAACCGCCCCCGAATCACATCGTTCAACACCTGACGCTTAATTTCAATCGGCGGAAATCCCTTCTCATCCTCCACCTTTACGATTCCGACCGAACTCGCGGGATCAGCAGAGGCATTACCCTCTGCTACTTTTACCTTCTCAGCTTTCGAGAAAGGAATACGGGTCACCAAGTGAATATCATTTGAAACATGATTCCCACCAACTGGCACACACCCCGCAGCCGCAATTGCACCATCGATATAAAGAACATAATCGGTCGTCTCTCCTCCAATATCTATCACAAGAGCCCCATCCTCCTTACGCTCACGATTCAGGCAAATCTGGGCCGAAGCGATCGGCGCAAAAACGACATCATCAACTTCAAGGGGGATTTCTCGCACACACTTGATACTGTTCTGGATACGGGTCCTTATCCCGTGAACGATGTGGTAATCAGCCTCAAGCTTTCGCCCTAATAACCCAAAGGGAACGGTCGAGTGAGCCTGGCCATCCAAAGTAAAATGCCGGGCAAGATGGTGAAGGTATACGTGTTCGCTAGGAATCGCGATATCTCTTGCAATTTCCTTAACCTCCTCAAGGTGGTGACGATCGACTTCCTGCTCATCGTCGGGAATACGAAAGGTCCCCGTATTATTGACACCCTTGATGTGAGCTCCAGTGACAGCAAGAAACACACTCTTGATAACGACATCACTCACATCCTCGGCTTCTAACAGCGCTGATTTCACACACGCTCTAACTTGTTTGTAATCGGCAATTTCCCCTTTCCGAACGCCCGCTGTCCGGGTTTCACCCATTCCGAGGATCTTGGCTGATTCGTCTGGCTTGATTTCTGCCACCACCATCACAGTTTTAGTGGATCCGATTTCGAGACCGACGTGAATATTGGAACGTGCCATAGATCTAAAAGACGCTTCAGCGATAGTGAATCGGAACGAAGCGACGGGGAATAAGGTTTACTTTTGCCAGAAATTTTCCCTGCAAATCAGCGTGGGAAACAAGTTTTACTAGATTGTTAATTTGCCTCTCCTGATCGTAATAGGAGAAGGTTGCCAAAATACCGTTGAGAGTCTTCATCTCAAGCATGATTTCGTCTTTCACAACGACCCGGGCCGGTCGATCGGAACCTTGGAACTTCTCATTGGCCCGCTTCACTAGCTCCAGAGCATACTTCAGTCCTTCATGCTCAATCAACCGCCCCTCCTCGATCTGCCTTCGTTGCGCAGATTCTACTAAAACCACAGGAAGCTTTGCCCCGATTTCACTAAGCTCACCGGAATCACAACGAAAAATAATACCATCTTCATCGACAAGAAGACCACTTACGGGATCCCTTTCCTTTATCTTCAGCGACCGACACGCAACCCAAGCTACCGGACTTCGCTCCTCAACCTCGATTTTCAGAACCCCCGGAAGCCTCCGACTGACCTTTGCGGTCTTGATCTCCGGCAAGGCCTCAATTGAGGTCTGAAGCTTCTCTGTATCAATCGCAAAAATCGTTTTCTTTAAATCAATATCAGTCTTCGAAACGAAACGATCGTGCGACAAAAAGCGAGCGTTCTCCCCTTCCATCGTCAAAATTTTCACATCTGCGATCTCAAACTCCTCATTTTCCACAAAAACCTTCTGCCAGCCATATCCAAGACCAATCCCCACCCCTACCATAACCAAAATCGCTATTCCCAACTTCATAAGACGAGAACAAACCTTCAAACAGTCTAGGAAAACAATCCGCGGCGAATTCACTTTAAGCCGGAGCATGCGCTCACGCGATTTACGGGTCCGAGATGAAGTGCGACGGGATAACATGGGATTAGATATTTAAGGCCTCGCGGCTAGGGAGATTTCAGCAATCTTCACGCAAAGATCTCCAAATGAATAACCGGCCTCAGCCGCGCCCATTGGCAACAAACTGGTTTCAGTCATCCCGGGAATAGTATTGGCTTCTAAAACGTAAGGATTACCAAACGAATTCAACAACACATCGACCCGAGAGTAAACCTCAATTCCTAACGCATCGTGTGCTTTTTTTGCAGCAGCCTGAACAATTGCGGTTTCTTCAGGTGTTAAATCGGCCGGGCAAGTATATTGGCTACCCACCTCTTTCCCGCTCAACCAAGGGTATTTTGTCGCCATATCATACCATTCTCCCTCCGGTGGAGCGATTTCGACCACCGGAAAAACCTCACCATTTAAGATCCCAACCGTCAGCTCCCGACCTTCCACAAACTCTTCCACCAGCAGATCAGAGCTAAATTTAGCCGCATCCTTCATGGCGTCCATCGACTCGGAAACCTCTTTTACCACCCGAATCCCTACGCTAGAGCCTTCACGCGGCGGCTTTACCACAAAAGGAACAGCCATTTCAGGCAACTTCGCGCCATTTCTACAATCAACGATTTCTGAGCCAGGAGTCGGCACCTCGTAATCCAAAAAACACTTCTTACTCAGGTTTTTGTCAAATGCCACTTCACTGCTCTTCACCCCCGCTCCCGTGTAGCGGATTCCCAAAGCCTCGAGATAACTCTGCAATTTACCATCTTCCCCGAAAGTTCCGTGAATCACATTGAAGGCCAAATCTGTCCCCCCCGGTAATTTCGGCTCAGTATCGACAACATCGACCGCCTCTACCCGATATCCCTTCGCCTCCAACGCCTTCACCACTGACCTTCCAGAAGCTATGGAAACCTCCCGTTCGGCTCCAGGCCCACCCATAAGAACAGCAATCAACATTTCTTCGGTTAATTTCATCGTGCTGTAAGCCTCTCTTCTGAAATCACATCTTTCAATTTTGAAATCTCACATTTGAATAGCGCTAACCCATGGAAGAAAGCCCTTCAAAGAAAAATGGACGCTGGGCTCTATGTTTTTGGACTAACCTATCTCATGCTTCTCTTGGTCATGCGGCCTGAACAACAACCAATGGCTCAAGTTCGCTGGATTGGCTTTTTCATACTGACGCAGGGACTTACCCAAGTCATCTTCCCCCAGTTCCGCTGTTCAAAGCCCGTAAACCTAAGTGTCCTTTCTCTAGTCATAATCACCACAATCGCCATTCCCCTCTAATTATGAACTTCTTTCTCTTCCTCTTCTCTCTCATTGCCTTCGTCTCAGGGCAATCACGACCTAATGTCGTAATTGTGATCACCGATGATCAGGGATACGGCGATCTCGCCTGTCATGGTAATCCTGTCATCAAGACCCCAAATCTAGACAAGCTCTATTCAGAATCCACGGTGCTCACCGACTATCATGTTGCTCCAACTTGCTCACCCACCCGTGCCGCCCTACTCAGCGGCCACTGGACCAATCGCACCGGTGTCTGGCACACCATCATGGGCCGCTCCA
>CAJIZY010000018.1 GCA_905181965.1 Akkermansiaceae bacterium
GGCCTCTAACTAACTGTCCATCAACCTTCTATGGGGTTAGTTTTCTTTCGAAACTCTTGGAGGATTTCAACAAGGAATCGTGTTAGGCTCATCTAGTCTTAATACACGCTGATTTCTTGGGGCTTGGATACTCCCCATTCCATCAACCTACCCACAGGAACTGACCGGCATTACTGACCCCAACAGCCCCACTGGTCCTTTTCTTTCCGGCACTTGTAGCCTAGTGTCCGCCTATGGCTGACACGATCCGCGTAGGCGCAGGCTGCCTCAACCAACTCCCTCTCGACTGGTCCGGCAACCGGCGCCGCATCCTCGCGTCCATCGCTCAAGCACGCGAAGCCCATGTTTCAGTCCTCTGCCTCCCTGAGCTCGCGATTACCGGATATGGTTGCGAGGATCAGTTTCTATCTCACGAGGTCGCCGAACGCTCATGGGAGAGCCTTGTCGAAATTGCCGAGCACACCAAGGATATGGTGGTTGCTGTCGGGCTTCCAGTTTGGGTCAAAAACGCGATCTATAATTCCGTCGCAGTCATCGTTGATGGGGAAATTAAAGGCCTTATTGCAAAAAAGAACCTTGCTGGCGATGGTCTTCACTACGAGCCCCGCTGGTTTCACGCATGGCCAGAGGGAGTGATCGTGACTGACAAATTCGGTGAGCTCCACCTTCCCATAGGCGATCCTATTTTTAAACTGGGAGGCATTCGCATAGGCCTCGAGGTCTGTGAAGACGCCTGGGTTGCGGATCGCCCCGGGAGACTCTTTGCCGGGAGCGGCGTTGACATTATTCTCAACCCCTCGGCCTCTCACTTCGCTTTCGCTAAGCAGGAAGTTCGTGAGCAATTTGTCGTAGAGGGATCGCGCGCTTTTGGAGCAGCTTACGTCTATGCCAATCTTCTTGGGAACGAAGCTGGGCGCGCCATTTACGATGGCGGAGGCCTAATTGCATCTGCCGGAAAGGTTGTCGCAGAGGGCCGACGCTTCTCTTTTCAAGAAACTACTCTTGTTCATAAGTCCGTCGATATCGAGCGAAACCGGCTCCTTCAGGCACGCACTGTAAGCCGAAAAATCGACGTCCAGGGACTTTCTGAAATTGAACTCCCCTTTGAGTGGCCGGAAGTTACGCGTCAAGATGGGCAAGACCCTCTCCCGCCTATGTCGAAAGACGAAGAGTTTACACGCGCCATGGCACTCGCCTACTTCGACTACCTTCGTAAATCATGGTCGAACGGATTCGTAGTTTCCTTGAGTGGGGGAGCTGACTCAGCTGCGGTCTCGTCCTTTGTTAAGATCATGCTCGATCTCGCCCTGAACGAACTTGGTGAAGAAAGAGTTAGAGAACGCCTTCCTCACCTCGATCTTCCTGAAAATACTAACGACTGGATGAAGATTCTTCTCTTTTGCGCTTATCAAGGCACGAAGAATTCTGGCGAAACGACTCGTAATGCCGCCCGGACAGTAGCCGCGGCGCTGGGGTGTGACTACGCCGAGTGGGAGGTCGATGACCTCGTCGAGGGGTATGAAAGTACGATTGAGTCCGTACTCAAACGTCAGCTTAGCTGGCAAACTGATGACCTGGCACGCCAAAATATACAGGCCCGTGTCCGCGCGCCTGGCATCTGGATGATGGCCAACATTCGAAACGCCCTTCTTCTCGCCACTTCAAACCGCTCCGAGGCCGCTGTCGGTTATGCCACGATGGATGGTGATACTTCGGGCGGACTGAGCCCAATCGCAGGAATCGACAAACACTACCTCCGCGAGTGGCTACGCTTTATGGAATCAACCGGCCTTCCTGAAAGCCCTTCCATCAAGGAACTCTCCCAAATTAACGTTCAAAACCCAACTGCCGAACTCCGCCCAGAAGACGCTAACCAAACCGACGAGGACGACCTCATGCCTTACCAAGTTCTCGACACATTGGAGCGCGCTGCGATTCGTGACAAAAAAGGGCCGAAGTCGGCACTTAAAGTTATCCGCGCCACCTACCCCCAGCACGAGGAAAAACAGCTCGTCGATTGGACTAAAAAATTCTACCAACTCTGGTGTCGCAATCAGTGGAAGCGGGAACGCTACGCGGTCGCCTTTCACGTAGACGATCAAAATCTCGACCCCAAGTCTTGGTGTCGCTTTCCTGTTCTTTCGGCCGGTTTCCGCGAAGAACTATCCCAACTTTAATCAAATTTCCCACCTGAGTTAGTAGACCTCAGCCTTCAGTCGGACCAGTTTTTGAACAAACGCGGAGGGACTAAATTAATGGACTTCAGACGACTCCGAGATGAGGAGTCGCTCTAATCATCATCGACAGAATTAGTAACGAGCTCAAAGTTCTCAAAGACTGATAGCCAGCAAGCTCAGGGATTCGCAACTATTTCTGATCAAATCGCCAATACTAGGATCTCTTCGATTCCAATTTATTGATCTCCCCTAAAATTGATATATTTTCACATTTAGATGCCAATCTTCACGGCCAACTTCCGATTACTGCTACTTTTAGCTCCAGTTGTCGCAAGCCTTCCATTCGCATGGAAAGCCGTGGAAAGGCGCCCTGAAATCCAATCGATCCAAGCACCTCACTCAGAGCACCCGACCCCAGAAAGTCTCCGCTGGAAAGATTACCTGCAAAATCATCCATCCCTCGCACCCTATTCCGAAGTTCTACTGAGACTCTCCGAGAGACTTCCTCTCGATCAGTTCAAGGCACTTCCGCCCAACGTGCAAAAGCGGTTGGCAGCCTTCACAGCAAATCGCCTCGATCCGGATCGCCCCGTCATGACCTTGTGCTGGGCTCCTGGACTCTCCAAAGAGGCGGCCATGGCCTTTCATCTTGCCGAGGAGATGGCCGCTCAAGAAACTGCCTTCGAAGAAATGGCCTCCGAAGAATCGCTCTCCGAAGGAATGGCATCTGAAGGAGATCCAATAATTGATGTCGCAACCCAATTTGATGATAATGATCGCTGGCGAAGGACAGCTACCTTCAATTCATTTTTTGAACGCGCAGAACAGGGCCTTCCAACCACTTTACTCTGGGGGTTCATGCAAGACGGCACAAGGATTGAGGGCTTTAATGGCGAACCCACTTCGGGCAGTGACTTGATTGCCTTTCTCGACGAAATTTATGAGGTAGACGATGGCAGCGATGATCTTACAAACCGTCCTTGGTTTTCAGTCTTTCAGGGGGCCTTCGATCATATCGCTAGCTTGACCGGTATTACTTATATCTACGAGCCCAACGACGACGGAGCCCGCCTCAGCAACTTCTCCCGTCCCTCCGGTCGCGTTGGTCTCCGCGCAGACATCCGCATTGGTGGGCACTACATCGACGGCGATTCTGGGTCTAACACTCTTGCCTATAATTTTGCTCCCGAATCCGGAGGGGACATGATCATCGATACCGGCAACACCTCCTTTTACGGTAGAACGACCTTGGACTCCATCAATCTTCGTAATGTGGTTGAGCACGAACATTGCCATGGACTTGGCCTCAACCACGTCTGTCCCATCAATGAAACCAAACTGATGGAGCCATTCATCTCGCGACGTTTTCGGGGACTCCAACTTGATGACATCTTCTCACTCAACCGGCTCTATGGAGATTTTTATGAGAAGGAAAATCTCGATCGTGATAATGACTCCCCTGAAAATGCCACGATTCTTCCGCTTACTGTTGGTGAAATCTTTAAACGGGAATCACTCAGCATTGATGACAACTCTGACATTGATTTCTACCAACTTGAAGATCTCCCAGCTGGAACACCTCTAACAGTAAAGGTGACACCAGTCGCAACTCCGCCTGATTTCGTTGAAGGTCCACAAAATTCTGATGGCAGTTGTTCAGCTGGATCAAACTTTGATTTCACCAATATTCATGATCTTCAGATTGAACTCATTTCCATGGACGGTCGAACTGTTCTCTTACAGGCCAATGACCAACCGCTTGGCATGCCCGAGGAAATCATTGCCTTTGAAGCTCCCTTAAGTAGCGACTACTACCTCCGCGTTTCCGGCGATTCGGCCAACAACACCCAGCTCTACAGCTTGGAAGTAGACCTCAGCAGGCCACCGAGTCCCCCTTCCGACTTTATTGCTAACATCAACGCCACCGGCCAAGTCACCCTGAACTGGAAAGATAACAGCGACAATGAAACCGGATTTGAAATCGAGCGCAAATTGGAGAGCGAGGGGAATTGGGAAACTTATGCAGATATCGAACCCGGTATTGAATCTTTTCAGGACCTCAACCCAACGACCGGCATCAATCTATTCTTTCGGGTGATTGCGACTGGCACCGCATTGGACTCGGAACCCTCAGACGAGTCTACCATCATGGTCGTGGATCAATCCGCACAAATCTATCGCTACGACTTTGGAACAACGACCAGCCCAACGGCTCCTGATCATATTCGTATTTCTCCCCTCACCCGCGGCCATATCAGTTGGTCAGGCTCGGTGCTAGCACGCGACCGCGAGGACGCGGACCTGGCTAATCGGGATTTCGTCATTTCGCCAAACTCAGAAACTTGGAGCCATCTTATTGAAAATGGACGGTGGAAGGTTTCAGTTCGCCAAGGCGACAAGACCCGACCTCGTGATAATCTCGTGGTCTTAGCTGAGGGGGGCCTTCAAAAAGAAAACATTAATGCCGAAACAAATGGATTCATTGAATCAACCTTCGTCGTCGAAGTGACTGACGGCACTCTTGATCTAACCTTCGATGACCTTGGTGGAGAAAACAATCGCTGGGTCGTCAATCGCATTTCCCTAACCCGATACTCCCAATATGATGCTTGGGCGACTTTTCAAGGAATTCCTGACGTCCTAAATTCTCCTAAACAAGATCCTGATGATGACGGGATACCAAATATTCAGGAATTCTTCTTCGGCCTCCCGCCCCTCCAAAAAGGGCCAGGTATTACTGTCAAAAGTTCCATTTCAGAAGACGGTCTCCAGACCATCGTTAGCTTTGAAAAAAACCCGGTGGCGCCTATAGAAAATCTGATTTTCGAGAAGAGTCTGGACCTTATTTCTTGGGAGCGCTTCACCCCTTCGCCTGGAAGCATCACGCTCAGCAATGCGGGAGATCTAAAAAAAGTGACGCTACGCATGCCTGGGGTTTTTGATAATTCCTATATCAGGCTCGGCGTAAATGTTCCCGACTAAACATACCAAGGACTTTGAGGCGCGGGCCCTTCTTCAATAACGGCAAACTTAACGCTCTCTGGCCCTTTAACCGATGAGGCCTTTTTAAGGAGAAACAATGTTTCGTTAGGAGGAGGCGACTAAAAGCAGAGAAAATAGGACACCTAGAAACGCATAAGATATGATCCAGCCCATCAACAAAAAACCCTGACCGCTAGAAGCGATCAGGGTTTGATAAAATAGTGAACGAGGACTATCGCTTGCGGCGAGCGCCGAGAGCCAAGAGACCAAGACCAGCAAGGAGGGCCCCGCTTGGTTCAGGGACAGCGCCTAGTAGTCAAGTTGACGTTATCGATGTCCAAGACCATGGCTGCTCCACCAGTCCGGCCACCAATCTGGATGCGGAAGTCATCAGGTGCTCCAGCAAGAGCGAAGTCAGTGAAGACACTCTCTCCGGCAACTGATGCGCTGATAAGTGCGCCGTCTCCGTCGCGAGTCAGGTCGATCGTAACAGGAACCCACTCACCAGCAGGCAAGCTGTAAGATGCGTCGGGACTTTCAACACCGTTGTAGTTCACGGTAGCGTTGGTGCCATTAAAGGTCCGGAAACCAACTCCAACAGAATTGTTAAATTTGGCGCGCTCTTCCTCAGCGGTCCCATTAGCGATGTCGTTTCCATAGGTTGCAATGTCCACGAATGCGACCCCGAAGCCATCGGCCGAGATCTGATCGCCACGGACATCCATGGTGAGTGAGGCAGTTTGCCAGCCAGCGGTACCCGTCGCAGCGAATGCGATTTGGTTACCAGTGCTGCCTTGGTTGTTAAGGAGATTATAGTAACTTCCTGTAGGTCCGCCCTCGACGACTGAACCAATTGGGCCCTGCCTGAAAGCTGCGTCAGTGAAAGCACCTCCCCCGCCGTCAAAATCGGAAAGGAGAGCTGCATGCGCGGGAACGATTCCCGCCAATATGAGATAGTGTGTAATCTTCATCCCTGCCGAGATATTGGATTTTGCCGGAGACGTCCACAAAAAAGTGTATATTTTTCAAATAAACCTCGAGACGCCTTCAGAGCTTGATTCACAGCTCAAACGAGAATTTCTTAATATTATGGCCTTGTTAACTTTCGGTCGAGAACAACATCGTATGCCCCAAGGGATTGGATTCCCTCGTCTGAATAGCTTCCCAATACTCTCCTAAACCGTTATTTAATCTAAGATTAACAAAAAACACTCTTCTGATCTGGCCCAAATTCGCCGCCATCCCGGTCAAAGCTTAAGAGATCTTAGGGAATGATCCAGACGCGAGGTTTTAAGCAACCCACTCCCCCCTCCAATTCGTTGGCTAATTCCGTATTCGGCACAAGGAACAACCTACAACTTAGATTTTTCTAAAAAATATTAACACCGGCGATTTCTTAGTTCCCCTGAGAGTAAAAAAATTATAGGGTTCCTGCATGGCTAAACTGTTGAAATCGTCGGTAATCGCCTTGATCTGCATGCTTCAAGCTCTGAGTAGTGAAATTAAGCAAACTCCACTAGAGCCAGCCTCGGCTAGAGGGGAGACACTGTTCCGTAGCCGTGCCCCAGAGGAGACTGGTGTCAACTTTATCAATCCCATTGACGATAATCATGAACTAAAGAGGCTCTATATTTCGGGGTTTGCAGCCGGTGGAGTCTCTCTTGGCGACCTCGACCAAGATGGCTTGTTAGACGTCGTCTTAACAGCCGGAGCCCGGGCCAGTAAAATTTTTCGTCAAGTGAGTCCATGGAAGTTTGAAGAAGTGCCCTGGGATCCGAAACTCAGCGAACTTTGGTCCAGTGGAGCTGCCATCCTCGATATCGATAATGACGGCGATCTTGATATCTACCTCTGCAACTACGACACAGCGAACAGCCTCTACATTAATGTTACGAAACCGGGAGGAGCGATCAAATTCGAAGAGCGCGCTAAGGAATGGGGGCTCGATATTGCCGATGCGAGCTTAAATCCATCCTTCGCCGACTACGACGGGGATGGCGACTTAGATGTCTTCATCTTGACGAGTGAATTTAAGAGAGCGAATGGAAGGCCAAAAGAGCTACCAGTGGTTGGAAAAAACACCGCAAACCCGACTCTCAAACCAGGATTTGAGAAGTATTACACTCTGACTAAACACGGTCCTGGAAATTACGTTTATTACAATGCCGGACGGGAAAACATTCTTCTTCAAAGCCAAGTCGCTCAAGGCAAGAAAACATTTACTAACGTCTCAAAGGAGGCCGGGATTAAAGAGCGCACGTTTGGGCTGTCATGCACCTGGTATGACCACGACAACGATGGCGACCTCGACCTCTATGTCTGCAACGATTTTACTGATCCAGATCAACTCTACCTTAATTTAGGGAACGGCACCTTCAAAGACGTCATTAAGTTAGCTGCGCCCTACACCAGTTGGTATTCGATGGGATCTGATGCCGCAGATCTAGATGGTGACATCCATCAAGCGTAGTTCAATACGATCTTGAGGTTTAAAAGCATCCAGTTCAGCCTGTGACGCTGATACAGCGATAACGGAACATCCGACATCTGCCAGACAATGCGCAACACCTGCCTGCTTAATACCGGCACAGGACGTTTCAATGAAGTTGGTTACCTGACCGGGCTCGCTAACACGGATTGGACTTGGGCCGTCAAATGCCAGGATTTCGATTGTGATACTCGGACCGATGTTTTCTTTGCGAATGGAATGGCCCGAAGGACGAACGACTCAGACCGGCCAATGCCTCTCGAGTTTATGTTCGGCAACACCGAATACGATTTCTTTAAAACGAGTGACACGAGAGCAGAAGATAATTTGGTATTTAGAAATAAAGGGGATCTAAAATTCGAGGATATGTCTGAAGAATGGGGCATCAAAGATCCCACTATGAGCTATAGTGCAGCGACCGGAGATATCGACAACGATGGTGACCCCGACTTGCTTGTAGCCCACCTCGACCGGGCCGTTTCATTTTATGAAAATACCAGCGGCCCTGAGCGGAAACGAATTTCGGTAAGCCTGAAGGGCTTGCGCAGCAACTCACATGCCGTAGGAGGTTTAGTAAAAGTGACAAGCGGCGGCAAAACACAATCCAAAATGATCAGCCCGATGACAGGTTACATATCCTGCAACGAGCCAGTTCTGCATTTCGGATTAGGCGAGCATGAAAAAATCGAAAAAATGGTCATCGAATGGCCAGCCGGTGGAATTGAAACATTCACAGATCTAAAAGCCGGGTTTCACTACACCATAACCGAGGCCAAGGACCCACAAGAAGTTCGAAAGCGGGTCAAACCAAAACCAGAATTCGTCAAAGTAAAACTGCTCAAACAAAGTCGGCATCGCGAACTCCCCTTCGATGATTATTTCGAACAGCCATTGCTCCCCTGGAAGCAATCCCAAATGGGTCCCGGGATCGCCTGGGCCGACATTGATGGAGATGGGGACGAGGACTGCCTCTTAGCCCAGGCCGAAGGAACCGCTAGCATTCTTTCGATTCAAAAGCCAGACCGTCGCCTCGAATCTAAGCCGTCCAGTGTTTTTTCCTCCCACTCAAAATCTGAAGACATGGCTCCCCTCTTTTTTGATGCTGACCGTGATGGTCGCCCCGACTTGTTGATCACGAGTGGTAGCATTGAGCACCCCAGTGGAGATCCTGCATATCGTGATCGGATTCACTTGGGCTCCGGAGAAAAAGGAGAATTCGCTGAGGCCTACTTCTTACCGGGGGAACCTATGAGCTCGAGCGTTGCAGCGGCTGCCGACTTTGATCAAGACGGAGACCTCGACCTCTTTATCGGAGGGCGAATTGTTCCAGGACGTTGGCCGACCTCCCCTGGAAGCCGACTCTACCTCAATGAAAGTGAGCCTGGCACCCTCAGGTTTAAGCTCGCTTCCGAGGAACAGGCAGGCGCCTTAAAGGCATGTCAACGCGCGACCTCGGCTCTGTGGTCCGACATCGATCGTGATGGATGGATGGATCTTTTGGTCACCCATGAATATGGCCCCATCCGTGTCTTCCTCAACAAGGAAGGAAAATTGCAAGATCTCTCAAACGAGACCGGGATGGAGCAGCTTAAAGGAATGTGGTATGGGATTGCCGGCCGTGACTTAGATGGCGATGGCGATATCGACTACGTCGCAACCAATTTTGGTAACAATACCACCTACAAAGCGTCAGAAAAAAAACCCGAGCTTCTCTACTATGGGGATCTAGATGGAACTGGGGGATTTCGTGTCGTTGAGGCCAAATTTGGTGATGAATGCCAATTGCCCAGACGAGGCTTGAGCTGCTCCAGTAATGCCATGCCTTCAATTAAAAAGAATCTGGGGACCTATAAGAAATTTGCGATTTCAAGCCTCTCTGACATTTATACCCCAAAGAGACTTGAGACGAGTGGTAAACTTGAGATGACCGAACTTCGCAGCATGGTTTTCTACAATGAAAGCTCGAAGGGCAAAGTCTCATTCAGATCTGTTGCTCTTCCTCGGATGGCCCAGTTGGCACCCGGATTTGGAGTCGTCCTGACTGAATTAAATGGTGACTCACAACCCGATCTGGTCATCGCACAAAACTTTTTCTCACCACAACGTGAAGTCGGCAGAATGTCTGGCAGTTCTGGAGCGTCTATCTTGAGCGCGCTAAAAGACGGAACATTTGAAGTTCACGACACCTACAACACAGGCGTGATTCTCACCGGCGATACGAAAGGCGTCACCGTCAACGAGTTCAATGGAGATGGGATTCCCGATCTTTCATTCACCGTGAACAATGGCTCGGTAAGCACCTTCCTTAACACGAGCCGGAAAAAGTTCGTTGGAGTGCGGATCAAGGGACGAAAAGGAAATTTACGCGCGGTGGGCGCCACCCTCACTTTCACTACCAAAAATGGCAACACTCAAACCATCGAAGTCACCGGAGGAGGAAGCTATCTTTCGCAATCTGGAAACACCCAGTTCTTTGGCTTGGGAGAAGATGTATCTGGCCAACTTTCCGTCGTCTGGCCCGATGGTAAAAAGTTTGTTCTCAATGACGTGAAGCAGGGATTGGTTGATCTTATGTGGAACTAGAGAGGAATTTCTTCAATTTGAGCCTCCTTCGCTAGTTCCTCAGGCCAAGAAATCCCGGCAGTCAGTCACCTTCGTGAAATAAGCGCTTTGCCTGAAGGTGGAGCGTCAGCCGCGTGGAGGGGTGATTCTTTTTTTAGCGATCGGAAACGGCAAAAATTACACCTGACTTTTGAAAAAGTGGGCATCGAAATTAGCACTACAACCTCAAACTATTTCGATGATCTTAAGCGTGTCATTTTGATTTGACAGCTAAAGTCGATCTTTGCCACCCTCCACTTCCTAAAGACCTAGATGTTCCTCCAGCGTTTGGGTTTCATCACACATCCGACACCATGAAAATACTGAAAACAAAAACAATGTTGCCATTGGCTTTAGCAGCCATAGCCAACTTTGAGGCGACCGGCGCGGTTTTAGCCGACTTTGACGGCAACGATGCGATCTACGCAATAGACAGCGTCAAAACACCTGCTTTTACTGCGAATCAAATCCTCACCGATGGGCCCACCGGGAGTTACCTGCACTTGCTTGATGGTGGCGAAGGTGATGCCGGAAATTACATTTCTTTTGATTCTGTGACAGCGACCAATGGTTGGACCTCAGCGTCCTTTAAAATGGACTTTAGAACAGATTTAGTTGCGGCCGATGGTTTCAGCGTAGCCTTTCTCGATACTGAAATACATGGAGCAACTGGCGTCGTAAGAGCCGGATCAACTGCCCTCGATGGTGTCGAGGAAAGAGGACTTTACTCGAATTCAATCGGGGTCGGATTCCGAACCTTCAACGGCACGAATGCGACCGTGAACTATAACGGTCAACAAAGCATTGACAGCCAGTATGTTCTTCCGGATGCCGGGACATGGGGATCCATGGAAGTTACCATGGACCGCGATGCCAATAATACTGTATCCATCGAAGCCGTGGTTTATTCCGAGACCGGCCAACAGGGAACTGCGTTTCCGGTCTTCGCTGAAGCTCAGACCCTGGCAAACGTTACCCTAGAGAATTTCAGGTTGCAGATCGCTGGCCGAACCGGAGGCTCGGTTCGGCGTGACAAGAAAGATCAATTAGATGTTTCAGCTGGAGCTTTTTATAGTCATTACGATGGTGATCATTTTGGAGAAATATACGGGCTTAGCACATCGGACGACGGCTCGGTCGACGTCAGCAATGGCCCTGACGGTGATCCAGATGCCGATGGGCTATCAAATCTCGAAGAGCAATCTCTCGGAACAGACCCGCAAAGCGATGACACCGATGACGACGGCCTCAGTGACGCCGTGGAAGATGGCGGGGGAGAGTTCATTAGTGTTACTCAGACCGGAACCGATCCACTAAACGCAGACACCGACGGAGACGGGTTGAGTGATGGTGTGGAGAACCCACTTCTTGATTTTGTCGACGCAAACCAGCCAGGAACAGACCCAAATAACGCGGACACCGATGGTGATTTTCTTGGGGACTCCGTAGAAATCCTGGATGGACGTGACCCAACAGTCCCAGAGGATGTCGATCCTGTCGCAGGCGTTCTTTTGGCTGACTTCGACAATCCTCAGGTCTCCTACGACGCTCAGGGAGTCAGAACTCCAGGTTTTCTCGCCCAGCAAATTGCTGATAATGGTCCAACTGGCAGCTACTACCACCTCCTCGATGGTGGTGAGGGTGATGCAGGCAACTACCTTTCCTTTGACGCCCCGGCAGATACCACAGGTTGGAAAACAGCACAATTTTCGATGGACTACCGGGCCGACCGAGTTTCTGCCGATGGTTGGCATGATGGCCTTCCTTGACATCCCAACTCATGGCGACACAGGCGTGGTTCGCGCTGGCTCTAATGGATTTGCAGATGCTGAGGAGCGTGGTTTGTTTTCGAACTCCATTGGCGTCGGATTTAGGACGTTTAACGGGACCAATGCGACGGTAAATTACGATGGTCAACAAAGTGCCGATATTCCGTATGAGCAACAACAAAGTAGTTGGGGTTCGGTCGAAGTCGTCTTACAAAAAAGCTCGGAAGGCAACGTCCTCCTAGATGCCACAATCTATCCGGAGATCGGACTCCTTGGAGCTGGCCAAAACGTTGTTTCCAACTATCTGATGGAGGGTGTGGCTCTCGAACAATTTCGCATGCAGATTGGGGGACGAACCGGAGGAGCATCCATGGACCTCGATGTCGACAACTTGGTGCTTAATGTTTTCAAAGCTGGTGAAGGCGATAGCGACGGTGATGGCTTAGCTGATCTTTGGGAGAACAAATTTGATCTCTCCACTGACGATGACGGCTCAATTGATCCAAACAACGGACCAATCGGTGATCCAGATGGAGATGGCTTAACGAACCTCGAGGAGAACGCCCTTGGCACTAGCCCGATCGATGACGACACCGATAGTGATGGTTACAAAGATGGAGTTGAGGATGGCGGAGGCACCTTCGTTAGCCTCTCCAAGACAGGGACTAGCCCTCTTAATCCAGACACTGACGATGATGGTCTCCTCGATGGTGTCGAGAACCCATTGGTTGACTTCGTTGATGCTGACCAACCTGGGACAGATCCTAACAACCCTGACTCTGACGGTGATGGTTTCAAGGACGGCATCGAAATCGCGGCTGGTGGCGATCCCACTTCTGGTGACACTATTACAGTGGGAGGTGACGGAGTCATCGCAAACTTCGATCTCACAGGTGAAAAGTATGCTGAAGAAGCACTTCGCAACGCTCCGATCGTGGGACTCCAAGCCCAAGAAGGAGATTCCGATGGAAACTTCTACCAACTTCTCGAAACTGTCGGTAGCGCCGGAAACTATATCTCATTTGAATCAAGTGAAGATTACACCGGTTGGGAAAGCTTCTCGTTCCAAATGGACTATCTTTCTACTGAAATGCAGGCTGATGGGTTCGGAATCAACTTCCTAGATACCGAAGTCCATGGTGAATCTGGTGCTGTTCAGGTTCTTTCTGAGGAAGAAAATGCCTTGATCGATAATTCCTTCGGGGTTGGCTTTAAGACCTTCCAGTCCACTGAAGCTTCCATCACATGGAATGGCATTGATGTCAGTGGAAGGCTTCCTTTCACCTTAACGAACGATAAATGGGCTTCTATTGGCATTGACGTTGACAGAGATCCAATCACCAAAACAGCGCTTGTCGATGTGACTGTTTACGACGCACCGGATCGTCAAGGAATTGCTGAAAATGTCTACACTGACTTCGAGGTTGAAGGCATGACTCTTGAGGACTTCCGAGTCCAACTTGAGGGCCGCACCGGAGGTTCAGCCATGAACTTCTCAATCGATAACCTCAAACTGATTGTCGATGGCAGCGGAGGAGGAAACTCTGGAATCGTCATTAACTCGGTTACAAGAGAGGTTGTGAATGGAAGTGTCTCGGTAACAATTACGTGGAACTCCCGTGAAGGGCAGACCTACTCTGTTCTTGCGAGTGAAGACCTCGCCCTTGGCGATCTCACCCTCTGGGACGAGCTTGATGATGGTGTCCAAGCCGCCGTTGGCGCAGATGTGACATCATTCACCGAAAGTGGTCTCCCACTTGATACCAAGACAAGATTCTACATCGTGCGGATTCCTGAATAGGACCCAGCACTCTGACTTCTAGTCAGAGCGTTTTTCGGGGGTGATTGCCTATAGGCAATCACCCCTTCTTTTTTTCAGGCACTGACAAAATCAGCTAAGGACGCAAAGGGATAATCCCCCTCTACGCTAATTCTAGAGGAAGTGGCGAAAGCCACCCACATCAAGGCTATGATTTATAACTTGAGATCGCAACCTGGCGCAAAATTCGTTACAGCCGAACCCCAACCAATTTATCATGCGGTCATCACTTGCCCTACTCCTTACTTTCTTTCTACTTCCAATATCTGTTTTCGCAGAAGAACCAGCGAAAGTAGATCCTCCTAAAAAAGAGACGCCCAAGAAAAAGCGGAAACAAAAATCTCCCGTCAAACCCGCCGACTACGCTCAATGGGAGCGGCTTGATCCGGGAAATCGCCAATTTTCTCCGAACGGAAAATGGTTGATCTACGGGGTCACCCGTGTCGATGAAGAGAGGACCTTGCGACTTCATCGTCTTACGGGAAAAAAAATGCCCGAAGTGGAGAGCTTCCAACATGGCACGCGCCCTGTCTTTTCAAATGACAGCGCATGGCTTGCCGTCACTATCGGCAAATCACCAGCAGAGGCCAAAAAAGAACCAAAAGAAAAGTTACCCGGCGCAACCACCCACCTCCGAAATCTCGCCAGTAAGGAAACCATCATATTCAAAAATGTCAGCGCATTCCACTTCAGCGATGACAGCCGATTTGCCGCGATTGAAGTCAACGGAAAATCGCCTGGAAAAGCCCTCATCGTCCGTAATCTCTCCAACACAACCAACACCACCTTTGGCAATGTGACCCAACATGCCTGGAGCGATCAAGGTTCTCACCTAGCGATGGTCGTCGACTCGCCCAGCATCAGCAATTCTCTCCAGGTCTTCTCGCCCAAGACCGGAATACTGCGCACGCTCGAATCAAGTGACCTAGAATACAAATCTCTCCAATGGCGCAAAGACTCGCTCGATCTCGCCGTGATGCTCGAAAAGGCACACGCAGAAAAAGAAGATGTTTCACATACTGTCATTGCATGGAAGGGCGTCGCTCAAAAGAAACCTAAAAAGCACGTCTACGATCACACCCAAGACAAAAACTTTTCAGCAGAAATGTTTCTTCCCGCCGGCAAAATCAGCTGGTCAGAGGATGGCACGGCGATTTACTGCGATTTGAAAGAGTGGGAGAATAAACCAAAAGCACTAAAGCCCAAAGCGGCTGAAGAACCGAAGAAAGAAGAAGGAGAAAAGGAAGACCCTAAAAAAGAACCACAGCTAGTAAAAGAAGAAGAAACTAAAGAAGAGAAAGCTCCTGAAAAAAAGCCACAGCCAAAAAAGAGGGAAGACACTATGGGAAAAACACTCCGTGATACCCTTCAAGATAAATCAAACGTCGAAGTCTGGCATACCAAAGACACTGAAATCATGCCCCTGCAAAAGAAGCAGGCTTCGTCACAAAAAAACCCAAGCCGAAAAGCAATGTGGTGGCTAGGTGAAAAATCAATTGTGCAACTTGGCAACGAGTTGACCGAAAAAATCGGAATCACCCGAAAAGGAAATCGAGCGATTGGAATCGACCGCACCCCTCACAAAGAAACCGCGATGTTTGGGCCTCGTCTGCAAGACGTTTACAAAATCGACACCAAAACTGGGGAGCGGGAGAAAATTCTCGAAGGTCTCAAATATGTCCTATCGACAAGCCCCGACGGTCAAACCCTTCTCTACATGCGTAACGGGAAACTATGGGCCTGCGACCTCGAAACGAACCAAGAGACGCACCTCGGTAAAGACCTTGTTATCAAATTTTCCGACGAAGAAGACGACACTCTCGCCGTTGAAAAACGTCCGTATGGTCAGGGGATCTGGCTCAAGGATTCTTCCGCCTTCTTGATGTATGATCGCTATGACCTCTGGCTCATCTCCCCAAATGGCTCGTCCACTACCAAAATGACCAATGGTCGCAAAGATCGTATCCGCCATCGCCTCTCACAAGCCAATTTCTTAAAAGACAACGATGGTTTACTTGAACCTGATCAACCACTCTATCTCGCTCTCTATGGTGATCGCACCAAGAAATCAGGATACGGAAAACTAGAGGCCATTCGGTCCAAAAAGCCCGTTGAGGTCTTAGTTTGGGAAGACAAAATGATTAGCTCACTCACCCGTGCTAAAAATGCTGACCGTTACCTTCTTACTATCGAAAGCGGTAATGATTCACCGGACATTTACGTCTCAGGCCCAAATCTTGCTCGGCGAAAACAGATCTCTAAAACAAACTTATTCCAAAAACAGCACTATTGGGGACGCACCGAATTAGTCGACTTCGAAAACAAGAATGGAGTCAAACTCCAGGGGTCCCTACGCTACCCGGCCAACTACCGTGACGGAAAAAAATACCCCATGGTCGTCTATATCTACGAGAAACGATCCCAAGGGCTCCATAAATACGAAGTCCCAAGCGAAAAGCACCCCTACAATCCCGCCGTCTTCTCCGCCGAGGGATACTTCGTTTTCCAACCTGATATCGTTTACCGTCCTCAAGAGCCCGGAATCTCAGCTCTTGAGTGTGTC
Source organism: Akkermansiaceae bacterium (assembly GCA_905181965.1). Lineage (GTDB taxonomy): Bacteria > Verrucomicrobiota > Verrucomicrobiia > Verrucomicrobiales > Akkermansiaceae > SW10. The sequence goes on from CAJIZY010000018.1 coordinate 16,400, forward strand.
GTCCCGGCAGTCGAACAAATCCTCAAAACCGGAATGGTTGATAAAAATAAAGTCGGTCTGGTCGGCCACTCATGGGGCGCTTACCAAACCGCTTTTATCGTAACTCGAAGCGATCTCTTTGCCGCGGGCGTGGCGGGCGCTCCTCTCACCAATATGATGAGTATGTCGGTGAGCGTGTATTGGAACTCCGGTCAAACCAATGCCGCCATTTTCACCCAATCACAAGGCCGCATGGATAAACCTTTTTGGCAAGACCCTGAGAACTATATTCGCAATTCCCCTATCCACGGACTTGATCAATTAAATACCCCACTTCTCATCGCGTTCGGTGATAAGGATGGGGCCGTCGACTGGGGCCAGGGAGTCCAAATGTACAATGCGGCTCGCTGGGCTGGGAAAGAAAACCTCGTCATGCTAGTCTACCCGGGCGAGAATCATAGCCTTCGAAAAGAAGAAAACATGGTTGACTACCACTATCGTGTTCGCGAGTGGTTCGACACCCACGTCAAAGGCCAAGAGGCCCCGAAGTGGATCACCGAGGGGAAATCATTCCTCGAAAGACAAAAAGAAAAAGAGGACAAGAAAGACAAGCCTCAGTCGAAAACTGAAGCACCCCCCAAACCAACAAAAGAAGATCCTCCAAAGAAAAGAAAGGCCTCCAGTTCAAAACAAAAGACGAAGTAATTATGAGACTTCAGAACCAAATCATCCTCATCACTGGCAGCACTACCGGGATCGGCGCCGCGATGGCCCGCCTTTTTGTGAAGGAAGGTGCCAAGGTCATTCTCCACGGACGTAATATCGAACGGGCCAATGCCCTCCGAGACGAACTTGGACCTGAAAGCTCGGCCTTTGTGCAAGGCGACCTCCAAGATCCCGAACGTCCGGCGGAAATCGCCAGAGAAGCCCTCAACTGCTTCGGAAAAATCGATTGCCTCGTCAACAACGCGGCCTTTACGACGCGCGGGCATTTACAAAATACCGATGTCGCCTTTTTTGACCGTATCATCGCCGTTAACCTACGAGCACCTCTCCAACTCATTCGTCACCTCTTCCCCGCTCTCAAAAAAAGCGAGGGATGTGTTGTCAATATCGGCAGCGTCCTCGCGCACTGCGGACAAGCCAACATGCTTGCCTACTCGGTCAGCAAAGGGGGGCTCATGACCATGACCCGAAATCTCGCCGATTCCCACGGCACCGATAAAGTTCGTTTCAACCAACTCAATGTGGGTTGGACCCTCACCGACAACGAATACCAGGTCAAACTTGACGACGGTCTCGCCGAAGACTGGCCTGAGACTCTTCCCGAATACGCTGCGCCCTCCGGCCGTATCCTCGCACCTGAGGAAATTGCCGAAGCCGCAGTTTACTGGGCTTCAAAAGCAAGCCGACCCATCACTGGCAGCGTCCTTGAGCTTGAGCAATACCCACTGATTGGCCGCTACACCAATCACGAAGATAAGTAACATCAAAATCATTTTAAGTTATTTGCCGCTTTACTCCTCTACGTGAATTCCACCTTTCATAGATCTCAATGTCCCGCTCCCTCATCTTCGACTCCGGCCTCGAGGAGATTTACACCCTCAAAACTAAAGCGCCCGGACCATCCGGAACTCTTCCGTTTCTCCCCGAAAAATTAGCCACCGAACCTTCAGGTCACCTCTTTGGCTGGACTCAGAATGTCGGGATGGGCTGGTCCTCGGAAGACATCTCAGGTCGCGACTATCTCATTCTCTCCACCCAAGGTGGGATTCGTCGTGAGGACGGCACTCCCGTCGCCCTTGGCTATCATACCGGTCATTTTGAAGTTGGTCTTCTCATGGAGGAAGCCGCTAAAACGATCACCGCTGCCAAAGGCGTTCCCTTTGCAGGCTTTGTCTCTGATCCTTGCGACGGAAGAACTCAGGGAACCGACGGTATGATGGATTCCCTTCCTTATCGCAATGATGCCTCGATGGTGTTCCGCCGCCTGATTCGCTCTCACCCAACCCGCAAAGGTGTCATCGGAGTAGCCACTTGTGACAAAGGCCTCCCTGCCATGTTGATGGCGCTCGCTGCAACCCAGTCACTCCCTACCATTCTTGTTCCAGGTGGGGTATCATTGTTAAGCGAGGAGACAGATGAAGATCTTGGTCGAATTCAAACCATCGGTGCTCGTTATTCTCAAGGCGAGATCTCTCTCGACTACGCAGCTCACGCTGCCTGCCGATCTTGCGGTTCCCCTGGTGGTGGATGTCAATTTCTCGGGACCGCTGCGACTGCTCAAGTGGTTGCTGAGGCACTCGGCCTCTCTCTTCCCCATTCTGCCCTCGCACCATCTGGAACCGAGATCTGGAAAGACATGGGGCGCCGATCTGCTCTTGCGATGCTCGACCTAGAAAAGAATGGCCTTACGACCGCGGATATCCTTTCTGAAAAATCGCTTGAAAACGCCCTTGCCCTCCACTGCGCCTTTGGGGGCTCCACCAACCTCATTATGCACCTTCCAGCCATTGCCCATCAGGCTGGGTTAAGGCGTCCCAATGTCGATGACTGGCGTCGTTTTAATGCTGAGATTCCACGCCTCGTCGACGCCCTTCCGAACGGCCCACAACACTTCGCAACCGTCCAGGTCTTCCTTGCTGGCGGAGTCCCCGAGGTGATGCTTCACCTTCGTGACATGGGAAAACTTCATCTTGATGCCATGACTGTCACCGGACAAACCGTTGGTGAAAACCTAGATTGGTGGGAAAATTCCGAACGCCGTATTCGTCTCAAGGAAAAACTCACACAACTTGACAGTATTGATCCTGATGACGTCATACAATCCCCGGCCCGAGCCCGCGAAAATGGACTCACCTCTACCGTCACTTTTCCTCAAGGAAATCTTGCGCCCGAAGGTTCGCTTATCAAATCCACGGCCATAGATCCGTCGCTCATTGATGACCGAGGAATCTATCTTCACCAAGGTCCGGCCCGTGTTTTTACCTCTGAACCGGATGCCATCGCCGCTGTTAAATCAACCGGTGACGACCGCATTTGTAAAGGCGACGTCATTGTCCTCATCGGATACGGCCCTATCGGTTGTGGTATGCCAGAAACCGCCCAACTCACGATCGCACTCAAGCATCTTTCATGGGGTAAAGAAGTCGCCCTCATCACAGACGGCCGATTCTCCGGTGTCTCGACCGGAGCCTGTATCGGGCATATCTCTCCAGAAGCTTGGTCTGGCGGCCCGATCGGGAAACTCTGTGATGGCGACCCTGTTCGCATTGAAATTAATTGTCACAATATGACTGGTTCTGTTGATTACACCGGCACCGAAAACATAACCTCTCGTGACACCAACCCCGCTCTTCAACCCAACCTTGATGTCCCGGACGATACCCGCCTCTGGGCCGCTCTTCAAGATGTCAGCGGCGGCTCTTGGGGTGGCTGCGTTTACGATGTCGACGCCATCATCTCAAAACTGAAAAACTCATGAAGCGCCTCTTCGTCACCCTTGCCTCGATTTCCCTCTCCGCCTTCGGCGCAGAAAAGCCTAAACGTCTTGTTTATCATCTCGGATGATCTGACCGCCACCGCACTTTCGTGCTATGGCAACAAAGTCTGCAAAACCCCAAACATTGATCGTCTCGCCTCACAGGGAACCCGGTTTACCAAAGCCTATTGCCAAGGGACCTACTGTGGTCCTTCTCGGGCCTCGTTCATGAGTGGATATTACCCACACGCCATCAAGATGCTCGGCTATGGATCACCCAGACCGGCCATTGGAGAGCGGGCTACCTGGGCTCAACATTTCAAAAATAATGGCTACCACACTGCACGGGTTTCCAAAATCTTCCACATGGGCGTTCCTGGTGGAATTGAAAAAGGCACTGATGGTGCTGACGACCCAGCCTCTTGGACCGAGCGATTCAACTCAGCAGGTCCAGAATGGAAGGCTCCAGGAGATGGTGAAACTTTGGAGAACAATGCCGACGGACGAAAGCCCGGCCCGGTGGGCGGCAACACCTTTGTCGTGGTCGAAGCCGATGGCGATGACCTTGTCCACTCTGACGGGAAAACCGCCGCCAAAGCCGTAGAACTCATTAAGCAACATAAAGATAAGCCCTTCTTTCTAGGAGTCGGGTTTGTGCGGCCTCACGTTCCGTTTGTCGCACCTAGAAAGGACTACACCGACTTCCTTCCCTACGCAAAAATGCAGCTACCTCCAAAGCTCAAAGAGGATTGGGCTGATATTCCAAAGGCGGGAATCAACTACAAGACAAGCAAGAATATGAAGATGGACGTCCGTCGACAAAAGAAAGCTGTGGGCGGATATTACGCTTCTGTTGCATTCATGGACCGCATGGTTGGGCAGGTGCTCGATGGACTGAAGGAAGCCGGGTTGGATGACAACACTATCGTCATTTTCACGAGTGACCACGGCTACCATTTGGGCGAGCATGATTTTTGGGCCAAAGTCAGTCTTCACGATGAATCTGCTGCTGTCCCCCTCATCATCCGCATGCCGGGCAAGAAGCCCGCTGTCTGTCACTCTCTGGTCGAACTCCTCGATCTTTATCCCACTCTTTCCAATCTCTGCGGCCTTAAGGTTCCCGGACGATTACAAGGAAAGGACATCTCCGAGATGATGACCGATCCTGCGAAGGAAGTTCGTAGCGCTGCCTTCAGCGTAAACGGGAAAGGCTTCCTCTTAAGAGAACAAGACTGGGCCTTCATCGCTTACGGAAGAAACGGCCAAGGTGATCAAGAACTCTTCGACATGAAACAAGATCCCAAACAATTCACCAACCTCGCCAAGGACCCCAAATATGGTCAAACCCTCGCCCGTTTCCAAAAGCAAATGGCTGCCAAACTCAAGGAAGTGCGAACCAATGACTTGGGCCTAAAGTAATAACGATATTCTTTTTTCTCTAATAATTTTCAAGGTCACGAGACCCTGCCTTAAGAGGAAATCTATCGCTCGTGGATGGGATGATCCACGCGGAATCCTTAGTTTGGGTATGAGTTAGAGAGCTCTGAAATAACACTTTCAATTCCAATTAACAAAAATGGCCCGAACCTGAAGGTTCGGACCAATCTAAAATAACTCTGAAAAGGTAAAACCTAGTTTTTGGAAAGAGTGGTATAAACGTGGTCTAACCCGCTCCGAAGAACCCAAGCCCGCTCAGTATCGCTTTCAATATCCCCTGACTTTTTCACCAGTTGCTTGATCACCATGCTGACGCGAGAATCGACGCAGGACGCTTCGGAAATTGAGACCATGCAGTCGCGGTAGATACTTGCGCACTCCCCGTGTTCTCCACTGTTGAAGATCGGAACCCCACGATCGATCGCTGCCTCAATCTGCTCGAGAGGGCTCTTCCCACTCATCGCGGCAGTTTTCTTCTCACCACGATTCGAAGAAGAAAGAATGACTGCGTCAATCACGTGGATCACTCCATTGTCACACTTGATATCAGTCTTGACGATGGTCGCTCCATTGACCTTGAGAAGACCATCCACAATCTCAAACTTGAGGGACCCACCGCTGAGGGATTTTGCGGTTCCCGCATTGAGTGCATCACCAGCGCTCACCTTCCCCGGGATCGCATGAAGGCTCAAAATGGACGTTAACTTATCACGGTTTTCAGGTTTCAAAAGTTCTTCAACCGTGCCTTTTGGCAGTGCAGCGAACGCGGCATCTGTCGGAGCCAAAACAGTTAAATTTTGATCGCTAGTCAAAGCATCAGTCAGCCCAACCGCATCGACTGCTGCAAGAAGAGTGGTGAAGTTGCCGGCCCGCTTTGCGACACTCGCAATGTCATTGGATGGCTCGGCAGCCTTCGGGGGAAGAATGACCGAATCGATCACGTGGATCACTCCGTTGGAGCACTGGACGTCCGCATTAATAATGGCGGCATCATTAACACGAACCCGACCCTTCGAGAAGGCAATCTTCACAGAGGACCCCTGCACCGTTTTCGCTTCAGCAGCAGAGATCGCGCCCGCTAGGTTTACCGAACCACTTAGGACGTGGTAGGTGAGGACAGCCTGAAGCTTCGCACTATTCTCCGGCTTCAGTAAGGTTTCGACGGTGCCTGCTGGAAGCTTTTTGAAGGCATCGTCAGTTGGGGCAAAGACCGTGAATGGGCCCTTACCTTGGAGCGTTCCCACTAATTTCGCCTCGGTCAGAGCCTTAGCGAGGATACTAAAACGCCCATCCGCTATAGCTGCCGAGACAATATCGTCCCCGCTAGATGATCCGCCATAGGCACGGATCCAATCAACCTGAAGCTCAAAAGGACCTTGCTTCTTGTCCCCAAGAAGAAGACCAACTCGACTGATCTTGCCGGGATCAAACTTTTCTTTGGAAAGGCTCATTCCACGAAAGCTCCCCTTGAATTGCTCAAAGGGCACCTTCACTTCAATCCACTCATCTTTCTCCGTCTTGAAGTCTGCCTTGAACGAAACTTCCATTCCTCGGAAGCGAGCCTCAGTGTTGAAGCGCATCTGATAGGTCCGGCCATCACCCTTCACTCGAGCAACAAGGCCATCAGCCTCCGCAAGATTCATTTTGAGTCTCTCGGTCCGAAGTGAGGAAAACCCCCCATTGTTTTCCAAAGAAAGTTTTCCGCTAAAAGTGAGAATACCATCGTCTGAGACCTTTATACTGCCTTTCGACCGTCCACCCATTACGCCATCATCGACAACACGCCAGCCGAGAGATTCAGCTTCGCTCGAATCGAATTCGGCAATGGAGTTTTTCCCGGCTGATGCAGGAGTTTGGGAAAGGGCCAAACAAGCGACGGCCAAGGTTGTTTTTCGGAACGGATTTTTCATTACATTCTAACAACGCACCGGAAATTTACCTGTCAAAGGGATTTTACGCCCTAATTTATTTAGGAAACCGAGAGGACTTTAACGATAAGCAAACTCTCAGGGATGCGTCCGCGAAGCCTTCCCGAGACCTCAAAAAAAATTAGGCGAGGAAAAATCAAAGAAATAATTCCCTCAATTCACTAATCCTCGCAATTGTCTTATCAGGCTCAAGATCACCAGCTTTGCGTTCAAATTTTTCATAAGGCAGGTGCTCAGTCGTAAGAATTGAATTCATCCCCATCCCCTTTGAACCCTGCACATCGGCAAGCCAATTATCACCAACATAAACGCACTCACTCGGGTCACTTTGCAATTGGTCCAAAAGCACCTGATAGGGGCGCGGATCCGGCTTTACCCAACCAATCTCTCCCGACACCACAATCGCATCAAAGAATTGAGTCATTCCGAGCTCTTCGACACCATCACGAATCGAGCGGCTACACGGAAAATTGGATAGCAAGGCAAGCCGATATGATTTAGCCAGATCCGTCAGAAGCGGCAAAATCACATCCGACAATTCAATGATCTCAACAAAAATCTTATATCGCTCCTCAGCCAACTCTCTGACCTGAGCTTCCGTTGCAGTAATCGGATAAATTCCCTCGATGAGTTCACGACAACAGTCCCCGACATCATTTTCCCGATAACCATCGTGATAAGGGGCCACGATCTGACGATCCCGAATCGCCTTCAGTTTTGCGGTGTCACAACTTCCAAACATTTCCGTCAACTTGGAAGTCAGCCCTTTATACTGTTTCGCAATCTGCCTTGGCCCAAATTCAATCAAAGTATTACCCAAATCAAAACAGATCACTTTAGTGTTCGCAAACTCAGCGTGCATCATTGTGTCTGTCTTGCTCGGAACAAATTTGCAAGCCGCTTCCAGATCTCGCAAAGTGAAGAATGTCCCTCCTTCCTCATAACTATAAAATCCATCTGGTGGATTGCGAAAGGACGCCCATTACATAAGATCGCTAAGCATGAAACCGCTACTCGTTTCTTTAATCGCCGTCTGTTCTTTTCCTGCTTTGGCAGCGAACAAACCAAACATCCTTTGGATTTTCTGCGAAGACCTCTCCCCTTGGATGGAATCCTACGGTTTTCCTGTGAATGCGGGTAAGACCCCAACTTTAGACAAGCTTAGCAAAAATGGTATCCGATTTTCTCGCTGCTATGTCCCGGCCCCAGTCTGCTCGGCCTGCCGCTCCGCCATGATCACCGGGGTTTATCAAACAACTACCGGGACTCATCAACATCGCTCCTCCCGCAGCCCCGAAGCCGCGATCCAACTGCCCACAGGAATCAAAACTTTGCCACAACTCTTCATCGAAAATGGCTACTCTACTTTTAACAAAGGCAAGGATGACTACAATTTCATCTACGATCGTAAAAAGCACTACAGCGCTGATACTCAAAAACCAACACCCAAGACCGGCCAGAAAAAAGGATTCTATGGGAAGAGAGGGAAGTCCGACTGGACGACCCTCCCGAAAGGAAAGCCCTGGTTTGGACAGATCCAATTAGGCGGCGGAAAAACCAACACCCGAAAGCTCGCCGACAAAGTCGACCCCGCGACCATGAAGGTCCCACCTTACTTCCCAAACGAGGAAATCTTCCGCCAGGAATGGGCTCACCATTACGACACCGTCCGCGTCACAGACGGCCATGTCAAAAACATCATGGGTCGTCTCGAAGCGGATGGCCTCCTCAAAAACACCATCGTCTTTTTTTTCTCCGATCACGGCAATAACCACTCTCTTCGCCACAAGCAATTCTGCTACGAAGGCGGTGTCCATGTTCCCCTCATTATCTCAGGACCAGGCATCGAGAAGAATTCCACCCGCAACGAACTCATCAGTGGTCTTGATATCTCCGCCACCACGCTCGCTCTTGCTGGTATTGAACTCCCTGACTACCTCCACGGAAAAGATCTCTTTGGCGACCACTACAAAGCACGGGACTACGTCGTCTCGGCCCGTGATCGTTGCGATTACACGATCGACCGCATCCGCACCGTACGGACCGAAAAGTTCCGCTACCTCCGCAACTTCATGACCGATCGTATTCTCCTCCAAGCCCAATACCGCGACGGGCAGGCACAAACCAAACGCCTCCGCGAGCTCCACGCCAAAGGTGAACTTGGGAAGATCCCAACCTGGGCCTTCTTCGGAAAACGCCCCGCCGAAGAACTCTACGATCTCGAAAAAGATCCTCATCAGGTCAACAACCTCGCCAACGATCCCAGATTCGCCGGCGAATTGAAACACCACCGCGACCTCCTCAACAAATGGATCAAGGAAACCGGCGACAAGGGAGAGCACCCCGAATCTCACGAACACCTTCGTGCCATTTACAAGCGCTGGGGAACTAAATGCGTTAACCCCGAGTTCGATATCTTTAAAAAGGAAGATGGCAAATAACAGCAATTCGAAGATCTAAAATTCACCATCTTGAAAGCACTCATCTTCTCTCTGCTCTGCGTCTCCGCATCTCTTCAGGCGGCAGATCGGCCCAACATCATCCTCGTCATGACCGATGACCAGGGCTGGGGCGATACTGGCTACAATGGTCACCCTCACCTCAAGACTCCCCACCTCGACCAAATGCAGGCCGAAGGAGTGACTTTTACCCGCTTCTACTCCGGCGCCGCAATGTGTTCCCCCACCCGCGGAAGTTGTTACACCGGGCGCAATCCCTACCGCTTTGGCATCACCTTCGCGATGAAGGGCATGCTTGAACCGACCGAGATCCCCATCACTTCGATTCTTAAAAAACAGGGCTACACCACCGGCCACTTCGGCAAGTGGCACCTCGGCACTCTCTCAAAAGAAAAGGGCGATCAAAAACGCTGGGGCACCTTCGCCAAGCAACCCGAGCGCTTCTACTGCCCGCCCTGGGAACGTGATGTCGATGTCTCCTTCGTCACCGAATCGAAAGTCCCCACCTGGGACCCCCTCATCGACCCCGGCCCGATTAAAAAGCAAAACTCCAGCGACCCCAATCCCGGTAAAGAATACGGCAACGATTACTTCACCGGCCCCGGCACCACCATCACCGAAAATACCAAGGGCGATGATTCACGCGTCATCATGGACCGCGCCCTTCCCTTCATTCAAAAAGCCACCGAAAAAAAGTCGCCTTTCTTTGCAGCGATCTGGTTTCACACCCCGCACTCCCCCGTCGTCGGCGGACCAAAATATCGTAAAATGTACCACGACCAACCGGAACACGCGCAACATTACTACGCCTGTCTCACCGCGATGGACGAACAAATCGGGCGTCTGCGCACCAAGCTCAAATCTCTGGGCATTGCTAACAATACCATGATTTGCTTCTGCTCTGACAACGGCCCCGCCCGCCAGGGATCACCTCGCCACGTCGGGACGGCCAAAAATCTAAAGGGATACAAGCTCTCCCTGAACGAAGGTGGCATCCGGGTTCCCGGACTCATGGTTTGGCCCGAGAAGATTAAAGAACCCCGCACCGTCACTGCCCCCTGCTTCACCTCCGACTACTTCCCCACCATCCTCGCCGCGCTCGAGATCCCCCTCCCCGGCGACCGCGCCTACGACGGAGTCGACATTCTTCCCTTCGCAATCGGCAAGCAAATCGAACGTAAAAAACCGCTCGGCTTCCTCAACAAAGACGGCAAAGAAGCGGCCTGGATCGAAAACCGCTACAAGCTCATTTCTCGAAAAAAAGGGAATGAACTCTACGACCTCATTAGTGACCCCGGAGAGAAAATAAACCTTATCGAAAAAGCTCCAAAGATTGCCAAACGAATGGAAGGACAACTTTTAATTTGGAGAACTGGGGTGATGGCAGAACTCAAACTCATTCCGAAGTGACCTAGTCAAGGTTTGTAAATCTAATGTTCGATGAAAAAAACCCGTCATTTCAACTTCTCCCAACCCACTTTATTTGTAAATCTCGCAAAGTGGTTCACCCTGAAATTATTAGCGCCTTTTTACTAGCCACCACCCAACCAATCTTTCCTCATTCCTCCTGAATATCACGAGGAATGATAAACTGTAGCCCATTCAACTGTAGGTAATTAGCCTCGATCCTTACCATGCTTCATTCCATCAAACACTTCTTCTTCTGGCTTTCTGGCGCGGGCTCCGAAACTCTCGAACAATGCCCTAACTGGGAACAGCGTAAATACGTCGCTTTTGGGGCCACGGTCCTTGTTCCCTGTGCCTTCGCCTTTATCGCCTGCGCATATGCTCTTTCGACCATCACGGACAATGCTATGGTCATTTTTCCGGTGGCCTTGGTCTGGGCCTTCATCATTCTCACCATCGACCGGGCCCTCGTCGCTGGCTACCGGGCCTTTCTCTCGTGGCCTCGCAAACTCTCCCAGTTCGCCCTGCGCCTTGTTGTGGCTATTCTAATGGGCCTCACCATCGCCCACCCTCTTGTTCTCCTTCTCTTCAGCGACACCGTAAGCTCGGTCATCGAGGAGGATCGCGCGACGGAAATCGAACAGGTCCGAACCCAGTTCGGAGAGACCAAGTCTGGAGTGCGTGGCGAAATTGGGAAACTGGAACAGGCGATTGCCACACAACGCGAAAAGTGGACCGAAAGTTTTCAAGCTCGTTTCATCATTCAGGAGCCCAACTCCAAGGGCGATGCTATTCCCGGCCTGACTCCCGAGCAACAACAGGAACTAGATGACGCTATCGCCGAATCAACCTCCCCCTTCACTGACCGGCTTGCGATCGTTCAAGAACAATACGACGGCCTTTCCCCCCAATATGCAAAATTACAAACTGAGCTCTCGTTTTGGCAGACGGAATATGAGCGCGAGCTTAATGGCCAGCGCTCGGGCTTGGTAGGTGAAGGACCTCGAGCAAGATCCATTAAGGCCGACCAACTTGAGCCACGCCGGACCGACTCGCAACGACTCGCCCGTCAGCTCGAACATCTCAGCGGTGAGAAGTCCATGCTCGAAACTCAGGCCCGCACCGCCGAAGCGAGCGCCATCAAAGTATTTGAAACTCGCCTCGCAGAAATCGAAGCTGCCAATCGGGCTGAAGAAAAACGCGTTATGGCTCTCAAAAGGCAGGTTGAAGAAGATCAGGCGAGTGCCTTTGTGACCCAGCAAAATGCCCTTCGAGTCACCATCAAAGAGCAAATTGATTCACTTCTCGCCGAACAACAGCTCGCTAAAAATGAATTGGCTGCCGTTGGCGTCGAAGAACGAGACAGACTGAAGTCGATTCGGGAGGAACCCCGTCGCGATATCCTCACACAAACTCTCGCCCTTCACAACTTGTTCGAGGAAGGAGCCGAAGGTGGTCGATTTGCCTTCTATACTTACATCATTCTCACCGCCCTCTTCATGTTAGTCGACACGATACCGCTGGTGGTAAAATTCTTCACCAAGGCAGGGCCTTATGACACCTTGGTCGATCGTGACGAAATCTCCTTCGACTCCGAGCATAGCGCTTTTAAGTCGAGCAATGACCGCTACATGGAGAATCTCTCCGAGGGTAACCTTATCTCAGTGACTCGTAACAAGGGGCTCGAGAACGCTCTAGTAGATGGCATAGAACACTCACGCGCCGGCCGCGAATTCCTCGCCTCTCTCGTCGTGATGGAAAAATCATTTGCCGAAGAAATGCGGATTGAACAAGAAACCCTTGCTCACTCCAATCCCGAGAAGCGAGCTATGCTTGAGAAAATGAAAGCCAGCTTTTACGAAGACCTCCACCGCCGGATGGAAGCCTTCTTCAAAAACGGGGCCACCCAGAGTTGAACTCTCATTCTTTAAAGGAGTCGCCTACTTCCTTTTATCATTAGCGGTAATCTTGCCATCCTTATTGGTGTCGACGTTGGGGAATTGCCCACGGAAGATGTTGAGATGCTCTTCGCGGGACAGCTTTCCATCTTTGTTTTTGTCGGAACCTTTGAGGGCCTTGGGGTGGGAGAATTCTTTTGCGTCGAGAAAGCCGTCTCCGTTTTTATCCTTGGGGTCGAACTGCTTGGCGCGGTAGTCGAGGAATTCCTTTGGAGTGATGACTTGGTCACGATTGAGGTCCATACCTCGCACCATTCCAACGGGCAGGATGGTGATCTTTACCAACTTGGGTTTTTGGGACTTGGGGTTTTCTATTTTGTTTGTTGCTTCAACAAAATGCTCAGGGGAGTTTCCAAAGTTGCCTAGGAATGATGCAAGCGATTGATCGTAATCGACGTGGGGGACGATCCAGAGGTTTCGAAAGGAAACGCCGGTGCCTTTGTGGTCTTGGATTTTGAGAGGGAGTGGGCCGTGTTTTTTGTAGGGCTTGCCGACTTCGCCATAGGCCCAGGCATCTTGGTGGATGAGGATACCATTGTGATACATGGTGACGCGGAGGGGTTCCAAAAGGGAGCCGTTATCGTGGAATTCAGGGGCCTTGTAGAGGATGTCGTAGGACTGCCATTTGCCAGGCTTGCGGCAGGCGTTGGCGCGGGGTGGTTGTTGGCCGTAAATCGAGCCGCAGTGGCCGTCGGCGAAGGTCGGGTTTTGGTAGCTGTTGACGACCTGGAGTTCGTAGCCGGACATCAAAAACACGCCGGAGTTGCCGTAGAGTTGGCCGGTCCAGTTTAGATCATCGGAGGGATCGAAGCAGAATTCGAGGTGGATGCGGGCGGAGCCGTAGGACTCCTTGGTGGCGTTGCTGCCCTTGCCGCGTGGCATGACTCCTTGAGCGTCGAATTTCCAGTCTGGATTGGTCCACTGGGAGGCATCGAGCACCGTGGCCTTGGCGGGGACGGGAACGACGCAGTCTTTTCCCGAGAGGGGTGCCACGACGGGGGGATGCGGTCGCGTTTTGTCATTCCGAACCCAACCTGACCCCACAAGCTTAATGGCGTGGGGCTTTTTCTGGCGCGCTTGTTTGGCGGGAAGAAGTTTGTTGGCGGTGTAGTAGATCGTGTCGAACTCGAGGGGCCGGGCCTTGGCGTTCTTTTGCTCGGGGAATTTGATGGTGTAGACTTTTCCGGCGGTGAGCGGGACATCGAAGGTGACGGTCTTACGATCTTTGGAGAGCTTAAAATTGGTCACTTTCAGCTCCTTTTCATCGACCATGGGCGAGCCGTAGGTGCTGTAATAATGGTAGTGATAGTTGGTGACCGCGGGGGTGATTTCAGGCCCAAGAGGTTCGGTAAAGTTGACCTCGAAGCCAGTTTTGGTGAGTTGGCTGGAGTGGATCGCAAAGGGCGTTGTATTGCCATCCCACTCGGCGTATTGCAGGGCGGTGCGCTTGCCTCCGACGCTGAACCAACCGCGTCCGACCTGGGCGGACCAGAGGCGACCTTGTTGATCAAAAGCGAGCTTCACGCCGCCGGAGCTGGTGCCACGAAGGAAGTCGACACACCATCCTTGGTAGTCGCCATCGACTTTCTCAACGCCGCAGCGGAAGTAGTTTGATTGGCGTTGGTCGGTGATGAAGATTTGGTTTTTGAAGGGGCCAAATTTTCCGTCGGTGGTGTCCCAGACCGGGCTGCCGGGCGAGTTGGCGATGGCTTCGCGCGGGAACCAGATGGCCGGTGGGGTGCGGAGTTTGTCAAAGTCGGCCGCTTTGAGGGAAAGGACTTTTTCCTTTGTAAAATCCGGGCGGGCGGGAAGCGAGGCCGGATGGCCGTAGAAGTTGCCCTCGCGGACGTGGTAGAGGCAGCAGTCGGCAACCCAATCGCCTTGGTTTTCGGTGATGAAAAGTTCGTCACTTGGGCTCATCCCGATGCCACAGGGCGAGCGGAATCCGGAAGCGAGTGGTTGGAAGTGCCCGCGTCGGTCGGACCGATAAACCCAGCCACGCCAGGGGGCATTGTAAGCCATGTTCCCCCCTCCCTTCCCCTTCGGTTTACCATCGGGGACAACGAATTCGCCGCGCGCGCCGAGGTTGAGGGACGCGTATTTTCGGCCGAGAGAATCTACAACCGGGCCGTAGTGATATTCGTGGTATTCGCCGGAGATGCCGAAGGCGTCAGTGACGCACTCGTAACGGTCGCAGATTCCGTCTTTATTGTGATCGACGAGGCGCGTGAGTTCGGGTTTTTGCGCGACGTAATAGGAATCTTCTTTTTCGTCGTAGTGGATGCCATTGGGCTCCATGAGGTTCTCGGCGAACTTGGTCCAGGCCTTGTTTTTGTATTCCCAGACCTCGCCTTCCCAAGAGACAACCGCGAGGGTGCCATCGGGTTTATGACAGAGGCCAAGAACGGTAACTGCTCCTTTGGGGAGAGGAACGGTTTCGAGTTTATAGCCAGCAGGGATTTGCGCGAGCAGAGGAGCGGCGAGGAGGGCGAAGATCAGAGATTTCATTTACTGGATGGAAATGGTGAAGGAATTGTCGCTTTGTGGGACAAGCGTGACTGTGGTGGGCTTACCATCGACGACGGAATGAATGAGGGCTTTGTCACCTTTCGATTCATAGGCGATGAACTCGATGTTCGAGGACTTGAGGATAGGGCGTGTGCTTTCTGAAATTTCGGTGCCGTTGATTTCGGACTGTTTCTGGCTGCGGTCGGGCAGTGACGGGGTTTGATTAATCTCAGCAGAGTGCCAAGCCTTGAGGATGGAGCCGTCGACGGTGTTATAGGCGACAATGACTTTATTCGGCAGAAGACACAGAAGCGCGCGTGGCGGGAGGTCTTTGATCCACTTGCGGACGATTTTCACTTCGGGTCCGGCCACAATAATTTTGGGGATATTTCCCTGCAGGCTGCGACCGGAGAGCGGGAAACGGGTGCCGGCGGGACCCGTCAAGGTGCCGTGGAAGCGATAGGCGTGGGACTTTTTCTCCGTGTGCAGAATTTCAAAAGTGTAGGAGCCCGGCTTTAGATCGAGGGCCTTGTTGAAGTCGTCGCCTTTTGGTTTGGAATCATCGGAGTAGTGCACTTCCTCTCCTTCGAAATAAACAGCGGTGCGCCCAAGACGCCGGATCGCAAAGTGGTAGGACCCGGGTTTTTGGATATGGACTTTCGCTGTCACGCGGATGACGCCAACGGCATTTCGCGGCATGTAAATCCAGTTTTCCGGAAGAAGCGTTTGGGAGGTGGATTCACCGGTTTTGAAGAGATCAGGCGTGAGTCGTTTCTCTTTAAAAAACTCCGGCGGATAAATCGAGCGGATCATTTCCCGAACTCCTTCTTGTTGAGAAAGGAGAAAGTCGCGAAGAGCGAGACGGTCGACCTCGGAAAAGACGTCTTTATAGCCGATCATTTCCGAGCCTTCAACGCCATGGTCGATGACATCGAGGATGGCCGAGGGTGATGACCCGTGGTGCCAATATTGATCCTTCAGAGAGGGGCCGATGCCGCCATCGAGGGTGGGGCCGTGACAGGTAAAGCAGATTTGAGAATATAAGGTTTTGCCACGCTCTAGGTCCGCAGCAGTGACATTTGCGACGCCAAAAAGCATCAGGAATAAAAGTCGAAATTTCATAATTATTTGCCTTTATCGCAACTCACTTCCCAACCTTTTTGCTATGATCGCCTGGGTAGGCCCAACCATAGCCTTTGGGGATAATAGGTTTGTCGCTCACAATCTGTGGAATCTTAGCGAGCGGGGCCAGAGTCTGTTTCCAGGCAATATGTTTAGACGCAATTTGCACAACCACCTTTGGATGCTTCTTTGCAAGATTAGTTTCCTCCATAGGATCATTTTCCAGATCAAAAAGTTGCCACGCGTCTTTGTCATATTTTTTGTAAAGACGCCAATTTTTCCACCGGGCGGCAATGAGATGTCTGCGCTCAGCATCACCCGGTTCATTATTGAGCCAGAAGAGATACTCATGCGCCTCGTTGGTGTTTTCCCCCTTCAGGTAAGGGAACAAATTCACTCCATCACAATGCTTGGGAATCGACTTGCTCGTCAGTGCGGCGATCGTGGAATAGAAGTCGAAATTGGCAGTCATACCATCGTGTTGAATTCCTGCGGGGAGTGTGCCAGGCATGGAGAAGATCGTGGGCACGCGGACCCAGCCTTCTTTCTGCGTGCCCTTTCCTTTGCCGCCGGTGTAGGGCGCCGATGATGCGCCTTCGCCACCGTTGCCACCATTGTCACTGGAGAAAATGATCAGCGTTTTTTTGCGCAGACCCTGTTTCTCCAGTGTTTGGATGAGCTTGCCGATTTGGTCATCAACCGAGACGATGGCGCCGGCCAGCTTGCGGCGCTCCCCCTTGGCGGTCGTTCGTTTCATCAAGCTTTCGGGGGCTTCGGTGCTGGGTGAGTGGACTGCTGCCGGGGACCAGTAGAGAAAGAAGGGGGACTTCTTATGTCGCTCGATGAAATTGACCATCGAGTTGCCATCGTAATCAGTCAGCCAAACCGTCTCGCCAGCTTCATTGAGACAGAAGTATTTCGAGGTGCGTAGTTTGCGAATTTTTGCAGATTGCCCAGCGAGTTCTTTCTTGGTGTAGGTTTTTTTTGGCGGATCTTTGGCAACTTCAGCGAATCCCACTTGCAATGGCCCTTGTTTTTTTGAACCGAGATCCCATTTGCCAATGTGCCCGGTTACGTAGCCATTCCCGCTTAGAAATTTAGCCAGGGTGGGGCGATCCTCCGGGATCGGCAGGCCACGCGACATTCCATATTTTCCAAATCGCTGAGCATATTGGCCCATCATGAGACTGCACCGGCTCGGGCAGCACGGAGGATTAGTGATATAGGAAGCCGTGAAGAGAACACCCTCTTTTGCAAGTCGATCAATGTTTGGTGTAGGGATATCCTTGCACCCATAGCAGCCGAGATCGCCGTAGCCGAGATCGTCGATGTAGATGAGGACAATGTTCGGCTTGGCTGCGAGTAGGCCGCAGGCTGAGACCGCAATTGAGGTGACTAATATAAGGAAGAATTTCATGATGAAGGTTTTTGTTTTCGGAGAGCCAGGATTACGGTTTTTGATAGGCAGGAGAAAGACACCCCGTTCCCGGATCAAAAAGACATCGCCTCGAAACAGATAATAAAACCTAAGTTTTACTATTTCTTGCGAAGAGGGACATTGAGCGCTCTGAGAACAAGGCTCGAAAGTAACCGATTACCTTTCTCATTTAAGTGGACGCCATCCGAGGTGAAAATTCCTTTGGTCGCATTTTCTGGGTTACGTCTCTTAAGTTGGTTGAGAAAAGATTTTCGGAGGTCGAGCAGCTGAGATTTAGTTTCCTTGGCCACCTTTCTGCTGATGTCTGAATACTGGTCGAGCATCTTATCATCAGAATTTGAGCCATCTGACTTCTCACCAATCACCGTTGGAGTGCAAAGGATGACCCGAGCCCCAGCCTTATTGATCTTCAAAATCATTTCCTTAAGGCCATTTTCGAAATCCTCTGGCGTAGTCCCCTTTTTCCCCCTCGCAACAACCGCTGGATGTGTCCAATGCCAGACATCGTTAATGCCTAGATAGATGAAAACAATACTCGGATTTTTCTGGAGGACGTCTTTGCTAAGCCGCTTTTGGCAGTCCGGGACTTTATGGCCACCGATCCCGGCGCCAATCAATTCGATCTTAAGTTCGGGATAAGCTTTAGCAATGGCTTGTGAAGATAAGGTAATATACCCGCCCTTCCGTGCACCGGCAGCGGTAATAGAATCTCCCAGAAAAACAATCCGGTCGTTTTTCTTTAACGCTTCCTGACCCAAGACCGCCGTGCTGAATATTAAGAAAAGAAGGAGCGAAATGTTGATTGTTATGACTCTCATTAGATTGATTCCTCAAGTTAATACGCAGCTTAATAGATAAGTTATCCCTTCATTTTTGAGGCGGGCGGGCTTCAAGGGCATATTCGGAGTATTGTTTATCGCGCGCGTCTTTTTTGAAGCCGCCGGGGTGGCTGACGAGGACCTGGTGTGTCATCGATGAGGTTGATGAGGTAGTGGGTGGTCCCTTTGGGGAGGGT
>CAJIZY010000019.1 GCA_905181965.1 Akkermansiaceae bacterium
AGAATCTACCGGTTTGGTGAATGAAAACCGGAAGCCGGTTTTTGTAAGCTTCATCGAGACCGCCTCAAAAGGGTCTTCTCCATTCCACTCAACACGTGAAATCCCCTCCCCCCCAGCCCAAGTATGTTTGGTGTGCCCGACATAAAGGCTACCATCCGGAGCCCACGCCATGCGATTACAACCGCGCGCGAGCGCTCCCCCGTCGATGAAGGGGACGCAAGCCCCTTGAAGCTCACCGCCGACCTCCTCTAACATCACTCGAACAATACGGTTTGTGTTCATTTCACCAACCAGAAGTTGTCCAGTGAAAGGTCCGAACCTCGCATCTGGAGAAATCGCGAGAACTTGAGTTGGGGAGTTCGCCATTGATCCATGAGGAAATACGACCGCGGCGCGGGTTCGCATCTTGGCGAGATCTTTGGGATCAGCTTCAAGTGGTGCACCTTCAAATCCCGACTTCCAGGTCAGGCTGGCAGCGTGACCATAAAAGCGCCCTTCTTTAACATGGAAAAGCTTGCTCGAACCAACCCAGTCACCTTGGTTATCAGTGACGAAAAGATTTCCTTCCAAGTCAAAACCAAGTCCGTTTGGAGTCCGATGACCATATGACC
This sequence comes from Akkermansiaceae bacterium, assembly GCA_905181965.1. GTDB lineage: Bacteria > Verrucomicrobiota > Verrucomicrobiia > Verrucomicrobiales > Akkermansiaceae > SW10. The sequence goes on from CAJIZY010000019.1 coordinate 612, forward strand.
AAGGAATTGTCACACCATCCTTTGTCAACTTCATCACACAACCACGAAAAGGAGTAGATGAGTGCATACGGCCTGGCCTTCCGCGCGAGTCGAACTTTCCTCTAACGATCGGACGAATCCCGTCTCCCGAAGAGCCGGTGCCCAGAGAAAAGAAGTAGTTTCCCTCCTTGTCTTTTACTGGAGTAAAGTGGAACTCGTGATAATTCCCGGACATACCGAATTCATCTGTCATCACCTGATAAAAATCAGCTTTTCCGTCACCATCGGTATCACTCACACGAGTCACTTCGGGGCGCTGGGAAATCACTAACGATGAATTAGACTCAGCAATAACACCCAAAGGATTGTGCAATCCTTCTGCAAAAATCTGCCAACCAGAGGTTTTAGGATCATAAAAGAAGACTTCACCACTAGGTAAGCACACCACCATCCGTCCATCAGGGAGGAAATCAAGACCATCGATTTGCTTGGTCCCAAACTTCGACGGCGGATTAGGAATTTGAGTCACCTTATAATTGGGAGATGTCTCACCGAAGGCGAAATTCACAAACAATGACAACATGAATAAGTAGATAAAATTTTTCATTTCTTTGATCCTTGAGTTTGGGTGGCAGCGGGGGCAGCGGGATTCTTTTCAATGATGGTGAGATCAAACTCCATAGCCTGCTTCGCGGTGAGCTTTAGAGTTCCATCACTAGAGATATTTCCAGTAGAGCTTGAATAGCTCGAGGATCCATCCGGAGTGAGCTTGAAAGTGATGGGGATTTTTGGAGAGACTGAGAACTTACGAGTGATCCCTAAATTATTCTTCGAAGTCCGAATCAACTCTCGGACTTCGTAATCGCCAACCTTATAAATAAATTCGGGGTATCCTTGAATCAGCCGATAGCCTTTGTATTTCGGGAAACCATCGACACCTTCAATCTTGATCGGAAAATCAACCGCTTCCGTCGTATCATAGAAGGGGGTGCTTCTCGCAGTCTCGGCCAAGTGCTTATAATCCTCCGGGTTAAGTTTACTTGTTTGAGCTCGGTAATAAGGAAGCCCGTTGAACTTTGCTACCGGTTTACCATTACTTGACCAATGCACTTGATTACCGCGGATAAAACCGCCCTTAGTCCAGGCATAGCGCAAACGACATTCTCCGGCATCCCAGCAATAATAGTGGTTTCCCGGAAGAGCCACTGCAAAGGCCGCGGGTGATGCTCCAGGCATAAAAGTGCGGTAAACAACCGGTTCCGTTATCACCATCAAGGTATCATCGAAATCTGGAGTATAAGTCCCATTTTTTTTATTGTTTCAGAATGGAAAAGCCTTCAGCAAAGTTTCAGGCGTGTAAACAGCCTGAGGAAGTGCCTTCCTCGCCTTTGCAACCTGGGCAGCAGTCACAGCAGCACCCTTATTCCCCCAAGCATGGTTCACGTAAGTGATCATATCAGCAATCTTCTCGTCATCGAAAAGAAGCTGAGGTGGCATAGCGGAGTAATAGCGGTCACCATTTACCTTAACCGGCCCGGCCATCCCCCGCAGAACGATTGCAATCGTACGATCTGAATTGTCCAACCAATCGCTCCCCGCCAGTGGTGGAACCGACCCAGGTTGTCCCTTTCCATCAGCCATATGGCATGCAACACAAGAGCCAGCCCCGTTATAAAGACCCTTGCCTTTCGCAAGGGTCGTAACATTCGGAGCAGAATAGGCGATTCCTAGGATTGAAACTGAGAAAAGGGAGATGATAATCTTCTTCATTCTTATAATCTTACTTACCGCCGATTGTTATTCTACCAAGTAAAAAGAGCAATCTTCACTTCCCTCGCCATCCTAAAAACAATAAAAACAAGGCTTTCCCCACCCATCTTGATTGAGTTACCCGAAGGGACCGCTAAGAATCAAGAATGCCCCTGAGACGCTATCTGCTTCTTACTCTCCTAGGTCTTTTCCTTGGATCCGCTTGTTCAGCCAAACCCCCAGAAAAACTCCTCTTTATTGGAAATAGCTACACAGGTGGCATCCGAAAAATGGTGACCGAATTGATAAAGCAATCGCCCCACTCCGAAACAAAGATCTCGTTTATTAATCCTGGAGGAAAAACTCTCGAATTCCACCTTAAGAACAAGGGAACGATCGATAAAATTAAAGAAGGACAATACGACCTTATTATTATTCAGGACCAAAGTCAGTTTCCCGCACTCTTTCCAGATCGGTTTCAAAAAGCTGCGGTCGCTTTATCTGAAATTATCAAAAAATCCGGATCCAAACTCGTCCTTTATGAGACTTGGGGCACAAGAATAACGTAACAAATAGCAAAAAACGATTTCCAACCTACCATTGAAAATATAAGGAAACTCTGAGTAATGGCATGCATTGAACGCAACATAATAAAAGCTGAGCTGAAGCAAATGAGGGAGCAAGGATGCAACACCCAAGAAATTGAAATTCGTATCCTCGAATCGATCAATAATGAAAACTGTGAAGATTCTCGCTGCTTGTGTCTTTTACACCACCCTTTTTTGTGAAGACCCCCGCACGCTAAAATTCAACGGTGACCTATTCACGGTCGAAGCTGATCTCATAAAGGCAGCAGCATTTTCTACCAGAAAGAATTAACTGCTATTTCTAGCGCTTAAAACAGGGCGAAATAGATTACCCGTAGCTTCCAACAAGGAGAGAAGACTCAGGAAGAAGGCACGGTCGCTCATAGCTTCAAAAAGATCCACATTTCGTTCCTAACACTACCAAATTCTGGCGAAGTTAGGGCGAAATCAAACCGCTTGAATTGTGTCAGTCAGTGAAGGCACTCAGCAGACGCCCATTAACCCTAGGATACCGGAAGTGTCTTTTTTTCTCCCCGACTTCGAGACGACGCGCTACTAATTGTGTGTGCTTTTTGACAACCGTATTGCTGAACTTCGAGCCGAGCTCAATCGACACAACCAGCTCTATTATCAAGACGCCCAACCGGAAGTTTCCGATGCTGAATACGACCGACTTTTCCGAGAACTAGAGGACCTTGAAAAAGCAAACCCCGAATTTCATGACCCGAACTCGCCGACCCACCGAGTAGGTGGAGCTCCACTAGAAACCTTTGAGCAGCGAGGACAGTCATACTTTCATTAAACCTTTTTTCTGAAGAAGAAGTAAACGAATTTTTTAAGCGGCTCCAGAAGGGACTGAACCTTGAGGAAATACCACTCACCGTGGAACCAAAAATCGACGGGGTTGCCTGTTCCCTAGTTTATCGGGACGGATCACTTGACTACGCCCTAACCCGTGGTGACGGGAGCCGTGGTGACGACATCTCACAAAATGTTCGGACCATTCGCAATATTCCTCTCACTCTTAAGAATGCTCCACCGCTCCTTGAAGTCCGAGGTGAAATCTTTATGCCTTCAGAGGGCTTTGCTAAGCTCAACACCCAACGCGACGAAGTTGGACTCGATACTTTTGCCAATCCGAGAAACGCAACAGCCGGAACTTTAAAGTCACTCGACCCAAAAGTCGTAGCCTCCCGCCCCCTTGCCTTTTTAGCCCATGGCCTCGGCGCAAACGAGGGGTCAGAGATGGGGAACGAAGACGATTTTCGCAAACTCCTTGATAAATTCCAAATCCCTCGCAACTCACCGGTTTGGTATGTTCATACTCTAGACGAAATTCTGACAGCGATTCGTGAACTTGACGAGAAGCGCAATGACCTCGGCCATGGAACTGACGGAGCAGTCATCAAGTTACTCAATTTCAAGCAACGCGAAACCGTTGGGTTTACCTCACGTGCGCCGCGCTGGGCTGCCGCCTTTAAGTATCCCCCCGAGCAAAAGGAAACACTTCTCAAAGACATTACGATTCAAGTCGGCAGAACCGGTGTCCTCACGCCGGTCGCTGAACTCGAACCAGTCTTCGTATCAGGCACAACCGTTTCCCGAGCCACTCTTCATAATCAAGAGGAAATAGAACGCAAAGATGTTCGAATTGGAGATACCGTAATTATCGAAAAAGCTGGCGAGATTATTCCTTCGGTTGTTTCGGTTGTTGTCACGAAACGCCCGGAGAACACCCCGCCCTTCCACCTGCCTACAGCTCTTGACCACAAATGCCCTTCCTGTCACGGACCCATTGAAAAGCCAGATGGATTTGTTGCTTGGCGGTGTGTTAATTTTGAATGTCCAGCACAGGCGGTGACTAGTATTACCCACTTTGCCGGACGCAAGGCTCTCGATCTTGATGGGCTTGGCGAATCCGTCGCAATCAAGCTGGTTGAAACCAAACTCGCATCTTCCCCGCTCGATCTCTTCTCACTCAGCCTAGATAATCTCGCCAATTTACTTCTCGACCCCGCAAAATCATCCGATGGCTTGACGCAATCCAAGGAGCGTCGCTTTGGGGAAAAACGAGCAAACACCCTGATTAACTCTCTCATCAAAGCCCGTGAGGAAATGCCACTTAGCCGCTGGCTTTTTGCGATGGGCATTTCCCAAATCGGTGAGTCAGCCGCCCGGGAACTCTCACGGATCCACGAAAAACTGAGTGACCTGCCCGAATCACAAATTGTTGCTGACCTTGCCGACCTTCCAGATTTCGCAGAACTTTCTAAATCAAAGCGAAAGAAAGAAAACCACCCTCGACTCAAGCATTACAAGATTGATGACAATTTAGGACCAGTGGCTGCTCAGCACCTGCGCACTTTTTTCCGATCCGAGGCAGGAAAAACCGTTTTAGAAAAACTCCGCGAGCTTGGTATCGACCCAAAATCCGATAATTTCGTATCCGACCCTACTGCAATCACAGAGAGACTACCATTCACTCGAAAAACCTTTGTGATTACCGGAACCCTTTCGGTTTCGAGACAAGAATTCAAAAAACTTATTGAGAAAAATGGCGGAAAGGTCAGCGGCTCTATCTCTTCAAAAACCGACTTCCTTCTTTCCGGCGAAGGAGGCGGATCAAAGCAGATTAAGGCCGAATCCCTTGGCGTTCCGGTGATCGACGAAATCACACTCAACGAAATGCTCAAATAGCCCTCTAATTCAGAATAATAAATTTGCCAAACAACCGGGCTACCGATCGAGAAGATCTGGCCGATTCTCTTGAGTTCGCTCGATAGACATCTCTGCTTTCCATTCCTCGATTTTGGCGTGATGCCCAGAGAGCAAGATTTCTGGAACCTTAAGACCTCGAAACTCGATTGGCTTAGTATAAGCCGGCGCCTCCAAAAGATTCGGATCAAAAAATGATTCTTCCACGGCCGATCGAGCATCGCCAAGTGCACCGGGAAGGAGCCTTACGATGGCATCTGTCACAACTGCTGCTGCGATTGCACCATTGGTCAAAACGTAGTCACCAATCGAGAGCTCCAAATCTACCAGCTGCTCGATCACACGATGATCAACGCCCTCGTAGTGGCCGCATATAAAGATCAAATGCTCTTCGCTCGAGAGCTCTCGCGCCTTTGCTTGTTTGAAAACACTCCCTTGCGGTGTGAGAAGGATTATCTTTGATGATTCTTGCCTCAGCTCATCAATAGCTGCAAAAATCGGCTCCGGTTTAAGCAACATTCCCTGACCACCCCCGCAAAGATAATCATCAGTTTTTCGATGTTTTCCTGTCGCCCACTTACGAAGATCATGAGCCCAAACCTCGACTAAGCCGGCTTCCTGAGCACGTTTCATCATACTCTCGCCTAGAGGAGCCATCGCGATCTTGGGGAAAAGCGTTAGAATATCAATGCGCACAATTATTGATTGGGAATATTGACGCAAGCCCCCACACTTTCAAGCGCTTCGACAAGCTTGGCCGGACAAGGCCTTTCAGATAGATTGATTTCTCCGCGGGTAAAACACAAAGGAAGGCCTCCCATTGAAATAAATTCGAGCGAAATCTTCATCAATTCTATTCAACGATCACCGGGGTCCCAACACTTGCTGCTTCATAAAAGCGAATCGCCATTTCTTTGGGCATTCTTACGCAACCATGAGAAGCCGCATAACCAGGAAGGTGCCCGACGTGCATTCCAACTCCGCCATTAAAGCGCATGAAATAAGGCATAGGAGCAGGTTCAAAAACCTGCCCTGGCCCCGCCCGATGCTTCCTCGTATCGGCATCGTCATTTACAATCTCTCCGGTGGCTAGATCTCGAATGACCCCATAAAGAGAAGATTCATGATCAATATCTTTCTCAGTCACTTTGAAGGTTCCAGCCGAAGTGGCACGCGTTGAAGTTCCCGTCGAAATCGGGGACATTCCCACCACTTGGCTGCCCTTGTAAAAATAAGCCTTTTGCTCATCTCGGTTGATTCGGATTAAGGAAGGATCCTCAACAGAGTCGCCATCCCAATACCCCCGCTCATGAGCCATCGGTTGACGTTCATTAGTCGGAGTCGCTGAACGAAAGCCATTGAGATAGCCACCGCCAGCCTCTTCTGAAATTGGAAGAACGCACGATTGAGAAACAATCCCAATCGGAAGTAACAAAAGTAATGCCTTCATAAAGTATTATGGTTAGTCAAACTAATCCCGAAACACCACGGGGGTCAAGAGGAGGAATTCTGCCGGAGAAGAGCAGCGAACGCACCATCGGATTGATCTTTAAAAGGTAGAAGCTGATCACTCTTCTCAAGCGAAAAGGCAGGGTGTCGCTTCAAAAAGTGGGTCACTAAATCAATATTCTCTTCCGGATCAATTGAACAAGTAGAATAGACAAGCCGCCCACCTGGCTTTAGACACTTAATCGCTTGTTCTAAAATCTGATTCTGTATCACCAATAATTTTTCTAAATCAATTTTTTGAATCCGCCATCGCGCATCCACTCGACGACGCAGCACCCCGGTATTTGAACACGGAACATCAAGTAAGATAGCATCGCAAGCTTCGAGAAATTCTTCCGGTGGAGCTTTGGTCCAGTCATGGCAAGACACTTCAGAAATCTTCACACCGCACCGTTCAAGATTTTCATTTAGACGCGGAAGTCGCTTCTCATTAGAATCCATGCAGATCAAACGCCCTTCATTTTTCATCAATCCTGCTAAATGAATCGCCTTACCACCTGGGGCCGCACAGGCATCCAGCACTATCTCACCTGGCTTGGGTGCCAATAATTCTGGGGCATGTGTCGTTGAGGGATCAGTCACATAATAGTGACCATTTTCCACCGCTTCCTTGGCGCTCTCTGGCTCGGGACTCCCGGAAGGTGGAAGATTCAAAAGATTAGGTCGATAATAAGACTCAGCTGGCAGATTATTCCAATCCATCAAGGCGACCGCGTCCTTTTGACCAAAGAGCTTCTTCCAACGTTTCCACAACCAGTGGGGATGCGAAAACTGAATCGGAAGTTCAACATCGGGAAGCTCTCGCAACAACCGCATTCGACAGTGCGCTGCCTTCCGCAAAACCGCATTGATTAATCCCTGCACCGGCTTGCGAGCACAAGCCACAGTTTCATAAATCGCGGCATGGTCCGGAGTCCGCAAAATCAGCAATTGAAAAAACCCAACCCGTAAGACATCTCGAGTTTCAGGATCTAATTTTCCTCTTCGAAACATTCCTATCCAGTGATCAAGCAAACTCCGATTCCGCAAAACACCGAGCAAAATTGTTTTAAGAAAAGCACGATCCGATGACGACAAATGGTTACGCTCAGAGTGACGTTCCACAAGGGAGTCAGCATAGGCATGACCCTTCGCCCAAGCTCTAAGGGCAGAAACCGCAGCGCGGCGAACATTCTTATCAGACTTTGGCATAATTTACTTAGACTATGAAATTACCTGGACGATTTGACACCATTCGTCATCAAAAGTCACTCCCGGTAACGGAACCTCCTTGCCTGCACGATGATACCAGTATGACGCGTTTCCAAGATCGCCTTCCTCTCGATGTAAGTAGGCATGAATCCAGGCTCCAACAGGATCGGGAACATTCTGACAAAGATCATGTGAATCGTCCCAGCGTCCCGCCTTAACTAGCCAAAGAGCTTGTTGGCCAAGAGAGATTCCAGCAGGTGGTTCGGGGTCGGATTGCGCAGAGCTTGCAAGATCAACAGCATTCATGTCGGGACTGTCTTGCCAAATCACGCAGAGAAAGGAAGTCGGAACTCGGTCAGTTGAGAGAGAATTTAAGCCTAAAATAGGACTTTGGGGTCCTTGGTATAATCTCGAGCCCCTCAGCAACTCTGATAACTTCAACAACCTCCCAATTTTCCAAATCGCTTGAGGCCTCAATTTCCATAGTCGCATCTGGCCGATTCGGGAGTATCCCAAAGGGCCAAATGAACTTCTCGTCTCTTGCAACCAACTCAAAGGTTGGTCTATCACTGGCTAAACTTGGATTCGTTCCGAGCACATATTCTGAGAGTTCATTAAAACCATCACCATCTGAATCAGCCAAAAGATTAACCTCACCTACCCAAAAAAAGGCACTCCAAGCATCGACATTCAACAGGTCAGAAATCATTAATGGCACCAAGAAATTACGCCCTCTAACAAAAGCAGAGTCTCCCGATGCTATCTGAATTAAAGCTGTTTCGGCACCTTCGATTATGGAATCTGGAATCACCCTAACCGGAATTTCGAGAGAAACCTTTGCCGCGGGAAAAACGACCTGAGGATTGATCAAATAATCTTCCAAAAAAGTCGCACTTCCTAAAAGCTCAAGTGGAATACTCAACGAGGAAACAAGTGGCAGATTTGTTTCAAGTGCTAAAATCGCCGAAGAATCTGGATAATTCTCGTCAAGCTCTCCGATTTTGAGAGCCAGTGAGACCTCGGGACGGTGTGGTTCACAATCTTCAGCCAACATTTCCATTTTCACATCGTCAATCCACCATCCATCGCGCGCCGATGAAGCATCATGAACCACTCGCCATCGAAATTGAAGCATCTCACCAGCCCACGCTACAGGAAGCTTAACCGAGACTGGAGTGAACCCTTCAAGGATACCCGACCAAGCTTGCTGCCCCATAATCGCAGAACCAAACCCTTCACGAATGCTGCGATTATATCCTCCTATTGTAATAACACTGGGATCAACTAATAAATCAACCCACTCTCCACCATCCCTTGAAACCTCAAGCACGGCCCCATCAAAACCTGTTTCCAGACGATAAAGATGGCTGAAGGATAAGTCACCTCCACCGGAGGCCAACTCAAAGACAGGAGATAGGAGAAATGACTCGCCAGCTGAACCGCGCCCCGGAACAAAAGCTGACTGGATCGGAGAATCCCAACGAGAAGAAACCACATTCCACTCTTCACCTAATCCAGATGTCTTAGATTCCCAGTTGACAGGTAAACCTTTCAGATTTTCAAAATCAACATCGAAGGCGACTGGTCGAGTCAACACCCCGGCTTCGAATTCCAGATTCTCCTTTAGCAAATCTCCTGACTCACCCTCAATCTTAAGATCAATCATCAAGAATTCTCCACAACTTCCAGTCGTCCCCACCACAACCTCAATGACAGCCATTTCACCAGGCTCCAATTGTGGGGGTGATGATTTATTAAAAAGCACCGCATTATCCGAAACTAAAACATTAGTTGTAATTGGCCCACTCGCTAGTTCCCCACTATTTTTAACTTGAATCGCCAAGCGGATCGTCTCACCGGGATCCAAACGACCATTTTTAATCGTTCCTGATTCTTCGAGAATTCTATGATCAACTAATTTTAACCACGGCGCCGGCACCCTTGCCATCAGCTCGATCCCTAATTCATAGATCTGTGCTGCATTCGTTTGGTCACCAGAAACCCTCAGATAAAAACAACCAGTCGCAGGCAACCGGAATTGTTCAATTTTTTCGGACTCTCCAAGATTTCCCGATGAAGCTTCAAAAAGAATTTCCTCTCCGTCCTCGGCAAAAATCTGGGCCGATAAATCATGAACCTTTCCAGAGTCAAATCTGGTTCTTTGCGAACAGCCAGTATCAGTCTCTCCTCCCTCTAGATAAGCGCCTTCACCAGGAACAATTTCAACATTTAACCTTTGCCCAATTAGCCCTTCAAAGCGGTAAAAGTCTTGGTCTCTATCATCATCAATACTCAACCTCAAAAACTCGACCCGCGAGCCTTCAATTAGTTCAATTGGTTTAGCCGCTCGCACCGTGTCATTGTTGCGGAATTCTCCATGTAATTCGAAACGATCGCCATAAAGGCGCTGCAAAGACTGAAACTCATCGAACTGCGGACCCCGAAAACTAGTAGTCAAACTTGGTTCCAACAACTTAGTTCGATTAATGGGGCACACATGCGCCAACCCGAGACTGTGCCCCAGCTCATGAGTAATTGTGTTAAAAAGGCGAATCGAGCTACCCGAGGTAATCTGAAATATTCCATCGCTCGAATCGAAGATCATGTCTCCATGATCAGGTGGGAAAGCGATTGCTAGATTACCGCTATTTCCATCCAAGCCTCTCGCCGCAATTCTAATATCACCACGGACCCCCAATTCACCTGGGTTCGATGACTTCACATCCACACCATCATCTATTGGTTCATATACTAGAGTCAACCCACAGGTCGCTGCCATTTCTTCGAAAGCACTTTCAAAAACCTCAAACCACGGTTGATCTGCAGCAGCTCCACTTATCGAACCTCCATAAAGAGAGACCATCCATGATCGAAAATTTGATCCAACCGCAGACTGATTCATCAAACCGGGTATTGTCGTATCATCAGGAACAATACTCCACGTGATAATCGAGGCTTCACCCTGAGCAGAAAAAGCAAAGCCATCTGTGGCTGTCTTAGTCCAACGTCCTTCAGGCTGAAATTGATTAGCCAAAACCTCATATCCCCCCCTAGACAAGCCAGTGAGCTTTTCGACTTCATGGTAGAGTTCTAGCTTAGCCCGCTGAACACCTTCATTCCAACATAACCAAGGCTGATCCATTCTCTTCGCCGACTCTAAGTGCACAAGGTAAACTTCAAGCTGCCTTCTCTCTTGTTCACAGAGTTGAGAAAGCAGATCGGGATACAGCGAATGAAAAGAGGCTTCTGGCACAGCTGTATTTTCGAGCTTTTGGTAAGACAACCTAGAATGGTCGGACCGATTGATTAAACTCGTTATTGGCGAAACATTATCACGTCCCTTCCCTCCCCTCTGCCAAGCTACGGAAGATTCCGCACTCCCAACCTTTCTAAGGTCCAACCCCGCATCCTTAGGTGTTGAACCGCGTTTATTTCGAGCAACATCCAGCCCAAAAAAACAAACAACTAATAAAGGAAACACCAACACGATCACTCGCTGTAAAACGGTGGTTGAAATCGGTTGACTCACCTAGAAAGATTAGCACCTTAACAGAAGATCTGTCATCCAACAAATCTCATGGTTGTCAGATGACAAACTCCATGGTCAGGTCTACCGAAGTAATGAGCGAAGAAAACATCGACCCGATTGGGCGTCCGCGAGAAACCCGTCACCCCAAAATAAAGAAAGTCCTAAAACCTTTTTTGGCAGGAATGGCGACCGTCGTTCCTATTTTGGCAACCGGTTGGATTGTCGTTCTCGTTTTCCACCTCCTCCACAAGATCGGTCTCACCATCATCATAGGAATCCTAAAAGGACTCAATCTTCTACGGGGAGTGCCCGAATCCGAAAGAGGCGCTTGGTCAATTGAGGGATTTCCAGGTGACGACTTTCTCTGGCTCCTCATTCCCCTCGCGCTACTTTTCTTGGTGGGAATTGCTGTCACGAACCGGCCCGGCAAAAAGGCGAGCAGCTGGATCGATGATTTTATGATCCGGATCCCTCTCCTCGGATTCATCTATTCTACCATTAAGCAATTCGTTGATGCGGTCCGAAATCTTGGCGGACCTCAAAAGTTCAAAGGGGTCGCTTATGTCGAATACCCGAGCCCTGGCTGCCGGCTTATCGGCTTCATTACCGGCAACTTCGTTGATCCGCAGACTGGCAAAAGAACAACTTCCATCTTCATCCCTACCTCACCCAATCCTATGACGGGATTTGTAGTCCTTATGGATGACGAGAAAGTCTTCGCAAGTGATATGACACTCGAAGAAGCGGGGAAAATGATCCTCTCCGCCGGGCTCGTAGCACCGGCATCTTATACCGGAGACAGCAACGATTTAGAGGACCATAATAACAAGCTTAGGAAGTCGCCTTTCGAGCCCTAAGCCCCTGAAGACGCTTTCCCTCCGCTTCCCATTGAATTTGAAAGTCGGTCTTTGGATAAAAGAAAGCATCGTCAGGCCAAGCCAACTTTTTTAATCGGGAGTATTCTGCAAGATGTTCCTGACTCCACTCAAAATAATCGTCGTGGTCCGTTTTGAACAAAAGCTCCCCGCCCGGCTTCAGCACCCGGACAACCGAATCAAGAAAAGGAATTTGGAAAAGCCGACGACGATGGTGCTTGGCTTTGGGCCAAGGGTCCGGACAAAGCAAATGAAGGCGATCGACACAAGACGGCGGCAAAAGCCATTGCAGAGTATACAAGCTTTCCAAGCGAAGGACCCTGACGTTTTGAAGACCCCGCTTTTCGGCACCCCGGCAAACCTTTCTAACACGTCCCAAAAGCCTCTCAACTGCCAAAAAGTTTCGATCGGGATAATGTTCTGCCATCTCTAGCGTAAACTTCCCATCACCGCATCCTAGATCGATCTCCACCGGGCATTTCCTCAAAAAATAATCGCTGATTTTGATTTCTGAGAAGTAGTCCTTTGGGACCAGTTCATTGGGCTCCGCTGGCCTGATAAATTTTCCTCTTGTGATCATTTTACTGAATTTTTTGAAACACTCCGCTGTAGCCCAAAAAAGGAACTTGCGGGTCGGTAGTGCGAGCATCGAAACGGCGAACCAAGGTCGCAGGATTAACCTGAGGATTATTAGTAAATCGACTTGAATCGAAATGCAGGGAAAATTGCTCAGCATTTAAGGGGCCTGTAAAACTTGTGATCGTTAAAACACCTAGATACGGACTGCGTGAAAAATCATAAGTAGCAGCAAAGGTGCCCGCCCCAACAGAACGGACCACTCGAGGATCATCCCCGAAGACATTTTGCTCAATATTCATATCAATCGAATAAGTGCCTCCGGTTCCTCCTTCGTTAAAGATCATGTTCAATTTACCTCGGTCGCTACCCGAGGTCGCACTCAGCAACAGCCGAGCCCTCTTGAGATCAATCTCTGCGGAAGGCCAAGTCGGCATGGCAGTCGAAAACCCCCTAAAGAATGTCTTAGGAGCAAACGTAAGGATCTCCGTAAGATCAATTCTTTCCGGTGAGGTTTGCTCTGGAGGTTGAGCTTCGATAGTTCCACCCAAATACGATCTCAGGTCAGAAGTCGAGTAGAGAGAATTCTGGCTCTTAGGGCGAAGTGGAATCACCAATTCCAAAGTATCTTGATTTTTCTCAATGGCTAAAGGAATCGTCCCGATTTCACCTGGCAAAAACCCCTGATGATAACCCTCCATAAAAGCATTTGCCGTAATTCCGCCACGGCGAAACGTAATATCAAGAATGACCATTTCTTCATCAGGAGCCCCATCAACGCCACTAAGAGTATCTGTAATACTCCGCACCACATTTAATCCGGGGATATTCGCAACTTGGCCAAAGGCGGTGTATTGGCCGTTAAACGAAGGGACAGCGACCGCAGTTATGAAAAATCTACTCCCATTCCGATTCGGAGCTACAGTATCCATCGCGAGAACCCCCGCTACATTAAAGGGAAAGCCAAAAGGGTTAGCTAAGTTGTTTGAATTGCGAACCAACTCGTCTTGGAAATGATATCCCGGATGCTCCAAAGGATCGTTTGTCATACTTCCAGCAAAAAAACGGACACCTGTCTCAACTCGATTCACCCGTATCGCTCGATACATCGGCGCTTTCTTCACTCTAAGCTCACGGGAATCCAACCATGATCTCGGATATTTCAAGGTGATCCGATACTTCGTCGGATTAGAGCTTACTTGCTGTAATCGGATGCGGTCTTCCCCCGTGATATCCGCGTGGTAATTTGGCAAAGCAAAGCCTTCAACTCCACCAATGTAGGTGTTACTCTGAAAGATCGCATAGAATCCCCTCATGATCGGGGTTGATTCGATTCTCTCAACTCGCAATGGGAGCCTCGCGACATCAGATTCAATGGTCGGACGATAATACGATTGTGTATAATGCGCAGCATCCTCCAAAAAAGGCACCCCCGCCGGAGTCTCCAAGACATCATCGGGCTTCCCCGCTAGCTGAATAAAATTAGCCACCGCCAATGGAGAGTTCACATAATCCAGAGAAACCGTAAAATCTCCCTTAGTGGTTCTAAAGTCAGCGGCGATAAATCAGCCCTTCCTGACAGACATAGCCCCTACAAAAAGAAGTGGATTTTTAGCTTTAAGAGCATCAACTAGTTGAGTGTGTAACGCAGACGATAGAATGATCGAGGAACCTCACCGTCCGACCTCGCTACCGTAAAGAGCTCCGTCCTCCCGTTCGCGCTCTCTTTCGTGGTCTCGTGCAGATTCAATAGCTACCCAACTCTTCCATCGGTCGAAACTTCCACACCAAAACTAATCCTTCAATTAAGCCAGTCTTAAGTTCGAGGCTCCACACTTGAGAGCCCAAGCACCAAACTTGGACCCCCTAAACCCACTTACAGCGTTTGAATACCATTCAACCCGTGAACGAAGGCCACTAAGTTAGTCGATCCCATCACTATTGAAATCTGCAGCGGGTCCGGTGAGGAGATCATTTTCGACGTCCTCAGCTGGAAATACCGCTTTCCGCCACGACTCGTAATTAGCCTCCATCACAATTTCAAAGGTATCCACTACCGTATTTCCTACAGAATCCTCGGCTTGCACTACCACTGTCTTCTTTCCACCGAACGTCGCATCAGGAAAGCCTACTACCAATTCGCCCTCTGAAAGCTCCACTACCGGATCACCCTCTTCAGAACCAGAAATGAGCGAGTAGCTCAAATTAGGGTCGGTTCCAGCTTGTCCCTCCGGCAAAGGAACCTCAACGACACTTGAGAAACGATAGAACCTCTCAGCCGTGAAGTTGGCGTTAGTGGTATTTCGGATCAAAGGAGTGCTGCCTAATGCTGAATTCCCGAATACACCACCAAGATCGTAAATCGTAAATTTTTGCTGTCGATCAAGCTCAAGGGCTGCCTCAAAGCTATCTCGGCTCACCACGCCGAAGACAGTAAACCCACCATTTTGTGAATCAAGATTATCCGAATTAGCCCCAGTGCTGATGAACCATTGACTGGTCGCACTATCAGGATCTCCACCCAACTTAGCCATCGAGATTGTCCCAAGAGTGTTCGACACTCCAAACTCATTTTTAATCGTCGGCTGTGTTGCAACAAAGGCGGCAGAGATCCGGCCATCAACCCCACTCGACATCGTGAAGCCCCCACCTTGAATCACAAATCCTGAAACCAACCGATGGACGATCATATTCGTATAATCCCCTCTGTCCACATAACCCATAAAATTTGCGATCGTGATAGGGGTCCGTTCACGAAACAAAAGAAAATCGATTTCTGACGACTCTTCCGTGCCATCAAGAAGAGCCCACTCAGCTTTCAACCTCACCGCAGTATCACGGATTTTCTCTGCACCGAAATGACTCGCAAGCGTAAATCGTTCCTCTGCATCACCAGGGTTTTTATCTAAATCAGGAAAGAGCTGATTTAAGACGGGCACTACAGGATTTTGAGCCCAACCTCCAATTGGGACCATAAGTAGAAAGAAGATTATCTTCACGGATGAACGATAACCTTATCATTTTCAGATTGAAATTCCATTTTGTCCGTAACTCTTTAAGTTTCGGGGTGTGGAGAAAAGCTGTAGCCCCATCCTCTTCGACTTAGATCAAACCATCATTCCGTGGGACACCCAATTGGTCTTTCGTTGTTACGTTCTTAAAAAGGAACCAGCACGCCGCCTTCTCACTCTTATCTTCCTCTGCTTTTTACCTCTCAATAAAGTCCTCGGAGCAGGTGGGATGAAACGCGTCTTTCATTCCTATCTATGGAAGATGCCCCACTCTAAGCTAAAAGAACATGTTGAGGGATTTCTCAATGAGTGGCTTCCCAAGCTCCCCTACCCAGAAATTCTGAAAGAGATCGCTTACTACAAGAAACAAGGAAACCCTTTGATCCTGTCCTCTGCCAGTCCTGAACTTTGGGTCCAGGGAATTGGACTCAAGTTGGGCTTTGACCAAAGTTATGGCACCTTATTCGATTGGAGTGAACAAACCCCTCTCTTCCCTCAAATCATCGGAGAGAATCATAAAGGCAAAGAAAAAGTTATTCGACTAAAAGAAGCTGGCATAACCGACGGTCTCGCGGGCTTCACCGACTCGAAAGCAGATCTGCCCCTTCTTTATCTTTGTGAGGAAAAGACCCTCGTAAATCCACTTCCAAACATGCGAAGAATTGGAGAAAAAAAACAACTGGCGTATCCTCGAACCGAATAAGCCTTGGAAAAATAGATTATCTTTTGGAATCGGGTGCGCTCGCCAACTTTTTGGCTTTTGGAACCCATGATTCATTGTCTCCATGGAGCGGTTGGGAGTTTCCGAGCTTGGGAAACATTAAGCCAAGAACTGAATGAATCGGTCAACGCTCTTGATCTTTGGCGCCTCTTTGATCGTTCCACGCCCACTCTTTTTGAAGCCGGTCGAATAATTTCCGAAGGCGCGGAATTCGGCGATCTCATTCTCGGCTATTCGATGGGCGGGAGACTCGCTCTCCACGCACTGACTGCAGCGCCTGAAAAATGGAGGGCCGCCATCATAGTTAGCGCTCACCCAGGTTTGGTGTCAGGGCAACAAGAACGGAGAGAGGAAGACCGTGAATGGGCGAGTCTTTCAAGGGGGAATTGGACCTCTTTCCTCAATCAATGGAATAGGCAAGACGTCCTTTCATCATCCCCTGAAGAATTCCACCAAGCTGATATTAGAGACCAAGAGATTATTCTAAAAGCTTTCTTCATTGGTCGCTCGGTAACCAGAGGGACCTTCGGTCAGAACTGCCTAAGATCACCTGCCCAATTCTCTGGATTACAGGAAGCCATGATCCAAAATTCACAGTGCTCGCAGAGGAGGCAACATCACTACTACCAAACAGTGAGCATCTCATTATATCAGGATCAGGTCACCGCGTCCCATGGCAGCGACCCACGGAGTTTAGTGCGTCAGTACAGAATTTTCTGGAGCGTAATGCTTCTTTTTAATCCTTCGCGCCCCCCAATGAACCACCCTCGATAAATTCCGCGTTTGCAAAACTTTTCACCAAATCCTCCTTACCACGACTGATCTTATCCGCCCAACGAATGATCCGCCGGACAATCGGCCGCGAACGCCAAGTCATGTGAGCAATAGTCGGTTCACACCAAGCAAAGGTTGGATCGGGATCAGAGCAAATAAGCGAAACATCATCGGGAACTTTTAGCCCCCGATTGGCCAAAAACTGTTGGACCGCTGCAAACACCGTGGCCTCCTGAATGATGAGAGCTGTTGGAGGCGTCACCTTGAAAAGCGAGTCTAAACAAGATAGGAGACTTTCTTTTCGATCACTCCAATCCGGCAAATGATACTCGCCGACTTCAACTCCCCCTTCTTCTAGAGCATCTAAAAAAGTTTGCTCCGAACCGCCAGGAATTGGTTTCCGCCTCTGGCTTTTCGCTAGCAAAACTATTCGCCGATGGCCAAGCTTGAGAAGAGCGCTAACACATTCACGATACGCTAGGTTCTTATTCGGACCTGCACCTGCAAAACGCCGGTCACGCGAACCTCCAAAAAGTGTAAAAGTTGGGAAATTCTGGCAAGCGAACCAGTCAAGAACCGGTTTAGAACCCGCAACCACAATCCAAGCATCTGCTTCCGTGGCCTCCACCAGTCGACTGACACGATTCGCGTCTAAAGAAAGATCAACCAAAGATTTTGACGCAAAAAAAGGGGCATGTCCTGCTTCCATTAACATATGCTGGACCTCAAGAATGTAATCGATCCGCTTATCGGACATTTCATAAAGAAGGATCCCAAGCGTCAGCGGCGCTGGACTCCGATCTTCCGGTAGAAAACCAATTAAGCGTTTTCGGCCTGCCCCCTGCGGAATTAAAACACCCTCTGAATCTAATTGCCTCAGCGCCGCATCCACAGTCTTTCGATTAACCCCCATTTCCGCAGCGAGGCTCGGCACCCCCGGAATCGAATTCATCCACCGTCCACGCAAAAGCTCACCCTTAAGATGGTCTGCAACTTGTTCAGATGGTGAAAGAATTCTGAGAGGAGGCATTCCTTAACCTACCCATCACAGGGCAGGTGTCCAGTTTCTATTTAATCCGGCTATTTAATCGCAAGAGAATCTTTTAATAAGAGAAAAGTTACCCCTTTCTCTTTCGTAATCTCACCTGTCATGATGACAAAATTCACTCTGTTGCCTGCCCTGCTCATTGCATCTTCCCCACTACTTTGGGCAGCTGGCCCGAAAGCAAAAATAGCCTTACCTGACTTCACGAAAGGAGATTCGATTCCTGCAGGAGCAACACACGACTGGAATCTCGGATCCACCGGAGCCCGTGGATGGATGTTCAGCGAAAAAATGGAAACATCCACGGCTAGACAAATTGCCATTACAAAGATTAGCCCTAACTCTCCTGCCGATGGGCCCCTCAAGGTTGGCGATGTTATTCTGGGAGTCGGAGACAAAAAATTCTCCTATGATCCACGGACTGAATTCGGCAAAGCACTAACGGTTGCAGAAGAAAAATCTGGACTCCTAAAGATTTTACGATGGCGCGATGGCAAGAGCGAAACAGTCCCGCTCAATCTTACTGTTCTTGGAAGATACAGTTTAACAGCACCCTACCACTGTGCTAAATCAAAACGAATTCTTGAAAGAGGATGCAAACAGCTGGCTGAAAAAATTTCAAATCCCGCAAATCGCCGACAAAACCCAATCATCCGTTCTCTCAATGCCCTCGCCCTCCTCGCAAGCGGTAATAAAACCTATCTTGGCATTGTCAAAAGAGAGGCTGAATGGGCTTCGAACTACAGAGCCGACTCTATGGCTACGTGGTATTACGGTTACGCAATCACTCTGCTTGCCGAGTATACAATGGCAACCGGAGACAGAGCCTTTCTTCCGGGCCTCAAACGCCTGGCTCTTGAAGCCTCCGAAGGCCAGAGCATCGTCGGTTCTTGGGGACATAAATTTGCGGGGGGGGACGGACGCCTCGTCGGCTACGGCATGATGAATGCACCAGGGCTTACGCTAACCAACTCTTTGATTTTAGCCCAAAAGGCCGGCGTTACCGACCCCAAGGTGAGAATCGCGGTCGAAAGAAGCACAAAGCTTCTGAGATTTTACATTGGCAAAGGTGCAATTCCCTATGGGGATCACCAACCTTGGTATCAAACCCACGAAGACAATGGGAAATGCGGTATGGCCGCAGTTCTCTTCCATCTCAACAACGAACCAGAGGGGGCAAGATTCTTCTCCCGTATGAGCCTTGCCTCCCACGGATCGGAAAGAGACACCGGCCATACCGGGAACTTTTTTAATATCCTCTGGTCGCTTCCAGGCGTTGCGCTCTCCGGGCCACATGCTACCGGAGTATGGATGCAAGAATTTGGCTCCTGGTATTTTGATCTAGCCCGAACTCACGAGGGGACCTTTTTGCATCAAGGACCACCCAGTATCCGCCACGACAAATATGCGAATTGGGACTGCACCGGAGCTTACCTTCTCGCCTACGCACACCCTCTAAAAAAGCTTTATATCACGGGGAAATCCAAACCTTTAATCCCACAACTCGACCATCATCAAGCTGCCGACATAGTTGCCGATGGTCGAGGGTGGTCCAATAAATATCGAAACGAAACCTACGATAAACTTGGCGAAAAGGATCTTCTCAAGCTTCTCAGTCGGTGGTCTCCAATTGTCCGCGAAAGAGCAGCTATGGCGTTGGGCCGCAAAGGAGTAAGTCCGAATAAGGAATTCATTAGAATGCTTACATCAAACGACCTCGAGACCCGCTACGGCGCGTCCCAAGCTCTTGCCCACACCAAAAAACCAAGCCCCGAAGCTGTGGACGCTCTTCGCAAAAACCTCGATCATAAAGATCTTTGGTTACGAATTGAAGCGGCCGAAGCACTCGCCAAAATCGGCAAGCCTGCGATGTCGGCTCTCCCAAAGCTTCTCACCCTGCTAGCGCAGCCCCCCTCCGAAGATGATCCTCGCGGTATGGAGCAACGCTACCTCAGCTTCGCAGTCTTCGGTAAAATGCTTCGCAACTCACTCGATGGTTTCGTAAACCTTCTTCATAAAGCCATAGCGTTTGAAGTGCTTCACCAAATTGGGCGAATTTACGGCAAGCTAACTTATGAAGAGATCAAACCCTTACTCCCTGCTATCGAAAGAGCTATAAAGACCCCCTCTCCCAGCGGGGTGATGTTCGCGAGCGGGATTCGTCTTTCCGGGCTCGATATTCTCGCGAAACATCGCATCAAGGAGGGAATGGCTCTTTGCTTCGAAGTGATGGAGATCCAAAAATGGGGCAAGGCTGCGCGGATTCCAAGATGTCTTAAGGCCCTCGCAAGCTACGGCGGTGCTGCCAAGCCAGTACTTCCAAAGCTAAAGAAGCTTAAAAAAGATCTTCTCGCCCATCGTGAGAAACGAAATCTTCAGGGGATTATTAATACTGTTGCTCAACTCATTAAACAAATTGAAACCTCGAAGGATTCTCCGAGGTTACGTAGCCTCAATTAGATGAATTTTCTCCTTCGTAGTATTACCAGCCTCCTCCTAACCGGTCCTCTCTTAGGTGACGGAACAGAGGTTAATCAAGACACCCTGAAAAAGTTAAAATTACCCGGCATCCGTATTAATCTTGAGGCTAAAGCGGTTGACGTGGCCTCGACCATTACTCTCGTCGAAGGCTCTCTTGAGTTTATTGCTTGCACCAAAGGCACCAAAGAACACGAAGCCATCATTGCTGTAGAAGCCAAGCCCAGCCATATTCACACGGCCCTTCTTCTTCTTGGAGCAAAGGCTGGTCATCCCGCAATCAGGAAAATCGTCGGAGAGGGCGACGATCAACATTGGATTGATCTCCCCCCTAAGGGTAGTGGCGTCACGGTATCCTTGGTCATCCCCAATAAAGATAAAAACCCCACCGAACTCCCACTTTCCGACTTCGTCCATCGCCTTGATGATGCAGGGGAGCCTGATAAGGATGAAACAAGGAAGCGCCTTAAAGTTTTCCTCTTCGCAGGTTCACATCTCATTGGTCAGGACGATACCCCAAAAACTTACCTCGCTGATCAGAGCGGGAGCGTCATCAGTCTTTCAACCTTCGGCGATGAGCTCCTCTGCCTACCTCAAATCTACGGACACGAAAACCACGCCCTTCGATGGGAAGTCAATCCTACCCACCTCCCCAAATGTAAAACTCAGAATCAAACCCGTCAAATCAAGCCTTCCTCCAAAAAAATAACAATCTACCTCTCTAGCCTTTTTGCTATTACCTCTTCAAACAATGACAGCTCGGATAAAACTAGCGTTTAAAAAGACGAGTCAGAGAAAATTCGCTAACCCTCGTCGTTCTTGATACTTTCAGGTCATGAATTGGAGAATCTTCGCTGCGGGCAAACCCGCTCTGGCTTATGCCAAAAGTGGAATCGAAGAATATCTCAAACGATTAAAACGAGGGAGTAAAATTGAGCTCCTCTATCTTAAGGCCGGCGATTCTGAATCAGTTTCAGCCCATCTTCTTGAGCGTTCAAAAGGGACTTTTCGTATTGTCCTTGATGAGCGCGGCCAAGCCTGGGGCACTGAAGAGTTAGTTGGGAAAATCAACACTTGGGAAATGGATCCAGGCATCAAAACTATCTCACTCCTTATCGGAGCTTCCGACGGCCACACCAAAGACCTCAGGAGCCAAGCTGATGAGGTCTGGGCCCTCTCCCCACTGACACTGCAACACGAACTTGCTCTCGTTGTTTTACTAGAACAAATTTATCGGGCCTACACTATTAAAAGAGGCGAACCATACCATCGATAGCTCAAACTTACTTCCAAGCGATAGGGTCTAGCCCAAAATAGTTTTTTAACTGAACGTAAAGCTGAGGATAATCGCGCTTTAGTTGTTTGGCTTTCTCGAAAAACGCTTCGGTCGCCACTGCGAAAAACTCGGCAGGATTCGTAGCCCCGTAAGGGTCCATGACCGTCTTACGACCTTTATCTAAATCCTGACAAAAATCTTGGTAAGAAGCGGAAAATACGTGTGACCAATTCCCAATGTCATTTCCATTTTCTAATACCGGGAAGCCATCAGCGTGACGATTTTCCTGATCTAATTGATGCGCAAATTCGTGAATGACAACATTCCGCCCGTCACGTTCATCTTCGCCACCACGCTGAACACTGCGCCAAGAAAGAATCACTGTGCCAGATTGCCAACTCTCGCCCAACCGGACTGTTTTATCTCCATCTTCACGACCACCAGAAAAAGCCTCTGGATAAATTAAAACTGTGCGTAGCTTCGAAAAAAGTCGGTGATCGCGTCCGACCAAAAGGAGGGCCGCTTGCGCCATTATAACCACCTTCATTTCGCGGCTTACTTCTTCAAGATCTCCACAGGCCTCGAAATTTTTCTCAGCAATCAAAACCTGAACTATGGGTTCCAGACGGTTCCGAATCTCAGGAGGTATATTCTTATAAAGATCGAAATGATCTTCAAGAAAACTGAGGTCTTCATCACTTAGAGGCCCAGCCTGCAAAAGCGCCGTGTGCCTTAACCGTTTTTGGCTCCCAAATGCCCAAATCGCAATACCGATAATCACCGTCAGCCAAATCAACCACAGAAAACCATTCATGAAGTGAAGTTAGTGTATTCTGCGACAGAACAAGAACAGAATTTTGGAGTGACGGTTTGGAAGGACCATCTCGTCAAATAGCCACCACCCCTCGGCAGAAAAAAGACTGCTCCAGCACCCCTAAAAGAAAAAAGCCCCATCCCACCGAAACGGGATGGAGCCTGGAAAGGTTGAAGAACTTTAACGAGAGTAAAGTTCGACGATAAGCTGGAGATTGACCGGTGGGTCGACATCTTCCTTCTCAGGGAGACGTGAGACGGTTCCTTCCATCTTCTCGCGATCTAAAGTGAGCCAGTCCTGAAGAGGAACCGACTGTGTCAAGTCAAGCATGCGAAGTCCAAGCTGCTGCGACGGAGCGCGGTCACCAATCTTGATGACATCTCCTGCGCGAACCTGATAGGACGGGATGTCGAGCTTCTTGCCATTCACAGTCACGTGACCGTGGTTGACGAGCTGACGAGCCGCATTTCGGGAGTTTCCAAATCCGAGACGGTAGCAAACATTGTCGAGACGAGTCTCAAGAAGAAGCAAAATGATGTCACCAGTGATTCCACGACGGCGACTGGCTTCCGCAAAGTATCCACGGAATTGCTTCTCAAGAACACCATAGATGAACTTAAGTTTCTGCTTCTCGCCAAGCGCGATCGCATACTCGGACTTCTTGCGACGTCCCGAGCGGAGTCCGTGAGGACCCGGAGGGTAGTTACGGCGCTCGAGTGCCTTCGATGGCCCAAAGAGGGGCACTCCAAAGCGGCGGTTAACCTTATCTTTTGGGCCGGTATAACGTGCCATTGATCTGTCTTTCTAAAATTTAGGGTTGAGAAGGATTAGACACGTCGCGCCTTCTTGGGCCGGCAGCCATTGTGAGGGATGGGAGTGACGTCGAGGATGCCGCGAGACCTCCACGCCGAGACCTTGCACGGCACGAACAGCGGACTCACGTCCAGCGCCCGGGGCCCTTCACGCGAACCAACAACCTCTTTCAGCCCGTGGGCCATGGCCTGCCGGCAAGCGTCCTGGGAAACCACCTGCGCAGCATAGGCTGTGCTCTTACGAGACCCTCTGAAGCCCATCTTCCCGGAGGAGGACCATCCGATGGTGTTGCCTCGCTCGTCGGTGACGGTGACGGCAGTGTTGTTGAACGTCGCGGTGACATGAACGATCCCTTTGGTCACGTTCTTGCTCTTCTTCGACTTGTGGACCTTGACCTTGTCAGGATCCTCTTCTCCGAGAAGCTCCGCGAAAATGTCGCGTTTCTTCTCTTCCTTCGGTGCCGGGGCGTCTTCGCCCTCGGCTGTGCTTTCACCCTCAACAGGAGCATCACCTTCAGCGGGAGCGTCGGTGGCTTCTGGGGCTGCTTCTTCAGCAGCCGCCTCAGGGGCTGGAGTTTCCGCAGGGGTCACTGCATCAGCAGCATCGACCTCGGTCTCCTCATTTTTGTTTTCTTCTTCAGCCATGTTTATGGAATGGAAAGTCGTTTCAGAGCCTCAAAAGCCGTGTCCTTACTTGGCATAACACCCACGGTGCGGCGCCTACCCTTGCGGGTGCGGGCGTTGGTGCGGGTGCGCTGGCCACGGACCGGGAGCCCGCGCTTGTGGCGGATGCCACGGTAGCAGTTGATGGACGACAGGCGCTTCATCTGGCCCTGCTGCTCGCGGCGGAGGTCACCTTCGATCAGGATCCCCTCATTTTGGATCACCGTCGCGATCTTCACGAGCTGCTCTTCGCTGAGCTCGCCTGTGCGGATGTCAGGGCTGACGCCCGCGTGGTCGAGAATCTTCGAAGCACGTCGAGGGTCCGATGCCGAAGATGTAAGGGAAGAGAGGCTTCAATGCGCTTCTCGTTTGGGATGTCTGTGCCGAAGAGTCGTGCCATGATCGTAAATGTTCAGAAAAGCCCGGAAAATGCCTGATGCACCGTTACGGGGAGGGGTTCTGTATCAAAGATCCCCTCGCTGGCAAGAGGAATTCAGCAATTTTCTTGGATTTGGACGATTTACTTTAGTTTTCCTAATCACTTTTTAGAATATGATGCCTAGAAGCTCTTCGCAACCTTTGATGATGCCCTAGAAACGGCCATGAAAATTCGTCGGGAAAATCTCAAAACTCGGCAAATAATAAACCACTCCCGATTGATCCATTTAAGTTAGTTCGGGTAAATTCTGAAAAACGGTAAGAAGTGTCCTTGAAGCTCTATAGAGGTCTAACAGACCGACCTTCTGTCACAGGGCCTATCTCCCCTCTCACCCATCCGAGCCACCTCTCATTCCAGAGACCGCTATCATGCAAGCACCCCTTTTTTCACCTCCCCATGAACATCAGTCAGCCGAAACTGTCTTCCTTGATAGCGGAAGGTCAACCGCTTGTGATCAACTCCCAATAAGTGAAGAACCGTCGCGTTAAAATCATGAACGTGGACCGGATCTTTAGCGATTCCATATCCCAGTTCATCGGTCTCTCCGTAAACATGTCCCCGCTTAGTTCCCCCGCCAGCCATCCATACCGTGTAAGCCTCCTTGTGAT
>CAJIZY010000020.1 GCA_905181965.1 Akkermansiaceae bacterium
GGAAAGGTTACGGACGTGAAGGGGAACCCCATTCCAAATGCTCGGGTTGAAATTTGGCAGGTCGATAATAAGGGGGTTTACATTCACTCACGCGATGGCGGTCTAACGGGCCCCAAGCGCGATGATAATTTTCAAGGATTTGGTCGTTTTTTGACCTCGCGCGATGGCCGGTATTATTTTCGGACAATCAAGCCTGTCCCTTATGGCCCGCGGACCCCGCACATTCATGTGGCTATCTATCGTCAGAATAAGCGTGCGCTTACGACTCAGTGTTTCATCGATGGTGACAAAGGGAACGCGAAAGACTTTCTGATCAAACGAATGGGCGAGCCTGCCAAGCATTTGATGGTGAAGTTTAAGCCTGTCCCGAATTCTAAAGCAGGTGAGTTAAGCGCTGAGTTCAATATCGTCCTAGGAGTGACTCCTGATGATGGTCATGAGTAGGAACTTGAAAGCGTTGGTAATTTTTGCTTTTGGTGTGTGGCTTTCCTCTTGTGGGGAGGAACCGCCAGGTGTCGAGTTCCCAAGGCGAGATCGAGAAGGATTAAGGAGGTCACAATCACGCCCTCTTGGCTTGGAGGATAAAATTGATTGGAATCGTGAATTGGAACTGATTTCAGGAAAGAGTTTTCTCAAGCGAGCTGCGGCGGAACTAGATATTGATCTCGTTGCCTTAGACGAGGCTACGCGGTTAGAACTCGATCCTGAACTAAAAGTGATTCGGGTTATTGCGAGGCATCAAGATGGAGAAATAGCGGAACGATATGCTGCCTCTCTTGCGATGGCTCTTGAGCTTGATCGGTCGGAGTCCGAGATCAACTTGGTGATCTCGAAGCATATGGAAGATGGCTCATCGGAAAGCGATCGTATGACTTACGAAAAGGCGAAGGAAGCCCTTGAGCAAGAAGCAGGCAAGGATGGTGTTCTTTATCGCAAAGGCGAATGACTCTTAAGCAAGCCCGACCGCTTTCCGCACCCGATCGAGAACTTTGGTCGCTTCCTTGCGGGCTTTTTCAGCTCCAGCTTTGAGGACAGCATCCACCTCATCTGGGTTGGCGACAAGCTCTTCGCGGCGGGTGCGCATTGGGGCGAAGTAGTCCCAATAAGCCTCGGCTAGACGCTTCTTAAAGTCGCCATATCCGCAGCCTCCGTTTTCGTAATCCGAGATCATTTGGCCGTATTCGGCCTGATCAGCGAAGAGTTGGTAGAGCGCGAGAATGATCGAGTTCTCAGTCGGCTTCGGGTCTTCTACGGCTGCTGAATCTGTTTTGATCCGCATGATCAGTTTTTTGGTTGGTTTTTCATCGCCGAAGATGGGAAGGGTGTTGTTGTAGCTCTTACTCATTTTCTCTCCATCGAGGCCGGGAACCTTAGCAACGTCATCGCGAATGCGTGCTTTTGGCATCACGAGGGTTCCTTCACCATATTGATCGTTGATTTTTCCTACTAAATCGCGGGTCACTTCTAGGTGTTGTTTTTGGTCTTCGCCCACTGGGACGACATTGGAATCGTAAAGGAGAATATCTGCTGCCATGAGCGCTGGATAAGCAAAAAGAGCGTGGTTCGCCGAGATCCCCTTAGAAATCTTGTCTTTGTATGAGTGGCAGCGTTCAAGGAGACCCATGGGGCAGACTGTCGAGAGGATCCAAGCAAGCTCGTTGACTTCTGGAACCGAGCTTTGTTTAAAAAAGACCCCACGAGAGGGATCAAATCCGCATGCTAGGAAGTCGATTGCAACGTTGCGGACATTTTCTCGAAGCTCCTTAGCATCGTGAGTCGTGGTCATCGCGTGGTAATCAGCGATGAAATAATACCCGTCGCCCTCGCCTTGAGCGTCGATCGCCGGCTTGATAGCACCGAAGTAGTTCCCGACGTGAAGTTTCCCGCTTGGTTGAAGGCCCGTCAAAATTCTCATCCGCGGGAGTTACGGTTTTTCGGACCAAAGCGAAAGGCCAAATCCTACTTGCGGCTTTCCAGCTTGAAAGATCATGGTGCCGACATCCTGCGCGCGTGTTTAAGCCACGTTGGAAAAAAGAGGCGCTTCTTCTCCTGAAGGGGGCCCAAAAGTTTCTGCATTACAAGCGGGATCTCCTAGCTCCGGACCGTATTGATGAAATTGAATCGCGCCGTGTCGATCTCAAGTCCGCGATTAAGGCAAAGGATCTTGATGCGGTTAAGGAAACCTCAAAGCAGCTTCGCAACACCTGCGAAAAATCTCTGGCCCACTACCGGCAGCAAAATTGGCTTTCAGAGAACATCGAGGTCTTTTGGGTCGCAATCGTAGTGGCTCTTGGAATTCGCGCTTATTTTCTTCAACCTTTTCGTATTCCTACTGGTTCGATGCAGCCTTCGCTAAATGGAATCGTAGCGACGACCAAGCATGACGAAGATGGCTGGGATACTCCTTGGTTAGGCGAGCAGGTTTTTGATTTTGCGATGTCGGGACGCTCCTACGAAAATATCATCGCTAAAAAAGATCTCAATATCGTATCGATCAAAGATGCGAGCTTCTTCCTTTTCTCGAGAACTAAGATTACTTTTGATGATAATAGCAGCGAAGTAATTGGATGTCCGGTCAATGAGGCTTATGGGATTAGTACAATAAAAAATGCTCTAATACGCAAACAGAGTGGGAGAGCACCACATTTTGAAAAAGGCGACCCTATTTTTCAGGGCTACCTGACTTCAGGAGATCTCGTTCTCGTGGATAAGGTTTCCTACCACTTCCGCCAGCCGAAGCGTGGAGAGTCCTTCGTCTTCGATACACGAGATATTGATACGGATGGCCCAGATCGTATGTCGAGCCAGGCCAAGGGAGATCATTATATCAAACGTCTTTCAGGCGTTCCTGGTGATACCATCCAGATTGATGAGCCAAATCTCTACATTAATGGAGATAAAGCGACCGAGGAAACTCTCCTCAGGGTCATGAGCAAGGAACCTGATTCCAAGGGTTATCCTTATACCGGATACACCAATCCAAGGAGAACTGGTGGCCAGAAGACCCTATTTTCTGATTCAAGTCATTCTGTCACTCTCAATGCTAATCCTGATAAAGGGAATAATTACCGCGAGTTCTTCGCCTTGGGTGACAATTCAACAGACAGTCTCGATTCCCGATACTGGGGGAGTGTGAAACAATATAATCTCGTCGGTCCCGCACTCTTTTCCCTCTGGCCGATCACGACCGGGCACTGGGGATTCATTAAGTGATCTCCCGTGTCTTCCGCATCTGAGATCACCCGGAAGGCGAAATCCAACCTGGCCTTTCGCGCTGCGTTGTGTTCCCGCGGATCGCAGGTGGCATCTCGTCAGTTTTTACGCTTTCTGTAGGGTGATTGATGATCTTGCTGATGATCTCGAGCTCCCCCTCGAAGAGAAAAAGAAAGGTCTCGCGGGGTGGAAGGAAATTTTTTCTAACAATACCACAAATGTAGATCTTGGATTAGTTGATCTACAAAGTGATATTCTTAAAGTACGAGATCTTTACGAAATTCCTTCCGATTATTTAACCAACGTGATTGAGGGTTGCCAGATGGACTTGCAGCCGCAGCGATTTGAAACTTGGCAGGATCTACAGGAATACAGCTACCGCGTCGCCTCATCGGTGGGATTGGTTTGCCTTCCGCTTTTTGCGGCTGATGCGAGCCGTTCTCACGAATATGCCGTTGCTCTCGGCCATGCCCTTCAGCTCACTAATATTCTTCGTGATATCGGTGAGGATTTATCAAATGGCGATCGCATCTACGTTCCGCTCCATGATCTGAGTCGCTTTGAATATACCGAGAATGATCTTATTGAGCGGGTCCATGACGAACGCTTTATTGCTTTTATGAACGACCAGGCGGATCGTTGTGAGGAACTTTATGCCAAGGCCACGAAGCTTCTTCCCGCCGAAGACCATAAGGCTCTCCTGGCTCCGCGAGTGATGCACCGGATTTATCACACTCTCCTCCAACAAATGCGTGCCGACAACTTCCGCGTCTTCGACCGGCGTTACCGCTTGAGCAAGCTCCAGAAGATCTCCCTTCTTATGAAAGAACGGTTCTTCGGTTAATATGACTCATTCAGGCATCGTAATTCTGGGCGTATCGGAAGATTATTACAGGGTTGCACCTTTAGACTAAAATGAAGAGGGGCGGCACTTCGACCCGCTAAATTTACCCTCTTCCTCGCTTCTAATCGGTAGGCTGAAATAGAGTTGGTATGCGCTCTGCTCATAGTTCCTAGAAATGATGGAGCTTCCAGATCTAAGACAAGTGCGGTCACTGGTGACAGTCGCTGAGACTGAAAGTTTTACCAAAGCTGCTGAAAAGCTGGGGGTGACTCAATCAGCGGTCAGTCACTCTATTCGGGCGCTTGAGACTCAGCTCGATTCCAAATTGGTCGAGCGCGCGGGTAAAAGAGTCGCGCTTTCACAAAATGGGACCATTTTATTGCGCCGGTTTAAGGCTGCGATTTCCGAATTAGAGAGGGCTCACGAAGAGCTAGGTCTTCTCAAACGCTGGGGTCAAGGGCGCTTGCGGGTCGGAGCCACTCATACGCTCTGCACGTATCTACTCCCCAAGGTAATGCAGAAATTCCGTGAGCTTTATCCTCGGGCAGAGATTCATATCGAGTCTGGCGATACTTCTGAGCTCATTGAAAGTTTGGATCGCAGTAAGATCGATCTTGTTCTTGGAATGAGCGGGCGCGAACCCACTTGGGCGCGATTTGACCCTGTTTTTGAAGATGAATTAGTATTTGTTGTCGCTCCCGACCACCCGTGGGCCAAGTCTGGATCGGTGGCTGCCGAGGAAGTCGGTAAAGAGTCCTTCCTCGTCTATGCTCGCTCCAGCGAGACCTACCGCTTTCTCAAGTCATCTTTCGAGGAAGCTGGAGTCCGTCTCCGACCTGGTTTGAGTCTGGGCGATATGGGCGCGATTAAGGAAATGGCCAAAGTCGGCGTTGGTGTTGGCATTGTGGCCCCGTGGATCGCACAGGCTGAGATTGATAATGGTGAGCTCGTGGCCCTCCCATTAGGAATAGCAACTCGCCGTCGCTCTTGGGGCTTGGTGTGTCATGAAGGCCGGCAACTTAACATGGTTGAGGAAGATTTCCTTCGTATCTGTCGGACCGTTACGAAAACCCTTATAGGAGTCCAGAACGAGGGTTGATGTTCAAGGGCGGGTTGGCCAACCTATTTCTCGTCCATGAAAGTTTCTCGCATCTCGCTCTCCTTTGTCCCGGTCGTTACCCGGGTCCCACTGAAGTTTGGTGATCAAACCCTGACCGAGGTGAGCTGCGCGCGCGTCGCGATCGAAGTTGAGGAAGAGGGCCGCACTGCGGCCGGGTGGGCCGAGACTCCGCTCAGCGTTGCTTGGGTCTGGCCATCTAACCTTGGCTATCGTGAACGCGAGGACCGCCTCCAGGAGTTCTGCGAAAAATTACGCGGTGATCTCGAATCACATCTTGGCGAAGGACATCCTTTCATCATCGGGCACCGCTACATCGAGGACCGCCTTCACGATCGTCTGGGTGAAGAAAATTCCGGCCGCGAACCGGATGCTTACATGCCGCATCTTGCCGGCCTCGTTTGTCTCTCCGCCTTTGATCTCGCTCTCTATGATGCCTTCGGCAAACTTCATAATGTTGGGGCCTTCGACTGTCTCGACCAGCAATGGCTCGGTGACCGGGACCTGAGCCATTTCCTCGAACCAGCTGAAAAATTTGTTGGCAAATACCCCGCCGACTACCTTGTCGAACCTTCCATGACCCAGCCTGTTTGGCACCTTGTTGGTGGTCTCGATCCAATCAAGGAATCCGAGCTTACTGGTGACGAACCTGACGATGGCTACCCCCTGCTTTTGCGCGACTGGATCCAGCGCGATGGTTTAAAATGCCTCAAAATCAAACTTCGTGGTAACGACCTCGAGTGGGACTTTCAGCGGCTTGTTGAAATTGGTGACATCAGCCTCGAAGAAAACGTCACCCACCTCACTACCGATTTTAATTGCATGGTGACCGACCCCAGCTACGTGAATGAAATCCTTGACCGGATTGACTCCTTGCGGCAAGGACGGCCAATCAATGAGTAGCCTTTTCCTTACGATCTTGAGGCGAACCAAATCGATGTCCATTCCGTTAGTGCGCGCAAGCCCCTCTTCATGGATGAAAGTGCGCATGACTGGCGCTTCGTTAAATTAGGCCGCAAACTTGGTTGGACCAGCGTTGCCTTGAAAACCTGTAAGACTCTCACCGGAGCAATTCTCAGCTTGTGCTGGGCCAAGGAGCACGACATGACCCTCATGGTCCAGGACCTCACCAATCCCAGACTTGCGCAAGTGCCGCACGTCCTTCTCGCTGCCTATGCTGGCACCATCTGCGGAGTTGAAAGTAATGCGATGCAGTTCTACCCCGAAGCTTCATCCGAATTTTTCAAGGTTCACCCTGGGCTTTATCAACGCCGAAATGGTGTCCTCGATCTCAGCACTCTCAGTGGTCCAGGCTTCGGCTACGCCGGTGTTGAGTCTCTCGCCTAATCTCACCCCCCCAGCAATTCGGGGCTTGAAGCTGTTGCCCTTTTAATATTCCCGTCCGGAAAACCTTCAATCATGGATTCCGGAACCCTATGCATCACCGCTGTTCTGCGAGCGTTCGGCCGGAAAGCAATTCATGGAAATTTCATCTTCAAATCATATTTTCTTCACAACAGTATAAGATAATTACCTCATATGAAACAATACTTCCCGTTGATTGTTGTTGCACTTGGCATTCTACTCTCCGTGGCCGGATTCCTCTACGCAGGGTTCGTCGGAGGAATACCCGGTCCGGATGATTCGCCTGCCGAAGCGGCGCATGTGTCCTTGCACAATAAGATTGGTTTCGGAGCAGTATGCGTTGGAGTTTTGTCGTTCCTCGGCGGAATGGTAGCTGGTGTGATCCGCCTATTTTCACGCAAAAAGCATTCATAAGCCTGATCTGAATATTAAGCCGAATAAG
This sequence comes from Akkermansiaceae bacterium, assembly GCA_905181965.1. Lineage (GTDB taxonomy): Bacteria > Verrucomicrobiota > Verrucomicrobiia > Verrucomicrobiales > Akkermansiaceae > SW10. Next base: position 6,982 of record CAJIZY010000020.1, read on the forward strand.
ACGGAGAACCCGACAGCCGCCTTACCCCCAGAGATTTTGAGTGACTTCCGTAACTACAAGCTTTAACTTGCTTTCGAAGATGCGGCCCGGGTAGGCGGCGCCATTCTTCAAACCTTGGCTTGGAAAATGAGATGCAAAGAAAAATGAAACTTTGGCTCGGTTTAGCAACGCTTGTTGCTTCGCTTTCAATCCTACTCCTCGGCGCCTTGAGTGCTATTGGCTTTGGGCCGAACCTAGGCCTCCCGTTCGGATACTACGGAAAGTTCAACCAAGTCCTCAGACAGATCGAGGGTAATCCGGAGCTCGAAGTCATTCGGACTACCCTGCATCGAGATATGGAGCTCGAAGATTTCTACATCACGGTTCGCACCCTGGATGAGCGCGAGGTGCGCTTGCGATTTGAGGGGGCGGACACGCGGCCGATAAGTAGTCTTCTTCAAGAGCTAATGAATGTGGGCATGTGAAAGGGTGCCTAACAAGCGGTTGCATGACCACTCTTGACCCGCCGCGAAGTTTAAAGTGCTGCAACAGTTCAAGGTCATCCCCAAATCCATGCTCGCTCTCAGGTCAGGGGTGAGTGAGTCTAAGGGTTCGGCAAGGAGACAAGATGAGAGAAAGAATACCTAGGAACAACCCGGCAATGATTGTCGTTGTATGGATGGTCATCGCGGCCAGCTTGCTCGGCTGCAGTGCCTTTGCAGAGGAGACAGAGACCTTGAAGGTAGTGAATTGGAATGTGCTATATGGGTTCAATCATCAGAAATCCGTTAAGCAAGGTGCCAACTGGATCAAGAAGCAAGCAGCAGATGTCGTTGCATTGCAGGAACTGAATGGGCACAACCAGGCGAGGCTTGAGGAAGTGGCGGCAGAATGGGGACACGATCATGCCGCTATTCTGAAGAAAGGGGGCTTTCCCGTTGGATTGACATCTAGTCAGCCAGTTGAGGTTATTGAGCGCAGAGTCAAGGGGTTCCACCATGGTTACCTTCACTGCAAGACACATGGAATTCATTTCTTTGTTGTCCATTTCTGGCCCGGAAAATACCAGGAAGCAGATTGGATTCTCGACAATGCAGTGCCACTGATTGAGAAAGGCGAGAAAGTGATTATTCTTGGCGACTTCAATGGCAATTCCCGCAAGGACGAGGACTTTCTGATTGCTAACGCGACGTTGAGAAAGAGAGACTATACGTTTGTTGATAAAGTCGAAGCCAAAGGGTTTGTCGACATCGTGCATAAGCACGATCCGAAAGCCAAGATATCCCAGCCCTCACCCATCACCATCCCAAGATGGACTAAAGACCTGGAAGAATTGCAGTTGAAGCGCTATCGAATCGACTTCGTATTCGCAGACAGGACATTTGCAAAAAACTCCCATTCCGGGACAATATCCCTAGCAAAGGAAATTGAGACAATCTCGGATCACTATCCTGTCATTGTGGAGTTTATTGGAGCGAAGCATCAGAAGCCAAATACAGGCGACGGTAAATAGTCACGCCTAATCCGTAACCTGAAGTGTCCTAGCAATGATGAAAACATATTTGATAGCTCTCGTTTCCTTTTTTGCCCCAGTGAGTGGGCTGTTTGCTGCTCCTGTCGCCGTAGCGGGGACCCAATTACGTGAAGTTATTGTTAGCCATACTGACGAGAAGGGCATCCTCCAGCTTTACCGTATGAATGAAGACGGCACAGACCGCAAGCAGCTTACTCATTCCAATCGTAGTTGCCGCATGCCCGCATGTTCCCCAGACGGAAAAAAATTAATATATACGCAACAGGTCGACCATAGCTTAGCTCTCTGGATTTCCGATGTTGACGGTGGGAACGCCCGCTTCCTTATCGATGAGGGAATGAACTTGTTACCGTCTTGGTTGCCTGACTCCCAGCATATCGTCTGGATGAAAACTCAGCCTGGGAAAGATCCTTCGCGGAGGAGTCAGATCCATCTCATGAACACGGATACTGGTGAATCGAGAAGACTGTTTTCTTCTCCTGAGCAGCTGGACTTCAGTAATTCTATGCCGGTTGTTTCACCCAGAGGAGATCTGATCGCCTTCGTCTCCAACCGAAGCGGCGAGATGCGTATCTGGGTCAGCGCTCTGGATGGAAGCAACGCCAAGCTGGTTTCCGTTCCAGAAATGGACTTCCACGAAGCGATTGAGGCGCCCATTGAGCAAAAAGTCCCCGCTTGGTCTCCGGATGGTAAGTGGATTGCGCATTGGGAGGGGGTTGAAATGGTTCATATGAGCAAGTTCACGGGCCTTCCAAACCCCCAACGAGATCGGTTGATCTCAGAGACTTTTCATGTCTGGGTGGTAGGTAGCAATGGGAAGAACCGAAGAAGAATCGGACCTGGTGATGATCCCTCTTGGTCTCCCGATGGATTCGTGACACGGGCCTTCCCAGATCCCAAAAGGGGAGGCCCCAAGGTCATGATAGAAACTAAATCGGGGGAAAAAGAATTACCAATTGTACCAAGCCGGAGGAATTGGGGTCGATTCACTTGGTTGCCCGACCAGGCCGCAAAGTCCGAAAGTGAACAAGCCGGAGCTGACCAATCCGCTCCCGCGCCGGAGTCGAAGCCAGAGAATCATGAGAAACTTAAAATGAAGGCACGCCCTCAGTAGCGGATAGCCTGACTCAGGTGTTTCGCAGACACGCCTAATCCGTAACCTGAAGTGTCCTAGCAATGATGAAAACATATTTGATAGCTCTCATTTCTTTTTGCACCCTGGGGGGTGGGCTTTTTGCAGCTCCTGCCAATCATGACCCAATTACGGAGCTGAAGGATCTAAGTGCTAAGGAAGCTTTGTTTAAGGGTGCGTCCAGGACAAAACCAGTCGTGTTGAAGTCCCTAAAGAATGGGGCCAAGTATTTCGGTAAAGAAGCACTTGCCAAGATTTTCAAAGCTGTTGATTTCGAGAAACAGAGTGTTCTTCTTTTTGCTTGGAAAGGTTCTGGGCAGGATCGCCTTCAATATGTAGTGAAAGAATCTTTCCCTGAGCAAATCGTGTTCTCACACAAGCTCGGCCGGACGAAAGATCTTAGATCGCACGTTAAAGTTTATGTTTTACGATCGGGCGTAAAGTGGACCGTTGAGTAGGAGCGGACTCAGATCATTCAGTGGCCACCGCTAGAACTGGGATTCGCAGAACAAGACATCGATCCCTGACACCTCACTCGCGGTGAGTTAGCTCCCTAATGGGTATCAAACTCCAACCATGATATTGGAGTGCACTCTTTGGTAGCCGGCGGGAGTGCTTTGATGTTCGGCAAAATTAATCTAAGAATCGACCATGCTCGCGTCTCTTCCCGTTATGAAAATCAAAACCACACTTCATACGATCGCGTTTTTTATCGTTGTTCTCACCATTCTTTGCCCAGCAATGCCTGATCAAAATCCAGCTCTGGCGGAGGAGAATAAGCCAAATGGCTCCGAAGCGAAAGCCGCCGCCACTAAGTGGCTTGGAGGACTCGATAAGAAGGGCCTTGTGCTAAACCAAAGGGTGAAGGAACGCGGATTCATAGTCACACATGGCCCTAGTGCCTTGGGGCGTGTGACGAAATTCAGCCTACAAAATTCGGGGTGGTGGGTATCGCTGGACTTTCATGGTGAGCTATCCCCGGAGACATCGCTCGAAACACTTAAGAAGAAATTCTGGTATGTCACATTGGACAGGCTTCCCACGCCAGGCTTGGATCTTCCGGGCTGGGAGGTTCGCCCTCAGATCGCCAGTTCATCGATTAGGGAAGGAATGGAAATCTTGGCTTATAGCGAGGGCAAGATCAAGCTACGCGTGCGAACTGAGTTTTTCGCTCTTTATGGTCGCGACCCATCGATAGTGGTTGCCGCGGACGCTCCGGCACCTGATGGCTCCTACTTCCAGATTCGTAAAAAGTTCCCTCTCGATTTGACGATTGAGGCTTCCTTTACGTTTCGGTAGAGATTTGCCTATGAGGTGGGGTGACAAGCTCAATATCTATCGGCGATAGCTGCGTCAGATCTGGTAAGGCTAACAAGACGTCGATCCTAGCGCCGAACCTGCTGTGAGTCTTACGCACTATGACTGTTCAACCACCAATCTAAAAGTGAGAACGCGCGCTTGGCGGCGCTTGACTAGACCTAGACGTGGAATGGTGGGCTTGGCGAAAATAATTCACCGGTATTTCACACGCCCTCCATATTACATTCATAAACCTTTATCACTTTATCATCATGAAAAAAACGAACTCACAATCAAGAACAGGCACGATTGCCTTGGTGATCCTTCTTCCCATCGTTGTTGCTGCGACTTGGATTGGCCGCGGGTGCTATGACAGATTATTCATATTGGAGGGTCAAGTTGTTGTCGTGAACGCGACAACCGAAGATCATACGATAAGATTGGTATTCCCGTCAGGCGAAAAGATTGATGTTGATTTGAAAGCGGGCGTTTCTTCAAGATCCATGATTGGCAAGACAGGCGAAGGCTCGTTGAGTCTTACGATTGACGGCAGTCGCAGAAATGAAGTGGGCTACCTAACTTCAATGAATGGAATGATTATTCTTACGATTAACGACGACCGCGTGATTTTTTCCCAAGTCTCTCTATAGTAACGGATCCCCATAAGTTACTGATAATAAGCGAGATGAGAGTCGGGCAGATGCTCAGAGTTCGTGGGAATCTATGTGGAATGGTGAGAGTTGAGTTGGGTTCTTACCGAAATGAATATTTCACGCTTTGTTATGCCATCTTTCGCTTTTCCACTTCAATAAATTTGAACATGCTGCAGCGTGGCTGGAGAGAAAAAGAAACGTGGCAAACGTAAGCACCAACCGATGGGGCTCGATATTATTCATGAGGATCGTGACATAATCGTGGTGAATAAAACTGCCGGGCTTCTCACGATTGGAACTGGGCGTGATGGCGGGCGCACTGCGCACGCGGCGCTGGATGACTACGTAAAGAAGGGAAACTATAAGTCGCGTGAGCGAATCTTTGTAGTGCACCGTCTTGATCGTGATACTTCGGGTGTCTTGGTTTTTGCGCGGACCGAAAAAGCCAAGTTGACGCTTCAGAAAAATTGGCAGGAGGCTGCCAAAACCTACCTCGCATTTGTTGAGGGCCACCCAGATCCCGATGAGGGAATGATCGAAAGTTATTTGGTCGAGAATGACGCGCGCCGCAGGGGCTTGGCAATGATCAAAGCAGTCGACACGCGGGTCGAAAACTAGGTATAAAGTGATCAAGACAGTAGGGGAACGAGCTTTGCTTGAGATTCATTTACTGACTGGCCGCAAGAATCAGATCCGGGTACACCTTGCCGATGAAGGGTGGCCTATCGTGGGTGATGGGAAATATGGTCGTAAGATTCGTGATAACAAGCGCCTCGCCTTGCATGCGCAGGAGCTGAGCTTTGATCATCCTTATTCGGGGAAACGGATGACCTTCTGCGCTCCTGTGCCGGCGACCTTTCATAAGATGGCTGCGGCACCTGCGCCGGAGCCTCCCAAAAAGAAAGACTCTAGGTAACTGATTCGCGGTAAAGGTTTTCCACCTTGTTACGTGCCCAAGGTGTTTTGCGAAGAAACTTAAGGCATGACTTGAGTGAAGGGTCATTGGCAAAGCACCGGATACGGATGCGGTCCGCAAGCTCATCCCATCCATATTGGTCTTCTAAATGAATGAGCATCTGCTCGAGTTTCACTCCGTGGAGAGGATCGTTGGATTGATGTGCCATGTGGTCAGGAGAGTGAGGTAAAATGGAGGTGAAGGACATGAGATAATATGAAAGCGGTCTTTGCTTTTCGGGCCGAAATTTCCACCTAGGATCCCGCGCATGACGGCCAAGGAAATGGATAAGACTTTATGGTCTGATCGTATCCTTACGCCTTTTCAACGTCGCACTTCCTCTGGTCGTTACCTCCCTGAGATTGATGGCCTCCGTTGCTTAGCGGTCGTTTTGGTGGTTCTTTTTCATTCGCACGGATTTTTCACTTCCGGCTCTGAACCGTCCACGGTGCCCGAACTTCTTGCCACAGATCCAGGCACTGCACTTCTTCATATGCCGCACGCCTTAATGGGACGAGGTTGGTTTGGAGTTCAGATCTTCTTTCTCATCTCGGGGCTTGTTTTATCGCTTCCTTATGCAGCCCATTATCTAAAGGGAGAAGAAAAGCCACTGGTTAAGAACTACTTCAAGCGGCGTCTTATTAGGATTGAGATTCCCTATGTTCTTGCCCTCACCTTTTTTCTTTTCCTTTCAATCATCATAGAACAGAGCGGCTGGGATCGACTGCCAAATTACTTCGCAGGTCTTATCTACGCCCATGGTTTCATTTACGATGGCCAACATAACCCTCTTTTGTTCGTAGCATGGACCTTAGAGATTGAGGTTCAGTTTTATCTCATCGTGCCGCTGCTATGCCGGATTTTCGCTTTACCTAAACTTCTGCGCCGCTTTCTTCTAGTTTTGACAATCTTTGCTGTCGATCAACTCTGCGGAGGATCATGGATGGCTTTTACGGATAGTATTTGGCATCATACGGTGATTCGTCAGTTGAATTGGTTCCTACCCGGCCTTCTTCTCGCGGACCTCTACTTGTCTCCAAACTTAAAAGGATTCCGTGAAAAGGGTGGGACTTTGTGGGCTGACTTTGTTGGAGGATTAGCGTGGATTATGGTTTTCGTCCTGATTGATTATCATTTCACGATCAGCCCGAGGCCGTTTGTTTTACTCCTCGCTTTTTGGTGCGTCCTCGCCAGCCGATACCTTGGGATGGTCTTCCGTAATCGCTGGATTACGGCGGTGGGAATGATGTGCTACACGATTTACCTCTCCCACAATTTCTTCATTCATACGATCTTTGGACCGCATATTCTGGGGCCAGTGGTGCCGTATGAAAAAGGAAACTGGCCCAATAACGCGCTCATCATGGTAGTGATGGTCTCCGTGATCATCATAGCTTGTGGCTTTCTTTATCTCGTGGTCGAGAAGCCTTTTGCACGCGGCCGGTTACCTTGGAAAAAGAAGAAAGGGTGATCTGCAGTCTGTGAAATTCTAGCCGGTCTTTTTCTAGTTGTGAGAGAATGTGATTGGCTCGCTGGTCAAATTGGGTTTCGTCAGTTAGGGTTGGCCCTCGATAAGCCATGAGTGATTCCAAAGATATTGATTTTGACCGTATCGAAAATGCCGTGCGTGAGCTTCTAGGAGCAATTGGGGAAGATCCCAAGAGGGATGGATTGCTCGATACACCAGCACGAGTCGCGCGAATGTATGGCGAAATTTGTAGTGGTTTGCGCGAGGAGCCGGCGGACCATCTCGAAAAGACCTTCCAAGTGGAGCACGACGAAATCATCGTGGTGCGCGACATTTCGTTTTATTCGATTTGTGAGCACCACCTCATTCCTTTCTTTGGCAAGGCCCACGTCGCTTACCTTCCCGAAAAAGATGGGCGGATTACCGGGCTTTCGAAGTTGGCAAGATTGGTCGATGGCTTCGCGCGTCGTCCGCAAGTTCAGGAACGTCTCACTGGTGAGATTGCTGATGCGATTGATGAAAAGCTCTCTCCACGTGGGGCAGCTGTCGTGTTGGAAGCCGAACATCTTTGCATGTCGATGCGGGGGATCCGCAAGCCAGGGGCACGGACCGTAACATCTTCGATGCGCGGCATTTTTCGTTCTAATTCAGCCTCGCGTGAAGAGGTTTTAAATCTCATTCAACGCTCTTAAGAACGACCGGGGCCTGATCAAATCTGGCTTTTTCAGCTTACTCGATTTGATCCAAATCTGAGCAAAGCCCCTCTGCGGAACTCTCGATCAGAATTGCTTTATAGGATATTCAGCTCGGCGACCTTATTATGAAAACTCATTTATTTTTGACAGATTCAAGGAAGTTCTAAGCACTTTAGATGTGTCTAGGCTCTTATGTGTCAAAATTGTCACCTAGCATATTTACAATCATTAAATCTATCTCATAGCTTTAGAAGCAGAAGCCATGGAGAAAGATCATCAAATATCTCAATTGCCTAAAGACGGACTTGCTGGGTTGACGCAGAATTTTGGGAAGGATGCCACATCTGGATTTGTGGTCTTCCTCCTCGCCCTCCCTCTCAGTCTCGGGATAGCCGCGGCCTCTGGCTTTCCTCCCATTATGGGGGTTTTGACGGCGATCATTGGTGGTCTAGTTGCCACTTTTTTCACGGGTTCCCAACTTTCCATTAAAGGCCCGGCAGCGGGTTTAATTGTTATTGTAGCTGATTGTGTGGGCGCCTTTGGTGGTGGAATCGAAGGTTGGCGCCTCGCCCTCGGAGTGATGGTGGTGGCAGGAATTATTCAGATTCTCATGGGAGTTTTCAAATGGGGAAAGTTTGTCGATATCTTTCCTTTGTCAGCGGTTCATGGAATGTTGGCAGCGATCGGTTTCATCATTATCGCAAAGCAAGTTCCCGTTCTTTTGAACGTCGACCCATCTCTCGCAGCGGGGAAAGGTCCGCTTGCTTTGTTCGCTGCTATCCCTTCGTTCTTTGCCAATTTAGACTCACAAGTCAGTATTATTGGTGGTGTGAGTCTTGCCATCATGCTGGGCTGGGGATTCGTAAAACATCCGCTTTTGAAGAAAATCCCAGCACCGTTGCTGGTTTTAATTTTTGCGGTTCCTGCAAGTTTGATGATGAATTTGGGTGCTGAAGCTCCCGATTACACGCTGGTAAAAGTGGGTAAGATCATCGATCAAGTTGGTATTAATGCGAGCGCTGAAGGCTATTCTCAGACCGGGATTTTCATCAAGTTCGTCATTATGGTTTCGCTTGTGGGAACTCTGGAAAGTCTCCTTACCGTGAAAGCGATTGATATGCTTGATCCGTGGAAGCGGAAAGCTGATCCGAATAAGGATATCATCGCAATAGGTGTATCAAACTCATTGGCTGGCCTCCTCGGCGGACTACCCATGATCTCGGAAGTGGCGCGAAGTTCGGCTAATGTTGCGCAGGGTGCTCGAACCCGCTGGGCAAATTTTTTCCATGGTCTCTTTCTCCTCTTATCGGTCCTCCTTGCTTATCAAGTTCTTGAACTCATTCCGAATGCTGCGCTTGCAGCCATGTTAATTGCAGTAGGAATCAAGTTAGCTCATCCCAAGGAATTTATCCACATGCTTAAGGTGGGGCCGGAGCAGCTTGCGATTTTCATCACCACAATTTTCTTCACGCTTGCTAAGGATCTGCTGGTCGGTATCGCGGCGGGAATGGTCTTGAAGGCGATAATCCATTTCAGTCGCGGGGTGTCTCCGAGGTCTCTTTTCCAAGCAAGAGCGGCCGTTGATCATGAATCTGATCGCTACGTTCTTCGATTGGGGAATGCCGCCATTTTCACAAACTACCTCGGCATTAAGAAGCATCTTGATAAAATCCCCGAAGGTAAGGCGATCGTTTTGGATCTCACAAAAACAGTCGTGATTGATCACTCCGTTATGGAGAATCTGCATCATTTTGATGATGATTACACTCGCGCTGGCGGAACCGTCGAATTCCTAGGCCTTGACCAGCTTAAGCCAGTTTCGGCTCATCCGCTTGCGGCCCGAAAGCGGAGCAAAGCGTCCTAATTTTCGAACGCGATCGTTCCTTGCTACTAACGGGGAATAAAGCGATTTGCGAGGGTGCTCAAAAGCATTCCGGTGATAAAGCCGCCGATATGAGCGCCGTGGCCGACGTTGCTGGCCGGGCCCATTAAGCCAAGGAAATCCAAGCCAACCCCGACAACTCCAGCAGCAGCGAGTTGAGTCGAATTGACGGGCCGGGCAAGTGGCCAAACATATGAACTAGGACGGGGATGTAAGAAGGCTAGACCAAAGTAAAATCCCTCTAAGCCCATTACTCCACCGCTGGCTCCCAGCCCCGGAATTGGGCTCTCCGGATCCAATAAGAGCTGGCCGATTGATCCACCAATTATGGGAAGAAGGAAGGCAGCTAACATCCAGCGCCAGCCACAAAGCTCGCAAACCACGACTCCAAAGAGCCAGAGGAAGAGCATGTTACCTCCCAAGTGGCTTCCATCGGCGTGAAGAAATCCTGCTGTCAGGGTAGTGGCGAGGGTTGCTAAAACGTCACTCGATAGATTGCCACCCAAGGCAAGTTCCCATCCATTAACGACTTTGACTGGAATTATCATCCATGCTCCATAATCGTGTATCCAATCTAGAATAGAGACGACGCAAATTACCCCGATAAGAATGAGAACGGGGGCTCGATGTTTCATCAGTGAGTTATGCATGGTCACAGGGCGCTTCTGGTTGGTTACGCATGAAGTCGGCAACTTGGGCGAAGAATTCCATCACTGACTTACGAATCGCGGAATCGATGATCACTTCATTAGCGGCTTCCCCCATAAGTTTCATCCATCGATCGCGTTCTGCGATGCCGATTTTAAAAGGCATGTGGCGACCCCGAAGGCGCGGATGTCCTCGCTTAGTGAGGTAGCGCTGATCTGCTCCAAATCGGAAAAGAAGAAAGTCGCGAAGGCGCTCCTCGGAGCCTTCCCAGTCATCGTCCGGATACATCAGGCCGACCAGCTTATCTTCCTTCATTTTTTCATAAAATTTGGAAGTCAATTGGGTGAAGCCTTCTTCTCCCAATGTCGCGTAAATCAATTCTTCGTTCATCGATGTTTTGTTTTTGAAGATTGGCGTGCGATCTTTGAAAATCAAGGATTGCCGCTTTTCCTTTGAGCCGTCAGTGTTCTGGCTACCGCCTACGGTTTTAACACTTCTTGATATTTTATCTGACCCCATGAGCGAACCAATCCAATTTGATCCACCGGATCTTTCCGAATTGAGCAAACTTCTTGCTGGTTACGAAGTAACCTCACTGATTGCGACCGGTGGTATGGGAGCGGTTTACAAGGCGACCCAGGTCTCTCTCGATCGGGATGTGGCAATCAAGCTGCTGCCGGTAGAATTTGGAGAAGACCCGTCATTTCGGGATCAATTTGAGGCTGAGGCTCGCTCCATGGCTAAACTCAATCACGCCAATCTGATCGGGATCTATGATTTTGGTGAGGCCGATGGGATGCCTTTTATCGTTATGGAATTAGTGGCGGGGAAGTCACTTTATCATTCTAGTTACGGAAAGGCGATCGATGAGGCGACTGCTGTCCAATTGATCATCGGAATCTGCCGTGGCCTTGCACACGCGCACGATGCAAATATCATCCACCGCGATATTAAGCCGGCAAATATTCTGCTCGACCCTAACGCTAAGCCTAAGATCGGTGACTTTGGTTTGGCGGCCGCCAGCGATTCGGAGCATTCAGAGGATGGCCCTATCTTTGGAACTCCGGGCTATGTCGCGCCTGAAATTTTTTCCAACCCCAAGGCGATTGGAGTCCAGTCCGATATTTATGCGGTTGGTGTGATTCTTTACGAACTCCTCACGGGCAAGATGCCTGAGGAGCCTGCGAGCCCTCCTTCCTCCATCGCTAAGTGTGATCGGAGACTGGATCCGATTTTCAAAAAAGCAACGCGTCGGAACCCAGCCTTGCGTTTTAAGTCGGCCGATGAGATGGCGGATGATCTTGAGAAGATCCTCCCCAATATTGGAGCGAGTGGGCAGAAAGCGGTGCGCACCGCAGCTGATAGAAAGGCACCCGCAACGATGCTGAAGCGCCGGATGACTCACGATACGAATTCTGGCGGGAAGGAATCGGGAAAGCCCCAACTCGTCCCTCTTGCCAAAGGGGAGGGAGCTTCCGGGTCACGGCTCAAACCATTGCCCAAATCATCTCCTGAGATTGAGAACGACAGACGTCCAGCGCCGGTGGAATCTGTGGCTCCTGCCGCTGTCTCGATTCAGGCCGGAAGTAACTGGCCGATCATTCGTAATCTTATTATCATTGCGGTTCTGATCCCGGTCATTATCTTTACTTGGGGTCTTTATCAAACGAAGCAGGATAGAATCAAAAAGGAGCTCGATGCGAAAGAGCTGAAACAAAAGAACGATGAAATAGAGCGTAAAGCACAGGTCGAGCAAGCGAAACGCGACGAAGAAAAAAAGGTCCTTTTGGCAGAAGAAAAAAAAGCGCGTGAGGCCCAGCTTGAAAAAGAACGTCAACGCTTGCTCGCGATCGAAAATGCGAGAACCCCAATGGATCGCCTCGCCGAATATCGGACCGCTCTTTTCAATGGACGTCGTGATCGTTTCCCGGATAACACGATCGACCGGAGCAGTCATTTTCTCTTTTTTGTGAATACTCCGATGACGTGGACCAAAGCCTCGGAATTTGCCGAAATACATGGTGCCCATCTCGCCACCCCATCGGCTCAAGCCGAGATTGATCTTCTCTCCAAAGATATTAGCGATCTCGAATTGCGCCGTGTCTGGATTGGTGGGGGTTCTCAGGGGAAGGGGGGGTGGACTTGGGTTTCTGGAGAAGATTGGAAGTTTGATAACCCTGGAACTGCTTTGGGTTCGTATGCTTCTCTGAGTAGTAGCGGAGTGATCCGTGCTCGGCCTAATAGTGAGAAAAATCCCTTCGTCATTCAGTGGTCTAAGGATGGTCAGAATTCCGGAGCTCTTGCTGCCCAACTTGAGCGTCTTGTTCCTACCCTAGATTCACCTAGCCCAGATTGGCCTCCTGGCACGGTGGCCCATGAGAATCGTCATTTTTTGCTCGTGCAAAAGCCAGTGTCTTGGAATGAAGCAGACTTGATTGCGGGTTCGGCCGATGGCCACCTCGCGGTCATTTCGAAGCCACTAGAAGGAATTTTTCTACGTAATTTTTTCGACTCGGCCCTACTTCTTGAGCAGTCCGTTTGGTTGGGTGGCCGCAAAAAAGACGACACATGGTATTGGCCAAATGGGGAACCTTGGACAAAAGCCTCATGGGCGCCGAATTCACCTGACGGGGGCCCATCTGCTCGCGCACTCCGCTATCTCAAGAGCTCTGCTGGAGTTGGCTGGGATGACGCCAGTCCCAAAGCTGGGGAGGCCGACGGATTCATTATTGAGTGGAGTTCCGATGGCAATGGCGCTTCGGCCGTGACCAAGGATAATCCAAGTGCTGCAACAGGCCAAATGGCCAAGCTCCGGGGAATAGGCCGCCGCCTAGTCACTAAGGAAGTCGCTGATTATAACAAGTATCTCGTTGGGAATCGTGATTTCTTTGTCTCAGACGTGGGCACTTGGTTTAAGACGCTTTCTATTAATAGCCGTATAGAGTTTGAGATCCCCTATCAGTCCTTGGAAGATAGGCTTCCTGAGAATGGCGATCTTTCTGGGGAAATTAACCTCAGCGGATTTCCTGCTGAGGTGTTTCAGGATCTTGAGAGGGCGAGGGGCCGCCAAGCACGGAAGAAAAAGACCTTCGATACCAAGTTGGAATCACTTCGACAAAGCTACCTTATGAAATTGCTGAAGCTCCGCCAAACTTTTGAAGACGGCGGATTGAAGACTCAGGTGGAGTCAGTCGATAGAGAGATCAATGGAGTGGGGCAGGATGTCGCCGCTTTCCGTTCCCATTTTGGTGTCTAGAGGGAGCTTGAAAACCACGGGTCTATTAGCCTTCTCTCTTGGCGTGCCCGTGTTTATCACTCATAACTTCAAAACCTTATGAGATTGTCCCTTTTGATTCTCGCACTAATTGGCTCGCTAGTTGGCCATGAGCTGGTCCCACCCAACATTATTTTCCTGATGGCAGATGATCAGAACACCTTGTCGATGGGGTGTTATGGGAATCCTGAGGTCGAAACGCCGAATATGGATCGGCTCGCAAATGATGGGATGATCTTTGATCGTCACTATGATACTACCGCGATTTGCATGGGGAGCCGGGCCAATGTCTTCACGGGAATGTATGAGTATAAAACGGGATGCAATTTCGTCCACGGAGACATGTCTAACCAAATCTGGAGTAAGTCGTACCCAGCGCGTTTGCGAGAAGCAGGGTATTTGACCGCATTCGCAGGAAAGTTCGGAATCGTGGTCGATGGGAAAGGGATTTGTGAAGATGAATTTGACTTCTATGGCGGGGCGAAGGGCCAGACAAATTACGCAACGTCAAAAAACTTCTCCATGAAACGCTTTGCCAAAAAGTATCCTCACTCGACTCTGTCATACGGGGCGTTTGGGAAAGAGGTGATCAGAAAGTCGCTTGAGAAGAAGAAGCCCTTCTGCCTATCCATTAGTTTTAAAGCACCTCATCGGCCGACCACTCCCGACCCTCGTTTTGATCACGTTTATCAAGGAAAGAAATTTACTAAACCGGCAAATTATGGCCGGCGTTATGGTGAGCATCTTTCGCCGCAGAGTAAGCAGGGCAGACAATTTGAACGCTTTGAATCGTGGGGTTACGATAAGAATTACGACGAGGTTATGGCGACCTACTACCAGCAAATTTATGCGATTGATTTCGCTCTTGGTATGATTCGCGATGAGCTGAAATCGCAGAAAATCGTTGAGAATACCGTTATCATTTACACGAGCGACAACGGCTTTATCTGTGGATCCCATGGTTATGGATCTAAAGTCTTGCCCATGGAGGAATCCTCTCGCGTCCCCTTGATTATTTTTGATCCTCGCGTCGAGAGTTCGGGAAAGAAGGTTCGGTGTGATCGATTGACTGGAAACATTGATTTTGCTCCGACTATTCTGGAGCTCGCGGGCTTGGAAGCTACGGAAAATATGGATGGTAGAAGCCTTCTACCGTTGCTCGAGAACCCAAGAGAAGGGGGGCACGGAAGCTTGGCCTTGATAAATACTTTTCCGCCTGCGCCCACGACTTGTATGAGCATTGTCTCGGGGCCTTTTAAATACACTTATTGGTGGTTTGAAAATAATGAGATGAAACCAACCGAAGAGCTTTTTAATCTCAAGAACGACCCCCTTGAGCTAACTAATCTTGTCCAAGTGCCTGAGCATAAGAAGAAGCTCGGAATGATGCGTAAAAATTATGATGTCCAGCTCAAGCATTGGAAGAAGGAGGCCGTAAAGGGCAATGGATATCAGAAATATATTACCCTTTTTGATCGGCACTTAGAGGTGGCGGAGAAAGCAAAAATATTGCCATCGAAAAAGGGGGAAAGAAATTAGGTTCCTAGCGGTCTGGGAGAGCCAAGGATTTCAGTCCCTTGTTCTTGGCTCATGCCTTGGACTTTTCGGCAGGGGCATTTTTTACACCTAAAAAGATTTGAGAAATCAGGATGCGTAGAAGAAATAAACTCTATTTTTTTTCGGGGCCGGTGAGTTGTCTCCAATGGAATTGTTGTTGACCGGAGTGGATCTCGGTGGTGACCGAGTAAACGCGCTTGCAGTAGTAACAACTGAGTTTGTGTGCGGTGGAGGAATCGTCCTTACCTTCGGGTTTTTCCTTTTTCATCTTCTTCTTTTCGAGAAGAAGCTTGGGGGAGAAAAACGAGTGATTTGCATAGGTTTGGCACGGACATTTCTTATCGTGCAGATCTCCAATGAGCTCTATGGCAAGACCGAGAGTTCGTTTGTCATCAGGAGTTCCCGATGGAGATTTACGAATCTTGGGGAGATGGGGAGCAAGGGAGGCGACAAGGGATAGGTCGTCGTGATAAAGAACTTTGTCTGCGGCTTTTCGAACGAAGGCTGGATTCGCAGAAAGGAGACCAGCGAGGATCCGTCCGGTGGAGGAAAGTTGCCAGACCCCGCGAACCCACGAATGCCAGTGGCCGTTGTCGACTTCATCACGCGAAAGAATTCCGAGATGATTACGGTTTATGAAGAACTGATCGGCATTGGTGATTTTACCCTCTTTTAAAAGGTGAGTTAGCGCGGCCTTGGCATCTGCTCCAGCAGGCAGATTCCAGTCACTCTTGGCAGTGCGCAGGATTTTGAGGACATCCTGTTCGGGGACCTCTAGGGCGATTTCGGCTAGCGGACGATATTGGTTAATACGAAGAGAGGTTCCGTCGTTAAGGTCGATGCGCGTCCTTTCTTCGGCATAGGAAAACTCGAATGGGCCATCGTAAAGAACAGTTGATTTGACGGTAATTTTTTGGAGTGAGTCGTTGAGAGTTGGCCCCCGGGGAAGTTGGACGGTGCGTCCGCGCCAGGTTGAGCGGAGGTCGTTTTTACTACGATTAATCCAGATGAGAACTAGGCCGAGAATACCAAGCGTAGTCGCGAGAATATACCCGACTTCATAGCTTGTCTCTTTTGTTTGGGCCTTGAGCCGGACGGAGGGTGGATCTCCAGGGAGGACGAGGAGGGGGATTTGAGAGCCGATTTCGAGCTCGGCGGAGAAATTTGGAGGGATATTGACTTCCACGATACTAATGAGCGCGTCTTCCTCCGAGGTTGCGAGATTGGCCTGAATCTGAGCGGTGTGCCGGACTTTGGTATCGGGCGCGGTGCTGGATTCGTGGAGGCTGATAATGCGTCCTTGACGGCTTAATCCTTTTTCAAGGAATTCGTTGTTACGCTTCGTAAAATTGAAGGTAAATCCGGCAACTACTCCCCCTGCAACGATGACCAAAAGGCCAACGGTGGCGAGATTTAGAAGTCGCTTCGTCATTACATTGCTAGCTTATTCCGAATTGATGAGACAGTCACGAAAGGAGCTTTAGATTTTGAAAAAATTCTGGAAGGGCTGAATTTAGGGCTGGTGGGTGCTAAAATTTAATCGTTATGGTCACAAATCAGGCTAGGGTAATACCTCGCTGAGTTTTTCCAATCACTATTCAGCACCGTGAACGAAGCAGCAGAAGCTCCGCGACCATCCGCGCGATCAATCGTGAAACGCCAGCAGCGAACTGCGACTTTGGTGAGTTTGATCACCGCGCTCCTGCTGATGGTTCTCATCGGCCTCATACTTGCAGTAATATTGATGACGGTCAATCCGGTCGAAAAACCTTCATTGGTCTCTTATTCGGGAGTCTCCAAGCCAGAGCAAAAGATTAAGCAGCCAAAGATTCAAATTAATGTGCAGCGCAAGCCGGCTGCGCCGAGTATGGCGGCTGCTAAGATGTTGGTGGCAAATACTGAGTCGCCAACCACAATTCCTGTCCCAGAGATCGTGGTGGAAGATGTGTCGATAGATATTGGGGTAGGCGATGATTTTGGGGCTGGCTGGGGTGATGGCGAAGGTTTTGGGAATGGCGGCGGGTCAACTTTTTTTGGTCAAACTTCGACCTCTGAGCGCTTGGCTTACGTCATCGATTACTCGGCCTCGATGAGGTCGCAAGGTCGTGATCAAATTATGAGGAAGGAGCTTTCTAGCTCGTTACAGAAAATGCAAAACGGATTGCAGATCGGGATGATCTTCTTCGCTGGGCCGGCTTGGGTGGCTGGAGATAAGGTGAAAATGATCAAGCAAAAGGAGGCCGTGATTGATCCGCCGAAGGGAAAAAATTATAAATGGAAAACGACAGGTGGAGCTAATGGATGGCATCCAGATGGACCCAAGCAAAAAGCTCCTTGGTGGGAAATTGGAGATCGTGAAGTCAAAAGGCTCCAGAAGATTGTGAATGAGACGAAGTTGGTTTGGGGAACGATTTGGCACCACCCGATTCATATGGCCCTTGATATGGAGCCGCCGCCCCAAACCATTTATTTCATGACTGATGGGAGTGCGAGTGGTTCGGCAAAGTGGGCCCAGGAAGTTGGGAAGCGCGCAAAGGAAATGGGCGTGGTCATCAACTGTGTGGCTTTGATGCATCCCAAGGCGAAGGCCGACCTTAAGACGATAGCGGAGATGACCGGTGGGATACTCACTATGGTGAATGCCAACGGAAAGCGCGAAGAGATCAAATAAGAGGTTTCGATAAAGGTTCAGCCTATTGTTTTTCGTAAGACCACGAGTTTTTGCTAAGAATATTCATACAAGAGCGTTTCAGTTTTAATGAGTGAACGATTGCCAACCCCTGTTCCCGTCGCTGCGCCGAATCTTCGGACGGTTTTGAGGCAGCAGCAGCGGACCGCGACTTTGGTCAGCTTGATTACAGCTCTTCTTTTAATGGTGCTGATTGGCTTGATCCTCGCCGTCATTCTTATGGCGGTGGCTCCGACCGAGCAGCCCAGCCTTGTCGCTTACTCAGGGGTTTCGGAAAAGCCCAAGAAAATCACGAAGCCCAAGGTGCAGACTAATGTGAAGCGGAAGCCTGCTGCGCCAAGCATGGCCGCGGCCAAGATGATCGTGGCGAATGCCCAGGCCCCGACATCGATTCCTGTCCCAGAGATCGTGGTGGAGGACATCTCTTTGGATGTCTGGTGATATTGCTGATTTTGGAGCTGGTTGGGGCTAATGGCGACGGCTTTGGGGGTGGCGGGGGCTCGACTTTTTTTGGCCAAAGTTCCAATGCTGAGCGGGTCGTCTACGTGATCGATTTCTCCTCTTCGATGAAAAGGGATAATCGCCATAAGTTGATGCGGGCCGAGCTCACCGAGTCACTTAGCAAGATGCAGAATGGTTTGCAGTTGGGCATGATCTTGTTCGCGGGTCCGGCTTGGGTGGCGGGCGACAAAGTCAAAGGAGGAGTTATCACGACGCCCAAGGGTAAGACATATAAATATAAAACCACTGGTGGTCACGCCAAGTGGATCCACGATGGCCCCAAGCGACAAATTCCGTGGTGGACTATCAATGACAAGGAAGTCGGGCGAATCACAAAAATTGTGAAGACCGCTCCCTTAAATTCTGGAACAGTCTGGCATCTTCCGTTGAATCTGGCCCTCGATATGAACCCGGCTCCACAGATGATCTACTTTATGACGGATGGGCTGGCTAGCGGATCGGCGAAGTGGGCCGAGGAAATTGGAAAGCGTGCCAAAAAAATGGGAGTGACCATCAACTGCGTGGCCCTCATGCAGCCCAAAGCGGAAAAAGACCTCAAAACCATGGCGGGTATGACTGGTGGCCAAGTGACAATGGTTGACGCTAATGGCAAACGAAAACACCTCAAATGATTAGGGTTCACCTTCACCCATGAGCTTGAAGGGGTCCTGCCTTTTCCAGTAAGTCTGACATTACTTGGATTGACCAACACTCTGCCAGTAAACAGCGCTCTTTCCGCGAAGTCGCTCCACCATCTCCGGATGCTCTTTCACAAGGTTGTGCGATTCGCCCAGATCATTAGGAAGGTCAAAGAGCTCCGCTTTTTTTCCACTCATCACTAGCTTCCATTTGCCTTCGCGAACTGCCACGGAGTTTCCTGATTTCCAGTGAAAAATTTTGTGAGCTGAACGAGCGCTTTTTGAATTGATCACTGGGAGCAGGCTTTTGCCATCGATCTTATGTTCAGCAGCCGGAATTTTACAGAGCTCCATGATGGTTGGGAACCAATCGCAACCTGTGGCGATTTGCTTCCGTACTTCGTTTTGCGGCAGGTTACCTGGCCAAGAAATGATTGCGGGAACTCGGATACCACCTTCGTAGAGGCTAAATTTTGCGCCTCGGTGTGGTCCTGCACTCCCGCCTCCTTTATGAGCTCGAACTTCTTCTGATGCACCGTGATCAGACTGGAAAATAATGATGGTGTCATTCGTGAGTCCAGCATTCTCGATTTCACTTAAAAGTGCTCCGATTCGGTCGTCGGTAGTGGAAAGAAATGCTGCGTAAAGATTTCTGGGGTAAGGGAGGTCCCTATAATGTTCCAGCCATTTTGGTGAACCTTGATATGGATAATGTGGCGTGTTGAGAGCAAAATAGATGAAGAAGGGTTGGTCCTTGTTTTTATCAATAAACTCGCCTGCTTCTTTCACCATGAGATCTGGGAAAAATTCACCATTATGAAAAACCTCTTTACCATTACGCCAAAGATCATGCTTGTTAGGTCCGCTCCAGTAGAAGAAGTGCGAATAGTTGTCGATACAGCCGACGAGGTGACCAAAGGAGTGATCGAAACCTTGGCCATTCGGGATGGTTTCCTTGTGGTGTCCGAGGTGCCACTTGCCAATGTGTGCGGTGGCATAGCCTGCCTTTTTCATCTTTTCGGCGATTGTAATTTGTTGCGAAGGCATTCCGACTGAATCGAGCGGGACATTACCATTGAGACCTCCATGCTGCGGAGTGCGACCGGTCATTAAGCCGACCCGCGAGGGCGAACAAACAGGAGCGGCCGAATAGAATTGGGTGAAACGCACCCCGCGTCTTGCGAGCCCGTCCATATTCGGTGTAACTAGATCTTTGGCTCCGTAGCAATTCATATCAACGGTGCCCTGGTCATCGGTGAAAATTATTATGACATTGGGCTTACGTGCGGAGACTTGTAAGACACAGGCCAAAAGCGAAAGGATGACTATATGGCCGGCTAATTTCGAAAATTCTATCACTATAAAACTCTATCGAAGTTCGAGGTCTCCAACCATGAAAAATATCGGGACTCTACGATATCTTCTTCTTTCTTCGCTTTAACTCGCGAACCAATGGCTGGTCCTTCTGCAGTAACTCACAAGCATGAGCATCAGCGGAACTTCGATTAAAACTCCGACCACGGTGGCGAGGGCTGCGCCTGAGCCAAGGCCGAAAAGCATCACAGCTGTGGCGATAGCGACCTCAAAGTGATTAGATGCCCCAATCATGGCCGATGGCGCGGCATTTTCGTATCGAAATCCCAAGATTTTCGCCGCAAAGTAAGTGATAAAAAAAATCAGGAGAGTCTGAAGAGCTAGGGGAATCGCAATCCAGAAGATTGTTAGTGGATACATGAGAATAGTTTCACTTTTTAAACTGAACAGAATGACTAAGGTCGCTAGGAGCGCTAGAATTGATACCGGATTGAGATAAAGAAGAAATTTTTCATCAAACCAACTCTGCCCCTTGGTTTTCAGAATCCACTTCCGTGAAAAATATCCTGCAACTAGAGGTAGCGCGACATAGATAGAAATGGATAGCAAAAGCGCTTTCCAGGGGACCGGCATTTGATTCACGCCAAGAAGCCATTTGCCCAGTAATCCATAGAAACCCACCATCAATAATGAATTTAGCGCCACCATGATAAGGGTCAGCCCTTGGTTTCCCTTGGCCAAAAATCCCCAGACTAAAACCATCGCTGTGCAGGGCGCGATACCAAGAAGGATCGCTCCGGAAATGTAAGAGCGATAAAGTTCCACCTCGGTCCCATCTTTCAAAATCTCGGCCCCAGGCAAAAAGCCTTTGAATAATACGCCAAGAAAAAATGCTGCAATTCCAAACATCGTGAAGGGTTTGACAGCCCAATTTATGATCAAGGTAAGTAAAACTGGTTTGAGAGTTCCCCGCGCTACTAGGGCATTCCCAAAGTCAATCTTCACCATGATAGGATACATCATGAAGAAGAGACAAATCGCGATGGGAACGTGAAACCACCGGCGCGCCATTTACCATAATGGCCATCCCGTCGAGCGATTTCGAGAATCCCGAAAATACTTTTCCAAGAATAAGTCCAGCCGCGATACAAAGGGCTACCCAAAGTGTAAGCTTTCTCTCAAAAAGGTTCATGGAATTGGTATCAAGTTTCATTTTAGGAGGCCGTCACTAGTCGCGCTAGTAAACTACTGATTGCGATGATGCGATTGAAGAGAAATCTGGAGCCGAATCACCGACCCTACGTTGACCGATAAAATGTGAAGCCCCTTAAGATTTTTTGATTTGCTTAAAAAGGGCTTGTTTCAACCCTGGTAATCAGAGGAAATTCACGTCGTGAGTTTGATCAAAATTCGTCCGGCGGAAGAGGCCGATTTACCATACCTCGTTAGTTTTAATATGGAGATGGCCTTGGAGACTGAGGGGAGGAAACTAAATGCGGGGATTTTGCAAGCTGGAGTTAGGGGGGTCTTTGAGGATGCTGCTAGGGGATTTTATTTGGTAGCGGAGATAGAGGGCCAAGTTACTGGGTCATTGATGATAACCAAGGAGTGGAGCGATTGGCGGAATGGTGATTTCTGGTGGATCCAGAGTGTCTATGTTCTGCTGGAATATCGGCGTCAGGGAGTGTTCAAAGAACTATACGAAGAGGCACGCCGAAGGGCCAAAGAGGATGAAAGCGTTTGTGGGTGCCGGCTCTATGTTGAGACTGAAAATCAGTCCGCTCAGCAGGTTTATTTAAAGCATGGCTTTGTTGAGACTGGCTACCTTCTTTTTGAAGACGTTTTTTAGAAACCATTTTTGAATGGTCGCTTATGTGTTGATCCCTCCCTCCGGGTAAGTGGGTCCATCAGATCGCAATAATAGGTTTCTTCGATGGGGTGGTGGTATGTCTAAATCAGGAGCATCGCTAGAGCCATTACGGACATGCTGAGATTTTCGGTAAGAGTCACCGTTGATACGGGGACCTCGAGAATTTTTCCCATACAGGCGCAATTGATTTGTTTGCCTTGTCGCATGGTGTTTAAGACTCCGAGCGCGCCGAAAGAGAGGATCACGATGGTAGCAAAGTAGGTGGCTTGAGTTTGCCATCGTGATAGGTAGGCGAGACTGAGGCCGAGTTCTAAAAAGGGATAGATGAGTGCATAGGTGCGAGACCGTGCAGCGAGAAGGTCGTACTTCGCAAAACCGGTGGCAAAGGACGAAAGGTCAAAAAGTTTTACCATCGCGAAGACGAGGAGAAATAAGCCCATGAAGTCGTGCATCCAGATATGCCAAGACCAGTTGATCTCCGTATGATGTCGTGCGGCGGCTCCTAAAGCTACGGCAAAAAGAATGACAAACAGGGGGCCATAGGCCGATAGGCCAAGGTCCCGGTTCTCGGTTTCGGGAGGCTGACTGCTACAACACGATTTGGGTTTGGAGGTGGATGTCATGGTTTTGGCGAAATGATGAAGAGAAAAGTGGGAAGTTGCAAATCCGAGATTTGACCACTACCCGTAGCGCGTGTCTTCCTTACTTCGTGCCACGGGCCCATTCACCCAACCTAATGTTCGCTGGTATGCGTGGTTTACGACCCTCTTTAACGCTCGGTTTTACTATCCGATTCTTGCAATTTTGTTTCTCGATCTTGGGCTCACGCTGTCCCAGTTCGTGACCTTAAATGCGATTTGGGCCGTAACAATTTTTCTGGCAGAAGTGCCATCTGGAGCCTTGGCGGATTTGATCGGGCGGCGCAAGCTCTTGATCACGGCAGCAGGTTTGATGGTCCTCGAGATGTTGGTGCTGCTGGTGGCACCTAAAGACGCGGGGCTTTGGCTATTTGGATTTTGTGTCGTGAATCGTGTTTTGAGCGGATTAGCGGAGGCTGCCGCGAGTGGGGCGGATGAGGCCCTGGCATTTGATAGTTTAGAAAAGGAGGAAGATTGGGATGAAGTTCTAGAGACCACCTTCAAGCTTAGGTCGAGCGCAATGGTGGTGGCGATGGTTGTGGGTGCCTTGGTTTATGATGCAGGAGCAATTGGGCTCAATATGGAGTTTGCTCATCGTCTGCCGATCGTCTTCTGTTTTTTTCAGGCGATCGCGGCTTTTTTGATTTCGCTGAGGTTCCAGGAATTTAATGGGGGAGTCAAAGCTGCCGGCTTTATGGCAATTTTCAAGCAGACTTGGAGGGCTGCGAAGTGGGTCATTACGACCAAGGTGGCAATTTTAATGGTGGTGGGCGGACTTTTAATTGATGGGGTCGTTCGAAATTTTGCCACCATCAATAGTGAATATTATCGGGTGATTGAGATTCCAACCTACACCTTTGGATTTATTGCAGCTGGATCGGCGATACTTGGGGTTTATTTACCGCGCCTTTCGCGTTATTTGGTGGGCGCTTACACTCCGCTTACTAATTTTGTGCTGATCGCAGGATGGTCCTTTCTCTGTCTTTACGCACTCGGCCAAACTTGGGCTTACTGGGGAGTGTTGCCGGGAATTGGAGTGATGGCAGGAATGTCGCATCTGGGATTTTTAATGAGCCGATACTTGAATGGTCTCGCCGATTCGCATCAACGTGCGACAGTGCTAAGCGTGAAGGGACTACTTTTTAATATTGGTTATGGCACTGCGAGTTTGGTTTTTGCTGGAACAGTTTC
Source organism: Akkermansiaceae bacterium (assembly GCA_905181965.1). Taxonomy (GTDB): domain Bacteria; phylum Verrucomicrobiota; class Verrucomicrobiia; order Verrucomicrobiales; family Akkermansiaceae; genus SW10. Next base: position 30,899 of record CAJIZY010000020.1, read on the forward strand.
CTTACAGAAAAAAGAGTTTGAGAAGACGGATGACGAGGCTCTGAAGTGGACCCTCGAATTGCAACCGTGGGTATTTCTAGCAGCTTTTTTGATTTTCCTCGTAGTGGCGAAAATTCTTCGCTTCCCCAGAGAGATCCGGAAGGAATAGCGACAAAGAAAAGCAGCTAAAACAGATCGTTCCAGCTGCTGAGGTAATCAAAAATTATTGTTTTAACGTCTGCGTCCTGCGCGATGATCAATCTTTCCGTCGCCATCACGGTCTTCCCCGAACTCCATGGGCATGGTCCACTTGATCCCTTTACGGCGCCCCTCCTGAACATGGTTCTGGTAGTTCTTTTTCTCAGTGGTTTTTACGAAAGTCTCATTTGCTTTGAGCAGCGCCGTTTTGAGTTTCTCGGCCTTCGTTTCAAGGGGCAGAGACTTTACGATCTTACCCTTTTGGCCATAAGTGTCAGGGACAATGATTTTGATTCCTGATTTGGATTTGCTTCCGGTAAGAATTCCGGTCCAAGTCTTTGGGTCAGTTTCAAAGTCGTAGTGGAATCTCCCGATAATTTCGGGGTCGTTACTGACTGCAGAAATGGATTTTCGGGCTTCTTTAATTTCTTTCTCGGTCCCGCTGATGAGAATGATGACGCGTTGGTCGGCGGAGGCGACATTGAGCCCGAGGCGGAAGTTTGGGAAATCGGGAACTGCTGCGGCTTCGCTTTTTCCTTTGGCTCTGTAGTTATCAGCGATTTCTCCAAAGGCTGACACTAGATCGCCTCCGAGGACTTGATTGGGGCCACGGCTGCTTCTCGAAAGCCTTTTTTCACCATCGGGCGAGAGGAGGCAAAAGGCGGTGTTTTCGAAACTACCATTGAGGTAGCCGCGAACGATCTTCTGAGCTTCTTCGCTTTCATAGGAGTCGATGCGGATGCATACGAAATCTCGGGTTGCTTCGATGACTTTTGGATTGCTGAACTCACGGTTCTGCGTGTTGGTGTAACCAGGTCAGAAGACACCTGAAATACCGCCGCATTGTGAAGCTACGGCCATAAAAAGAATCGGTTTATTGGTGCGTTTCGCTTCGGCCAATCCGTCTTTGAGAATGGGATACCACGCGATGCCGGCTGAACCTAGTTCGGCCTCTGATTCAGCAAGGTTTTCGGGCCGCGGGCCGCCGCCTCGTTGCCCGCCGGGCCGTTGACCTCGTCCCGGGGGACGATTGCCCCGTGGAGGTTTGCCACCTCTAGGTTGGCGTTCACCGCGGGGTGTGTCCACTCCGCCGCCTCGCTGCCCCGGGGGTTGTGAGCGTTGTCCGTAAAGGGAATTGCTTACGACTATGAGCGACGAAAGAAAGAGGATGAGGAATTTCTTCATAACGTGGGTTAACCTACGGATTTAAGATGAATTTAAGATGAAATGGGAGGGTCTTTTAAAAAATGTGCTTTCAAGACAGTGGAGAATTGATCGGGCTCAACTGTTTCCCGGTTTGATTGGTCTCGTTAAATAAGTTGACGGAGCGCTAAAAAAGGATCTCTGCGAGAGCCGTTTGTTTGATTTTCAAAGTATGGTATTTTCGCTAAACCCCGTTCCCTTCCGTGAATTACAGCTATTTAATTTTTATATTCTCAATCCTCTTGTCATTTCATGCGAATGCTGGAGATGGCCCTTCTCGGGCCGAAAATTTTGCACTCATTGATCATGAGGGGAAGTCCCACGAATTGGACTACTATCTTAAGATGAAGGGCGTGAAAGGATTGGTAGTTTTTGTGCAGGGCAATGGATGCCCCTTAGTTCAAAAGCGTATTCCAGAATTGAATCGCATGAGTGCGATCTACCAAGATAAAGGCATCCTCTTTTGTATGCTTAATGCAAATCTTCAGGATAGTCGGGCTGATATTTCGAAGGAAGTTGAGGAGTTTAAAATCAGGATGCCAGTGCTTAAGGATGAGGCACAGATTGTCGCTCGCTCGCTTGGCGTGGAGCGAACCGCAGAGGTGTATTTGATCAGCTCGACAGGTCGAAAAATTGTCTATCGGGGAGCATTCGATGATCGCTTAAGTTATCAAGCTGCAAAGCCGATAGCGACAAAGCACTACCTTCGCGATGCTCTTGATAATCTTCTTGGGGGACATGAAGTTAAACCGGCGGAGACTGAGGCTCCCGGTTGTAAGATTACTTTCCCCAAGTATCCGAAAGGGCTGACCTACACGAGGGATATCGCTCCAATTCTCGCCCAAAAGTGTACTTCGTGTCACACCAAAGGGGGCCTTGGTCCTTTTGCCATGAGTAGCTACCGAAAGGTGGCGGGTTGGTCTGACATGATCTCGGAAGTCATCATGACCCGGCAAATGCCCCCATGGCAGGCAGATCCTGAGGTTGGGGAATTTGCAAATGATTGCAGCCTTACCGCCGAAGAAGCGAACAAGGTTGTTAGCTGGGTGGCTGATGGGAGTCCGAAAGGTGATGGCCCGGACCCTTTGGAGGGTTTGGAAAAACAGGTGCCTGAATGGTTCCTTGGAAAGCCTGATAAGATCATCACATTACCGGCGCAGAAGGTGATGGCCGAGGGCGTTTTTGACTATCGCTATGTTACGATGGACAATCCTTTCGATCGGGATGTTTGGCTAAAGGCAACCGAAATCCGTCCCGGGAATACGAGAGTTCTGCATCATGTCATAGTCACTTCCCATCCAGCTGGAACACGGAGGAGCTCACAGTGGGTGACCGGCTATGCGCCGGGGACCCAGGGGCAACGTTATCCAGAGGGCAGTTCGGTTTTCTTGAAGAAGGGCCATCAATTACGGTTCCAGCTTCACTATACGGCTTCTGGAAAGTCTGAAGTAGACGAGACAGAGCTTGGTCTTCATATTTCTCATGAACCAACTACTAAGATTTTTAGAACCGCGGTGATTGCTCAAAGGCGCTTCCAAATTCCGTCTGGCGATCAAGAATATAAGCAGCAGAAAACCTTACCCATCCGCAGGAATGTCACGCTCTATGCAATCAACCCTCACATGCATTTCCGGGGCAAGTTCATGGAATTCGAAGCGGAATTCCCGGATGGAAGGCGTGAGATGTTGCTTTCGGTTCCAAACTATAACTTCAACTGGCAGCGGACCTACGTTTTAAAAGAGCCGCGCAAACTGCCTGCGGGGACTCAAGTACATGTCCGGAATGCTTGGGATAATTCTCCCTATAATCCTCACAACCCGGATCCAACCAAATCGATAGGGTGGGGTGAGCAAAGCTTTGAAGAGATGTTTTTTGCAACCCTCGGTTACATCATCGATTAACGAGGTTTTCTTCTTGGCGGTTTGATTTGGTGGGGTAAATCGGAAGGTTCTTTGCTAGAAGCTTGTGAAGTATTGCGCTGTGCTTGTAGTTGTCGGCTGAGCGGCTAATGTCTCGCTCGCTGACAAGGAGTCGGGCATAATTTTTCAAGCGAATGTTAGGAATTCAGGAAATCCAGGAATTGGTTGCTGAGCATGGATCAGCGGTGAATGACGGGCGGTCAATTCAGCAGTTGATTGACGATGGTGAGATCTCTCGACTTAAGGGGAGCACCGTTTTGAATGGGAAGGTTTCTGATTCCGTTTTTGGAGGACCTCTGATTCATCGTGATGGCAGGCCCATCCGTTTGATGTTTCGAAACAATCGAATTTCTACTCATGATGTAAACCGCGGAGCTATTCCGTTTAAAGATCAGGTGCTCGCAGTGAATCACGACCAAATGCTACGTTTGGTGAAGGATGTCATGGGAAGTTCGCAGTTTGAAGTGCGAGACCTAGCACCTAGTTCGACCGTTATTCCGGCTGAAAATTTGACTCTTGTGATGTTGGAAAACGTGGTTCGATTTTACATGGCGGAAAGTTCGACATCGACTTCACTTTATCAACACTGGCTTATCGCGAAAGAGGCTGAAACTAAGATCATGCAGTACGCGGGGCATGATTTAGAAGTTGGAAGACTTGAGCCAAATGGTCGACTTCCGTATTTGATGGATACACCAAGTACGAAGGATAAAATAGATCGGACCGTGGATGCGGAGTATCTCGTTAATGAAGGTGTTTGCACGGCACCACAGTATGCTGCGATTCGTAATTCCTCGTTAATGGCCTTTGGGATTGTTTCGCAATATTTGGCTGAGCGGGGAATGGTTTTAGTGGATACAAAAACCGAGCATGGAATCAATTCGGAAGGAGCAATCGTGGCGGCCGATGAGCTTTACACCATGGATTCGTCCCGCTTTTGGAGATTAGATGATCAGGGTGAGGTGGTGACTCGAGATCGTAAACCGGTATCGTTTTCCAAGGAGTTTGCCCGAGGAATGGTTAAGGATCAGAACGATCAACAGTTTTCAGAAGAACAGGCAAATGAGATTGCGGTTCGTTATATTGAAGGTCTTCAACATATTACGGGGGAATCTTTTGCCCCGGATTTACGTCCGCGTGATCAGCGCATTATTGAGTCGGTGAATTTAATTCTAGATTCGTTGATCTGACTGGGCTGAAGGTCCGCAAGTTAGAGTGATTGGTTAGCTTTACTTCGTCGCTCTGGGATCCGAGCGGATCCCAAACTTCTGGGGAGTGAGAGTATCTTTGACTGCTTTGAGTTGGTTCTTGGGCAGGCGGTCTTTGGTTCTGGCGATCTCTTGCCATTGGGCCACCATTTCTTCAACCCGCTTCGGGTGCTTTGCGGAGAGGTCGAGGAGTTCTGTTCGGTCTTCGTTAAGGTTGTAAAGCTCCCAACGGCCCATTTTTGCAGAGGCTATTTTCCAGTCACCAGAGCGGAGCGCACGGTCTTTGGAGAAGTGGAAGTAGAGAGGATCGTGAGCCTTGCGTTCTTGTCCGGCAAAGATGGGGAGGAGAGATTTTCCCTGAAGAGGGTCAATCGTGCGACCGCCAATTGTTTTCGGATAAGAAACTTCACTGATCTCTATGCAGGTTGCCATGAAGTCAATGAGGTGAGAGGGTTGACGGGTAAAAGAATTAGGTCTCGTCTTCAGGAGAGATTTGGGACCGCGCACAATCATGGGCGACGAAATCCCGCCTTCGTGTTGGTTCTGCTTGTAAAGACGAAAGGGAGTATTGCCGAGTGAGGCCCAGCCGACATCATAGCACCAGTAGGATTTTGGGTCCCAAGGTTTGAGTTCTTTGCCACGGGTGCGATCGAAGGGGCAGGCTCCGTTATCGGAGCAGAACATGATGAGAGTGTTGTCATAGAGGCCTTTCTTTTTAAGATGTGCGACGAGGCGGCCGATGTTTTGGTCGAGGACGTCAACCATCGCCGCATAAACTTCCATGCGGTCTCCTTCCCATTGTTTGGCTTCGGGCGATAGACTGTTCCATGCTGGAATATGGGCGGCTCGCGGCGAAAGTGGCCATTTGGCAGGAAGTAGGCCGGACTCAATTTGTTTTTCGTGGCGTCGTTGGCGAAGGATGTCCCATCCTTTAGTATACTTGTCCTTATATTTTTTATTCCATTTTTGGCAAGCCTGCAGTGGGTAGTGCGGAGCGTTGTAAGCGCAGTAGAGGAAGAAGGGGTCTGGGTTTTCCTCTTCTTTGACGCTCCAATGCTGGTCAATAAAATCGAGAGCGTAGTCGGTGATAACATTGGTGGTGTAAAATTGTTTTCCTTTGTGAGTAGCGGGGACTTTCCATGGCTTGCCGTCGAGCCGAAAGGTGTCGTCGCCGGTGAAGAAGTTGGTTGCTCCGGAGAGGTGGCCCCAGTAGCGGTCGAAACCAAAGTCCGTGGGTTGTTTTGAAAGATGCCATTTTCCGACCATCATCGTATGGTATTTGGCGGGTTTGAGGACCTCGGCGATGCTTGCGCCGCGTGAGAGTGATGCCCCGCCAGCTTGGTCACAGTAGAGGCCGGTGAGGAGCGAGACACGGGAGGAATGGCATTTTGCGGTGTTGTAAAATTGGGTAAAACGGAGCCCTTCTTTTGCTAGAGTATCTAGATTGGGGGTGTTGATTTCCGAGCCATAGCAGCCGAGGTCAGAAAAGCCGAGGTCATCAGCCATGATGATGACGATATTCGGCTTCTTTTGAGCCGCAGCCCAGAAGGTGAGAAGAAGAGATATGATCATGAGGCGCATGATGAGATCCTAGATCCCAGAATAATGAGTGGGCATAAAAAAATTGATTGAGCGTTAGTCTGTTTTGAGCCGCAAAGGAAATAGAGATTTTGTGAAGTAAGATATTCTTGTCTCCAGCGAGGGAGATTCTTTGGCTTGCCCGAATCGGGGCAGCAAGGGTGAGGGCGGGTTCTTGCATCATGCATTTGAATACTATAGTGGCCATGAATGATTCGAATGCTTGCCGCTTCTCTTCTTCTAATTGAGCTGGTCGCTGCGGCTCCAAAGAAAGGGCCTTTTAAACAGATCGAAGATGTTAAAGGGCTGCCAAGAGTTCTCTTGATTGGTGATTCGATCTCAATCGGATACACTCTCCCAGTCCGGAGTTTGTTACATGGAAAAGCGAATGTTCACCGCCCGCCTGTGAATTGTGCCGCAACAATTCATGGCCTTAAGAGCTTGGAGACGTGGTTGGCAACTGGAGGAGAAAATAAGAAGTGGGATATCATTCATTTTAATTGGGGTCTTCATGATCTTAAATATATGGGGCCTAACGGTGAAAATCTTGCGGACCCTAAGGCCGAGACTAGCAAGCAGCAGGTGGCTCCAAAGGCTTACGAAAAAAATTTACGCGAGTTGGTGAAGCGTCTGAAAAAAACTGGAGCGCGCTTGATTTGGCGAAATACAACCCCAGTGCCAACGGGCGTGCGAGGACGGGTGCCAGGGCATTCAGCCGAGTATAATAAAATCGCGGCGAGAGTAATGAATGAGATGGAAGTTGAGATTCACGATCTTTATTCGTTTGCTAAAAAAGTTTATTGGCCAACCAAAAGAAGGCGGACGTCCATTACACTCGCGCAGGCTCTATACAGCTTGCCGAAGAAGTGGTTAAAACCCTTAAAATTCAATAGCGAGAATTCTCAAAATACCTATCAATATGTCTTTGGCACAATCAATCGGCGCGCTTACTCCTGAATTTCTTTCTAGCCTACAGGAAGGATATGAAATGAAGAGTGAGGATTTGCTTCGTCATAATGCTGTGACTAACAATGAGATTAACAAACTCGCATTGAATCGTCAGATCATCTCCGGCGAGGACGGGAATTTCAGTCATAAGATCAAGACGAAGGGGATCACCAATCAAAGATCATCTGGGCGTTGCTGGATGTTCGCAGGTCTCAATATGATGCGGCCCAAGGTGATCCATGAGCAAGGGCTCGATAGCTTCGAGTTTTCAACGGCTTACCTTCAGTTTTGGGATAAAATGGAGAAGTCGAATCTTTACCTTGAAGACGTTATCGAGCTTCGTGAGGTTGATCGGCTTGACCGCGAGTGGTTGCTTATTAATGAGTGGATGGTGGGCGACGGTGGATGGTGGAATTATGTCGTTGGCTTAATTGGCAAGTATGGGGTCGTGCCTTCCTCGATCATGCCGGAAACTCACAGTAGCGAGAATACGCGCACCATGAATCTTGTTTTGGACCGTCTTCTGCGAGTGAAAGCCAATGAGATTTTGGAAGCTGCCAAAGGGGGGGCTCCAGTTGAAGACCTTCGTAAGCTCAAAGAGAAAGGCCTCTCTGATGTTTACCGATTTCTTGTGATTAATCTAGGTGAGCCGCCCAAAGAATTTGAATGGCGCTGTAAGGTCAAGGCCGACAAGGCTGAAACAGAAGAGGAAGAAGAAAAGGGTTCTTGGCCTCCGGTTGCTGAAAAGTTGACGGAGTGGAAATCCTTCTTACCGCAGTCATTTTACCGCGAATTTGTAGGGTTGGATCTCGATGATTTTGTTTGTCTCTACAATGATCCTAGTCAAGAAACTGAAGCCCATTTTCGTTTCCACCGTGCTCGAAATATTGCCGGAGCCGAGGAGATGAATTTTGCCAATATTGGAATCGATGAGATGAAGGCGGTTGCCATCAAATCGGTTCTGGCTAACGAACCATTGTGGTTTGCAGTGAATATGGGCATCGACCAATCGGCCGAACACGGAGTGATGGAGGTGGACCTCTACGATTATAAGAAACTCTTCGATCTCAAGCTTGATCTTACTAAGGCTGAGCGCTCCCTTTTTGGAGCGGGGGCATCGAGCCATGCCATGGTCTTAACGGGTGTTGACCTGAAGGATGACAAGCCGCGCAAGTGGCTGGTTGAAAATAGCTGGGGTGATTCTAAAGGGAAGAAGGGAAAGTGGACTCTTTATGATGCTTGGTTCACGGAACATGTTTATACCGTCATCGTGAACAGGAAGCACGTGCCCCCCAAGATTCTCGGGATCTTTGATCAGGAAGCCGCGGTTCTCCCAGCCTGGTATCCTGGTGCGCAAGGGATTGAAAAAAGCGGCTGATTGGATCTGGGTTGGACCCCATTGAAAGGCCCGCGGGCTGTGATCCGTGGAGACTTTCCGGGGAGTGAGCCAATTGTCAGGAGAAGAAGTTATTTTTTAGATGCCTCGAGTTCGGTGATAAAGATATTGCGGAATAAGTGTTGGCCGCCACCAGGAACCTCCGCTTGCACAGCGATAAATCCTGCCTCTAGATCCTCAAGGCCCTCTCCTTTCCATGCTTCCTTCTCGTTGATCGTGAGAGAGATCTTTGTGCCCTTAACGATGAGCTTGAATTTGTTCCACTCGCGATCCTTGAGGAGTCCTTTGCTGGACGCTCCTTTGATACCGCCAACATCGCCCTCTTTGCCTTTTAAGAGATTCGCCTGATAGCGTTTAGGCCAGGGGCGGCCTTTTGGGACCTCGTTGTAGCGAAAGTAAACGCCGCTGTCCCACTTGTCTTCGCCAAGAGCTTTCCATTCGTATTCGAGTACGAAGTTTTGGTATTTCTTTTCAGACTGCACTAACCCGTTACCGCTTTTAATAAACATATTGCCACCCTTCACTTCAGCTTCGCATTTAAGCACGGTCCAGCCGTCCAAGTTCTTCCCGTTGAAGAGGGGGACGCGCTTCCCTTGAGCAGAGCAGGAAGTCAGAAGAGTGAAGGACAAGAGGAGTCGGATGATAAAATCTTTGGTAATCATGGCAAAGATTACGGGGATCTCGCGCCGATTATGACAAGAATTTTAGGAAAGATTCCGGTGGATGGGACCGACACCTTACGGAGGTGGTTTTAATGGAGACCCTGTAGCCTTAGGGTGGTTCTAAGAAGAATAGGAACGTGTTCTCTTTCGGGTAGGACGATCTGAGATTAGTCCTTTCAATCCTTCCGAGTCGGTGGAGAGTTCTTTCAATTCGGCTATGAAAGTAAATCTCTTCCTCAAAACCTCCCTGCTTCTTTTTGCGGCAGTTACCTCCGCCCATGCTACAAAAAATCCCGTCAAAGTATTTATCCTTTCCGGTCAATCTAACATGGTGGGTGCCGGGAAAGTGGATGGAGGTGGAACCCGGTGGGGTGCCGAGATGATTGACCCGGTGGTGTCAGTTTATGAAGGGAGCTACGATGCGAAGGCGGATTACGACTCCTTGAAGCCGATCAAGATGCTCAAGCTGGAGAAGTTTGGAGGAACGGAGCCGACTCCTTATCCTGGTGGGGGAGTTCAGGTGACACGGGGATTTTTTCAGCCCAAGGAATCTGGAATCTTCGAATTCCGGCCGGGCTACGGGGGATCTTCGAACTGCCTCATGGAAGTAGGCGGTAAGGAAGTGCATCGCCAGGAAGCGGGCGGAGAGGCTGTTCAAGCTGAGATTAAACTGGAAGGAGGGCAGAAGGTCCCGTTTAAGATCACCTACTTCACTCGCGATGCTAATGGCTTGGGTTGGACGGCCCGACTGGATGTCCCTGGTTCTTTGAAGACGCTGGTGAAGTTCGGAGGAAAGTATCCCTACTTGATGAATGACAAGGGTCAGTGGACGGCTCGTGACGATGTTTACTATCGAGGCGTCGTGACCGCGACGGGGAGCCGATGGATGGGAGTCCAAGGAGGAAGAATCGGGCCAGAATTAGGATTCGGGCATGCTGTTGGGGAAGCGGTTGAGGAGCCGGTCCTTGTTTTGAAAACCTCGCAGGGGAATCGTTCGCTGGGTTGGGACTTTCTTCCGCCGGGAGGCAAGCAGTATGAATTTGAAGGAAAGATATACGCTGGTTACAAGGAGTCACCTTTGAGCTGGGATAAGGGCACGGAGCCCAAGCCGATCGGGTGGTATGCCGGGAAGCAGTACGATGATTGCTTTACGGCTGCTCACGAGGTTCTTGAAAACTTCGATGCCCAATTTCCACACTGGAAGGGGAGAGGATATGAGATCGTTGGCTTCGCCTGGTGGCAGGGTGATAAGGATCGCTATAATCTGGCGCACGCCAAAAAGTATGAGGAGAACCTTGTGCATCTCATTAAAACCCTGCGCGCTGAATTCAAAGCGCCCAAAGCCAAGTTCGTTGTCGCCACTCTCGGGCAAACCGCGAAGGATAGCACTGACGCAAATGAGAAACTCATTCTTGATGCTCAACTCGCGGTCGATGGAACCGCTAAAAAATATCCTGACTTTAAAGGAAACGTTTCTACCGTCTATACTCATCCTCTTAGTCAAGGCGGAGCGTCGAATAGCCATTACAATGGCAACGCTCAAACCTACATGGAGGTTGGATTGGCGATGGGTGAAGCGATGATGAAGCTGCTGGAGACCAAGTAGGAGGCCGATCTATGTCCCAAGGATTAAGAGAAGAGCTTATTTCTTTCGAACACGAGCTCTCTCGGACTTGGCCTTGAACTCGGGGGCTGCTTTCTTTGGCAACCATTTGGAGAGATCCTCAAGAGTGTCTTTGTGGCCTGGTTCATTTGCGAGATTGTGGAACTCATCCGAATCAGTCCGATGGTCATAGAGTTCCTTCGCGCCATCTTCATAGGAAATCAAACGCCAGTCCCGGGAACGGATTGAGTGATTACCAAAGTAGGAAGAAGTGATCGCCGGCTCCTTCCGCGGTGTCGCCGCGTCACGAAGTTGAGGTAAGAGTGAAACTCCCTCGAGATGGGAACTCGCAGGCAAGTCGCAAAGTTTGACTAAAGTGGGATAGATATCGAGCAAGCTGGCGGGCTCCTGGCAAGCCTCCCCCGGGTTAATCCCCGGCCCCACGAAAAGCAACGGAACCTTTGTTGATTCCTCCCATAGCGTGCGCTTTGCCCAATGCTGTTTTTCACCCAAGTGGAATCCATGATCACTCCACAAAACAATTAGAGTATTCTCGGCATGAGGACTGGATTTTAAAGCTTCCAAAACGATGCCCACACAATGGTCGACAAAACTAACGGAAGCCAAGTAAGCGTGGGTCAAGCTTCGCTGCTTTCCATGTTCAATCACTTCGGCATGAGTCGGAGCTAGTGCATAGTCATTGATTCCAAGAAAGTTCTTCGGTAGGTCATCGAGATCCGACTTCGGAGTTTGCGGAAGCCTCAGGGTTTTTGCATCGTAAAGCTCAAACCACTTGGGAGGAACGAAGAGTGGAACGTGAGGTCGAAAAAATCCGACCGACATAAAAAAGGGTTTCTCAAAATCTTCCTGGAGCGCTTTAGCCGCGTTCTTCGCCAGTTGGACATCGGCCATCTCGGCATCCTTCTCTGGATAAGCGCCCCAATCCCAAGCCGCACTCCAATCAGCGGGGCGACTCATTGGTTTCTTGGTTCTGGGACTCCTTTTCCGCCCAAGGGATCGATCAATCGCACCAGCCAATCGCCCATTGAAGTCCTGATGCAAAACCTTTCCACCAGCCAAAGTGAGATACCCGTGATCCTTAAAATATTGCTGGATCGTAGGGATCTCTTTCAAAGCAGGTAATTGTTGGTAAGAGGGTCCGATTTCGTAACTCCCATGCCTTGTCGCCGCCACCCCCGACATCACGCTAACCCGCGAGCAGGAACAAACCGGAACAGTACAATGGGCATTGGCAAAATTTCGACCTCGTTTCGCAAGCGCATCCATGTGGGGAGTGAGCGCTCCGGGATGACCTCCAAGGAATCCGGTCCAGTCATTGAGATCATCGATACAAATCATCAGGACATTGGGAGGAACTGTATTCTCCTCTTCATCTTGCGGTGATTCTGCTGCGAGAGCCTTGCGCACGGATGTAGCGACAGCCTCACCTAGTAGCTTCTGCTCTTCCTCTTTGTAGAAATGAACATCATTCCCCTTACGCCATGAATCAAAGAGAGAAGAGTCCTTAACGACTCCATGCAGATCATTAATGATGATTTCAGGATACTTCTTCATGACTTCCAGAGCCGCGTCATTAAACTCCTTCGCTGCTCCCCTTGCGACGAGCATACTTACCCTTATTGCTCTGCGGAATTGGTGTGGTCGAACACCAGATTAACTTCGCGCCAGTTTTCTTGAGGATCGCGATTTCCTTCACAAGATTCTCTTTGTAGGTCTCCAGCGACACTGCAAAATTACCAAAGGTTTCAGTCGTCTGGTCATAGCTTTGTTTCAGATCATGTAAGCCATGATTAAATTGGATGACATCCCAGCCCAATCGCTCTTCTTGGTAATTCCCTAGCCAAAGGTCCATATTCCGGATTCCTTGCACCGTCGAAAAACTATTCCCCTCGTTGCGATGATAATTGGCGACCCCCTTCAAGGCCGCCCTCGCGGATTCATGGTAATTCATGCTGATCGAATCACCCACCACCAAGACACGAGGAAGATTGGGATCATCTGTCTTGCGAGGATCTTCAAGCGCTCTTACCTCCATCTCATGAACCACAAAATGCCCATCCACTTGCTCACTCTGGATCGTTACTTTCCAAAACCCCTTTTCTAGATCGGCCGGCGTTAGAGGTTCATGCACATAAATCCTGGCATGCCGCTGCCGAAGGGTCACTCTTACCGGCTGTCCGTTAAGGTCGACCAAACCGCTCTTGGGAGTCTCCCCGAGATCCGGAGTCAAATGGCTGACAATCTTGCGATGCCCTTGTTCCGGACCAGTTGCCTTGCCTCCCCCAAGATGCACTACCGCCACCCGTGCTACAAATGGCTGTCCCTCGGACATCGCCTTAGCATTGGCATCATCAATCCCTTGAAAGTGGGTCAGAACGGGACCCTTGATTCCAGAAAAACTCTTCCGTTCCTCCACCTTTATAATCTTAACATCTTGAGCCCAGCGCACCCTAAAGCGCGACTGTCCCAGATTCGTTTTCGGAGCATACTCCGTTTCCTTCAGCAACTCAAAGGTCTGCGTCGTCGGATCCACTCCATAGATGTTGCCAGTGACCTCATTGAGCTCAACTTGCGACCAAGCCACAAGAGTAAGGACGGCATGAACTGGCAGAAAACAAGCGAGGTACTTCATGAGCAAGTTTCTACGAAGTGATCGCCCCGACTCTCTCCGTAAAGTAGGAGAAATCGGCCACTAAGATCACCGAACCAATTGTCTGCCAGGGAATTACCAGCGTGGTGATCAAGCAGGCGATAGACGAGATCAGGCAAAACGGGCGTAGTGTAATTCTGGGTGATGGAATCATCTGTAAGGTGGCGTGAGTGAAAGTAGGACAAGTTGGCAACTTGTCGGCTGGCACATTCACTGCTGCGGAACCAGTGAAGGCACTGGTCAATCCTATCCCAAGTAAAGATCGCGTCCTTTGGCGAGGTTGGCAATTTTGCGGTCGGCGATGGAGCGCTTGAGCATCCAGAATCCGCAGTCGGGGTGGATGAACTTGACGCGGCCTTCGCCGAGGGCGGCTTCGGCTTCCTCGATCGACCTGGCGATCTGATCGGGTGTCTCGATGTGGTTGACCTTGATGTCGACCACACCCAAACCGATGCCGATCTCCGGGTGGATCTCCTTGAGGGCTTCAAGGTCGTCCTTCGGACGATGGGCTAGTTCGAGCACGAGGTGATCGGCGTGCAGCGCATTGAGAAACTCAAGTAGTGGCTTCCACTTACCGGCCTGAATGGTTTGGCCACCGTAGTTGCCGAAACAGAAGTGGACGGCGGTCGGGCCATCGAAGGCATCAAGCACCCGATTCATGGCTTCAGCAGCGAGCGGGCCGTGTTCCGGGTTACCCGGGATGTTCGCCTCGTCAACCTGCAGGCAGGAGCAGGGAAGATCCTTCACTTGTTCGGCGAGGACGTCGGCAATCGCGAGGGTGAGGGCGTCGAAATCACCGTAGTGATTGTCGAGAAGAGTGCGCGCCAGCATGTAGGGGCTGGTCACGGTGAACTTAAAGGCGCCACCGGCCACGCTTCCAGCGCGCCGACAGTCTTCGATGAGGTTGAGGCCCCCGCCGGATAGAGCTTCCCGGACCACCGCGGCGGGCTTGGACCGAAAGCCCATCTCCTGCTTGGCGCGAAAGGCTTCGGTGTCAGCGCGACCAATGATTGAGTCACAGCCGCCCATCGGTCCGACGAAATATTCGATCATCCCGTTGGTGTCCGGATGATTGACGTCGAAGCGATAAAGTTCTCCATCGGTAGGGAGATCGATGCCGGACTGACGCTGGGTGTCGAAGATCACGCGGGTGGCATCGATGACAGCCTGCTCGGAAGGCAGGGCGCTGAGCCAATCAGGGACCGGATAGGAGCCGACGGTGGTGGTCAGGATACGAGGGGAGCTGGGAATGGATGGAGTGTTCATGATTTGGGAATTGGTAGGTCTGCGTTCTGTTGTGGTTGGCTTTTCAAGTCTTGGGCAAAGGCCTCGCGATGCGCGGTATCCGGTGGCGTCGTGAAGCGGCTGACGACGACGAAAACGATCGTATTAACGACCATGCCGCAGAAGCCGACGTCGAGGAGGGCCTTGAGCTTGCCGGTGCCGGAGACTAGCGCGCTGCCTTCGCCGAAGAGGAGAGCTCCAAGAGGCGGGAAGAGGAAGACGACAATCATGCCGGCGATCAGTCCCGCGACCGCACCCGCCTTGGTGCCCCGACGGAGGAAGAGAAGGTCGATGGTGATGGGGAGGAGTTGCGCCGAGAAGGCCATCGCGAGGAAGAAGAAGGCCGCGATGGTATCGAGGAGGTTTGTCCCGGATCCCGCGTAGGTGATTCCCGCTGCCGCCAGAGTGGCGATCACGATAACAGCCCTTCCAAACCAGGTGCGTTCCTTCTCCCCGGCTTTGGGGCGGAGTTGATGATAAACATCGCGGGTAGCCACGGCGGAGAGGGCGTGGAGGTTCGAGTCGGCGGTGGACATTGAGGCTGCCATGACTGCCACGAGGATCAGGGAGACAAGGATGACGCCCACCGTTCCGAGGAGTTCGGGGAAGAGATCCTGAATGACTCTAACCACGATCTGATCCGGATTGGTGAGGCCTACGGGCAGAGAGCCGTCGGCGAGCATCGGGTAGAGGGTCCGCCCACCAAGGCCGACCAGGAAGACGCCGAAGATGAAGCAGATCGGGAG
>CAJIZY010000021.1 GCA_905181965.1 Akkermansiaceae bacterium
ACTAGAACCTGAACTCGATTTCCCTCAAGACCACGAATGTTGATCGAGTTGCTTCCACCTTCCAAATAAGGCACTAAAGAATCAACTCCAGCAACATCAAGCGGCACCGAAACTCCGGGTTCACGCTGCAATGAATCAGGTAAGTTCACTGCTCCTTTGCTGAGTAGATCCTCTGCCTTAATCGAGGTTGTGCTCCCTCTCAACTTGCCATCTTTGATTAGCTTAGCAGTTACTTGGACCTCCCTTAATTCCGTGACTTCCCCTTTAACAAAAAAAGAGAAAAAGAAAAAGAATGCTAAAAATTGGGTAAGCCGAGTCATTTAGACAGAGACAGACATCGTGATAAATCTAGCGAAGGAACTTGGTAAGGACTTCACGAATCGCTACTTGGTTTATCGCTTCACCCTTCTCGGCCTTCCGTGCCATACTATTGACCTCAGACATCAACCGATTCCCATCCACTATCAGGGCGTAACGAATAGGTTCATCGGTATCTGAAATCACTTGATCCCAACAATTTCTAACCTGGCCCCAAAAAGTGCGCGTTTGATCCCATTTTTTTCTAGCCAGCTTGAATCCTCCTTTTGAATTCTCATCCGAAACCCTCCTGTATTGATTCAACCCTCGTTCCATACAAAGAAATTTTCGTTTTCCCTCGCGAGAAACAAGCTTGCTATTTTCTTGTTGGTGAACCCAGCCTTCCGGGGTTATCACATGCCGATTCGTAACCATTAGTAAATCATAATCGTTTCTCTTAGTATACTCACGACGTGGAAGAGGACGTGTCGAGAGTCGAGATGTCCAGATTGAGGTATTTGCGGTATGAACCCAGGCCCCAAAAGCCTTGTATCTTGGGCTCTCGTCAATTTGTGTCACAAACTGCGTCCAGGTCCCTTCGACATCCGCATCCGAATGAGTCACAGGCAGCCATGTGTTGCCACCTTCATAATTCAAAGTCCTCCGATCCTCATATTTCCATACTTGTCCCCAGTGTTTAATAACAACTGGACCATCTTCACCTTCGACGACTAACAAATGCTGAAGAGTGATCGATTTGCCCGTATCTTGAGCCACTTCTACGAGCTCATAGGCGTCTGCCAGATACGGTTTTTTGAGCTTGTAACCTTCATCTAAGGAGACGGTTTCTTCAAAATTGAACTCGACCTCAAATGCCCCGGACATTGCGAGGATTGCAGCGCGATCTTGTGCAAACTTCTGTGAATCCGCGAGAGCACAGATACTAGTGATTATCGTAGATAGGAGAGTCAGGTATATTTTCATTTACTTCAACCAACATAATTACACTTTTTGGATGCTTTGAATTGCGATCACTTGTCAAATTATTGCGCTAAATTGACAGCCCTCACATCAGGAACAAATCCGGGCCGCGTCCAAAATACTTCCCAAGGCGCATCGCGTGCTGCCGAGTGATAGCCCTCTGCCCATTCAAGATCATTGAACAAAGAGGCGGGGATTTCCCCAGAATTTTCGAAAGATCTTTGATCCGTAATTTATGCTCTTCTAGAAGTTTCTTGAGGTACTCAACAGCCCGTGGTTTTTCTTCTGGTCCTTCATATCGCTTTACCAAAAGGTGAAGTAATGAGAGATAGTCAAGCTCGTCAGCGGTTAGTTTCCGTGATCGCCCTTTGAATGATTTAATATGACACAGAGTTTTCAAATAAGACTCACGAGAACGAATGACCCGTGGTGGGAAACGATTTACCAAGGACTCATAAGCAGAGCTCGAACGAGAAGAAATTTTCACTTGGTCAATTACCATCATTTTTAATTTGATCTCATATATTCCCGAGATCGTGCGTTGGCGATGGCATTGCGCTTCTTTGGCGCTTATTTAAACCTTGGTATTTTTTCTTTTCGAAAATTCAGACTGCCCCTAGCTACACATGGTCATCGTCATATCCTGCGGCTGTATAAGAACTTCTTTCACAATTCAGAACTGATCGCCATAGCTCTCCTACCTCAGAAGACTTTGCCGAAATCTCACAAAAGTTTTCTCCGTGAGTATTAAATAGTAATAGCAATTGATGCACTTCTCCATCGAGTTCCGCTTGGACAAGGCGGAATGCATATAGATGATTCATATCGACTTCCATTGAATAACTCTGACCCTCGGAAACTAAGAAATCCCCTTTCTTTAAGAGATTAATGGGGGCGTGTGAACTTACCAAAGTTCCATCTCTGCTAGACATCGAAATCGTGACAGCAATCTCCTCATTGATAGTCCTAGCCAAGATTGTAGTAAGTGGATTTTGTGCCATTCTAACGGTTCTCAAATCGGCGGCATCTCGGCAACACGGACAAAGAGTTGGAGTTTTTACAGAGATCCGTTCAAAGTCCTCCGTCATATTTTTTTCACAAAATGTTCCAGTTATAAAATACAGCTGGCGCCTGGAAGAAGCCAACTTTGGCTCCAAAACGATCGCCAACTCACGATTTTCTGAGACGAAATACAGGCTAGCGTTTTTGACTGATGCATAAACCATGCCACGGGAAGCCCCTCTAAAAGAGAATCCAGCTTCGGGAATGAAAAAATCCTCATCTGAAAGATACCCGGACGAAAGATTAATTTCGCCTCTACTTGAAGACATCGGAAATCTTATTTCATACTTGCAAATTCCTAGAGTAGATAAGCCTTCCCAAAATGAAGGACTAGAACAATCAACCTGAATCATAACTTTAAGATTATAAATTTTAAAGAGAGACACTATCAGGATGGAAAAGCTTCATACCCCGGCTCCTATGCCCCAACAAAGCAAGACTTCCGATCGTGAGTAAAATTAGCGCAGACGGCTCAGGAATCTGCTCTACCCTGAGAAAGGTTGCTCCTGGGACTTCGGAATTATTAGAAAATCCATGAAGAAAATCACTTCCCGATCCATCTTCTCTACCCGTCAACGCGATAAAATAATTAGAGTTTTTTTCATCAATCCAATCATTGATCAAATCAGTGACATCAAACGTTACGAGTCCCAAGGAATCTACCGAAGCCGAAGAGACAATATTTAGGATGTGAGTTGATTCAAACTCGACAGCGCTCATCATCCCGCTGGGGTTAGTATCATCTACAATAGCTAGCAAGGGGTTTGCACTAAGCCCATGAGCAGAAACCAAGAATGGGTTCTCTATGTCTGCATCCGCATTAAAACCTCCACTTACTGAGGTTACTGAAAGAATCGCGCTAGCTACCGGATTTTCAAAGGATCTAGGATCAAATGAGGTAAAGTCAAAGTAAATCCCTTCGGGCTGTCCAAGCCCAAAGGGCTCCGGGGAACTAACCCTTAGAATTGGACGTGAATCACCATCGTATCCTCTAACCTGATCCACTCCTTGAAAAAAACCTGACGTCATCACGCTGTTTTTCGGAGATAAAACTATACTTGCTTCTTTATTATTAAAATCTTCATTACAAACATACATAAAACGACCGGTATGTTTTTTGTCATGGTTCGAACGCTATCGAAAAAATGACATATTACTTGTTGTCGGTTATGATCCCCTGACTCTGGGTTGTGAAAAAGATGGGATGAACTCCATTCGTTTTTAAAAACGTGATCAGCCCCTACGAACTTCTTTTAAGAAACTGGGACGGTGTCATCCCCTGTTCCATAGAGAATGCTTTCGAGAAGTGAGACAGCGATTGATATCCGACTTCTAATGCAACCTCGGTCACATTGAGCCGATTCTCCGAAAGCATTTCAGCCGCTTTAGAAATTCGTAACGATCTTAGATGCAAAAGAAGCGTTTTCCCTGTTTCCTGCTTCACTAAACGACTCAAGTATGGAGGAGCGCATCCCACATCTCGAGCTAGCTTTTTCAAATCAAGGGCCTGCTCTAGCCTTCCCTCTAGCAGCATTAAGGCTTCGCGAACATGGCGGTGGGCATTTGATTTAATCATCGAGCAAAAGAAGCTTGGTTCTTCCTTGGGCTGACGGAACAAGTGCAACGATAAAATCTCTAAAGTCTTAGCCAAATACCATGCCTTCTCGACGGCAGATTGAATGGGCGGACTGACCAAATCGCCCAAGAAGCCTGAGTCGCGTTCGGACCAGCGGCGAAGAATTCCCAAATTTTTCTTCATGATCAGCTCCACCGGCCCAAAGACCCGCTCTACCGATTCGATCGCGATCACTAAAATCACAAAATTATGTCCAGCATCGGAGGCGAATCGAGTCGCTGACATCAGACCCGCCTTACTTCCAGTCGTAAAAAGACCCGCCGTCGAGGGAAGGAGCGTGAGGCGAGTTCCCGCATCCATCATGAGGCCCTCCCCTTTTTGATTTAATACAAGATGAAGCGAGGATCTTTTTACCACATCAGCCCACGAGCCAGCCTCACCGGGATTCCCGGTGAGATGCCAAATTTCAAAGTCCAAACTACCGGACTGGCGATGGATTAAGGTCTTCCGAATGGCTATTGGTATTGAGACTCAATCCCAATAGCAACCTTTTGTCGTAGAACAATTCACCAAACGGCCAAAAATACGCTCTCTTTTCTCGGCAAGAAATAAGAGTTTTCCAATCCACCAATCGGGTTTAGTTACGGCCATGTATTTGACCGGATTCGCAGATGAAGCAGCTCAGGACCTCGCCACCCAAATCAAAGCGACAAAGGAAATTGGTTGGACCCGCATCTCCGCACGGGGGGTGAACGGGGCCAATCTTCACGAACTCCCTGATGATGAGTTTGATAAAGTCGCAGGCCAACTCAACGATTCCGGTATCACCATCCCTGAATTTGGCTCCTTGATTGGCAATTGGGGGAAGAAAATCACCTCCGACTTCGATATTACCCTTGCTGAAATCGAGCGAGCAATTCCCCGCATGCAGCGCCTCGACACCAAGTTGATCCGCATTATGTCATATGCACAAGAACCTTGGGGAAACGACCAGCAGGAAGAAGAACGCTTTCGACGCCTCCGCGAAATCCACGCTCGATTTGCCGACGCAGGGCTCCAAGCGGTTCATGAAAACTGTATGAATTGGGGCGGTTTCTCTCCCGACCACACCCTTCGCCTTGTAGAAGAAGTTCCAGGCTTAAAACTGATCTTCGACACCGCCAATCCTGTTTTTCAACTCGACCGCTCCAAGCCTGAGCCCTTTCCTTGGCAGGATCCCCTTGAATTTTACAACAAAGTCAAAGAACACGTCGTTCACGTTCATATCAAGGATTGTACTAACCCCGGTATGGGCGAGACCGAGCCCACCCAATACACCCTTCCTGGCGAAGGTCAGGCAAAGGTCGTCGAGATTCTCAGAGCACTCAAAGATAATGACTACAACGGTGGCCTTGCCATTGAGCCACATGTTGCCACTGTCTTCCACTCGACCGAAGGCGAAGAGCCTGATTGGCGGCAGTGTTACGATTCCTACGTTGAATACGGACACGCCATGAACCGATTGATGGAAGATCTTGTCTAAGCTAATCCAATGGACCAACTTTCACCCCTGACCTTAATTGGAGGCGTTATTGCGCTCTTCACCATTCTCGGGTTTTTGAAGAGATTCGTCTCCTTCTTTTTAAATCTCGTTGCCCTGTCCCTCGGAGCCATCGCTGGATTATGGGCTTATAATAACGGATTCGAAATCGCGCAGAAGGCCGTCGATAAGCCCCAACCGTGGATGTCAACGGCCCTTGGAATTTCAACCTTCATATTCACCGTTGTAGTCTTCCGGAAGATCTCTGCCTTTCTTGTTGGAAAAAATAAAGAAGATAATCAAGCACGTTCCGGAGGATTCAGAATGGCCGGAGGGATTTTCGGGCTCCTTCTTGGTGCTAGCTTTACCTACTTCATGCTCACTGGCGTGCGTTACGCAGGCACGGTCTCCGAACTCGATCGCTTAACTCAATATGTCAGCGGTAAAATCGACGCCTCTAGTAAAGAGCCAATCTTTGCAAAATTAAAACTATGGATCGACAGCAGTCAAATTGGACAATGGCACCAGAAGATTGATTTTCTAAACGACCCGGTCGAAGCCAATGCTGCTAAGTTGGCGATCGTCAAAGAAGAGAACCTTGAGAAGTTTGCCACGATGACCTCACAACAGGGAGTCGAATTCATCCCTGATGCCATCCCAGTCGACCCCGCAATTCAAAGAGCATACGACCGCCGCAACTTCGGAGCACTTCTTAGAAATGAAGCCATCCAAAAAAAGCTCCGCGAAACTTTCACCGAAGAACAACTTCGCCAACTGGATATCGAAGGTGAATTAGGCCTTCGGAAATAGCCTTCGGAACTCTAACGGGTCAGCGACATCATTGCGGCCAGCAGGCCCACAAAGTTAGGATTCCACTGATCATGATGGCTCCTTATGAAGGTGCCAGGAATGGGGACAATCCAGTAAGGTGTGTCATTATAATAGGGCCCTTTCGGTCTTGAGAATCGGTAGACCTCTTTTTCACCCCGAACAAGAAATCCATCTAATTCACGCGCATCTCTATTGTCCCAATAAAGCTCCTCAAGAGACCTTTTTTGGTTCTTTAGTTTTTCAAACTCGTGACTGAATAGTGGCTTAAAATGTCCCACTGTCGACCTGTGAGCTGCCGCCTGCCGCCCGCGCAACTTATCCCTCTTAGGGTCCCTGCGATACATCCCGGCAACTCCAGTATTGAAAAAATTAAGCCCCGGAACCCATCTGCCCATGAGATTTCCCATAGGCCAAAAAACACTCGTAATGAAATCGCGCTGACTAGTTAAAGAAACCATAAGAGGCCCTCCTTCAACATTCTTGATGCCACGATTCTTAAAAGTCGAAAGAAGCTGCCGGGCATAGATTGCAGATTCGGCAGAGTTGATAGAAACCATCAAGTCCGCCGGAAAGTCCTTGCGCATCAGCTTCCGTCCGCGTGCAGAATCCATCGCGACACGGGCTGAAATTGACTCCGCCATCGCACTTTCAAGAATTGCACCGCCCAACGAGTGGCCAATCATCACAATTCGATTTTTCGAATTAGCTCCGCGTGCTGCGGCACCTAGCTCGTGAAGCACTTCAGTGCCTGAAACTCCACCGACTCTTCGCGCTGCCGCATGCCGATGAAAATAATCAACTCCAATTGGAAAAGTTGCCAAAGACCTTCCCCGCCAACTCACAAAAACTCCCATCACTTTTCTCCCACTAGCTTCCCCTAGATCCTTGAGCATCTCCCGAAAATCATGAAGGTCACCAGCCCCCGTGATCAAACGCTCCGAAGCATTATGATTCCAGCCGTGAATATAAACGACCATCAACAGAGGCTCGGTTGACTCGGCCTCAATCTTGGCTGTCACCCGCTTTAATTGATCAAAGCTAATCAATTCACCCTGATCATCGATTTCAACATGTCCGAGAGAAACTTTTGGGTCGAGCTTTTCAAGAGTCAACTCCGACGTCTGGCGATATCCCGAAGTATGGGTGCACGCAGAGTTCAGAAACCATAGAGACAGCAGACAAAGAATAATTCGCATCGCAGTCATTAAATCTCACCCACCAAAAACTGCCCATCGATAAAATCGAAGTAAGCATTGCCTTTAACAATGACCTCGCGCACGAAGTACCTCCGGCCGGGATCGAACCGGCACGACCTAGGGTCAATGGATTTTAAATCCACAGCGTCTACCAATTCCGCCACGGAGGCCTTTCGTTTCGAAAGCGGGCGCAGTCTTCGGCAGCGGATCAATCTTGGCAAGGCTGGAACTGCTTAAAGGCGATTTTGAACCCGCCCGCATGGTCATTTTCTCACCTAAGCCTTAGCAAAAGCCTAGACCAGTCGAGACGACATGGAAGCTGGACCCAATCAACAAATTGTTCAGACTCCTTCTGTGACAGTCACTCCGCGCGGCATTCTTTTTCTTCTTGTTGCGCTCACCCTCACAATGGTGGGGGTTTTCCGAATCGATGGCGACTTAATCGCACTCGGCACCGCCGGACTCCTAC
Source organism: Akkermansiaceae bacterium (assembly GCA_905181965.1). Lineage (GTDB taxonomy): Bacteria > Verrucomicrobiota > Verrucomicrobiia > Verrucomicrobiales > Akkermansiaceae > SW10. The sequence goes on from CAJIZY010000021.1 coordinate 7,932, forward strand.
TAGGACTTATGGTAATAGTATTCGGAAAATGGAACCTCCGGGGCATCCACCTTAAACTCTCTGCCCCCTCCCGCGTCTTTGCTGACACCTCTTTCGACTTGCGGCTCACCCAGCTGAACAAGCGGAATCTTTTCGATGCCTGCAGCACAAACCTTGAGCTTAACTTGTCCCATGTTTCCAAAATTGAAACGCATGCGACATGGACTGCTGCCCGCTCCTCTTCGACAAGTAAACTCCGGGGAAGTATTGCCAAAAGGGGGGCTATTTCGGATCACCCCTGCACTTTAAGCTCAGCCTTCCCGTTGGGGATATTTCGTTTCTCGAAAAAAATCACCCTTGAACATGAGATTTTGGTCTTCCCTAAGCCTCTTGTCCCAAAAGAGTTCTTTGCGAACGGTGAATTCGATGACGCGTGGGATGGTAGAGGCTTCCAATCCGGCGACACTCCTGGAGAACCACGAGGACTGCGCCCTTACCAACCAGGTGATCGAGCCAAGCAAATTCATTGGCCAGCCACCATAAGATCTCAGGCAAGAGGTCGAAGCCCCAGGGTCCGGGAATACGACCCACCAGGCTTACGCCCCCACCATGCAGTTGTCATTTTCCATAGCTTTGGAACCGATCACACCCTCATTCGCACCGACCTGTTTGAGCGTTCGCTCTCACTAGCCTGCGGGACCCTGAGACACCTCAGAGGAATCGGATTACCCGCGAATCTTCGAGCCGATTTTCTGGCCTGGAAGAGTCAAAAGACTTTCCACTCCGAGGCTTGGAGCGACACCCTGACTCTCCTTGCTCAAGCTAAACGGTCCAACCACACTGAAGCGCATGACGTCCTCTCCGAAATCGAAGCAACTCCCGCCGAAGATGCTATCATCATTATTTCTGATATGCCTCTGACATCTTGGAAACACATCTTACCAGAACGGCGTGTTTTAATCATCGACATCCAACAACATCGCTTCGAACAGCGTGGCCTGAACTTCAAATCTCGCGAGCCGAGGCGCTTGAAAGATTTGGCCAAAGAAAATTCAAGGGCTACTCACCCGCAGCAACCTGACGGGCTAAATCCTCAGCGGTAATTTTCACGAAAGCCCCTGGCTCACCCGAATAGCGAATCTTGTGCTCCTCATCGAGAACGTAAACAAAGGGCCATTGTTCAATTCGGTAAATCTTAGTAATCGATTGAGTGGAATCCGAAAAGTTCGTCCAATTCACTGTTCCCTCCGCAATATGCCTGCGCAAAGTGCGCGGATCGTCCATATTAACACCCAAAATTTGAATATTTTTGTCTACAAACTCCTCTTGATATTTTTCCATTAGAGCAAGACTTTCGTCATGCGCCGGCATGAGGGCATGCCAAAAAAAGAGGATAGTCACCTTCCCACGGTAGTCACTCAGAGAAGACTTATTGAGAGTCACTTCGACACCCGTGAAATCGGGAGCCTCGGCACCAAGATTGAGTCGGCTCATACGGAAGAGTTCATCCCTCAGAATTGCCTGAGTAGTGGTCTTTCCCACGGTTAGATCAGGCGCCATAATCGCCTTGCGGAGTTTATCTTGCCGAATCGCCATGCCGCGTTTCCCTCCACCAATACGACGGTGCAAAATAGCCTGCGCCAGAGCAGAAGCCCCGCGAACCATCTCGGAAGGGTTGGCTTTCTCAATGGTCTCGAGCAGCGCCATGGATCGTGGGTCCTGAATGTGCGTCAATGCAATACAGTAGGAACCAAGCTTAGGACTTAGAAGATGATTGCTTCGAACAGCTTCCCTGATGATACCTGCCGGGCGAGTCGGATCTCCGCGTCGCGTGGGTTTTCTCACTTGCTTGACCGCATAAGTCGAGGCGTTCACCAACAACCAAGCTGCTGATTCAAGGGTCCAAGATTTATCAAGATCATTCCGGATTTCCTCCCAGATCTTTCGACCAACCTCGATTTCATCTGGGCGACGACGCCACGCTGCATTTTGGGCATCATTAGTGGCGGCGGTGCGAACATCGCTAGTCCACTGTTGATAGGATTGGTCAAAAGCGCGCGAAATGAGTCGCGCTCTCTCAGGTGAGCCAGCAAAAGCCAACCCCGTAGTCACGGCCAAAATAAATAGAATCGCTTTCATGGTGTCCCTAGAGATTGCACGCTTTCAAAGGATTTGCCAAATTTGAAAAATTAAGAAACATCTGAGGTCTCTTTCGCAGCGAGGCGATCGGCCAAATCATCGTGATAGTCGCGACCCACAATGTATCCAATACAATCAGACGAGCCACACCGGCAAGGATGATCCTCATAGCAGTCGACGTCGAACCCGTAGTCAAAAGTAATCTCTTCATCCACTCCAATATCCCTCAGAGCCTGAATAAAAATCCGTTTTCCATCCTGAATCGCCTCACTATTCGGATTACAAGAATGATTGATCAAGCGGGCTGGATTCCATTCAACGTTACCGTCAAGATCCCACTTTTTAGTAAGATTGAAAATATAAACCGCCGCCGCACCACTTTTCTCGTGCTCTTCAAATTGCTTCAAAGCTCGCTTTTCACTTTCCTCTTTGCTCACACGATTGCCGACGTACTCAATAAAGTATTGCTCCTTCTCGATTGGATCGATGCAATAAACTCCTTGGCCGTGAATCACGGATCCGCGAACTTCCACAAAGTCGCTCTCACCCCGTCTGCGAAGTTTCTCGACACGACGTTCCTGCTTATCTTCGGAATGCTTGCGATCCTTTTTTTTATTTTTTCCCATCTTAAATCTAAAACGAAGTTACTTAAGTTCCTCAACCTTGACCTCGGGGAACTGAAATTCCTTATCCTCCTTCGGAAGAAACTTAAAGATCTTCCTTAGCTGCAGCGCGTTCATACCGTTGCCATTGACGAAGGTCCAACTCTCTTGCTCCTTTGGAGAAATCGCGATTTCATATTCCCACTTTCGAAAGCGGCGAAGTTTCGCAGGCTTCTTCGATTGGTCGAGATACTGAAAATCTTTGACTGTCGGAACGAAAACCATCCACTTGCGATAGCGTGCAACCTTCTTGGGCTTTCCATCTTCCCCCATCACCTTTTCTCCATCTACCAAGAAATCTTCGAAGCCATAATCCACCTCGAACGCGATATCAGCCCTACGAGTGATGGCAGCTTGGAAAGTGACTCCGTTCTGTCCCATTTCCTTCATCTGCTTTAAATACTGAGCCTTCAACCTCTTCGGCCCACCGAAGGGACGAGCGATCACCTTTAAATATTCAGGATTCATTGAGTCCAAAGCCGCCTGAAAATCTCCGCGGATTGTCTTGTTAACTACTTCCTGAACTGCCGCTTGCGCACGCTCTTTCACTTCCATCGGAACGATGTTTCGCTTGGGAACTGTTGAAAGCGGCACGTCATTTCTCTGACAAATCGCATTCATGGTTAGGATGAATAAAAGTAGGAGTGGACTTTTCACCCCTCTGGGATGCCCTGAGATCCGTGTCACGTCAAGGCTGTGGAGCCAGTCCAGAATTTCGGATAAATTAAGGATCGATTCCATTCTTCCTTTTCTGGAAGACCTTGGATATCTCATGAGTCGTCATGGCGAAGAAGGCATTAGGAAAAGGACTCGGGGCACTAATTAGGGGCGCCTCTTCTGACACTGTTCCCAATGCCAAGGTCGAGTTGAGGCCAGGCGAAAGCGTAAGCCAAGTGTCACTCTCGACGAGGTCACCCCCTCTCCCCTGCAGCCTCGGAAACGATTTGCAGAAGGTCAACTCGACGAGCTGATGCAGTCAATCAAAGAGCTCGGCATCATCCAGCCGCTTATCACCCGTCGCGTTGACGGCAAACTCGAGCTGATTGCGGGCGAACGACGTTGGCGTGCCTCCCAAGCTCTCGGACTAAAAACCGTTCCCGTTATCGAACGGGAAGCAACAGATAAAGAAGTCCTCGAGATGGCTCTCATCGAGAACCTACAGCGCGAGGATCTCAACCCGATAGAGGAAGCCGCTTCACTGCAGCCTCGCCAAAGATTTTGGGCTCAAACAGGACATCATCGCCAAGCGCGTTGGCAAATCAAGAGCCAGCGTAGCCAACTCAATGCGCCTCCTCGATCTTCAACCCTCCATCCAGCGACATCTTGCTGATGGCCACCTTACTGTCGGTCACGCCAAGGCCATCCTTGGAATCAAAGATCCAAACGAGCAAATTTTGGTTTCGGATCAGATACTCCGACAAAACATGACAGTGCGTTCGGCTGAGAAATTCGTTCAAGATTATCACAAAACCGGACGTAAAAAGTCTTCAAGTAAGTCGAAGGTCGTAGATCCCCATATCACCGCAATTCAAAATCGCCTTCGCGATCACTTCGCCACCCAAACTGTGATTCATCACACCAATAAAAAGGGGCGAATTGAAATCGAATACTACGGCAACGATGATCTCGGGAGAATCTTGAACCTTCTTGGTCTCGACCTAGACTGATCTCGTGATCAAAACCACTTTCGCCGGCGCCATTGCCCTTGTTTTCTTAATCGCCTGTAGCAGAGAAAAAGAGGGGCCCAAACCCGTCTCCGGAGCTTCGATTACAGGCACTATTTCGGCGGAGACCATCGAAAAATTCTCCGGCAAAAAGGCTTTAACCCACATCGAAGCTCTCACCGTATTCGGCCCACGGCCTATTGGATCCGAAGCCTACCAATTGAGCCTGCATTACCTCGAAACTAAGCTCGCGCAATTAGGTTGGAAAACTAAGCGCCAAAGCTTCACTGGGATCACCCCTATTGGCCCGCAAGAATTCACAAACCTTCTCGCCCGCTATTCGCCCGGATCCGAGCCCGATTGGAACTCCTCAACACCCTTCCTCCTGTGCTCCCATCTCGACACCAAGCTTTACGCAGAATTTGAATTTCTCGGCGTCAACGACAGCGGATCATCCACCGGAGTACTCGTCGAAATAGCCCGCGTTCTTTCCGAGAAAAACGAAGGAGCTCAAAATATCGAACTCGTTTTCTTTGACGGCGAAGAAGCCATCCTCAAAAACATCAATCGCAAGGACGGACTTTATGGAAGTCGCTACTACGCCTCTCAACTAGACAAGCGCAGAGTTAAACCCCAAATCGGCATCGTTCTCGACATCGTCGGCGACCCGAAAATCCCCCTCCTGATCGGCGGAGACACCCACCAAAAACTTAAAAGTCATACCCAGTCCGCTGCATCCAAACTTAGCTTACAAAACTGGGTCAAACCGCACCCTATGACCATCATCGATGATCACGTCCCTCTCATGAACCGCGCCAACCTTCCCGTCCTCCACCTCATCGGTAACTTTAGCGAAGCAACCTACTGGCACCAAAAAGGCGACACCTTGGACAAAATCACCTTCGGCGCCCTCGAAAACACCGGGAAACTTACCCTCCAAGTTCTCCACCAGCTTACCAAGTAAAAGACAACCAAGATGGGGCCGAGAGCCAACTCCACCTCGCCCCAAATACCATGCCCCAATCTCCTAGGACACAGAAAAGGATTTCAAAACCGGTTGCACGCCCAGAAAACACTGTTTAATCTTTGCAGAATGAGAGCGTTTTTCGTCCTTCCCTTTCTCGCGCTCTTTGCGGCGAGCTGCAGTAGTTCGCAAACTCCGGACTCTCGTATCGCGAAAAATCCTAAAATTTTTCGCGCCCTAGAACTAGAGCAACAATCTCTCGTCGAGGTTGGTAAAATCCAAAACGGTATGACTCCCGCTGCAGTCTTTCTTGCTTGGGGAGGTCCCGATCGTAAAGCTGAGGGTGAGAAAGATGGGAGCCGCTACGAGCAATGGATCTACAACAGCCTCTCACCCGTTGTATTGCAATCAGCCTGGGGCGGCTGGAGCGGACGAGGTTGGGGTCCTGGTTGGAGCGTCCGTCGGAGTGGAATCGCTGGTCCCGGTTGGGGCCCTTGGGGATGGAATGGCGGAATGGGAACAAATGTCGCCTATATTCCTAGTGCTTCTTCCTGGGTGAAATTCATCAATGGAAAAGTCGAGAGCTGGCAGCGGGGGCGTCCAGAATAAGCGCAACTCTCAAAGCTCTCCACGCTCCTCTTTTTCGAGCTCAATCCGGTCATCACGGTTCCGCGCTTTTACGCGATTATTTCTCTTACTCCAGCGTTCCACAATCATTTGCCGCTTCTTGCGGCGAAAGTTAAGTTCCTCGATTTCTTCATCGAGGCGCAGAAACCCCTGATAGCGGGCCAAATCCAAATCACCCGCTTTCACGGCACTTTCAATCGCGCATCCTTTATCGCCCTGATGCTTACAATCGCGGAACTTACACTGATTTGTCAAATCCTCCACATCCGCAAAACTATCACGTAGGGTATCCTCATCTGTCCACATCTGGACTTCACGTATCCCTGGGTTGTCCACCAACATTCCCCCTGCTTCGAGGACCACCAATTCTCGCGCCACAGTTGTATGACGCCCCTTACCTGTAACTTCGTTTACCTCACCGGTCCACAACCATTCCTCGCCGAGCAATTGATTCACTAGCGTTGATTTCCCCACTCCGCTAGAACCCACTAAGGTGAGCGTAATCCCAGTTTGGAGGTAAGATTTCAGAACCTCCAAACCCTCATGACGTGTCGCACTAGTCACATAAACTTCCGAATCGGGAGCTAATTCCTGAATCTCTTGGCTGGCTTTTTCATTCACCTCCGCCTCGAAGAGATCAGACTTATTCACTAATACCACGCAACGCGCGCCGCTCTTTTGAATAATCGTAAAGTAGCGCTCCATGCGCCGGAGGTTGAAATCAGATCCCGCATCAGTCACCACAACTACGATATCGACATTTGCCGCCATCACCTGCTCTTCGCTACTCTTACCAGGAGCTTTTCTTGAAAAACAGGTCTTCCGGGGAAAGCGAGCTCGAATAATATGCTCATCGTTTTCACCCGCGCCCAACTCAATGGCCACCCAGTCACCCACCGCAGGAAGTTCGGCGTCGCAGGAGGCATCGTGCCAAACCTTACCACCAACCACGCAATCAACTTCCTCGGCATCATCAAGCAGGGCCGAGAAATTAATCTTTGTCTCCCGAATCAACCGTCCAGGCACCCAGCCATCCTTCGAGGCCTCATTAAAGGCCTTTTCAAAGTCATTATTCCATCCGAGATCGCTCAGCGTCATCGCGTATTAGTTCAAACCGGAATCGCCTCGAGAAAAAGTTTCATTTTCCAGTCCTGCAAATCACTGCTATTGCTCTGGCGTGGGATACAGTGATCGTGAATACATGCAACCTGACTATCAATCCGGCCCGCCACGCATGCCCGGCCCCTTCGAAGGGGCCCCAGTCAGCAAATGGCTTCTTATCATTAATGTTACCGTTCTCTTCTTACAAATTCTTTTAACCGGCCCGGGTGAACGATTACAAGAATCTACATTTTACAGATTTGGTAGCTTTAGCATCCAAGATGGACTCTATGGATTTCAGGTTTGGCGTCTTATCACCTTTCAATTTCTCCACGCAGGATTAGGACACCTCTTCGCTAATTGCCTCGGGCTCCTCTTCTTTGGTCCGCACATTGAACGGTGGATGACCAGCCGAGCCTATCTGACCTTTTACCTCCTCTGTGGGGTGGCAGGAGCCCTCTTTTACACTTTGCTCTTCTTCTTACCGGGGTTTTTTGACGCCTATATCCCAGCCGTTCAGATGGTAGGAGCCTCAGCCGGCCTATTTGGAATATTAGCCGCGTTCTATTTCATCGCACCTGACGCACGGATCCTCCTCTTTTTCGTCATCCCGCTAAAGATGCGAACCTTCGCGATTGGTTATCTCATTATCGAATCCTTGGCTGTCATTTTAAATTGGCATAATGCTGGAGGAAGCGCCGGCCACCTCGGCGGAGCGATCTTCGGATTCGCGGTCCTCAAGTTACCTCCACTCAAAGAATTTGTGATTCAACTTTCCCGGATCGGATCAGGCACAACCAAAAAGGGGATCAAAAAGACCCGTGACGCCACTGTATTGCGCGAAAGCAATCGCTCTCCTCTAGAACTGACCAAAGAAGTAGACCGAATCCTCGACAAAATCAGTGCTCAGGGCATCCAATCCCTGACTAAGAAGGAAAAAGAGGTGCTCGACAAAGCCCGACGCTAGTCATGACAGACGACGAAATGATCAAATGCGCTGAGCCCAGCCGCCAAATCGAGCGGTTGCGCGCCATCATGCATCGGTTGCGCGCTCCGGGCGGTTGCCCTTGGGACGCAGAACAAACCCACGAATCACTTGTTTCCAACCTCATCGAGGAAACTTATGAAACCGTCGCAGCTATTCGCGCCAACGATGAGGAAAACCTGCAGGAAGAGCTTGGGGACCTCCTCCTGCAAGTCGTCTTTCACGCTGAGCTTGCCGAAGAAGGGAAACGTTTCGACCTCAATGACATTGCACGCGGCATCAGCGACAAGTTGGTCCGCCGTCACCCCCATGTCTATGGCGATTCCAACGTCGGCGGAACCGATGGCGTCCTCGCCCAATGGGAAGACATCAAACGGGCCGAAAAAGGCCACGAAGAGAAGCCCTACCTCCATGGGGTCGGCAAGGGGCTTCCCGCCCTCTTAAAAGCAGCTAAACTCCAGAAGAAAGCCAGCAAGGTGGGCTTCGACTGGCCAGATACCACCGGCATCGCCGAGAAGATAGACGAAGAACTCGCCGAAGTCCGAGAGGAACTAGCGAAGCACGAAAACGGAGCTCCCGCCTCGAGAGAACTTCAGGCCGAAATTGGTGAAGCTCGTTGTTATTTTCTCAAATTTAGCGCAAATCACAAAAGCCACACCCAATCACCCTATTGAAAAAGAACTCGCTTCTGGCGGCAGGTTTCAACTGGAAAAAAGCCTTAAAAGAGACCAAATAACTTTGGAAGAAGCGACTCTCGAACAAATGGATGCTTACTGGAACGCAGCGAAATAACGTAAATGACACGTATCTCGTTTCGCGGTTTTCTAGTCGCACTTCTCGAGATCGTCTCACCCTCTTCGTCATGCTCTATTCGTCGTGTTCGTAGATACTTTCTGCGACTGACGAAGAAAAATCATTGCCCTTCTCGCAGCTCTCCCTTACCTCTCCCCAGTCAGGAGCCGCGGAGTGTGGGCTTGTGGACCCGGTCAGGACGGAAACGTAGCAGCCGCAGCTTGTCCCTCATTGCCGTGGCTTCCTGGCATTTTTCATTTTAAGCCAACCTACCTTACGTTCAGTGGCTTTTTTATTGGCCGGAAGCACTTCTCTTTTCCTAAGCTCTTGGTGATATGTCAGCACACCTCTTTCCCGATGGCTCAGCCCTACCTTCTCCCGGTCTTGGCACTTGGAAAATCCCGGAAGAACTAACCCCGCAAATCGTCCATCAAGCAATTGAGCTCGGATACCGACACCTCGACTGCGCCGCCGACTATGGCAATGAAGCCCTCGTTGGAAAAGGAATCGACTCCGCCATCAAAGCCGGACTGTGCACCCGCGACGACCTCTGGGTCACCGGCAAACTTTGGAACACTTACCACGAGCCCCAACATGTTCGCTCCGCTTGCGAAAAAACTCTGAATGATCTGGGGCTCGAACAACTCGACCTCTTCCTCATCCACTTCCCTATCGCGCTCGAATTCGTTCCTTTCGACAAAATGTATCCTCCCGGCTGGACCGCCGGAGCCGAAGCCATGAAGCCAGTATCCGTATCTTATTACGATACGTGGCGTGCTATGGAAGAACTCATCGACTCCGGCCTCACCAAACGCATAGGAGTTTCTAATATCGGCACCACTATGCTTCGTGAGGTTCTTGCCTACGCCCGCATCAAGCCAGCCGTCCTGCAAGTCGAAATGCACCCCTACCTTTGCCAGGAAAACCTTCTCCGTTTCTGTCAGGAACAGGACGTCGCGGTCACCGCCTTCTCGCCCTTCGGAGCAGACTCCTATCTCCCCCTTGGCATGGCCGAGGAACACGAGCGTATCCTCTCCCACCCGGTCCTCGAAGAAATCGCGAAGACCCATGGCAAATCAACCGCTCAAGTCGCCCTTCGCTGGGCCATGCAACGTGGCACTATTCCCATTCCCAAAACACAATCACCCGACCACTTACGCGAAAATTTCGATCTCTTCGAATTCACTCTTACCTCCGAAGAACTCAACACGATCTCTGCTCTCGACCAGCACAAACGTTTTAACGATCCCGCCATCTTCGGAGAACAAGCCTTCAACACTTTCTTCCCTATCTTTGACTAAATGAAACCACTCACAGGAAAAACAGCCCTCGTTACCGGAGGTGGAAGCGGAGTTGGGCTAGGCACGGCAAAGGCCCTCGCTGAAGCTGGAGCCACCGTAACCATCTGCGGACGCAATCTTGAAAAGCTCGAAGCAGTGGCCGGAGATCAGCTTTCCGCACGCAAGTGCGACATCTCAAAGCGAGACGAAGTAGACGCACTCATTGCCGGAATTGGCACGCCCGATATCCTTGTCAACTCGGCCGGAGTGAACATTGTAAAACGCAAGGTCAGCGAAATTGACCCTGCGGACTTTGATAAACTACTCGCTATCAACTGCACTGGCTTTTTTAACCTCATCCACGCCGCCCTTCCTGCGATGCGCGAACGGCGAGACGGCCTCGTTTTTAATATTTCCTCAATCGCAGGAAAACGTGCTTACCCGCTTGCCGGTATGGCCTATGCCACTTCCAAGTTTGGTGTCTCTGGAATGGCTTCTGCCATCAACGCCGAGGAAGCTAGAAATGGTATCCGTATTACCAGCATTTTTCCTGGTGAGATTAACACCCCTATCCTAGACGAACGTCCAGTCAAAGTCCCAGACGAACAAAAAGCCCGCATGGTGCACCCCGAGGATATCGCCTCTCTTATTGTCGCCATCGCTCAGCTCCCCCAACACGTCGTCGTCCCCGAATTGATCATTAAACCCACCTATCAGGAATTCATCTAAAAGGCCGGCTAGAATTAGCCCCAGAAAGCAAATAGCCTGCGAGCTTGGTTCCAATTGCTGCGGACACTCTTACAGCTCCTAGGCCTATCAGAAGTCTACCTTTTCCCACTCTACCGGCCCCCCAAAGCCTGGCACAAAATATCCTCGAAAAGCCTGAACCTGACCATTTTCTTTGATCACATAAATAGCCTGAAGATCATCCTTGGAATCCCCAGTCTCAAGAAAACTTGCGGCAGCGATAGCATTAGCCGGGATACCTTTCTGCGAAAACTGCCTTTTAGTGATCATAGTAAAGTTCCGAATATTTTCCTGAATCGGGTGTGGTTCCCCACCTGCCCGCACATAAAGCCCCATCCCACCCCCTGGTTGCCAAGGAGTTATGAACTGGACCTCATAAGGGGATGAACGGGCTCGTTCATTCTGTCCCTCCTGAGTGCAGGATTGCAAGAAGGAGAGACCGCAGATTAAGACGAGAAGGTGGTTCATAAAAATGGATAGGGGCGTAAGGGTGCGGCCAATCTCGTAGTTTATCCAATCAAAACGCCCACAAAAAACGACGAAGTAGGGGAACCACTTCACCGTTTGTCCTGATTAGAAAATTTTAATTAAGGGGAGCCAACTGAATACTCACCCGGCGGTTAGCCTGGCGACCTGCCGCGGTATTATTGTTGGCAATCGGCTGATCCATTCCCCGCCCACTAACTTGAAATCTTTGCGACGCAACTGCTTGAGTCTGCAGGAACTGAGCCACACTGCTGGCACGGGCCTCAGAAAGGCGGTAATTATAGTCGCGCGCGCCCACGTTATCGGTATGACCGGTGATCGCGACCATCGTCCTATTGTATTTATTCAAAACCTTCGCAACGGAGGCCAATGTCGGATAAAACTGCCCAACAATGCCCGAGCTTCCTGTCGAGAAAGTAATATCCCCCGGCATCACCAAGGTAATCTGGTTTCCATTACGACTAATTCCGACGCCGGCCCCTTCGAGTTCACGACGAAGCTCGGATTCCTGCTTATCCATGTAAGCCCCAATTCCAGCTCCGGCGAGGGCACCAACCCCAGCCCCAAGTAATGCCCGTTGTTTCCTTTCCGCATTACTACCTCCAGACAAGGCTCCAATCCCAGCTCCAAACAATCCGCCAAAAATTGCGCCAGTTGTTGCTTTCGCTTGCTGGGATTCACCGGTGTATGGATTTGCCGTTTGACAAGACGTCAGGGTCAAACTGCCAACTACAAAATATGCGACAACATTTTTAGTGATGTTCATGTTAAAAACGATACCTCGGAAAATTAGTTAATCCACCCTAAATAACAGTTCGCCTAATCGGCAGGGTCTCAGTATCCTTGAGAAGCTATGCCAAACGCCCTACCCAATCCCATCGAAGACGTCTTTGCCCTCAACGAGGTAATCCTATCCAAAGGGAAATCTGCTTCTAGAAAAAGCTCCCGACTTCGCATGATCCAACCCGTACAGCGCACACAAACCGCAAAGGTCCAACGCCTCCTCAATTTCCTTCAACCCGGAACTTATATTCGCCCGCACTGTCACCCTTTGGAACAAGCCACTGAGTCGGTGTGCCTTCTTAATGGACATCTGGAAGTTCTTATCTTCAATCCGGAAGGATCAATTCACACTCGGCACCATCTGACTCCCACATCATCCCTCATTGATATCGAACCAAGAGTTTGGCATGGCATGATCGTCCACGAACCGGACACCGTAATCTTTGAAGTCAAAAAAGGCCCCTATAATCCAGAGACAGACAAGGAATTCGCCTCATGGTCTCCCGAAGAAGACTCTCCCGAGGTGAAAGATTTCCTCGCCCGCCTCAACGAGGATTAATCAGTAAGGAAGATGTTTCCGGCGGTTGGCTAGCCAGATACAGTCATTACACTTTTTCTGACACCCTCTTCATCTTCTAAAATATCTCCCGAAATTAAATCCAACCACTCTTCGGTCGAAATCAAATTTATGGCTGCTACCGGAATCCGTTGTTCCTCACCTGAAACATTATTGAGACAAAATATATTGCTTCGTCGGTCAACCGATTGACGCCAGAAAGAAAAGACCTGATCTCCCATGTGGAGAGTAAACTGAGTTGCGTTTGGATGAAAAGCAGCCTGCTCCCTTCGCAAATCAATTCGTTCCAGTAACTTTTTCAAAACACTGGCGTGAGGAGATTTTTCGTTTTCGAGTTCGTTCCTCAACTCGTCCGCATTCCATTGATGACGATTAATCCGACGATTCATTCCAGAACTGATCGCACCCTCTCGATCATTCCGCGTTCCAAGCAGGCTATGAATATAGAAAGCTGGGACTCCTTCTAAGCCCAACAAGATAGTATGCGCACACAGGAATTTCTCTTCGGTTTGGAGTGCATCAAAAAGACTAATATTGATCTCGTATGGGCGTTTACCCCCACCGGGTAGAGCGCGCTCAGAGATCAGCCCACCATATTCCACCATTTTGCCCACCATAGATTGAATCTCTTCATGCGACAACAAGCCCTCTGCCGGCCTGAGCCCGATCCCATCGTGCGATGCAATAAAATTAAAATACATCGTCCCAGGCTGGGCCGGAGGCATCCTCATTAACCACTGAATCAAACAGCGACAATCTCCGTAAGTCAGGGAATACAAAAGAAGCGGAGGAAGCGAAAAATTGTAAATTCCATGTGCCTCGTTTCCATTTCCAAAATACGAAAGATTCTCCTGATTCGGAACATTAGTCTCAGTGATAATCACCGCATCGGGCTTGAGATGCTCAATTAAAGTCCGGAACAAACGGACCAATTCGTGGGTCTGCGGAAGATTAATGCACTCCGTTCCAGGCTCCTTCCAAACAAAGGCCACAGCATCAAGGCGGAAGACACTAATCCCGTGGTCGAGATGGGTCCGAATAATTTTAACGAACTCAACAAGGAGATCGTGATCACGAAAATTGAAATCAACCTGATCATGTCCAAAAGTACACCAAACATGCTTTCTTCCCGATGGCGTCTCAGTGGGCCGCAAAAGTAGACTCGTTCGCGGTCGCACCACTTCGCTCAGATCATCAAGAGGTGACGCTTTCACAAAAAAGCGGCACCCCGGCTCCTCATCTTTCTCAAATTGCTGAAACCACTCATGCGAAGTCGAACAGTGGTTCACGACGAGATCGGACATGATCCGATAATCTTGCGAAAGATTTTCGAGATCAGACCAATCACCTAAATCAGAATTGACCTGGTCGTAGTTAGCAACCGCAAAGCCATCGTCTGACGTCCAAGGAAAGTAGGGTAAAACGTGAACAATCGAAACCGAGTCGCCCAATCTCTCTCTTACAAATGAAGCCAACTCCTTGAGTGGTGTTCCCTCTCTTGGGATAAGCGAATCCCCGTAAGTAATCAGCGCAACGTCCTTCTCAGACCAATGAGTGGCAAAAGGCACTGGCTCGAAAAAGTGCTCATGTAAGCGCATCGCATCAATCAAACGCCCCACCAGAGCCGAGTGATCCCCCTTCCCGTATATCGCGGCAAGATGAGTCTCGATACGAAGGTTAAGGTGGTCTAGCGGGCTCATTTCCCCGTAAACTCCTTCTGATCTTCCTCTACCGCTTCGATCAAGCGCTCGTAGACATCAGGCATCGCACTTCTTACCCGAGACCAACTTGGGATAAACGGTTTCTCATGCGGCGTACTTAAAAAGTTTTTACCCGCCGCGATAATGTTTTCAGCGAAAAGCTCAACTGCTTCCTCCTCTTTATGAACGTCCAAATCCAAGCCATTCATGATCGCGTCATTTTTGTAGCGCTCCACGAAATCAAGAGCATTTCGAAAGTAGGCGGCCTTAAGAGTACGGAAGACCTCCTTACTAAAAACCGTACCCATTACTGCCATCTTGCGATAAACCAATTTACAAATATCAATCGACATTTTTGACAATCCCTTTGCTCGATCATCAACTGAAATATCCTGGTGCTTGTGGTCATAGACCTCAGCAATATCGACTTGGCAAAGCTTGTTATTGGAGTAATTCCTGAACATTTCTGAGAGCGTCCCCATCTCAAGCCCCCAATCGCTCGGCATGCGTATATCCGGAATCACGCCCTTGCGGAATGAAAATTCCCCCGCCAGAGGATAACGGAAACCATCCAAATAACTTAGATAATCGCTATCCCCGCATACCTGTTGGAGCGACTGTAAAAGAGGTGTGATTAGGAGCCTCGTCACTCGACCATTGAGACTTCCATGGGCAATCCGCGGATAATACCCCTTCGCAAATTGGTAGCTGAATTGAGGATTAGCCATTGGGTAAATCAAACGAGCTAGAAGCGAGCGGTCATACGTCACAATATCGCAGTCATGCAGCGCAATCGCCTCCACCTTATCGGTCGCTAACATATACCCTAGGCAGTACCAGACGTTTCTTCCTTTCCCTTCTTCTTCCGGAGCAAGTCCTTGTTCTTGGAGCTCGGCATCTAGAGCGCGCAAGCGAGGCCCATCATTCCAAAGCACGCGATGGTGCTGCGGGAGTTCTCCAAAAAAATCCAATGCTTCACGATACTGAATCTCACTCGCCCGATCCAAACCGATCACAATTTGGCTTAAATATGGAACTTTCTTCACCTCATCGAGAATCTTTGGCATCGCCTCAGTTTCGAGTTCAGAAAAGAGCGAGGGCAGCAACAAACCCATTGGTCGTTTCTCTGAAAAGCCCACCAGCTCGGCCTCCAATTCTTCCAGAGGTCTAGCAGTCAGATTGTGAAGCGTGGCAACAGAGCCACCTTGATGAAAATCAGCCATTGTTTGTTGTTGATTGTGGGATTTGAAGTCGATCGAGAATTTGAGTCATCATTTCAGCCCAGCCGCGAGGGCCAATCTCCTTACTGAGGAGCATGTCCTTTGCTTCTAAGACATAATCGCCAGGGGCCTTGATAATGACCCCGATATCCGCAGCCTTTAACATCGCTAGGTCATTAGGTCGATCTCCCAGCGCAATGATCGCCACCTTCTCTTTTCGAAAATACTGCAATGGTTTACTTTTATCTGTCTGGCCAAGAACATGAAGAAAACGCCCTCCACGCAGAGTTCTGAGGCCACGTTCCTTGATTAAATCGCAAAATTTATCCTCCTTCTCTGGCGAATCTTGCCAGACCAATGGTTCACTGAAATGTCGATCTGCGGATCGTTCCGCAGACTGCCGACCCAGACCAGTCCACTGCATAATCTCAGACACCCCAACATCGGAATAACCCTTAAATTTAAACTTCCCTCGCAACGACTTAAGAACATCGAGAATTTCGGCACGCGAAACGCCAAAAGTCTCAACTTTTTCGCCATCATAAATAGCCGAGCCATTTTCAACGATGTAAGGATCGAAATTCCCCAATTCTCCCCGAATCGCTATCCACTCCGCTCTTGTTTTACTGGTATTGACCACAAGAGGGATCCCCGCTTCGTCCATTCGATCTAAAACAGGCAGAACAAGGTCAAACGAATAATCGCTATGGTCTAGCAACGTTCCATCTAGGTCGCTTACCACCATTAACTTCATCGTTTCATTACCCATCACGACTGTCGTAGCGCATCCCGTGCCAAATCCCGAACGCAAAAATTTCTCCTACTCGAAACAAGACAACGTTACGGGTGAACGAAAAAAATCCGCACCTTCTATCGAAAGCGCGGAATCTGAAAACGCTCGACTGAATTACCGACGCAGACGCATGCCAATCATCAAGCCACCTAAACCGAACAAGAAAGCGGAGGTTGGCTCTGGAACAGGAGCTACCGTGGTGACATTGAATGCTAATTCGTATTGGTTACCAAAAAGTTGGTTAGCCCCTTCAAATAGACTCCCATTACTTCCCAAAAGTCCGCCAGCAGTCGCCCCATTTAAACCACACCGTCCAAGAGCTTCGTTTCCATTCACGACCTTCGCTGCAAAGACACCAATCTCAGAGAGCTGGTTTTCGACACCAATCGTTTCCGTCGTGAAAGTCTGGGTCATGGTGAGATTGGCTTGGGCACCTCCACCGCTTGAGGGAACGTCGAGTTTCACGGCACCCTGAGCGAGAGAACCGGCAAAGAAAACAGGAAGAAGATTTCGTAAATTCATATAAAGGCGAATTGGATTAGTTCGCGCCCCTTTCACATCCCTTAACTCCATCATTAAGAAGTTTCTACAGGTCTCTTTATGAGACCAGTTTGAATTACTTTGTCTTCTGGTTAGTCAAAGGTATCTCTAACTCCAATCGCCCACTTTCCCACTAGCGAAATATTTCCAAAGAATCGTCCGTTTCCCTAACTTATGAACTTTATTCGACTGCCCCTTTTTCTCCCCTCGCTCATCCTCGCGTCGGAACCTGTGACTCTCGATCTCAATGACCGAACCACCCACCAGGTCATCGTGGATCGTGAACAAAATCAATATTTGGGCCACCCTACTACAACCTTGCTTGAGGACGGAAAAACGATCCTTTGCGTTTACCCAAAGGGACACGGGAAAGGACAAATCGTTTACAAACGCAGCACGGACGGAGGCCTCAGCTGGAGTAAACGCCTTTCAACCCCGAAAAGCTGGGCGACCTCTAAAGAGGTTCCCACCATTCACAGAATGATCGCTCCAAATGGTAAAAAGCGGCTGATCGTCTGGTCTGGCCTCTATCCCGCGCGTCTCTCAGTCAGCGAGGATGATGGTAACAGCTGGAGTGAGTTCAAGCCCGCCGGTGAATGGGGAGGGATTGTGGTTATGGGATTTGTGGAGGCACTTGAAACAGGACCCGGCCACTACCTCGCGATGTTTCACGATGACGGCCGCTTCTTCAACAAAGAGCCAGTCAAAAACAAACTCCGAACATTCACTCTTTACCAAACAAAGTCGATCGACGGCGGATTAACTTGGTCACAGCCCGATGCTGTTTACAAATCATCCGAGGTCCATCTTTGTGAGCCCGGTTGCGTTCGCTCTCCCGATGGAAAAACTCTCGCCGTCCTCCTTCGTGAGAACGCGCGGCGCAAAAACTCCCATATTATTTTCTCTAAAGATGAAGGGAAAACATGGAGTTCTCCCCGTGAACTCCCCCTCGCTCTCACCGGCGATCGGCACACCGGAAAATATGGACCCGACGGCCGCCTCTTCCTTTCCTACCGCTGCATCTCGCCCAAAGCGAAAGCCAAAGAGCGTTCGTTCGAAGGAGATTGGGTCGGTTGGGTTGGGACCTGGGACGACCTCGTTGAGGGCAATTCCGGACAATATTTTTTCAGACTCAAGGACAACACTAAAAATTACGACACCTCTTATCCGGGAGTCGAAATCCTCCCCAATGGTACCTTTGTTACGACGACTTATGGACACTGGGTTAAAGGAGAGGCTCCCTACGTGATCTCAAGTCGCTTTCAGCTGAAAGACCTTGATGCCATGGCCAACGAAGCCAAAGAGTAGCCTGCACTTTTGCAAAACTGGCATCACAAGCTGACCAGCCAGATCCTGCTTCTAATTTGATAACTCATTAAGTGGAAAACGAATAAAATACAACTCAGTCACCCCCTCATAAAGGACTCCGATCTTCTCATCTCCCACTGGAGCAAGGCTCGAATAACCATTTCCAAGCCTAGCATCGTAAAGCGTGTGCCACTTCTCTGGCCAGGTCATCCCCTCATCTTCCGAAACCTTAATCGTCGTATTGTATCGTCCCCTCGTTGTGTTCGGATTGGAAAAATACAACCGATCTCCAATTCGGATTAAACTTGCCATGCACACCGGCTCACGAAGCCCAGCGCGATCAGTCGGGTGAAGCTCCCATGTCTTTCCCAAATTACGCGTCACTCCCACCGTCCTAGCCCCTCCGCGATTGTCACGGCAATTAAGCATCAAAGATCCATCTTTGAGCTCCACCACTTGAGCCTCGGTGGTGTTCGATTTAATTCCAGTCCCCATTTGCCAAGTCTTCCCCCGATCCTGACTAAACATAATCGAAGAATACGGCGTCCTTTTTGGGCCTGCCTGAAACTGGGTAGCAAACACTAGGGTCCCATCCTTCATCGTGATTCCCGCACCTGGCCCCTGTAAAAGAAAATGCCACTCTGGCTTTTTTAATTCCTTGGTCAGATTAATCAGCTCCGACCAACTCACCCCATCGTCATCGCTATAACACATCATCACTTGCCCTGTTTCCTCGGGCATTATTCCCTGCCCCGAACCATTCCATGACCGGTTTCCGTGACTCCATGTTGCTATCACCCAAATTCGCCCCGTCATACGATCTACTAAAATTGCCGGATCACCCACTCCATCATGCCGCCACTTAGGGTCATCTCCCGTGTCCATGATCACCTTCATCTTCTCCCAGCTCTGACCTCCATTTACACTTCGGCTCATCCCCACATCAATATCCCCCGGCAAATCACCTCCTCCACGCCATCGCACATCATACACCGCAATCAAACTCCCTTCCTTCGTCTGAACCATTCCAGGAATTCGATAAGCCTTTGAGTCATCGTCCCCGTGTAATCGCAGAGCATAACCAATCCGCTGATTCCCTTTGGGCGAAGTGACCTCCGGCTTCTGAGTCGCGCCGTCACTCCACTCCACCGAAAGGATCTGTGCATCCACTCTTCCATCCAAATCAGCGCTCTCGTTCAGTTCCACCGAAACCCAAAAATAATTATCACCCGTAACCAGCTTCGCGCTCCCCTCACAAATTAAATCTCTCCCATCCTTCTTCGCTATACCAAAAACCTCACCAACTCCCGCCTTCGCTTCACTACCTGAGACAAGAATCTTCACCGACTTCACCGCATCAATTTCCGTCGTCCCTTCCAAACCAATCCGAAGTTTCACTACCTCCTTCGCATCTGTGCGACCCTCCGCCACCAAATGTAATCCCACCACTGGGTTCACTTCCTTGCGAATCAACACAGGCACCACCGGTTGGATTGAGGTCACCTTCGTCACCACCATTGGCTTCACCGGTTCAATCCTGAGCTCATCAATCATAATCCCACTCGCTTCCGGAGTCGTGCTCCGAAATCGTAGAGCCTTTACCTCCGCCCCTAACTGCACCTCCACCAAAGTTAAAAAACCTCCCACCCGAATCGCCTTATCCCCTCGGTAAATCTCGCTCCAGCGATCTTTCTCCAAAGCTTCAATCCCAAAAAAAAATGGCTTTCTCGAAGTCCACCGCTCCAGCCAAAAAGACAAAATCATCTTTTCTCCAAGCGACTCCTCAAAAACAAATTCGACCTCACGTTTCTCACCCCCAAGCAAACGCAACGATTGCTTGCCAGCCTTGGCATGACCCCCATGAATCACCGCGTCCCCTTTTCGCGCAACCAAAATTCCACCCTCAAGCTTAAGCTTTTCAAATTCACCCAAGGGTAATTTTTCAAACCCTTCCCCCGCCGCCCGTAAGCAGATCACCACCAAAATAATCCATACCAAAGTTGTCATAACCGAATGCTGTCACAGAGAAGCCCTGAAACCCCGAATATTAACTGGTATTAAAAAAAGACCACCTTAACCTCTTCTGATATGTCACGTCTTCCTATGCGCCACGGCCTCCCCTCGCAAGCCGCCGGTATCATCCAAGAAATGATTACTACCGGAGAGCTCCGAAATTTTATCCCAGGTGAACGCACTCTTGCCGAAAAACTCCAAATCGGGCGCGACACCCTTCGAGCTTCTCTTCAAATTCTAGAACAGAAAAAGGTCATCTCCGAACCCCAACACGGCAGAAGACGGTCCATCCTCAACCAATCCCCCTCGCCCACCCGCACCTCCTCCAAGCGGGTCGGATTCCTCTCCCCCAAAAAGCTACTCCAACTTCCACCGCAGCTTCTCGCAGAATTCGACACCCTTCGCGAACTCCTTCAAAAGCAATTTTACGAACTCGAACTCGTCTCACCCGGAATTTTTCACCTCCAACATCCCTTCGCTAAATTAGAAAGTCTGATCAAGGACCACGAAGCCGACGTCTGGATCCTCTACCAATGCAATCGCAAGATACAGGAATGGTTTTACCAAAAAAAAATCCCCACCCTCGTCCGGGGATTTAGCCATGACTCCGTCGATCTCCCCTGCATCGACGATGACTGGCGCTCCGCTGCCTTTCACGCTGGCCACCATCTAAAGCGCATGGGCCATCACCGCATCGGACTCCTCATGCCCGATACCGAACTCGCCGGACTCCGCGCCACCGAAGCCGGACTTCAAGAGGCGGCCATCAAGAATCCCAAATCACTTTCCATTCACAAAATGACCGAAAAAGGCGACTCGAAAAGCGTGACCCGCGCCCTCGAAATCGCCCTCGGCCTCGATCAACCGCCAACTGCACTCATCGCCACCCGCTCACGCCACCTTCTCACCCTCATCTCCTGGCTTGCCGCTCACAAGCTCAGCATCCCCCGTGACCTTTCAGTCATCACTCTGACCTTTGAGCCTTGGTTCGACCACCTCTACCCATCTGTCAGCCATTACCGCTCCAATCCCATCATGATCGCACGTTCAGTCACCCGAAAGGTCCTCCAACTAGCCGAAGGAAAATCCTCGACAGCCCAAAAAAAACTTCTCTCTCCTGAATTTTTGGATGGCGACTCGGTTAAAAAATTGACTCGCTCCTGACATGCCCGAACTCGCCGAAGTCGAACTTGCCCGCCGCCAATGGGCTGCCTTTCATGGAGAAAAAATCATCTCCATCGACACCCAGCCCAAAGCACGCATCTACCGAGATTGCCCCTCGCCCGCTCTGCGCATCCTCAAAGGCAAACCCCTCCTCTCCTCCCGCGCCCACGGTAAGCGTATGCTCTTCACCTTCGCGCCCAAACTTCATCTCGAAGTCCACCTCGGCATGTCAGGAAAACTCGCCACCGAGCCGCTGGGCTACCAAGAGCAAAAGCACGACCATCTTATTCTCCACACCACCAAAGCCGCTCTTATTTTTAACGACTACCGCATGTTCGGCCGTGTCATGCTCCACGACTGTGCAGCCCCTTGGTCCGATTTCCCACCCCAACCACAAGATTCAAAATTCTCGCTCGTCCATGTCCGCAAACTCATTAAACGCCATCCAAAAAAACCTCTTAAGGCACTGCTCCTCGATCAAAACGCCTGCCCTGGAATCGGCAATTGGATGGCAGATGAGATTTGTTGGCGATTAGGAATGCATCCAGGCATCGTAACCGGGACGCTCGAAGCTGCAACGCTTCGCAAAGAGATCCGCTTTGTAACCTTCGGAGCCCTCAAACATATTGCCGAAAAAAACACCACCGCCTCATCCGATGGTTTCGCCCCCGGCAGCTACGTTGCTAACGTGCCCCCGAAGAACTGGCTTTTCCAGCATCGCTGGAAAAAGGGCGGCACATGTCCCAAGTGCAAAACTGCGCTGGCCCGCGATACAATCGCCTCCCGGACTACCGCTTGGTGTCCCAATTGCCAGTGTTAGTCGCATTAAAATACCTCATTGATTCCAAATTAAAAAACAACATTCTAAAGATATGGCTGCACAAAAAAAAGGCTACGGCTTTCTCATCACCGCTCTCGTTATTCTGCTCTTGGGCGGAGGCCTTACGATCTTTCTTGGGATAAGCGCGTTCAACTCTGGAAAAGAATTTACCGAAAACTTCGAAGGGGGTGAATCCTTCATCACTCCAGAGACATTCAGCTATACTTCCGAGGAAAATAAGGAGGTTACAATCTGGATTCTGGGCGATGAAGATATCGACCTCAACGAAATCGAGATCGAATTTACCGACCTTTCGACGGGTATTACAAATAAGGCTTCCAAGCCTAACGGCACAAACCATGTAAACAGCCAATATCATCTCGCCGACTTTCGCGTGGAGAAAGGCCGAACCTATCAGGTCACTGCGAAGGGTGCTACCAATGGCAGCACCATTTTGATCTCCCATGTCTCGTCTGACGCAATCCTACCCACTCTTGGCAAAGTATTCGGAGCATTCGGGGTTGCCGGCGTCACCTTTATCCTCACTCTCATCTTTGGTATCATCGGCCTAGTCAAATACCTCGATTCCAAAAAAACAAAACCTCATCAATCTCCTCCTCCTCTCTCCTAGGAAATTCGATCACTCCTAGCAAAACGAGGGACCACAATTACCAAACCCCTGGTTCTCTGCGTTATTGTGGCCTACGCCCACCACTTTCTGAACACCATTAAACATTAAGACAGCTACTGAGATAGCAAGGGAGACGATCTGAGTCACTGCCTCCACATAGCTTACAAATCAATCATCTCAAAAAGTCATTAGGCAAAACTTGAACTTTCTCCGGATATAGCTCATTCATTGCGTTTCCCGCTGTTTAAACATGAAATTTCTCTCAATCGAAGAATCCAATTCCCAGGAACTTGAGTCTCTTCTCAATCTCGCTGCCGAAATGAAGTCGACTCGTGCCACAACTTCCAATCAGCCACTTGCGGGACAAACATGGGCCATTATTTTCACCAAGGCCTCGACCCGAACACGCGTCTCTTTCGAGGTCGGGATTCGCGAACTCGGTGGCAATGTCATGTTCCTTTCCGGCAACGACATCCAGCTTGGACGCGGCGAACCCATCAAGGACACCGCCCGTGTCCTTGGCCGTATGGTCCACGGAGCTGTGATCCGGACCTTTGATCAAGAGGACGTCGAAGATTTCTCCTCCTACTCAGGAATTCCCACGATTAATGCCCTCACAGACAAGGAACATCCCTGCCAAATTCTCGCCGACCTTCTAACGATTCAAGAAAAGCTTGGCACCTGGGAAGGCAAGAAAGTGGTCTTTATTGGAGATGGTAATAATAATATGTCGCGTTCTTGGATGTGGGCCGCCAAATATCTTGGCTTCGAATTCGTCGTCGCGGCACCAAAGTCCTGCCTTCCTCCGCAAGATTTCATCGATCATCTCGATGCTCCCAATGTCGCTCTGATCACTGACCCAGCGGCGGCAGCCAAAAATGCTGACGTCATCAACACAGACGTTTGGCTTTCAATGGGGCAGGAGGGCCAAGATGAAAAAGAAGCACTTTTTGGCGACTACCAAGTTAACGACGATCTTCTTTCCCACTGTTCTCCTAACCACATTGTTCTTCATTGCCTACCGGCCTACCGAGGCAAGGAAATCAGCGAAGAGACTTTGGAAGCGCATGCTAACACCATTTTTCAACAGGCAGAAAACCGCCTCCACGTCCAGAAAGCGGTCCTCGCAACTCTCGTCGAATGATCACACGGGAAGTCGGTAAAGCCTGGCAATTTTTTCGGGAGCAAGGGTTCAAGAAAACCCTTCTTACAAGCGAGGCCCCCTTCCTAATTCAATTTGGGAAATATAGCGCCTGTGGTGTCATCTCGGTTATAGCTCTCGCTCTTGTGATCTACCTCGGTGAACTTCTGTTTCCTCAATCTTTTTCAGACAACCTTTCAAATAAAACCCTCGCATGGAATACCGCAATTTTACATTTCATTGCGTTTATTCCGTCAAATCTAGTGGCTTATGGGCTCAATCGATGGCTCGTCTTCACTCCCGGGCGACACTCTAGAAAGAAAGAATTGACCCTATTCACAATTATCTCGCTTCTAAGCTTTTCGATCGGAGAATTTTTTCCATTCTGGCTGATTAACAACTTAGACCTCCCTCGACCTGTCGTTCACTTTTCCTTTATTCTGTCTTCGGCGATGGTCAATTTCGTCTGCCGTAAATTCCTCGTCTTCGAAAAGTAGCCCGAGCGGCTCGCAACTGCCTCTTTTCCTCTCACCAGAAGGCACTGGAAGATTATTCTACTCTTCTTTCTTTTCGCGGAGAAAACTTGGTTTCTCATCGAGATACTTTTCCATCACCATTTCAGTGAAGGGATCGAATGGTTCATAACCATCTTCAAAATTACGATTTAAGATCACCGTCTTGACCTGACCTTCAGCCCAAACATAGCTAAGAAGCGGATTGGTCCACCCCCAATGGTCGATGTCTCCATGATCAGCCGGATCAACAAACCCTTTTTCCTCTTTCAGAATCCCCTGAAATTCTCCTTTAAAAGTTACCCAGCTCTGGAGATGGCGGACATACAAAAAGGATAGCCCAACAACAATCAAGGAAACCGAAACGGCCAAATCTTTAGTCATTTTTCCGCTTTCAACAGTTGAATAAAAAAGTGATTAACATTAACAAAGGCAAAGCTGTTAAAGTGAGCGTCCTCGTTGAGAAGGAGATCCCACCCATGATCCCGGGCGAAAGCAGGGAAATACCTCCAATGACTAGTGGGACAATCCAAGCCGCCAATCTAAGACGAGATGATGAAAACATAATGCCGACCATATTCAAGGTGACATAAGAAAGCCCTATCCAAGGATAGGGATGCGCTAGAGAAGCTACAATCGCCCCTAGAAAATGCCCACGGTTCTCAAGATCCCGTGGAAAAAGAATCCACGTTACGGCGATCACCACCGAAGCCAAAGCCAAGCCCGCTAACACCCCGCTCCCCCATCTCTCGCGGGGATTCTTTTCAAGCCAAGACCGAAAAGCAAAAATGAAAGTGAAGATCACACCTGAAACCAAAGCAGTTTCATAGAGCTTTAGATGGGCCACCAGAAGCAAAGCGGTCAAAATCTGCTCCAAAAACGTGAGCCGGCGGCGCATGATTCCAAAATAAAAGATAGGCCAGACCAGCACGAGAAGGGTGAGATGCTCACCATAAATGAGACACCATGACGAGAGGTTAAGGCTAACCATGGAGATCAGAAAAAAGAAAATAAGAGCTGGTCGCTCGCGAGTGGCATACAGCGAAATGGCAAAAGAAAGAATCCAAGGGAACCAAACCCCCAAACCAAAAAATATCTCCAAAGCTTTTAAATCAGTAACTCCAGAACGAACAGCCAGCACGAGAGGCCACTGAGTAAGATATTCAGCATGGGCGCGAGAAGGAGAAACGTGAGTGAAAGTGGCATTATCGAGAATGATGGCGAAGTAAAATGGACCATCGCTTGCGAAGTAAGTGTCTGCGGAAAACCCAATCCAAAGCGCTGCTGAGATCACAGTAAACAACGCAATCGATAGCCCTCGGATTCTCCAAGGAGATAATAAGACCGCTCCAGAAATCACATTCATTATGAAGATTTCTCAAGCCCCACTTTTTCTGCCACCAAAAACTCAGGTCGTCCCTTCACCTCGGTGTAAATCCGGTTAAGATACTCCCCAATCACCCCCAAAAAAAGCAACTGCACTCCTCCTAAAAATAAAATGATTACGATCGTCGCGGCAAAGCCGGGCACAATGGGCAGACCCATTTCTCGGAAAGGGTCAGGATACAGCTTTTGAACCACGAAGAACATGGCTCCCAAGGCTGAAAAAATTGATACCATCAGACCTACGAAAGACGCCAAACGTAACGGAACGCCGCTGAAAGAAAAAAGGCCGTCACTCGCTAAACCAAACAACTTTTTAAAAGTGTATTTGGGCTCTCCCGCAAAACGCGCACTACGTTCGTATTCCAGCCCCACTTGCCGAAACCCCGACCAAGCCCGCAAACCACGAAGAAAGCGGTTTTTCTCAGGAAAAGCCACTAGAGTATCAACCACCTTGCGGTCCAATAGGCTAAAGTCACCAGAGTCGAGAGGGAAATCCTCAATATCAGTCATCGATTTCATCAAACGATAAAAACAAAAGTAAGCAACCCGCTTGAAGATTCCTTCCTTTCGTTTTTTGCGCACCGCATAAACCACTTCAAAACCCTCACGCCACTTTTCGATCAAATCCGAAATTAATTCAGGAGGATCTTGGAGATCAGCATCAATGATCGCCACGACCTCACCAGTAACAGATTCCAAGCCGGCTGAAACAGCAGCTTGATGACCAAAATTCCTACTTAAAATCACTAGTTTCCACCGTGAGTTCTTTTCGTTCTGCTCGCGGATTAGCTTAACCGTGCGATCATTCGAGCCATCGTCTATACAAACGATTTCGTAGTTTTCAGGCCAGCTCCCCGAAACTTTTTCGATACGCTCAAAGAGAGCCGGTAACGAATCTTCTTCGTTATAACACGGGACGATCACACTCAGTGAATTGGGACACTCTTTCATAAACTGGACGTGATCTTTAACACCCGAAAACCTACCAAGCAATCTCTCACGGCCCTTCGGTAGCGAGATTAAATTTAGAGAACAACCTCTCTGGGGCATCAGGGAACTTTTCGCCTAACAAATCCAACCATTCCGAAGGCTTTTCCTGGGTCAGAACACTGCCATCCGGCCCAATGATGTCATCGAGATGAATCTCTTCTGGTGGACCGTAGGAAAAAGGATTTTCCCATACAAAGGTCGCCACCCACCCATCACGATACCAAGCCATACAAACTCCACTCACCCCGGTATTACAGGCGAAGGACATCTGTGTTCTTTCCGCGCCAGAAGCCTTTAGAAGTGAGCAGCCTAGCATACCCGGAACTTTAGGAAGCTCAAGTAAATCGCGTAAGCTCGGCAAAAGATCCAAATGAGACGCAGAAGCTTGAGGAGGAGCTTCCACTCCCTTTGGCCACTTGATCAGGATTGGCACCTGAGTCTGGGCTGGCAGGAGTGATGAACTATGAAACCAGCTCCCATTTTCATAGAACTCCTCTCCGTGATCACCTGTCACTATGATAACGCTATTATCATAACGACCCTGATTTTTTAGCTCCTCAACGAATTCCTTCACTTGAAAATCAACCCAAGCCACTGAGTTGTGATAGCGTCTCTTTATTGAGGCAATATCCTCGTCGCTTGGAAAACCTGGAACACCCGCTTCATCGTGAAAATCAGAATAAGGCGGCTCAAAATCTTCATGCCATCGGTATCCGTAGTGGGTAGAATCGAGAGCAATAAAGTGAAAGTTTCCACCGGAAGGAGCCACCTTCAAAGCTTCCATCGCTGAAGTAAACGCTGCCTTTTCCCGTTGTGGAATCTGATCATAGTAATCTTGCCAATGGATATCTCCCGCAAGCGATTGCTCGTAAACTTCAAATAACCCCTGATTTGTTCCAAAGCTCGTGCTCCCCATATTTCGATATGAGAGGTCACAAACCGTTCGAATTTCCATCCGGTATTTCGCTTGTTGAAGGTCGAGGAACCAGAAAGGCGTCTCCAGTTTGCTTTCGCTTACCGACTTGGCCTTATCTCCCGCCCAAAATACCGGAAGCGCTCCATGAAAAAGACCATACCACGACAAGGCCGTTGAATTCGAAGAAGCCCAAGTCTTCCCAATTTTTTGGCATTCGTTGTCGCGGAAATCTGAGAGGAATGGAGCATGTTCCGGCGCAATCGCATCCTGCCGGGTGCTCTCCACCATGATAATGAAAATGTCGGGAGAGTTTACCTTCCCATCGCCCCCCACGGCAAGCTCTCCTGCCTCGAACATCGCTTTGGGGTGAAATTTAACATTAAACCGAGCCACGCCCAGCGGCGGCTCAAAACCCGCGATGACATGGACATCGTAGACGTTATGCCCCCATCTCTGGGCATTTCGCGATTTCCAACTCGTCCCAACTGCCTTCTCAGCCCAGACGCCCCCCCAGAGTCCGCTAAGAAAAACCAAAAGAAACCAGCGCGCCATTATCTGAGATACAAAAATATCAGCCCTATGGCCGAAGATAAAAAACCCAAACCACCAACAGGAAGCCAAACACCACTGCCCATGGAGGAACCGGAACCCCGCTTGAAGCAAGATTCGACCCAAGATCAAAACTTCCCATTTCATCCAACATGTTGAGCAAATTGATGATTGGGTTTTTCCAATAGAGAATCGCCACGAAATCAGCCAACATCACAAATGGTAAAAACGCCGCTACAACCCATGGCCATCGACGCATTTTTTTCGGAGCCAGAGCCCCTGACAAACCGCAAGCTAACCAATAGATTCCAACAATGACCGCACCAGTAAGGACACGTCCAAACATCGTGCTCATCTTCTCAATGGGCGTAAAGCGAAAGCCTTCCAAAAAGAGGTAGTTATGAAACCCAAAAACCCCCACCGACAAAATAAACCACATCCAATGAAACTGGTGACGCTCGGCACACCAGAGTCGAAAACTACCAATCATAGTATGCCCCGAAAGCTTGATCCAAATCAGGCCACCAAGAGCAGAACCACCCAGCCCCCACCAAATCGCAAGGATAACATTATCCCCAAACCTACCAGCCTCGAGAACCCATGGAGCACGTGGGCCATTGAAGCCAACTGCCACAAAAAATGGCAGTAATGCCAGCGCTGCCCCCACTAACCAAAGGGGTCCATGCCAGCTCTCACTCAGTTTCCGATTCATCATGAATCCGCCGAAGCGGATTCGTGTGTTAACATGCCCACCCGGTCATAGCAACATTCCCGCCATCTCAGAAAACAGCGATTTTTATAAATGCGCATTCCGGTTACTGTGTAGCCTACTTTTTGAAGGAGATGATCGCGGTGGCCGCCATTGCAGGATCTAGCCGCTGCTTGAAAGACTGTTGAATCGCCTTCTGCGTCCTTAGCACTTTCCCATTATAAACCTGTTTGCCATCCAGAAAAACTTTTACGGACTCGTCAAGATTCAACAGTTGGTCATTCAAATACAGAGTCAGAGGAGTTTCACCAGCACCCTTGATCGTAATTTCTTGGCCTTTTACCGAAGCAATACCACTGGTTACAAATATATCCCCTATCTTAATATCAGACTCTAGAGGAATAAATTCAACGACCATACCCTTTTCATTTGAGGCCAAGCCTTTCGTGTCTTAGTTGCCATCCACGGAACTGCCTCAGCATCCTTTTTTTTCATCCAGTGCCCCATCTCTGGGTAAATGGTGACTTTGTGCTCATAACATCCTCGTTCTTTTTGAAGTTTTGCCAGTTTTTCACCCCATTGTGCTGCGACTTCATTTCGCTTATACGCCGCATCCTTACCCCCCATATAAATTCGGAAAGGTAGATTACAGAGTCCATCCGCTGTCGCGTCATTGGGATGACCCGCCATCATAGTTGCTGCACCAAAACGGTCTGCCAAACGTGGGGCCAGCTGATATACTCCATCGCCTCCAGCCGAGTAACCCATTAAATAGACCCGATTGGGATCAACCCCCTTCAGAGCCACCATGTCTTCGATGAGCTTCGAAAACAGCTCGTCAATGTGCCACTCGTGCCAAAGATTCCACGTGTCACTCGGTGCGCGCGGCGCAACATACCAACCTTCCTTCGGAACGTAGAGTTGAATTTGATTATTCCACTGTTGGTCATTCACCCGAGTCGGTGCTCCTCCTCCTCCGTGCATCGAAATGTAAAGCGCCCGCTTCCCTGGCTCAACCTCACCATAAAGTTTACCCACGCATTTCATCGTCTTCTTCGCCGCCTTGATTTCGAAATATTGGAATCCACCCTTCACCTCTCTCATCTTAAGCTCACGATTCGCAGCCATTCCCTCAAACGTCTCGGCCACGATCTTGGATGCTGCTTCCTTGGTCAGCTCAGCTCGAACCACCCCAAAAAAAGCCCCAACACAGCAAATCAAAATCTTCATAAGAAAACACACCATTAGTTTCAAAACCAATCCATGTACCTAACATCTGCGCAACATTTCCAAAAGTCTTGCGGAGTAAAATGTTTCCAAAAGGCTTCCATGAATACCGTGACCAGAATCCTCATCTCCATGATGTGGGAATTCAAAATTAGATAGATTCAGAGATCGATATCTCAGATTACAAATGTTCCACTGCTTGAAATTCCCTACAAAAAAATACCCTTCCGTATCACAACTAAAATGCCAATATTCGGATTCCTGAAAGAACGATAATGACACCCAAGCAGAAAATCGGAATCATCGGTAGTGGCTTCATCGTCAATGATTGCCACCTCCCAGCCTACCGAAAAATCGGACTAAATATTACGGCGATCGCATCACGAACAAATGCCAATGCCTGCAAAACTGCAAAACTTCATAATATTCCCAAGGTCCACGAAAACATAGAGTCCCTCCTCGATGATTCCTCTATCGAAATTCTAGACATTGCAGTCCCTCCTCAACATCAACCCGATCTAATTCTTGCCGCCTGCCAGCGAGGAACGGTGAAAGGAATTCTTGCTCAGAAGCCCCTCGCTCTAGACTACGCGACCGCCCGTAACTTGGTCGACACATGTAAAGCAAAAGGAATCATCCTCGCGGTGAACCAAAATATGCGCTTCGACCCTTCAGTGGCCGAGGCATCTTCACTCCTCAGCGAGGGGCGGTTTGGAGATGCGGTCTTCACCACCATCACGATGCGCGGAATCCCCCACTGGCAACCTTGGCAAGCTGAACTCGAATCCGCTACCCTTAAGGTTATGTCAATCCATCACCTCGACTGCCTTCGCTACTGGCATGGCAGCCCTGAAGCGATCTATTGCAGCACCCGCTCTGACCCACGCACCACCTTCCCACACCACGATGGGATCTGCACCAGTATCCTCGAGTATTCCGATGGCTTCCGCGCAACCATCATCGATGATGTTTGGACCGGGCCTGCTCATGAAGGCTGCCCGTCCGACATTCATATCGAATTTCGCATTGAAGGCACCCAAGGCCTCGCTATCGGAAGTATTGGTTGGTGTCAGGATCCTTATACCAGCCCTTCAACTTTGCGTCATGCAGCCATCGGGGACTCAAAATTCACTGAAGCAAAGCTCAAAGGCAGCTGGTTCCCCGATGCCTTCGGCGGCACCATGCTTGCTCTGCTCCGTGCTCTCCAACTCGAGACCCAGCTAACCATAGGCGGGTCTGATAATTTAAAAACCATTGCTCTAGTCGAAGCCGCCATCCTCAGCTCAACTGAAAAACGACGTGTTCTTCTCGACGAAATTCTCTAAACTTAAGACCTTCAACTAATGAAACTTGGAATCATCAACAGCGCGTTTAGCCAAGCCGGCGTCGACACCGTCACTGGCCTCGAGCATATCGCACGAATCGGATTCGACTCCGTCGATATCTTTACGGAGCCCTCTATGATTTCAACTGACGAAATATCTGCGATTACTAAAACCTGCGAAGCCAACAAACTCCCCATCTTCTCTCTTCCTGTCGTTGCAATAGGCCTAATCGATTTCAATGAACCGGTCCGCGAATACCACATCGCCCGCTGCAAGGAATTCATTGATCTCGCCGCCCATTGGGGTGCCAAAAACATCCTACTAGTTCTTGGCGAATATATTTGGCAGCGCGAAGTCATCCCTCCCGAAGAACAATGGCGATGGGGGCTCGAGTGCTGCCGCATTCTAGGCGACTACGCCGACCGCAAAGGCGTCGACATTGCCCTCGAACTTGAACCCTTCCGCCTTAGCCTGCTCTGCAGCATTGATGAGATGTCCCGCTTCGTTCGCGAATGCGACCACCCGCGGGTCCGGGCCAACATCGACATCTCCCATCTCGTCCTCGCCGACAACGGACCCGAAGAAATTTCAAAACTGGCCGGCCAAGCCATTCACGTCCACATTAGTGATTGCGATGGCATGGTCCATGGCGATCTCCCACCGGGACGCGGTGTCGTGAAATTCTCACCATATTTGAATGCGATTAAGGAACTGAAAATCGACGGGGCGATTTCGATTGAGTTGGAGTATTCTCCGGATCCCTCCCGCATCGTCGAGTGGGTCGAAGAGGCGTATCGGGAGACTGACCGACTCATGGACCAGGTCGGCCTGCGGCGGTTAACGCCCCGTTCAAGCAATGAGCCCTCCTTCCAATAGAGGGAGAACATCGGGTATCCGTCCTTACGATTGACAGTGTAGATCTTAACCCGGGCCGGTTCCGATCTCCACGACACTGCTGCGGCGTTTGCGCTTCCGGGTCATCGGACCCGGTTGCCGTGTCAAGTTTGCTGGAATTCTTTTTGGAATTCCTGTCGCGACATCGCCGCGATCCTTGGATTTCGTTGATCCTGAAACACTTGGGGGAGTGCTCCTAGGAGATGGTCGGGGAGACAGGATTCGAACCTGCGACATCTGCGTCCCAAACGCAGCGCTCTACCAAGCTGAGCTACTCCCCGTCACTTCAAGGGCGGGAAACTGTGTCAGACAGCGACATTTGGCAAGCCGAAATCTCTGACTTTTCTCAGAAAAAGCCTCCACTCTACTTAGCAACAGCACCAAAAGTCCTTCCCTTCTCTAAAACCTACCTCATTAGCCAACTTTCTGACTTCGAATCGCCCCCCTCCGACTCCCACCGCTGCCAATAAAATAGAATCCCGCCAGCGGCGCCCGAACTCCTCCGCGCCCGCGATTGGAGCCCCCTGGCACGTTCTTCCTATCCTTTTGGGACTCACCTCAAAATACCCTCGCAAATTGATTCCCCGCAAAATCAACTCACGACCCAATACCTTCCCAATCGGTCCAGCTCCCGAAATCACCACTCCCTTCTTCTGGATTTCCGGGAGGCGAGCCAAGGCATCGGCTTTTAGCGTTAGCATCGTCTTGTGATCAAATCGTGGATCGCTTCGGGTCAACCGACCCGGTCGATCATACCAATCGTACAGAAAATCCGGCACTTTTCCAAACCGTGCACCATGCTCGAGCAAGCGAAGCCACAAATCGTAATCCTCCGCAAAACCATTTCGCAGATACCCACCAACCTCCTCAAACAAGCTCTTCGTCATCATCACCGAAGGTTGCACTACCGGACTCTCTACGAATCGCTCACGCGAAACCTTCTCCGGAGTGTCCAAACCATTCACCCAATCAACATACCGATGCATTCCATCGCCCATCGCAGCCTTAAGTGAAATTCCGCAACTCACTACCTCACACTCACCTACCTCCAACAAGCCAACCTGCTTCTTGATCCTTGTGGAGCTACAGCGATCATCCGCGTCCATCCGCGCCAACCACCTTCCCCGACTCTCAGAAACCGCTAGGTCTAGCGCGTCCAACAACCTCGGTTTATTCCCCAAATCAATCACCCTAAGTCGTGGATCATCTCGAGACAAAAACTCAGCTCTTACCAATTCGGAACAACCATTCAATACCGCCACTATCTCAAGGTTCTCGTAGGTTTGCCTGACCAAATCATTAAGAGCAAGACCCGCATCCGGCACACCGGGACCAACCGGAAAAACGACTGACACCAAATCGCTCATCTAGTAACCTCCACTCGCGCTTACCCCTCCTTGCTCATCGACCAAGAGCGTCATCGGGCGTCAACACACCTCGCAATCGTAGTCCATCTGGCTTCCGTAGTCCTCCGGCGCCACCACCGAAATAGCAAACCACTCACCGCAGGATGGACATTGGACCTCACTGTCATTCATATTTGAAGAATCCACCTGAACAGGTGAGTCGGCAACCGTTTCTTTTGCTATCCTGAAATCGGGATCCTTCCCTCCAAAAACTCTCAATTCTCCTCATCAATTTTGTGATCCCTCGCCTGATAAAGAACGATGAATCCACAAGAATCTTAATCTTACGAAATAAATCACGACATCACTGGATGGCATCCAGTTTCAAATCGAGACTCAGCAACGGTGACTCCACCCTCAAATCTCAAACCTATCTTAGTCGAAAAATAAAAGGAATGGCTGCTTTCGTTGCAACTCCCTGTCCAGCAGAATCTTTTGCCGGCACGAAACGGTAGAGTCTTGCCGCCTTCAAGGCGGCTGCATCTAGCGATCCACTACCACTGCTTGATGCAACCCTAGCATTTGAAACCCGCCCAGAAGGCGCCACGCCTACCAGAACGACCACCTTACCCTCAATCCCAGACCGTCGAGCTCCACTAGGATAAACGGGCGCACTGCGGAAAACAACCTTCGCAGAACTTGGCTTGCTTGTTGATGTGGGATTACGAACCACCTGAGATTTAGGTTTCACCTCAGGCTTCTTTTTTTCGTCCCAAGGTTCAAAAGCTTCCTCTGACCAAGCCAGATCGTCCATCGTCGGTATTTCTTCGATTTTGGGAATAGGAATGGCATCGGGTGACTGCACCAATTGCAGGTCAAGTGGAACCGATGAAAGCGGAGGAATCGAAATACTCGGCGAAGATTCGTAGTTTTTTGAAACCTTTTCTACTTCCTCGAGTTTCTCGATTTCTTCTGAATACTGAACGACTGGCCCACTTGATTCGACAACGTAAAGAGCTGTCGCGAGAGAGATCGAAATGAGAGCCAAGGCCCCAAAGACACCAAGCACGATAAAAACCGAACCAATTGACGAAAACAAAAGCTCGCGACGACACGGCAATTTTATTTCGAGGGTTGGACGTTCTATGTTCATAACGACGAATCTTTTTTTAAGATCTGAAGCCGACGCGACGAAGGAGTGAGGCTAAATGACTGAAAAGTTGAAACCAGATAGAGCTCAATATTAGCAACGAGAGCAATCGCCAACTGAGCAAATCCAAACACCTGAACGGAGATTTCCTACATGAGCTGCAATTAAGAATACTCCGCCAAGGGTGGTTATGATCGCTGCTGGCGGGATATGCAGCGAAGTTTCTCCGGACTCCGAAACTTGAATACTGGGGCAGCACCCGTCTACGCAAGCTTCTGTATCAGTAGGCTCATCCATTGCCTCGCTAGCACATCCCTCGCAACTCGATTCACAAGATTCATCACACGACGATTCACAGGCTTCAACTTTTGCAGGTTCAGCTCCATTCGTTGGCTCATTAACTAACCCCGAAACGGGATTATCAACCTTGGAAAAGGCGGGAAGAGTCGCCCCAAAAAGAACGAAAACAATTCCAACCGAGGCTGAAACAACTATCCAGCGCTTCCGATGTTTCCGATATCCTTTCAGAAGAGAAAAGCCGGCAAGAGGAACAATAAAAATCGCAACGAGGGCATGTGAAGCAGGGTGCGCCCAGATCTTACCGAAAGTTGGCAGAAAAATAAGCAGTACTGGTGCCAGAGCACAGTGAATCGCACATAAAACTGAGGTCGCAACGCCAATTCGGTCAGCAGTTTTCTCGGTGAGTTGGATTCGGTTCGGATCGGCGGCAGCGGCTATGTTCATAATAAAAATCACAAAAGATTCTCGCCATATTGTCTTAGCGCAGGCGAATCAAGTAGCAGTGTTTGGGTAATAAACAAACCAAAGAAAAGCACCTCGGGACGTGGCAAGAACATCACTTCCGGCTCTCATTCGTATGGATGTTAAACTGATACCCGTTGGAAGTCTTTTCTTATCGCAGTTTACTTGCAATAATAAAATGCGTCTTTTTGGGAATTTTTCTAAAAAAGAATACCGATTCTCTAGTCAAGGACTAGCGAAGGTCGATTTTAGAACAGGGCTCTATAATCCACGTTTCCATCGTATCTTCAGGGGCTAATAAGATAAGATCGCTTATAAAGATTAAGCGAAACGACCTCAGCTGAAAGACTCGCTGCACTTAAGCCATCCTTTCACTGAAACTAAGACAGCCTTATTTTAACCGGTCAACCATCTCAAGCCCCAGTCGGGGAGCATAGATGACACCCTTTGAGCCAAGACCATTAATCATCCACCCTTTACCTTCTTGGAATTCCACTACCGGCCTGCTTCGGTTGATAATTGGACGAATACCTGCCACATGATTAACCACTTCGTAATCGCGCGCTGTGAAATTCTTCAGGATGTTTTCGACTTTTCTACGACCTTCGTCTGTTGGCCCGCTTTCCAGACGATCCCAATCGTAAGTCGCACCGACTCGGTAGAGGTTCCCACCAATTGGAATGAGCCAGCCGGCTCGATTTAGAATCCGGCTCTCGCCCCAACCCGGAATACGAACGGTAAGGATCTCTCCCTTCGCGCTTCGATGATCGATATCCGAAAAGTCACGACGTATTAGCCCCGAAGCTCCCGTACACCAAATCTGAGAACCTCCCAGCGGAGCATCATGCCACTCTCCTCCTTTATCCAAAAACTCCTCACGAGCCGCTTCCAAAAATCTTGGACAATCCAACCATCCACCTTGTTTCCAAAGAACACCCTCATCCGTAACGTCAGCGATCCATGGTTTAACAAGCTCACGTTTTCGTTCAAACTTTGCTCGGTCAACCTCATCAAACCACAAGCGTAAAATAGGCACGGAATGGAAGAGTCGCTTTCCCAAACTTTGATAAAACGGAAGCGCGATCTCCCAAGCTTTTTGAACCTCCCAACTCGGTTCAAAATTACGACCCGCAACCGGATTGACTAAGCCTGCCGCCACTTGAGAGCTCCCCCCGTGGCCGTCATCGACAACACGCACGCGATACCCGGCACGCTGCAACTGCAAGGCTACACAAGCTCCTGCCAGACCAAACCCGATAACTTCCACCATCAGTGCCTAGAGCTGGATATTTAAAGCCACTAAAATTAGACGGGCCTTCACTCTCGCCGTTCCAGTGAAGGAAGTTCCAATATTTGCCATGACGACATTAAAAACCATCAGTCTGCATCTGCAAAGCGTGAAGCTATTTTGCTAACTTCTGGTTTTTTAAATCCAGGAAAATTACTTAATTCAGGATCAGAACCCCTGAGATTTTCCTAGCCTGAGCGAATAAATCGGGGACTTGCTCTCGACCAAAGAGATTCTATGATCCCTACAGCCCATGAAACTTATTTTTGCTCTGACCCTCAGCTTCACCTCCTTCGCGGGAGCATTTAAGATTCCAAGAGAAGCGCACAATCTTGCGCAACTCGATGAAGTTCAGGAAAAAGCAACTAAAGCAAAGCAACCAATTGCTTTTGTCATCGCAGAGAAAAAAATGACCGCGACATGAGTTGATTGCCCAGGAGCCGTCAGTGTGTCGGCCAGTAAAGCAGTCCTCGGATTTTCAAAAAGTATTGTCGTCGATGTCTCGGAAACCGCCGGTCTTCCAGCTCTTATTAAAAATGCCTACCGGACTGGAGGCGCATCAATTCCTATCGTCATCTTTACAGATCCGGGTGTGACCCAGATTTTTGGCCGTTACGATCACCCCGCGATGAAAAGCCAGAAGTATGGAACAATTTTCAAACCAGCACGCGATGGCGTCGCCAAAGCTAAAAAAGACGGTAATTTTCCCGGAGGAGGGAAGCCCGTCGTAGTCATCAAAGTTCAGGGTGGAAAAGTTGAAAGTTGGAAAAGTTCTGCCGGAACCGAAATCAGAGCCAAACTCGTGGCTATTGAAGACGAAAAGACCTATCTTTTCGTCACTGAAGCTGGAAAAAAGATCCGTGCGACTGCCGCACAACTCGATGAAACTAGCGTCACAAAGGCGCGCAAGTTGGCAGGATTAAAGTAAAGCCTAAGTCTCTATCCCACATCTGACTTAGACCGTTCAATTATTAACGAAGGTTGCTTGCCAGCAAAAAATAAAAAAGCACGGAAGTTTTCCCTTCCGTGCTTTGAAAATAAGCTAACTCAAAACTACTTCACACTCATGATGCCACGCATCAGGAGAGCATGTCCTGGAAAGGTACAAATGAAGTTGTATTCGCCTGCCTCGGTCGGAGCATTAAATTCGAGAGTCTCACTCTGCCCTTTCTCCAGCAACTTAGTCGCATGAAGGATGCTATCGGACTTGGGTAGGAATTGTTTCTTGAAACCATCAGCACCGAGAGCAATTGCTGCCGCCGCAACCGAATCAGCAGTCCCAGGCTTAGTGATCACCAAATTATGAGGCATGAAATCGGGATTCACAAAAGTAAGCTTCACTTTTTTACTTGCATCTTTTGTTGACCTTCTTCACGTCGAATTGGATCTTCTCAACAATCGCATTCACTCGGATCTCAGTCAGTGAGGGCATGTCCTTGACTCCCCCAGGGATGATCTTCATCTCCTCTTCTTTCTCGATTTCCTGTTTCCCTTTGGTCGGATCGGCAGGTCCCCACCAATGCTTGACGGTCTTAGCCCCCTGAGAAACGTGTGGATCAACTGATTTCAGAACGAGATCAAGAAGATCAGTGTTGCGCACGTTGTGCTGTTGGTGAACCCAAAGTGCTTCGAGCATAGGAATACCATCTTCCTTCTTTGAAGGATTAAACTGCTTCACCCAAGCCTGGGTCGCCTTGATGACCTCGTTGGTGTCGCGCTCACTAATTTCCACGCGAGTACGGTGACGGACATACATGTCCGGGTGTTTAAAATTTTCAAGGAGTTGAGTCATGGAAGCACCATCAATTTTGACAGGCTTTTGAAGTGGCTTCTTCGTATTCACCAAACGATAGATTCGACCGTGCTCCTTATCACGATTTGGGTCGCGCACGTTGTGCTGCATGTGCCCGATGATCACATTATGCCAGTCGGCAATGTAAAGCGCTCCATCCTCGCCGAAAATGGCGTCAGTAGGACGGAAATTACCATCGCTACTACGAATAAGTTCAGCAGCTGGAGTTCCCCAGACTTCGCCAGACTTATACTTCTTTTCTTCAAAGCCGTCGCGATGAAGATCATATTGTTTGATGCCCAGATAACCAATGGTGTTACAGAGAATGAAATTCTGCTGCATCTCATCTGGGAAGTTGGTGCCCGAAATGATCGCGTCAGCGGCTACCGGACGAACTTCCTTATTCACCAGAGGAAACATTTTGAAGCCATCGCCATTGGAACGGACCTGATACGAACGGCCACCTGTGCCATCATTTGCATAGAGGTAACCCCATTGATCAAAACTGGTGCCATGGGGATTCGGGCTATTGCCAGCGACTAGTGAAACGGTGTAACGGCGTGGATCAAAACGATACATCGCGGATGAACCGGTAGTCAGAGAAGGCCCCCACGGAGTCTCATGATTGTGCTGTAGGAAAATTCCACTTTGCCAGTAGATCCCACCATCGGGTCCAAAGATTAAGTTATTGGCAGCGTGATGAGTATCGGAAGACCCAATTCCCTGCATGATGACATAGCGAACGTCGGCAACGTCATCGCCGTCGGTGTCTTTCAGAAAAATAATATCCGGCTGGCTGGTAACGATCACCCCACCATTCCAGAATTCAAAACCGAGCGGGTTATGAACTTTGGCGAATTCCTTCACTTTATCGGCTTTACCGTCCTTGTCGGTATCCTCGAAGATTAGAAGCGAATCATTCATCTTCTTAAGCGGTTCCCACTTCGGATAAGTCGCCCAAGCGGCAGCCCAGAGACGACCTTTACCGTCAACTTGAAGCTGAACAGGGTTGGCCAACTCAGGGAACATTTTCTCATCTGCAAAGAGATTCACTTTGAATCCCTCGGGGACATTCATCTTCTTAAGACCCTCTTCTCCACTGAGATATTTCAGGTTCCCTTCCTTGGACTTGCTGGAGCTACGAGATCCGCCGCCGACATTAGAAATTACAGGAATTGCCTTAGGAGTATTGCTATCACTGACTCTATATTTTTCACCTTGAGCCTTTGCCCAGATTTGCGGATCGCGGTTCGCAGTCATGACATCGAGCATCTTGAGCTCATGCTGAAGCACCTGCGCATTAGTCTGGCCGTCAACAAATTTCAATCCGGAGCGCCCACCCCAAACATCATTCCCGTCGGTCGCGCGGTAGCGGTTGTGCCAATGCCAGTTTTTATCAAGGACTGCTTCACGAAGCGGTTGCTGACTGGGAGAGGCCACAATTTCCTTCTTTAAGAGAGCCTTTGCCAACACCTCGCCAATGAGACGGTTCCCATCCTCGTTCAGATGAATCCCATTGAGCGTCAGTAGTGATTTAGCCGTTCCATAGAGCTTAATAGATGGGTGATAGAGATCGACGAAGCTAACTCCATTTTTATCGGCAGCCACGCGAGTTGCTTCGGTCATTGCAAGGAGCCGCTTGTTGTTGGCACGTCCTGTTGGGAGATTACGATCTCGGAGATTTTCATGACCGATC
Source organism: Akkermansiaceae bacterium (assembly GCA_905181965.1). GTDB lineage: Bacteria > Verrucomicrobiota > Verrucomicrobiia > Verrucomicrobiales > Akkermansiaceae > SW10. The sequence goes on from CAJIZY010000021.1 coordinate 48,590, forward strand.
GGACTACAGAGAACGATGCGTGGAAAGCTCTCGCCATTCGGCATAGCCTTACGAAATTCCGCGATCATTTTAGTAAGATTCTCCTCATGATCCTCAGGTTTGGTATCGAAGGATTCGTTATAGCCAAACATCGCGATGATAACGTCAGCACCAACTTGCTGGAGATACTGGGGCATGGAAGTGAATCCGCGCGAACGCGGATATTTGTTCGGGCGATCTCCAGTAAGGCCCATATGCCGAAATTTAAGTTCCATTCCCGGGGTTGCAGACTGGATTAAAGTCTCGGTCCAACCATCATGCTGCATTCGGTCGGCCAGACCATTACCAACGATGGCCACGGTGTCGCCTTTCTGAAACTTAAAGGGAGCAGGATCTCGATGGCCGACTGGCACACTTACTGTTTTCGCAATTTTCCCATCGGCGCCGACGTAGGCCACATCGCCACCCCTTTTGAGATTAAAGACGACGGCTGTCTCGGGAGCTGTGATACTCTTGGATGTGAAAACCTCCTTTTTTTTGGCGTCCAGCAAGCTCAGTGTGAACCCATCGAGACGCTTCCCAAGATCTCCTTCGTTTCGATTCCAAACCGAGATCGAATCAACCTTGGAGGTTTTGCCAAGATCGATCTCCCACCATGCGTCTTTCTTCCCTTCAATCGTGTGAGTTTGACCACCAGAGCTGAAACCGGGATTCTTATTACCATCGATGGCGCGCTCGGCACCGGCATTGTTCGAAGTTGTCGATTGGCTGGCTTTTCCGGAGCGAGCGATGTTCTTCGCACCTGACATTACCTCAACTTCAGCGAGGGTCAGCGTGCGGCCTTTACCAGGGAGCTCAATCCGGACAAAGCGAGCTTCCTTCTGAGCAGAAGCCAAGGAACTTAGGGCGAGTATTGGAAGAAGAAACTTCATAGATCGGACTGCCACCTACGGCAGGAAGGCTGAGCTTATTTCAGGAAAGAACTGAGAGCAATCTACAAAAGCGCCAACTCGTTAACCCACCACGTTCTCCAGAACCCCAAGACCTTCGATCTCAATCGCCACCACATCCCCCGGAGTCAGTGTGAAATCGGATCCCGGCACTAGTCCTGTCCCCGTCATCAACATCGCCCCATTTGGAAAATCGAGCTCCCGATAAAGGAACTCCACTAACTCCTCGAAACTCCGCTTCAGCTGCGTCAGATCCGTGGAATCATCGAAAACCACCTCACCCGCCCGCGTTATCGTAAGCTGAATCGAAGCATCAGACTTCAAAGCGTCACGCCCCAGCAACAAACATGGCCCAACTGCACAACTTCCTCGGTAAACCTTGGCTTGAGGCAAATACAGTGGGTTTTCCCCCTCAATTGAACGGGAACTCACATCATTCCCTACCGCAAATCCAAAGATTTCCCCCCCCGAATTGATTGCCAAAGTCAATTCCGGCTCCGGCACATCCCAAGAAGAATCATCCCTAACCCGGATTTCCCCACCCGCACCAATAGCCCGATAACCCATCGCCTTGAAAAACAACTCAGGTCGCTCCGCATCATAGACCATATCATAAAAAACATCACCACCCGCCTTCTCCGATTCCTCCATTCTAGCCGATTTCGATCGCAAATAGGTCACCCCGGCCGCCCAGATCTCCGTGAAATCAGGGACTGGCGGCAAAATCCCCCCATTTACTTCCATCGGATTAGCAGTCTTCACACCTTCCAAAATGCTCTCCACTTCCCCCGCCTTCGACCGAAAGAGTCGCCTCAGAAGTTCGTTTTCTACCGCGTGGCACTCGCCATCCTTTTCCAGTAAGGTCCCACTCTCAAGACAGTGTAATTTCATATCGCGAGCCTGACCTCCATTCCTCGCCATCGAAAGCCGAAAGTCACCTGACAAGGTCCCTTTTAAGGCTCGCAACTTTTCATCTGCTGATGCCAATTCGACGAAAAGGAGCTTTTCTTGATTTCACGATTCCCCCCACCGGCTTGGCTCTCTTAAATAGCCAGAGCAATGGCAGGAGAGAAAAAGCTTACCCCGATGATGGCTCAATATATGGCCATGCGCCGGTCCCTGCCCGATGATATTCTTCTCCTCTATCGCCTCGGCGACTTCTACGAAATGTTTTTTGAGGATGCCAAAGTAGCTGCGGGAATTCTCAATGTCGCACTCACCAAGCGAAATGATATCCCCATGTGTGGCGTCCCGCACCACGCAGCGCAAGGTTACATTGCGAAGCTCATCAAAGCCAACAAGCGAGTCGCCATTGCCGAGCAAACCACCGAGCCTCAACCAGGGAAAATTGTCGAACGCGAGATCGCCCAAATCATCTCGGCCTCTACCGTTAATGACCTTTCTCTTCTCGATGATACCCGTCACAATTATCTCGCTGCTGTTTTCCTTGGTGGCACCACCAAGAAACCTTGCCTTGGGCTTGCCTGCGCCGATCACACCACCGGAGAATTCACAGTCTCCGAATTCGCTGACAAACAACAACTCGAAGACGAATTGACACGCCTGTCACCTTCCGAACTCCTCATTCCGGAAGACCAAGCCAAAGAGCTTGGCGGACTCCCAAATTCTCTTCCTTACGATTCCTATGCCTTCTTGTCAGATCAAGCTCTGAACACTCTCAAAGATCAGTTCAAAGTCCAATCGCTCGATGGCTTCGGCTGCTCAGGAATGACCGCCGCCTTATCCGCCGCCGGGGGAGCTTTACATTATCTCACTTTCCAGCTGCGGCGAAATTGCGATCACCTAAAAGCACTCACAGTCAGAAATGTCGCCGACTTCGTCCTCATCGACTCCGCTTCACAACTTAACCTCGACCTTGTTGACTCCCGCTCCGGAAAGCAACACACCTTACTTGGAGTTCTCGACCGGACCTCAACCCCTATGGGCGCTCGTAAGCTTCGCGACTGGATTCTTCATCCGTTGCGCGATCTTTCTGAACTCACTGCCCGTCTCGATCTCGTCGATTCTCTCCTCGCCGAACCATACCTCCTCACCAAGCTTCGCGATTCACTTAAGCGAATCCGTGACATCGAACGCACCACTGGGCGACTCTCCCAAGGATCGGGCAATGCCCGTGATCTCAAATCCCTCCAGGTCTCGCTCGAGCGAATCCCCGACCTTAAAGCCGACCTTTCCTCTCTTCCCTCTGCAGATTCGGATCTCAAATCTCAAATTTTAGATCTCGTCCAAGAATTCCCAGACCTCGTTGAGACTCTTCAACATGCCCTTGTTGATGAGCCGCCCGCCCAACTCCGGGACGGGGGAATCATTCGTGACGGTCATTCTGAAGCCCTCGACGAACTGCGGGACGCATCCCGCTCCGGCAAACAATGGATTGCTGAAATGCAGGCTTCCGAGCGCAAGCGCACTGGAATCGACACTCTTAAAATCAAATTCAACAACGTCTTCGGCTACTTCATCGAGATCACCAAATCAAAGGCCGCCCAAGCCCCCGATGACTACCAGCGCAAGCAGACCATGGCCAACGCCGAGCGCTTCATCACACCCGGCCTGAAGGAAGTAGAAGGTAAAGTTCTTGGTGCCGACGACCGGGCAAAATCGCTGGAGTATGATGAGTTTATCAAACTCCGTGCCGGAGTCACTGATCATCTCGTTCCCCTTCAAAACACTGCCGACTCTCTTGCGACACTCGATGTCCTTATTTCTTTTGCCGAGACCGCTCAGCTCTACCAACACACCCGCCCAGTTCTTGACGAATCACGTCATCTACAAATCGTCGAGGGCCGCCATCCAGTTCTCGAGCAAACCCTTGTCGAAGAAAATTTTGTTCCCAATGACACCCTCATTGATCCCGAGGAAAGCCTTCTCCAAATTCTCACCGGCCCCAACATGGCCGGAAAATCGACTTATATTCGCCAAATCGCCCTCATCACCCTCATGGCTCAAATCGGTGCGTATGTTCCCGCCGAACACGCCCACATCGGTCTTACCGATCGCATCTTCTGCCGGGTCGGCGCTTCTGATGATCTCGCTAAAGGTCAGTCAACTTTTATGGTCGAGATGAATGAAACCTCACTCATCGTCAACAACGCTACCAAAGAGCCTCGTCATCCTCGATGAAATCGGCCGCGGCACCGCTACCTTCGATGGCCTCTCAATCGCCTGGTCCGTCGCCGAGCACCTTCACGATGAGGTCCGATGCCGCACCCTCTTTGCCACTCACTACCACGAACTCTGCGCGCTCTCCGACTCCAAGGACGCCGTAGCCAACTTCAACGTCGCCGTGCGAGAGTGGAACGAAGACATCATCTTCCTCCGCAAGATCCTCCCCGGCCCAGCCGATAAAAGCTACGGTATCCAAGTCGCCCGTCTGGCAGGGCTACCTAAGAATATTCTCGACCGAGCCAAGGAAATCCTCAGCCATCTCGAGATGAGTTCTGCCAAACCAACCGAAGAGAAACAGAATGCACCCAAAGCCAAGAAAGCTCTTCCTGAGGCCAACTCACCTCAAATGAATCTCTTTGATTGATCGCTCAATTCTCGAAAACTGAGAGAATCTAGCAAACAAGCTCCTCTGATCCGGATGCCCGAGCGAACTAGAAATCACAAAGATTCGGGTGAATTGATCGGCCTCAAAATCATCAAAAATCACCAGTTACAATACCAGTGCTTTTTCTATTGAGACACTGGCGAATCAACCGTGACGTCTTTGACCCATCGCTCAACAAGTAAGCTTAGTCTGCCCACTATTTCAGGATGCTTTGTGGAAAGATTGTTCACCTCATTTCGGTCCTTCGCTAAATTAAAAAGGAGAACTTGCTTCTTTTTTTTCCCAACTGTCACCACCAGCTTCCAATCGCCATCTCTAACCGCCAAGCTGCCACCGTGCTTCCAAAAAAGCGGCCTTCGGGTGATGGTCGCTCCCTTCAGAGCTTTTGTCACATCAATCCCGTCTAACTTTCTTTTAGGCTCGATCTCCCCCCCTCCCATCGAAACAAAAGTAGGGAGTAAATCCATCGTCAAAATCGGGGTCTGGCAGACCTCTCCTTTTGGCAATCGCCCAGGCCAGTTGAAGATCCCTGGAACCCTGTGCCCCCCTTCAAAGACTTGCCCTTTTTTTCCACGTAATCCGCCGGAGGAACCATCCGGCGCTGGCCCGTTGTCAGAACAAAATACGATTAAAGTGTTCTTTCTTAAATCAAGCTCTTCAAGCTTCGATACAATACGGCCCACTCCTTCATCCATAATTTCCACCATTTTAGAATAAACAGCCTTCCGGTCCACCTTCTGTTTAGGTTGGTCACGATTACCTTTCCCGATCACCCGGAAGCCAGGAGTCTCCCGATCCTGCAACGGGTAGTGGGGCGCGCCGTGATGCAAAACTAGGAAAAAAGGCTTGTCCTTTTTACGATCGATAAAAGAGAGCGCATCTTCCGTAATCAGATCGGTAATATAACCAGGTTCATCTTCCTTTTTGTCACGCTTCCACCAATCAAAATACCCTTCTTGATCGATGTGGCGATGGTAGTCAACGTTACCCGAAACGAAGCCTTCAAATTCATCAAATCCTTGATGAATGGGATTATATTTCGCCGGATATCCTAGATGCCACTTCCCAAACAAAGCTGTTGCATAACCGAACTCCTTCATGGCCTCCCCCAGCGTCCATTCCTTGAGGGGCAAACCCGTATCACGATGAGACTTTGCCGTAATGACCCCGCCTACGCCACTCCGCTGCTGATAACGTCCTGTCATTAAAGCAGCCCGAGTTGGAGAGCAGACTGCTCCGTTCGAATGGAAATCAAGACACTTCACTCCTGTCGAAGCAAGCTTATCGAGATGTGGAGTCTGGCTCGTTTTACTTCCATAACACGACAAGCCACCGTAGCCGAGATCATCGGCCATAATGAAAACGATATTCGGTTTCTCTGTCTCAGCAAAAGCGACCCAAGGTAAAAGGATTCAAGCTAGGTGTAGTAAGTTATTTCTTTTTTGAATTTTTTCTGGAAGCTCCAGGCCCCCATCGCGGTTCCTCCAATTGCTTCTCCCAAGCATTAAGCTTTCTCAACATTGTTTCCAGCACCTCACCATTTTCGTTCGCCAGATCTTTAGACTCGCCGATATCCTTGCTCAAATCAAAGAGTGCGGGTTTATCTCCAGACTTGCGATCATGAATAACTTTCCATTTTCCTTCCCTCATAGCCCGAGGACCATCACTCCCACCCTGCCTCCAAAACAACGGCCTAGGCGCTTCCACCACCGCTCTCGTCTTTAGCTTCTCACCAAGTAGCGCCAGAAAACTTCTTCCATCAAGATTCCAATCCAAAGACACCTCACCACCCGCTGCCTCAATCAAGGTCGGCAGAAGATCAAGCGCGATCACCGGCTGATCAATGACTCTTCCAGCTGGTATTTCACCCCTCCACCTCATCACCCAGGGAACCCTCACACCACCTTCCCACAAAGTCCCTTTCTTTCCCTGAAGTGGCGAATTATTAGCTCCATTTGCAGTCTGCCCACCATTGTCATTGGTGAATAAGACAATCGTATCCTCATCCAAACCTTCTGCCTTCAAGCAATCCAACACCTTCCCTACATTATCATCAAGGCTCACGACCAACCCGGCATAGCTTGCTCTCCTCTTCTGATCAATATGAGCCACTCTCTTCACATCTTCTGGCTTGGGCTGAAGAGGCCCGTGGGGTGAAGTGAAAGAGACGAAAAGAAAAAACGGCGCTTCTTTATTCTCACGGATGAAGCGACAAGCCGCATCACCAAAACGATCGGTCACGTAGCCATCTTCTTGAGTAATCCTCCCATTCTCTTGAATCACTCGGTGGGCGCTAGGTTTCGGTATTTCATAATAAGGTCGTGAACCTTGTAGAAGACCATAAAACCAATCAAACCCACGTTTATTGGGGTGATATTCTTCGGGATATCCAAGATGCCACTTACCAACCAGCCCCGTAGTATAGCCCAAGGATTTGAGGTGTTTGACTCCGAATTTCTCCTTCAAATCCAAGCCGCTTTGAAAGCCAGGAGGAAGATTATTATCATACCCAAATCTCTGTTGATAACGTCCGGTCATTAAACCTGCGCGGGAGGGCGAGCACACCGAACCCGCCATGTAAGCATTTGTAAACCTCGCGCCTTCCTTTGCGATACGATCGATATTGGGCGTTAGTTTCTTCATATCCGCCGCGCAATTGGGCTGAAAACCAAAATCGGCATATCCCGCATCATCAGAGTAGAGGATAATAATGTTTGGCTGCGCCGATCCCACGGATGAGGCCACAAGGAAAGCACTTAGAATTCTCAAAATCATGTTTTCGATCATGACCAAGAATCTGTTTGCGACAATCTCCTAAAAAACAACTTCATCCTCACCAAGGATCTGTATCTCAGTCTCGAGAACCACGCCCCTATCTTCCTTTGCCTTCGCTTTGATCTTCTCGATTAACGAAAGGACATCAGAAGCACTGGCCTTCCCTCGATTAACGATAAAATTACCATGCTCCGGCGACACTTCGGCCTTGCCTACCCCAGTCTCTTTCAAGCCCATCTCATCGATCAATTGACCCGCACCACAGACTGCGGGGTTTTTGAATGTGCACCCAGCACTCGCAGCCTTCGGCTGGGTTGTATTGCGATGATGGCGAGATTCATTAAGCTTATCCTGTATCGCTTTTTGATCTGAGGGAACTCCAGCGAAGGTCGCCTTCAGAGCATAATTCCGGCGAAGTTCGGGGACGTTGCGGTAATAGAATTTTATCTCATCACGCTTGCGCGTTCTAATCTCTCCATCCTCATCCAAAAAAGTTACTGCGACAACTTGATCGAAAGTTTCCACACCCATTGCTCCGGCATTCATACGCAGCCCGCCTCCGACATTCCCCGGGATTCCTTCCATCCATTCAAATCCTCCAATGCCGTGCTCACGTGCTATACTGGCAACCTTTTTGAAGCGAACTCCAACACCTGCCGTGATCGTAGTCCCCTCAACAGTGACCGCAGAAAAAGCACCGCCTGCCGGATGAATAACAGCCCCACGAATTCCTCCATCTCGAATCAACAGATTAGATCCACGCCCCACAATTCGCACTGGAATCCCCCGAGCTTTGCAGAAAGAAACAGAATCGGCTAATTGCTCAAATTCCGATGGCTCAATCCAAAACTGAGCCGGGCCTCCAACGCGCATCGTACTATGACGCGACATCGGTTCGTAAAGTTTGATTGCCGAGACTTTCGTTTCATTCCGGATTTCTTCTAAAACTTTAAGATCGCGAATGATCTTATTGCCAGCTTCATGAACATTCCCAGCCCCCAAAGTTAGAAAAAGATCACCCTCCGCTAGAATATTCCCCACCGCGTAATGCGCGGTTGAAAGATCCGGGACGAAAGACGCCTTCGTAGAGCCGTTGGCTAAAATTGCATCAACAATTGTCTGCCCACTCACACCAGGAATAGGATCTTCGCTGGCCGCGTAAATATCAGTCACGAAAACTAGATCGGCAGCTTGTAAGGTCTTACCAAAATCATCAGCTAGCTTATGAGTCCGGCTATAGCGATGAGGCTGGAAGAGCACAATCACGCGGCCCGGCTCGTAACTACGAGCAGTCTGCAAGGTAGCTGCAACCTCCGTCGGATGATGTCCATAATCATCCACAATACGATATCGCTTGCTCAGATGCTTGGTTTCGAATCGTCTCTTAGCACCCGCAAAAGAACTAAGGGCCTGATTCATTTTTGAAAAATCAACCCCACAACTTGAAGCCACTGCGATTGCTCCCAAAGCATTCAATACATTATGTAGACCAGGAATACCAAGTTGAACCCTGCCCAGCTCCTGACCTTTATAGTTGACCGTAAAACTCACTGTTCCGATCTGCCCAGAAAGATCAGTCGCAGTCCAATCGGCCTCCTTCCAACCATACGAAATGGAATTGTCTCGTGTTCCGCAAAGCTGAGTCGCTTCTTCACACTCACAGCAATAAAAAATGGAACCCGAAGTCTGGTTCAACAAGTTATTAAAAACCTCACGGATTTGCGCAATCCCTCGCGTGTAGTGGTCAAGATGCTCTTCCTCGACATTCAGCACAATTGCGTGTTTTGGATGATACAGAGCCAACGTGCCATCCGATTCATCACCCTCCGCCACCAAATACTCACCATCTTGGTTCCATTCGGCATTAGAACCCAAAACTGGGATCTCCGCCCCCACATAATGACAAGGCATAAGATCTCCTTGGCGAAGAATATGCGCGATCATTGCCGAAGTAGTTGTCTTCCCATGGGTGCCCGAAACCACTACTCCTGCCTTTGTGTGAAGAATAGCCGCTAGGCATTCTGCTCGCCGAAAGGTCGCAATTTTCTGAGCTAAAGCCTCGGAAAGGGCGGGGTTTGTCGAACGAATCGCTGAGGAATAGATCACCGCATCCGCACCCTTGACGGCTTCCCCTGAATGCGGAGTAGAAAAATCGAGCCCTAACTTACGGAGACGCTCCGTCTCCCCAGAAGTCACTCGATCGGATCCGCTAACCCGATGGCCCATCTGAATCAAGAGCCGAGCTAACCCACTCATACCCGAACCTGCCACGCCGATTAAGTGAACCCGGAGTGGTTGTTCCGGATTTAAAATTTTCTCGCTGAATTGCTCAATAGTCATCCTTCAATAACGTTAACGATTTGGGCCGCGGCGGCGGGATTCGTGAGATTCAGCATCGATTCCGACATATTTTTAAGAATTCCATCATCGAGTTCAGACAACATGTCAGTGATCGTTTTAGCCTCGAGATCTTTCTCATGAATTAAGATCGCAGCCCCTGCTTTTTCGAAGACCATCGCATTAGCTGTTTGATGGTCATCAGCAGCGAAGGGGAACGGCACCAAAAGCGCGGGCAACCCTGCATGGCTCAACTCTGTCAGAGACGAAGCCCCAGATCTCGCCACACAAAAATCACTCACCGCATAGGCTGCCGCCATACCTTCACAAAATGCGAGTACCTTGTAACCATCACGCTTGCCCACCTGTTCAGAAAGATTGCAGAACGCTGCCTGCCCAGTCAAGTGAAGAACCTGCCATGCCGTGCCCTCCGTTCCTTCGGCAACTAGTTCATTAAGACGTCGCGCACCCTGTGACCCCCCCATCACGAGGAGCGTTTTCTTTAATGGATCAAGACCGAATTTTTCGCATACCGTTTGGCGTAATGGAAGCTTCTCAAGCTCGTCACGAACCGGAGTGCCGGTATGAATCACCTCGATATCAGGAAAGTAAGCTGAAGCTTCCTCCAATCCCACCAAAACCGCAGTACAACGCTTGGCCGTCATACGATTAGAACGCCCAGGAATAGCATTGGAGTCATGCACATAGGTTCGAAGTCCTTTTTTTGACCCAGCGACTACCGGAGGAAAAGAAGTAAACCCTCCCATTCCAAGAACCACATTTGCTTCCTCACGATCAATGATAAGGCCGCACTGCTTGATTGTCTTGCGCAGACGCCACAGAAAAGAAATCATTTTGAGCGAAAACGTCGGCGGCTTCGCAATGGCCCTGACAGTCTCAAAACGAAGATCCGAGTATTTTTGGGAAGCCTGAGCATCGACTTTCTTTTCAGAAATCAGAAGCAGGACCTTGTGCCCCCGTGCCTTAAGCTCTTGGGCAACAGCGATTCCAGGAAATAAATGCCCTCCGGTTCCGCCGCAGGCGATTATGATTTTTTGAGAATTAGACACTAGCTACGCCAAAACCTAGGGCCTGAGATCAGTTTTTTGAACTTCGAAATGCAGGAAATATCGCCTTTCTGTCGCAAGCAGCTTATTAACATTTAGCTTCACCCAAAAAATTAGCCAATCAGTGATCCAAAACATTCAGCCAAACTTCCTTCGACAAACAGCGCTCTGATTTGGTTCAGAGTAAATTAAGTATTTCATCTTTTGAGACCGCTCCAGATAACCGCCACGCTAGCGGCGCTTCCTTGGGTATTCTCATTCCGGAAGGTCGCACCTAGCCCTTCTTAAGCCACCCACCCTGATGCTTGATCGTCGCGCTTTCAAATTTACCGAAAAAAAGTATCGTTTCCTCCAATAAACTCATGACCACCACTGAGAAAACAAAACAGTATGTCCTAGAAACCTATGGGAGATTTCCCCTTACCGTAACCCGCGGTGAAGGCACTAGAGTGTGGGATGAGCTTGGTCGTGAATATCTCGACTTCTGCTCAGGTATCGCGGTTTGCTCGCTGGGGCATTGCCACCCCGCCTTGACACAAGCCATCGCGGAACAATCGGAAACTCTGATGCATTGTTCCAATCTCTACTACATCGAGCAACAGGCTGACCTTGCTAAGCTCATTGTGGAAAAGGTCGTCGGACATCCGGGCAAGATCTTCTTCTCCAACTCCGGAGCGGAAGCGAATGATGGGCTCATCAAATTCGCACGGAGATTTGGGCAAGCCACCGGGCGCTACGATGTCATCACCTTCAACAAGTCCTTCCACGGTCGGACTATTGGAGCCATGACTGCGACCGCCCAGGCCAAAATCCACGAAGGCTTCGATCCTCTTCCGACCGGCTTCACTTACGTTGAGCCCAACGACCTTGATGCTGTCCAAGCCGCGCTCACTGACAAGACCATCGCCTTCCTCCTCGAGCCCATCCAGGGCGAAGGGGGGGTGAACCCGATGACCAAGGAATTTCTCGAAGGCCTTGCTGCTCTCGCTCAGAAAAAAGACCTCCTCCTTCTCCTCGATGAGTTTCTTGTCGATGTGCTCCTGAAGCCGCTTCAAGTCAGCCATCAGGTCCTCAGTTGTCTTCTCGTGGGCCAAAGGCATGGGCGGTGGCTTCCCAATCGGCTCATTCTATGTTGCCGAAAAACACGCCCACCTCCTCGGCCCCGGCAGTCATGGCTCAACCTATGGAGGCAACGCCCTCGCCTGCGCCGCCTCCAAGGCGGTCATCGAAACTATTATCGCGGAGAATCTTACCGAGAACGTCAAAACACGAGAAGCCCAAGTCCGAAAGATCATCGAGAGCTGGAATCATCCTGCCATCACCGAAGTTCGCGGATACGGTCTCCTTCTCGGAATCGCATTAGACTTCGATGCTCTTGTTGTCCCTGAAGGCAGCATACCATCCATTCTCCTGTGCACGGCCCTCATTAAGAAAGGTCTTTTAGTTCCACCGGCTGGCCCCGAAATCGTCAGACTTCTGCCTCCTCTCAATGTCAGCGCCGATGAAATAGACCAAGCACTCAAGTTGATCAAAGAAGCCCTCGACGCTCACCTCAAATCCTAGCCCTCCACTTCCCCATGCCTTCCACCCGACGCCAATTCCTCACTTCAAGTCTTATTATGGGAACCAGTATCCAATCAGTTCGAGCTAAAGCCGCACCCGGTGAACCGCTCATCGTTTCAACCTGGCCCTTTGGGAAAGCAGGTAATGATAAAGCTCTCGACACACTAAAAAACAAGGGCTCTCTTTTGGATGCAGTTGAACAAGGGATTCGCGTGGTGGAATCTGATGAGAAAAATCGCTCGGTTGGAATCACCGGTCTCCCCAATGCTGCCGGAGTGGTCCAACAAGATGCCTGCATCATGAACGGATCAGACCACAACGCCGGGAGCGTAGCCGCCATCGAAGGAATTCTTCATCCCATCACTGCCGCCCGACGGGTCATGGAGAACACTCCTCACGTCATGCTCGTTGGCGACGGAGCTCGAGAATTTGCGATCAGGGAAGGACTGGAATCGATCAAGGTCGATTCTCAAAAACTCCATAAAGAATGGCATCAAAAACAAATCCAACTCATTCCCAACAAACGCCCCAAAGACAACCATGACACCGTCGCCTTACTCGTCCTCGACCGTAAAGGTCACATCGCCGGTGGTTGCTCTACCAGTGGCTGGGGTGGCAAACTCCCAGGCCGCGTTGGCGACTCCCCAATCATAGGAAGTGGGCTCTACGTCGACAATGAAGTTGGAGCCGCCGGTGCCACTGGCTTGGGAGAAAACGTTATGCGTTACTGCGCGTCCTTCATGGTGGTGGATTACATGCGACAGGGACTCCACCCGGAAGAAGCCTGTGTGAGAACGATTCAACGTATCGCCGCCATTGACCCAAAATCAGCAGCAGATCTCCACCTAAACTTTGTTGCCCTTGATAAAAAAGGTCGCTTTGGAGCAGCAGGTTCCGGCTCCGGCTTTCAATATTCGGTTACCACTCCCAATTTTAGCAAGGTCTTCGAAGGTTCCGCCTTGAGCAAAAAAGACATTGGCCCAGAAGGAGGTAACACCAAATAATTCGAAAAACTAAAATCGAAACCTAACGGGAAAATTGCTCGATCTGATGAAATGAATAAAAAGAAATTCCAGAAAATTGACTTTTGTTATTGCGAAACAGTCTCAATAAGATTTGTTGTTTCTAGCAAATGCCCAAATCAGCGACAGATCTTAAACTCGATTCCGCTCTGACCCTCAGTCAGGCCGCAATCGGTTGTGATTTCCAGATTCGCCAAGTCGAGGGTCCGGCTTGCAGCCAGCTTCGTGACATCGGTTTCTGTGAGCAAATGCGCGTAAAAAAGCTGACGAATGGTCGTAACATGCTCTGCACGGTTTGCGGAACCCGCCTCGCCCTAAGCAAGGATCTGGCAGACCAAATCCAAGTTGTTCCTGCTTAGATCACCCATCTGATGAGCAGCTCATCCATCGAGGCGAGAATTGCGTTGGTCGGAAATCCTAACGCAGGAAAGACCACCCTTTTCAACGCCCTCACCGGGCAAAACCAAAAAGTCGGTAACTACACCGGTGCTACCGTCTCTCGAAAATCCGGAACTTTCTTCACGCCTCACGGGCATAAGTTCGAACTCATCGACCTTCCTGGTGCCTACTCCCTAGATCCCAATTCACCAGACGAAGAAATTACCCGGAATGTCCTCATTGGTGATCAGGAAGATGAGGAAACCCCCAACCTCATCCTCTGTGTTCTCGATGCCACCCACCTCGAACGTCATCTCTACCTGCTCATCCAAGTTATCGATCTTGGCTATCCCGTCGTCGTCGCTCTGAACAAAACCGACAGCGCCGAATCCCAAGGACTCCGCCTTGATCCCACCGCGCTAGGTGAAAGATTCGGCGTCCCGTTCGTCGCGATTTCCGCGATGACCGAGCGTGGTATCACACAGCTCAAACAGGCTCTCCGCCATCCTTTTCCCTCTCCTCCAGGCAGACTTTGGAAAGGTCCCGCCGAACTGGAAGAAGCCATTAAAAAATCAACCAAACTCGCCGAAACCAACAGAGAAAATAATCCTGCTGCATCCGGCTTAATGGCAGTGGTGAAAGATAACCCGGAAGCTAAGGAGTTCATTCAGAAGACCCGCTTTGAATATATCCACCGCGCAGTCGAAGTCGGGCTCCAACGCCCCAATGAAGAATTACTCGCGCTCACAGACCGTATTGACGCCCAGACGCTCCATCCAATCAAAGGTTGGTGTATCTTTACGGCCCTGATGATCACCGTCTTTTGGTCGATCTTCAAGTTTGCCGAAATGCCCATGGGGTTGATCGAAGAAGGGCAGGAAACACTTCAAGGGTGGGTGAGAGATTTTATTGGCGAGGGGGATTTTCAGAGTCTCATCGTCGATGGCATCATAGCCGGAGTCGGGGGGGTCCTCATCTTTCTTCCACAGATCATTCTCCTCTTTTTCTTCATCAGCCTTCTTGAAAGCACCGGCTATATGGCACGCGCAGCTTACTTGATGGATGGGGTTATGAACAAAGTCGGCCTCAGCGGAAAATCGTTTCTCCCCCTTCTTTCAGGCTACGCCTGCGCTATTCCCGGCATCATGGCCACTCGCACTATTCCGAATAACAAAGAACGCCTCGCTACTATTCTCATTCTCCCGTGGACCTCATGCACAGCACGACTTCCAGTTTACACCCTGATTATTCCTTTGATATTTGTAGGAGCCCTTCAGCAAGGTCTCGCGCTCTTCGGCATCTATGCATTAGGCACAATCACGGCTCTTCTCGCTGCAAAAATCCTCAAACCCCGACTCGGTAAAACCGAACCCTCCCAATTCCTTCTCGAGCTCCCTCCCTACCAAAAACCACAATGGAGACACATCCTACAACAGGTCAGTGAGCGAGCCTTCGCCTTCATCAAAAAAGCGGGCACCGTTATCCTCGGGCTCAGTATTATTCTTTGGTTTCTCGAGACCTATCCCAAGAGCGACTCGGATGACCCCATCGTTCAGCAGGCCGAATCCTTTAACGGTCAAATCGGCGAGATCATAGAACCCGTGGTCGCTCCACTAGGTTGGGATACCCGCATGGGAACCGCCATGATTGCATCCTTCGCCGCGCGCGAAGTTTTTCGTTCCTCCATCGCCATTTCATACGCTACCGATGAGGAAGATGGGAAAGAAATGCGTGACAAGCTATCTGCCTCAACCCACTCCGATGGAACCGCCCTCTATACTCCTCTTGTCGGACTCTCTATCATAGTCTTCTTTATCTATGCCCTACAATGCCTCCCCACCACTGTAATTGTCCGACGTGAAACTGGCTCTTGGAAATGGGCTCTTGGCCAACTCACTGGCATGACAATCTTCGCCTACCTTGCTGCTTTGCTCGTTTATCAAATAGGCAAGTTTCTAGGTTACTCCTGACACCATGGATTGGCAAACTCCGGCAGCTTTGGGCATCGTTGCCCTCACCGTCATCCTCTTCTTCGTAAAGCGGAAGAAAAAATCCTGCCGCAACGGAAGTTGTGCCTGCCCCAAAGACCCCAGAAAATAGGGCCTCTTCTTCGTGGCGAGCCCAAGATTCACTCCACATCGTATTCCTCTCAATGAAGGTTATTGCTCTCCTCCTCTCCACTCTTTGCCTCCTCGACGCGAAAGTCTCTTGGAAAAGTGCGCTCAACCAAAAATTAAATTGGTATGGCTCACCTGAAGCACGGGAGCTTGCCAAGAAGGTCATGCTCTATCAGCGCGACAATGGTGGCTGGCCCAAGAATCAGGACTTCTCAAGAAAAATTGATACGGCCGATCTTAAAGAACTCACCCAGCAACGTAGTAACCTTAAAGATACCACCATCGACAACGGGGCAACTTACACCCCACTTAAATATCTGACTCGTGTCTGGCAAGCCCAGGCAAGCCCCGAGCTTGAAGCCTCCCTCCACCGCGGCATAGCCTTTCTCCTTAGGAGCCAATACAACAACGGCGGTTGGCCCCAGCGACCCCATAGTTCCGGCTACGGCCTTCACATCACTTACAACGATGGCGCAATGATTGGCGTCATGTCCTTCCTTCGAGATCTTGAAAAAGATCCCATCACTTTCCTGAGAGAGGATGAAAAATCCTTGATCATGAACGCACTTAATCTCGGCCTTAATTGCATCCTCCAAACCCAAATCCATATCCATAGAAAACCTACCGTTTGGTGTGCCCAGCATGATGCCAAAACCCTTTTGCCTGCTCAAGCCCGCTCATACGAACATCCTTCCTTCAGCGGTGCAGAAAGTGCAGGTATCGTGAAGTATCTCATGGAGATTCAAGAACCCTCTAACGAGGTTCTTGAATCAATCAGCGGAGCAATTACTTGGTTTCGAGAGAAGCAGATCAATGGCATTAGGATCATCAAAAAAGATGGAGATAAAACCATCGTTCAAGATGATAATGCGCCGCCTCTTTGGCCACGCTTCTCCGATCTTCAGACCGGAAAACCTATCTTTTCTGGTCGCGACGGAATCATCAAATCTTCAATTACCGAAATCGAAGCCGAACGCCGTAACGGCTACGCTTGGTATGTTGGAAATCCACGATCTATTCTCAACGACCACGATCATGATCGTTAAAACGCACCCAACTCTCTTAAGCAGAGCACAACCCGATTTTCCACGTCCGATTGCGCCCGGTCCAAATCAAGTATAACACTCCAGTCGTTGAGCCCCTCTTCATCGACCAGGATCTGCTCCAAACGATCACCTTCGATACGGAGATACGCCGAGCTTCGCGCCTCAGGGTCCATGCGGATAATCCCATGCTCCTCAAAATACCCCGTCATCATCTCACGAAGCTCGAAAGCCTTGCTCCCCACCAAGTCGGCGGCGGCTTCGTAATTCTCACGTGAAATCTCCTTCACGAAATCAAAAACAACTCTTCGAGTCGCTCGCACAAATTCGGCTTTTCGCCTCGTGTAAGGAATCTCCTTGACCGAAACCTTCTCAACGACTTCCTCGTGATCTCGCAATCTCTCCCACTCATCAATCAAACTCGAGTCAACCCCACGGACTATTTCTTCTAGGAATGACTCAGCCTCCTCAACCTCTTCGGTTTTCAGAGAAGGAGGCACCGTTTGCACAAGAACCTTATAAACCTCAGAAAGGTGGCGAAGCAAAACTGCTTCACTCCTTTCGAGTCCATAGCTTTTTATATAATCCTCGAATGAGAACCACCCCTCGAACATTTCCCGCACGATGGACTTGGGTCTAACTCCCGCCTCCTTGGCCCAAGGATTAATAAGAACGAAATCATTATAAGTCTGATAAATAAAATCCTTACCTGGCTTCGGATGCTCCACTTCCTCAAGAGCCTCCAAACGATCATCGTAATCCACGCCGTCTGCCTTCATCTGCGCAACCAGAGCCGTCTTGATTTTATCAACTTGCTTTCGAATCACCACTGTTGGGTCTTCCAAAATAGCCTCGATAAGCGACAGCATATTGGCGACGTAATCAGGCGCCTCACTATCCAATTTTGGGATCGTTTCAATAAGGTAAAGACCAAGAGCCTGATTCATTGTAAAATCATCCTGCAATTCTACGTTCAACTCCACCTTGGCCAAGGTTGTGCGTTTCTCCTTCGGAATGATCGTAAGAACCTTCCCTTCCACCAAACCACGAAAAAGAGCAAAGGCTTGTCTTCGGAGAGTCCTCTTCCTTCCCGGTGGCTCGTGACACACATTGATGATTCTGCGCAGCTCCGCACAGCCATCTTCGCCTCCTCTTGAAAGAATATTGAGCAAAGTGCCATGACGGATACTAAAACTGGAAATCAACTTCTCTGGCGGAGCACTTTGCAGTTTTGCATAGGTCCTCTCATCCCAATTTACAAAACCCTTCTCCGGTGGTTTCTTTTTCTGCGCCTTACTCTTTTTCCCCTTCGCGGCAGCCTTGGCGTCAGCCTTCAAATTCTCAATAAAATATTCAGGAGCCTGAGCCACAACGTAGCCAATATTATCAAATCCCCGCCGCCCCGCTCTACCGCAAATCTGACGGAAGTCGCGAACTGCTAGAATATTCGTAGTTTGTCCTCCGAATTTATAAAGCTGGGTGAAGAGCACAGTACGGATAGGCACATTCACTCCTACCCCTAGCGTATCAGTCCCACAAATCACTTTCATGAGCCCCCGCTGCGCCAGTTTTTCGACAAGAACCCGATACTTAGGTAATAACCCCGCATGGTGAATCCCAAGACCGTGCCGAAGAAGCTTCTTCACCTCTTTCCCAGAAAGTCCAACGCACGTTTTGTCGTCAAAGCGGGATCTTCTTTCGAACAAAAGTTCCGACTCATCAAATTTTGCGCCGTTCGAGCACAGGACAACTGCGTGAAATGAACGAGATAAATCGGAGCTTTATCAGAACTAACCAGCTCTTCGACCTGATCCTCAAGAGAGGTTGTGCTGTAAGAAAACTCCAAGGGCACCGGACGCTCTTCCGATTTCACTAAAACTGTCTCTACTCCCGTGAGTTCAGTTAATTCTTTTTGAAATATTTCTCCAACATTACAAATCTTTGACATTAAAAGAAAGCGAGCCTGAGGGAGGGTCAAGAGAGGGATCTGCCACGCCACCCCTCGTTCATGGTCCGAATAATAATGAAATTCGTCCATAATCACCTCATCCACCTTTGCAAGTGATCCCTCTCTCAAGGCCATATTAGAAAGTATCTCCGCCGTGCAGCAAATTACCGGGGCCTCGGAGTTCACCGTAGCATCTCCAGTAATCATTCCCACTTGCTCCGGACCAAATGTTTCACACAACGCAAGAAACTTTTCGTTAGCAAGCGCCTTAATTGGGACCGTATAAAATGACCTTCGTCCCTGACAAATTGCTCGAAAATGAAGCGCGAGGGCTACCAACGACTTCCCCGATCCTGTTGGAGTATTAAGAATGACATTCTTTCCCTCGTATAGCTCAAGGATAGCCTCTTCTTGATGGTCATAGGGCTCGGTTCCACTTTCGATGAGATACTCGAGAAAAGCATCGAGCACTTCGGAACTCGATGACGCATCATTTACGATTGAAGGATCCAACTGCGGCACGACAAAAAAGTGGCCATCTCACCCCATAAGTAAAGTCCCTCCTAATCACTCCCTGATCGACACCACTCAAATTTCATCTAAACCTTTCCCCATGAAGGCAAAAAAATTGCTTATTATGTTGATTGCCACTGCCGGACTCGCAGTCGCACAAACTGACGCCAAAAACAAAATCGCGGACCAAATTAGCGAACTCATCGAAATCCAAGATGCTGCCGCTAAAAAATTCATGGACGAAGTTCGGGCCCTTCCTCGTGAAAAACAGCGAGAAGCCTATCAAAAAGGCTATCCAAAATTCGACGACACCATTGAGGCGCTCTACACTCTTGTGGAAAAAAGCCCCGCCGAGGCAGCGAGCCTTAAGGCTATTTCTTGGATCTCCAGTCACAGTCAGGGCAAAGAATTAAAGGCCGAAATTTTTTCCGCCCTTGAAAAGCATCATCTGGATCACAGCGAATTATCAGAAGTCATTCTCTCGCTCTACGGAGCTAAGGGAGAAAACACCCAAGCCTTTCTCTCGACCGTCGTTGAAAAAAGCAAAGCTCAAGACGCTCGAGGATCCGCGCTCTACATGCAAGCCATCCAGATTGAACGCGACACAGCAAAAACTGCCCGATATAAAGCCCTCGTCGAAAAACTGAATGCCGAGCATGCCGACTTTGAAGTCAGAGGCCGTAAGGTTGGCGCGATGATGAAAGCGACACTTGAAGCGAAAGAAAAATTGGCGATTGGAAAATCAGCCCCTGAAATCATCGGGAAGGATGTCGACGGAAAGGAAATGAAGCTCTCTGATTACAGGGGCAAGATCGTTGTCCTCGATTTTTGGGGTGACTGGTGAGGCCCTTGCCGCGCTATGTATCCTCACGAGCGGTCGCTCGTTGAAAGATTAAAAGACAAGCCCTTCACTATTCTTGGAGTCAACAGCGACTCTTCCAAAAGATACAAGAAGGCGATTGAAGAAAACAATATTACTTGGCCCTCATTCTGGGACGGCGGAAGAACCGGCGGCCCAATCGCCACCGCTTGGGCCGTCCGTGGTTGGCCTACGATTTACATCATCGATGCCAAAGGCGTGATTCGATTCAAAAATACTCGAGGAAAAGCCATGGACGAGGCTGTAGATAAGCTCCTTGAGGAAATGAAAAGTGAGTAAATCACTACGAGTGACCAGCTTAATCAAAAGTCATCTTTGAAATTTGAGCCCCACGCAACGCGTGGGGCTTTTCAGGTTCGGATTCTTTGTCCCACCGAAGGCAATCAAAATTGGAGCTGCCATCATATCACCTCGGTCTTGAACAAGCGGAATCCCCGCTTTTCATAATTTCCAAGTGCATGAGGATGATCCTCACTACAGGTATGCAACCATACCCTCTGAGTCCCTTTGATTTTCCAAGCCTCTCGAATCGCCAGAGAAAGCACCCCTCCTCCAATTCCCTTTCCAATCATCAAAGGCAGCAGCCCAAAATAAACGATTTCTATATTCCCTCCTTCCTGAATTTCAATCTCTACATAGCCTGCTGCTTCAGCTCCAAGGTGAGCTACCCAGGTCCTTAGGTTCTCACGGCTCACCCATTTCTCCCATTGATTGTCTGTCCAATTCCAAAATTTTGAATCCCCACCGACCTCCCGATAAAATTGAGTATTGATGGCCGCATCGTCGGTCGGTTCTAAGCTCAAATTTGTGACCACTTCGGAGGGAATGAATTCTTCCTCTTCCGTAATTTCTAGATACCAAACTTTGATTCCCCTCACTCCTTGAGTTGACACAGTAAGACGTGACTCGTCACGCCTTACTTAAAGTAGAAAAGTTCAACCTCAATTCATCGATGCTAGGCTAGCTCAGAATTAAAAAAACCTTGAAAAAATGAGTCTGCAGCAAAGCCCCCTCCCATGAATTACTGAAGCTGTGTGAGTATCTCCATGATAAGATCGCCACTCCGATGATCAAAGATGGACTGTTGACGCAACCACCGGGCTACTTTTAAAAGGTCTGATTCGGAAAGCCCAAGATCACTGAACGATGAACGATCAAAATTCGGCCCCGTGTTTACTGCACGGAAAACCTCAAGATATTTCCTTCCCGGCTGACCCAACCGAGACACTTTGAGATACTCCCCGTAAGTAACCTCGTCGAATTCCTCCCAAAAATCATCGGGCATATTCTCAATTTGTAGCCTTGCCGCTGTTGCCGTATCAAGAAATACACCCATCTCGGCAGCTGCTGCTTGCACTTTCATTGGCAACGGAAAGGCATCCTGAAAGTCTTCAGTTACAATCGCCACCACTTCGAAGCCATCCTTCTTTTCCCAAATTACCAGATGGAAAAATTGATCAAGCTTCTCCGCTAATTGTGACAACTCTAAGATTTTCATTGAGAAGAATCAAACAAGTCACGCACTGAATCCCGCTTCAAAGCAAGCTCCCGCCATTCATTTACTAAACGGCTTTCCTGAATTACTCCGCACCCACTCGGAAGCGCAAAATCATTCCCTTTCCAAGACACCATTCGGATTGCCACCAAGGCTTCAAAATCACCATCCCTCAACAATCCAAAAGGTGCTCCAAATTCTACCGGACAATCCAATCGCTCACGCCAGTCTTTGAGTTGCGCAATAGTTTCCGGAGTCCGAGGCAAAGGACCGAGGGCTGGCGTTGGGTGCAAGCGCTCGATCAAGGTCTTCGTCTCCTGATATTGGTAGAGCTCAACATTGATCAGCGTTTGAAAATGTATCAAACGACCCAAATCGAGGATGTCTCGGACGCGCCTTACCACCATGCCAAGATCTGAGAGCTTTGCAATCAAGGTTTGCGCGACAAACTCATGTTCACGAATTTCTTTATCATCGACCGCAAAAAGCCTCTGCTCCTCGCTTCGCGCCGTCCCAGCTAAGGCCATCGTGTATATCCGGCCGTCAAAATAGCGAAATAAAACCTCTGGAGTTGCTCCCAAAAAACCCTCTTCTTCTCCAATCCAGCCATACGGCCGGAGAGATTTGGGTATTTGAAACAAAGAAGCCAGAAGCGTATCTGGCGAACAATTACCCTTCCCCTTTTCAGTCACAACAGGGACCGACTTTTCGATCATTCCTTGCCCGATCGCTCCAGAAACCTCGCGGAAAACCTCCGCGAATCTTACGGGATCTGGCTCCTCCCATTGAATTCGGCACTCTCCTGAAACGGGCGCCTTGTTTAGGACTTCAACCCGATTCGGAACAAGCCATGGCTTTTTCGTACTAAGCGAAAAATCATTCTTATAGAAAGCGACCCCTCCGGCGGGTGGCTCTGCCAAGGCGGTAAATGGCCCATAGCCGACGAGAATATCGCCAGTCCGGGTCCCGAAAACCGCTCTCTCCATAATCGGACTACTCTACCACACCATTCTTAACCAGCTCCGCAAAACTTGCCGCCTCAAGACTAGCTCCCCCGACGAGGGCCCCATCAATGTCTTTCTGGCCAAGAAGTTCAGCTGCATTATCGGGTTTCACCGAACCACCATACTGGATACGAATTTTTTCCGAGACTGAAATTCCATAAAGGTCCGTCAGCACAGACCGCACAAATTCATGAGCATCTTGAGCTTGCTGGGGTGAAGCTGTGACTCCAGTTCCAATGGCCCAAACGGGCTCGTAAGCAATCACAGTATCAAGAGCCTGCTTCTCGGTCACATTTTTCATACCTTCGGTAAGCTGATTACGAAGGATCTCTTCCAACTTCCCATCCTCACGTTCTAGGAGAGTCTCACCGATACAGAAGATCGGCTTCAACTCAACTTCGTGAGCTTTTAAAATCTTGGAGTTAATCAACTCGTCCGACTCACCATAAATAGCCCGTCGCTCCGAATGTCCAAGAATGACGTAGTTTACAAAAATCTCTTTTAACATGATGGCACTCACTTCTCCGGTGAAAGCGCCATTATCCTTTTCGCTCATATTTTGCGCAGAGACCCGCACTTTGGAGTGAGCCAGCAGCTCCGTAGCCTTCGGGAGCGAAACGAAAGGTGGAGCTATCACGATGTCTACACCTTTGGGGAGATCAGAAAGTCTGCTCTCAAAACTCTTAATAAAGTCTTCGGTGTCGGATGGTCCCTTGTTGAGTTTCCAGTTGGCGGCGATGATCGGCTTCCTCATATCGACAATCGGCGTAACTCACTCGGAAGCTTTACGCAAGACTGTTCACACCGCATAAAATTGTGTCGTCTCGCTATAATTTGGGATTAGCTCCACCAATAAGGCCTTTTCCCCCACCTCCAAAGCGTCGAACCCCTCACGATTCTCAATCCGTAAATAATCCATATCCCACATGAGCGCCCAGCCCTTGAGATCAAACTCTTGCGGCTGTATGATGACATCTTTTTGATTCTTAGTGAGTTGTGAGAACCTCGGCAAATGCTCAAAAATCTGCCCCCCTCCATTATTGATCACAACAATAACACGCCCCTGACATTCGACTTGGGAAAACATGGCTGGGGCAGCCAAATCATAGAGTGTCGTCAAATCCCCAAATACCCCCCACGAATCCGGAGTCTCAGCAGTGGCTCCAAGCCAACTCGAAAGTTGACCATCGATCCCGTTGGCACCCCGGTTTGCAAAAACCCGCGCGTAAGGAGTTTCCCTCTGACCAAACTCATTCCATTCACGAATTGGTAAACTGTTACCAATAAACAAGCTCTCTCCAGTCGTCGCAAAAACCGAAAGCAGGTTCACCAATCCCGGCTCGCTGTCTGGAAACGACTCCAACCTCTCATCGATCTTCGAAAATATTGGCCGCCCGCTTGGGAAATCATCACGCACATCTCCGATGAAATCCACTTCACCTAACCCACGGATTACTCTGCCAACATTCCCTTGAATCACTTGCGATTCTCTCGCTAGCCCCGGAAAACCGTTCCGGCAAATCGAAAGGACTTCGGTCGAAGAATCTAATTCAAGATCCCGCCATAATCTTCCTACCGGAACTTCGCCTAATCGTAAAATTCTTCCCGGCAAATTCCCTGCAAAACTTTTTTCGGGAACTAAAAAATCCTGAAGTAATTCACGAATTCCGCTATTCACGTCAGCCACCACCGGAATTCCTAGATCCCTTAAAAAGTAAAAAACATCTTCTCGGTCCTCTGGCTCCAACCCGCCCACCATTGCGATAATCCCTTTAAAGACTCCATCACCGAGAAAATCGCGGAGACTTTTTACCTCAAAAGAAATTTTCTCGGGAAGAAATCCCTTCACCTCAGCATCCCACCCAGAACAATCGATCACCTCTTCCTCGAGAGAAACATTCAAATGAAGAGGCTTGCGACCATTCCATTGATCAAGATTACTTGCTGCATAGTTTCCAAAAATCCCCTCTTGCTCAATCACTTGTGGAGCCCCGCTTCCCAGGAATCTTTCCGGTCGGTCCGCCGACAACACCACTAATGGCAGACCGCTATAATAGGCCTCAACTACCGCAGGCAAACACTCAGCTACCGCGGTTCCGCTGGTGGTCACCACCGCACAAGGCCGCCCGGTATCCTTGGCCCGTCCCAATGCAAAAAAGGCCGCTCCTCGTTCCTCAAAATGCCGCCAGACCTGTAACCCCTCCGCAGCCTCAAGCAAGGCAACAAACCCAGCGTTCCGAGCCCCTCCACAAACCACAAAATCACCACAACCCGCCTCTAGGAGTCGGTCAACGACCATTTGCTCGATATTCACCACTTAAAACTTCTCTACCAGCAAGGAAGCATTATGCCCACCAAAGCCAAAGGAGTTGCTTAAAGCAGCTCTGATTTCAACCTCACGCGCGGTGTTGGCACAGTAGTCGAGATCACACTCGGGATCCTGATCTTCAAGGTTGATTGTAGGAGGAATCACACCATCACGAATGGCATTGATACAGGCAAGAATTTCAACACCCCCCGCAGCACCTAGGAGGTGCCCGGTCATCGACTTGGTCGAACTGACAACAAGGCCTTCCTTAGACCACTTCCCGAATGACTTCTTAATCGCCTTAGTCTCGCAGATATCACCCTGCGGAGTCGAGGTGCCGTGCGCATTCACATATTGCACATCTTCAGGGTTTAAGCCGGCATGTTTAAGAGCCATATCCATACAACGAGCCGCCCCCAAACCTTCAGGGTGAGGAGAGGTCAAATGATAGGCATCGGCGCTGAGGCCATACCCGGTGAGTTCGGCAAGGATAGTTGCTCCACGCTTTTTCGCGTGCTCCAGTTCTTCGACCACCACAACTCCTGCACCTTCCCCCATGACAAAACCATCACGACCAGTATCGAAAGGACGGGAAGCGGCAGACGGGTCATCATTGCGGGTGCTGAGAGCCTTCATATTCCCAAACCCAGCAAGGCCCATAGGTAGAATCGCTGCTTCTGAACCTCCGGCAATGAAAGCCTCGGCATCTCCAAACTTGATCATACGCCATGCTTCACCAATGCTATGGTTGGCAGTCGCACAGGCGGTGACAATAGCCATGTTCGGGCCACCAAACCCGTGCTCCATCGAGAAAACTCCACTCGCAATATTGGAAATCATCATCGGAATGGTAAAAGGCGAAACCCGGCTTGGACTGCGGTTGAGAAGAAGGGTATGGTTTTTCTCAAGAGTGCCTAGACCACCGATCCCACTTCCAAGCATCACACCCACGCGGTCACGATCGATTTCACTCTTAGCAAGCCCTGATTCGGTCAGCGCCATTTGGGCTGCCGCAATAGAAAGGTGCGCATAACGATCCATACGGCGGGCATCCTTGGGGTTCGAAAAATATTGGGCGTGATCAAAGTCACGAACCTCGCCACCAATTTTTACTGGATACTCGCTTGTGTCCATGGACTCGATCAAGTTAATCCCACTCCGTCCGGCTTTCATGCTTTCCCAAGTTGAGTTGGCATCATTTCCCAAGGGGCTCACGGCCCCGATCCCTGTCACTACGACGCGTCGGTTTTCCATTGCTACTAGAGGTTTGCTTGTGGTTAGCTTGTGTTCCCTTGAAAAGCAAGGACTGTACGTTTTCGGATTTAACCCAGCTTCCGATGTCCACCCCGTATATTTTGGGCCGAACACTCGGGACAAGTGGAAAGTTTAACCCGGTTTTTCTCGGGATAACGCTTACTACATAAGTGACACTCTCTTGTGGATAATCGTAATCTGCGTTCATTCCGCCAGTCCGCAAAAAAGGAAAAAGCCCAGTCCACTAAAACCCAAACGAACGCCAAAAGGACGATCACCACAAGAAGGTTGGTAAACGAAGAAATCATTATTTGGAAGGTCGGTTCACAACTTCTGCTTCAAGCCTCCAAGTTCGTAACGATCCTTTGTTAGTGACGGGTTCTATCATTGCGCTTCGCAGCCTCTCCAAAACCGGTTGAGTCCGGACGTCATTCGCTTTTTCCCACCAGCTCTCAACTGCGACGACGCTCCCCTGCCAGTCTGCGGTTAAAACAATCGACCAAATTTCACCCTCGCTCATCAACTTAGGATCCTCTGGCCAATCGAAAGGAAAATCGAAGGGCTTCAACCCAACGGGGCCTTCGATGACCTTGACCTCGATCCACCAATTTTCTTTTTCGGTCGCATACCTCACTGAGGCTACAGCATCTGGCCTAGGAAGAGCATCCGGTCCCATCCCAGGAAGGTCTGCCAAAGTCACCTCGGGCTGAGGAAGCGAAATCTGACGCAAAGTTGGTTCATAGCCACGAGGAAAAGTAGCGGCCATCGCCTTCTCGACAACATGGTCAATAACACTGGAATCTTTGACATTCCACCTTTGCTGGAAAAGCGTTTTTCGATCAATCAACTCGGCCAACCAACGATTTTGCTCCGCATCCAAATCTACCACCGCGACATCAATCTCATTTTGCTCAAGCTCCACTGACCCAGCGTCATCTAATTGAAGAAAGCCATAGACCCCACCCCAAAATGCCACTGAAACCACGCAAGCGATGAGCAAGCGATACGAGGAACCGTGTCCCCGACGCCAGTCAAAAACCATCCCGGCGGCCCGGTCACGTAAAACTTTCCGATAACGCCAAAACATTACTCAAGGAGCCTTCTCTACCCCATCCTTCCGGCGATAGCCTTCAAAGATTCGTATTCCGTTTAGTTTAGCAATCGTGTTAATCAAAATTTGACGTTCCGCCATCGTCGCTTCGGAATCCACTTTAATCGCCACCGCCTTAGTTCCCCGCTTCTCGGCAGACTCCAAAACAAGCCCCCCGAGGGAAGCCTGTGGCACTTTAACCCCTTCCACATAATAAACCGGACCCGACGCTGTGCCCTTTAGCATGACTACCACCGGATTTTCATCACCCAGACGGACACCACGAAACTCGGACGGCGGTAGCTTGATTTCAACGTAGCTCTCCTTCGCTACTACCCCGGTGAACATCACCAGTGCGAGGAGCAAAGCGATAAAATCAAAACCCGGAATTACGAAAATCCACCCGGGACGCTCGGGCAATGACATCTTAAGCTGCATGATTCAGGAATCTTTCTTCTCGGTAACCTTTGGCCCCATGGATGGCTTCTTGGACTTGGGGTCTAAGCTTTTAGCCTGCTGCTCCAAACTATCGCGAAAAGAAACGATGCGATCATGTTCGCGGCTGTCGCACACAATATTCACGGTCTCAATTCCAGCTCTTTCAAGACGGTGCAGCATTCTTTGAGCATTGCCATAAAGATAGAGGTAGACGAGGTAGGAGGGAATCGCGAGTGCCAGCCCGACCGCTGTGGAGACCAAGCTCTGAAACATGCCGCCCGCTAAAGCCACCTGAGCCACCGCCGAATCAGCTGCACCCACCTTCATAAAAACTTCGATCAAGCCGAGAACCGTTCCAAACATTCCCAGCATTGGAGCTAGCATCGCCACCCCGAGCAAAACCCTCATATAGCGCTCAATCCGTGGCACTTCCAACTGCCCAGCTTCTTGTGCGATCTCACGCAGGTTTGTCCGGTCCAAATGATGGCGCATTAAAATCGAGTGAATCACGCGCGCCTCCGGACCCCGCGCCCGTGATGCCTCGTGTAAAGCTTCGGCATAGGCTTTTTTACGGACATGATTGGTGATTCCCAATAGCAAATCGGCCACCTTGGTCCGGGCATGCTGAAAAAAGACCATCCGTTCCACCATGACCAAGAAGCCCACAAAACCGAGAACAACCTGTAACCACAGAATGACTCCGCCAGCTTCGTTTGGAAAGTTCACAAAAGCGAAATACCAGAAAATACGCCAAAGGACCAGCGATTACGCGCCAAGGCTCACATTCTTCCGGTCCGGCGAGATGAATTCTTGCCAAACCTGCTCGCTCGCCTGCTTCCGAAAGCCGAAAAGCGGTCTCCATTTCGGCGCGCGCGGTTCGTTGAGAAGTTGCATTCCAATCTCACGGGGTAGGCGATTAGCTTTCCGTGTGTTACAGGGGATACATGATGTCACGATATTATCCCAAGTCGTTTTTCCACCTTTGTCTCTCGGCATGACATGATCGAGATTCAAGTCAATCTCCGGGAAAATCTCGGCACAATATTGGCAGGTGTATTTGTCACGAAGAAAAACGTTCTGCCGTGTGAACTTCACCTCCTTGCGAGGGACCCGATCATAAAGCGCTAAAACAATAATTTTAGGAACCCGTAAAGCGACCTTAACGGAGTGGACCAATTCAGCCGCGGCCGATCCCCTTTGCTCACCTGAATACTCCACCCAGGATCCGATATCGTGGGTTTGGTAGCGACATTCCCCCTCTGTCTGCACCACTTGGGCATGGCCCAAGCAAAGAAGCTTTAACGCTCGCTTTACCGAGCAAGTGTGCACCGGCTGCCACAGCCGATTCAGGACAAGGACAGGACGCTCTAGCACAAATTCCATAGAGAAATAGCAATTACCAAGCCAAATACAGATTCCTTGAAGATGAAGCAATCTTAAATTGACCTTCAAATCCATTCTTCCACGTCTTTTGACTCGCTCGGTCAATGGGTCATGGTTATCCCCGCCCATGCCCTTTCCCAAATGTCTAATTCCATTCGTCTTCGTTGTCTGCCAAATGGCACCCGCTGATGAATTGAGTGAGACCCTAAATACGCTCACGACCAACCATCCAAAGCTTGAAGGATACCAAGCAACCTACGAACTGAGCTCAAACACAGGCCAAACGGGCACCATCGAAATTGGTGTCGATTTCAAGTCTGGATGGTCATATCTCATATCAGAATTCAAGGATGAGAAAGGCAAGTTAACGCAACAAGGCCAGCAATGGACCACCACGGACGGCATCTATTTTCTTCAGTCAGACGATCAGAAAATTGCTTTTGAAGGATTAGGAAAACTAGCAAAACGATGCCGCAAGCTTGTCGAGATCATCAACCCTGACAGGGAACTCGGCATTCCATTACGGATCAAACCGTATTTGTATTTAGACGAGGCTGACGTTCGCTTGGGCATAGGCTACAGCACCCACGAGACTGAACTTCTGAGTAAAACCGAAAAACTCATCAGCAAAACCGATGACGAAATCGTCGCCGATCTTGGAAAACTTGGCAGAGTCACCTTCGAAACCAAGACTGGCATCATCACTTCACAAGTCATCACATCCGCAGAGAAAACTCGCTCGTTGAAGCGAACAACCTGGGTTAATAACCCTGGCAAAAAGGCGATATCTTCCCGGTTTAACATCGACCTTAAAAAGGTCCGGCCCCAAGACCTTAGAGGTTCCGGAATGAGCCAAGATTTCACACGGCGGGCTTTCCAACAACTCATCGAAAACGCCTCGCGTGACCAAAAACTCGCAAATTCAATGCGCACCCGCCTCTTTTCCATTGCCAATCAATTTGTCGACTTTCTAGATCAGGAACCACTGAATAAAGCTGGGTTTATAAACAACGATTTCTTCTTCAAATTCCTCGATCAAGCCATGGCTAAAACCGCGGAGCGACTGGAACAAGACGGCAAAAAAATCGGAGTAACTGATATTCTTACTACTCCTGAATCCCGTAATGCTTTTATCGCGAACCTCGTCAGATCTTTTCGCCAACAAGCTCCGCCGAACAAGAAGCAGGAATATCTTGCTGAAGTTCTAAATGGAAAATTGGAGGGCTCCAAAGGCTCAGCTCTCGTCACTCGAGTTCTAATTGAAGACTTTATTGAGAATGCTTACTACCGCGTTCGGATTGGTCGCGCCATCGACGCCTATGTTCAACAACTGAAAGGAAAATAAGATCCCCTCTCTTTTTGAATCAGAACAAAAAAAGAGCCGCCTTCAAAAGGCGACTCTTATAAAATAGAGAGAAGGTCAAGTTAACGGCGTCGGCGTAACAATCCAAGTCCGGCAAATCCGAGAAGTAGGACTGAAGATGGCTCTGGAACAGGAGTGAATCCCGCCGCCGCAAAAACAGCAACGTGCTCCTGCTCGTTCATCCCAGCGAAAGCTCCATTATTAACCGAGTAATTTGCCAGGTCGAAGGCCTGTGGCCCACCTCCGAGCCGCTGCGCAAAGCCATCCTTATATTCCCAATCTTCCCCGGTTCCATCCGTGTTAATATCCCCGAAAACATCAACTACATTTCCACCGCCGAAAAGCTCAATGGCATCGTCACCATTGATGTTTGCCGCTCCGTTGACCAAAAGGGTGAAATCTTGAACAAAATTATTCGCAAAGAAATCTTGGGATACCGCGTTATTAACAATCACGAAAACGTCTCCAGCTGCCGCAGATCCAGCTGGTAGAGTGAACTCCTGACCATCAGAACCTCCTCCATTGTTAGCAGAGCCAACGCCCCAAGCTGTGAGGTCTGCAACCGTCGCAACCGCTTGAAGCATGATTGATTTTGGATTCCCTCCACTAAGATCACCATCGGTGACGGCCGAGATTACAAAAGCAGCTTGGCTTGTAGAAGCAAGTAAGAGTGGTGCCATAGCCAATGTAGCTAAGCGCTTAGTTCGATTATTTAAATTCATTCTATTACTTTCTGGACGGGGTTTTTCTCTTTTAGAGGGGCGACACGGAATATTTAGAGAAATATCCAATTGGCGTATTGGGGGAGAGATTGAACACCTCGCCATCAAAGTCAACTGAAAATCGCTCCGGTTCAACCAGCCTTATTCCTTAAATCAAGATTTCTAGCTTTTGATCGCGGCCCCGAGGCGGCAGCATCCTCCCAACCCATGGAATTCTCATTAAAAGACCTCTTTTTAAAAGGCGGTGACTTTATGTGGCCCCTCCTCATTCTCGCCTTCATCACGGTTCTAATCGTTCTTGAACGCTCCATTTATTACGCATTTCATCGATATCGGCTCTCGAAAACTATTCGGGCCCTGCACCAAGGAAAAACCTCCCGGTCAAATCCTATTTCCCGAGTAGGCTTTGTCTTCATCAACGCCACCTCCGATGGTGAAGAGCACACCCTCAACGTCAGCGAGCGTGAAGCTTCCCGCGTCATCCGCCAACACGAGCGCGGTTTGCGTATCCTCGCTCTCATCGCGGCTATTTCTCCTCTCATTGGACTTCTTGGAACTGTCTGGGGTATGGTCATTGCCTTCTCAAAAATAGCCAAACTGGGAGAAAGCGTGACCCCGGCCGATTTTGCGGATGGCATTTGGACTGGGCCTCCTTACCACCGTCGCCGGTCTCCTCGTCGCCATTCCCGCCATGTCCATGGCCAAGATTTTCGAAGCCCGCGTCGACCGGCTCGTCCATGATCTCAACGTGGTCACCTCACACCTGCGTGAGTGGTATTTCACGCGCACCACCGAGAGCTAAAAATGGCTATCACCCGCACGCGCCGCATTGATGCCGGGATCGACATGACCCCGCTCATCGACGTGGTCTTTCAGCTCCTCATCTTCCTCATGGTGAGTAGCCAATTCATCAAGCCCGACCAGCGCGTCGAACTCCCCGTCGGGCCCATCGCAAGCTCACCCGTTGATCAAGATTTTGAAACCCTCATCATCTCGATCAGCAGCGAAAATATCGTCTCCCTAGAAGGCGAAGAAATCGCACTGGAGGAGCTCACCGGAAAACTCCGCGACGTCGTCAGCCACACCGAGATCACCTCGCTTGAAATTCGATAAAGCTGCACGCGCCGAAATTATTTTCCCAGTGATGGAAATCGCTAGGAAAAGCGGTATCGTTAGCCTCGCATACGATAAGAAAAATGAGCTCACGGAGTAGCCAGCCCCTGATCTGGACTTTCGTCGCCCTTCTCACGGCGGCTCTCTTTGCGAGTGCTCTGAAGTGGGGAAGGATCACCATCGACCTTCCCGAACCCCCGATCCAGCAGTCCCAACTCATCGACCTAAGCTTCATCAAAATCCAGAAACCAGAATCGACCTCCACTCCCCGGCCGGCACCACCCGTCATCCCCCCTACGGAATCTCCCGTCCCAGAACCCATTCCTGAGCCCGAACCCATTCCTGAGCCCGAACCCGTTGCCTGAGCCCGAACCCGAGCCCAAGCCAGATCCCGCACTTGTAAAGAAACAACGCCAAGCCAAAGCAGCCCAAGAACGAGAACTCGCCCGAAAACGAATCGACGAAAAGCGCCGCCAAAAGCTTATCGCACAAAAGGCTGAGACCGCCCGAATGAGGGCCGCTGCCGCAAATGCCGCGGCGCGCCAACGCACCGTCAGCAAACCCTCTGGCATCAGCCAGCCAAAACCAAAATACCCTCCCGCCGCACGTCGCGCCGGCCAACAAGGAACCGTCACCCTTTCCTTCACCATAGGCTCGTCAGGAACAGTTATTTCTGCCCGAATTGCCGAATCTAGCGGTTACACGCTCCTCGACAAC
Source organism: Akkermansiaceae bacterium (assembly GCA_905181965.1). Classification (GTDB taxonomy): domain Bacteria; phylum Verrucomicrobiota; class Verrucomicrobiia; order Verrucomicrobiales; family Akkermansiaceae; genus SW10. The sequence continues at coordinate 81,620 of CAJIZY010000021.1, forward strand.
GCCGCCCTTTCCGCAATTCGAAGCTGGCGATTCAAACCCGCCCGGAACGCCCTAGGTGAAGCGATTAGCTACAGTTACACACTCCCCGTGCCATTTCGGCTGCGATAAATCCACCCGATAGATTCGGTGGGATGATTCTACCTTTGCCAGACTCGCGGAAATCGGGTAAGCGCCTTGCGGATTCAAAAAGTCCCCTTTTTTACCATGCTCGACATCAAAGTCATCCGCGAAAATCCCGACCTCGTCAAAGAACGCCTCGCAAATCGACACGATGGTTCGGCAGACCTCATCGATGAAGTCCTCGTTTGCGACGAGACCCGTCGCAAAAACGAAACGTCCAAACAAGCCCTTCAGTCCGAGCGGAAAACCACTTCCAAGGAAATCGGAAAACTCCGTGCAAATGGCGAGGACTCCTCAGGCATCGAGGCAGAAGTCAAAAAGATTGGTGAGCAAATCAAAATTTTAGACGACGAAGGAAGCGAAGCTGCAGAACGCCAAACGGAGCTTCTTCTCAACATTCCGAATCTTCCCCACGAAGACTGCCCCATCGGTGCAGACGAAGAGGCCAACCCCATTATCCGAAGCTGGGGCGAAAAACCCGCTTTGGCCGGAGCTCGAGACCACCTAGACCTTGCCGAGGAAAAGGGCATCATAAGCTTTGACGACGGTGCCCGCCTCTCCGGATCAGGTTTCGCAGTTTACCGAGCTAAGGGAGCCAGGCTTCAGCGCTCGCTTATTCAATTTCTCCTGGACATCCAGAGTCGTGAAAACGGATATGAGGAAGTCAATGTCCCTCACATCGTCAAACGTGAGTGCATGGAAGGAACAGGCCAACTTCCAAAATTTGAAGAGGATTTGTTCCGGACAACCGACGAATTCTTTCTCGCTCCGACCGCCGAAGTTCCCGTCACCAACCTTTACCGCGACACTCTCCTCTCCCGAAATGATCTTCCCATCAAACTGACGGCCCACACGCCATGTTTCCGACGAGAAGCAGGTAGTGCCGGTCGAGACAACCGCGGTATTATTCGTATGCACCAATTCGACAAAGTTGAGCTAGTGCAAATCGTCGATCCGGCAAATTCGATGGATATGCTGGAAGAACTCACCGGCCATGCCGAAGCTGCCCTCCAAAAGCTTGGCCTCCATTATCAGGTTATCGAACTCTGCACTGGCGACGTCGGCTTTAGCTCCTGTAAGACCTATGACATCGAGGTCTGGGCTCCCGGCCAGGGAAAATATCTCGAAGTCTCAAGCTGCTCTTGCTTTGGTGACTATCAAGCGCGCCGTATGAAACTTCGCTACAAAGATGCCGAGGGAAGAAACAACTTCTGCCACACCTTGAATGGTTCCGGCACCGCCCTTCCCCGTCTTCTCGTAGCCCTTCTCGAGCAATGCCAAGATGCCGACGGCACAATCCAAATTCCGGAAGCGCTACAGCCTTATTACGGTGAGGCAACTCTTTGATGGAATATCCTCCCTTCAGCCGAGGTGAAAGCACCTCTCACTTAAGAACTACTGAAAGGAAGGGACGAATCGCGCAAAATACTTGCTTCCCTGAGATTCGTGGCTAAAACCGCCGCCCCGCGTGATCAACTCACTCAAAATAGCCCTTCCGAAGGGAAGCTTGCAGAAACCGACCCTCGATCTTCTCGAGAAGGCCGGCTATAATATTTACACTTCGGACCGTGGCCTCCGCCCGTCTTCTGACGACGATTCTCTAGATATTTACATGATTCGGGCTCAGGAAATTGCCCGTTACATTGATCAGGGATTTATTGATTGCGGAATCACCGGACTTGATTGGGCTTACGGTCACGACGTCGATCTGGTCGATCTCGCCGAACTTCCCTACTCACGCGCCTCAACTCGCCCAACCCGCTGGGTTTTGGTCGTCCCTGAAGACTCCCCCATAAAAACAGTACAAGACCTTGAAGGAAAGCACATTGCGACCGAGGGAATTGAAATCACCAAGCGCTATCTTGCCGAAAAGGGCGTGAAGGCCAGCGTCGAATTCTCTTGGGGAGCGACAGAGGTCAAAGTCCCTGACCTTGTTGATGCAATTGTGGATGTTACAGAAACGGGATCTTCCCTCCGCGCTAACAAACTCCGCATTGTGGATGAGCTGCTCTCCTCCTTCCCTCATTTCTATTCCAGTAAAACCGCTTTCGATGACGAATGGAAGCGCGGTAAGATGGAGCGTATGGTCATGATGCTCAAAGGCGCTTTGGAAGCCCGCGACAAAGTCGGATTAAAGCTCAACTTGCCCGAGGCGTCGCTCGATGCGGTCCTCGAGCGCCTTCCCTCTCTGCGCCGCCCGACGGTGTCCAAATTAACCGAAAATGGCTGGCTTGCACTCGAGACGATCATCTGCGAGAAAGTGGCGCGCCACATCATCCCAGATTTGAAAGAACTAGGTGCTGAAGGCATCATTGAATACCCTCTCAACAAAATTGTCTCATAACTCATTAACTAATTTAACGGAATTGCGGTTTAAAAAATCCGCAGAACTCAACCCCAACTACAAAAACCATGGGCAACCTTAAGAAGCGTCGGAAGACCAAGATCAGCAAGCACAAGCGCCGCAAGCGCATGAAGGCCAATCGCCACAAGAAGCGCCTCCGCTACAAGTCCTAGGGAGTCTTCCCCGTGCGACTTGCATGATCCGGTTCGGCAGACCGCACACTTCTGCCGTAGACACCGTCGAGTTGATGACTCGGCGGTTTTATTTTGTTCAGACGTAATATTTAAAAAAAACTGCAAAAAATTCTATCTAACTTCTAGTCAATTCTGGATTGTGTGCCAACTTTCGGTGCCATGAATAAGGATTCTGACAGCATCTTGCGCCTCTACATGAATGAGATTGCAAAGACCCCCCTCCTCACAATCGAAGAAGAGCTCGAGCTCGCGGAAAGGATCAAGGATGGAGACGGAGCCGCCCGTGATCACATGATTCGCGCCAATCTGCGACTCGTCGTGAAAATCGCGAAGGATTATTCAAATTATGGGCTCCCAATCGCAGATCTTATTTCTGAAGGAAACATCGGTCTCATGAAGGCTGTTGAGAAGTATGACCCCGAGAAAGGCGGCAAGCTCTCGACCTATGCCGCCTGGTGGATCAAACAATCAATCAAGAGGGCGCTCTCAAACCAGAGCAAAACGGTCCGGCTTCCGGTTCATATGGTAGACAAGATTGCCCGGCTTCGCAAAATTTCCATATCGCTCACTGAAGAACTTGGGCGTGAGCCAAGCGATGAGGAACTGACTGAGATCCTTGGGATTCCTCGCAAAAAGCTCGCTCTTCTCAAGCAGGCAGCGCAGCGGCCAACTTCGATCGACGCTCCTGTCGGTGAGGACGGCGCCACGACCTTCGGTGAGACTCTAGGTGATTCTAAGGCAGTTGACCCATCGGATGCGCTCACGGCTAAAGAGATGCACAACGAGCTCGGACCCCTCTTGCATCTTCTCGATCAGAGAGAGACTAAGATCATCGGTGCTCGCTTCGGATTGAACGGCAAGAAACCTTTGACCCTTGAGGAGATAAGCCGAGACTTCGGCGTCACTCGGGAGAGGATCCGTCAGCTCCAAAACATTGCTCTAGATAAAATGCGTCGTGCATTGGGAAAGAAGGAAAACCCAATTCCCAAGCTCTCGAACGAAGCGTGATAGCGTCATTTGTCTCTCGTAGAGTTTCGTTTTCCGGCGGTCCTTCCAGTTGATACGCCGCTACGTTGTCGGCACAATTGGTGCTTCTAAGTCGCGTTGAACCGAGGGTAATTCCCTCGGTTCACTTTGCTCTCAGGGTAATTTTCTACCCGGCTCCAGACCCTGTAGCCTCTCCATTGTAATCATTACGGCCTCCGGTCATTAGCATCGCGAGGGAGTCCCCAAGCCCTTGTCGCTTGGGTTACCTAGGAGGTTCGTCTGAGCGAAAAGCGGCTTATCTAAGGACACAACGTCATAGTGCTAATTCACTCCAGCAACCTAACCCGGCAATCAAACGAAGTTACAGAGATTGCTCACTTCTGTGCTTAACTCATGGCAAAGAAATCGTTTACCCTACCTACGGACTTATGAGAACACTTGCAATCAGCGACATTCATGGCTGCCTTGACCCCCTCAAGAAGATGATCGAGATCATCAAACCTACCCCGGAAGACCAACTGATTTTCGTCGGCGACTATGTTGATCGAGGCCCCAATTCTAAAGGGGTCATCGATTTTCTCATCGGTATTAAAAATAAATACAATGCCACCTTCCTCCATGGAAATCACGAGGAGAAGTTCCTCCTCTCTCATCTCGACAAGACAGACTTAGCCCATTGGCTCGAGGCTTGGGGCGGTGGAGCTACTCTCGAATCTTATGGGCCTCTGGGCTTCGAAGCTGTTCCCGAATCTCACTGGGACTTTGTCCGTAACACCCAGCCCTACCACGAAACTGATTCACACATCTTTGTCCACGCTAACCTTGAACATGATATCCCCATTTCAAAGCAACATCCCTTCACCCTCATTCATAAAAAATTCGGTAACCCTCTCCCTCACCAATCCGGCAAGATTATGATCTGCGGTCACACCGCACAGAAGGATCCCCACCTTCCACTTAATCTGGGTCACGCTATCAACATCGATACAGATGTCGGCCGCGGTGGCTGGCTCACTTGCCTGCACGTAGAGTCCGGCCATTATTGGCAGACCAATGTTGACGGCGAAGCCCGTGGCAAAGAGCTTATTTCTTAACCGGCATGAGGATCTGAGCTCTTCCAACGATCTCGTTAATCTGAGTTTTTCAATATCGAATGCGAGGCCAAATTAATAAAAGCAAAAGACGATCGACCTTCTTTGGTGAAGGACCCCAAAAAACTACCCCACTAACCCACAATGATAATCCGTCTCCTTCTATCGCTGGTATTTACCATAAGTGCTTCCGCAAAACCCAATATTGTCTTCATCATTGCCGATGACTGCACATTCCGGGACCTCGGCTGCTACGGCGGCCAAGCCCACACACCCAATATTAATAAGCTCGCCGGCCAAGGTATGAGCTTCACTCGCTGCTTCCAAACCGCGCCAATGTGTTCACCCACCCGACACAATATTTACACTGGCATCCCACCTGTTGTCAGTGGTGCCTACCCCAATCATACCTTTGTGGCCCCCGACACAAAAAGCGTAGTACAATATCTCTCCAAGTTGGGCTACACCGTCGCTCAAAGCGGCAAGACCCATGTCTCACCAAATAAAGTTTTCAGCTGGAAAAAAATCCCTGGCGGCCAAAACCCCCAATTTGAAAAAGTGGATTCTTTCATCAAAGAACAAGCCAAAAAGAAGAACCCCTTCTGCCTCCTCCTTTGCTCCAACGAACCACACAGCCCTTGGAATAAAGGCGATCGTTCCCGCTATCCTGTCGACCAAATAAACCTTCCTCCTTACTTCGTCGACACTCCCGAAACTCGGGATGGTTTTTCACGCTACCTCGCTGAAATCACCTACTTTGACTCCCAGGTCGGTAAAGCCATGGACATTGTCGAAAAAAATGGCCTCACCGATGACACTCTCTTTATCGTCACTTCTGAACAGGGAAACTCTTTCGCTTTTGCTAAGTGGACCTGCTATGATAATGGGCTTCAAACAGCACTCATCGCTCGCTGGCCAGGCCACATCAAACCGGGTTCTAAAAATCCCGCAATGATCCAATATCTCGATCTCCTTCCCACCTTCATCGAAGTCGCTGGCGGAATCCCTCCAGCCAATCTCCGAGGCAAAAGCCTTCTCCCAGTGTTCGCAGGAAAGCAATCTCACAAGGAATTTGTCTACGGCATTATGACCACCCGCGGAATCAACGACGGATCACCTCATTATGGAATTCGCTCAATCCGTTCCGAGAACTACAAATTAATCTGGAATCTCACACCCGAGATAAAATTCGTGAACCGCTGCACCACTGCTACCGAATTTAGGAGCTGGCTTGCCCTTGCCGCGAACGGACACGCTGATGCCATCGCAAAGACCTCCCGCTACCAAAATCGACCTGAATTCGAACTCTACGACATCCAGAAAGACCCCCTTGAGATGAACAATCTAGCCGGAAAGCCAGCATTAACCAAAATTCAGAACGACCTCTACCAAGGGCTACGAGGGTGGATGAAATCCTGCAACGACCTTGGTAAAGCCACCGAAATGGCAGCTCTAGAACACATGACTAGGCACCAGAAAAAGAAGAAAAAAACTCCCCATAGCTCTCCAACCCTTAAAAAAGAGTAATCAGACCAATAAATTCATCTCCCATTCATGTTATGCGAAACTTTTTGGGATAAATCGGGTTTCTTTCTATGCCAGGAAAAAGTCATGAAGCCAAACCAACCCACCCACCCACTTCCAGATTTCGACGCAGATCTCGAAGACGACGTCATCTGGAATCTGCTCGATGATGCTTCCCCGACCGATCCCCCCCCCCGCTTCGTGGACGAAACACTTCGCCGCGTGCGTCTTGAGGAAGATAAACGAAAATCTCGGTGGTGGAAACTGATCTTTGCACCCAAGCCTCTCATCGGAGTTACTGGAGCAGCATTGGCTACGATCGTGATTGTGATCTCGCTACCCTCCGATCCTTCTCCCTCAAACAGAACAATTGCGGAGACCCCTCAAATCAACGAAGACTTTGATCGACTTGAAGACTCCTTCGCGACCAAACTTCTCTCCGGAGCGGCCGAAGACCCTACCCTTCTTTCCGACGAGGAGATCGTCGCTCTTCTCTACTAAGCTTACATTACCATGAAAATCCTTCTCCTCCTTATCCTAACCATCGCGACCAGCTTCGCGAAGCCGCTCCCCCTAGATGTGGTGCGCAACACCGCCCGCGAGCTCGACGAAGTTCTAACAGCCGGTCAAAAAGCAGAGGGAATCAAAGCTAATCCGATTGTCGATGATCCCACCTTTATTCGCCGGAGCTACCTCAATATCATTGGCCGACTTCCGACTCATGACGAAGCTCGATCATTCCTCGAATCGACCAACAAAGAAAAGCGCAGTCAGCTCATCGACTCCCTTGTCGAATCTCCTGGCTTTAATTCCCGCCTCTTCAATTTCTGGACCGATCTTCTTCGTGTCAAAACCAACACCGAACACAACGGTCTTGGTTGGCACGTTTGGTTGAAAGATACCGTCGAGAATAACCTACCCTATAATGAAATGGTTCAGGAGATGCTCGCAGCCGAAGGCCACATTGCCGAAAATCCTGCGGCCGGATATTACCTCCGCGATCGTGGAATGCTTCTCGATAACGTAAGTAACACCGTCCAAGTTTTCCTCGGCCAGCAGATCGGCTGCGCCCAGTGTCATGATCACCCCTTCGATGACACCACCCAGATGGAATATTACCAGCTGGCCGCCTTTCTTGGAGGCACCGACTATCGCTTTGATGGGGGTCGTGAAAAAATCAAGGAAGCCATTGGATTCGATCCAAATAGGCGCCCCAAAAAACCCTTCAAGAAGATGACCAAAGAAGAGCGGCGGAGATTCGCCCTTCAGGCAAAAAAGACGCAAGAGAGAGCTATGGCCAAACGCAATGAAGCCCGTGCCATCGGCCAAGTTTTTCGATACCACAATCGCAACGCTCTCGCTGACAATACTCAAAAGCAGCTCAAACTCCCCGCTGACTATCAATACGACGATGGCGATGCGGGCGACGTTGTGAAACCTGGTTTTCTTTTCGGGCTTGATGCGAAAGACGTTAAGCCCGAACAGCGACGCGACTACTTTGCCAAATGGGTCACTTCCCCCAAGAACCCCTACTTCACCAAGGTCATCGCAAACCGCATGTGGGAATACACGTTTGGATATGGCCTCGTTGCCAATCCTGATGATTGGAATAACTCGCCCAAGCCCCATTACCCAGAGCTTGTTGACTATGTCGAAAAGGCGATGCTGGCAACCGACTATGACCTCAAGCAATTTTTGCGTATCCTTTATCACACCGATCTCTTTCAGAGAGAAGTCACGACAGAAGAGCCCTCTCAGGGATTTTCTTTCCATTTTCAGGGCCCCATTCTCCGACGTCTCAGCGCCGAAGAGATCCGCGATTCATTTGTCACGCTTGCTTCCGGTAACATCGATTCCAACACCAACAACGGACTCGAAGAAGCATGGGATGATTACGTGAAATCCTTCGACTTCCTAATGAGTACTAATGGAAAGCAATTGAAAGAAATTAGCGCCGTAGTCATCGAAGGTGAAAAGCAACGCCGTGCGATCCAGAAGAAAATCTCACTCCTCCGCACCAAGGCCGCGAAGGCAAGGGACAACGGAAACATGGCAGCCTTCCGGAATATCTCAGTCGAAATCAAACAAGTCCAACGGACGGCTGGAAAAAAGCTACCAAAACCGAAAAGGCATGGGCGAAAACAGCCTTACCGCGAAAGCCGCTCCAGCCCTTGCACGGCGCGCACGCCCCAATCGCCCAGACCAACCTGAATTCCGCATGCGCGCCTCCGAGCTTCCCGTTCCCGCCCGGGGCGGCACCTTTATTGCCGAGTTCGGAGGATCTGATGCTGAGAGCCCCTCTTCCGCGCACACGGAAGCGACCGTTCCCCAAACCCTGCGTCTATTGAATGGACTAGAAACCAGCCTCCTTACAAATAAAAAGAACTCGTTCGCCCGCTCACTCCGAGCCATCAAATCACCTTCAAAGCGACTCGATTTCCTCTTCCTTAGCCTATATTCCGCCTTCCCGACCGAAGACGAAAAAATAGCCTTCCTTCCCGAAATGAAAACATCCGAAGCGACCGAAACCTTCGCACGGGCCATTCTCACCTCAAACCGTTTCCTCTTTGTCCAATGAATCCTTTTGACCAACTCGACGAACAATCTCGCAGAACCTTCCTCTCCAACACCGCCCGCACCGCCTTCGGCGTGACCCTAGGCGGAGCTTCCGCCTCGTGGTTTTCCTCGGCCGAAGCGGCCGAAGCCATCAAAAAGTCTAACGGAAAGGCCAAAAACGTCATCTATCTCTACATGTCTGGAGGCATGACCCATATTGATACTTTTGACCCCAAGCCTGACGCACCCTCCGAGTATCGCGGCCCTATCAAAGCAATCTCAACCAAGGTTGACGGGATTCAACTTGGTCAGCACTTCGAGCGTACCGCCAAGCATACCGATAAGATGGCCATCGTCCGCTCCATGACTTCGACCCAAGGGGCACACGCGCAGGGCAACTACCATGTTCACACTTCGTATACCCAACGAGCCTCTATCACCCACCCTTCACTTGGATCGTGGGCTAACAAGCTTGATGCCGATCGTCTCAAGGGGACCCTTCCCCCTTACGTGACGGTTCACACCGGAAACAACCATCCAGGAGCAGGATTCTTCGAAACCTAACGTCGCGCCCCTTCCAGTTGGCGATGCCGAAAAAGGGCTCCAGAATTCCAAACGCCGTAGCAATGTTTCCGAAGCTGACTTCAACCGCCAGATCGCTCTCCGCTCTAAGCTCGATGCCAACTTCGGCGCGCGCTTTAAAAAAGGCCAGCGTAGCGTTCGCGCCTACGATGAAATGTTCAACTCAGCGGTTGGCTTGATGCAATCCAAAGATCTCGAAGCCTTCGATCTCTCCGCGGAGTCCAAAGATGCCCACGCCGCTTATGGCGCTGACAAATTTGGCAAAGGCGGTTTGCTCGCCCGACGTCTCGTCGAGCACGGTGTTCGCTTTGTCGAAGTTCAATTCGGAGGGTTCGACTGGCACTCTGATAACTTCACAAAGGCCGACGAAAAGCTTCCCATCCTTGATCAAGCGTATGCCGCCCTCCTGGCTGACCTCGAACAACGTGGACTTTTGGAAAGCACCCTTGTGGTGATCGCTACCGAATTTGGAAGAACTCCTAAGATTGACGATGACGCCGGACGGAACCACTTCCCAAAAGCCTTCTCGTTCGCTCTTGCCGGTGCCGGAATCAAAGGTGGAACCATTTACGGAGAAACCGACGAAACGGCATCCAACGTCATCACGGAAAAAGACTACCGCAGCCGACTTTAATGCTACCATCGCCGCTGCCATGGGGCTACCACACGACCAAGTTGTCTTTTCCCCGACCCAAGCGCCCATTTAAGATAGGAGGCAAAACCGGAAAACCCATCAAAGAGATTCTCGCCTGAGAACCGAGAGCCTAAATCCTTCTCAAAACCAGCGCCTCGAAAAGGGCGCTGGTTTTTCTTTGTCACAGCGATAGCAGAGCTTATTGAAATCAATCGGGCTCAGGGATTATTAGCGATAATTTCTAGATGTTAATGCTGCCCAGTTAACTGGAGATTTTAGCTAAATCGCCCACCACCGAACCTCACTGGAGACGGATTTCATCAACCCTTATGATAAAAAACTACATATCTTCTCAGTATTCAAATGAGAATCAGTTAGTATTGGAGTTTTCCTGC
>CAJIZY010000022.1 GCA_905181965.1 Akkermansiaceae bacterium
GACACCCGCTTAGAGATCCTCTGGAACGGAAGTGCTAAGATTCCAAAACAAGTTCATTTGGGTGAAGCTGTAGAGGTTCAATTTATCGAGCTTGTTGAAAACAAGAACAATCGATTCCGAGGAAGTTCATATTTTTCTCAGCCCTCAAACCGGATCGAGGGAGCGCAGTGGCATCAATACCTGCGTTACTCAGGGCGCAAACCAGTTCCTAGTGACTACTTCTATACCTATTCCCAAGGCGGGTTCTTCAGTCGCTACGGAAGCCCTGAGAACTATAGCGAGATGGCACAAGAAATCGAGGGTGTGGATTACAACCTCCGCGCCTACAAGGCTCGTTTGTATTTCACGAAAATTGGAAAATCGACCGGACACCTCAGCGCAACTCTTGGGACTTCTAGGGTTCGCTCCAAACATCGGACACACGTCATTCCATTTGAAATTGAAGTGCTTCCCATTCCGCCCATTCCTAATAACCAGGCAATCGATTCGGGACTTGTAGGAGACTGGGAGTTTCAAATCGACTACCGCCCTCTTCAACCTGCAGCCTCTCGCCCCTTTATCATCGACATTTCAATCACCGGCCAGGGAAACCCAAATCTTCGGAACGACTTCGATTTTTCAAGCCAAGGCTTCCCATCCGTGGAAAGCGATCTCTATCCAAAGGTCGGCAGTAACTATGATTTTTGGGAAGGAGATTTCACGCAAACTCTTCTCCCAACCGAAAAGTAGGAACCCTACCCGCAATCACCCTCGCCTCTTTCGACACCGTCGACGACAAATGGCGTTTCCACAAAATTACACCAACTCTAAACCTTCCAGGGACCAGTGACATCACCGCATCAATGACTCCTAGAGACGACGCTAGGGAGCGTCACCACACGCCCGGTTTTACTCAACCTGCCAGTGCCTCTACTCTTTGGAGCCTTCGCTCTTGCCCCGTTTCTCCCGTCTTCTTTTCGGCCTCGCCAAGAAACGACTTGACTCGCGTGACCCAGAGCAGAAGGAGACGGGAACGAACCCTCAAGCGTCTGAGTTATAACCTTCAAATCTGGACAAGGAACAGCCGAGCAAATTGACAACCAATTACTGCCCATTCTTCGGCACAAACTCCGACTCCCTTCGGGATCGACTGTAAGGGAAATTGCCAAGTGCGCTCGATGATCACGAGCTCGCCAAGAGCCTCGAAGCCCATGCCGAAATTTCCTTTTCTACTCAGGAAAGGCCATTCGACTTCATTGCATTGGGGCGCGAACTCACAAAGATTTCGCTCCTGCTGTTGATCAGCATTAGCTCCCTAAAGGGCTCAACCCTGGAGGAAGCCAATCAAGCGTTTAACGAGGCGAACTTCACCGAAGCAGTCAGCATCTACGATAGTCTCATCAAAGAGAGCCCCGACCGCGGATCGCTGCACTACAATCTGGCTCAAGCCCATCTTTCCGCAAATGCCCCCTCTCGCGCACGAGCATCCTGCCACACCGCGCTTTTACTTGATCCACTAGACGAGGACGCGCGGTCCTTGATGAGTGACATTCGCGAGCGCCAGGGTGATCTTACCGTTTCCCGAAACCGATTTCTCGACCTTCGTCCGGATCAATGGGTCGTCGTAGCTGCTGTGATCTGGGTAATAACCTTCTTGTTTTTTGGGGTCCGCAAGTTCATCTCACTCCCCCGCTGGCCTGGGTTTACTCTCGGAGCCATCGCGCTCCTCTGTTTAGGAACCGCCGCTTGGCGACAGGGCCAACATTACTCTTCCGATCAATACATGGTTCTTGCCGACGAACTCCCCGCGAACCCAAGGCGGGCACACCCGATTGGAACTATCCCGCACTTAGGGCGGGGCAAATCGTTCAAATTTCCGAGGTCAATGAAACTCATGCCCTCGTTCAATCATCCGAAAGCACCTTCTGGCTTCCCATAAATGAACTTCAACAAGTCTGGTAAATGAAAACTATTCTCATTGCTGCCGCATTAGCTTCTCTCCTTCCCGCCCAGACAATCACCTGGACCAAAGAACACGAAATCTCCGTTCAAAATAGCGCAACTCAATTTGCTTCGAACCTGTCGAGCCAAATGGTCATTGTTGGCCGACTTGGTTTATCCGAAACAAGACCAGCGGTCGTTATTAGCCTTAACGGCCATATCCTCTCTCCATTCTTACCGAGCATTGACGGAGAGGATGCCCCTTATCTTCTTTATCGGATCGATGGCTCTCGTATCGAACTCGAAACAGTCGCTGAAAATCCAAAGCGCTTCGTTTCCTTACTCAAAATCAAACAACCACCACCTGAGCTCGTTCCAGTCCGAGTTTCAAAACCCTTGATCACACTGTGCTCGTGCCCACCACAGCGCCCATCTCTTCAATCGGAGAGCCTCCAAGCCTCTTCGTAGATCATCTTGAGTTTGCTCCTCCAGAGGAAGCAAAAGCACTTCGACTAGATAGTACACTTTACACTCTAGGAGCCCCTGTCTTCGACCTCTCCGGCGCGTTGATCGCCACCACCTTGAAGGGTCGCGAAACAAATACTCCAGCCCTTATGATCCAATGGTTAATTGCCGACTTCCCGGAACTTGATGCCATCCTAGCGAACGAAACTATTTCGGACCTTGAGGCACTACCACTCGCGCCAAAGACCACTCAAGAAGAAGCGAGAGAAATCGTGATCTCGCCCATCACCCGCGCACGACAGCGTTTCATTCAAAAATCACACCAAAACCCACTCCCCTGTGTCCTTGTCTCTAACAAAGGGGCGCAAGCAACTCACTCAGTTATTGGAACGACTATTCACTCGGAAGGGCTAATCATCACGAAAGCCAGTGATCTTGGCCCATCCCTTGTAGTTCGTTACAACGGAAAAAACTATCCAGCAGTACTTCTTTCAACTGACGAGACCACCGACCTTGCATTAGTTGGCATCTCCGAATCAGGGATGCCAGTCGTTCGTTGGATCGATGAACTTCCAAAAGCCGGCTCAGTCGTGGCCTCTCCAATCTTACTTCAGGAATCCACAGATGAAATGGTTGTAGAAGCGACGTCCTATGTAGGAATTTTTAGCCATGTTCTAGGAATGGGAATTCCTACTGTCCATGCGACAAGCCAGGTTACCAGCCTAGGGGTCACCACTGAACAACTTGATTCAGGATTAACGATCGCAGCGATCCAGCCTGATGCACCGGCTTTCGAATCTGGACTTTCACCCGGAGACCTCATTAAAAAAATAAATAAACAGCGGATCAATAACCGAGCCGATCTGACAGCATTTTTAGATCGTTGCGAGGTTGGAGAAACAGTTACTGCCGAAATTGCGCGGGGTGGGTCCAAGAGCTCGCATGAGATTAAACTCATTTCGCCGCTCATAATCCCTCCGGTCACCGGCCTCAATCTTGCAAAGAATCTCTCCATGGTTCCCAGTATTAGGCGAGCCCCTTTTCCCGACGTGATTGTCCACAGCATCCCAATTAATGCTTGGGATTGCGGGTCTCCAGTCTTCGACATCAATGGAAATGCTCTAGGGCTTAATATCGCCGCAATTTCTCCAGCACGAACGATCGCTCTTAAACCAAAAGAAATTCGTGCAGCAATCGACCGCCTTCTCGCCAAAACCCGCGCATTTTAGTCTCGATGAAAACCTTACTTTTCTTCCTCAGCTTCACAGGAACAGTCTTTTCCCAAACTCCAAAGGATTTAGATCGAATCGTTCGAAAACTCGTCCCGGACTTGGTCGACGCAACTGTTGCGATCATGATCAACGGGGGGTCTGGTTCCGGCGTAATTATAAGTCCGGAGGGATTGGTAATTACTGCTGCACACGTTACGAGTGATCCTAAAAAGCAGATGAAAGTCCTTCTTTCTGACGGACGAGAACTTCCAGCAACTAGTCTTGGAGTTGATCACGAAACTGACGGCGCGCTCTTACAGATCAACGCACCCGGGCCTTTCCCCTACCAGCCATACGTCGAAACAAAAACCTACAAGGTCAATGACTGGGTCATTGCGACTGGCCACCCTGGAGGCCCAGTCGTGGGCCGTCCCGCTCCGGTTCGACTAGGCCGAATAAGCGAAGCCGGAACTAAGAGCGGCTTCAGCGACGCCATCACAACCTCGGCAATGGTGATCTCAGGCGACTCTGGCGGCCCACTTTACAACCTTAAGGGTGAGGTCATCGGGATTAATAGTAACATCAGTGGTTCCTGGCGAATCAACAAACACGTTCCTCTGCCCTCGATTGTGGCACGTTGGGATGCACTGATAGCTGGGGAAGCATTTGGCCGACCGATGCAACCACAACAAGAAGTGGGAGATCTTTTTAATGAACCCTATGCCGAGCTTAGGGAGCGCTTTGAAGATGCCCTCAGTAGACATAGTAAAGACGACCCAGAGGGCATGGCACTGCTCAAAAAACCACGACTTTTGGATCCCCACCACATGCAGAAGTTCCTAGATCGCTGGGAGCCAGATTCCGAAGCACCCAAATCGCCTCAATATGGTTTTCAGCTGGAAAGTCGCGCTCCGCGAATCACCTCAATTGTTCCCAATAGTCCTGCGGATAAAAGTGAACTCATACCCGGTGATGTGATCACTGCAATCAACGGCCAACCGTTTCCAAGAACTACCGATCTCGCTCTCGTTCTTCAAAAAGGTGGTAAAGTTTCGCTCACGATCAACAGGGGTAAAATCGTGGACCTGACTCCAATGGAGGTCATCGCCCGCAAGCACTTCCCCCAACCAGTTGCCGGCGTGATTGACATGATTGTCATCGAAGCCGCTGACGACAACAATAGGCCAGAGCAAATCCCTGAGAAAAACTTCACTGGAGATTTAGAATTCATTCAGCAGAGATTCAAAAATTCTATTATCCCACTTAAAAACGGGCGGGGAAGAACGCTTGTCTCAGCAACCGTCATCCACGAAATCGGCCAACTCATTACCAAAGCCTCCGAAATCGCAGATGTCGAAGACCTCAGCGCAACCGTAAATGGTCAGAATTATCCTGTCACAATTATGGCAGTAGACGAGGCGACCGATCTCGCGCTAGTCAATATCAATGTAAAAGGCATGATCCCGGTAAAATGGGAAGCGAAGGAACCCAAAGTCGGACAACTTCTTGTCACTCCAGGGGGAAGGACCCTTTTAGTCGGTGTAATTACACAACCAGGCCGTGATGCCCCAAAGAAAGGCTATGAGCTCAATCACACCTCTGAAAAGCCATCAGCTTATCTGGGTGTCACTTTTTCTGCCGAAACCTCAACACCGGTCATCGAAACTATTGAACTTGGAAGCCCTGCCGACAAAATTGGAATTCTAGAAGGGGACGAAATCATTCAGTTTGAGGGAGTTTCCATCTCAACCGTAGAAGCACTCGCCGAACTCCTCACGAAGCGCTCACCAGGTGAAAAAGTTGAAATCTTAATACAGAGAGGGAGTGAAGAAGTGAAAGTTAAACCAATTTTGGATGTCCGCCCAGCTACTGCTGCTGGCTCTTTCGATCGCCAAGCCTCACAACGCGACGGCCGACTTAGCGAGCTCAGCGCGCGAGGTGGCGACCTGAGTCAACGGCGCGACGAGTTCCCCTACGTTCTTTACCACGATCAACCCTTAACCCCACGCTTGACCGGAACGCCCTTGGTCGACCTTAGGGGCAAGGTCGTCGGGATCAATATCGCGAGGGCGATGCGACACCGCTCACTCGCGATTCCAACTTTGACTCTTGATCGCGTAATCGAAAAACTCCGGAGCGAAGCATTAGACAATTAAATCACCCCTGTGAAAGTCGTGAGTTCAGTTGTTTTCTTTACCGACTCTCGGGAGGGTGTTGCTCCATTCATGGAGCGCATAACCCTCGCCAAGCCCACCGATTTCATCAAGCAACTTGGCACATTCTGTTTTCCAAGATGAATAGTCTGGCGCCTTCCATGTTCCGGAAGTTCGTGGAAACACAACATAGGTCACACCAAGGCCAGAAACCGGCGCGTTATATGGAGTAGACTTCGGATTAAGCGCTTTAGCCATGCGTAAACTAGCCTCTCCGATTTTAAAACTTGGCCCCCCATCACCAACGATTGCCGGGTAAACATTTTTACCGTGAATAACGGCAACATAATCACCGACATTTGGCCCCCACGCGCTCTCCCGATCCTGTAGGATAAACACGGGAATTACGACAAAAGGATCATATTCGGCGATCAAAAAACTCCGACGTTTAAGATCAGTAATACCAGCGGACAGACGCTTCACTTCACTAGCGTTACCCGTGGCCTTTGCATCAGCTAACATCTTCTTCCAGCCTTTAATCATGGGGTTTTCAATTTTCCCGGTCTTTTTCCAACCGTAACTCGTAAATGGTTGATAATTTGCTGAATTCACAATCTTGTCAGGCATCGTCGGAACACGATCACCATCCGAGCCATCGGACACCACATCCATATCGGTCTGAAACAGAAAGACCTTTCGTTTAGACTGGGGGTGCTCTAGTTCAAGCATCGTCTCACAGTCAAAATAATTGTGCTTTGTGAGAACTCGGTCAAATCGGTTGGCGTAAAGCTTCAAGCGGGATTTCTTATTGTCATACAAACCCTTAAAAAATGGCGAGACTCTTGATTTCTCCACGAGAGCTTCGAGCCCAGGAAAGATCTTGGGAAGCTCTGGGTTTTGCTTTACCAGCTCACCGAACCGCCTCGCAGCTTCCGGTCGAACCACTGAAAAAGTAAGCGATGCTTCATAAGTCCCATCTTTTTCCCTCTCGCTCGATGCCAACCGACCTGCCTTTTCTTGAATTTGGTATTTATAATCAAATCCCCTAGACGTTTTGGAAACATCAGTCCCCTTCTTGACCTCGTAATATGGCGGCCGCACTAAGATTTTCTTTTCAACAACCCGATCTTTATAAATCACATCGGGCTTTGGTTCTTTTTTCCGACTAGGTGGTGTAACTTTGCGCTCTAGGCCAAGTCGTCTGCGGATTTTTTCTGGAATCGGAGTAAGAATGGTGATTCCAAGAACAAATGCTGAAACTGCAAAAAATACCGTAACCCATGAGAAAGAGTTCGAAGTTCGTCGTTTCACGCCGTCAATTTTGTAGGGGGTCGGGTTGGAATCCATGATTATCTTAAATCGCCACAATAAATAAACAATCATCACAAAAGGGAAAGGGTTTTCAAATAGCGATCATTCGCTACCATTCCTCTATGAGCCTCGAAAAGATCAAACGCCTTACAGAACTTGCCTCCTGTGGAGGATGAGCTTCCAAGCTCGGCCAAGCCGAACTCACGCAAGTTTTGCGTGGACTTACTAACATCTCAGATCCGAACCTCCTCATCGGCTCAGCGAGTTCAGACGATGCTGCCGTTTATCGTATCTCAGATGAAACCGCACTCGTTCAAACTCTGGATTTCTTCACACCCATTGTAGATGATCCCTATCTTTTTGGACAGATCGCAGCCGCCAACTCCCTCTCCGATGTTTACGCGATGGGAGGAAAGCCGATCACTGCCATGAATATTGTCGCGGTGCCTACCGATCATCTCGATCTCGACACCATCAACATGATTCTCAGAGGAGGCGCAGATAAGGTTGCCGAGGCTGAGTGCTCACTCTCAGGTGGTCATACCGTACAAAACCCTGAACCTCTCTACGGCCTTTCCGTCACCGGATTGGTAAACCCACATCGAGTCATTTCAAACGCTGGCGCTCAGGCCGGAGATCGCCTGCTACTTACTAAACCTCTCGGTACGGGTATTATCTCAACTGCCATAAAACGAGGAATCTGCTCACCTGAGCTTGAAAAAAAAGCCTCAAACCAGATGGCAACACTCAACACACCGGGTTCCGCAATCGCTTCAGCCGGTCTAACAAAGGCTGGGACTGATGTGACCGGGTTTGGCCTACTGGGTCACCTAAGCCATCTTTGCCGAGAATCTCGAGTCACTGCTCATATCGACTCCGCAGCAGTACCTGCAATCGATCCAAACGTTCCCGAATTTATCAGGCAAGGATGTGTCCCCGGGGGAAGTCGCGAAAACCTCCGACTTGCCAAAGAATTTACAACCTTCGCCAGCAACCTTACGGAGGAAATTCAAATCCTTCTTGCCGATGCTCAAACTTCTGGCGGACTTCTTGTCGCCGTCAACCAAGCTAACCTAGAGCAAGCCCAAGATGTCCTCTATGCAAATGGAGCAAACATTGTTGCCGAAATTGGAGTTCTGACCGGTCCTTCCGAAAAATCGATCGTCGTCTCATAATTCTTCATCTTGGCAAAAGCTCAGGAAACAATCAGAATGACTTCTATGATCATTCGATTATTTCTTTTTCTTTTGGCTATTTCGCAACTTTCGGGAAAGAAGCGGCCAAATATTCTCTTCTGTATCGCTGACGATTGGGGTGCTCCCCATGCCTCTGTCTACAAAAATGATGACGTAGTTCGAACTCCGACCTGTTCGCCAATCTCGAAATGTATTAATGTACGCGGGGTTTCTTCACCCTCCTGCACCCGATTCAAAATTTGGTTTACCTCTGCATCACGCATAGGCATTGGACGCCCCTGTGGGCCCAAAAATCCAGTAACACGGTTGATCGAACTAATCAGATGGTAACTCTCGTCAGAAAGCTCCATCCGGACCAAAACGTATCCTGGCATAAAGCGGCGCTCTGTGGTCACTTTAGCATCCTGCCGGAAAACCTTATCGCAAAGGCTTCTCAGAATTCCTCACTCAACGGCCATCGAAAGAGACTCCATTTTGCTTTTGGTTAGGATCCTCCGACCCCCATCGGGGCTACAAAAAAGGATCCGGAAAGCAGTCCGGTATGGACCTTTCAAAAATCAAACTTTTCTCTTTCTTCCCTGATGATCCTGAAGTCCGCAGCGATGTTGCAGATTACTACTTCGAGGTCCAGCGCTTCGACTCCGATGTCTCCAAAGCGATCGCTCGCCTCGAAGAAATTGGCGAACTAGAGAACACTATTATCGTGATTACTGGCGATCACGGCATGCCCTTTCCCCGATGTAAGTCCAATCTCTACGACTCTGGAACACGTGTTCCTCTCGCGATCCGATGGGGGCAGAAAATTAAAAAGGGCCTAGAATTTAAGGATTTTGTTTCGCTCACTGATCTCGCCCCTACTTTTCTTCAGGCAGCAAGCGTAATGGCACCTATCGAAATGACCGGTAAAAGCCTTCTTCCAGCCTTAACAGGAAAAGGTGAACTACGAAAATTCATCCTTACAGGCAAAGAACGACACGTTCCAAGTCAAGAGTCCCCGAGTATGGAAGGGTATCCATCACGATCATACCGCGATCACGAATTTCTCTACATCCGCAACTACTCGCCAAACCTCTGGCCAAATGGCACCCCAAACTGGCAAAATGCGACAATAAAAAACACATGGTATGGGGACACCGATAATGGCCCAACCAAGTCGAAATCGTCAACTTGGGATTACACTCAAAGTTCTACCAATGGAGTTTCGCCAAACGACCGAGCGAAGAGTTCTACGATCTCAGTAACGATCCAGAGCAACTTAAAAATCTTGCGACAGAAGTCCCGAAGCTTGTCGCCAAATATCGTAATGCCCTTGAATCCGAACTACGCGCCTCTGGTGACCCACGTCATGGCGGCCCAAATTTCGACTTCGCTGAACCCGCCTACACAGGTGGTGGACCACGTTTTCCAGGAAAACGCTAACTAGTAGATTCTTCAATCGTCGGCCTTTTTGGAGGATCCGGCTTATATTTGGTCACAAGAAATCCGCCAACAGCAGCAAGACCAATCCCCGCATAAAACTGCCACCGAATTCCACCCATACCACCTTCGGGAGGATGCATCCATAGTGCGACCAAGGCATTCACAATAGGGGCGCCAGCAAATATAATAGACATCACGGCGGCAGGCTGCCCTTTCGCCCCAAACGCAAGAAGAACCCCCAAAGCACCAATCGCACCAACGGTACCGGCAATCAAAGACCATTTGAAACCAACCGCGGTAAATTTTAGGTTGGAACCCGAAAGCTTGAGCAAAATCAAAGGCGCGATGACTGCCACCAAGAAATAAGCAATTCCCACTACCAAAAAAGCCTTATAACGCCCGAATTCTGGATCCTTCATCCCAACTGCTCCTTTGTGAAGAAACACCCCATAGAGCCCCCAAAAGGCAACCGTCATAAGTGCAAACCCTAACCAATTCATATTTTTCTGTGCCGCCATGATCCTCTCAGCTGTTGGTAGTATCGCCGAACTTCTCGATCTGACCACCGCGAAATTCAGAAGAAAGTCATTTCACTCAAGCGAGCATCGAATTTTGGGCGGAATCTCAATCGCCTTCATCGTCCCCAAATCAACACAAACCGAAACCATTTCACCCGTCGCGTGGATTTCATCGCTCTCATTGACACGGAATTCGAAAGCATAGCGGATTGATCGCGTGCGAAGCTCAGCGATTGAAACAGATACCCTGATCAAATCTCCAAACTTTATCGGCTTCTTAAAATCTGCGCTCGCATTGACGCGGGGCCAACCAATTCCTCCTTGATGGAGCACTACCCCACGAACCCGAAGAAAGTCATGCTCAGCGGATTCCATCCATCGATAAAAATTAGAAAAGTGAGTAATACCCGCTAGATCCGTCTCATAAAACTCAACCAACCGGGACCATTCAAACTTGTCGTTCATTTTGGAGCCACCTTTCCAAAAATCTTTTCAAAATTTAATGCCATCGCCCCAACATGATAGCGCTCTTCAACCGCACGCCGACCCTTTTTTCCAACAACTTCTCTTTCCGGGTCATCGAGCATTTCTTGAAGACCTCGAGCAAGATCACCCGCCGAACCCGGGGTAACCAAAACTCCGCATGCAGCAGAGTTCACTACTTCCGGGAATGCCGAGGCATTAGGCATGACCACCGGGACACCGCAAGCCATCGCTTCAAGCAAATAAAGACCAAATGCCTCAGGATAAACTACGGGGACCGAAAAAACTGAGAGATCCCTTAAAAAATCAACTTTCTCCTGCCTAGCCAAATCAGGGAACCATTCAACGCAGCTATCAAGCCTAGCCTTCTCCAACTTTTTTTTCAACCCAGCAACATAGACATCATCACCACCGCCCATAGTACCTGCTATTGCAAGAGTGAGTGACGAGTCGTTCAACTGAATGAAGGCATCGACAAGAAGCCCAAGCCCTTTGGAATGGCACATTCGAGCGAGATATCCAATTCGCTTAACATTCTCCCCATCGCTTTCCCTCCAACCGGAAAGGTCGATCCCATTCGGGATCACATGGATCGAACCAGGCTCGAGCCGCAATCGCTCCTCCATTAATCGCCCATAAAACTGGCTTGGCGCGACCAAAACATCGGCGTCTTGAACACGCATTGCCAGTTCTTCCCATGCCCGATTACACCAAGCGCTTAGGCAAACTATCCAAAAATGAATCCTCCCCTTGGAATGTACAAACTACCGGAACCCCTAGCCGACTTTTAAGCTCTCGAATCAATCCCGCGAGGAGTGCATTAGAAAGCACAATAACGTCCGGCTTTCCGTCCTGTTTCAACCAATCAACCAACTTATCAACTTCTTTTCCTAAATTACTTTCCTCTAGGCGAAGCATCAAGCAAGTCATCTCACCCTGTTCATTCGCTGAAGTTAAATGGCTCCGTTTCGCAACCATTCGTAATAATCCCCGACCATTAAAAACCTGGTCCATCCACCGAGGCAACTTACGGAAAAGGCGATACTTCTGCTGAAGGTAAACATTGATGCCCCCGAAAAATACGGGGGTCGATTCGTCGATTCGCTCTTCGTCAAGTTGCAAAGGCAAATACATCGGCACTAGGTGCGCCTCATGACCCATTGCGATAAGCTCACGAGCAAGAGAATTATCCCGCATACACGCTCCACAGTAGTAACTGCCAGTGCCTGCGGTAAGGATAGTGATTTTCAAAGCTAAGCAAGGGCTCCGCTCCTAGCGACCTTGCCGTGGGGCAATTCGTTGGGCAGTTCTGCAAATTCCGAAACTCGATCGAAGAGCTCGGTGTAATCTTTATCGATCAAATCACCAATCAGACAATCGGTTAGGTCCCGCCTGACTTCAGCATACTTCGTCACGACATCCTTGAAACTAAAATCCTCATCGTAGAACGCATAGACCAATTTCCTCATCCACTCGATTCCCTGACAAACCCGTTCACCGTAATCAGAAAATTGCTGACTTCCAGTGTCACCATCAGCAAGCGCCTTTTCAACCGCATCCGCGCCGAGCGACCCTGTTGTCAAAGCAAGATAGACACCCGATGAAAAAACAGGGTCAAGAAAGGCAAAAGCATCACCAATGAGAATCAACCCATCTGTAGCACAATTCTCAGCACGATAAGAATATTCTCCGGTCACCCAATATTCCCCAAACTGCTCGCCCTCGGAGAGGTGTTCCTCAACCCACTTATTTTCCTTGATTTCACGTTCGTAAATCTCGGCTAGATCACGACCATCACGGTAAAGATAATCGCGTTCCGCCACGATCCCTGTACTCACGATATCGTCCTTAAGTGGAATATTCCAAAACCACCCTTTCCCTTGGACATAAGCGACTGTTGTCGCTCCCTCGTCAACACCCGGATCCCGTTTGGCACCCTTATAAAGGGTCCAAATTGCGATCTTATTCAATTTAGGGTCACGTTTACGCCACTTCTTCTTTCTTTGAAAAAGCGCATCCCGTCCTGAAGCATCCATTGTAACCGGGGCCCGTAATTCAAATCTCTTCCCTGCAGCATCTTCCGCTTGAACCCCTATCACAACACCGTCCTGTTCAATGAAATCAAGAACCTTGATACCTTCTCTCACTTGTGCACCAGCTTCCCGCGCCCTTTCCATCATCATGGTATCGAAGGTCTCTCGGTCGACCTGCCATGTCTTGGCCCGGGGGTGGTCAGTATGCTTAGAAAAATAAAACGGAGTTGAAAGCTCACCCTCAGGGTCTACAAATTGAACGCTTTGCTTGACCTGAAATCCCTTTTCATCAAGACGATCGGTCATCCCAAGACGATTGAGGGTATCCCAGCAATGAGGAATTAAAGATTCGCCGACGTGGTAACGAGGAAAGTGCTCTTTCTCCAAAACAATAACTTTCCGACCCTTTTCTTCGGCCAAAATTGTGGCGGCAGTGCAACCAGCCGGACCAGCCCCGATAATGAGAACGTCACAGTCATAGGACAGATTTGTGATCATAATTTTTCTTTTGGTAAAATTTCGATGATTCTAGCGAAAACCTTTTTGTCAACGCATACTAACTCATTATAGCGCCCAAATAAAAATCCGCCACCCGATGAGGGGAAAAAGTCAGGCTGGAAGGTTTTGCCTGAGATTTTGAAAAAACCTCCCGGACGACTGAAATATTCTAATCCACTTTCATTTAAAATCGCCCCCAGAGGTTTACGCCCTTCTGTTACGGCAGACCAAAGTCCCGTGGGAAAATTCCGAAGAAAAATTCGAATAAGCCCATACTCGACTGGTTTATCACCAACTCTCAAAAGAACCTCCCGGAAATAGCAATCTGAGTCACTTCCCTCCTCAAAGATCTGAAGTTCAACTTCCCCCCCGTGGAATTCTGCCAAAGTGGAAGTCATGTCATGTTCATGACAAAGAAGGTCCCGATAAGGTTGTTCCACCTCAGCTGGCTTAACCCATAAAAAACTAAGATCGCGAAGCTGCTCGCCAATCAACAGATCTTGAATCTCTTTTTTTTCCTCCATCAGCTAAACCAATTTATTCGTACGATGTTCGGGCAGAAAAAAATCGTGAAGAATATTGTCTACACAGAGCAAACCATCTCGCTCTAGTACAATATCCTTACCCTCTACCATCAATAGCCCTTGTTCGGTTAATTCATTCAATTCATTTTCCCATCTCGCTAAAACGTCGACTCCATATTTAGAATCAAAGTGCCCAGCGTCCACGCGACCAAGTTTCATTCGAAGAATGAACTCGCGAATCATTCGCTGCTCCTCAGTAGTACGAAAGCTCCGCTTGGTTGGCATTTCACCGGATTCAATAGCGGCAGTGTAATCATCGATCTCCGTGAGATTCTGATAATGAACTCCGGCGGCGTGAGAGAACGAAGCCACCCCAAGACCCAAGAGGTCGGCTCCACCCCAGAGTGCGTCTCGGTAAATAAACTTGCTCTTAGCAGGTTCTTTAACCGCCGTGTAACCGGAACCAACGGTATAACCCGCACTCTCAAGAGCGGCAAAAGCTTCTTTCACCCAACGACGCTTGGTTTGCCAATCTGCAACCGGCGCGATCAGTTTTCCAGCATCCTTCATTTCACGATAAATAGTCGTGTTGTAAGGAATCTCCATTTGATAGATGGTCACGCTATCAGGAGCTAGCTCGATGGTTTTTTCAATGTTGCGCTGCCAATTTTCCTCGGTTTCCTCAATCATGCCTGCGATCAAATCAATATTAATCTGATCAAAGCCTTCGGCCTGAGCGCGCTCATAGGCCCGATCAACTTCCTTGGAACGATGCGCCCGACCATTAATCTCCAGAATATGGTCGTCAAAATTCTCAATTCCCAAGCTAAGACGAGTCACTCCGATATCCCTGATCGCAGCTAATTTCCCGGGATTAAGGGTGCCAGGCTCACACTCGAATGCGACCTCTTCAGCAGCATCCCAAGGAAGAATTGCCTTCATCTGATCAGTTAGGTGAGCCAGCTGCTTTGCCGACAAATATGATGGGGTTCCACCCCCGAAATAGATGAAGTGTGGCTTCCGTCCTTCGATAAGAGGCTTGCGGGCCATCATCTCAAGCTCGACTAATGTCGAATCTAAGTAGCGCTTGATATCATCTGCACTTTTATCGGTATAAACACGAAAGTAGCAAAAATGGCACCTCTTCCGACAAAATGGAATATGATGGTAGAGACCAAGGGGAACCCCCTCCTTCGGCTTTTGATTGTAGATTTCTTTAACTTGCTCGTTCTGATCATCCGACCAAAAAGAAAACGGAGGATAGTTTGAAATAAAATAATTCCCCGCGCGGGTATCTTTTTTTTGATCTGCAGCTGCGCTCATATGCTCAAAGTCTGGCGTATTCGTGGCAAAATACACGGAAGAAAATCTCAATATTACAGGTCCATTTTGAAATTTCGGCGAAATGTGTGACAAAAGCGTCACGCATTGACAGCTTTGCTTTCCAAAGAAACTCAGTCACGGTAGATGAAGTATGGAGAGCATCTTAATTATCGAAGACGAAATCGACATCGCCAAGCTTGTCGGATTCAACTTTGAGAGAAATGGATATTCAGTCGACATAGCTCACGACGGGCGTGAGGGCCTTGAAAAGATTCTTAAAAACCAGCCCGATCTCGTAATTCTTGACCTCATGCTGCCTGAAATAGACGGCTATAAAATCCTCAAAAAAATGCAGAGGGACACTCGTTCGCATTCCATTCCAGTTATAATGCTGACGGCCAAAAGCCAGATCGATGACCGCCTAAAGGGATTGGAGCTTGGAGCTGATGACTACATCACCAAACCTTTTAGCCCTAAAGAACTCATACTCAGAGCCCAGGCTATCTTAAAACGTAACCGCGTCACTCCTGTCGCAGAGGACTTCTTGCTCGGGCCCTTCCGTTTCGACAAAAATGCCCTCACTTTTTTCGTTCATGATCAACCCCTCCCCCTTTCGTTAATCGAATTCAAACTATTCCTGTTTCTTTGCCAACGTGCGGGCCAATCGCAGGATCGTAACCATCTTCTTAAAGTTGTCTGGGGATACAGCGACGAGATTCACAGCAGAACGCTCGATACACACATGAAAAGACTCCGTAAAAAACTGGGTAAAGTAGGCTCATTTATTGAAACCATCCGAGGAATCGGGTATCGAGTTCGCCAACCCGAATGACTTACTTTGCCTTCAGCTGCGTAATCGTCCTAGCTTACCTCCTAGTTAGGTCAAACAAGAGGCAACAGGGAGCGAAGAGTGAATGGGGTCGTCTAAGGAAAAAATTACTCCTAGATGCCCGAAACCAAGACAAGTCCCACAATCGTGACCTGCAACAGCTTCTAGATGCTCTTCCCCAGGCCTTCTTTTCAATAACCAAAGAAGGAGTCGTAAATCGGATCAATTCCCAAGCTGGCCGAATCTTCGACGGCCGTGATATCCTTAACAAAAATATTGATCAAGTATTCCTCGATTCGGCAATGAGATCGCTGCTTTTAAAAAAGCTCTCCAAACTCAAGCCTGCTCGAAAAATTTTACGATTCCCTCCCAATTCTATTTTTTCCTCGAACACTCATGATAAGGATTCCCACTGGGAAATTGAAATCTGCCCTCTCTCTCTTTTAAGCAAAAACAGCGAAATTCAACTTATGATGAGAGACATCACAGCCAGCGTTCACTCAGATCAGGTTAGGCAAGACTTTGTCGCCAACGCCTCCCACGAACTACGCACACCCCTCTCGGTGATCTCAGGCTACCTTGAACACCTTACTGAAGAAGGAGGCCTTGATCAAAGGGAGCCTGCGCAAAAGATGCTAGGAACGATGGATCGCCACGTGGTCCGTATCAACCGAATCGTCGACGATATGCTTTTAATTTCTAAGCTCGAATCAGATGACTTCGTCCCCCTCAATCTAGCCCCCTTTTGTATTGCAACTTGTGTTCGGGACGTCATTGAAAGACTCGAACTTGTTATCAAAAAACAAAAGTCTACGATCGAGATGGAGGTCGCTGAATTCCAGCTCATAGGCGATCAATTTTACTGGACTCAAATCCTCTTCAATCTTGTTGAAAATGCCTTAAAGCAAAATCCAAGCATCCCCCTCCAAATTCGTATCCATGCGGAATCAGATCGGGATGATAACTTTAAGATTCATATCGCTGACAACGGAATTGGAATTCCCGCGACCGATCTCCCATTCATATTTAAGAGGTTCTATCGTGTCGAAAAGCACCACTCACAGACGCAAGTTAAGGGAACTGGACTAGGCCTATCGATTGTAAAGCGGGCCGTTGAAGCTCATGGCGGCACAATCACCGCAACTTCGACTCCCGGAATTGAAACCATCTTTACCATTGCCATCCCAAAGTCTCATGACGAGTAAGTCTTGCTTTTTGTCCATAAACCCGTTTTCTCTCCCACCTTCGGGAGAAACGACCTTCCACCCCTTTTCCAATCTTGGTCGATGAGAGACTGGTTCCGGGTTTTAAAAGCAACCTCGTCGAACCCAGCCCGTAAGCATTTTGCCAACTGGCACTCTCAAAAACATGACTCCAACCTCATTCGAGGAGCTTGCATTAGCAGCTCCCATTAAGCGGGCGCTCGCCGAACTAAACTATTCGACTCCGTCACCTATTCAAGCGCAGTCCATCCCTATCCTTCTTGAAGGACGGGACCTTCTCGGCATCGCTCAAACTGGCACAGGAAAAACAGCTGCATTCTCCCTGCCCATTCTCGACGCCCTTCACAACAACCCTCAGCGACCCCGCCGCAGATCCGCGCGAGTCCTTGTTCTCACCCCGACCCGCGAGCTTGCCACGCAAATCTCGCAAAGCTTTGACAGTTACGGCCGCCACCTCCGATTTAAAAAGACACTCGTCTTTGGTGGGGTCGGAAAAAATCCGCAAATCCGCGCCATGCAATCTGGTGTCGACGTTCTTGTAGCCTGTCCCGGACGTCTACTTGATCACATGAACGAAGGTGACATCGAGCTTTCTGGGGTCGAATACTTCGTTCTCGATGAGGTCGATCGCATGCTCGACATGGGCTTCCTCCGAGACGTCAAAACGCTCAGGATAGCGCTGCCGAAAAAAAAGCAATGCAACCAACAAACCTCGTGCAACCCAAGAAGCGCCCGCTGTCTCATGAACCCTGCCTCGGTTTCCATCGCACCAGAGAAGACAACGGCTGAAAAGGTCGATCAAGCAGTTTGTTTCGTCGATAAAGAATCGAAAAAAGACCTCTTACTTAATCACCTTGCAGAGCAACAAGGAAAAGGGCTCACCATTGTCTTCTCACGGACGAAGCACGGCGCTAACAAGCTCTGTAAATCAATCAACTCACACGGGTTTGAAGCCGAGGCAATCCACGGAAATCGCTCCCAACCACAGCGTGAAGATTCTCAACCGTTTCAAAGAAGGTGAAGTCAAGACCATTGTTGCAACCGATGTTGCAGCTCGAGGAGTCGACGTAAAAGATGTCACCCTTGTCATCAACATGGACCTTCCCAATGAGGCGGAAGCTTACGTTCATCGTATCGGCCGAACTGGAC
This sequence comes from Akkermansiaceae bacterium, assembly GCA_905181965.1. Taxonomy (GTDB): domain Bacteria; phylum Verrucomicrobiota; class Verrucomicrobiia; order Verrucomicrobiales; family Akkermansiaceae; genus SW10. Next base: position 18,256 of record CAJIZY010000022.1, read on the forward strand.
GAGCCGGCGCAACCGGACATGCGATCTCATATTGCTCTCCCGAAGAACACGAGTTCTTCATGGATATCGAAAAGCTCATTCAGCAAAAAATTCCGGTAAATATAAACCACACTTACCATCACGAAGAACTCGCTAAACTACACTCCCGAGGTCTCAAGTCGCCGGAATCAACCCGCGATAATGGAAGCAAGACCCGCAAGGGTGGAGGCGGCGGTGGCCGTGGGCGCCAGGGTGGGCAAAATCGCAAACCCCAAGGACAAGGCCAAAGACGCTCAAGTGCACCTTCGGGAGGTAACCGTCGCAGACACCGTTGAACCTATTCTAAGTCAACTTCCTCCTCGAAGAATTTCAAGCGGCGAATGCTCACACACCCCTCGACTCAAAACGAGGCCACCCACCACAGAAACAAAGGATACTAATCCCAAGGCTGAAAAAATAAGCATCAAATTTGGCCATGGCGAAGCTTTGAACACAAAGATCGCTAACGCGTAATTTGCACCAATAGCTAATAGCACGCCAGTCAATGCTGTAAGCATACCGAGGGTAGCATACTCAATCACCAAAATCACACGCACTTGTTTGGACGACGCTCCAAGCGTCCGAAGAAGAACGCTTTCTTTCAAGCGAACATCCCGACCATTCATCAGAGTCCCAAGAACGATAGGTAATCCAGCCAGCACCGTAAAACCGGCCAACACCGTGATGACTGTCGAAATATCACCTAAAATATCCCGGACTTCCTCGAGAATCTGAGTCAAATCAATCGCAGTCACATTCGCAAATTCCCCTGCCAGCTCGCGCTGAAACTCGCCCGAAACTTCAGGAGATGGCGTCCGAGTCGTAATGACGTTAAATCCCGGCGCGTCCTCCAAAACACCCGGCGGGAAAACCATGAAAAAATTGAGATTAAAACGACTCCAATCCACTTTACGAATACTGGTCACCTCTGTCTGAAGAGTAATTCCCTGAACGTCCATAATGATCTCATCACCAATCCCAACCTTCAGGTCCCGAGCAATCTTCTCCTCTAGCGAAATAGGCACGATCCCTGAAGGATCCGCTCTTTCAGTCGCCAACTCACCCTCGAGAATTGTCTCAGTAAAGTTTAAGCGATTCCTGTAAGTTGATCGAAACTCTCGCCTCCCAACCCACCCAGGGACACCTTCAACCTTACCAACTTCGACCCCTCCGATAGATTGAACTCTCATTGTCACCATTGGGAGACTCTCAAGAACAGGTAGACCGTTATCCCTTAAAACCGATTCCACCCCAGAAACCTGATCCGCCTGAACATCGATGAGATAAAGATTTGGATTCTCATCCGATTGTTGAAGAGTCAGCCGCTCGTTCAAAAGATTGCCAACCGAAAGAATCGTCACCAGCAAAAAGGCGCCTAATCCCAGCGAGAGCAGAAAAAGGAGAGTTTGATTTCCAGGGCGATGCAAGTTGGAAACTCCCTGCCGTAAAAGATACGGCCATCGTTTCCCCACGATCCGACGTGTCACTGCCATAAGTATTCTTGCGACAGTCGCCAACAACAAAAAAGCCACGACCATTCCACCAACCAGAGCGAGAGAGCGCCTCCAATCAGAACCATTGGAGCGCGCAACTATGAGGAGCAATCCTACCAGCAGAAGATAAATCGGCAAGGCTTGCCAAAAGCTTCCCTTTAAACAAGAACCACTCCTGAGCGTAATGGCAGGCGAGATCCCTTGGATTTTCAACAAAGGTAAAAGAGCAAACCCACAACAAACAAGAAACCCCGTTGCAGTGGTCTGCGCAACAACCCTCCACTCTGGTGATGGAATCACAGACACAGGCAATTTATCGCCAAGCACTTCAAGCACACCCACTTGAATCCCAACCCCAAGCCCTCCTCCAAGAAGCGCTCCAAGTAAACCAAGAGCTATCGCTTGTGCAAAATAGATTCCGAATGCCAAATTCCCAGGGCACCCCAAACAACGCAGAACCGAGATTGTCGCGATTCGCCTCGTCACATGAGCATGAACTGCGCCCGCAACACCAATCGCTCCAAGCGCAAGAGAAGCCAATGCAATAAGCCCTAAAAACTTTTGAAAGTTTTCCAGGGCATCTCCCAAATTCTCTCTGCGATTTTCTGGGGTTTCCATTCTCCAACGACTCTTAGGAAACTCCTCTCGAATCGCTTTTTTCAATTTACGCTCATCGCGAACCTCTTTGATTTGAAGATGCAGCTGATGCGATGCCATGCTATTTTTACCGATTAGACCACTTCGCTCAATATCACCTAACTGAACATAAACCTCAGGGGCAAATCCACTAAAGCGATTTCCTCTAGGTGCTGGCTTCTTGATAACACCAAAGATTGTTAGACGAATCCCGCCTAACTCAACTTTATCACCAACCTTCGCTGAAAATTGATCAAGAACCGATGGCTCCAATAGAATCCCGCCTCCTTGACGCAACTGTTTCCAAGCCTCTATCGGTTGCGTCTCGACCCTCCCGTAAAAAGGATAAGCTCCATCCATCCCTCGGACCTGCATCAAACGAGCACCCCGATCTGGTAAAAAGCGAAGCATCGAAGGGAAACTTACCTCACGACTCACCCGCTCAGCCCGCTTTGTCAAACTTTCGATCTCGTCAGATTTAAGCTTCTTCCGAGAGGACACACGCAAATCAGAACCAAGAAGCGATTTTGCCTCGGATTCGATTCCACCTTCCACGCTTGTTTTTAAAGAATGAATTGCCGTCAACGCAGCGACACCGGAAACAATCGCTAGCGAAAAAACAACCAGTCGTAAGCGTTGCGACCGGCTGTCACGCCAAGCCATTTTCCAAACCCAACGGCAAAACAACGATCGCCAAAGACTCGTAGGAAGAAGCTTCACTTTAGAAAATCTCATTTTCCTCCTCCGAAACAATGCTTCCACCTCTCATCGTAATAACCCGTCGTGCCTTTGCTGCAAGCCTCGAGTCATGGGTTACTAAAACGAGAGCCGTTTCCGCTTCACGATTCAAACGGAAAAGCATTTCTACGATAGGCTCACTAGTTCCTGAATCTAAATTGCCAGTTGGTTCATCTGCGAACAAGATTTTGGGGCGATGAATAAAAGCTCGGGCCAGCGCTACCCGCTGTTGTTCACCTCCTGAAAGTTGCAAGGGGTAGTGATCCATCCGGTCACCAAGCCCAACCTCCACTAGTAACTCTTCCGCTTCAGCCTGTCCCCCTGATTCCCCGCGTAGCTCCAAAGGGACTAAAACATTCTCAATTGCCGTCAAGGTTGGGATCAACTGGAAGCTTTGAAACACGAATCCAACTAATCGGTTTCGCAAAGCGGCCCTTTCATCCTGACCTAGGGTCTCGATAGCGAATCCGTCCAGTAAAACCGAGCCCGCGGTCGCATCATCCAACCCAGCACAAAGCCCTAGTAAAGTCGTTTTTCCGCTCCCTGATGGTCCCACAATCGCCAAAGTATCACCGCTCTCTAAACTTAGATTCACATCCTTTAAAACGGTCAATTCCTGTGAAGCAGTCTGATGGACTTTCCGTAAATTAGAAACCTTGAGGATGGGTGGTTTGACACCATTTGATGGTGGATCTAGTTTTGAAACAGATGGATGAATCATTGCGGAAGATATTTTCAAGAGGCCTTTTACTAGCTGCGATAAGTTTAGTATTCGCCGGAAACACCGCGAAAGCAAATGATACCACCAAGCGCATCGTCATCCTCGGCGACAGCATCACCGCCGGCTACGGGCTTGATCTCAAAGAAGCCTACCCTGCCTTACTCCAAGCGAAGATCGACGTCGCCAAACTTCCCTACACCGTTGTAAATGCCGGCGTTAGCGGTGACACTTCGGCTGGGGGCTTACGTAGAGTGACCTGGGCCCTAAGCAAAGGCGCCGACATTCTCATTGTTGCGCTGGGTGGTAACGACGGACTTCGCGGCATTCCCCCTGATGAGACCAAAAAAAACCTAATTGGGATTGTGAAGAAGGCCAGGATTAAGAACCCCGAGATCAAGACCTTGATCGCCGGAATGCAAATGCCAGATAACATGGGTCCCGAATTCACCGAACGATTCAAAAAACTCTTTCCCCAGGTCGCTAAGGCCACGAAATCCCGTCTAATTCCATTTTTGATCGCAGGCGTCGGTGGAAATGAAAACCTAAATCAACCAGACGGTATCCACCCAACTAAAGAAGGGCAAAAAATTGTCGCGGAAAACGTCTGGAAAATCCTACTTCCAGAACTCACAACGAAAGAGCCCTAAGATTCTGCTTTCTCACGAAAGATTACAGATGCCTTTTTCCGTTTCTTAAAGCCTATGCTGCATCATAAAACAGGAACCGCCTTTATCCCTGTCATCGTCCTATTTTTCTGCACTTTTTCCCACGCGGATCAAAAACCAAGATTTACGGATTACTGCAAACGGATTGAACAAGAAATCCAAGGAAGGAAGCACGGATTTCTTGCCGGAAATCTTACTTACTACGTCGGTGGATTTTACGCTAGCTGGAAGCTATTTGAAGATGAGACCCTTGGCCTGACACACCCCTTCTTTCACGATCTCCGTGGCAGGGGCGCTTCACTCCTAGAAAGCAAAATTAGCGGCAATGAAAACACGGGGAAAGGAAACGACTTTCTGAGCTGGGAGTTTTATAAAGACACGCGTGTCCTCTATGGCAGCGTAATCGTGGATGGGAAAACCTATAAACACCCCAAACCGACGAGTATGCGTTGGCGCCCCGACAAGATAATCTGCGAATATGAGATTGCAGATGCAAAAGTAACGGAAGAGAAGTTTATATCAGCTAGCGATGCTATCGCATCCATTATCACATCATCGAAGCCAGTGACGCTTCAATTCTCCGGTCATAGCTTTTACACGCGAAACAGCACCTCATCTTCAGCGGCGATCAAACATGACGAGAGAAATAGGGCCCTCATAATCTCAGAGGGCGGCACAATGAAAGCCCGCCCTGATCCCAATGGCCCCAAACGCATTGGGCCTTCCGTCTATAATGACATGAGCACTGTAATAAGTAGTTCCCGCAGTTTCACTAAAACTTTGGTCACAAAAAAAGATGAAAAAGGCATTCAGCATTATAGCTTCTCTATTCCATGCGATAAAAAGGGCATTGTGGTTTCGTGGGCGATGCACGATGAAGAGGCTTCAGCCATCGAAGCCGCCACCAAGATTATTCAAAACCACCAGTCTTTGCTCTCGAAGAAAACAGCCGAGATGAATCGGCTTCTCAACGATGAAATCCCCCACTTCCGCTGCCCAGATAAGCGGTTTGTAGACATCTACTACTACCTTTGGTCCCTCTATCTCATGTATCACATCGAGGTTGAAAAAGGGTGGGAACTAGAAGGCCACACTCAAACCGCCGTCAATAATTTCCTTGGGCTTCACCGCTACGACGCAGCCTTTCAAATCAAGGTCGGAGCGTGGACCAGCGATAAACGCAAGTTTGCGTATGGCAACGTCCTCACGTGGAAACATCTCACCAAGAACAATCACTTCAAAGAATCTCTAAATGGCGCCCGGATGATTTCAGACAATAAAGGCATCGCCTGGCACAGTGGCGCCTACGGCCCCGAAACCTCAGAGCACGTTTTAGGCGCATGGCAAATTTATGAACACACCAACGACGTCGACTTTATTCGAGACGCATACGAAGATCATTTTAAAACACTCTTTCACAAACGTATTACTGGATTCGCAATGAACGAATTCGAGGTTGCTGAAACTCTCGAGAAAATGGCTACCATCTTGGACAAAAAAGATGATGTGAAACATTGGCAGAAATTGCTGCGTCGCGACTCACAACATGTCCGACTCATGTTTGACCAACGTTGGGAATCAAACGGCGTGCCAGATTACTTTGCCGCTCCTAAAAACAGAATGCTCATGACAAATGGATTTTGGGCAATGCGATCTCCCTATTTTCCGAAGGAATATGCCATCTCCATGATTCAGAAATGGGCCCTGAATCGCGAGAAAGGTTTTTACGGAGAATTCTTCCCTCTCGCTATGTCAAAACAATCTATGCAAGATTTCGCTACCGACGTAGATCACTCTTTCGGTTACACTCCTGACACTGCTTACTTTACCCTCGACGGTATCTTTTGTCAGGACCTCTTAGAAGAGGCCACAGAGCTGACGCTAAACCATCTCCTAAATTACAACTTCCACCCAGATTGGAAAATTCCCATAGCCCCCGAAGCTTACAAGAGAGATCGGGCCCTTTTTGGTGATCAATACTCCAACTTCAACGCCGGAAAAATTCTCCTTTATTTAGAAGGCATCGGAGGTCTCAATCTTTCCCTTCCAAATCAAATCCTCACCGTAAAGCCAGCACTGCCCAAAGCTTGGGACTGGATGGAGATTTCCTTCCCAATTCAAGATAAATGGACCCGCGTTCGTTATCGCCACGACGAAACTGAAATTCAAGGCAGTCCTATTCCATGGCGGATTATCAAACCGCGCTAATGCGAAGAATTTAGGGGATTACAAAAGTAGTCCCAGAAGTAACGACCGAAATCGAGGGGGCTGAAAACTTTTCAAGAAGACACTTGACGATTACCGCAAAAAAGAGAGTTTCACTACCGCACTTTGAATCCTCAAAGTCCACCTTTTGACTAATCGTTCTTCTTGTGGAGTCTAATCCTTGGGGTTCCTTTTTTAACATACTCAAATTCAAATCTCTTGTTTCATTACTCCATAAGGCAATTCGCCATAAACACATTTCTGATCAGCGCACCAGCTATCGCCCTAGACTTTCTTGAGCCGGTTGTTGTGACTGGGTCACGTTACAAAGAATATTTAAAGAACACTCCAGTGCGGACCGAGATCATTGACCGTGAAATATTACAGAATCGTGGCATCCGATCCCTAGCAGAAGCGGTAGCGTATTCACCTGGAATTCGGGTAGAAACGACCTGCCAAAACTGCAATCAACAAGCAATCCAAATGCTAGGATTACCCCAGCAATACATCGGGATTTTGAACGATAGCCTTCCTAATTTTTCCGCTCTCGCTGGAGTCTACGGCATTGAACAAATCCCAGCTGGTTTGATCGGACAAATCGAAATCGTGAAAGGTGGCGGCTCTGTTCTTTATGGCCCTGGTGCAGTTGCGGGAGTTATCAATCTCATCCCCCGTGATCCGCAGAAGACTGGAGGACAGTTTTCGCTCGATTTGAAAACAATGCCCGGAAATACCTTCGAACAAGACCCCGGAGGAAGCTTCTTCGGCCTTTATGATCACGTTAGCAAAGATGGTTCGTTCAAGGCGACTTTCTTTGGTGGGTTTGACCGCATTCAACCGACTGATTTAGCAGGAGATGATTTCACGGACATCTCAGAACGGAACCTTCTAAACGGCGGGCTCCGCCTCGTTTGGAACGCCAACCCCGCCCATAAATTTAGCCTCGATTACTTTGCCTCGGACGAGGAACGACTTGGTGGCGACATCAAATTTGACCGTAAGAGCGGTCTAATTGCCGAAGAAATATTTTCGCAGCGTCATGTCGCAACCGCAAAGTGGATCGCAAATTGGAACGAGCTCTTTAACACCAGTTTCGCATACTCATATTCCAGAACAAATCGTAACTCTTATTATGGAGGCACCGTAGCTCTTGGCTCACCCGATCCAAATTCTCCCTATTTTGATCCTACTTGGACAAATGATCGAGGTTACGGAAGCACTATTGATAATCTCCATTTTATCGAAACCACCGCCAACTGGACCTTAAACGAGCGTCATCGTATCACCTTCGGTAGCCAGTGGAAATATGAAGACATTCGTGATGTTCAGCTTTCCGCTAATCGTGCGATTGACAGCTCTTTCAACAACTTGGGCTTACTCGCACAGCACCGCTATACTCCGAACGAAAAAATCACTTTTGAATACGGGGCTCGTTTCGACGTGCACTCCGAGGTCGATAATCCAATCTTCTCACCCCGGGCCGCCCTACTTTATTCGCCGACTGACCAATTTCGCCTCCGGACAGCGGTTTCCACCGGCTTTAGGGCCCCAGAAGTTTTTGACGAAGATTTGCACATCTCGAATGTTGGAGGAGAACTTTTCACAACCTTCAACGATCTCGACCTTCAAGAGGAAAGCTCACTCACTGCCTCTATTTCTCCAGAGTGGGACTTAAACGATAATTGGCGTCTTGAATTGAATGGTTTTCACACATGGCTCGACAATACTTTAGTGGTGGAACCAGATGATCTCCCTAGCACTCCCAACGTGCGGGAATTCCTTCGCACCAATGGTGAATCTTCCCGTATTTTTGGCGCCGAATTAAATCTCGCGTATGACCAACCAGCATGGAGCCTAGAGTTCTCATGGGTAGAGCAGCATCTAGAGTATGACGATTCTCAACTCCTTCTTGGTGATGATACCTTCTCTGATCCCGCCGATAATCCTATCCTCTCAGACCGTTATACAAAAACACCCAATTCTCTTGGCTTAATACGCTTCACCCATGAAGCTCCTTGGTTTGATTGGTTCATAACAGCCAAGCTCACCGGACCAATGGATGTCCCGAGAGTTATATCAGATCCTGCGAACGGTGACCTTTTAGCAAACAGTCTTGAAAGGAGTGATTGGTTTTTCAACGTCGACCTCGGGTTCTCTAAAATCTTTGAGCTTTCAAATGGCAAGCTCACCGGATCCCTCGGAGTTCGTAATCTTTTAGATGACTTCCAGAACGATCTTGAGACTGGAGCTTTCCGAGACTCTGATTATGTTGCCGGTCCAGCTTTCCCACGCAGCTTTTACGCTGGATTTAAATACGAATTCTAATCTCCTCGGTTCCACAGAGTATCTCGCTGAAAACTTGAGGGGACGAACCATATCAGGATTAGACCAAGCGCGATAGAAGCACCGACATTAGAATTTCTCCTCTGACCGGAGAAAAGTCCTACTGGTACCCTCTCAAAGAAAAATAACAAGCCAACGAAAATCTGCTAGCAAACAAAACCCGCCTCTCTATTAGGACTGAGCGGGTTGTGAAAGTGGTACGCAGACTGGGACTCGAACCCAGGACCAATTGGTTAAAAGCCAACTGCTCTACCAACTGAGCTATCTGCGCATTAGGTTGGATTTTCGGCGCTAAATTAAAGTTTAGCGCGGCGGAGCTTTAGGATGGCTTGAGATCTTTGACAAGTGAATCTTTACACTTTTTTACGAAAGGACTCCATTGCACTAGCGGATCCCCGGCATTATAGCCTTCCCTGTGAACGGCGGTTCCACGAAAGAAGAGTGGCGGGGAATGGCCCTGTCCACGTGGGAGGCCATGCCTCCCGCTAAGGAAAGGCCTCTCATTCTCGGAGGATGTGATAACTCAGCGCAAGGATACCTAATCTCAGCCCTACTCGCCCAAAGAAAAGCAACAGGGCAGGGACGAACCTGGATTTTCACACCACACGCCCGCCGGCGCGACCAATTAGCAGGAGAATTAGCCTTCTGGAAAAGCTCTGCTCTTATTCTGGATGATCCAACAGTTATAGTCGAAGAAGAATTAACGGATCCAGATCGGGAAGCTGAACGAGTCGCGACTCTCCATCGAATTGCGCAGTCCCCTGCCGATCCGGTAGTTCTCTCGAGAGCTTCCTGGCAATCTCCGGCGCCACCCCTCATTTCAATTAATGAGACTGAACTCACCTTACATGTCGGCCAAGGGATTTCCCCGGAAGAGCTCATAGCCTGGCTTACTGAACGCAGTTTCGACGAACACCCCCAAATTTTCCAACGGGGACAATTTGCCCGACGAGGCGGAATTCTCGACTTCTTCCCTGCCCAACTTTCCCACCCAATTCGCATCGAGTTCTTTGGAGATGAAATTGAATCGATTCGAGAGTTCAGTGTCGAAACCCAAACAACCACGAGGAAACTTGAATCGGTCGAGATTAGAAAAGAAAGCGAGATATTTGGCGATCTCCTCTCAAGTTGGCTCAACCCAAATGACCTCATCATCGCACTCGATGAAGATGATCGAGAAATTGCTGATGTGTTGATCAGTGATGGGCCTAACGAAGACTGGAGTGCAGACCTTCACCCTTCCCCTGCAGCCGGATTTGAAGCGGGAGATTTTGTAGTCGCTGAATCAAGCCGCTCTCTCTTTCTTGTGCAGCTTAACGAATGGAGCCGCGAAGATTGGCAAATTGGATTGGTGGCCCCAAGCAAAGCCGAACGCCATCGATTTCTCGAAATATTAGAGCGGAACGAAACTGAATTTACATTTATAGAAGGCCGCCTTGCAAAAGGTTTCGTAGCGCCAAATCAAAAACTTGTCATACTTTCAACTCTCGAAATTTTTGGTCGCCAGCATCTTCCCGGAACCCGTGGAAAAGAAAAACTATCTCATCAACGCCATGCTGCTGCGATTGCTGGGGTTCACGAGCTCAACGAAGGTGACTTCGTCGTTCACGCCGATTACGGTATTGGTGAATTCATCGGACTTGTTGAAGGCGAGGAAGGACAAGAAGAACTTGGGATTGAGTATCAAGACGGCGCTACCCTGCATGTTCCTATCGATCAAAGCCATCTGGTCGCGCGTTATGTCGGGATAGGCGGCGGCAAACCAAGACAGAACAAACTTGGGGATAAAAAGTGGAAGAAAGCTCGCATCACAGCCGAGGCTGCCGTGATGGACTACGCAGCACAATTACTGCGACTCCAAGCCGAAAGAGATGCCAAATCAGGTCACGGACATGCTCCCGACGGTCAATGGATGCAAGAGTTTGAAGCCTCATTTCCTTTTACTGAGACTCCGGATCAACGACGAGCCATTGAAGACACCAAGATCGACATGGAATCACCCCGTCCCATGGATCGTTTGATCTGTGGCGATGTAGGTTTTGGGAAAACAGAAATTGCCGTTCGAGCAGCATTTAAAGCCGTTGCCGAGGTACTCAGGTCGCAATTTTAGCCCCAACAACTGTCTTAGCACAACAACACTGGCGGACTTTCAAGGCTCGAATGAGCGATTACCCTATCGAAATAAAATTACTAACCCGCTTACAAACCCTCGCTGAAATAAGGGAAACACTTGAAGGCTTACGAGATGGTAAAGTCGATATCGTCATCGGGACTCATCGACTTCTCTCCACTGGAATTGAGTATCAAAAAATTGGCCTTCTAGTCGTTGACGAGGAACAACGCTTTGGCGTTCGCCACAAGGAGATCCTGAAAGAACGGTTTCGACTGATCGACGTTCTTACTCTTTCGGCCACCCCCATCCCTCGAACCCTATATCTTTCTCTGATGGGAGCGAGGGACATGTCAACTATCGACACCCCTCCTCCAAATCGTCTGCCGGTTCAAACCTCTATTTGCGCTTACGATGAGAGGCTGATTCGTAATGCTATCCGCCGAGAATTAACGAGGGGTGGACAAGTGTTTTTTCTTCACAACCGAGTCGCCACAATCGTAGGAATGAAA
>CAJIZY010000023.1 GCA_905181965.1 Akkermansiaceae bacterium
GCCTGGACTCGTTCACCCAGTGACTACTTTCTCATTACTGACGATCACACCCGCGAAGGACTGATCACCAGAAATCTCCCCAAAGAAAAAATGAATATCACCGGCTTTCCAGTGAGCCCTCGCTTCGAGAGCCTTGAAAAAGTTTCGCCGGATGATCCCCTAAATCCCTTTCGTATTCTCTTCTTTCCCACTGCCCGCTCTCCGCACGTCACTGACATCATCAAGGCCGCTCTCAGTCACGAAAACCACATCACCGTCATTCTCGGACGAAATGTCCGCCGACTTTACCGTAAGGTCTATTCACTCAAAAAATCCTTCCCTGGCCGAATCCACTTCTTACATGCTCTTACATGCTCTTACATGCTCTCCTCGCACCACCTCGCCGGCATCGTCACCGCGGCCGTCTTCGCGGACGAGTCAATCGCCGCCCAATGCCCCATGCTCGTGCACCACATCGTGCCCGGACAGGAGGAAGGAAACATCGACCTCCTCGAAAAGCTCGGGATCGGCTCACTTGCCACCAAAGCGAACGAAATAAAATCCGCCATCGCCTGCTTGCTTGAAAATGACGCCGCTCTGTGGCGCGAGCAGAAAAACCGACTCAGCCAACACGCGCGCCCCTCCGCTGCACGTGACGCCGCCAACTTCATCTTATCCAAAGTCAAACCCTCATGACCTTCCTTTTCGACATCGGAAACGTTCTCCTGAAACTCCACTTTCACCGATTCCACCTCGCCATTCTAGGTGCTGAAAACCTCCCTCTTCCCACCGAACTAGCCAATCTCAAAGATCCTTACGAAACTGGAAAACTCTCAGATCAAGAATTTATAGGGCAGTCGCTCGACATCCTCAATCATCCTCTCACCTCAGACGAATTCGTGGCAGCTTGGGAAGATATTTTCTCACCCAATCTCCCGATGTGGGAAATCGTTCACACTCTAAAGAAGCAAGGCCACCGCCTCATTCTTTTCTCAAACACTAACGCGATCCACGCCCGCTCATTTCTAAAAACCTATCAGGATTTTAATCTCTTCGATCACCACCACTTTTCGCAGGAAATCGGAACTATCAAACCTCTCCCCGAGTTCTATCAATCTGCCATCGACAGTTACGATCTCGTTCCAAGCGAAACCCTCTACCTCGACGACCTCCCCGAAAATATTGCAAGTGGGAAAAAGTTCGGTTTTTTCTCTTGGCAATACGACCTAAATGACCACGAAGCTTGCATCGCCTGGCTCCAGGCCCAAGGGATCAACCTTGCAAAATCTTCCTGAGCACCATCCTAGATCTAGCTAACCAGAGGAACCGCGGTCCAGCTAGCTCGCTTTTTAATCGTTAGGCCGATAACCTTGGAAGCAGGCTACCTAGTTCGTAAACGCAGCTTCGCGTTTCTCGTCGATACGAGCTGGCTTCAACTTTTTCCAATCGCTTGGATTTGGGAGTTTGAGCCGCTTCATGTTCTTGCCATAGCTATCAAGATTATCATTGAGGTCATCTTCGGTCAGTGGCTTAGATTTCACTCCATCTTCAGGGACTGTAATCCCAGCAGACCAGATCAAAGCATTGAGGACAACTGTGCGGAACCCCTCCAACGCCCAGCCGTGATGGTAGTGCCCACCAGTAAAACCAACCCCGCGACCACCATTCGGGCGCTCGTATCCCCACATGAGAGCATGCTCTTTATCTAGACCATCAACCCCATGCTGGTTCCAAAGGTTAATGTATCGATACATATTTTTACGAGTTGGCGTTGCGGTCACCAAATCGAGCACCTTATCGCGTTCATTGATGAAACGCATGTTGTAGTAAAACTCATCGAGACAAGTCACCGTTTCCGGCACACCATTTCCGATTTCATGATCCTGTTTGACCTTCATGTCTGCAACCCAATGAGGATTGACTGACCACTCCGACTCCATCGCACCACCAATCCAAGGCTGAAAATACTTCTTACCCATCTGCGGGTTCGGGTGAACGGCATAGTGCATAAAGACCATTCCGACACCCTTCTTTGCCAGAGAATCGAGATACTCCCACTCACCCGCGATACCACTCACACTATCAGCGAAGATGAAAATGGAAGCCGCATCATCGAGAACCGACTTATCCTTAGGCCAATCTTTCCCTACAACGACCGCTTCTACATTGAGCCCGCTTTCATCATTTAGCGCTTTTGCAAGAAGCATGCAACCAGCCCTGAATTCATGCTCCCCTGATGCGTGGCTACGGCTGCCCGCAATCAACACAATCTTCTTTTTCGTCGCTCCCTCTTTCTTGGCTGACAAAAACAAGGGGACTGACAAGAGCCAGTAAAAGCGGGATAACAAGAGCAAGACGTTTCATAAGTTCCTATTTCAATTACGAAGAGTTTTGCCATTCCCTTCCAACAAAGGGATGCAAGAGAACTCCCTCTCTAATCCAAAGCCTTATACTCTCCGAACTCAAGCCCGTCACCATGAATTTTCGCCTCTAATTTGAGCGCCTTAAAGAGCCTTCTAGCGACATCCTTACCTTTTCCTCTTTCGAGTAAATCCACTTTCTCCTGAGGATCTTTTTCAAGGTCATAAAGGCGGGCAATCCCACCACCTGGATAAAGGATCAGCTTGTAGCCTTCTCTAGTTAGCGCACGCTGAGCATCCTTGAGGTAGGCCGAATAAATCTGAGCGCGACCACTCGATTCGCCTCTAAGAATGGGGATGTAGCTCTGATATTGAATATGCTCTGGAATCTCGACCCCTGCCACTTCAAGCGCAGTCGGAACCGAGTCCTGAATGTAGATGGGAGCAGAGACCTTTTTCCCAGCCTCAACTTCCGGCAATCGCGAAAGGAACCCGGATACTGTGATCATACATGTTCTGCTTTCCAATCAACCCATGGTGACCCACCGAAAGTCCATGGTCCGCGGTGAAAACAATGTAGGTGTTATCGCGCTGCCCGTTCTCTTCGAGTTTCTGAAGAACACGTCCAATCTGCGCGTCAAGATGAGTAATGATGGCATAATATTCTCTACGGTGCGTCTTCACCGCTTGGTCCTCGGCATTGGCGCGAGCTTCTCATCGCGGAGACTATGCGGAGCCTTCATCACTTTGCGGTGAGGATAGGCATCGAGAAAATTCTCAGGCACCTTAATGTCGGACTCCGGATACATATCGAGATACTTCTGCGGAGACTGTCGGGGATCGTGCGGAGCGTTAAAAGCCAAGTAGAAGAAAAATGGTTTGTCGTCATTTTTAGCCATATTGAGATACCTCACCGCAGTGTCAGCCTCCACTTCCGACCAATGTTTTCCACCTTTCCAGAACCCGTTGTTGGACTTGTCGGTCGGATTCCAAATATCCTTCTTCCCTTCAAGAGGACGATTGTATCCCGCTTTCACTTGATTGGGCATACCAGGACGAACATCCCCGACATGGTCAAAAAGATCCTCTGCTTTCATGCGAACATGCCATTTTCCAGTCATGTAGGTCGTGTAACCAGCATCGCTCATCAATTGCGGCCAGAGACGGCGTTTACCCATCGTCTTCTCTTCCTTCTGGGCATACCAGAGATGACGCCCCGTCATCATCATATTCCGGCTAGCGACACAAATCGCGCCATTCCACCCGCCAGAATTATAGGCGTGGGTGAATTGGGTCCCCGAGCTGAACAATTTGTCCAGATTAGGAGTCATCACCTCGGTCATGCCAAGGGATCCGATCGCCTCATAGGTCATATCATCAGCAAAAATGAACAGGACGTTTGGCTTCTCAGACGCTGACACAAGGGAGATTAAGGCAAGAAACGAGACAAAACTACGCATGATAGAAGGTTACGCTGAAAATCGATGCGTTTTGACACTTAACATTCACTTTTTTCGCTGGTAACACCCTCTCGCCTGCCACAGCAGGCACACGATGAGTCGTTCCACCGCCCCCACCCTCAGTCATCGGCTTGAGTATTGCGCCTATCGCATCTTCGAGTGGATGCTCAAAATGATATCTTTGGAAACCATCTTTAAACTTGGCGAATTCGCGGGCCGAATTTTCTATCGCTACAACTCAATACGAAGGTATCAAGTCAACCGAAATCTTCGCCTCGCATTCGGCGACGAAAAATCGCATTCCGAAATCTCACAACTCACTGCAGAAGTTTTCGAGCGCACCGGAGCCAACTTTCTAACTTCACTCAAAATCCCTTTTTTAAATGATGCCCAGATCTTAGCTCAACTGGACTTTGAAGGGCTCGACGATTTCTTCGCTACCACGAGCAAGGGCGGTATTGTCATGGTCTCTCCACATATGGGAAACTGGGAACTTCTTGCCCAGGCCATCTTCCTAATCGATGGCGATTTTAAAGTTGGGACACACTATCGGCCCCTTAACAACTCTCTCATCAATGCCGTTGTCGAACGCCGCAGGAGAAGACGAGGACTTGAACTCTTTGCGAAACGATCCTCGACCCATCGTCTCTCGAGCTTTGTAAGGGAAGGCGGGGCTATGGGGATTCTGGCAGACCAACGAGTTGGTGCCCGTGGAGCCGCCTGTCTATTTTTTGGTCGTCCAACTACCTGTTCACCACTCCCTTATCTAATCGCCAAACGAGGCAAGGGTCTCCTCATTAGTCTCTCATGCGAGACCGTTGGAATCGCACGTTGGAAGATCTCCTTTCGGCCTATTCCAACAATCTCCGCTCAAGCGTGCGCAGATAGCATCGAACAAGACTGGCGACGATCACCTGTTGATGTCTTTTGGTTCGAAAACCGCTGGCGCCTCCAAGGGAACGATCCACTTGCCTTCCTCGAAAAGTATAAACCCGACCTCAAAATACCCCGCCCACTTCGTGCCGTGAACCTCGCTCGGCAAGAAAAGAAACTGCCTTACTCCGAACGCTTGATCACTCAAGAGCATCACGAAGTCGACTTTAATCAGAGTGACCAATCAGTTCGCGAAAGACTCAACGAAATCTCAAATCGTGGAGCGACTCCAGTCGATGTCTTCTTGGCACCGCATTCTCAGTTGGATCGGGTCAAAAAACTCTCCGGAAAAATCATCACCCTTACCGCCGAAAAGAACTGTTTTTCAGAGAACACACATAAATATAAGAAAACTAAGGAATAAGATATGGCTATAGGAGAACTCCTAAACTTAGATAAGATCCTGATAGGAGCAGCTAAAAATCCAAAAAGATCGTCTCCCACTTAATCCTTAGATGACATCTAAACTCACCAGTTTCTCCCCAGAAAAACCTACCACCCACAGAGCCCGAGACAGCTACAAAAAGAAATAGATGGGAGAATCCCCAACCTCCTTGATCTCAGCCACATTGCCAGAGGCATTTAGAGCGTATTTGAACTCGACCGGCCACGGCCCAGAATAGTTCCTCCCATTACACCACATCATCAAGATTTGCTCGTCACACCGCTCAAAGCGAAACGCGTAAACGTCATCTTCCATTTCTAATTTTTCCAAAAAAGTCGCTGATCCCAACTGCTCTAAAAAAACACGAAGCATCTTAAACCCAATCCGTTCGCGCCATCCGCCTTCGGCCCGCTCGTCGACCAGTCCAAATCCATGAGCCACCAAACGCCACCAGTAAACTTTATCGACAAAGCCGGAACAGACCGAGATTACAAGATACCTCAACATGTAGACCCCATAGTCTAATTCGCTCACACTAAGGGGATGCTCCGGCGCACCAGCATCCACGTAAGTTGCCGTTACCGGGGACCAAATCCCCGCTCCTTCAAGTGGCCAATTTACCTCCGAGATAATCACTTGATCATCACAAGCAGGCACTACCTTCGCAATCGCTCGCAGCAATCCACATTTTTCCAGAGTACTGAATTTTCCCTGGAAATTCTCCGGTGCTCCCCGCCGATCTACATAAAGATGATGAGACAAAGCTCCGTAGTGCAATCCTTTAGGAGCACCTTCAAAAGCTGAAAGAACATAATGATACTCGAAATCGATACAACTAGGACCAGAGATCTTAAGCTGCGGATACTCCTTCATCAGCGGAACGAGAGGCTCCCATAGCTGCCCTTGCTCCTTCGCAGAATGCACGCCCCACTTCATCCGATTCACCGCGTGCGAGACCTCGATGAGCGAGACTAAACTCAAAAACTCAGCCCACGAATCTGGCTCGTTGACCGCCCCACGATCTTGAACCATTGCTATCATCACCTCGCGTCCAGAATCCACAAGCCGCTTCACCTGCAAAACTCCCTCCTTCCAACACAACATGCCTTCATGATGACAAAATCGTAAGAGAACCGACACCCCTTCCAACTTTTCCAATAGCTCCACCTGACGATTAAAATCCAGATCGGTCGATTCAAGCGCCACTCCAAATCGCCCCTTCAAATCAATCTGGCTTTGGTAGGCTAACGGAATTTGTCTACGGTATTCACACCAGATTTTTCCCGCAAATTTCAAAACTGCCCAAGCAACTTTATAATGCCTCCCTAAAGAATAAAATCGTTTCCTCTCATACCTCTCCATCGTAATTGATGCCTGCGCCGATTCCCGATCCCAAATCCAAATATCCTGAACCTCGGGATAACTCCCGACAAGCCCTCGAGACCATTTACGAAATGGGTGACGCCATTTGCGGCTTCGCTCCCACAACTCAAAACTCCTCCGACGGGAAATCATCTCTTTGGTGAATTCTTTGGGGGGGGTCCCTTTCCAATAAATCCTCGCCAAAACATTAAGAAACGCTGAAGGCAGTCGCATCCTCGAAAAATCCTGCGCTCGCTCCTTCAAACTCAGAACCTCCCTGATTCGTCCGCGATTTAAATCAATAAACTGAACCTCCCCCCACTCCCCGTCGCCCGACACCTGAAACTCCATATTTTGATTTCCTAGGTCCCGATGCCAAAACCCAACGTCGTGCATCCGTCGAATCGCAGATGCAATATGATCTAACTTTGCCACCAAAAATCGACAATCCGCCCTTTCCTGATAGGCCTGAATCAGCGCGCTCTTGAAACTGACTAACGATTCAAGGTAATCCGAAAGATAAAAACTCTCCACCAAACGTGAACCTTCCCAACAATCGAAATAGGCAATAGGTTGAGGCGTTCCAACTCCTCGACTTTTTAAAAAATTAGCAGCCTTAAACGAACGCTCAGCTTTACTGCCCTTCTTAAAGTCATAACGGTCCTTAAGAAATCCCTGCCTCCCAAAGGCTTTCACAGCCACCTTCAGACGTTTCCCATTCTTTTCAAAATCGAGCACCACTACCCGGTGCCGACCCTCAGACAAAACTCCATCTTTTGCAGATCTGGCTCGCTCCCCCAGCCCCCCCAGAGATTCTTCGTCAAAGAATGATTTAAAATCAGAGAGCACCTGTCCTTGGAGCTTCCCTTCTGAAAGTTTCTCCACGCCTCGATTCATCCTGCTGAGAAGGTTACAAAGCAGTCGAGAAAAAACAATCCGGTTTCTTCCACTCCACTTTCCACTCGACCGTCAAGGACCCGACCGATAAATTTCAACCCTTCCCCCTCTCACCCAGAAGTAATTGCAATGGTGACCCATAACCTCATTAACCTTTCCTCCGACTGCCAAACCATTGGCGAGGGCCTCTTCTGCACTTGCTACCTCCACCCGGAAGACAACTCTGTCTGCATCAAACTTCCAACCACTCACAAAAAGGCGCGAAAACGCCAAAAGGCCGATGAAGCTTACTATCGAAAGCTTCATAAAACCAAAGCGGATTTAACTTATATTAGTGATTATCTGGGCTCCTGCCAAACCAGCCTCGGCCCCGGCCATCTCTACCAATATATCAAAGATAAAAATGGTAAGACTTCAAAAACCCTCAATCACTATCTCGCAAACTATCCCCAAGAAACGGAGGAGCTTTGCACCCATCTCGCCAAGCTGGGCCGCTATCTCTTGGAAAACCACATTCTTGTTAGTGACCTTCACGGCAACAACATCGTTTTCCAGCATCTCAGCGGAAACTCAAAAAAGCTCATGATCGTTGACGGAATAGGCGATCGCGTTATTTTCACGGCCCCCAACTTTTTCAACTCGATCAAAGCAGGTAAAATCATTCGCCGGTGGAATAAATTTATCAGGCGACTACAAGCTGACCATCCCTCTGCACCTCTTCCAAAAGAACAACTCTATTTGGGAAATGAGCCTCTTACGGACCCAACAACGGTCAATCGAGCTCCCTAAATATCTCAGGGAGACTCGAGTGGCCTCCACTACTAAGCCTCCGCCCGCTCCGAAATAATTGCCCCCTGATCAAGCTCGATCACGCGGCTTGCAATTTTGGTAGTAGAAAGGCGGTGAGCAATTAACAAGGTCGTGCGACCCTTCACCAAGTCTGCTAAAGCCGATTGAATAATTGCTTCACTTTCATTATCAAGCGCACTGGTCGCTTCATCCAAAAGGAGGATTGGTGCATCCTTTAGAAATGCTCTCGCAATAGCAATCCGTTGTCGTTGTCCCCCGGAGAGGCTTCTTCCCATTTCAGAAACCGGCGTATCGTAGCCTTTTGCAGGTTTAACAATTATTGCTGCATTTGCTTTTTTTGCAGCAACAGTAGCCGGCGACGTTCACTGGCGCCGGGACGCCCGGGAACGCCTTCTCTTGGGCCGCCTTGCTGATCTCTGTCACGGAAACCACCGCAACTCGGTCACGAAGCTCACTCTTGGACCATTTCCTCACATTCAGATCACTCACAGAAACACTTCCTCCCTTCACATCGTAAAAACGCGGAATCAAATTGAAGAGACTTGATTTCCCCCCTCCGCTCGGACCGATCAAGGCCACGCACTGGCCGGGCTCGATTGTAAGATTGATTCCACGTAGGATAAGCTCATCACCATAGCCGAATGAAACATTGTTAAAAACAACACGACTTTCAAAAATCTCTGGGGTCTCAGGACACTCAGGATCGTCCAAATGATCAACCGCGAGAGAAATCTCCTCTAAGCGCTCAAGAGAAGCATCAGCCTGCCGCAAGTTCGCCTGAATCGCACCCAACTTCTTTACCGGCTCATAGCAGAGATACAACGCCATCGCGATCGCCATAAAACTAGAAAGTTTCATCCCCTGTTGCGCTCCCAGATAGATCGCCACCGTCAAGCCAAGCACCGATACAAATTCAACCGACGGTGAAATTAGCTGCTTATACTTAACAACTTTCATCGAATAGCGGATCACCCCCTGAATTCGGTTACGAAATTTTTGCACGACCGCCCCCTGCAGATTATAGGCCCGAATCTCAAGTGGCGCCTGAATCGATTCAGAAATCTGCCCACTTAAATCGCCAGCATTGGCCTGTAATTTACGAGCTTTACCACCCAAACGTTTCGTAATCGCGCGCAGCGGGAGAACGCACAAAGGGATAGAAAAAATCGAAAAAAGGACCAGAGAGGTGCCTTGGTTAGAAGCCGCTTCTGAGATCAGAAAAACCAGTGCAGCGATTAGGACCGCAGGTTGTTTAATGATATCAACTGCCACTTTACCCACCGTCGAGCGAACGATTTCAGCATCTCCCACAAGCCGTGCAAGCAAATCGCCCGCCTGTCTCTTCTGAAAAAACGCAATAGGCAGAGTTTGTAGTTTCGTGAAAACCTCATCACGAATCTGCTCCAAAAAACGATACCCGCAATAACTCATCAGATAGCTATTTAGAAAACCACCAATCGCCCGAAAGAAAAACATCAGCGGAAGCCATGCACAGGCAACAGGAAGCAACCACTCACCCGGCAACTGATCAAACCAACTCATCAGGCCTTCTACAAAGAAACTGTTTTCCGGCTCTCCTTCCCCAAGGTTTACCTGATCATCTTTAAAAATTAAAGGGAAGACCACTTTTGCCGCAAGCGGCAACCCTGCTCCAGTTGCCGCCGCATAGACCAATCCGGACAAAACACTTCCAAGAAGCTGCCATTTGACCGGCTTAAAGTATTTGAAATAAGGCAGAAAGCGCTTCATCGACGGCGAGAAGGTTAGCTCAATCTCTCCAAATCAACCAGACTTACTTGGGTTGACCAGAAGCAGCTCATAAGTCAGTCTAGCAATGTGGATTTGATCGAAAAAGCCCGGACGGTTGTAGGAATTGAGGCCTCGCAGCTCAACCGGCTAGCCGAGAGGCTCGATGAAAACTTTAGTAAAGCTCTTGGCGCCCTAGAGGAAACCCTTAAGGGAGGGCATAAAATCGTTGTCATCGGAGTCGGTAAATCCGAGCACATTGGGAACAAGTTCGTTGCCACCTTAAACAGCACTGGCGCCACTACCGTAAGTCTCAATTGTCAAAATGCCCTGCACGGCGATCTTGGGATTCTTTCAGTCGGAGACCTCGTCATCGCTCTCAGTCATTCTGGAGAAACCTCCGAAATGATCCGCTTGCTCCCTCATGCAAAAAAACGAGCTTCCAAAATTATCACCATCACCGGAGATACCAGCTCCACCTTGGCCAAACATAGTGACATCGTCCTTGATACCCATGTCGAGCAAGAGGCCTGCCCTCTCCAACTCGCACCCACTTCAAGTTCGACCAACATGCTTGTTCTCTGCGACGCACTCGCCATGGTGCTTCTGGAACAGCGAGGCTTCCATTCCAAGGATTTTGCCGAGCTACATCCCGGTGGCAGCCTAGGGAAATATCTCCTAAATCGGGTTTCCGATATTATGCGTACCGGTTCAACTTTTGCGAAAGTCCCCACCACTTCTCTGGTCCAAGAAAGCGTTCTCGCGATGCTAGAATGCCGGGCCGGGGCTGCTGTCATTGTTGACTTTAACGGTAAACTGGCTGGCATTTTCACCCACGGAGACTTTGTTCGGAGCTATCAAAGGAACCGAGAGATTGGAGATACTCCTGTCTCTGATCATATGACCACTGACCCAATTACGGTCCACGAAAACGACCTTGCGGCCGAGGTTGTTCGCATCCTTCGTGAACATCGCGTTGATGATCTCGTCGTCATCAATAATACGGGTGAAGCAATCGGCCTAGTTGACGTTCAAGATCTAGCCCGTCATGGACTGAGCTAAGCCAACAACTTTACTTGGCTGAGAGATCAACCTTCACTAACTCCTTGTCATTTCTCAAATAGGCCGCCTTTCCGGCAAAGGCAGGCCCACTCCAAACAACTGGACGACTATAAGCCTCGTTGGTGGGTTCCAGAACATGTTGGCGTCCAATTTCACGATATCCCTCACGCGAGAGCTGCGCCAAAATCAGATCTCCATTTTCATTGAAGATCCAATAATTCCCTGACTCCTCGTGACGCGTCAGATGTGCCGTGCCATGACTCCCGCCCTTTGAACGATGTTCCTCGGCGACTGTTGGCTGTATTGTTGACCAGAATCTCTCTCCATTTTCGACCGATGCCGCAACCAACTGACTGGATCGGACGTCACATCCATAGATAACACCATCATGAATCAGAGGAGTGCTATTACAGCAATAGAGAGCAGTTTTGGGTTTTCCCCGCCATATGAACTTTGCGGTCGGTTCATTTTCATCAAGCTCAATAGTTGCGCCAACCCGGCCGATCCCGCTCGCAAAAAGTTTATTGCCCACAAGTCGCGGCGTCATCACTGACATTCCATAAATAGGCTTGAGTGGAAGCTCCCAATACTTTTCTCCTGTCTTGGGATTTAAGGAATTAATTGCCTCTGGATGCCAAATCAAAAGTTGCTCCGTTTTACCGACTTTCACCATTGAAGGAGGACAATACCCTTGGCTTCTCGCATCAAGCGCCTTCCACTTCACCTCACCGGTCATCGCATCAAATGCCACCGCAACACTCCCCTCTCCACCGACGAGACAATACAAAGTATGGCCGACCACCAGTGGATGAGCGGAGAACCCCCAAATGGGAAGCCCAGCATCAAAATCCTCTTGGAAATTTTTTCCCCACTTCTTAGCACCAGTCTTGGCGTCAAGCGCAACGAGATCTCCCATTCCGCCCAAGAAATAAACCAAGCCATTCGCAATCGTAGGAGTAGCACGCGGCCCTCCTGGATAAGAGAGCCTATAAGTTCGGCTCTCTTCATACTTCCAAATCTCTTTCCCGGTCACCGCATTTAAACAAAGCAATCTCTCTTTTCCTTGCCACGTTACGGCTCTCCCAGGATTATTAATTAGTTCACCCTCGGAACGCTGATAGTCAGATACATAAACTCTACCATCGGCAACTGCAGGTCCCGAGTATCCCCACCCGACCGGAACCCGCCACATCACAGGAGCACCGGACTTTGGTAGATCTGTTCTAATCCCTTTTTCCCGCCACACCCCATCCGCCTTCTCACCCATCCAACGGGGCCAATCATCAGCGGAGGCACTCAAAAATCCGGCAACACAAAGCACAAGAAACGTTCTCATATCCCCAGAATCCCTCCCTCCCCAAAAAAGTCAATCCAGCTTCATTTGAGGGGCTTTTTAAATTCAAAGCCACCATTCGTCATTATTTTTGATGCAAGTCTCAATCACTCTTTTGAACCTACTCCAAATATGATGCTCCAGAACGTCACCGATTCGATTTAGAAACCATACTTGGGCAAACGTAATGAATTTTTTAGATCCATCCCGCAAAGCTATGGTTAGAAACAGCCTTTGGCCTTGCCTTCACCGGTACGCGGTGTTGACTCCCTTTAAGCCAAAAAAAACTGTGAACGCATTCGAAATCTATCAGAAAATCGACCCCTCCCCCATCAGCGACATGTTTCTCTGGATCCGGGAAAATGACCGTCAGCTTTACAAATCAGCGATTGCGACCCTCACCGCAAACCGGAATCTCCGGTCTGTCTTCGTCGAGAAAAAGTCGGTCTCAGAGCAGATTTCTTGGCTTCATAAAACCCTTAAACTGAAGACCAGCGATACCATCGGGGAACATCTCTTTCAGGTTTACTTCATGAAAGGGCAACAAGAGCTTTTAATTGGATTTTGTGACGGCATGGGAATCGAGCATGATGGAGAAGGCTCAGTCGAAGGAGCTCTCCCTGAAACTCTCGATGATGAAAAACTTAAATCCACCATCGACAACCTCATCGAAGCACACGACCCCAAATTGGTGACTCTTTATCTTAGGATCTTTAATCTGCAGACCCCAAATGGGTGGGAGAATCTTGCTAAGACGCTCGAAAGTGATGAGCGTCTCAACCTAGTTTAAGAGGCATCTAAAAGTCGCCGTATCGCAGCAAGCGCATAATCTAACTCCCTTTCCGAGATCAGGAAGGGGGGGGTAAAAGAAAGGACGTTTCCTTCCGGCCCATCCGCCAGAAAGAGAATCCCTTCAGCTAAAAGCGAGGTCAATAACTTGCCGGCTGGGCGATTCAATTCCAGTCCCCACATCAAGCCACGACCACGCACCTCTCGAACCGCTTTGTGATCAAACGACTGCAGCGCGCTAGAAAGCCTTTGTGAGGATTGTTCCACCAATCGAACCGTTGCGTCCCTTTCAAAAATTTCCAGCGATTTCAATGCCATGGCACAGCCTACCGGATGCCCCAAAAAAGTACTGGTATGCAACGCCTCGCCGGGACTCTTAGGCCACTGATCCATAACTTCTTCTTTTCCCACACAAGCAGAAATCGGAAAGCCCCCACTCATCGCTTTTCCAACGCAAATCAGATCAGGGACTACTCCTTCCCACTCACCGGCGAACCACTTTCCAGTGCGAAAAAAACCAGTGTAGATTTCATCGAAAATCAAGAGAGCATTGTGCTCATCGCACCAATTTCTGAGTGCTAATAAAAATCCGGGAGGAGGAATCACCTTACCCCCACGTCCTTGAATGGGCTCTACTAAAACCGCACCAATCTCATCATCGTTAGGCAGCTCAAACGATCCGTATTTCACGCGATTGGTCACCTCCGCCAATTGATCTACAAACGGACCACGAAATTTCTCGAGATCAGTGCCGAGCAAGCTTCCATAACCTAACCCATGATAACCGTCAGTAAACGCCATCACCCTGCGCTTTCTAGTCGCCAGACGTGCCGTTTTGAGCGCCGTTTCCACCGCTTCAAATCCTGAATTTGAAAGAACGACTTTTCCCGAACCAGCACCCCATTTCTCGAAAGTTAATTTCGAAAGTTGTTCGCACAGCTCAACCTTTAAAGCGGTTGGATGAACGTCACCCATCCCATGAAGCAGTTGGTCGCTTTGCTCCTTCATGGCCTCCACAATTTCAGGATGCCGATGACCGAGCCCTGCAACTCCAAAAGCACTAGTGAAGTCCAAGAAACGATTCCCGTCTGTATCCCACACGTTCACGCCTTTCGCTTTCTCCCAAAAAACTGGCCACGAATGATCCATATAAGTCACATTCCGACTTTCGTGCTCGCGGAGCCTTGCCGCCAGCGCCAGCGAGCGAGGACCAGGAATACTGGTTATTATTTCAGGAATCATGACGCGCGCATTACCATAGTAAAAATTGCGCCTATCGCTGAGGCTCCGATCAAAAAGATTCCGACCCCTCCGATCAAAAAATCGCGCTTCAAGATCATCGGCCGATGAGGTGACGATGATCTGGGGAAAACCACAAATGCATACACAGCGCCTGTCACGAGCCCCCCTAGATGGGCTGCATTATCAACGAATTTGAATCCCAGTGTCCCAATCACGATCAGTGACACAAGAATTCCAGCCAACCTGCGGCGTGCCGATCTAGGGACAAGCGGGCGATGAAGCGTTTCAAAAACCAGCAAAAATCCAAGCAACCCGCAAACTACTCCGGAAACCCCCACCGAAGTCTGGTTCGGTAGCCAGGAAACAGTTGCCCAGCCCGCACCGATGATGCTGAGGAAAAAGGCAGCAGCAAGATGGGGCCAGCGGGCTAGAGTTTCAACACGTCGACCCAAGTACCACAGTGCGCTGACATTAAGGATGAAGTGGATCAGATTACCGTGGAGAAAAGCCGCGGTAAAAAGCCGCCAGTTCTCTCCCGCTACATAGCGGGGCTTAACTAAGCCAGCTTCGGAGATGCCGAGACCAGGAGTTGCGAACTGAGCCCCACCAACCAATACGACCAGCACAAGAAAAAGGACAGAGAAAGGAGTGCGCTGATTTTCCATCCAAAGCTCGAAACGAGCTTCCGGAACCTGATCGCTAATTTGGTCCCGCGTTAGGCGCATGGCAGCAGCACGCGCCTTCCGAGCCTCCCACCAAGGACGGGCCGTAAAATAAAGAAATCCAAAAATCGTCAGAACCAGAAATTGAATCCCGGGAAAACCAAACGGAGAAATACCCATTAAAAAGCAAAACAGGCCGTAGAGGACTGCAATTCCAGTCAGCGGCGTCGTGCGCCGAGCATAACCTTCATCTTCGGCAGCGAAAATAAGGCACCTTTTTTTTAGAGAGCCGGCCAGCTTCGAGATCTCTTCAGGCGCAACTAATCGGTCGCTTTCCGGCGTCCAAATCCAATTCAACCGACCCTTTCCGATTTCTAAGTGATCTTTAAGCTCATCTAGCGATTCGAATGAACGGCTTATCCTCGAGTGATCAACAACCCCGAACTTACTTGTATCTGGCCGGATTGGAAAGGCATCATCGCGGGCCCAAGCTGGCAAAGCTGGCTCGCTCATCATCCCAAAAATTAGCCACCTACTGGCACCTTGTTCTCCTCAGTTGGAGTGTTGGCGCCATCAGTTGGCGCCTCTTCGGGGTTCTTCGGGGCCTCGTTCGTTTCTGCAGGAGGTGCAATTGCTTCCGCAGGAGGTGCAATTGCTTCCGCAGGAGGTGCAATTGCTTCCGCAGGAGGTGCAATTGCTTCCGCAGGAACTGGGGCAACAACATTACCTGCGTTCCCAAGGACTGAATTTTCGGCCTCGGTCGTTTCCACGGGAGCGCTCGCCGAAGAACCTCCATCCGAAGCGTAGTTTTTGCCTTCAATGGCGTTTCTCTTTCCCATTAGGATCGCAAGAACCAAGGAGAAGATAAAGAAAAGAGTGCCGAGGTAAACGGTTCCTTTTTGAAGGACATCTGTCGTTTTTGCACCAAAAGCTGCATCGGTCATACCGGCACCAAACGCAGCACCAAGGCCTTCCTGCTTCGGGCGTTGCATGAGGATCACGAGAATCAGCAAAAGACTCACGACGACGTGAGCGATAACCACTAGTGTGATGAAAATGTCTAGCATGGGAGGGCGGGACTCTACCGGCTCAACTCGACTTGTAAAGACGGAGTTTTAAGCAAAGTTACCAATTTTATTTAAGAAGTCCTAACAAGATTCGTCGAGCCCATTCATCTCTAATTCGTCGATTTAATGATCTCGTTTTTCAAATTGAGCACATGTCGGAGAGGAATGATTTGCTCATCCGAGATTCCAAACGCCATAATCGTGACGCATTCGTCCTTCTTGATCAAGTGGGCGGCGCCCCCATTCATGATAATATGACCTGTCCCCGGATCACCGGCCTGAACATAGGTTTCTAGACGACTCCCAGAAGTCATGGATGTCACGAGAACACGCTCACCCTCCCAAAGCCCAGCCGCCTTCATAAGATCAGAGGGAATCTCAATACTCCCTTCGTAATCAATATCAGCCTGCTTAATGATGGCCCGGTGAAGCTTTGACTTAAGTTGAATGCGCTGCATGGGGGTGACGAAACGAGGAATGACTGCCGCGGTCAAGCGGTGAAAAACTCCAAGATTGAAAAAATACCGCTTGTGCTTAAGATTTTGGCCGACCCATGAGGAAATTGATGCCATTCATCATCAGCTGTGCCGGGAGTTTTTTACCTGCCCAGGAGGCCGGGCCTGCGATTCCTCCCCTTGTGGCAAAAAAGGCACTTCAGTGGATGCAAAACTCAGACGTATCCAAAAGAGCAGCCGCTTACCGCACCTTTCAGCTTTACGGTGATGAGGGAGGCTCGATCTACCGTCGCACTCTCGAAAAAGCACGGACTCTTCACGAAAAAAAGCTCGCAGATATCCTCAGCGACGAACGATCAAACCCTTTCCTAGATCTCCCAGATATTTCAGAAAAATTGAAGGGACATCGCGCGCGCATCTACAAGCTCATTAAAACCGACTATAAAAAACAGCCGGATAAGATTGCGATGCTACGTCATGAGGTCGAAATACTACAAAAAATCAACGGCCGCGCTCGTATGATTGCCGAGAATGACCCTGCATCTCTCGATAAGGCAGTCAAGGGCATCGCAACAGCTCTTGCCGAAGTCTCTCGTGAAGTGAATATCATCGACGAGACTGAGTTCGACCGCAACCAGCTCGATCTTGATGACGCACTCATGTCGATTTACGAAGGCGAAGTTCAGCAATCTAGGAAAGTGATCACGAATATTCGTAAGGAAATCGAATCACTAGTTTCAGCGCGGCTAGACAACAATGCTTCTGGATGGGCCAGTGTATCCCAAAAAGACTTCGCCAACCATCTCAACGAATTTCGTTCGTTATTTGCGCTCACTCCACTCCGCCTAGAGGAAAAACTTTCTGATGCTGCAGTTGGACATTCAAGGGATATGGCCTCGATGGGTTTCTTCGCCCACCAATCTCCCATCCCCCAAAAAAAATCGCCGGGTGACCGGGCTCGACTTGCCGGGTTCAAACACCGCTGGTCAGGCGAAAATATTTTCATGGGATCGGCTTCGCCAGTGGCCGCCTACGATGCTTGGTTTGGCTCCGATGGCCATCGCTTCATCATGTTTGCAAACGGTCCTAATCTGATAGGAATTGGCCCATATGGGAGACACTGGACCATGATGACTGGTAAAAAATAGCCCTTTCCTAAGGTGAGTATCGAAGAACAGCTAAATTACACATTTAAGAGTCAGACGCTTTTAAATGAGGCTTTGTCTCACCCCAGTCTTTCATCAGAAATTCGTCCGGCGCCGCCCGACAATCAAAGACTTGAATACCTTGGAGATGCCGTTGTCGAGCTCGTCATTAGCACTCATCTTTACCACCGCTTCCCTGAATTTCAGGAAGGTGTTCTCACCAAACTGCGTGCTTCAGTGGTTTCAAAACCAGCACTCGCCGCAGCAGCGCGCACCATTGATTTGGGCAGCGCACTTTTCATGAGTAATGGCGAATCTGGAAGCGGCGGACGCAATCGGGACTCTAACCTTGCCGATGCTCTCGAAGCAATGATTGGCGCGATCTATCTAGACAGTGGTCTTGAGGCAGCCAAAGAGGTGAGCTTACAACTTCTCAGCAACCAACTTGAATCCCTAAACCCAAAAAGATCCCAAGGTAACGCCAAAGGTGAGCTTCAAGAAATCCTCCAGAAATTAACCCCAGAGGCACCTTCCTATGAAGTCATCTCGGAAGAGGGGCCACCCCATGACCGGACCTTTGTCTGCGAGGTTACGTGGAGAGGTAAACCTTTGGGTCAGGGCTCTGGCCCGAGTAAGAAATCAGCCGAAGCAAAAGCCGCACAAGCTGCCCTCACCACTCAGATCTGGAAAAGCTAGGCGAGAATCTTACGAATTACCTTCCTCGGCTCCACTCCGGTCAGTCGCTCGTCGAGACCCTGATGCCTCAGCGTGAACCGTTCGTGGTCGATCCCGAGGCAATGGAGAGCTGTCGCATTTATTTCATTAATATGGACCTTGTCCTTAATCGGATTGTAGGAAAAGTCATCTGTTTCTCCAATTTCAGTTCCCCCTTTAATCCCTCCACCAGCCATCCACATACAAAAGTTTTTTGGGTGATGATCTCTTCCGTAGGTTTCACGGCTTAGCTTCCCCTGTGAGTAGACCGTTCGCCCGAATTCTCCGCCCCAAATGATCAAGGTTTCATCGAGCATTCCTTGCTGTTTGAGATCGGTCAGGAGAGCGGCACAAGCCTGATCAGTGTCCTTGCACTGATTGCTCATCTCTTTGGGAAGGTTTCCGTGTGAATCCCAGCCACGATGCATGATCTGCACCATGCGCACGCCTCGCTCGACGAGCCGACGCGCCAGAAGCGCACTCGAAGCAAACGAGCCCGGACGGTTCACGTCCTCGCCATAAAGATCCATCGTGGCCTTCGATTCTTTACTAAAGTCAGTCAAATCGGGAACGCTCGCCTGCATGCGATAAGCCATTTCATACTGGGAAATCCGAGTCTGGATATCCGGATCGCCGAACTTTTTAAATCCGCGTTGGTTCAGCTCACCCAATGAATCAAGCATCGCCCGACGGTCTCCCCGGTCCACTCCTGGCGGGTTTTCAAGATGCAGAACCGGATCATTGCCAGATCTCAAAACAACCCCGCTATTCTTCCCTGGTAAAAATCCGGCCCCCCACATCCGGCTAAATAGAGCTTGAGCATTTGAACCTTTTGGAAAGTTGGGTGTGAGAGCCACGAAAGCTGGAAGATCTTCAGTTTCTGCTCCCAGTCCATATGAAATCCATGACCCCATACTCGGCTTTCCCGGAACTTCGCTACCGGTCATCACAAAAGTACAAGCCGGGTCGTGATTAATTGCGTTGGAATGCACTGCTTTCACCACTGCAATATCATCCACAACTCCTGCAGTATGAGGTAACAACTCACTGACCCATCGCCCACATTCACCATGCTGGGTGAACTTGAATTTCGAAGGCGCTACCGGAAAACGACCCTGTCCACTTGTCATAGTAGTAATACGATTACCCAGAAAATCCTTCGGCAGATCTTTATTAAATTGTTTATGTAAATTCGGCTTATAATCCCAGGTATCAAGCTGCGAAGGCCCGCCATTCATATGCAAATAAATGACCGCCTTCGCCTTACCAGCAAAATGAGGAAGCGCAGGTAAACCGGGATGCATCGGAGACCCAGCTTGCGAGACACCACGAGAGGCTATCATTGACGCAAGCGCGACACCTCCAAGTCGCATCCCGTTATCACCGAAAAACTGGCGGCGAGTTTGCAAAAGTTGATTTTCAAAAAATGGGTCCATAGCAGTGAGATCAATTACGGACGATCGCCTCGTCCGTGTTTAAAATTAAATTGGCCACCAAGGACCATGCGGCGAGCTCAGACGGATCAAGATCTTTTGCAGGCTCCGATTCCCCAAAAGAAATGGCTTTTATCGCTTCCTCTGGTGCGCTCTGATATTTTTTAAATTGCCTTTCAAAGAAACGGACAATGATTTTCTTTTCCTCAATGCTTGGCAGCCTCGAAACGACATTTCTGAAGATGAAGTCTATCCTCTTTTCACGATCACTCACGCTTTTCATAGCCCGTTCCCCCAATCCACGGGCCGCTTCAAAATGCTGCACATCATTCATCAACTGGAGAGCCTGCAGCGGCGTATTACTACGCTCGCGCTTCAAACAAAATTGCTCGCGAGCAGGGGCATCAAAGTTAGCGAACATCGGATGAGGAGCCGTCCGCTTAAAAAAGGTGTAAACCGATCTCCGATATAGGTCAGCCCCATTCCCTCGTTTATAAAACCGTGTATTTGATCCCCCAAACGCAACCGGCTCCCAAATATTGGGAGGTTGATATGGCATGACGCCCCGACCGCCCATCTCAAAGTTCATCAAGCCACTTACAAACAAAGCCTGATCACGCAATTGCTCGGCATCGAGACGGAATCTCGGCCCGCGAGCGAGGAACCGATTTTCAGGATCACTATCCCACCTTGGACTCGCCGCCGCACTTTCCTGTCGAAAGGTATTCGTTAGCAGCATCTTACGCATGAGCGCTTTGACATCCCAGCCACTATCTTGAAAGTGCAGAGCCAAATAGTCTAACAACTTAGGATGACTGGGAATCTCACCCTGAGTGCCAAAATCATGACTGGTCTTCACTAGACCAGTTCCAAAAACTTGCTGCCAAAAACGATTCACCACAACCCTCGCAGTCAGTG
>CAJIZY010000024.1 GCA_905181965.1 Akkermansiaceae bacterium
CCTCGGGGCTTGGAGTGATATTACTTTCAAGGCTTGGGCTGAGCGGAGCGGTCTTTTCTATCAGTTCCATTTCCTCAATGGTCAGTTCCATTTTCTCATCCCCACTAATACGGGCAAGTGCATCTTTCCAATTCTGGTCATTCGCTCCCAATTTTTCACCCTGTTTCAAGAGGAGTTCAGCGGCACCTTGCTGGGCTTGTATCTTTGCTTTGAGCTTGTCGATCACTCCTCGAAGCAGAGCAACTTCCTCCTTTCCTCGCTTATTAAGCGTTCCTCCGTTGAGTTGTGCGAGAAGGTCATTTTCAGCTTGCTTGAGACGTTTTTGCAGTCGGTCCATGCGCAGCTTACTTTGCATGTCACTTTTCTGTA
Source organism: Akkermansiaceae bacterium (assembly GCA_905181965.1). GTDB lineage: Bacteria > Verrucomicrobiota > Verrucomicrobiia > Verrucomicrobiales > Akkermansiaceae > SW10. Next base: position 370 of record CAJIZY010000024.1, read on the forward strand.
GATTTTGAATCTTTGCCTTGGCAACCACGAGAGTCTGTTTGGCGATGAGGATCTTATCCTTTGAAGCGTTGGCGTCTTGTTGAACAAGTTCGAGGTTTGCTTTGGCCTCATTAAGCTCCTTGCTGAGGCTAACATTTTGGGTGATAAGATTTTGGATTCGGTCGGTTTCGTCCATTCCAAGAAGCGCCTTCATTTGGTCGCGCTCTTCGATGAGACCGAGCCGCTCTTGACGGAGCTCAGTCACCATTTTTTCCGATTGGGTTAGCCGGGTTTCCAAGACAGCTTTGACGCGATTGGATTCGTTCAGAAGTCGGTCTTTTTCTTTGATTGTTGTCTTAAGGGCATCGATCTGGCCTTGCTGCCCATCGGCAACCCTGTTGTTGATTTTGGTCTGTTTGGCAATGATGGCTTTCAGCCGTTCCTCTTCATTTCTTGCGGCAAGCAGGGCTTTTTGAGTTGAGGCAAGCTGCTGTAAGGTGAGTCGCTGATCTGCTAGCGCTTTGTCTCGGGCCGCAGCCATGGCATCACGTTCCTGTCGGAGTTGTTCGATTTGTTGATTGAGTTCGGCTACCTGATTTCTCAGCGGGGATGCTGCGAGGCGGGAGAGCTGGGTTTGGCGTTCTTGTATTTGTCGGCGAATTCTAGCGCTTTCAGCATCACGCATGTTGGCGCGGCGGCGGAGATCTGCGTTAAGGCTTGTGATTTCAGCCTGCAGGTCACGAATCGTCTTAGTGGCTAGTCCGTTGGGGTCAACTTTCCCAGGAATTGTGAGTTTAGCTTTTGCTTCGCCAGGCACCTCCAAAAGAGGCGTTTTGCCGGCGTCTTGTCGTTCCTTCTGTTGGGCAAGGGCGCTGGCGTGGATCCTCTGCATGGCCTCGGTCGTGGACTTGGTTCGCCATTTAAGCCCTTCTTTCTGTTTGAAGTTTGGATGGGTGATTGTGATGAGGTCAAAGAATGACCGTGCTTTGCGGTATTTTGTAAACGATTCGACAAAGTCTTCTTTTTTTTCAAGTTCCTCGGCCTGTTTGACAAGTGACCAGGCTTGGTAGTAGAGACCCCCAGGATCGAGTCTTGCAAGCTCTTCTGGTGTTTGGGCCAGTAATGGAGCGGTAAGAAGGGCCAAGAAAACGAGCCCAATGAGATGACGTAGGTATGCCATGGCGTGGAGAGGTTATCAAACGGGCGATTGGTGGAAAAGAGCAGATTTCATCCTGAAGCGGCGAGAATGAGCCTTTCAGGCATCAGGGTATTGACAGGTGCCGGCTAGGAGATTAGATCTTCGCCCGAGGGCGGAGTAGCCAAGTGGTAAGGCGCGGGTTTGCAAAACCTGTATTCGCGAGTTCGATTCTCGCCTCCGCCTCCAATTTCTCTAAACACCGTACCGGATTCGTTTTCGGTGCGGTTTTCTTTTGCGGCAGTTGACTAGAATGGCTGAACCAGCAACTAATTCCGGTGTGATCAGGATTCGAGGAGCACGCCAACATAACCTCAAAGGGCTTGATGTTGATTTACCGCGTGGAAAAATGATCGCCATTACTGGGGTGAGTGGGAGTGGTAAGTCGAGTTTAGCATTTCATACACTCTATGCTGAAGGACAGCGCCGGTATGTGGAATCGCTTTCGGTTTATGCACGGCAATTTCTTGATCAGCTAGAGAAGCCGGAGGTTGATTCGATCGAGGGGCTAAGTCCTGCAATTGCGATTGAGCAGCGAACCGGTGCGGGTAATCCCCGGTCTACGATTGCAACGGTGACCGAAATTCACGATTTTCTTCGTATTCTTTATGCGGCAGTCGGAGTGCCTCACGATCCAGAAACTGGTGAGGAGTTGATGCGGATGTCGACGGCCGACATCGTAAAGAGTCTTTCCAATCGTCCCGAGGGGAGTCGGGTAATCTTATTGGCGCCGATCACGACGGAGGGTGATTCGAAGGGAATGATTTCCGATCTCCAACGGCAGGGGTTTGTGAGGGTGCGTGTTAAGGGGGAAGTCATCGAGTTGGAGGCTGCCGAAGAAGTTTGGCCGGAAGACGGTGGTGAGATTGAAATTGTAGTGGATCGCTTAGTTGTGAAAGAGGGAGTGGATTCTCGGATGGCGGACAGTGTTGAGATTGCGATACGGATTTGCGGACTTGAGGTGCGTGCTTTAGCGCAGGAACGCGGTGCCGATCATTGGGAGGAGCTAGCTTTTGCTACAAGTTATCGGAATGTCAAAACTGGATTTGAGCTGCCGCTACTGACTCCAAAACATTTCTCTTTTAATTCGCACTTAGGAGCATGTGAAGTTTGCCATGGGCTTGGAACGGAGGCTTTTTGTAATCCATTTTTGGTTGTTCCGGACCCGAGTAAATCGTTAGCCGAGGGTGCTGTGGCTGTTTGGAGCAAGGTCTCAAAAAAGAAGAAAGGTTGGAACCAGTTACATATCGAAGCTTTGGCCAGTTTTTTTGGAGTAAGTCTAAATGAGCGATTTGATAGTTTTCCAGAGAATTTCAAACGGGCTTTGTTTTATGGGACCGGCGATACGAAAATTGAAGTTCCTTGGGAAAAAGACGGAGCGACTGTTTCTTGGAAGAAGGAATTTGAGGGAATTTGTAAGCAGGTTGAGCGTCTTTATCGCGAGACTGAAAGTGATGGAGTTAAAAGAAGTATGGGGAGATTTATGACTTCGCGTGAGTGCAAAGTGTGTAAAGGAAAGAGGCTCAAAAAGGAATATCTTGCGGTAACCCTGAAGGGGAAAGATGGAGCGAAGGGGATTGACGAACTTTGTTCAACTCCCATTGGTGAGGCCCTAGATTGGGTCGGGACGGTGGAAGGTTTTGCTGACCGCCAAGTGGCGATGAAAGGGGTGCTTGCTGAGTTAGAAAAACGTTTATCTTTTCTTGATGAAGTTGGGTTAGGTTATCTGGCGCTAGATCGTGCGAGCGGGACTTTGTCTGGAGGTGAAATCCAGAGAGTAAGGCTCGCGACACAGTTGGGTGCTGGTTTAGCTGGTGTCTTGTATGTCCTAGATGAACCTAGTGTCGGGCTGCATCCACTGGATAATGAGCGTTTGATTCAGGCCTTACAGCGTTTGCGAGATTCTGGAAATACGGTCGTTGTGGTAGAGCACGATGAGGCGATGGTGAAGGCGGCAGACCAAGTGGTTGAGATTGGTCCGGCGGCAGGGAAACACGGAGGGGAGTTAGTGGCACAGGGAACTCCGGCCGAAATTGCGAAGCTTGATACTCCAACGGGATGCTGGCTTCGAAGAGGAGTGCCGACGGTGAATTCTAGAAAAAGAAAATCGGCGTTCGAGTTAACAATTAAAGGACCGCGTGAGAACAACCTAAAAGGTGAGGATGTCACGATTCCCCTAGGGCAGTTGGTTGGTGTGACGGGGCCAAGCGGTAGTGGCAAATCGACTCTAGTTGATCGGGTTTTACGTCGTGCTTTAGCTAGAAAGTTTCATCGAGCTAAGGACGAGCCAGGAAAGCACGAAGGGATTGAGGGCCTGGAGCATCTCGAGAAAGTGGTAATTGTAGACCAGAGTCCACTAGGTAAAAGTCCGAGATCCAATCCGGCAACCTATACTGGTGCCTTTGATTTAGTGCGCGATCTGTTTTCTCAGCTTCCTCTGTCGAGGCAGCGTGGTTACAAAGCAGGGCGTTTTAGTTTTAATGTTAAAGGTGGGCGCTGTGAGAAATGCCAGGGTGGAGGTTCGATCCGGATTGATATGCACTTTTTACCGGATGTCTGGATCGAGTGTGAGGCTTGCCAAGGACATCGCTACAATCGCGAGACTCTCGATGTGCGTTATCGAGGGAAGAGTGTTGCCGATATACTCGAAATGACGATTGAGGAGGGGCGGGAGTTTTTTGGAGCGGTTCCGAGATTGAGTGTGATTATGAATACTCTTTTTGATGTCGGGTTAGGTTACGTGCGGCTTGGACAAGCTGCTAACACGCTTTCGGGCGGTGAAGCTCAGCGCGTCAAGTTGGCATGCGAGCTATCTAAATCAGCGCCGGGGCATACGCTTTATCTTTTGGATGAACCCACGACTGGCTTGCACTATCAGGATGTGCAGGTGCTCCTTGAAGCTTTGTTAAAGCTTCGGGACGCCGGGCATTCTTTGGTTGTGGTTGAGCATAATCTAGATGTGATCTCAGTTTGTGATCACATCATTGATCTCGGACCCACTGGAGGGGTGGGGGGTGGCAACATTGTAGCAACTGGGACTCCAGCCGAAGTTAGAAAAAGTGAAAAATCTCTTACTGGGCAGGCTTTGCGGGATTTCACTAGCTAAGCGTTCCGCCAGCGGGCGATTTGTGCGCGGACGTTTTTTATTGAAGGTGCTCCTGGATTTGTCCGGGCTTCGAGAGCTGTTTTTAACGAAAATACACCTGAGGCTTCCGGTGTGAATGCCGGGTCAACTTCGGTGAGGTCGAGCTTGTTGAGCGGTATGTTTGATTGGACTGAAATCGCAACGGCTTTTCCGACCAGCTCGTGAGCTGTGCGGAAAGGTATTCCTTGTTTCACAAGCCAGTCTGCAAGGTCCGTGGCAAGGAGAAGCGGGTCTTCTGAAGCGGCGGCACATGCGTCTTCATTGATCTCCATTTCAGAAATCATTTCGGTGTTTACTTTGAACGCGATGGTAAGGGTATCGATAGAGTCGAAAAGGGGTTCTTTGTCCTCTTGGAGGTCTCGATTGTAGGTGAGTGGAAGTCCCTTCACCGAGGTTAGGATTGAGGTTAGATTGCCATAAAGCCGACCGGTCTTTCCACGCGTGAGTTCGCAAACATCAGGGTTTTTTTTCTGAGGCATCAGAGATGACCCTGTTGTGTGCGCATCTGAAAGAGTGGCAAAGCCGAACTCACTGCTGCACCAAAGAATCAAATCTTCGGAGAGACGTGAGAGGTGGCCGCCGCAAAGGGCGAGGGTAAAGAGGATCTCTGCGATGTAATCGCGATCGGATATGGCATCCATCGAATTTGTGGTGACCCCATCGAAGCCGAGTTCCTTTGCGATAGCCTCACGGTCGAGATTGATGGTGGAGCCTGCTAAGGCTCCTGATCCAAGTGGAGAAATATTGACCCGTTTCCGGGCATCGATGAGTCGCTCCTTGTCTCGGGAAAGCATTTCAACGTAGGCGAGAAGGTGGTGCCCGACAGTCACTGGCTGGCCACGCTGCAGGTGTGTGTATCCTGGAAGGACTGTTTCAGCGTAACGGCTTGCCTGATCGAGGAGCGCATTCTGAAGGCCACCAAGAAGAGTGAGGAGGTCATCAATAGCGTCCCGACAATAGAGGCGAGTGTCTGTGGCAACCTGATCATTTCGGGAACGTGCGGTGTGAAGCTTCGCGCCAGCCGCCCCGATCAATTCGGCAAGCCGCGATTCGATATTCATATGGATGTCTTCGTGTTCAATCGAGAATTCGAAGTGGCCTTCTGAAATTTCATTCTCAATTTCGCGAAGTCCATTTTCGATTTGGGAGAATTCACCCTCGGTCAAGATTCCGGCTTTGACTTGGGCTCTGGCGTGGGCGATTGATCCTAAGATATCGTGCGAATATAAGCGCCAGTCATAGGAGATGGATTCTCCATATTGTTGAACAAGATCAGCGGTTGCTTTTGAAAATCGGCCCTTCCACATAAGGGGGAGAGTCTTGGGGGAGTGCTCGTCGCATTCAAGTCTGGAGCGAAAAGAAAATCCCGATGGCCGGAATGGCCCATCGGGATTGTAAAGGAGGAAAAAGGCTCCGAGCCTAGAATTCGAGGTCCCGAGTGGTCGATGTCAGAATGGCACGATTGTTTCCGCAGGCGATTTGGATCTCTTCCATGAAGTCAGAGATTTGGACGTTATTCTTAAGGACGATCCCGTAGCGGAGCTCACTCATCATTCCAGCTTGGACTGACTCCACGCTGATCATCTCGGTAGCATCTGTAAATTTATCGAAAATATCATTGAAGGCTTTAGAGAAGTCGACGTCGTTGTTTACGCGGATGCGAAGCTGGTGAGACGCGCGCTTTGGGGCGAAGGCGTCTCGCTTGGAGATAAACCAAATGGCGAGTCCAACGATTATCGTTGTAACTAAAACGATTTCGTATTCGCGAGCTCCAACTCCCATGCCTGTCGCCATCGCAAAAAAGATAAAGGCAAGGTCACGCGATTGCCCCAGATTACGTCTGAAGCGAATCATGGAAAATGCCGCAAACATACCGAAGGCAACAGCTTGGTTTCCATTGACGACCATGATGAGGATGGTCGTTACGGTTCCAATAATAACTAGGGTGTGAACGTAATCTTGTGAGTAGCGCGTGCCCTTGTAAGTGCTCTTGTAAAGAAGTCCGACTAACATGTTCAGGAAGAAGCTCATGCCCATGGCTCCAAGAACTTCTAGGGGCTTAGGGTCGATTTGCCTGATGGTCTCAAGGGTGTCGATGATACTGTCTAAAGAGAATGCAATAACGGGGTCCATAAAGTGATGTGTTTTGGTGTGGAGGAATTTGGGTTCTTTTCGGGTGTGATCAGGCTGCCGGCTGCTTAAGTTTTCCGATTTGTGAGCGAAGCACTGGATCGACTTCTTTCATAGCGGTGCAAAACTTACTAAAGCTCCGTCTTACAAGTCCTTCTTCACCTCCATATTCTCGGAACCAAAAAGGAACTGGGCCGATTGATTTCACCTCAAAAATTGATTTATTGGCAGGGATGATGTAATCCTCGAATCTTTGGTCGTCAGCCTCCAGTGGTAGGAGGTTTGAGCGGCACATCAAGCGGGTGTCGAAAGTAATTCGAAGCTGGCCATCGGGAGTCATCAGCGCCTTGCGACCATATCGAAGTTGAATTGCGGGACCAAATTTACGCCTTTCAACGAGGTCGAAGAGTTCTTTGATGATCATGCGTTCAGTCCTCGTCCAATCGCGTTTTATGGTTTTCAGGATATCGTAATTACCATTTGCAAACTCGATTGCCTCTTCCACGGGGAGAAAAAGTCTTCGTTTGGCTCCAAGACCAAAGTGTTTGTGCTTAATCTCAATAAAGCCGGTGGGAGGGATTTTTCCGCCCTCGCAGCCATAAATTCTAACCCGAATCTTCCGCCGGCTGGCAAGGCGTCTTTCCTTCTCCCAAAAGCATTCTCGATCTGGAGTTTCAAAATACTCCGTGACGATGGGGTAGCAACCGTCTTCCGACGCCAAGCTGTCCACGATAAGCCGATCGTCCAAGTCTCTCTGGATTTTCTCCATTTGGTCGAGCGTAATCAGATACTTGTATTCTGTGCGGTTAAGGCTCAATAGGAATCGAAGTTATGAAAGTGTCTGAGGAAGATAACTTATGAGGGAGTCATCAGGGGCGGAAAGCTAAGGGGGAAAACCGGGTTCTGACCAGCCTAACTTTTCAGTTGATAGGCAGTTTCTCCATTTTTGTGGAGAATCAGATCTTTCTCGTCAACTGAGAGAGAGGAAGTCAGGCCAATTACGGTGTCAGACCATTCTTGGTAAGAAGCCAATCTCAAAAGACATACAGGCCAATCGGTTCCGAACATAACGCGCTCAGCGCCGAAAATCTCTAGCGTCTCTTCAAAGTAGGCCCGAATCGTCGAGGGATCAACTTCATCTTCGTCAGAGAATTCGGTCGCAAGACCCGAGAATTTGACTCCAAGAATGTTTTCTCTTTTTGCTAGTTCCTTCATTCCACTGCGCCATTCGGCTTCAATGCGGCCATTTTGAGCCTTTGGTTTAGCGATGTGATCAATAATGATTCCTAACTCTGGTTGGCGGTCGACTAGTTTTGTAGCAACTGGAATCTGATGCTGGTAAAGGAGAATATCGTAGCGGAGATCATGAGTGGGTAATTTAGAGAGTCCGCGGTGGAAATCATTTCGCAGGAAATATTCGTCGAGTTCGTCTTGGAGGACATGGCGGATTCCTACAAATTTGGGATGATCGGAAAAGTGTTCTAGGTCTTCCTCCACATTTTCAGAAACTAAAGGTAACCATCCTACGATACCCCTTATGAGGTCACTTTGGTCCGCGATCTTAAGAAGAGAGCTTGATTCCTCAATGATTTGCCGAGCCTGGACAGCGATTGTTCCGGTAACTCCTGCTGCAGAGGTGACCTCTTCTAGTTCGGCGAGTAACTGGTTTTGGGCGAGGGGGGTATTAGCAGGGATCCAAGGATAATCGTCGGCGTTGTAGGACCAGAGATGGTGGTGTGTGTCGAGCATAGGAGCTGAAGTTAAAAGTTAGAATATGGAGTGTCACATTTTGAATGTGATCCGTGAGTAAGGCCATTTTTAGTCATCACCTTGTCAAAAGATTGGTGAAGGTTCAAATGTCTAAAGTCTTGAATTATTCGCTCTCCATACGTGGAACTTGGCGAAAGAGCCGGTCGAGTGCTTCGGCGGGAGGAACGTTTTCATAGATTACGGCATACACGACATCTAGAATTGGAGTTCGGGTGCCTGCGCGGCGGGCTGCCTCGTAAATGGAGCGGGTATTTGGAACCCCTTCCGCAACCATGCCAAGTTCTGTGACGATTTCTTCTAAGGATCTATTCTGACCTAGAGCGAGGCCAACCTTGTGATTTCGGGAATGAACCGAAAAACAGGTCGCGATGAGGTCGCCGAGGCCGGAAAGACCGGCGAAGGTTTCTCGATCTTCCACCGAGATCGGTGCCGAGACGGGTCATTTCGGCGAGAGCACGTGTGACCAGAGCGGAGATGGCATTGTCTCCCAACTTAAGCCCCATTGTGACTCCGGCGGCGATGGCGTAAACATTTTTGATTGCTCCACCGAGCTCAATGCCGGCGATGTCATGGTTTGTGTAGGAACGAAAGCGATCTGTCGCGAAGATATCCTGAAGTGCTAGTCCTACTTCTTCGTTCAAGCATCCGATAGTGGCCGCGGCGGGCAGACCTTCTGCGATTTCTTCGGCGTGGTTAGGCCCCGAAAGAACCGCAATCTGATTGCTGGGGAAGTAATCACCGATAATTTGTGACATGCGCTTCCCGGTTTCTAACTCAATTCCTTTTGCGCAGGAAAGGATTACTGCAGATTCCGGAATGTTTAGGGAAACGAGGTTTTCCGCGGTGGAGCGAGTGGCTTTAGTTGGAACAACAAAAAGAAGAAGATCAGCTTTGGTGACCGAAGAAAGATCAGTCGTGGCGATCAAATTCTGTGGAAGCGTGGAGTTTGGTAGGTAACGCTCGTTACAGTGAGTCGAGTTGATCGCGGCAGTCACCTTTTCATCTCGTCCGATCAAGTGAACCTGGGGGCATTTATTGGCCAGAAAAACGGCGAGTGCGGTTCCCCAAGAGCCTGAACCCACGACCACGGGATTTTGAAATTTCATAATTCGGTGACCTCCTTTTTTTGTCCGATTTTATTTTCGGTTCCGGCGCGTAGGCGTGTGATATTGGAACGGTGTTTCCAAATAGCGAGCGCACCCGCGACGATTGAGAAAAAAAAGAGCGGCTTGTTCCAGGTTCCGTCAGCGATCTTACCGTGATGCCAGGACCCATAAATTGCGACGATTGGAAGAGCAAAGCCAGTGGCGATACTACCGATCGATACATATTTTGTGGTGAAGGTGAAGATGGCAAAAATGATGATCAAGATTACTACGGCGGCAGGCATAAGAGCGAGAAGGGCTCCTCCGGACGTGGCAATGCCTTTGCCTCCTTTGAATCCAATCCACGGAGAATAGTTATGGCCGAGGATGGAGGCTAGTGCTGTCAAGACCTCAATGGTGTGACCGCCTGTATCATCCGGAACAAAGTGACGAGCCAGAAAAACGGGAAAGAAGCCTTTCAGGATGTCTAGAATAAGACAGATGATCCCTGACTTTTTTCCTAGAGTTCTGAAAACATTGGTGGAGCCAATATTGCCCGAACCATGTTCGCGGATATCAATGCCTTTAACTTTTCCAAGTAGAAGTCCAAATGGGATGGATCCCAGAAGGAAGGCAAGAGGAATGAAAAGCCAGAGCATAATTATGGAGTCAGGATTTCGGCTCCCGGCGAATCGATTTAATGATCACGGGATCGATGAGTGGGACATTCTGGTGGGGTCCGGAGGCGACTCGTCCGTCGGGTGTCAAGGAGTTCAAGTAACCGGTTCCTACTTCGACCATCTTGATCTTGTTAACGATCTCCATGCCCTCGGTGACCTCTCCAAAAACCGCGTAACCCCCGCCGTTGTTAGGATAGTCGAGGTTTGGATTGTCGACAACATTGATGAAGAATTGAGCGGTTGCGGAGTGCGGATCGCTAGTGCGGGCCATCGCAAGGGTTCCGCGCAAATTTTTCTTGGTTCGGGCGCTTTCGTTTTGGATCCCGTCGCCTGTCTTTTTTTCGGTGGGGACGTCATTCTTTAATTCAAAGCCTCCGCCTTGGATCATAAAGTTGGACATGACGCGGTGGAAAATCGTTCCGTCAAAGTGTTTTTGATCAACGTAATCTAAAAAGTTTGCAACTGTGATAGGTGCAGTTTCGGGGTGGAGCTTAACCTTGATCGCTCCCATGCTGGTTTCGATAATAATCTTTGAGCTGATATCGATGGGACCACTATCAACGGGACCACCATTGGCGTAATTTTTATCATCGGGTTCTCCTTTGCAGGAGAGAAAGAGCAGTGAAGCTGAGAGAATTAGAAATGATTTCATCAGTGATTGTTTTTTGGGTTCTTACTTAGCTCGACTCATCGATTTGATCGTGATGGTTTGAGTAGGAACGTCTGCCATGCCGTTTTTGAAGCTGGTTTTCACTGCTCTCATTTTTTCCACTACTTCGATACCTTCAGTTACTTTACCGAATACTGCATATCCCCATCCTTGTGAGTTTTCTCCAGTATGATTCAAGAAACCATTATCTTTATGGTTTACAAAGAATTGACCTGTAGCTGAATGAGGTTCCATAGTTCTTGCCATTGCAACAGTTCCACGATCGTTTGTTAGACCATTATTTGCTTCATTTTGAATTGGAGCAGTGCCACTAGACTTATTGCTCATGTCTGCATTAAGGCCGCCACCTTGAACCATGAAGCCATTAATAACTCTGTGGAAGATAGTTCCGTCGTAATAACCAGACTTGGCTATTGCAACAAAGTTTTCAACAGTGATTGGAGCGCTTTTTGAATCTAGTTCAATATGAATCTCACCCAACGAGGTGGACACAATCACGGTGGCTTCTTTAGCGGATAAAGATTTTTCGGGCTTTTTTTCCTCAATGGTTTTCTTGGCGGGATCTTGTCCAAGGGCAAAAGAGGTGAGGAATCCGATCAGGGCGATTTTACAGAATGATTTCATAAGCTGGGGTGAGTTTAGAGAAGACTAGTGGGCTTGCAACCAGTTGTCGCCAAATCCTAGGTCAATTTTTATCGGAACCTCGTTAGGTAAAATAATTGCGGACTCCATGGCTTCTAAGACAAGGGTTGGAAGCTCGTCACGTTCATCTTGATGGAGATCGAAAAGAAGTTCGTCATGAACTTGGAGAACCATCCTAGATTTGCGTCCTTGCATCAGTTCGTGAATCTTGACCATCGCCAATTTGATCATATCGGCTGCGGTTCCTTGGATAGGGCTGTTAATAGCAGCGCGCTCAGCATTGGCTCGAATACTGGCGTTTCCGGATTTGATGTCTTTGAAGTAACGCCGGCGTCCAGCAATCGTTTCGGTGTATCCTTTTTCGCGAGCGTTTTCAACAGTGTCTGCCATGAATTGGTGAATAGCGGGATACTGCTCAAAGTATGTTTCGATGATTTCGCTAGCTTCACTGCGGGGGATTCCGAGCCGCTGCGAGAGTCCAAAAGCTGAGATTCCATAAATGATACCGAAATTGACCATTTTGGCGGTTCGCCGCATTTCAGGAACCACTTCATCGGTTTCAACGCCAAAGACGCGGGCTGCAGTAGCGGTGTGAATATCGAGATCGTTTTTGAAGGCCTTTATCATGGCGGGGTCACCAGAGAGCGCGGCCATCACGCGAAGTTCAACTTGAGAGTAGTCGGCCGCCATTAAGGTGAAATCCAAGTTTCGAGAAATAAAAGCACGGCGTAGTTCGCGACCCATTTCTGACCGAACGGGAATGTTCTGAAGATTGGGATCAGACGAAGCGAGACGTCCGGTTGAGGTGACAAGTTGGTGAAGATGAGTGTGGACGCGATCAGAGTGCTCGGCACGATGATTTGGGAGTGCATCAACGTAAGTTGACTTAAGTTTGCTGGCTTCGCGGTAGCTAAGAATATTTGCGACAATCGAATGTTTGGAAGCAAGCGAAGCGAGGGTCTGCTCGTCGGTTTTAAATTGCCCTGTTTTTGTTTTCTTTGGTTTTTCGACGAGTTTCATTTCGCCAAAGAGGATTTCCCCGAGCTGCTTAGGTGAGTTGAGATTAAAAGGGCGGCCGGCGGATTCCTCGATCTTCTTACTGAGGTTTTTGATCTTTATCGTAAGAATCTTCCCAACTTCATCGAGAACGGTTTGATCCATCGAAATGCCTTCGTTTTCCATCGCTACTAGGACTGGAAGAAGTGGTGACTCAATATCCTCCATGACTGGGAGAGCATTGAGCTTTTTAAGTTCGGGAAGAAGCTTGTGGTAAAGTTGAAGAGTGACATCAGCGTCCTCTGCCGCGTATTCGGCGAGGATGTTAATGGGGAGCTCGGAAGGGTCTAGTTCTCCCTTCGAAGCCTTCTTTTTTGCGGCGGCGGCAAAAAGATCATCTTCTTCGTTCTGCTCACCGGAAAAGAGATCGACGAGCTTAATTGGCGAATATCCGAGGAGGTTTTCAGACAAGGAGTCCATGCTGTGCTTTTGCTCCGGGGCGGCTAGGGTGTGCGCGAGCATGGTATCGAAGAAAGGTCCGGCAACCTGGATCCCGTGCGAGAGCATAATGGCGAGATCGAACTTCAAGTTATGACCGATTTTTAGAGCGGGAGATTGGAAAACTGGGAGAAGTTTTTCACGGAGAGAGGGCCATTCGGTGAGAGGAAGATAGAAGGCTTCACCGGGGCTGTGAGAAAACGCAATGCCAAGAAGTTTTGAGGAGAATCGGTCGAGTGAATTGGTTTCTACGTCGAAGCAGAAAGTGTCTACTGCGAGGAGTTCTTTGATTAGAGAGTCTAGAGTTTTCTCGGACTGAATTAGATGATACTTATGAGGAACATCATTTAACGTTTTAAGGTTCTCGAAAACTGGCGTGATCGCAGGTTTCGTTGCCGTCGCAGTATTACCAAATAGGCGTTTCGTAAGAGTTCGAAACTCCCAAATTTCGAAGAGCGACTTGAGGGTTTCCTCATCTGGTTCTTCGAGCTTAAAGTCATCGAACGATTCTTCGATGGGGACGTCGGTGATGATTGTTGCTAGTTCTTTTGAAAGACGAGCTTGATCGGAAAAATTGGTAACGTTTTCCTTCTGTTTGCCTTTGAGTTTTTCGGTGTTTCGAAGCAGTCCTTCGACTGAACCAAATTGAAAAACGAGCTTTTTTGCGGTTTTTTCACCAATTCCTGGCACGCCAGGGATATTATCGGAAGCATCGCCCCAGAGGCCTAGGATATCGATGACCTGCTTGGGATCGCTGATTCCCCAGTTTTTGAGAATTTTTTCGTAGGTGAGAACCTCGTGGTCTGACCCTTGTCGTCCTGGTTTCCACATCGCGGTGTGAGGTGCTACCAACTGTGCAAAATCCTTGTCGGGCGTAACCATGAAGGTTTCGATCCCACCAGCTTCCTCGGCGCGACGGGCGACGGTGCCAATGATGTCATCGGCTTCGAAGCCGTCTATTACGAGGACAGGGATTTTGAAGGCGGCACAGACCTTTTTGACCTCGGGGATGGCGGCAGCGAGTTCTTCGGGCATGGCTTCGCGCTGGGCCTTGTATTCGGGGTAAAGAATATGCCGGGCAGTTGGGGCTGATGTGTCAAAGGCAACAGCGAGGTGGGTTGGGGCCTCTTTTTCAATGATTGTAAGTAAGGTGTTCGTGAAACCGTAAATTGCGGACGTGTTTACTCCTTGCGAATTCGTAATCGGATTGCGAATGAAGGCAAAGTGAGCACGATAGACTAGCGCCATGCCATCAAGTAGGAATAAACGATTTTCTGCCATGGGAGGAGCCTTTCTCCTCAAGGGCGAAAGGTCAAATGCCGACTTTGACTGCGTGACAATCTGATAATTCTGTTTTAGCCTCTCACAAGATTCTCATCTGATTATGAAATACGCTCAATTTTCTGCAGTTGTCCTTGTCCTCTACTTTCTGGGAAGAATTCTTAGTGGAACAATAACCCCCGCACTGGTCGACGTGAGAGAAGAAGCGAGTGGGATGGTTGTTATTGTGAAATACAAGGGGGCAAGTTATTCGATAAATTTGGACGAAGTTCGTGATAATGACCTACCTGAGACTGTTACCATTGAAAACCCTACTGTCATCCCGACTTCTGGTGGAGAAGGGCAGGTGAGGTTAAAAAAGGGGGATGTTGTTACACTTTTGAATCGCAAGAATGATTCGTTGATCGTCGAGAAGTCTGATTCTAACGGAAAAGGTAAAATTTCGCCAAAGGATACGGACCTTTTCCAGCAATTGGTTAAAACAATTTATGAAAGAGAGGCTGGAGGTGCACCTACGCCTGCACCTACGCCTGCACCTACGCCTGCACCTACGCCTGCACCTACGCCTGCACCTACGCCTGCACCTACGCCTGCACCTACGCCTGCACCTACGCCTGCACCTACGCCTGCACCTACGCCTGCACCTACGCCTGCACCTACGCCTGCACCTACGCCTACGCTAAGTTGGGTGAAGATAAGATCATTGCTTTAATGAAAGACAGTATTGCAGGTGGGGCCGTGAAAGAGTTTACCAGTGATCAAGTCAAGGGGTGGAAAGCGAACGGAGAAGGAATGTTTGAGGAACAGAGTATCAAACTGGCCTGGCAGCCTACGAAGCTGCTACGATTTTCGGGGTTCGGCCGGTTCAGGCTAAGGCTCTGATCAAGGATGGAAAAATCGAGCGCTGGGTTTACGCCAAAAGCGGAATGGAAATCCAATAAGTGGGTCAAAGAAACTCCATAAAAAAGGCGATCGAGATGATCGCCTTTTTTCATATGATTACTTTAGCGCTAAAGTGATTCTTAGCGCATTGAAGCGAAGCGCTGCCTGAGGAGATCACGTTCGCTGAGATCACCGATCTTGCTGCGAGCGTCTGTAAGCCATTCGCGTTCAAGTTCATTTTTAGTGGGCCTTTTGGTTTCATAATAGACGCCAAATTTTCCGGGAGTAAGGTCTTGTGATAGGTCCATTGCTGCCGCGACAGACTCCAGGTCTTGTTCTTCCTCGTTGACGAGGTCAAATACCCCACCTTTGCGCGGAATACTATCGTCGAACGAACCAGGGTTGAACATGGTGCATTCTGAAAGGGTTTCTACGACTGCGAAACCGGGGTGAAGAATCGCTCGCTCGAACATTTCGTTCATATGCTTTACTTGCGCGGCATGAGTACGGGCGATGAAGGTTGCGCCGCTAGAAACTAGTTGGGCCATCGGATTGATTGGACGGTCAATCGCTCCTCGAGGGTCAGTTTTTGATCGCTGCCCAATCGGAGTGGTCGGGGAGGTCTGGTTTTTAGTGAGACCGTAAACGAAGTTATCCATCACGACGTAAGAGAGGTTGACGTTTTTTCGTGCGGCGTGGTTTAGGTGGTTTCCTCCGATGGAGAATCCGTCGCCATCACCGCCAAAAACGAAGACGTGAAGATCAGGGCGGGAAAGCGAAATTCCGGTAGCAAGTGGAAGAGCCCGGCCGTGAATGAAATGGATTCCGTGAGTGTTTACAAAATAGGGAAAGCGGGAAGAACACCCAATTCCAGCGACACAGACGATCTTCTCGTGTGGAATCCCGAGTTTTTGGACAACATTAAAAAAGGAAGCAAGCACTGCGAAATCGCCGCAAGCAGGACACCAAGTAGGTTTGTCTGCTTTGAGTTGCTTCTTTGTAAGCTTTTCGGCGGGGGCGGCTGAGGTGGTATCTGACATGATTAAAGTCGGTTTGAGATTTGGGGAAATATTTTAGCCTTTGATGAGTGCTTCGGCAGCGTCTGTGATTTCCAGAACACGGAAACTGATACCTTGAACCTTATTCACGGATTCGATCTTGGGATTGCAAGTTTTGCCTCTCAGGAGAGTCGCAAGCTGACCGTAACCATAAACTCCGGAATCATTCATTTCAGGTACGAGGACGTGATCGTATTTTTCGAAAAGTTCGCCCAAACCATCCGGAAGTGGATGGACATGGCGGATATTAATTGAGCCTACTTTATGACCAAGGCCGTTGAGTCGGTCTGTGGCCTCCTTAATGGGCCCGTAAGTGGATCCCCAGCCGACTAGAAGAAGAGAACCGCCTTTCTCACCATGGACCTCGGGGAGAGGGAGCGATTTGGCAAGGTTTACGAGCTTATTCCGTCGTTTCTCTGTCATCTTCTCGTGGTTGAGTGGGTTGCCAGAAGGGTGGCCCCATTCGTCATGCTCGAGGCCGGTTACAACTGGGTATTTCCCTTCGCTGGAACGCGCTCCCGGAGGTGAATGACGAGTTAATTGATCGAGAGGGTATGGCTTGAAATCTGCTCCTCGCTCGGAGAGGTCGAGTTCCGGATCTTGCCAGTGGGTTTCAAGGTCGGGCTCTTCGAACGCTTCAAGGCGGGTTGCGATCGCTTGATCGGAGAGAATGAAAACAGGAGTCGAATATTCCTTGGCAAGGCGGCAAGCTTCAAGGGCGGTGTAGAAACAGTCTTCGACATTTTTGGGGGCTAAGACAATACGAGGGGCATCGCCGTGGGATCCGTAAATGGCTTGTAGCAAATCGGATTGTTCGACAGAAGTTGGAAGACCGGTGGAAGGCCCTCCCCGCTGGATGTTGACTACGATGAGCGGAAGCTCGGCCATGCTGGCGTAGCCGAGAGCTTCTGATTTTAGGGCTAGACCGGGGCCGGATGAGCCGGTGATAGCGAGGTGACCTGAATAAGAAGCTCCTAGGGCGAGGGAAACTGCGGCAAGCTCGTCCTCACATTGAATGAACATGCCATTATACTTTGGAAGCTCGGTGCGAAGAAACTCCATGATAGTGGTCCACGGAGTGATGGGGTATCCAGCACCGAAGCGGCAACCACCTGCAATGAGGCCGAGGGACAACATGGTGTTGCCGTCGGTGGAAAGTCGTTTGTCTCCTTCGTTTTCGCCAGGAGCCATCGGCATGTGCTCGATGTCATGGACGGGCCAAGGCATAACCGGCGTCGAAAGCGAGCATTGCATTGCGCAGAATATCCTCTGATTTTCTACCGAATTTCTTAGCAATAATCGCGGTCATCTTCTCGCGGTCCAATTGGTAGACAGCGCAGAGTAGGCCGAGAACAAAGATGTTTTTCCCTCTCGATTTGGCGCTTCCGCCAATCGCTTCGATAGTTGCCGAAGTGAAGGGGACTCCGATGTGGATGATCCCACGCTCGTCTTTCAATTCTTCAACATTATCGCTATCGTAAAAGCAGATCCCTCCATCTTTGAGAGTGTCAAGATGACCATCATAGGAATGCTGGTAAAACGCGACCAGGGTATCGGCGCGATCTCCGGGGTGGAGGACCTCTCCCGAGCCGAGGTGGACTTGAAAAATAGAAGGTCCGCCGGAGATGGTGCTGGGAATCGTCATGTAGGTCATGACCTCCTGAGCAGTGGTGCCGGCGAGCTGACCAAGGAAGGCCCCCACCGACTGAATACCGTCCTGAGAGTCGCCGGCGAGGCGGATGACAGCGTTACGAAGATCTGAAGAGGCGGCGGGCGGAGAAGCTGTTTGCGACATGATCGTGGAAAGTGTTC
Organism: Akkermansiaceae bacterium; assembly: GCA_905181965.1. Lineage (GTDB taxonomy): Bacteria > Verrucomicrobiota > Verrucomicrobiia > Verrucomicrobiales > Akkermansiaceae > SW10. The sequence goes on from CAJIZY010000024.1 coordinate 18,193, forward strand.
GATTAAGGTGCGGCGGAATAACCATTGGGCCCAGTAAACTAAAGGAAAAAATGCAATTTTGGGGGCCTTATTTCTGCAAAGAGCAAGCGTGGGTGAACGGCTACTGATTTGGGGGAGTTTTTTCGAGAGGTGCTTGGCGTCCTCGATAGATGAAATGTTCGAGGCCAATGCGCTCAGCTATCTTACGTGCGTCCTCAGCGCGAGGGCTTCCACTCCTTCCAATTTTTTCAGCAAGCTGAATAGCGGCTTTCCAGCGCTCTTCCCTTTCTAGAAGGGAAAGTGCCCCTTCAATGCCACACTTGTCATACCATTTCCATTCGAGAGAAGTAGTGGTTTCAGGAGAAAACTCACGATTGATCACTCGAAAATAAGATTCGAGGGCTTGCGCATTTTCACCTAATTTTTCGAGGGCTTGTCCGCTTATGTAATGCGCCCGATTTTGGGTGGAAGCCGGCAAGTTTTCAAGCTTGCGACGTGGCCATCAACTCCAAGGCGATCTGGTGCTACTGCACGAGGGTTGGATGCATCGGCTCCAAGAACGAGAAAGCGTCGCTGGTCGCTTTGGGAATTATTTTCATTCTTAAGAAAAGTTACGATTTCGCCCAGTGCCCGTTCCTGTTGGTTCCGGTCGATCAAAAGACTACAAAGATTAATGGCGGCTTCATTGGCGAGCACACCTTTTTTATCGATGAGTTCCCGAAATCGAAGAATAGCGGTCTTGTCCGCAGAGTCGGTTTTGAGCGCGGTAGATGTCAGTGCGCTGTAGTAGCGGGCCGGGTCTGTAAATTCGCTCGCTGGATATTTCTCAATTAAAAGTTCAAATTGGTAGTTCGCTTTACCAATTTCCTTGTCCCTTTCGTTAGTTGGTTTGCGATAGGTCTGGCCAAGCTGAAAGAGAACCCGTGGTGCTAAAGGGTGGGAAGGGGCCTTGGTTAGAAAATCCTGAGCTTGTTGTATTCCTTTGTTTAGAGCGAGTAACACGAGGACTCGCCTGGCTTCAAAATCAGGTTTGGTCTTAAGATCAAACTTGAGGGGCGTGATGTTTTTAAGGGCAAGTTCTCGATCGAAGGGCAAGCTGAAAATCGCGCTTTCGGCAAGAGCCAAAGCGGCCTCGGGCGTGCGGGGATTATCAGGGAAATTTGCGAGGAAGCTTATGAGGAGCTCCCGGGCTTCGGTGGCTCTTTTTGAGGAAAGGAACAAGCCTCGTTCTAGGATGAGAAATGAACGGGCTTCAGGGCTGTCGAGATTGCGTGTTATTTCATCGATCTCCTTTGAGCGTGTCGAAGTAAGTAGAGTGATCCCGGCATTTAAAGCCGCAAGTGACCCAAGATCATCTCGCTGGATTTCCCGGGCGATTTCTTCGGCCTCAAGAAAGAGCTGGCTCGCTTTGGTTTGTTCTTCGATGGCAAATGCCGCCTTTGCTGCAAGGGCTTTGGCGTAGGCTTTGGTTGCTGGCACAGCTTTCTCGTCATCGATTAGAGAAAAGATCGCTAGTGCTTGCTCAAAATTATTCTTTTTAAAGTTTAGGACGCCGAGTTCGAGTAATGAGCGGTTTACGAATGCTGAGCCACTTGGGCTGATGAGCTGAAGTTGCGCGGCTCTTTTGCGACCTTCTCTTCTCTGGTTCAGGTCGTCAGATTGAAGTTGGATACTTGTGAGAAATGAAAGTGAGAAAAGGCTTCTCGGCTCAGGTAAGGTGGTGGAGGGAACGGCGTTAAGGGGAGTTAGGTTGATTGCTTGAACGGAACTGGAGTTTTTCACCGATGGGTTCTCTAGGAACGCTTGTCGAAGAGGAGCCCACTTTGAAATATTTAAAATAAGGGCGGCTGGGTCAGTCTTGTCTGCCCAAATTCTCAAGCGTGCAAAAATGGCTTCCAAGTTCGGTGGAGCCGGATTCTTGTTGAGGGTCTCGAGCAATGAATCAATTGCAGAGGATTCATTTCCTTCAAGGGAAAGGCTATCGGCAAGAGCGATGGTTGATTCGTGGTAAAGTGCGGCAGGGAGATTTTTCCGAATCTCTGGATCGTTGAGTAAGGTTTGAAATGTTCCAACTGCAGCGGGGCGATCGCCTCTTGCGAGTTGAAGCCTTCCATTAAGATAACGAATGAGACTTTCTTCGACGGGATTGGAAGGTTTTGATTTTTCAAGAAGGGAGCTGGCTTCATCGAGTTGATTCAGTGAGAGGGCAACCGAGATAAGTTGCAGCGTGGTTTCCTTTTGGATTGAAGCGTCCTCCGATTTTAAAAGTGGGATCAATATCGGCCGAGCGTCTTTGGGATTGCCGAGAGCGAGTAAAAGTTTTCCGGTTTGGAGGTCCGCGTTTTCTCGCATGTTCATGCGGTCAATTTTTTCGAGTTCACCGATCGCATCCCGATACCTGCCCATCTGGACGAGTGAGTAGCTCCTCCAAAGATGGGCGGGGCTGAATTCTCTCAAAAGTGGGTTGTCGAGCGTTTTGAGAGCGATGCCAGGTGTGCCTGCCCGGATCTGAGCTTCCCCGAGAAGGGTTAGAAGGGTTGCGCGGGCGGTTTCGTCGAGATCTTCCCGCGTTAAAAGTTTTTCAATTCTTGGAATTGCAAGATCAGGAAGGTAATCGGAGATGTACTTTTTGGCCGCCTGATATTCCGGTGACTGTTGAACCTTGCTCAAAGTGACACCTTCTCCGAACAAGGACGATGAACAGCAGAGGAGGAAGGCTAATCCTAGTAATCGCACATGAGAAGAATAAGCCTAAGTTGGAGAGAGCGCCATCTTATAAGGTGCCGAAGATTCGATCGCCGGCGTCGCCCAAACCTGGAATAATATATCCTTGTTTATTGAGACCTTCGTCAACCGCCGCGGAAGTGATCCTTACATCGGGATGACTCTCTTCGAGAGCCTTTATCCCTTCGGGGCTGGCAACGAGGCACACGAAATGGAGATGTGTGGCTCCCCGTTCTTTAAGGCCGTCGATTGCGGCTATGGCGCTGCCTCCTGTCGCTAGCATCGGGTCTAAAACAAAGACTTCAGATTCCGCGATATGGTCGGGAATTCTTTCGAGATAGACTTCTGGTTGAAGGCTTTCCTCATTCCTCTTTATCCCATAGTGAGCTACGGTTGCTTCAGGGAGCATTTGAAGAAAAGGCTCACTGAACCCGAGCCCTGCTCTGAGGATAGGAACAAGCACTATTTGACGAGCCAATTCTTGACCTCTCATAGAGGTGAGCGGCGTGACCACTTCTGTTTCCTTCGTCGCTAAATGGGCCGTTGCAGGTAAGACCAATAGCCTTGCAATGTCGGAAAGATAGTTCCTGAAATCCTTTGGCGGACAAGAGGCAGAGCGAAGTCGAGCGAGTCGGTCAGCCACTAGTGGGTGATTTTTGAGGTCAGGCATTTTTTGCAGTAGGAAGAAGTTTCTTCAAGTTTGCTTGGCTCATGCCAAGAAGGTGAGAAGCCTCCTTTAGATCATGATTACCTTGTTCAAGGGTGTGACGAATGAGCTCACCTTTTACGAAATCGAGCGCATTTCGTTCAGTTCCCTCGGAGAGTTCCAAAATTAGCGCAAGGGCGTCCTTCAAGGTGCCTCCGATGCTAGCGGGGCCTCGACCGATTGGAATATCTTCAGGTAAGAGGATATCGCTAAGCGCAAGGGCACATGCTCGGGCCATGGTGTTTTCCAATTCGCGAACATTGCCGGGCCAGCGATGCCCTTGGAGGTGTTCGATTGCTTCAGCGGTTAGTCGCAAGCGTGCTGTCCCGTTTCTGCGAGCAATTTGATCGAGGAAAAATTCGGCAAGAATTTCGATGTCTTCCTGACGGTCGCGAAGTGGTGGGAGTTCTATTTCAACGACATTGAGACGGTAGTAAAGATCCTCTCGGAATCGACCCTCACTGACCTCTTGGGTGAGGTTCTTGTTTGTTGCTGTGACGATGCGAACGTCGGTTTTTTGAACCTCGTTGCTCCCGACTCGTGAAAAAGTCCCGTCCTGTAGGACTCGAAGAAGTTTTACCTGAACGCTTGGAGGAAGATCTCCAATTTCATCGAGGAAAAGCGTGCTTTCGTGAGAATCTTCAAAGCGCCCAGTTCGGCGAGCGATGGCACCAGTAAATGACCCCTTTTCGTGACCGAAGAGTTCCGATTCAAGAAGATTCTCAGGAATGGCGCCGCAATTGATGACCAGCATCTCTTTTTTACGTCGTGGGCTGTATGCGTGAATTGAGCGCGCAATCAGTTCCTTCCCAGTGCCACTCTCTCCAGTAACAAGGACAGGAGCGTCTGAGTGAGCCACGCGGCCAACGACCTTCATGACGTCTTGCAAAGGTCGAGAAACCCCAATGATCGTGGTTTTTCCGGTAAGTCCGGGACGTTGATCTGAAAGTGGTCCTATTTCCCGGCGCTGATCGACAGTCTGGAGGGCAGATTCGACAACTTGACGGAGTTCAAAAGCTAGCGATTCTTTACGGAGGACATCGAGCGCGCCCTTTTGGGTCGCCTCGATGATCTGGCTAGTGGTGGGCGAAACTGCGGTGAGGATCGTGATTGTTTCAGGAGAAGAGGCCCGGATGAGTTGGAGTAATTCGACGCCATCAAAGGGATCAAGCTTGATGTCGCAGATCACGACATCAATGGGAGCCTTCTTAACAACTTGCGATGCCTTGTCTGCACTATCACAACGCAGGATTTTAAGCCCCTCGGCACCGAGGTGTTTTGTGGCCCAATCGAGGTAGTCGAGGTCTTGATCGACCAGCAAAAGGTGATGTTCTGGTTCCTTGCTCACAACTAAATTTCGGCTTTAGAGTCTCCCGAAGCGCCTCCGTCTACGAGAATAAATTTCGAGAGCCTCATGAAAATCGGACTTTCGAAAATCTGGCCAATTTTTTTCGGTGATAAAAATCTCGGCGTAGCTCAATTGCCAGAGAAGAAAATTTGAGAGTCGTAACTCGCCAGAAGTGCGGATTAGGAAGTCAGGATCTGGGAATTCAGATGTGTCCAGATGTTCCGCTACAGTGTCTTTTTGGATATGATCCGGGTCGAGCTCTCCCCGTGCAACTTTTTCGGCAATACGGCGGGTGGCGTCCGTGATTTCCTCTCGACTGCCGTAAGAAAGGGCGAGAACTACGGTTAGTTTGGTATTGGAAGATGTTTCGTCGATGACGTTAGCTAGCTCTTTCCGGCATGATTCGGGAAGGAGTTGGATTCGGCCGATCGTCTTAAGTCGGACGTTTTTTTTGCGGAACTCTTTCCCTTTAGTTTTCAGAAATTGCTCAAGAAGCTTCATGAGCGCATCAATCTCCTTTTGGGGACGATTCCAGTTTTCTGAAGAAAACGCGTAAAGAGTTAGAAATTCAATTCCATGCTCGAGGCAGGCGTCAACTGCCTCGCGGGCAGATTCCGCGCCAGCACGGTGTCCGGCTTTGCGAGGTAGACCTCGTCCTTCAGCCCATCGACCGTTGCCATCCATGATCACGGCGACATGTCTTGGCGTTGAATTGAGTGGGGCGTTGCCCATGATGTTGACCTAACGAATGATGGTTTGTTCTCGGTCGGGCCCAACCCCCACGTAGGAGACTGGAGCACCGGTAAGCTCCTCGATACGCGCTAGATAGTCTTTGGCGAGTTGCGGAAGGTCATCGTAGGCGCGGCACGCAGTTGTGGATTCCCGCCAACCTGGGACTTCTTGGTAAACTGGGACAATGTCATCCCAGTGATCACGTTCGGCTGGTGGGAACTCGTGAATCTCTCCATTAATGTTATAGCCAACACAAATCTTGATGGTCTCGCGGTCATCAAGGCCATCGAGAATGGTGACAGCGAGGTCTGTCACCCCGTTGACCATAACAGCATAGCGGATGAGGACGGTGTCGAGCCAACCACAGCGACGAGGACGGCCAGTGGTGGCGCCAAATTCCAAGCCACGGGAATGGAAGAATTCGGCGATTTCGTCATTTTGCGCAGGGAAAGGGCCTGAGCCAACGCGGGTCGTGTAGGCTTTGCAAACTCCAACAATTCGATCGATGGCATGCGGTGGCATCCCAGAGCCGGTGCAAGCCCCCCCGGAGGTTGTGTTAGAGGACGTAACAAATGGATAAGTCCCGAAGTCTATATCGAGGAATGTGCCCTGCGCGCCCTCGAAGAGAACAGTTTCGCCATTTTTCCAAGAGGTGTGGACGACTGGTATAACGTCGGCAAAGTGGGGGCGCAGCCGATCAATTGCCTCCTCTACTTCATGGAAAACTGCGTCAGTCTCGAAGGTCGGAAGGTCAAAGTGGGCGAGGGTTCGGTTCGCTTCCTTGAGTCGAGTGGAGATTAGTTCCTTAGCCTTCTCTGGGTCGCGAAAGTCGGCTAAACGAAGGCCAATCCTGTTCGCTTTATCGGCGTAGGTTGGGCCGATTCCCCGCTTGGTTGTGCCAATCTTTTTATCGCCAAGCGACATCTCACGAGCAGCATCAAGCTCGCGATGGTATGGCAGGACCACATGAGCGCGGTCTGAAATGAGAAGTTTTTCAGGGGTAATGGCAATTCCATCAGCTTCTAGGCCCTCAATTTCTTTGCATAGTCCAACCGGATCCATGACGACTCCGTTCCCAATGATACATTGTTTATCCCAGAGAATTCCGGAAGGGATTAGGTGAAGAATGTATTTTTTACCTTTCGCGATTACGGTGTGACCAGCGTTGTTTCCGCCTTGTCCACGAACCACAAGGTCAGCATCTTCAGTTAGGAAATCTACGATTTTTCCTTTTCCTTCGTCGCCCCACTGGAGGCCGCAAATGATGGTGTTCATTTTAAAAAGTAATTAGTTCGAGGATTCGATGAGTTTGATGAACTCATCGAAAAAGCCCTTGTCATCATTAGGGCCAGGGGCGGCCTCGGGGTGATGTTGGACCGAGAAAACAGGATCTTTGGTGCTACGCATTCCTTCTACTGTTTGGTCGTTGAGGTTGACGTGGGTCACCTCCAGCTTTCGTCCAGCTGCTTCGCGAGTCGAAGCGAAGCCGTGATTCTGTGCGGTGATCGACACCTTACCCGATTCCGAGATCTTTGACAGGTTGGTTGCCGCCGCGGTGGCCAAACTTGAGCTTGTAGGTCTTCGCGCCCCGAAACAGTGGGTCAGGATTTGATGCCCTAGACATATTCCAAAGACAGGAACTTGCCCGATGAGTTGTTTTACTTCTTCGTGGATGTAGGTGAGTGCAGCAGGATCTCCTGGTCCGTTTGAAAGAAAGACCCCGTCGGGATTCTTTGCTAGAACTTCACTTGCAAGTGTCCGTGAATTTACGACTTCAACTTCGAAGCCAGATTGTCGGAGCGAGCGGAGAATATTGTGTTTTATGCCAAAATCGTAAGCAACAATTCGGTATTTAATGGGAGGCAGTTCGATATAATTAGTATCCTGATTTGCGGTGACACTTGGAATTGTCCAAAGCCGGGATTCACCTTCCCAAAGGTAGGAGGTTTTGGTTGAAACTTCTTTGACAAAATCGCTGCCTTCCATCGGTGGCGCTTCGTTGGCGGCCTCGATTGCAGCCTGTTCGGAGAGTTCGGTAGTAATGACGGCTCGCATTGCTCCCTTATCACGTAGGTGTTTTGTGAGGGCGCGTGTATCAATGTCTTCGATGCCAATGATCTGGTGCTCTTTGAAATAGTTCGCTAAAGACTGTTGCGAACGCCAAGAAGAGGGGACTTCGCAGAGTTCTCCAATCACGAAACCACGAACATGGGGTGACGCTGATTCGGCATCTTCGGCGTTGACTCCATAATTCCCCTGGAGGGGATAGGTCATTGTTACGATTTGTCCGCGGTAAGAGGGGTCCGTAATGATCTCTTGATACCCGGTCATTGAGGTATTAAAGCAGATTTCTCCAGAGGTTGTTCCAGAGTGACCGAAGGCACGACCGTGGAAGGTGCGACCGTCTTCAAGTGCAAGGATGGCGTTCGTCAAGGCAGCTAGATTAGAGGCTAGCACGAGGTTTGGTGCAAGAGCTTCTTTTAACCTGAGATAGGTTTTAATTGGTGAAATTGCGATGAGAGTTGAATTTACCAATAAGTCTATGTGATATGCTTAAGGTGACGATTTAGGTAGCTAAAATCCTTCGTCGGTGTAGAATTTCAGCGTGAGGATCTTACTCCTTCCAAACGGGATTTTCTCATCGGTTTATCATCTGCATTGGGTTATCCCTTCATGGGCGTTAAATGAAGAGTCCTGACAGTTGTCAGTAGCGTTACTTGCGTTTCCCTTCGGTCCTGTTTGGGGTGATCGATTTTAACGGGAATGGGGTATCGGAGTTTTGGGAGCTTCAATATCAAGGGGACGGCTAGCGAGCTGATTTTGATTCCGATAAGCGATGGCAGTCTCAAATCGGGCGGAAGGGAATTGCTGGGACAGATCCCCACGACCCCGATGAGTCTTTTGGCCCTTGAACAATCCGGTTTTGGACGGGCCCGAAGTTCGATTTTCTTGGTCAGCTGAGGCCGGCAAAAGCTATCGGCTTGAGCGTTGGGATTCCTGCTGCAAATGGCTGGAGCGAGGCGGCCTCGGTTCTCCCTTTGAGTGTCGCGGCTGATGCAGACGGTTATCATTGGACCGCTCGGACGGTGGTGTTTTTCGCCTTGTGGCTGCGGACGTCGACATGGATGGGGATGGGCTGAGTGCCTGGGAGGAGATTCTCACTTGGAACCAGCGATGAAAGTGCGGCTGGTCGTTGACGGTTCTGGCGAAGGTGATTTTGTGGCCGCTCTTCGTGCTCTCGAGTCTGAAGGAGGAGTGTGCTTCTAAGCAACGGGACACAACTCGATCAGAAGATTGCCCAGTGAGGGGGAGGCAGCTCGATTCTTGCTGAGGGCAAGTTTTGGCCCTACCGATGAATCAATCGAGGAAGTTGTGTCGATGGGTTTGACAGGTTGGATTGATAACCAAGCGACGATTCCTACGACCCGCCTGCAGACCTCTATTGCAAGGAATGCTCTACCGATTAATAGTTCTAGGGGACGTGATGGTTGGTGGAGGTCTGCTAATATTGCGCCCGACCAATTGAGGCAGAGAGTGGCCTACGCACTGAGCCAAATTCTTGTTGTGAATTTTCAGGGGGGAAGTGTCATCGGCGACAACTACCTTATCCAAGC